>JADJRV010000017.1 GCA_016712045.1 Chloracidobacterium sp. | reverse complement strand
AAGCAATTTTATTCATAATAAAAGGCCGCGAACATTGTGCTCATGGCCTGTTTACTTTCGGATTTGGAAAATTTGAAATTTGAGATCTTGAAATTTAACTAAACACTCGTGTTCTTTGTTCTTGCTGAGCTCGTCGATCTTGGCGATGTAGGTGTTGGTTAGTTTTTGGACGTCGTCGAGGCCGCCGCGTTCGTCGTCTTCGGAGATCTCTTTGTCCTTGAGCATTTTCTTGAGCGTGTCGTTTGAACGCTGGCGGACGTTGCGGATGGCGATGCGGTGTTCTTCGGCGATCTCGTGGACCTGTTTGGCAAACAGTTTGCGACGCTCTTCGTTGAGAGCGGGAACGGTCAGGCGGATGATCTTGCCGTCGTTTGACGGGTTAAAACCGAGGTTTGCGGCCATGATCGCTTTTTCGATAGCGGGCATAGCGGTCGCGTCCCACGGCTGGACCATGATGGTCTGGGCCTCAGGCACGGTGACGGACGCCATCTGATTGAGCGGCGTCGGTGTGCCGTAATAATCGACAGAAATTACGTCAAGCAGCCCCGCGGTCGCACGCCCGGTGCGGATGTTGGACAGCTTGCGTTTGAAATCCTCGACCACGTGGTCCATCTTAGGACCGGTTTCTTTGATGATGTCTTGTACGCTCATAAGCTTTGTAGTTAGTAGTCAGTAGTCGGTAGATGGTAGGTTGATCGCGTCAGTTGGTATTGGGCACTAGTTCTAAACTACTTGCTACTGACTACCTACTACTGGTTACTAACTAATGTTCCGATCGAGAGGTCGCCGCCGACGGCTTTGACTATGTTGCCCGACTCGCGCATGTTAAAGACCATGATCGGCAGGTCGTTGTCCATGCAGAGCGAGATCGCCGAGGCGTCCATTACCTTTAGCTGTTTTTCAAGCACTTCCTGATATGTGATGGTGTCGAACCGCACGGCATCAGGATTTTTTACCGGGTCGGAATCGTAAATGCCGTCGACTTTTGTCGCTTTGAAGATGACATCGACCTTCATTTCAGCCGCACGCAGGGCCGCTGCCGAGTCGGTCGTAAAAAACGGATTGCCGGTTCCCGCGGCAAAGATGACAACACGCTTTTTCTCAAGATGGCGAATCGCACGCCTGCGGATGAACGGCTCGGCAAGCTGCGGAATGTCGAGCGCCGACATCGCCCGCGTGTAAACACCCGGCTTTTCGAGAGCGTCCTGCAGCACGACGGCGTTCATGACCGTCGCGAGCATACCGATATAATCGGCCGCCGCACGGTCCATATTACCAGCCGACTCAGACACGCCGCGAAAGATATTGCCGCCGCCAACCACGATCGCGATCTCAACGCCGAGATCATAAACGGTCTTGATCTCCTGTGCCAGAGCCTCGGCAACCTTTGTATCGATGCCGTAATTCTGATCGCCCATCAGGGCTTCGCCTGATAGTTTTAAGAGAATGCGTTTGAATTTTGGCGTCATCTTATAAGTCCGTTGAGTTTCATGGGTTTCGTTGAGAAGTCCTGAAATCTTTACTCGGCCCTTGGACTCAACTCTGGACTAAATTAACCAACCATCGATGCGACTTCGGCGGCGAAATCGTCAGATTTCTTTTCGATGCCTTCGCCCATTTTATAACGCGAAAAGCGGCGGATCGAGATGTTTTCTTTGATCGAAGCGACCTTTTCCGAAACAAGCTCACCGACGGTTTTCGACGGATCTTTGACGAACGGCTGATCGACCAAGACGTTGTCCTCGTAAAACTTGTTGAGACGGCCCTCGATGATCTTTGTCAGAACTTCGTCGGGCTTGCCGGCGTTTTTCGGATCATTTTTGAGCTGTTCCATCAGGATCTCGCGCTCTTTGTCGAGATCGCTGGCGGGTACGTCTTCGCGATTAGTGTAGCGCGGATCGGTCGCGGCGATGTGCATCGCGACGTCTTTGACGAGCTGTTGAAATTCGTCGCCGCGCGAGACAAAATCGCTCTCGCAATTGATCTCGACGAGCACGCCGACCTTGCCGCCCATGTGGATGTACGAACCGACCGCACCCTCGGCGGTCACGCGTCCGGCTTTTTTGCCGGCCTGTGCCATACCTTTTTTGCGGAGCAGATCCATTGCCGCATTCTCGTCGCCATTTGCTTCGACGAGGGCGGTTTTACAATCGATCATACCCGCACCCGATTTTTCACGCAGTGATTTTACTGCACTTGCTGTTACTTCTGCCATAACTTAACTCCAATAAAACGTAAATATAATTTCTGTCTATAAAAAAAGCGTAGCCAATTTACCGTCATCGGAAAACGAGCCACGCTTCGAAAAAAATAAAAAATGTGCTTAGCTAGCGGTTGCTTCGGTGCTCTCTTCCGTTTTTTCTTCGGTTCCGTCAACCGGTCCGGTTCGGAGCCTCGGCAGCTGCGTCGCCGTCTCGGCCGCCGCAGCTTCCGGCGCAGCTTCCGGCGCCCCTCAGCTTCGACCACATCGTCAGCTTCTTCCTCTTCTTCGGGGATCTCAGCGGATTCGATCTCAGCTTTTTCGTCTTCGCTAAGGTATTCCTTAGGAATTGACGTCAGAGCGATCTCGGTCTCGGCAACTGGTGCCTCGCCTTCGACTGCTTCGGCATCGTCAGCTATCATCTGGCTGCCTTCCGTTCCGACCTGTTTGCCTTCGATGATCGCATCAGCGATACGCGAGGCAAATAGACGGATCGCACGCAGAGCGTCGTCGTTACCCGGGATGACATGATCGATGCCCTCAGGCGAGCAATTTGTATCAACGACCGCGACGATAGGGATGTCGAGACGATTTGCTTCCTTGATGGCGATATCTTCTTTGCGGACGTCGATGATAAACATCATGTCCGGCATGCCGTTCATATCTTTGATGCCGGCGAGATTCTTCATCAGGCTCTCGTACTGACGGTCGAGTCCGAGACGCTCTTTTTTGGTGAGCATCTCAAAACGGCCGTCTTCGCGCATCGTTTCGATATCTTTGAGCTTTTGGATCGATTTTTGGACGGTGCCGTAGTTGGTGAGCAAGCCGCCGAGCCAACGGTTGTTGACGTAAAACTGTCCGCAGCGTTCGGCCTCTTCCTTAATGGCCTCCTGTGCCTGACGCTTGGTGCCGACAAACAGCACTTTCTGCTTCGGCCGCTCGGTGAGCGATTCCGTCACATAATTCAGAGCGTCGCGGAAAAGTTTCTGCGTTTTCTGCAGATCAATAATATAAATGCCGTTGCGTTCGCCAAAGATGTATTCTTTCATCTTCGGATTCCAACGGCGAACCTGGTGGCCAAAGTGAACTCCTGCTTCGAGAAGTTCTTTCATCGTAACTGTTGCCAAAACTTTATTCTCCTTGGTTTATGTACTCGCCGCGGCTGTTAACCAAAGGAGCCTGCAGATGGATTTGATCAGAGTGCCTCGTCGTTGTCGAACAACTCTGGCAAACAACGAACCAAAACACATTAACGTTTCGAGAACTGGAATCTCGCACGGGCACCTTTCTGCCCGTATTTCTTACGTTCTTTCTGACGCGGGTCGCGTGTGACGAGGCCTGCTTTTTTCAAAGCGGGACGCAGGTCAGCGTTAAATTCCATCAATGCACGCGTGATGCCGTGACGAACCGCACCGGCTTGTCCGGCCTGTCCGCCGCCATCGACGTTGACCAAAATGTCGAATTGCTCGACAGTTTCCGTCAAACGCAGCGGCTGACGAATGATCATCTGCAACGCTTCGTTAGGGAAATAGGTGTCGAAATCGCGTTTGTTGACAAGGATCTTGCCGCTGCCCGGACGAAGATAAACGCGTGCTGTCGAAGTTTTTCTGCGGCCCGTGCCGTAATATTGAATATCAGCCATAAAACTTTGTAGTTGTCGGTTGTCGGTGGTCAGTTGTCAGTTGCAGGATCTTTCCGACAACTGACAACCGACTACTGACAACTATAATTCTCTCGTTTCCGGTTTCTGAGCGATGTGTCTGTGCTCAGCATCCGCGTACACTTTTAATTTCTTGCCCATTGCCTTTGCCCAGTTTGGTTTTCGGCAGCATGCCTTTGACGGCGAGCTCGATGACCTTTTCAGGCTTGGTCTCAAACATTTCTTTGACCGTCGTCTCACGCAGACCGCCGGGATACAGCGTGTGACGGTAATAGATCTTTTGGTCGTTCTTTGCACCCGTAAACTTGGCGTGACGGGCGTTGATGACGACACAGTGGTCACCCATATCGAGGAACGGCGTCCACGCCGGATTGTTCTTACCCGACAGGATCCGTGCAACCTCAGTTGCCAGACGTCCGACCGTTTTGCCTTTGGCATCAACGACGAGCCATTTGCGATTTTCTGCTAAACCTTTTCCGCTAGGAAAGTAAGTAGTACTCATATTCACACACACACTGATAGAAATATCCGCAAAAATGCGAACGCATAGAATATCGAAAACGGAAGTAGAGGTCAAGTGGATACGGCGTTAAAGCGTGAAGCCAAAACGCGAACCGGCGAGGGTGGTGCCGGCGATGGTTTTGGCGTCTTCGATCTCGCCGGAGCGGATGCGGTTGAAAATGTCGGGAAATGAGAGGCGTTCGATCTCGATAAACTCATCTGCGTCGAGATTTTGTGATGTTTCGGTCAAGCCGGTTGCGACATAGACATACATCTTTTCGGTCAGAAATCCGGGCGAGATGTAAAATTCGCACAGCTTTTCCACGCTGGTGGCAGTGACGCCGATCTCTTCTTCGAGTTCGCGGATCGCTCCGGTTCGCGGATCTTCGCCAAGCTCCAGCGTCCCCGCCGGTATCTCCAGCAGATATTTGCCCGCCGCATGACGATACTGACGGACGAGAGCGACCTTCATATCCTCAAATACCGGCACGATGACTGCACTACCGTTATGTGCGACGATCTCACGCTCGTATTCGACGTCGCCTTCGCGGATCTTGTCGACGCGGAGGTCAAAGATACGGCCCTTGTGAATGGACTTTGATGATATGGTAGTAGGTATAGGCATAAAGCAGTGAACCCGATTGTAGCACGCGGGACGACACTGAATAAAAGTGAATCCAGTTTGGCGGCACGTCCGAATACAAGTGGTTTAGTTCTATATTATTGTGAAAAACCGGCGGTAGGTCGTCGGTGAAATTAAACCAATGTTGCTAGATTCAAGACAAGAGGACACGAAACTGATCGACCAAGGTTTGCAGGAATGTAAGGCGATCACGCGTAAATACGGGACGAGTTTTTATTTTGCCACCCAGTTTTTTCCGCGTGAGACGCGAGATGGGATCTATGCCGTCTATGCATTTGCGCGCATTCCCGACGAGATCGTTGACGATCCGGGTAAAGGTTCAAAAGAAGAAACGCTTGCAAACTCTCCGAATGGCGGCAGAGTTGGCTGGCCGCGATGGCGGTCGGCGGCAGTTCTGATGCGGTGATGAACGCTATCGTCCATACGTTCCATAAATACAAGATCTCGGTCGAGGTCGGCGAGGCTTTTCTGCGGTCGATGTTTATGGACGAGGAAAAGTTTACGTATGAAAACTACGCCGAGCTAGAAGATTATATGTACGGTTCGGCGGGCGTCATCGGTTTGATGGTGACGCGGATCGTTGGATTTTCGTCCGAGGCCGCGTTTCCTTTCGCGATCAAACTCGGCTACGCATTTCAGCTGACCAATTTTCTGCGTGATATCCGCGAGGACTATGAGAACCTGGGCCGTGTTTATATGCCGCAAGACGAATTGCGGCGGTTTGGGCTCACGTCAGATGATATAGCTAATCGAGTAAACGACGAACGGTTTGTCGATTTCATTAAGTTTCAGATCGAACGCAATCGCGAGGTCTATCGTGAGGCTTTGCCCGGCATACCGATGCTTGCGTGGCGTGGGCGGTTGGCGGTTCGGGTTTCTTACGTCCTTTACAAGGCCATATTAAGACAAATCGAGCGTGCAAACTATAATGTGTACCTCGGCCGGGTGCGGACAAATTTTCGGCAAAAACTGTGGCTGTCGATGAAAGCACTGGTCGGTGTCTATGAATAAAAAGGTTGTCATTATCGGGGCGGGGATCGGCGGTCTTGGGGCCGCCGGTCTTTTTGCCCGCAAAGGCTACGAAGTGACCGTGGTCGAGAAAAATGCCAATCTCGGCGGGCGGGCGAATATTTTTGAACATGACGGTTTTAAGTTTGACATGGGGCCGTCGTGGTATCTCGCACCCGATATTTTTGAGCATTATTTTAACCTCGTCGGCGAGCGGGTCGAGGATCATCTCGAGCTAAAGCGTCTCTCGCCGTCGTACCGGATCTTTTTCAGAAACAACGGTGATCCGCTTGATATCAACTCGGACATAGAAAAAGACACCGCCACATTCGAAGCGATCGAGCCCGGAGCGGGCGAAAAGCTGCGTGCGTATCTCAAGCAATCAAAGTATCAGTATGAGGTCGCGACGCAGAGTTTCATGTTCAAAAACTATGACCGCATCTGGGATTTTTTCAATAAGCGGGTGATGACCGAGGGGCAAAAGCTGTCGGTTTTTTCGACGATGCATCGTTTTGTCTCGAAATTTTTCACCTCGAAAAAATTGCAGCAAGTGATGGAATACACGATGGTCTTTCTCGGCACTTCGCCTTACGAGGCTCCGGCTCTGTACAACCTGATGTCGCACATGGATTTTAATCAGGGTGTTTTCTATCCGCAGGGCGGGTTTTATGAGCTGATCAAAGCTCTTGCAAATATTGCCGAGAAAAACGGTGCGGTTTTGCGGACGGATTCGGCGGTTGAGAAGATCATTGTGCGCGACAAAAAGGCCGTTGGAGTGAGATTGGATGGCGGTGAATTTATCGAAGCTGACCTCGTCATATCGAACGCCGATATGTGGTTCACCGAGACAAAATTGCTGGACGAACAATTTCAAACCCATCGCGAAAAATACTGGCAAAAACGCACGATGGCGCCGTCGGCATTTATTATGTATCTCGGCGTTTCGGAAAAGCTGCCGAGCCTCGTACATCACAATCTGCTGTTTAGCGAAGACTGGCGTAAGAATTTTGACGAGATCTACAAAGACCCGTGCCTGCCCGACGAGCCGTCATTATATGTATGCGCTCCGAGCGTGACCGATCCGTCGGTTGCTCCTGAGGGAAAAGAGAACCTGTTTGTGCTTGTGCCGATAGCATCGGATCTTGAGATCACGGTCGAGCAAAAAGAGATCTACGCCGACGGCGTTTTGGCTTTGATGGAACAGGAAATGAACCTGCCGAACCTGCGTGAAAAGATCGAGTACAAACGCATCTACACCGTCGAAAATTTTGCCGCTGATTATAACGCGTTCAAAGGCTCGGCCCTTGGGCTAGCCCACACGCTGCGTCAGACGGCGATATTTCGGCCCAAAAATAAGTCGAAAAAGGTCGAAAATCTATTTTACGTCGGAGCCGGGACCAATCCGGGCATTGGTACACAGATTTGTTTGATAAGTGCGGAGCTGGCATATAAACGCGTACACAATATTACGTCCGCCGAACCGCTGGAATCGCTTTAAAGCAATTTATCGAGGGCGATGTTCCAGAAAATAACAAATCCGGCGGCGACGTTAATGAGTGGAAATGAGCGGTATAATTTGAAAAGTGTGCCGGTTTTGACAGATCTGGCGGACGCGAGCATCAGCAGGACATAGGCAAAACTAATCGTGATACTGGCAAAGCCTAAATACTCCGCCGCGATGATGCCCGCAGCCGCGTACAACACCGCGCAGATCGCGAGCGTGAAATAAGGGCCGCAGACGGTTGCGATAGTTTTCAAGCCCGCCGCTTTGTCGGCGTCGATATCGGGAATCGCAGAATAAGCGTGCATCGCGGCGGTCCAGCACCCGGCGGCTATCACGATCGACGCAGGCGGAAATTGTCCGGTGACCAGCGAATAAGCAAAGACGCCGGGCATCACGTAAAGGATATTAAAAGCCGAATCGAGAAATGGTTTCGCTTTTGCGCGTATCGGCGGAGCGGAATAGAAGATCGAGAAAAATAGAAACGCGGCACCGGCAATGATCGTCGGCCAATTGCCTAGAAAGAGGATATCTACGAACGCAAAATTTGCCGCAAAGATCGCGAGCCAAAGTTTTGATCGCCGTTCCGGGGCGACGAGGGTTTCGTAATCGCTCTTTTTTTCGTTTAGCTTGTCCGTCTCGTAATCGAAAATATCGTTGACGCCATATACGAGCAGATTTGCGGGAAAGGTGAAATAGATCCCGAATAAGAGATAGGTGAGCTTGTACAGTTGCTGCGGATACTCAGCGGCGGCGACAAGCCCGACAATATACGGGCCGAAGATGTAGAACCAAAATCGCGGCCGGCTGACTTTTATTAGAAACCGGAGATCGTGCATAAAATTGGTTAGTCTAGAGCTATTGCCTAATTATCAAGTTGGTAATTACTAATTAACAATTTGAGATATTTGTTGACGACACAACTCAACTTGATCATTGGCGGGTGATCCTTGATACTCGCGACGGGCGCGTTTTTTATGGCGAATGTCGTCATCCCGCCGGAGGCCCGTTTTGTGTCGGGCGTTAACGTCATTTTGTTTGCGATACCCGTGTTTTGGGCGACGATGATGTGGCTCGGGCGGCGTGATGCGGTTTTGTTGTTTGGGATACTGGGCGTTTTGGCCCTCGCGATCGAGACGTCGGCGATGATCACGGGTTTTCCCTATGGGCATTTTGGTTATTCCGAGTTGCTCGGTTACCGACTGTTTGGCCTAACGCCTTGGACCGTTTTTCTGGCTTGGACGCCGTTGGTTTTGGCCGCATATGCGATATCCGTTAGAGGTGAACGGCTGCGGTCGGTGAGTTGCGCGCATTCGGATCATTTTGTGCCGATCATCTCGTCGTTTTTGATCTGGTGCTAGATCCGGGAGCGGTCAAGATCGGGTTTTGGCGTTATGAGGGCGGCGGAGCGTTTTATGGCGTGCCAATGTCCAACTTTGCCGGATGGCTATTTTCGGGTGCGATCGGCGGCATCGTGCTTGAGATATTTACGGCGTTCAAAAAACCGCTCCTTCCGGCTCCGGCGCAGCTTATATCGAGCACTTTTTTTATCATTTTTTTCTGGTCGGCGATCGCCTTTTTTTCCGGGATGTGGGTGCCGGTGATTATCGGAATCGTTGTGCTTTTGATGTTGACGGCGTTTTATTTGCGTTATCACTATGCGTTTGACGACATGATCGTCTATGTCGATGTGGATAACAACGCAATCGGCACCGCACCAAAACTCGCGGCTCACGACGGCGACACAAAACGCCACCGGGCATTTTCCATCTTTCTTTTCAATGGAAAAGGCGAACTCCTGTTACAGCAGCGTGCGTTAACCAAAAAAACATGGCCCGGCGTATGGTCAAATTCGTGCTGCGGCCATGTGATGCTGCACGAAACTACTGAAGCCGCAGCGAAACGACGCCTCAAATACGAACTCGGAATTAAAGGCGTCAAACTCGATGTTATCCTGGGGGATTTTCGTTATCGTGCTGAAAAAGATGGTGTAGTCGAAAACGAGATTTGCCCTGTACTGGTAGGTTTTACAGACGGTCTACCCGCACCTAATCCCGCGGAGGTCAATGATGTCCGATGGATCGGTTGGAATCAGTTTGTTAAGGATGTTGCCGACCCGGCTAACGGATATTCGCCTTGGGCTCGGGAAGAGGTGGAGTTGCTCAATGCCGACCGCCGATTTAACGATCTCATCTCTAATCTTTAATTGACTGCGGTTTCGTGTAGAATAATCCTGTTTATGGCGAAATATCGCATAGGTTTAGGGGTGACGGGCGGGATCGCGGCTTATAAGGCGGTTGAGGTTTTGCGGCTGTTGCAAAAGGCGGATTGCGATGTCTCGGTCGCGATGACTCGGCACGCGACGGAGTTTGTCCAGCCGCTGACGTTTCGGGCTTTGACCGACAAGCACGTTATTGTTGACGATTACGATCCTGAAAATCCCGATCCGATCGCCCATATCAATTTTTCACAAGAGATCGACCTGCTGCTGATCGTCCCGGCGACGGCGAATATTATTGGCAAGTTTGCCAATGGCGTTGCGGATGATTTTCTATCCTCGACATATCTTGCGACTACCGCAAAGGTGATGGTCGCCCCCGCAATGAACACCACGATGTGGGAACAGCCCGCGACCCAGCGAAACGTCACCCAGCTAAAAGCTGATGGCGTGCATTTTGTCGAGCCGGTCGCTGGGGAACTGGCGTGTAAGACAGTTGGGACTGGGAAGCTGGAAGATGTGGAAAATATCGTCAAGCAGGCTATTAGCCTGCTCGTCCAAGGTCCAAAGTCCAAAGCCCCAAGTCAAGAGCAGGTCGTGGAGACATTGGACATTGGACATGGGACATTGGACTTAAAAGGCGAACATTTCCTCATCACTGTCGGCGGCACTCGCGAGGCGATCGATCCTGTAAGATTCATTTCAAATCATTCATCAGGCAAGATGGGCTTTGCGGTTGCTGAGGCGGCGGCGGTAAGAGGGGCAAAGGTCACGGTTGTTGCGGGCGTGACGACGGTTGATCCGCCGGCGAATGTAAAAGTTATCCGGGCAGTTTCGGCCGAAGATATGCACGCTGCCGTCAAAGCCGAGATCGCAAATGCTACGGTTTTCGTCGGTGCGGCGGCGGTTGCTGATTATGCTCCGGCAAATGCGGCGGATGCGAAGATCAAAAAAGACGGCCGCGATGTGATGACGCTTGAGCTCAAAAAGACGCCGGACATTTTGTCCGAGGTTTCGAAAAACCGCCACGACGGAATGCTCGTCGTCGGTTTTGCCGCCGAGACAAATGATGTTGTCGGCTATGCTCGTTCGAAAATGGAAAAGAAGGGGCTCGATCTGGTCGTCGCAAATGACATCACAAAAGCCGGTGCGGGATTTAATACTGATACAAATATCGCAACGATTCTGACCCGATCGGGCGGCGAGATCGAATTGCCGTTAATGTCAAAACGCGAAATGGCGGATCGGATATTGGACGAGATAGTCCGCCTGCGAAAAGGATAATGCCAGCCACCGAGAACACAGAGATCACTGAGTTAATAGCCGATGTGCGTGAGCAAGTGCTGTATTTACAGGAGCTTGGGGTTGAGACGTTGGAATTTTGTGGTGACTTGAAGGCGGGGGAGCGGGAACAAATTTCAAATTTGAAATTAGAAATTAGAAATTCAGAGGCAATCTCAAATTTCAGATCTGAAATTCCAGATATAAAGTCAGTAAGTGCCAAACCACCTGAATCGAAACCCGCCGGTTCGCGGCTTGCGTCTTTGCCGTCATTGTCAAAACTATTGGGTTCTGGTCCGGTCCGGACCAAGGTGGACCAAGGTGGACCAAGGGATATGGAAAATACCGCAATCACATTAAATGCCGACGAATTGCCGTCTTTGCCGGAACCGACTGAGACCATCGAGCAGATCCGGGCGGAGATCGGGGCGGATTGTACGCGTTGTAAATTGAGCGGGCTTGGGCGGTCAAAGGTGGTAAATAGTACGGGGAATTTTAACGCCGATCTGATGTTTGTCGGCGAGGCTCCGGGGGCGGATGAGGATGAGCAGGGCAAGCCTTTTGTAGGGCGTGCGGGGCAGCTTTTGACGAAGATCATCGAGAGCATCGGGCTGACCCGTGACGATGTTTTTATCGGCAATATCAATCGCTGCCGCCCGCCGGGCAATCGTGCTCCTGAGACGGATGAAACTATCGCTTGCAAGCCTTATCTAAAACGCGAGGTCGCCGTTGTTCGACCTAAAGTTATTGTTGTTTTGGGTGCGACGGCAGCTCAAAATCTGCTTGAGACCAAAGTGCCGATCGGTAAACTGCGGGGGCATTTTCACGACTATCTTGGCGTCAAGGTGATGCCGACGTTTCATCCGGCGTACTTGCTCCGCGACCCGCACAAAAAACGCGAGGTCTGGGAAGATATGAAGATCGTCCGCGACTATCTCAATGCCCAAGGATGAATTGCCCACGAAATACACGAAAGACACAAAAAAGGCGGATTCACTTCTTTTTCGTGTCTTTCGTGTATTTCGTGGGCTAAAGATCATATGTTATCAGCAGAAATTATCGCAATCGGTTCCGAGCTTTTGACGCCGGATAAGACTGATACTAACAGTCTGTGGCTGACGCGTGAGCTGAATGATATTGGTATCGAGGTATTGCTCAAGACCGTTGTAGGTGATGACGGAGCTCGATTGGAAGAGGCGGTGAGTGATGCTTTGCGACGGTCGGATATTGTGATAACTACGGGCGGTCTGGGGCCGACTGAGGACGATATTACGCGGCAATTTACAGCGAATGCCATCGGGCGGAAATTAGTTTATCACGACGATATCGAGCTAAATTTGCGTGAGCGGTTTAAGGCTTGGGGACGCGAGATGCCTGAGATCAATAAGCGTCAGGCTTATGTGATCGATGGTGCGGACATTTTGCCAAATCCAAATGGTTCGGCGGTTGGGATGATGGCCGAGATCGACGGCAAGATACTTGCAATTCTGCCGGGGCCGCCGCGTGAAAATCAGGCGATGTTCACGGCTCATGTTTTCCCAAAGTTAAAAGCTATCGCCGGTGAGGTTTATGTAAAACGGCGGATATTGCGTGTGTCGGGGCTCGGCGAATCGGCGGTCGATGAGATCGCAGCACCGATCTATACGTCGTATAAAGATGTTCAGACATCGATCTTGTTCAACAAAAGCGAGGTCGAGATACACGTTGCGGCCCGCTCGGATAGTGCAGACGATGCCAAAGCAACTGCTGACAAGCTCGCCGATGAATTGGCTGCGGCACTTGGCAAGGCCGTTTTTTCGACCAACGGCGACACGATGGAACAGGTGGTTGGAACGCTGTTAAAGCAGCGTGGTGAGACGCTCTCAGTCGCCGAAAGCTGCACCGGCGGGCTGATCGGCCAGCGTTTGACGGATGTGCCGGGATCGTCGGCGTACTTTATGGAAGGTGCGATCACTTACTCTAACGAGGCGAAAATGCGGACTCTCGGAGTGTCTGCTGAGATCTTAGAGCAACACGGTGCTGTCAGTGCCGAGTGTGCCGAGGCGATGGCCGCCGGGATGCGGAAATACGCGGGCACGGACCATGCGATCTCGATCACAGGCATTGCCGGGCCGGATGGCGGCTCTGACGAAAAGCCTGTCGGGACGGTGTTTATCGGCTATGCCGGGGCAAATGGCGTTAAATCTGCCAAGATCGTGCTGCCGGGCGACCGATACTTGATCCGTTGGCGTTCCAGCCAGGCGGCTCTTGATTATTTGCGGCGGCAGTTGAGCAAGTGAACAACGAATAGTGAACATCGAATTGTGGTTGCAATTTCCGCGTGATAAACCGAAAATTAACCTGGATTTTTTTGAAACTTTGCCTTCCGGACGGCGTGTTAATCTCTGGCTATTAGTGGATTTACACAGTTTGTTTTTCGGAAACTGCCGATATCAATATGAAACGATCAACGCACCTAACCTTTTTTGTGACGCTATTGCTGCTTCTCGCGATGCTGACGCCGACGGCCGCATTTGGTTTTGTCGACGATAAAAAGCATTTCAAAGAAGGTATGAAGTTTGAGGCGGCTGAGGAATGGGATCGCGCTGTCGAGGAATTTGCACTCGCCGTCGCCGAAAGCCCAAAGAACCCTGAATACAGGCTGCATCTGGTGCGTGCGCTCTTTAATGCGTCGCAACTCTACATGAAAAAGGGAGCGATCGCCGCGAATGAAAAAGATTATCCGGCGGCCTACGCGGCGTATCGACGTGCGTATGCGTTCGACCCGACAAATGAGCTTGCTAAGACAGAAATGGACCGAATGGTGCGGATGCAAAAGTCTGTGACCGATCCCGACATTGATCCTAAAACAGGCTCCGTAAAGATCGTTCCGACCGCCTATGTTAACGCCAAGGGCGAGCCGCAGATGCCGCAAAAGCTTGAAAAATTGCGGGATGTTTCGTTTCCGACAGGTATAGATCTACAAGTAATTATTAAGGAATTGGCAAAAGACCTTGATCTTAATGTGCTGTTTGACCGCGAATCATTTCAGGCGGCAGGGCGTAAGACGTTTATCGATCTAAAGGGTGTGACGCCGGCTCGTGCCCTCGATTACATCTTTTTGCAAGAAGGGCTTTTCTTTCAGAAGGTCGGACCGCGCACGATCATGGTCGCGACACAGGCACAACGAGTTAAGTTTCAACAGCTCGTGCTGAGGACGTTTTATCTCGCAAATGCTGCCCCGAAAGATGTCGCAAAAGTTGTCCAAACAGCTATTCCCGCACAGCCGGGCCGTAGCGGAACGATCGTCCTTACGGACGACGCGACCAACAGTGTCACGATCCGTGATACGCAGGAAAATATTCAGCTCATCGGCAGCCTGATCGCATCATTAGATAAGGACCGTGCCGAAGTCGTAATGGAAGTGGCTATCTACGAGGTCAATAAGAGCGACTTGCTGCAGCTTGGCAACCAGGTCGGTACGCAAAGTCAGCTCACCAACCTTGGCGGATCTCAGCAAGGACAGGTCGGTCTCGGTCCTAAGGGGTTAGTGAACACGGTGGTCGGAGGCATAACCGGAGCCGCGCTGCCGTATTCGATCGCAACCGGGATAATTTTGCCGGCGATGAATTTATCCGCTTTTCAGAGCAAATCGGACACAAAGCTGATCGCTTCGACGCAGATACATGCATTTAATAACGAAGATTCCTCGGCCCGTATCGGGCAACGTGTTCCGGTACAAAGTGCTCAGTTTGTAACCGGTACCGGCACCACGACCGGTAATGGCGGTGTTGTTTCGAACGTGATCAATTACGAACAGGTCGGATTGACGCTGAAATTTAAGCCGCTTGTTTTCCCAAATCAAGACGTACAGGTCGCGATGGAGATCGAGTCGAAAGATGTCGCAGGAGCGTCGACGCTGACTCCGACATTCACCGAGCGTACGATCAAGGGAACAGCACGAATTCAAAACAACAAAACGTTACTTCTGGCCAGCGTCGCTTCGGGTACGGAGACAAAGGGCAGGCAGGGTTTGCCGCTGCTCGGCTTGATACCGATCATCGGCCGCCTATTCACCGCACCGACCCGAGATAATCGCCAGATCGACATCGTCATTGCGGTTACTCCGCGTGTGATACGTGCTCCGGCCATCTTGCCTGAGGACGAGATCGAACGGCCGACCGGCAGCCTCGCGGTGCCGACGAACAGCTCGCTTGAGGCGATGATCGTCGAGGAAGACCGTCAGGATTATCTGGCCGCAATGCGTCGTCTGCCGACGAATACGGCGGTCCAATTGCCAGATCGACCGACCGAGGCACCGGAATACGTCAAAACAGATGCGACCACATCTGCTACGGCAAAGACCACGGAATCGATCATTCCGAACCTCAAACCGATCGACAACAGCGTCAAGACTTTGCAGTTAAATCAAACCGCTGACACCTCGGCACAGACCAATGAGGTTAAAACCGCTGTGCAAGATCCTGTCGATCCGACTGCGGCGATCGGGCCGAAGTTTGGCATCGAAATGCCGGAGATGAAAGCCGGTGAACGTGTGAAAATTCCCGTTCTCATTGACGGTGCCGGAAACTTTAGATCTGCGGTCATGGGGCTGAAATTTGATGTTAAGAAAGTCGCTGTCCGTGGTGTCTCGTACGGGGATGTTTTTGGCGTTATAGCTAATTCTCCAGCGGTTCCGTTCCTCAACCAAAACGGCAAGATGTATGTTTCGCTGACGTCGAAAGACGACGCGAACGCCGCCGGAGTTTTTGCGTATATTGAGATCGAGGCCCTCGCTGCCGGGCGGCCCGAGATAGCGTTTGACCGTGATGTGCTCAATTTTATGACCGTCGACGGCAAGAGCTTTAAGCTGAAATTTGACTAATAAAGTGACTGGTTGCCGGATAAAAAATAAGCGTAGTCAGATGGGTGGTTATAGCCTATTTGAGCTGATAATCACGCTTGGTGTGCTGGCGATACTGGTTGTCGGCACTATCCCGCTCGCACAAAACTCGGTCAAGCGGCAAAAGGAGCTAAAGCTACGTGAAACGCTGCGGATGCTGCGCAGTGCGATAGACGAATTTAAACGCGACACTTATGGATCGTGTCCGCAGGGTGCGATCACTAACGGTAATCCGACGGCTCCGAATTCGACATTTAACACGCCGGCGGATCCGCGGAGTCGCGTGGTCATTGATGATTGCAAGATATTTGAGACTGATAATCTCGACCGCTTTCCGCCAAGTCTGGACACGCTTGTACAGGGCGTTCGCGTTCGTGCTCGAGGGGTCAATATTACAAGCGGCAGCGGTATTACCGACAAATCCCCTCAGGCGACCGAGATCAATGAAGATAAAGAGGTGATCAAGGTATACCTGCGTGAGATACCGGTAGATCCGATCACCGGCGAAAAAGAATGGAAACTGAGGTCGTCGTATCAGTCGGCTGACTCGGACAATTGGGACGAGGTAAATATTTTTGACGTCAGGTCGGCCTCAGATGAAGAGGCGATGAACGGGGAGAAGTATAGTGATTGGTAAAGGGCAGTGGTCAGTGGTCAGTGGTCAGTGGTCAGTGAAAGGCAGACAGAAAGGCTTCTCGCTGCTTGAGCTGATGATCGCGATGTTTATCATGATCATTTTGCTATCTATCGCCGTGCCGACTTATGAACGTAGCGTCAGGCAGGCTCGTGAGACGGTGTTGAAAGAAAATCTCTGGCAGATGCGTCGGGCCATCGACCAATATACGGCCGACAAGGGCAAGCTGCCGCAGAATATCGACTCGCTTGTTGAGGCAAATTACCTGCGTGAAAAGCCGATCGATCCGGTCCTCGAAAAAACCGAGTGGGATGAGGTTCAGGGTGACGATGCGAATTCGTCCGAGGGCGGGCAAGGTCTAAAAGACGTCAGGAGCCTTGCCGATGGCGAGGACAGCAACGGGATGCCGTTCAATAAGTATTAACAATATATGTTTTCTGCAATAACCAGTCCCAGCTTCCCCAACGCCGCTCTCGGCATCGATAAAAACAGCATCTCGGCCGTTGCTCTTCAGGGCAGTCGTACCAATTTAAGTATCAAACAGGCAGCTACCGTTGCCCTTGCGGACGGTGTGCTCGAACCGGGCTTTTTAGATACCAACATCGTTGCACCTTTCGAATTTGCATCCGCCCTGCGTGAGGTTGTCGAGATCGCCGGGTTAATGGGTCAGAAAAAATGGTCCATTGCGCTGCCGAGCAATACTGCCCGGGCGGCGATACTCGCGCTCGACAGCGAACCCGCGTCAAATAACGAACGCGACGAGATACTCGACTGGAAAGCCGAGCAGAGCTTTGGGGCACCGGCAGCACATCTGCGTATCGCGATGGAAAAGATCTCGCCGGACAAAGACGGCCGCGTTCGATATTTTGCGACTGCGGTCAAGCTGTCCGTGATCGACGAATATGAGACACATTTTGAATCGATGGGATGGAAAGCAGGGCTCATCGTGCCGCGTGCAATGGGCGAGGCTAACTGGCTGATGGGCGGTGACAGCGGGCTCGATTCGCTGCTTATCAGCTCAAATAATGACGGTTTTACGGCGTTGCTGCTTCGCGGAGCCGAACCGGCGGTGGTCCGTTCCGTGACTTGTTCGGCGGATGAGATCGACGACGAGGTCTATCGGCTGGTGATGTTTTATAACGATAGGTTCGGTGCAGCCGGGACGCTTGACAGTGTAATGGTCGTCGGCGAAGAATTTGCTCCGGCTCGTGTCCAGAGCATCGCGTCAGAGGCGCTCGGGCGTAATGTCAGGGTTCTTTCGTCAGACGATGTCGGCCTCAGTCTGCCGGGCGGCGGACTTAATTTCAACGACCTCGCATCACCCGCCGGCCTCGCCGCCCTAAGCTTTTAAGAAATTGCCCACGAAATACACGAAATACACGAAATAGAAGGACTTATTTCTTTTTTTGTGTATTTGGTGTATTTCGTGGGCAAAATTCTCCCGTTCGCTTGCGGATTGAAACAATTTAATTAAAACTACCGTAGTACCCCTATCACGATGGCGACACGAGCGATATCAATCGAAGGAATCAAGGGTTTGACCGATGGCGAACTGATAATCAGTGCCATCGGCGGACGTTCTGACGGTTTCGAGGAGCTTGTCCACCGCTATCAGCGACAGATAACGAGTTACGTTTTTCGCATGCTCGGCGATTACGATTCGGCTCTGGACGTCACGCAAGAAGTATTTATCAAAGTCTATAACAGCTTAAGTAAATATAGTGCCGAGTATAAATTCTCGACCTGGCTTTACCGTATTGCCCACAATGCGGCGATCGACCACATGCGGCGAAATTCGATCACACCGCAGAGTATCGAGACCGAGAATGCCGACGGCACATACCAAATACAGATCGAGAGCGGGCGCCCGTCGCCTGAGAAAGATCATGAGGTTCGAGAATGGCGGAACGAGATCGACGCGGTTGTGAATTGTTTACCGCCAGCGTATCGCGACCTGATCTTGCTTAGACATTCGCGTGATCTGAGCTATGACGAGATCGCCGATGTTACCGGGCTGCCGCTTGGGACGGTGAAAAACAGATTGTTTAGAGCACGTGAGATGATGCGTACGATTTTTATCGAGCGGGGATTTACAGGATTTTGATGCAGATACAGGAATTACAATGCCCGACCGACGAGATCGCTGCCTATGTGGACGGCGAGCTCGATGCGGCGCTTGAGATGCAGATGGATCTCCATTTTGCGTCGTGTAGGGCTTGTTCTGTCGAACTTAATCATCAAAAAGAATTTCTGAGAAACTTAGATATCAGTCTCGGTCACGAACGCGAACTAGAACTGCCCGCGGATTTTGCAAAGCAGGTCGTTGCCAATGCTGAAAGCACTGTGAGCGGATTGCGTCGGCCGCGTGAGCGGTTTAACGCGCTGTTTATCTGTGCGGGGCTTGCTTTGTTTGTTTTATTTGCGATGGGGGCCGAGGCCGGATCGTTATTGGAGAAAGCAGCCGAAGCTTTGGGTCAGACTGCCGCGATCGGTGGCATATTTGGCCACTTGGTCTATTCGCTGTTTATCGGGCTTGCTATCGTTGTCCGCAGCATTGCCGGACAGGCTCAGATCGGAGCCCTCGCGGTCGGTGCGCTGGTGATGATGTTTGCGGCTTTTACTTTATTTATCTCGCGACGGGTTTTGAGGACACTCAAAACTTAATAAATCCCTGCCACAGTGACTTATTTAACAGAGACAGCATTTACAAGCCGCGTCTTGCCGCAAAGACTGCTCACGTTTGCGTTTTTGCTGCTCGCCGCTCAGGTGATCTGCGTCTTTGGACTGTCTCCACATCCTGAGATAACCACGTCCGAAGACCAGATGACGGTCATTGTCAATGACGCTCCGGATCAGGACATTATAGTATTCGGTAAATCAATTGTTATCAAAAAACGGGCAAAGAGCGCGCTCGCTGTCGGTGGCGATATTTCAGTCGAGGGCACTGTTGCCGAAGATGTAGCGACGATCGGCGGTAACGTAACTCAAAAAGACAATTCGCATATTGGCGGCGATGTGTTTGTACTCGGCGGCGTTTATAAGCAAGAGGGCGAGGGCAGCACGCGTGTGTCGGGGAAAGAGACCGTTACGCTTGGTGCGTTTGAGGAAGAGCTGCGAAACTTTGGACAAAACCCAACACAGCTTTTTTTCGCCCACGTTTTCGATCAGTTTTGTCGCGCAACGTGTGGTCGTCGCACTTTTTGGTTCATTATCTCGATAGTGATTACAACGCTTGCTCCTGGGGCCGTCGGCCGCGCCGTGGCTCGGATCCAGTTGTCATGGCTCAAGGTCTGTGCCCTCGGTGCGGGTGCGTTTCTGTTTGTTATGAGTGCGATCATCGCCGGTGCCTTGCTGCTGCCAAATTATTTGGGTGCGACGCTCGGACTGATGGGCATGCTGGTACTCGTGCTTGGCTACGTTTTTGGCAGAGTGTCGTTACAAGTGAGTCTCGGCAAGATGATCCAAAAACGATTTCTCTCTGAAAATAATCGCTCCGAAACGCTCGCCACGCTACTCGGCGTAGCCGTTTGGACGCTCCTGCTTTCGCTTCCCTATGTGTGGCTGATCGCACTTTTTACCGTCTTTGCTTTTGGCATCGGGTTGATCCTCACCGGCCGCTCGACGGCCAAATGGCAAAACGCGTAAGTGCTACGCTTGCACAATTTTACATTTCTTTACAAATAGCCTCGAACCTTACTGATAGAATTAACGTCTTATACTGTTGAAGCACGCAACAATGGCGTTTTCAACGCGTATAAAAACGAGGGAATTTATAGTTATGCTGCAAAATATACTTATTTCTGTATTGATATTCTTGTTCTCAGGCGTCTTTGCTCTTGTGTTCGGTCAAACCCCCGGAGCCGCGACAAAACCTACCTATGTTAGAGGTGAGGTCGCCGCGATAGAATCCAAATCGATCAGCGTTACCACGGACACTGGAAAGGTCGACGCCGCAATTACCGAAAAGACCGCTTTCAAACGCGTATCCGCTGAAACTCTCGATTTTGCCAAAGGGGTGGACGGTGCGTTAGCAGATATCGCTGTCGGTGATAAAGTAACCGTCTCGGCATTAGCCGGTTCGGATGGTAAATCGTTAAACGCACGCACGATATATTTCATTACAAAAGCGGATATTGCAGCAAAGAACGCTAAAGAAGCAGCCGAGTGGCAAAAACGTGGTATCGCCGGCAAGGTGACGACGGTTAGCCCACAGGGACAGATAACGGTGGATGTTCGCAATCTGACGGGCAGCACGGCTCTGGTCGTGACGCCAAAGACGGGTGCGAAATTTATCCGTTACGCACCGGATTCGGAGCGGTTTGACGAGGCAAAGCCGAGCACGCTGGCCGAGATCAAGGTCGGCGATATGCTCCGTGCTATAGGCGATAAAAATACCGAGGGCAACGCGATGACCGCGGAAACGATCCTGACCGGAGCTTTCCAGACCGTTGCGGGTACTGTCGTTTCGACCGATGTGGCCAAGAACGAAGTTGTTATCAAAAACCTTCAGACGAATAAAGAAGTGACCATCGAGGTCGGCCCGAGAACGGTGTTAAAGAATTTTCCTGTTGAGATGGCAGAGCGGATGGCAGGTGCACAAATGGGAGCAGCCGGCATGACCGGCCCGCGTCCAGTCGGACAGGGCGGTAATGTTCAGGTTGGTCCGCCGAATACAGGTGGACAGCCTGCTGGACAAGGACAAACACCGGGCGGACCCGTTCGGGTCGGAATGGGCGGCCGTGGCGGAGGCAGCGTTGATGAGATGCTCGAACGCTTTCCGGCCATAACAGTTGAAAATCTAAAGGCGGGCGATATGATCGCCGTCTCAAGTACAAATAACGGAAATGTCACGCGTATGCGTGCGATCAAATTACTCGCGGGAGTCGAGCCTTTTCTAAGAATGGCTCAGGCCACCGGCAGACGTTCCGGACAGGGCGGCGTGGAAGGCGGCTTTTCGATCCCGGGAATGGATGGCGTTGGATTCCCCTAAACTTTAACTAACTATTCGGGGACGAACGCCGATTTGAGCATTCGCCCGACAGGTCAAAGCAATACTTAATAAATTATTATCATGAAACTCATACGAACTTTTATTCTGGTAGGGATCATCTCTATTATCTCGGCAGGTGCGGCGTTCGCACAGACATCCGGCAGTATCGGCGGCTCTGTCACGGACGCACTCGGAGCGATTCTGGTCGGTGCCACTGTCACGGCGGTTTCCGCTGACGGCAAACAAAAGCAGACGATCACCAATGCTCGCGGCGAATACACGATCACTGCATTGGCACCCGGTAAATACACCGTGAAAGCGATTGCCACCAACTTTGGCCTTTACGAAAATACTGATGTCGTTGTGACGGCCGGCGAAAAGAACGAGCTGATAGTTGTTCTCACCGTTTCAGGCGTGGACGAGACGGTTGACGTTAATAATGCAACTCAGGTGTCAACAGACGCGGATAGTAATAAAGACGCGACTGTCATCTCGGGCAAGGATCTTGATGCTCTGCCGGATGACCCGGATGAACTCGCTTCCGCATTGCAGGCCTTGGTTGGCGGATCGGCCGGCCCAAACGGCGGACAGATCTACATTGATGGTTTTACGGGTGGCCAGTTGCCGTCAAAGGACCAGATCCGAGAGATCCGTATAAATAGTAATCCTTTTTCCGCAGAGTATGATCGTCCCGGATCAGGCCGTATCGAGATCCTCACGCGTCCGGGTTCGGATAAATGGCGCGGTTCAGTCAATGGCAGCTTTAACGACGAGAGTCTCAATTCGCGCAACCCGTTTGCGGTTAATCGAGCTCCGACCCAACAGAGAAATTTTGGCGGAAATCTTTCGGGGCCAATTAGAAAGGGAAAATCATCGTTTTCGCTCGACGTTAACAATCGGGATAACGATAATAACGCGGTCATAAACGCCCAGATACTAGACTCGTCATTTAATATCGTGACATTTAGACGTGATGTACGGCAGCCGACCAAACGGTTCAATATCGCACCGCGATTTGATTTTGCGATCAATGATAAGAACACGGTGGTCGCTCGTTATAGCTTTGCTAACGCGACCTCTAATTTTCAAGGCATTGGTGACACATCGTTGCCGACGAGAGCATACAAGACATCATCGCGAGAGCACGAGTTTCGTTTAACCGAGACGATGATCATTAATGCTAAAACCGTAAATGAGACCCGGTTTGAATACAGCGATAACGAACGCAAGCAGACCGGTGATAATTCGGTGCCGACGATCAATGTTTCACAAGCATTTATTGGCGGCGGATCGTCGATCGGTTTGAATTCCAATCGAAACAAGACGTGGGAGTTGAATAACTTTACGAGTACATCGTTTGGCAAGAATATGCAGCACTCGTTCAAGTTTGGCGGTAAACTCAGACACGTTTCTATTTCAGATCGTTCGGAGAGTAACTACGGCGGTACGTTCGCGTTTCCAGGATTCTTGGCGGCTGACGCGGCATGTGACCTTAACGGTGATCTAATTATTTCATCGATCGAGCAATACCGGTGTAAGGTGAGCGGATTAGTCGGCGCTCAATATAACCCGACACAATTTAACCTGACGACCGGTAACCCGGTTGTCGGTGTTTCTCAATTTGAAGCTGGGGTGTTTGTTTCGGATGACTGGAAGATGCGTCCCGATCTGTTAGTGAGTATTGGCTTGCGCTACGAGAATCAGTCGAATATAAGCAGCAATTACAACTTTGCCCCAAGGCTTGGTATTGCCTGGTCGCCGGGTGCGGGGGGAGCGAAACAGCCAAAATTTGTCTTTCGCGGGGGAGCCGGTATCTTTTACGAGCGTTTTAACGAAAACAATACGCTTCAGGCCTTGCGTTTCAACGGAGTTAACCAGCTTAGCTTGCTTGTAAGTGCAAATGACCCCGATCCGGCTCGTAGAGCGGCTGCTCTTGTTTTGCTCGCCCAACCTGTGTTCACGCTAACCGGCGTGACAAATGTACCGACCGCCGCTCAAATTTTAGCAGTACTGCCGGCAACCCAGTCGAACACTCTTCGGACAGTGTCCCCGGTATTGCAGGCTCCGTACACAATTCAATCCGTTTTTTCAGTCGAACGGGCCCTAACATCGAAATTAACCTTAACTTCGACGTTTATCGCGAGTAAATCGCTGCATCAGATCAGGACGCGTAATATCAACGCGCCGATCTGTCCAACGGGTATCAATTGTTCTGGTTCACTACGGCCGGACCCGGCGTTGGGTAATATAAATGCCTATGAGTCAAGTGCCACGAGTAGACAGACTCGGCTAAACCTTAATTTGCGAGCGAATATCAGTCAAAAGATCTCGCTGTTTGCGAATTATGGACTTGGTTTCGTTAAAAGTGACGCGGATGGAGGCTCACCGGCATATAGCTACGATCTTACCGGCGAATACAGTCGGGCTTCGTTCGACGCTCGGCACAGCTTTTTCGTCTTTGGTAATGTAACACTGCCGTGGGGTATATCGGTCAATCCGAATATTATTTTGACATCAGGCCGTCCGTTTAACATTACGCGCGGCGTCGATTCAAATGGTGACGGATTTTTCAACGAACGTCCAACCTATGGTGAATTGAAGAACCGTTGTGTCGAACTTAACCTGACGAACTCATTCTGTAATGTTTCGGGTTTTGATCCGTCAGCGATCCTGCCTCGAAACTTTGGCCAAGGGCCTTCAAGTTTTACGGTTGGTATGCGTGTTGGTAAGACCTTTAGCTTTGGAAAGTCTGCACAGTCCGTTGCGGCGGGCGGTGCCGGAGGCGGACGAGGCGGTGACAGCGGCGGACGTCCCGGCGGCGGAGGTGGCGGAGCTCCTCAAATGGTTGTCATGGGCGGCCCTGGCGGCGGCGGCGGCGGCGGCGGCATGGGAATGATGCGTATGGGCGGCGGTGGCGGTGATAGCCGTAAGCCGTATAACCTAAATTTTAGCGTCGAAGTGCAGAATTTGTTCAATACGGTCAACCTTGCTAATCCATCGGGCAGTCTTAGTAATAGTCGTTTTGGCCAGTCGACCTCGACCGGAGGTGGTTTTGGGCCTTTCGGCGGTGGCGGCAGCGGACCTAACCGGAGGGTCAATCTCAATATGCGATTTAGCTGGTAAGCAGTAGTTCGCGTACAATTATGAAACGAAAGAGAGATGAAAACGTATTTATTTTCATCTCTCTTTTTATTTCTTAAATTCTTTATTTCAGTATTATGAATAAATTTTACGGCTCGATTCTCTTAATTGCATTGTTTTCTCTGGCGGCAATCGCTCAGCCCAACACGATCGGCAAGGCAACTGTACCCGATAAAACTGCTCCAATTGCGGCTGATGTTGCTGCAAATGATGTTGCGAAAGCAACACTCGCCGCACATGGCGGTGAAAAGCTTAAGAAAATGACTTCGCTCGTCCAAAAAGGATCGGCCGATCTAACATTTATGGGACAGGCGTTGCCGGGAGTGTTTTCGACGGCTGTCAGCGGGGACAAATACTATTTTGAGATAAACAGTGCGGTTCAATCACTAAAACAGGTCTATGATGGGCGTTCGACTTATTCGTCGATCCCGGGGTTTTCTCTGCCGCCGATGACGAGTCTTGGTTTTCCTGTATTGCAGAGAATCGGCGACAATGGATATGTTATCACCGCTCTAAGCGAGGACAAGAAAAAGAAAAAGGGATTTCGAATTACAACACCCGAAGGCTTTTACACTGACTTTTTTGTTGATGAAAAGACCAGTCAGATGAAAGGGTACGAATCAGCCTATGATGCCGGGGGACGAGTTGTGACGACGTCTGTAGAGGTCGATGAATTTGAGACGGTCGAGGGGCTACTGATCCCCAAAAAATATTCGCAGCGGTTTGATCTGGGCCAGATAACTGCCTATGCTAATTTCAAGACAAAACAGACCCTCGTAAATTCACCAATGGCGGAAGACTCGTTTGTTATACCTAAATAAACGGACTATTTTGCAAAACGGCTGCCCTTCCACCAGTCGATCGTGCGGCGGAGCCCTTCTTCCAACCCGACTTTTTGTTCATACCCGAGCCATTCGATAGCTCGGGTATTGTCTGCCTGCGAATCTCGAACATCGCCTTTGCGCGGAGCCTGATGATCAGCTTGAACGTCATCTTTGCCGGTAATCTTCTTTAACACACTCAATAATTCGTTAAGCGTGATCCGATCGCCATTGGCGACGTTTAGCGTCTCCCCAATTCCTTTGACTGCATTCATCGCCTTGATGTTGGCGTCAACAACATTGTCGATATAAGTGAAATCACGTGAATGTTCGCCATCGCCGTATATAACGGGCGTAGTGTCGGTCATCAGTGCATCGACGAATCGCGAAATGACCCCGGAATACATTGATGCCGGATTTTGTCTTGGGCCGAAGACATTAAAATAACGGAGCGACATCGTCTCTAATCCGTAGACGTTGTTAAATGAGCGGCAATAAAATTCGCCGGTGATCTTTGCGACGGCATATGGTGAGAGCGGATCAGGCCGCATCGTCTCGACCTTTGGCAGAACCTGTTGATCACCATACGCTGAGCTTGACGCGGCGTAGATAACGCGACGGACGCCAACGTCTTTTGATTTGATGAGCAGCTTTAGAGTGGCGTTGACGCATGCTTCGTGAGTTTCGGCGGGATCATCGACTGAGCGCGGAACACTCGGAAGAGCGGCTTCGTGAAAGACGATCTCGCAACCATCGATGGCTTTTGACAGAGCGGCGTCATCATTGATGTCGCCCTCGATGAAATCAAAATCGCCGTTGATCTCTTCAAGATTCTCGCGAAATCCGGTCACCAGATTATCGATGATCGTAACGCGAGCTCCTTGACGGATCAATTCCTCTGCCAAATTTGAACCGATGAAACCTGCTCCACCTGTAACTAATACTTTGCTAGTTAGAGACATATTTCCTTAACGTCCGACTCCCACGTATTCAAACCCAAGCTCGATCATATCCTGCGGCTCGTAAATATTGCGGAGATCCGCGATCTTTGGTGCCGCGAGCAATGACTTGACCTTTTCCATATCGAGGGCACGAAACTGGTTCCATTCCGTAACTATGACCAATGCGTCTGCACCATCGATCGCCTCGTATTCGTCAGTGAGCATATGCAATGTTCGGAAGATAATGCTTTGCTTCAGCCATTGCGACTGGATCAAATGCCGTGACGCTGCCGCCGCGAGCGATCACAGCTTTGATGATATCAATCGCGGGCGATTCGCGCATATCGTCTGTCTCAGGTTTGAACGACAGGCCGAGCACGCCGATGCGTTTGCCTTTGAGGTCGCCTACCAGTTTTTCGATCTTGCTAATCATTGCGTCACGCTGGCGTTCGTTTGCTTCGATCACAGCATCAACGATACGTGTCTCGACGCCAAACTGATCTGCAACGGTAGTGAGTGCTCGGGTGTCTTTTGGAAAGCACGAGCCGCCGTATCCCGGGCCCGGATGCAAGAATTTACGCCCTATGCGGTTATCCATTCCCATTCCGCGGGCGACGTCGTGTACGTCACAGCCTATAGCATCACAGAGATTGGCGATCTCGTTGATAAAAGTGATCTTGGTAGCCAGAAATGCGTTTGCAGCATATTTGATCAGCTCAGCGGCCTCAAGCGAGGTTATGACGATCGGCGTTTCTATCAAATACAACGGCCGGTACAGTTCTTTCATCACGTCGATAGCACGCGAATCGTTGCTGCCGATCACGACTCGGTCTGGACGCATAAAATCAGTGATCGCCGCTCCCTCGCGTAAAAATTCGGGGTTTGACGCAACTCCAAACTCAGTATCGAAGCTGAGATTAGCCGTTACAAATTCATGCAGCCATTTGCCCGTGCCGACAGGGACGGTGGATTTTGTGACCAACACCTTGTAACCGTTCATTGCCTCGGCAACATCTTTGGCGGCTTGGCGATAGTAGCTCATGTCGGGCGTACCGTCGGGCTGAGGCGGCGTTCCAACAGCCAAAAAGACGACAAGCGCATTTTCAACCGCGTGTTTTATATCCGTAGTGAAATGGAGGCGGCCCTGGGCTACGTTCTTTTCTACGATCTTGTCGAGCCCGGGCTCGTAGATGGGTATTATGCCATTGTTGAGACTGTCGACCTTTTGGCGGTCGACGTCTACGCAGGTGACGTCAACGCCAAACTCTGCAAAGCACGCTCCCGTGACGAGGCCAACATATCCGGTGCCGATTACTGCGATGTGCATAATGGTTCAATAAAGTAACAAAAGTAAATAAAGTATCAATCGGGCGAAAAATGGACAAAACTATGCGGGTCACGTCAGATAACATGACCCGCATAATTAAGAGCTGAAATAGGTGATTAACGAGTTGGGCTAACAACGCTAACGCCGCCGCCGAGTCCATCTCCTTCGCGTGATGCAAAGTAGATGCCAATTCCGGCTGCTCCAGCTGCGGCTAGGATCAACCAAGGATAACCCGCGAATGCCGGAGGTGTACCCGAGCCCGGACGCATACAAGGCTTGCAACCGGTCTGTACGAGATTGCCGGCGGTTGCCGAGGTTCCCGCAGAAACTTGCTTGTCGTTAGCACCTTCACGCATCGTTGCCGAGCCTGAGGTGGTGTCAATGTGGCTGTGCGAACATTCAGCTTCGACGAGGAAATTATCAGCCTGAGCAGAATCGCCCATAAAGGTTGCATTCTTGGTCGTGACGGTTGACGCAACACCGGCTGGCGTTGAAACGCGAACCTTGCCCGAATCAAGCATTGCGATGATGCTGCTGTCGGTAAAGTTCAAGGTCATCATTGTGTCTTCTTGAACTTCAACACGGCCAAGCTTGCCAAGGCTGACAACTGCACTGGAGCCTTTAGCGGTAGTGATCGACGATCCTGATGTGATCGTCGAATTCGAGACCGCAGTCTGACCGTTAACGGTTACCTGGCCTGTTACGGTGATCTCAGCACCTGCGACCAGAGGTCCGGCCAATGCGATCATCGATGAAACACATAAAAGTGTAGCAAGCGTGGTTAAAGTGACGAATTTACGAGCAATGTTTTTGCCTAGCATCTGTTTAATCTCCTCCTGAAAATCGATCCTATTTCAAATATATAACTGTTTGAGACCCTATATTAACTGGCCAGAAAATCCTTAATTCCGGACATGCATTGTTGTCTCAAAAATCAACTCTCTCAATCTTTTACACGAATTAATGCTCCGTGTCAATCAAATCCGGGCGGTCAATCGTGTCAATCGAGAGAAAATTATTCCCATGGCTTAAAACTGCCTAAGCTAGGATTTGATTCATATTTATAGCACAGTTCTTTCCTTATTCAAAGGCAAAACACGAAAAAGAGAATATTTATTACAAACGTAACAATTGTCATTCTTATGCCGGCATGTATCTGCATACAATTTGGTGAAAAACCTCAATTGCCCGATCATTGAAATTTTGTTCTAATTCCCTCAGTTGAAAATATATTTTCGGAGAAATTATCGATATGAAAGTAAGAGGGTTTTTGCTGTTTACAATATTACTATTAGCAGTCGGTATGGCCGCCTCTTGCTCGAGCGGGCCAAAAGAAAAGCGGATCAAGATCGGCTTTGCGATGGACACGCTCAAGGAAGAGCGTTGGCAGCGGGATAAGGATGCGTTTGAGGCACACTGCAAACATCTCAATGCCGATTGCGTCGTGACCGTCGCAGATAATAAGGCCGACAAACAGGCGAACGATGTAGATAACCTATTAACGCAGGGAATCGACGTGCTTGTGATCGCTCCGCATGACGCGACGCAGGCGGCGTCGATGGTCGATAAAGCAAAAGCGCAGAATGTGCCTGTTATTAGTTATGATCGGCTTATTAATTCGGACAAGATCGACGCGTACATCTCGCATCAGGTCCCGGTCATCGGCAAGAAGATATCCGAGTACGCCTTAGCAAAAGTGCCAAAAGGCAAATATGTGATGGTCTATGGTGCATCGACTGACAACAACGCGGTCATTATGAAAAAGGCCGAGCTTGAGGTTTTGCAGGCAGCGATCGACAAAGGCGATATCAAGATCGTCGCGGATAATTTCATAACTGACTGGAAACCGGAAGAGGCGCTGAAGATGGCTGAAAACGCCCTAACGCAAAACAATGACGATATCCAAGCGTTTGTCGTATCCAATGACGGCATGGCCGGCGGTGTTATCTCGGCTCTCGCAAAACGCGGACTTGCGGGCAAGGTTTTAGTAACAGGGCAAGATGCCGGACTCGAAGCCCTGCAAAATATCGCAGAGGGCAAACAGTCGATGACCGTCTATAAGCCGATCATCCCGCTTGCAAATGCGGCCGTCGAAGCAGCGGTCAAACTCGCCAAAAAAGAAAAGCTCGACACCAAGCCGTTTATGAACGACGTGCTCAAAAAAGAAGTGCCCTCGATCTTGCTCGAGGTGACGTCGGTCGATAAAGCAAATCTGATGGACACCGTTATTAAGGATGGCTTTGCAAAATATGACGAGGTTTATAAAAACGTACCTGAGGCAGATCGCCCGAAAAAGCCGACCAGCTGACCTTTATATATGGTGAATGTCGTCTTGGCCGCCGATCTCGGCGGGACAAATTTGCGGATTGCGGCCGTCGATAGCGTCGGCACGATCCTGCATCTGGCAAAACGTCCTGTCCCAAAGGGCGTTTCGCCGGAACAGCTAATCGAGCTGGTTCGTGAAATGGCAGCGGAATGCGGTTCTTTTGATGCGGTCGCATGCTCAGCTCCGGCTCCTGCTGCAAAAGAATTTGACGGCGTTCTGACAAAACTCCCAAATCTGCCCTCGCTTGTCGGGATGAATTTGAAAGCTGCTCTCGACGATCTGTTTCATTTACCGGTGACGATCGAAAACGATGCGACCGCTGCCGGTATCGGCGAGGATTGGATCGGAGCCTCGCAGAATGTCAGTACGTCGGTTTGCGTCACCCTCGGCACAGGGATTGGCGGGGGTATCATTATTAATGGTGAGCCGCTCCGCGGGCTTGACGGTACGGGCGGTGAGGTCGGCCATATTTGCGTCGAACCCGACGGCCGTCCTTGCGGGTGTGGCGGCCACGGATGCATCGAGCAATACGCATCGGGCACCGCCATCGAGCGAATGGCGTCAGAGGCCGGAATGAATGTCACGACGGCTGCTCAGGTTTACGAGGCGTGGGCTGCTGATGACAAACAAGCCAAAGCTGTGTTTAATACCATGGGCCGTTATCTCGGCATCATGCTTGCGGGGCTCGCTAATACCTTGAACCCTGAAATGTTCGTCATCTGCGGTGGCGTTACACAGGGTTGGGATGCTTTTGCTCCTCGTGTCAAAGCCGAGATCCTCGCACGGGCATATCCCGCCGCTGCCGCGTGCCAAACTCGTTCGCGGCAAACTCGGCGACAACGCCGGCCTGCTCGGAGCCGCACGTTCCGCCTTTCTACGCCAATAATCGTTAATAAGAATTGAGCGGGGCTGACCCGTTTTATACTTGCACAAAAGCTAATGTTCAAGTAAGATAATCGTTTGCTGAGATGCGCGGGAATCGTGTCAAGTGGGTTTCGCACCCACTTTTTCTTTTGGGTTGAAAGTGATGGATAAGCATCTCGTTATTGAGCGTGTAGGAAATATCGCGGCCAAAGTTGCCGTGGATACGGGCGTCGAATTGGTCCACGTCGAGATCGCGGGCATTAAGCACGACATGGTCGTGCGGGTCTATATTGATAAGCCCGAGGGCGTGACGATCGACGATTGTTCGCGGTTTTCTAAGGCGGCTGAGGAGATCCTCGACGCTGAGGACATTGTCCCGACAAAATACGTATTAGAAGTTTCGAGCCCCGGTATCGAACGCGAGCTTTATTCGCTGGCGGATTTTGTAAAATTTACCGGCAAACTGGCTAAGGTCAAGTTAACCACGGCGATCGGCGGGCAAAAGATATTTATCGGAGAGATCGTCGATGCGAGCGAAGATCAGATCGTGATCGACGACAGAACGCAGGGCAAGGTGACGTTCAAATACGAGGACGTATCCAAGGCAAATTTGAAGATCGACCTTGCGAAAGAATTTAGCCGGTAATCCGGCATCGAGTGGGAAAGAGTTATGACATCATCCATCGGACAGAGTATAGACCTTTTATGTAGTGAGCAGTCGCTCGACCGCGATATGATCATCGAGGCGATGAAAGAAGCCGTTAAGGCGGCCGCTCGCAAACAGTTTAAGGACAAGACGGGCGACAGCATCCAGGTCGAGTGGAACCAGGAGGAAGGCGAGATCGAGGTCTCGGCCGAAAAGACCGTTGTCGAAACGGTCGAAGATCCGCTGACCGAACTCACGCTCGAAGAGGCGCAGGAGCTTGCCGGTGACGAGATCGAGATCGGCGATATGCTGCTGCTGCCGCTCAACCGCGAGGAAATGGGCCGCATCGCCGCACAGACGGCAAAGCAGATCTTGGTGCAAAAAGTCCGCGAGGCAATTCGCGAAAAAGTTTACGAAGAATACATCGACCGCAAGGGCGAGCTGATCAACGGTACGGTCAAACGCTTTGAGCGTGGCGATATGATCGTCGACCTCGGCAATAATCTTGAGGCCGTTGTGCCCCGTCAGGAGCAATCACGCGGTGAGATGTGGAATCAAGGCGAACGTATCCGCGTTGTCATCGCCGATGTTTCACGTGAGCAAAAAGGCCAGCAGATCAAAGGGTCGCGTGCTTCGTCGGAGCTGTTGAAACGGCTTTTTGAGATGGAAGTGCCTGAGATCTACGACGAGACAGTCGTCATCAAATCGTGCGTCCGCGAACCGGGCGACCGCGCAAAGATCGCGGTTACATCTAATGAAAAGGATGTCGATCCGGTCGGAGCCTGCGTCGGTATGAAAGGCTCACGTGTGCAGGCGATCATTAAGGAATTACGCGGCGAAAAGATCGATATTATCGAGTGGTCAGAGGAGCCGTCGGTCTTTGCGGCAAACGCTTTGTCACCGGCAAAAGTCTCGCAGGTTCGCATCACCGATATCGATAACCGCCTGATGGAAGTAATTGTCGGCGAAGATCAGTTGAGCCTCGCGATCGGTAAGAAAGGGCAGAATGTCCGTCTTGCGACCCGCCTTGTCGGTTGGGAGATCAAGATCGTCAGCGAAGAGTTGATCAAGCGTGAGATCACCCAGCAGATGGGTAAAATGATGGCCTCGGGCGAGGCCGTGCCGATCACCGCTCTTGAGGGCGTGACCGCGCCTCAGGCGGAGACGTTGGCAGAAAAAGGCATTAAGGATGTCGAGGCTCTTGCCGCGGCGTCGGTCGATGATCTCGTCGATTTCCTTGACGTCAGTATGGACCAGGCTGAGTCGATCAAAGCGGCAGCCGGAGAGATAGTCAGAGCCCGCAACGTCGAAATGGGTGTCGAAGAACCAGTGGAAGAAGCGGCCGAAGCAGTTGCAGATATCGCAGGGACGGAGGTTGCGGCTGAGGAAGCTGCTGCTGAAGAAGCTGTCGACGAGACAGTTGCTGAAGAAGTTCCGGTCAAAGAAGATGCTGCTGAGGAAACTCCTGCGGCAGAAGCGGAGCCTGAAGCTGAAGTCGTGGCAGAAGAAACTGAAACTCCGGCAGCCGAGGGCGATGCTGACGAAGCGAAGGATGTTTAGGTTCGAGTGGTAGTGGCCATCGCATAATTTGCCGATGGTCTGTAAATGACAAGAGTTATTAAATATGGCGATCGGTAAAAGTATTCGAATATACGACCTGGCAAAAGAGGTCAAGCAGGACACAAAACGTGTGATGGAAGACCTGCGCCGTGAGGGCGTCGACGTCAGCGTTGCGTCCAATTCCGTCCCGTATGAGGTCGCTGAAAAGGTTCGCGGTAAGTATTTTCCTAAGACCGAGGTCGCACCAAAGCGTGCCATCAAGATCATTAAGAAAGCCGCCAAGACGGAAGACGCCCCTGTTGCCGAGACCGACATTTCTGTCGCGCCGGATGCACCTGAGGTTGACGCAACTCCTGCGGCGACCGAACCCGCGGCTACGCCAGTTGTCGTTGTCGAGGCATCTGCTCCGCCCGTTGAGGCTGAGGAGAAAAAAGCTGGTACGACGTCGAACGTAAAAAATCTAACCAAAAAACCGGCCGCCGCTCCTGTTGTCGAAGAGGTGGTTGAGGCCGCTGAAACGGCTCCTGCTGAACCACGGCGTGTCGTCAAACCAAAAACTGATGTTGCCGAAGCTGCGCCGGTCGAGGCCGTCGAAGCTGAGGTCGAAGCACCGGCCGTTGCAGAAACAGTAGAAGTTGCTCCGGTGGCTCCTGTTTCAAAGACCGGCACGACCGTCAAAACATTAACGCTTACCAAAGACGCGATCGACAAGGGTATCAAGGCCGGTGACAAGCTGGTAAAAGATGCTCCGACGCAGACAGGACGGCTTATTGCAGAACCGTCACGAGGACGTCCAGGTGATGGTCCGCGTGGGCTTCGCGGAACTCCGGGCGAAAACGCCGCTCCGCAGATGACCTATATCCCGCCGACGGACAACCGTCGTCGTCCGGGCCGTGGCGGAGGTCGTAAGGGAGCTAATGACAAGGGAGGCAGGTTTGCCGAACGAGATCAAGACGCACCGCAGAAACGCACCATCGAGGAACGTATTCTCGAACAGGTCGGTGCGGTCAATGATGACGGATTAAAGGTTATTCGCCTTGTTGAGGGAGCGACGGTTCGCGAGTTTGCCGAGGCGTTGGGCATCACCCCGCGTGACATCGTGCAGCTGCTTATCAAACGCGGCGTTTTTGCTACGCTTAATCAGCCTATCGGCGAAAAAATGGCGACCGAGATGGCGTTTGACTACGGATTTGACCTCAGCTTTGTACCGTTCGAAGAAATGGTCATCGAAGAGGAGTTTGAAGAGCTGATCGCCGCCGACGCCGACGATGTCGAGCTGACGCGTGCCCCGGTCATTACCGTTATGGGCCACGTCGATCACGGAAAGACGTCGCTTCTCGATGCCATTCGATCCGAGAATGTTGCCGAGGGCGAGGCCGGTGGTATCACGCAGCACATCGGTGCGTACAGCGTGATGGTGCCAAATGCCGACAATCCGGACGTGCCGCGTCGTGTCGTTTTCCTTGATACACCGGGCCACGAAGCATTTACGATGATGCGTGCCCGCGGCGCCAAGGCGACGGATATCGTTATCCTCGTTGTTGCCGCCGACGACGGCGTCATGCCGCAGACCATTGAGGCCGTTGAGCATTCAAAAGCCGCCGGTGTACCGATGATCGTTGCGATCAACAAGATCGATAAACCCGGTGCCAATGTCGACAACGTTAAGAATGGTTTGGCGGGACTTGGGTTGCAGCCGACCGATTGGGGCGGCGAGACGGAGATGGTCGAGGTTTCGGCCAAGAATCGCCAGGGCCTCGACACCTTATTAGAAACCGTTCTGCTCCAGGCCGATATTCTTGACCTCAAAGCCAGCCCGACGCGTCGTGCGTCCGGTGTTGTGCTCGAAGCAAAACTGGATAAGGGACGCGGAGCTGTTGCTACCGCTCTCGTCCAGCAGGGAACTTTGAAAGTCGGTGACCCGTTCATCGTGGGACAGTTTTCGGGCAAGGTCCGAGCGATGTTTTCCGACCGTGGTGAGGCAGTTTTAGAAGCTTTGCCGGCAACTCCGGTCGAAATACTTGGATTACAGGGTGTTCCGCAAGCCGGTGACACTTTCCAGGTCGTCGCCGACGTTGACCGTGCTCAAACAATTGCCGGGCAGCGACAGATGCATGTCCGACAGGCCGCGATGCTCAAGACCACCAAACGTGGTATCGAATCACTGGGCCTGGCAGAGATCAAAGAATTGCTTGTTATCCTCAAAGCCGACGTTCAAGGTTCGGTCGAGGTGCTCAAGGGAACGCTCGAAAAACTTTCGACCGAAAAGGTCAAGGTCCGCGTCATTCGTGCCGGTGTCGGTGCTATTGCCGAGTCGGACGTGCTGCTAGCTTCGGCGACGCAGGCGGACGATGCTTCGACAGCAGTTGTTATTATCGGATTTAACGTCCGGCCCGAGGCCCGCGTTTCCGATATCGCGAAGCACGAGGACGTTGATATTCGCCTGCATTCGATCATTTATAAGGTGGAAGAAGAGATCACGGCCGCAATGATCGGTATGCTCGATGCGATCGAGAAAGAAACTATCCTCGGCAAGGCACTTGTTCAGGAAACATTTAAGGTGTCGAAACTTGGAACCATCGCCGGTTGCCGCGTTACCGAGGGGCTTATTCGCCGACAAGCAAGAGCAAGGCTGCTCCGTGACAGCGTCGTCATTTGGGAAGGCGACATATCGACGCTCAAACGTTTCAAAGACGATGTCAACGAGGTCAAGAACGGATTTGAATGCGGTATCAGCCTCGTCAATTTTAACGATATCAAGATCGATGACGAGATCGAGGCGTTTGTGATCGAGAAATTCGCCGCGACGGAATTGTAGTTATGCGACGGCCCGAACGCTTTGCTGAAGCATTGAAAGAAGAGATCGCTGAGGTCGTCGGTTTTGAACTGGACGACCCGAGGCTCGAAACGACAACCGTTACCGAGGTCGTCGTATCGGAAGATCTAAGAGACGCGAAAGTATTTGTTCTCGTACACGGCAGTGACGAGGATATTAACAAGGCTCTGAAAGCGCTCGGCAGCGCATCGACCTTTGTCAGGCAGCAGGTGGCGATGAATCTATCGCTTCGCTACGCGCCGCATTTACATTTTGTCCGCGATACCGCCGAAGAAAATGCTTCGCGTATCAACGCCATCCTGAGCGATCTAACGCTCAAGGGTGAAATAAAAGAGGAAGAAAGTGACGAGGGACAAGTGACAAGTGACGAGGGTTAGGACCAAGATCCTGAAACTCATCACCCATTACTCTCCACTCATCACTCGCACAATAAGTGTTAAGCCAAGTAGTAGAGTTAATTGAAACCAAACATACGTTTGGAATTACAACCCACATTAAGCCCGATGGTGATGGGGTTGGTTCGTCTTTAGGATTGTGCTGGCTGCTTCGCAGTCTGGGCAAAGAGGCTGAGGTCATGGTTCGCGGCGACGTGCCGCCGGCATATCACAACCTGCCGGGTGCGGATGAGATTCTCGACGTTAGTTCGGTCAACGGCAAATACGACGCCATTTTTGTCATCGAATGCTCAGACGTCGATCGTCCCGGCATTGAGGGGCTTGATAAACAGTTCACGGTCAACATCGACCACCACTCCACCAGCGAACATTTTGGCACGATAAATTGGATCGATTCGACCGCGTCGGCTGTCGGCGAGATGATCTACAATCTCTGCAAAGCCATCGGCGGACGGATTACGAAAGAGATCGCCGAGTGCGTCTATATGGCGCTCGTCACCGACACCGGTTCATTTCATTTCCCAAACACCTCCGACCGTACGTTGAAAGTCGCATCCGAGCTGATAAAAGCCGGTGCGAGGCCCGCAAAGATCGGCGAAGCCGTTTATAACAACTACCCCTGGTCCCGTATCGAGCTGATGCGTCAGGTGCTCGTAACCGTCAAACGCGACGAAAGCGGCACCATCGCTTCCTTGAGGCAAACTCTTGAAATGCAAGACTCTGCCGGGGCGATCGACGGCGATAACAACGGTTTTGTAAATATCCCGCTCGCTGCAAAAGATGTCGTCGCAGTCGTCTATATGCGTGAAGTTGCCGTCGGCAAATACCGCTGTAGTCTTCGCTCAAAGGGTGATATCAACGTCGCAAAAGTCGCTGAAAAATTTGGCGGCGGCGGGCATAAAAATGCTTCGGGACTGGGCATCGAAGGCGACTGGGACGAAAAAGAAAGCTGAGATCGTCGCTGCCCTAAGAGACGCGGTTGATATTGCTAAAGTATAAAGAATCTACTGCCCGCGAAATGTCTTTATATCCGCTTCTTTTTGTGTGTCATTTCGTGTATTTCGTGGGCAAACCTTCTAAATGGCTGAAAAGCGTTACAAATGGCGGCGTGACGATTACCGCGAAAAGACCAAGGGCTTGCTGATGCTTAACACCGGGGACGGTAAGGGCAAGACGACAGCCGCGATCGGTCTGATGGTTCGTGCGGCGGGCCGCGAATTGAAATGCGCGATGATCCAGTTCATGAAAGCCAAAGGCGACCGATACGGTGAGCACGAATCTTTCGACAAACTCGGGATCGAGGTCCACACAATGGGCGACGGGTTTACCTGGGACACCAACGACAAAACCCAAGACATCAAAACCAGCGAAGAAACGTGGGCACTCTGCGTCGATAAGATGCGAAACGGCGACTACGACTTGCTCGTATTCGACGAACTGCTCTATGTTTTAAGTTACGGATTTCTCGACATTGATTCGGTTATCGCCGAGATTCGAGGTGTTCGCGAAAAGCAGCCGCATCTTCACCTCGTTTTGACTGGCAGAAATGTAGACGGAACACTCGCTAAGATGATCGACGAAGCAGACCTTGTAACGGAAATGAGAGAGATCAAACATCCTTTTAATGCAGGTATCTTTGCTCAGCAGGGAATCGAATTCTAGTGAAAACCCCCGTCGAAAAACGAAAGGCTTCCGGTATCGTGGATTATATTGCGTTAGCGTTGACGACATGGGGCGTTGGCTATTTGCCGCTAATGCCGGGGACCTTTGGGTCGATGGTCGGCGTCGGGATATATGTTGGGGTTGTGGGGTTTGATGTACTTGCGGGCCTCCGGTTTTTTACAGCAGGGTTTACTGCGGAACAGATCAGTGCGCTCGTATGGGCATCAAACTCGATATTGCTCGTCATACTTATTATCGTAGGTATTTGGGCTTCGGGCAGGACGATCCCGATACTAGGAAACTCAGACCCGAGCGAAGCGGTCGTCGATGAGGTGATGGGACTGCTTGTAACGCTGCTATTTATACCTGCCGGAGCAAGCTGGATATACATTCTCGCTGGGTTTGGCCTTTTTCGTCTTTTCGACATTTGGAAACCGTATCCGATCGATAGTCTGCAGGATCTGCCCGGCGGTGTGGGCGTTTGTGCCGATGACTTGGTGGCCGGCGTTTACGCCGGTATGTGTCTCTCGATCGCATATGCGGTCACGATATTGATATGATCTATCACGTTTTACCCGGCGATGCGGTCGCGGGTGTTTTCAAAGAAGCGAAAATTGACGGCGAGTTGATCGTCTGCCGCGAGGTGTTTGTCACGGGACCGATCGATGCCGAAAATATCGATGAATTTTGGGACGAACGTGCAAAATTTATCCTTGCGGAGTATGGCGAGGACGAGATCGTCTATCACGAAACCGTCGCTGACGAGCTTGCAAAACTTGGTGATCTGACCGCGGACGACGAGGTATATCTTTGGTTTGAGTATGAGCTGTTTTGTAGCGTGAATATGTGGTTTTGCCTGTGGATGTTGAGCCAAACGGGAGCAACCATTTATCGGGTCGAGCCGATAGGACTGGAAATAGACAATCGGTGGGACGGCTTTGGAAAATTTGAATCCGACGATCTCAAAGCGTGTTTTGAAATGAGGACAAAACTCAGCGACGCAGACATCGCTCTCGGTTCCGCACTTTGGCAGGTATATCGCCGTAAGAAATTTACCGAGTTGAAAGAGCTGGCCAAGAGTGCGACAGACGCATTTCCGTATCTCGGAGAGGTAGTCGCGGCGGCGATCAATCAGGACGTCGAGCCGCTTAAAGTCGTGCGTGCGATCACATCGGGCGGCGAAACGGATTTTGGCAAGATCTTTGCCGAGTTCAAAAAACGCGCCGGCGTTTATGGTTACGGCGACTTACAGGTTCAGCGAATTATTGACACGCTATCGTAGCAACCATCAAAGGCCTCACATATTTTCAAAATCTTCTTCGGGCCGCTCCGGCTTTTGCGGAACCACTATTTCAGCATCACCCTGGAATATCCAACCTCGCCGCCAAAAATAGATCAGCAATATTATCGTGATCAGAGCCATACCACCGAGGGTCATAAAATATCCACGTTCGGTCTTTAGCTCCGGCATATTCTCAAAATTCATACCGTAAATACCGGCGATGAGCGACAGCGGTAATATGATCGCGGACAGGACGGCGAGTGTTTTCATCACGTCGTTCGTTCGGTTACCAACCACCGCAAAATGGATGTCAAAAAGACCGGCAACGAGATCGCGATACCCTTCGGAAAGGTCGGAGATTCGGAGCAGATGATCATGTACGTCTCGGAAAAAGGGCAGTATTTCGGTCGGGATCTGCGGAAATTCGCCGTGTGACATTCGATATAAAACCTCGAGTTGTCGTGAAGATATTCGTTTCAAACGGGCAACACTCCGGCGGACGTCCATCACCTCTGCAAGCACCGAATTGCTGCTGCGTTTCATGTCGAAAACGCGATCCTCTAGATCATTGATCGCCTCGTCAAAATCGTCGACGATAGGCATATACAGGTCGACGAGTTCGTCGAGTATATGATGCAGCAGATACGCCGCACCGCGTTTGCAATGAAAAGGGCTGCTTCGGATGTGCTGTTTTACGGTCTTGATGCTGCGAAAACGCTGGACGTGAAATGTGACGACAAAATTTGAACCGAGATAGCCGTCGAGCTCTTTGGTGACAAAATTCGAAGCGTTCGTTTCCTCCGGCTTGATCCCGTGGACGATGAAATAAAAATATTTCTCGAAAGCCTCAACCTTTGGCTGGTTACGCGTCTCTAGACAATCCTCGACCGTCAGATAGTGAAACTTGAAAACGTTTAGCAAAACGTCCTTCGCTTCCTCAACGCACTCCTCGGTCTCGCCTTTCAGATCTACCCAAACGACATTGGTCTGATCGGCGAGCAATGCGGGTAGCTCGTCTCGTGTAAAACCTTCCTCGACCTTATCTGAGCCTTGTCTGTAGCAAAAAATTTCCATAACGGACATTCGTTGTCGCTGCATTTACGAAATGCTAAACTTACCGCAAATAACACTTAAGGTTTTACCACTGACTACTGACTACTGTCCACAGACAACTGATATGAAAGTTTTTATCGCCGACGACGTTAACGAAGAAAAATTAGCGCCGCTAGTCGCAGCCGGCATTGATGTCGTAAAAGAGACTAAGCTCGACGACGCCGCTCTCGCCGACCGGCTGAAGGATGCCGACGGTGTCATCGTCCGCAGTGCGACGCACATAACTGCTGAGTTAATGGACGCGGCAAAGAACCTTCGCGTGATCGGCCGTGCGGGCGTTGGTGTCGATAATATTGACGTCAAAGCGGCTACCCAACGCGGCATCGTAGTGATGAACGCCCCCGACGGCAACACCATCACCACCGCCGAACACACCATCGCCCTGCTAGTTTCGATGGCCCGCAACGTGCCGCAGGCCCATGCGAAACTGCAATCAGGCGTGTGGGATAAAAAGAGCTTTGTCGGCGTCGAGTTGAACGGCAAAACACTCGGGGTCATCGGCTTGGGCCGCATCGGTAAGCACGTTGCCCAGATCGCACGCGGGTTTGGGATGCAGATCGTTGCCTTTGACCCTTTTACATCTGCCGATCAGGCAAAGGAACTCGGGATCGAGACCGGTACGCTTGACGAAGTGTTCGCGAAGGCTGATTTTCTCACAATCCACACGCCCGTTACCGACGAAACGCGTGGGATCATCGGCAAAGATGCGTTTGCCAAAGTGAAAAAAGGCGTGCGGCTCGTCAACTGTGCCCGCGGTGGCCTCGTTGATGAAAATGCTCTGCTCGAAGCGATCGAAAACGGCACCGTCGCCGCCGCTGCTCTCGATGTATTTTCAACCGAACCGCTTCCGTCTGATTCATCGCTGCTGGGTAATCCAAAGATAATTACCACTCCGCATTTAGGTGCTTCAACAACCGAGGCACAAGAGGGTGTCGCTCTGACCGTTGCCGAGCAGATGCGTGATTATTTGATCGATGGGACGCTTCGCGGAGCCGTAAATGCCCCATCGATGGCAGCGGCTGAGGTCGAGGCTCTGCAGCCTTTTATTGATCTCGCCGAACGTCTTGGACGCTTTCAGGCGCAGTTGCTTGAGGACGGGGCGATCTCAAATGTCCGTCTTGAATACACCGGAGCTCTTGCCACCACCGACGCCGCACCGGTCACGCGGGCGTTTCTCGCGGGCCTGCTCCGCAACGTTTCGTCGCGCGTCAACGTCGTCAACGCCCTGCTCATCGCCGAGGAACGCGGCATCAGCGTTACGACCAGCTACACGACAGCAGGGAAAACGATTAACGCCGATATTCTGACAAGCGTTACATCCACCGACGGCGAACAGACCGCGTCGGGCCTAGTCTTTGCCAATGGCGAAGGCCGCATCACCGGCATCGGCAGCTTTTCGATCGAAGCGGTCCCGCATGGCTGCATGCTGATAGTTAAAAACCGCGACGTCCCCGGCGTCATCGGCGAACTCGGCACGATCCTTGGTGAAAACGGTGTAAACATCAGCCGCTTTTACCTAGGCCGCCAACAAAAAGGCGGCGAAGCCCTCGCCGTGGTTGAGATCGATTCGGCACTCGAAGAAACCGTTCTGGATAAATTACGCGAGATCAACGCCGTGATCTTGGTAAAGCAGGTTAGTCTGTAAGTCTGGAATTGCATGCCGCCTTCGCTTGCAAATGATCTGATTTCGCGTTAAAACTTTTGGTAAAAAGTTATGCGAAAGACTATTTTGATCCTTGCGGCCATATTCGCGTCGGGCCTGTTCGTCAATGTTTATACTTGGTTGTCGATGCCCGTAATTGGGGCAGACATCCCTAACTCGCTCATCGCGGCTGTGAATATTTTAGCGTCGCAAATCCGGGCAGCTTTTCGCATCGCATCCGATCAGCCAGATCTCGCCTTGCTCGCCTTGATAATTTGCTGGGGTGCCGGCAGGTGCGGATTTATTGTGCTGTGGCCTCGTACTAGCTGTCGGGCGACCTTTCCCTTGCGCCTATTTCTTTCCGCGAAACGATATAATGTTCGTCGCTCCGCTCATCTGATACCGAAGCTCTGCGGGCGTGGTGGGGACACCATGAACTGGCCCGCGCCGGCATCCTCGTTCAGGTCTCTCATTATCTTGCTTAATGCGTGGCTTCCACACCGTCTGATTAACAACCAAGATGAAATTCAAATCTTAACGCTGATTGGTATTAACAGTTCGCGGCGGATAGAATCGTGTTTAGTTATGAGTGAATCTGACGCGACCCTGCGGGTCGAAAATGTGACAAAACGCTTTGGCGATTTTACCGCGGTCGAGGGGCTGAGCTTTGACGTGCGTGCGGGGCGGGTTTTTGGATTTCTCGGGCCGAACGGTGCGGGCAAGACGACGACAATTCGCATGATCGTTGGGATCACGGCTCCTGACGAAGGCAAGATCGAGCTGTTTGGCGAGCGGATGTCGCCGAAAATGCAGGACCGCATCGGCTATCTGCCGGAGGAGCGCGGGCTTTATAAAAAGATGAAGATCGTCGATCAGCTCCGATATTTTGCGGCGCTGAAAGACGTCCCGCAAGCGGTCGCCGACAAACGCATCGACAAATGGCTCGAACGGATGAACCTCTCCGAGTGGAAATCCAAAAAAACGACCGACCTGTCGAAAAGAATACAACAAAAGATACAGTTCATCTCGACAGTGCTGCACGACCCGGATCTGCTTATTTTAGACGAGCCGTTTTCAGGGCTCGACCCGGTAAATGTTGAGTTTATGATCGATGTGATGTCAGAATTTAAGTCACAGGACAAGACGATAATATTTTCGACCCACCTGATGGAAACCGCCGAGCGTCTTTGCAACGACATACTGCTTATCAATAAATCTAAAAAAGTCATCTCGGGCAGCCTTCGTGAAGTAAAGGCGAGTTATGGCAAAAATCTAATTGCGTTGCGTGCCGTCGGCGGCGAAGCGGTGCTGGCCGATTGTTCTCTTGTGGCAAAAGCCACCGAACATTCTGACGAGGTCGAGATCGAACTCGCCGAAAATGCCGATCCGCAGGCTTTGTTGAAAAAGTTGATCGAAAGCGGAGCGAATATCTCCAAATTTGAAAAGGTCGAACCGAGCCTCAATGACATATTTATAGATCAGATCGGAGGAGTAAAATGAGAAAGTTCCTCGCTGTCGTAAAACACGAATACAAAAAGATCGTCTATAAATGGACTTTTTTGCTCGGGACGCTGCTGTTTCCATTGATCGGGGCATGTTTTGCGGTGATCCCGGCGATCATTTTTTCGATCAAGGGCGAGCCGACGCGGATCGTCATTGTCGATCAGAGCAACAAGATCTCGCCGCGTGTGCGCGAAAATCTTTCGGTTGACAAGATTGCGGCGAAGGCTGAACAGGCAGCAAAAGACGCCATCAAGGACCTGAACGCATCGCAAAACGAGCGGGTAAAACAGAGTTCGAAACAGATGGCCGAGGGGTTTATCTTTGTCAATTACGACGCTGCGGGCAAATCTCCGGAGCAGATCCGTACCGAATTGACTGCCAAGGCGGTCGCCGATGAGATCGATGCTTATCTGCTTGTGCCTGGGAACATCGATGCAGCGGATGCGAAATTTGAGTTTCTATCGCGAAAGGCAGGTGATTTTGTCGCCGGTGATCTGCTCAAAGACGCTCTAAACGACGCCGTCCGATCGCAGCGTCTGGCGGATGCAAATATTGACGAAAAGATCGTCTCAAGCCTCGGCAAACGGGTAAATATCGACACCAAATCGATCGACGAGACCGGCCGCGAAAAGAACAGCGATATGCTGCTGGCGGCGTCGTTTGTGATCGGGCTGATGATCTACATTACTCTGGCGATCTACGGCCAGGTCATAATGGGAGCAGTCGTCGAGGAAAAAGAAACGCGAATTGCTGAGATACTATTTTCATCGGCACGCCCGTTTACGTTGATGCTCGGCAAACTCGTCGGCGTCGGGCTGGCTGGTTTGACGCAGATGTCGATCTGGATAGCTTCGGTTGTCGCTCTCGTAGGCTTTTTGTCGATGCAGGCTGATATGTCGCAGATATTTGCGGGGCTGCCGAATTTGACACCTCTGATGATCGCGTATTTTCTGCTTTTCTTTTTGCTTGGGTATTTTATTTACGCGTCATTTTACGCACTCGTCGGCTCGATGGTGACGACCGTCCAAGAGGGCGGGCAGTTTTCGCTGCCGGTGACGATGATATTGCTCGTTGGGTTTTATTTCTGTTTTGCTGTGATCCGCGACCCAAATTCGAACCTTTCGTTTTGGGTGTCAATTGCACCGTTTCTCGCACCGCTCGCGATGCCCGTGCGAATTATCGCGGAGATGCCACCGTTATGGCAGATCGCACTATCGGTCGCTCTAAATCTATTAGCGATCGCAGGACTCGTCTGGCTCGCGTCGCGCGTCTATCGCGTCGGTATGCTGATGTACGGCAAACGTGCGACGATACCGGAAGTGCTCAAATGGATTCGCCAAGCGTAAACAAATGCACAATGCAGAGTGCAAAATGCAGAATATGAGATCAATAAGGGCTCTTCTGATCGTAACGGCAGCTCTATTCGCAGCCTGGGCTAGGGAGGGCGCAAGGGTGCCCGAGGGCCCGGTGATCTGCCGGGGGGGTGTGACAGCCGCCCAGCCCGCGACCGTGCCCCTTGTGGCGGAACAATACTTGTAGTAAAACGTAGTTATTCACATGGGAGCATTTAAGTTCTTTGAATAAAGGAGAAACAATATGATCGGACAATTAATAGGCGGTTTGATAGTAGGAATTATCGCGAGGCTTTTGATGCCGGGTAAAGAAGCTCTGCCCGACGGCGTTGTCGGCTGGATCTTAACTGCGGTGCTCGGCATCGCGGGGGCCTTTGTCGGCGGGTTTATCGCTAAGTCGCTCTGGGCCGGTGAAAACTACGCTGCCGGATGGATCATGTCGATCCTCGGAGCGGTGATCCTGCTCTTCATCGTCAGGCTCATCTTTGGCAGAGGCTCAGCCAACTAACTTTCTTGCCACGAATTACACGAATCGCACGAATGGGCATTAAGTTGTTCATTCGTGCTTTTTATTTATTGATCTTACTTTCGATCCGCTTGTCAGGGACTAGCCAGATGAGGGCGACGATGACGTAGATCGCGTGTGAGATGTTTTGCTGGACGAAAGCGAGCGGGATGGCGGCGATGTAACACACGATAGAGATCTTGCCTTTTAGGTCGCTGCCGACGGCTTCGGCAAGCAGGGCGTTTTCGCCATCGGTGTGTTTCGTCAGTTTGTTTTGCAGCAGCGTGTAAGAGACGGCACACAGCAGCAGGACCACGCCGTAAAGCGCGGTCGGCAGCGGTGCAAAGTGGTTTTCGCCCATCCAGCCGGTCGCGAACGGCACCATCGACAGCCAAAACAGCAGCAGCATATTGCTCCACAGGACTTTGCCGTTGACTTTGCGCGTCGCCTGGAGCATGTGGTGGTGGTTGTTCCAGTAGATGCCGAGATAGATAAAGCTGAGGACGTACGCGAGGAACACGGGGATGAGCGGTTTGAGCGCGTCGAGGTCGTCGCCGTGCGGGATCTTTAGCTCAAGCACCATGATCGTCATGATGATCGCGATAACGGCGTCGGAAAAGGCTTCGAGACGGGTTTTGTTCATAAGAAAAGAGTTTTTTGCCACGAAAGGCACGAAAACACGAATTATTTCTCAATCTGATTCGTGATATTCGTGATTCGTGGGCTAACTTCTGCCGGTAATTCCATCTTCACTAAACCATCGAAAGCGACGTGATACGCGACGCCTTTTACGGGGACGGCCATTTCTTCTTCGGTCTTGCCTTCGGAATTGGCGATGCCGACGCTGGCGAAATAGCACGATGCGTCGTGGTCACGGGCCAAGCGGCAGAGATGTTGGAAAACCTCTTCGCCCTCGATGCGGCCTCGTCCGGGGTGCATCGCCGTTCGCACAACAAAGAACGCAAATTCGCCATCGCGGGTGGCGACGATCTGCGGATGTTCGGTTCGCTCGCTGTAAACGTCGGCGGACTGGATATCCCATCCGGCTTCAACGAGCTGTTTATAGACTATCTCGACGCCGAATGCGTGGACATCGGACTCTAACATTAATTCAGGTTCGGTCATTGGAACTATATTACCAAGTTTGGCCAAGAGGTCAGAACCGGGAGCTGTAGCGACCGGATTCCTGGTAGCCGTCGATAGGAATCCGGTCACTACCGTTCCCGGTTCTGACTTGAGATTGCTATATTATTATTCATAAATGGACATCAACGATATCAAAGCGGCCCGCGACCGCATCGCCGGATACGTCAAACGCACGCCGCTCGAATACAGCGACAGCCTGAGCAAGCATCTTGGGACAAATGTGTTTGTGAAATACGAGCTGTTTCAAAAGACGGGAGCATTTAAGGTGCGTGGGGCTTTTAACAAGCTGCTATCGATGTCCGACGAAGATCGTTCGCGTGGCGTGGTCGCCGTCAGCGGAGGCAATCACGCTCAGGCGGTCGCTTATGCCACAAGTGTGCTTGGCGTTGATGCCGTGATCGCGATGCCCGAAAATACGCCGCAAACTTATCTCAACGCCACTCGCGGCTACGGTGCGACGGTCGATCTGCAGCCGACGATCGCCGAGGCGTTTGAGCGCGTAAAAGAATACGAGGCGGAGGGGCGGATTTTCCTTCATCCTTTTGACGACGAGCTTATCATCGCGGGTCAGGGAACTGTTGGGCTTGAGATCTTAGAAGACGTGCCGGATGTAACCGATATTTTCGTGAGCATCGGCGGCGGCGGGCTGGCCGGAGGTGTCGCGATAGCGGCAAAAGCCGCGAACCCCGATATCTGCATCTGGGGCGTCGAAACGGTCGGTGCCGATGCGATGTCACAGGCTCTCGCCGCAGGGGAACCGGTCACGCTATCGGCGATCACGTCGATCGCAAAGACTCTCGGGGCACCATATGTGACCGAATCGACGTTGACCATGGCCCGCGATCTGCTCGAATCTGTCACCGTCGTCACTGACGCCGAGGCGGTTGCCGCACTCACATTCATCGCAGAGCGGCTGAAGGTGATAACTGAACCTGCGGCATCGTGTACGCTTGCCGCGGCGGAGAAACTGCGTGATAACTTTACGCCCGACAGCAAGGTCGTGTTGATATTCTGCGGGGGAAATACATCTATCGCCGATGCGTGCGGTTACCTCGCGGCGGGCCTCGGCGATAACTAGCGGGGGCTATTCTATTTGTTTAAGGTAAAACCCTCGTATTCATTACACCCGTAAAACCTAGTCGATACGAAATATGACGGGTCAAATCCCACAGCCGACAGCTTTACCAGCACGCGGCCAAAACTGTGGCCTTCGCGCAAAGCAAATCCAAAATTATCGAGACTCGCTTTGCCGTCGCGCGTCCGTTTAACAGCCGTTACGCCGGCATTTTGCTTTAACGGATTGCCCACGTCGTCGGCCTCAGGAAGTTTAGTGAGGAGATCGATCAGGCCAAGAGCGTTCTTTGCGGGGATGCCGAACGGGCCGTAGCTGTCGGGAGCACGAAATTCGGCGGCGAGAGGTTTATATTGGTCATCAGTAAGTTTGCCCAAAAGCTCTATGGTCGAGCCTGCGACTGGTTTTTTGTCTTTGTCGTGAACTGCGACCGCGACAAAACTCATGCCGCACATTTGACCCAAAGTAGGTATGCCCAATGTGCTGATCAGTAATGATAAAACCAGCAAATATCTCATATTGTTTACCTCGTGCCGACCGCTACGGTTTTTTAGTCGGTGTCATTTTTGGATAAATGATGTCTTTAGCCTTTATTGTCGGCGTTGCTTTTGGCATATCTGCTCCGACCGGAACGGCCCACAGCTCAAACGCAGGTTCTTCTCTAAAACCTCCGTCAATAATACCGATGCGGTCCGACGTGACGCCGTTTGCGACGATCTGTGCTTTGATGCGTTTGAGAGCAACGGTCGCATAGCTGCGGGGGCTGTTGCGCCCTGCATATACGATGACAAAAATATTGTCATTGACACCGTAAAGGCTGTCAGTGAGATCCTTAACATGCCAGGATTCTTTTTCAGGAGTCAGTTCAGCAAACTCATCAACTTTACGGGCCGGTCCCGCCACCCTAACGGTCTCAGAAAATTGCGATGTACATTCTGCGGGGTAACCGCTTACCCAAAGACTGGCAGTGATCTGACGGTCGATAGCCGCTCCGTTCGAATCGATGCTGATGCTACGGGTTCCTTGGCCGCTGGCGATGATGCCCGCCGAGGTTGACCAGACAAAAGTCGGAGCCACCGTGGAGTCGCCACCATTGACAGCGACCGAAATTGGTATTTGCTCGCCTTCGCGAACGATACGGTTGCCAACGCCGAGCAACTCGAATCGAGGACACGGAGCGGCTGTCGCATTCGCCGCCGCCTCAGCCTTTTTAACCTCAAGATCCTTTTTTTCGGTGCCCTGGCCATTGGCGGCTACCACAAATATTAATACTAGGAACGGTATTAGAAAAAAAACGGTCTTTTTCATTGAGATAAAACCTCCGACACAGAATATCGGAATGATAACACAACTAAGGATTTGCCTAATATGACTACTTCGAAGGTGCGATGCGGTACAGAACCGCTCCGTGGATATTGACCTTTGCGGTGATCGACGATGCGGCAGCAGAAGTAGGCGTCTTTTTCCAAAGATCCATTACGGTACAGCGGGCGGTAACAATGCCGACCTCGCCGCAATCGAGCTTAAAATTTGCAGCGGAAGTATCGCCAATATTAAAAAGAGCGAGGTATTTGTCATCTGAATCCGGTACGTCCGCTGTCCAGCCGATCTCGTCGCCGCGGTTAAATAGCTCGCGGCTATTTTGGGCGGATTGATTTACGGCTATTACTTTTTCGTTTGTCAACAGCGATAGCGTCCAAGCATCGTTGCTCAGCATATCGCCGCCAAACATTAACGGTGAACGAAAGATCGACCAAAGCGTCATCATCGTTACTTGCTCGTTTTTGGTAAACCGTGTTTGGCGCTCCGGCAGAACCTCGGCCCGGATGCCGATCCGCCCAAGCGGTAGCATATCCGCGTCGGGCCAATATCCAGACTGTGAGTGTTTTGCCCATTTGGCGGTCCGCTCAAATTGTTTTTTTAGATCGTCCCATTTGTCCCAAAATCGCCTGAGATACGCCACATCTGGGCATTTGCCTTGAGATGAGCGACCTTTTCGATCGGAGATTCGCCCGGCGAGAGACTTAGGACCATCGGACGTGACGTCTTTTTGATGGATCTACTGAGGGCGGCGATCTCTGCTTCGTGATACGGGGCGGTCATGTCGTCGGCTTTTATGAAATCGACGCCCCATTCGGCGTACAACTGTGCGATCGAATCGTAATACTCTTGAGCGCCTTTTTCTTTCATCTTGATGCCGTACATGTCGGTATTCCAGGCACAGATATCTTTTGTGTCGTCGATGTCATTGGCTTTGCGTTTGGTGCCGAGGATCGGGAGTTTTCGCTTTGCCGCAAGACGCGGGACGCCTCGTAAAATATGGATGCCAAACTTTAGCCCAAGCGAATGAACATAGTCGGCAAGCGGTTTAAATCCCTTGCCGCCCGCCGACGATGGGAAACGGTTAACGGACGGGATCAGCCGTCCATATTCATCCATGTCGAGCAGAGCATCTTTGCGATAGCCGCCGGCCTGAGCGTTTGGCTCGTACCATTGAATATCGACAACGATGTATTCCCAGCCGTACTGTTTGAGATTCTTTGCCATGAATTCGGCATTGGCACGCACCTCGTTTTCGGTCACGGTCGTGCCGTACGCGTCCCAACTGTTCCAGCCCATCGGCGGCGTTTCGGCGAGCGTCTGACCGAGTGTCGTAAGCGACAGCATCAGCACGGCGGCGAATAGGATTGTTAGGTGGCGGAGAAAGGTCGAACGTTTGAGGGTCATATATTTGAGAATGCCTCGGGGCGGGTTGAGAAGATGTTACCGCGTGGGCCGTATGCGAATCAACCCGATGGTTTGACGTGTAAATGCGGGTCGACGTTCGCCGCTTTGCTAACAATCCGCGGCACGTCGCGTCTGACAATATTTGGCAGAAAAGTGAGCGGTGATTGGAGGAGATCGATCTCATTTGTTGATAAACCTCTGTATTTACTAGTTCCTGAACCTAATAGGGATCATGGCACGCTCTTTGATAGTAATGTCCCCTTGAGTAAAGCCGAACCGGCTAGTTAGATCATTTAGGAGGGTCAAAAAACATAAAATGAAGGATCAAAAGGGATTTTCGCTTATCGAACTGCTCATCGTCGTCGTGATCATTGGCATAATCGCCGCGATCGCGATACCAAATCTGCTTGCCAGCCGCCGCTCGGCTAACGAAGGCTCAGCAATATCGGCACTTCGAACAATTCACGGAGCGCAGGCCACATATGGAGCAACTCTGGGTGGCGGGAACTTTGCAGGCGATACGGTTTTTGGAAGTTCGGTAGGACTTACGGCTTTGGCCAGTGCGAACATTGTTGATTCGACGATCGGTACCGGGATCAAAAGCGGTTATCGCTTTCAGACGGGAAGCCGGCCAGCTTCCGCATCGACACCTGCCAGTTATTGCGCCTCTGCTGCACCAACAACAGCAAGCGGTGTAACCCAAACCGGTTCGAGACGCTTCGGTGTTATTACCGAAGGAACCCTCTATTGGCGAACAGATTTTCTTGGCAATCTCCAGATCGATGATGCTGATATTCGACTGGGAACACCTATCCAATAGGTAAATGCCTTGAGCGGGTTCATCCAACAAAAGGCCTCCAGTGCATTTCGCACTAGGGGCCTTTAGCTTTTGTAACAGACTTTGCGGCTGTTAAGATCTCTCGCGAATTGATTCTAAGACTTCTTATTTATCGGCTTTTTGACCGCTTGCTTAGGTTCGACGGTCGGAGTTGCTGCGGGCGGAGCCGCTCCTTGTGGAACTAGCCATAGCTCACCTGAAGGGTCCTCTCTTAAGCCGCCATCGACGGTTTTGAAGCGTGCGGCGTCCATTCCGCGTTGCCTAACCAAATACGTTTTCATTCTCTTGATCGTCGCAGCGGCATAGCCTTTTTTACTTTTACGCCCGCCGTAAATGATGATGTATCCCTTTACTATCGGGTCGTTTTGCAGGCCGATGGCAAAGTTATCAAGCCGCGCCCATTCGTCCTCAAGGTTGATCGAACCAAACTCGTCATATTTTTGAGCTTTGATGGCTGCCTTTACAAAGCCGGTCGAGCTCACGGATCTCGAGCACTGCGGAGCCAGCCCGCCTACATCTACAGTCGCCGTTACCGACTGGCCTTCGATACCGGTCGAATCGACAGTTATTGCAGGCGTCCCCTGACCGCTGCTGATCATTCCGGCGGAAACCGACCAGCTATAGGTCGGATATGCTTTAGCATCGCCGCCGCTGACGTTTGCGGTGAAATACATTGACTGTCCTGCGGTCACGTTGTCACTCGGCCCCGTCATTTTGAGTGTTGGACATTGTGCGGATGCACCAATTGCGGCGGTTACCGCAAAAATAAAAGCAAGTATCGATTTTTTCATTATGAACAAAGATCTCCTGTTCGTTATTTGTTATACGCTAGTTTCCAAAGACACTAACATTTAGCTCTGCAAATTGGCAAGGTAATTACAATACGGCAGCGAATACAGTATATGGATGGCAGTATTGTTATCTGCGTTTTCCCTAAATGTTGTGTTAAAATCTCAGAAATTAATTTTCACTACAATTCCATCGAAGGAGATCTGTCAAAATGAAAACTTTGATTGCCCTGCTTTTATTTTTGGTACTCGTTCCGGCCGCGTTTTCTCAAAGCGTGAAAGTTGGTGACGAGGTGCGTTACCAGTGTTTTTGCTTTGGACAGGAATGGGTAAGGGCAACGGTCGAGCGGATTGATGGCGGAAATGTGCGGGTACGATACGGTAACATGGATAATCAGGTCGTAACCTTGCCGATAAATTCCCCAAAGCTAAAGATCGGCAACGCCGCCCGCAACCCGCTCGAAAGTATCCCGCCTGACTCAATACAAAAGGCGTTTATGAACGAGGGCTCGCGGTTCGGCAATGCGGTTCGGTATTTTGCTCCGTATTTTGATCCGCAATTTACCGAAGGCGGTACGCCGGTACCGGATTCAGCTCAATGGAAAAGTACGGTCGCTGAACTTGCTGAGCTTGACCAGCTTTGCAATACGCGCTTTCGCGGACTGACCGATTACAACTCGCCGGGATATATTCGCCCGGGCTCGACCGATTACCGATTTGGCGTGTGGTGCCAGATCGCGGCAAACCGCGTCTCGCTGGAGAAAAAAGCGAGGATCGGTGTTGTTAAAACGCTCGTAAATCTCGGCTATACCGAAGAGAACCTCAATTTTGGTTTCAACGAACCCGACAATCCCGTCCGCTGGGAAACGCAGCAGCTTATTTGGGAACGTGATAAATGGCGGGCGGAAAAGCTTGCCTGGTTGCGGCCTAAATACGCGTTCTATAAGACAGAGGTCCCGGCCGATGCGACCGCCGCTGCTGAGGCCAGAGCGGACCAGTTGAAAGCTATGGTCTTGCGTGACGCTCCCGGCCGCTCGTACAAACAGCCGCCATACCGCGACGCCGCGGTCGAATCGGTCGTCAAAGCCGCTCTCGCAAAAGAATATCCCGGCTTACAGGTGTTAAAGATCGGCCTTGATTACCGCACGTGGGTCAAGCGTCAAAGCCTCGATTATGTCGCCAGCGACGATCTGTTTCGCTATTACAAGGTGAGCTATAACTCGTACAAACGCGGCACCGTCCTATTAAAAATTCCTAACCGGCCGCTATGCCAGATGCAGGATTTCGTCGTCGGCCTCAACGGCGGCAAAGTCGTTCCGGCCGGTGTCGGAGGCAGCGGGACGTTTATGAGGTGCGAATGATCTTACGTCGCGGCTTTGTCACGTGCTAACCGCAGATAGGCGATGTAAAGCACGATCATTATCGCATCCGCGATGACAGCAGTGCCTGCGCCAAAGCTCATATATTGCTTGCCGTAGCAAAGCACGAGCGTGATGAATATTGTCTTGCTCATGCCGGCGATAACGAGTGCAAACTTTCGTACCGGTTCGACGAAAGCACCATAGACGAGCATTACGCCCATCAACCCGATCAGTGCTCCCCAATTGCGGACGATGATCTCGTTTGCCGCGCTACCGGTCATCGTCTCGCCAAAATTTGATAGCAGTGACGATTGCGGAGCAAACAGTCCGAGAAACATCGAGCACGTCAGCAGCCCCGATATTAGCATCAGCCATTTAAAGTTTGATACGAAAAAGTTCATAGATTTACTCCTCTAGTTTAGAATCGTCGGGCGTTTAAGATCTCGACAATAGCCACTCGATGGCATCTGATTCTAAGGTGAAGACGTCGGATCGCAATCCGCGATTTCCGGCCATTGTAACCCCGATCTTGTCCAGATCGATCATTTCGGGCGGAGCGACCATAGCTACCGCGAGCTTACCGGCGGCAGTTTCGGCCCAGTGTTTTGTAAATAGAAACCTATCAGTGGTGGATGGCGGCGGAAAGCCGGACACGCCCGTAATATTGACCAATAAGCTGCCAATGCCATTATCGCGACAATGCCGGATTGCTCCGTCAATCATGCTCACACAGTCCGCGAGCGTCATTTCACCCACTGGATGGTAGGACGCGTAATGCTCACCATTGGATAAATATTCCGGTAGTTCCGTTTCCATAATAGGCCGCCAAAGACTATTCCTGACTTTTGTGTTCCAAATAGTACCCTAACTCTGTTTTTCTATCAAGATTTCTTGGCCCAAACTGGTGTATGATAATCGAGTAAGGAGTAATATTAATTATGAAAAGAGTCATTATATCGACGGTATTTGCGATCGGACTGATCTTGCTTGGTGTCGGCACTATGTCCGCGCAGACGTCAGTCGCGGGTGAATGGGACGGGGCGTTTAACACGCCGGGCGGCGCGAGACCGGTCAAATTTATCTTTAAGGTTGATGGCGAAAAGCTCAGCGGAACGGCCAAACGAACGAGCGGCGATGTGCCGCTGACAGGCACGATCAAAGGGAATGTCATTACTTTTGCGTACACGGTAAATTACAATGACAACGCTTTGACACTCAGCTTTGGCGGAACTGTAACCGGTGACAATATGAGCGGGACGGTGTCATTTGGCGAAAGCGGGGAGGGTGCCGATTGGAGTGCGAAACGGACGCCTCCGCCGGCTGAAAAACCCAAGTCGAATTAGTAATTGTTTATTTTATGGAATGGGCTCCAGTTCATTTGAACAGGAGCCTTTTTTAGCGCGTTTTATTTATGAGCGCGGTTTTGATCGCGGCTTCGGCAAGCGGTTTCATAATGGCGTAACCCTTTTCGTTCGGATGCAGGCCGTCTTTCGAGATATCCGCTTTGAGCATGCCCTTTTCATCTGCCATCGCAGTGAAATAGTCGAGATAGACCAGCCCGCGTTTGCCACAGAGATCTTTGATCCAAGCATTTAACTCATTGATCATTGCGGGCGGTCGCAGCACGGTGCGGATGACGGGGTTGCCCGAGCTGTCCTTGTTATAATCGCTGACCGGCATTACGCTCGCGAGCACAACGCCTATTCCGTTGACCTGGGCGAGATCGACGATTGAGAGTAAATTGCTCTTGATCGTGTCTAATTTGAACTTTTCTGTTGTCGAAGCGATGTCATTTGTCCCGGCCAAGATCACGACGACTTTTGGTTTAAGATCGATAACGTCGGGACGGAAACGCAACAGCATATGATACGTCGATTGTCCGCTGATGCCGCGATTGACGTATGGCTGGCCGGGGAAGTATTGATCGAGTTTCCAACTATCCGTGATCGAATCGCCAAAAAATACAACGCGATCTTCGCCTTTGGCGGGCGTTCCCAATTTCATATTTGCCTCACGATAACGCGCGAGTGTCGGAAAATCGGTAAGCCGAGCCTGCAAACGGTCGGCACGGGCTTTGTCCGGGTTAGACGCAGGCGGCGGTGTCGGCGTCTGTGCCAACGTAGTCACAGCGGACATAGCTAAGAGAACAATGACGAGTATTAGACGGTTCATAATAGTGTTTTATGATACAACATACCCCCCTTTTTTATTGGTGCAACCTGTCAAAGCTTTGGCAATGAAGTCGTAATTTGGTATCTTTGACGCATGGCTAATTCAACCGCATTTTCAAAACTGGCAGGCGGCATCAGTTCATTGCTGGCCGTTGTTGGTGTTATCGCATTTTTTGTTGGTATATTTGGCGGGCCCAGATCGTTCGCTTTCGCCGGTTTGGCACTGATAGTCGCTTCTCTTGTTGGGTACTTTATCGAAGAACAAGCTCAACGAAGAGCATAACGTGCCCAAAACAATTTGATCGATCAAGCCCGTTTCGACGGGCTTTTTCCGTATTGGGCGGTCTGAGCATTTCGATATTCCACCGATCCTTCCGTGCGATAGCACACAGACGCAACCTCCTGTGATTTGATTCAATCATGCTAGCTTTATCAAGTAAATTTATGTTGCTCCGGCATCGCAGAAGATGGAATGCCGCGGTTATCGGCTAGGGTTTGTTCTGAACGAGGAGAATATTATGGTTTCTTTAATTATTTGGTTGATATTAGGATTTGTAGTTGGGTATCTGGCCAAATTTATCTTGCCCGGCCGTGACGGCGGCGGCATTATCTTGACAACCGTTCTAGGAATTGTCGGAGCGGTTGTCGGCGGATTTATGGGCAAATACCTATTTGGATATCCGCTGATCAGTTCGTTTGATAACATCGCGAACAATCTTCCGAGCTTCTTTTCCTCAATAGTCGGTGCACTCGTCGTATTGATCATATTTCGCCTGGCAAACGGACGTAGGATCGGCGGGTAGAAACCTAAATTAGTAGGTGTTGAACGTGGTATTTCCTTTGACGTATGTTCGCTAACGTACAGCCACAGGTGACACGACGGTGCCACATTGTAGATAGGGTCCTCTCTCCATAGGCCTTCGTTATAGGAGAAAATTATGAAAAGACCATTTCTACATTGTTAATTGCAATTATGTTTGCGGTATTTATGCCGTCAATGACCAATACGGCGGCGGCAACTTCACCGATAGCGGTCGAATCTGCGGAGTTTAAACCCTGCCCGAGCGGCACTTACCGTATGAGGAACACCACCTCGAATCGTAAGAAGCTCGTTCATTCCCTTATCGCTGGCGGAATCGGTGCCGCGATCGGCGGAGGCATTGGTGGCGGACGCGGTGCTCTCATCGGCCTCGGCTCGGGTGCCGGTGGTTATCTTGTTTTTAGGTACGTTAAGGACCGTCGTGGACGCTGTGTACAGCGTTATGTAAGGGGCTAGTTTCTATAAACATTAGTTATCGCCGAATAAGGGCAAAAGCCCGCTCGTGAGCATTTAAGTGACCTGTCAAGCGTCATTTATTGCTTGCGGACGGGCTTTCGCTTGTTTTCATCTCTTAGTGGCCGTGTCTGCCGCAGCTGTCATCGTCATCTTCGTCGTCATCATCGTCGTCATCGCACGATCTGACCTTTTTCCAGGCACGTTTGTAGTGTGCAATTGCCTTGTTAAAATCACCATCGGCTACGTCGTTGTCTCCTTCCGCGATCTGAGCCAGCGCAGCAGCACGCACGTTTGCCGATACATTTGCCTCGGAAACGGCAATTTGGGCAAGTTCGCGATCGACGCTGACCAAAACATTGATCCAACGCGATATCGTCGTATTCGGAATATTTGACGCATTCGTATCGGTGATCATCGCCATAAGGCTTTTGACCGCCGATCTTTCGCGGCCAAAGACCTTATTCCCGTGATCGCAACTCAAGTGATTGCCGTCCGATGACCACAGAGAATTCTCAAGTGACTTTTCTAGTTTTTTGATCGCGTCCTTGAGATTATTCTTGTCCTTATTGGACGTCGCCGTCGATAGAGCCGTTCGCAGTTCGGCGAGTATTGCCTGTTTTGCGGTCTTCAGCGTGGTGACTGTAAGCGTAGCAGCACCTTGGACAGTGCCGAGTCTCGCAACTATCTGAACGGTGCCGCCTGCCAATCCGGTCGCAAGACCCTGCGTGCCGACAGCATTTGATACCCGTGCGACAGCAATATTGCTCGACGACCATGTAACGCTATTTGTAATATCCTGCACGGCGCCGTCGGAATATATTCCGAAAGCGTTGAACTGCTGTGTACGTCCGGAGAGTATTGTCACATTTACCGGGACAACATTTACCGATACGAGCGTCACGTTGACGATGGTAAAGGTTCGTGTGGCGGTTGTTGTATTTCCGGCCGCATCTGTCGCTGCTACGCTGAAAGTGTGAGTTCCGGCTGATAGAGGCGGAGATGTGAACGATCCCGAGCACGAAACAGGTGGATTGCTGTCAATACGGCAAACAGTGATCACCGGGGAACCGCCGGTCGTAAAGGTGAATGTTGGGGTCGCGTTCGTAGTCGTTCCCGAAGGGCCAGTCGTGATCGTGACTGTCGGCGGAATTGTGTCCACAATGGTCGTGACAATGTTTGAACTTGCCGTCGCGTTAGTCGATGTCGAATAGGCTGCCCGCGTCGCAGAGCTATTATAGGTGCCGTCGGGTGCGACGACCGTATATGTGATCGACCCCGTGCCGCCGGGCGGCAGAGGCGGCATGTTCCAAGTCACAACATTACCCGCGATCGATGTCGCCGCCGGGGACATCGAAATGATAATTTGTCCAGCTGCAGTCGCCTCGGTGATCACGATGTTTTCAACGGGATTGGCGCTGTTATTGGTGTAGGTGATCGTATATGTGATCTGCGAAGTGTTCACAGACGCCGGAGCCGATTTTGTGATAGTCAATGCGTTCGCTGGAGCGGTGGTCGCGGCATCGGTTTCGAGGATCGTGTTCAACATCAACCGCACGCCGTTCGTTTGCGGATTAGAAGACATCGGCAGAGCAGTTGAATAGTCATGCCCCGCGAGATATGTCACGCGTCCGTTCAAATTGTCGCCGTCCATGCGGCCCGCGAGTTCGACGATACGCTGGGTAAAGGGGGAGCCGACGTCATTGAAAACGGTCGTCACGCCGGTCTTATAGCTGCCGCCGTTATTTCTAAATGAATCGACCGCTCCGCTGTCCACCTCAAATGCTCCATCGATCTGAGCCAGCGGGCTCGTCGGGAAACGGTTAGCCGGTGTCGTGGTCGCCGAGCCGTCATCGACGATGCCGGCAGTCGTCAGGAAAAACCCGCTATTTTCAACTACGCGGGCTGCTTCGCATTGCATAAATGCGTGCGTCAGCGAACCGTGATCGAGCCACGAACGCATTTCGGCAACGACCTCAGGCGTCTGCCCTGTGGACAAATAATGCATCGCAGTCAGATAGGAATATCGTGGCGTATGTGTCGATTGATGAAAAAGAACTCCGTCATCGTGGATAACGGTGGTCGGTCCGGTAACTGCTGCTTCGGTCAGCAGGTCCGGCGATGTTGAGGCCCAAACTGAACCCCTTGAATCGCGAATACCGGCGGCATTTAGGTTGTTGAACGCAATTGTCTCGTTCCCGTCCTTAAGGATCGCAATTCGGGGAGCAGCGACGAGACGCCGCGAAACATCACCGCTAAATGAGCCGAACGAAAGCGTGTGGACAGCCGTTTGGTCGCCCGCCTCGGACTGCCACGCGAAGATAATTGGCATCGCAGCGGCCGCATCAGCGGCATCGATAACAAAAGGCCCGCCCGCATAGGAACGCGGGGCGAGCACCGCTCCGGTTCGCACATCTACGATCATGTTTGGTGCGGCGACCAGAAAGTCGGTCCCATTTGAACCTTTGATGGGATTGATGACCCAGTTTACAGGCACACCCCGACGGAGTAGCTCATAGACGAGGCCATAGGCACGGAGCATACCGGTGTTTTGGCCGTTCGCCCCTGAATCCATTGGAATGATAAGGCTGCCGGCACCAAATGTCTGCACCGCGAACATCGACGGAACTGTCGGTTTGACGGCGGCCGTGACCACGCCCGAAAATGTAACGAAAATGACCGTTGCCGACAAGATGATCGAACTTGCGATCCTTACAACCCGCGACAAAACGTTTGACCGATGTGCTCTCATAATATTCTCCTAAATTCCACGCCCCGACGCGCGCCTTTCCCGCGTTCGTCGAGTCTGATACTGATATTCAACTATTTGGACAGATAGAAACGGTCAATCGGGAAATAGTTCCAGTAGTTTCACCTGCAATATACCAGCAATTATTTGGATTGACCGAATATAGAGCAGTTTGCTCAATAAGTCCATCGGTGCGAGCATGAGCATCTGATTTTTGGTCCGGTCCGGACCAGGTGGACCAAGGTGGACCAAGACGCTGCATTGGCGCGAATTGGAGACAACCCGGCGGTTCGATCATATATCAAAGCAGAATTCCGGCGTTTTGGTGTACAATTCGCGTGCGGGATCAGCTTATGAAACACATCATCTTAATTATCGCGGCGGGTCTATTCTTTACAGCGGCGGCCTTTGCCCAAGGTGTCGGTCAGGAAGCCAAGAGCAGTTTCAAAGATAAGCGACGGGCAGGTTTACGGCATCAAGAAGGTCGGAACGCTGACTTGGATGAAGGAAAACCTTCGTTACGACTACCCGGACGAATCTTGGTGTTATGACGACGAAGAGCAAGCTTGTGCCGAGCTAGGGATGCTATACACTTTCGAAGCCGCGCGAAAGGCGTGTCCTGTTGGCTGGCGTTTGCCGACGGATGCTGACTGGGTGGATCTCGAAAAGGCTCTGGGAATGCCGCAAAACCAATTGACGATCGATGGCTACGGCACACCGCGAGGCAACGAAGGCCAAAAGCTAAAGACCGGCGGCAGCTCGGGGCTAGAATTCAAGATCTCAGGCTTTGCCACCATCAGCGACGGAGCGGCCACATTTGACGGTATCGACGGCGACCGTCCCCGCTCTTATTTTTGGACCGCGACCAGCCGGACGGTCAAAGGACAAATCAACGCCTACCGCCGCCGCATAGAGGCCAAGAACGGCAACATCTTTCGCTTTAGCAACCCCGCCGCAGGCTACGCCGTCGCCGTTCGCTGCGTTCAATAAGCGTTCCACTGACATCAATGATCCTCCGGTGATTTTCTGGGAAAACATGCCGAATAGCTATCTATTATGTGCATGGTTAAAATACCTGATGATCAACTAATTGAATCCAAGTCCCCGAGCAGCCTCAATGTTGCACTCGTGCGTGCGCCGCTTATCTCACGCGAAGGTTCGCTCAACAACGAGGCATCGCCGGCTATCGGGCTCGCCTATATTGCCGGGTATCTTCTCAAACAAGGCCACAAAGTCGAGATCGTTGACGGCACGGCTGCCGATCTCGGGACGGTACGACCGTTGAAAGAATATCCCGGATTTCAGATCCAGGGCATCGATCTCGACGAGCTGGTCGAACGCATTCCTGCCGACGCTGACGTGATCGGTTTTAGCAGCATGTTCTCGTGCGAGTGGGTTTTGCTAAAAGACCTGATCACGCGGGTCCGCGACCGTTTCCCTCACCAGTTGCTGGTGGGCGGCGGCGAGCATTTCACGGCACTGTCGGAGTACAGTCTTCGCGATTGCCCGGCGCTCGACGTAATCGTGAAGGGCGAGGGTGAATACACGCTGACCGAGCTGATCGAGGCTTGGGATCGCGGCGATTACAGCGAGGTCGGCGGCATCTGCTATCTGGATGCGGACGGCACGATTCACGACAATGGCGGGCTGCCGCGTATCAAAGACATCGACGATATCCCGTGGCCGCATTGGCCCGAGGGCTATCTCGAAGATTTCTGGGAAGCCGGCAAATCTTACGGCATTTCATCCGAACGCGACATGCCGATGCTCGGTTCGCGCGGATGCCCGTACAAGTGCAAGTTCTGCTCGAGCCCCCAGATGTGGACGACCCGCTACGTTCTGCGTGATATCGATGACCTCATCGCCGAGATCAAGCACTATAGGGAAAAGTATGATATTACTTCGTTCCAATTTTATGATCTGACCGTATTCACAAAGAAAAGCTGGACTCTGGAGTTTTGCCGCCGCCTGAAACAGGAGGATCTGGGGCTTTCGTGGTCACTGCCAAGCGGTACCCGCAGCGAAGTGCTTGACGAAGAGGTGCTGACGCTGCTCCGTGACACCGGCTGCCGCTATATGGCATACGCGCCCGAGAGCGGTTCACCCAGGTCGCTAAAGATGATCGACAAAAAGGTCGATCTCGGCCGGATGATCGCATCTCTGAAGGTCGCCGTCCGGCTCGGGCTGATCGTCCGCACAAATCTAATAATCGGTTTTCCGCACGAGACGCGCAGCGATGTTCTTCAAACGCTCTGGTTCGGGCTGCGAATGGCCGCGCTCGGTGTCGAAGAGGTGCCGTTTTTTATCTTTTCCTCCTATCCCGGCACCGACATCTTCAAGCAGCTGCAAAGCGAAGGGAAGGTCACCCTAAACGATGCCTATTTTATGTCGCTCGTTTCGTTCAACGGCAAATTTAACTTTCTCAAGCCGCAGGGAACGTCTAACCCGAACATGACTAACTTTGAACTCGCTGCGGTCAGGGTGTCGTTTATGCTGCTCAATTATTTTGTCGGCTACGCAACACACCCCAGCCGCATATTTCGCACGATCCGCAATCTGATCAGCGGCGAACAGTCTTCGACGGTGCTTGAAAACCGTCTGCAAGATGCTCTCGGACGCAAGCGTCACCCGGTTTCTTCGACGTGATGCAGTAACCAGTAGTCCGTAGCTAGTAGTCCGTAGCTAGTAGTCAGTAGTTAGAAAATACAAAAGGCCGCGAGCGTAATGCTCGCGGCCTTTCTCACGTTTGGAGTCCCGCCTTTAGGCGGCCATTTGGGCAGAAGCCCGCACGAAGTAAGGGCGTTACGCTCAAGTTGAATGCTGCGCCGTTACTCCGTGCGAGCACTTTGCAATATCCCGGGTCTGGTATATCATCACGAAACCGCAAAAAAGTTGAAAGGAGAGAAGCCCGTGAGAAGAATAAATTATATAAAATTTGTCGTCCCTGTTATTTGTTTTTGATCGCCGCGTGCGGCGGCCCGCGTTCGACGATCGATATCAAAAGCGAAGGCACTGCTATCCCGTTTATTGAAAAAGGGAGTGGGGCAACCGTGCAAAAGGCTCTTTTTTCCGGCTCGGACGCCCCTAATCAGGAGCACGCACTTCGCTGGATAACGATCCGCAATTTCGACTCTGACGGAGCGAAAAGAGATCCGCACGGCGATAAGCTGACGGCGCCCGAGCAGGTCAAGATATTTCTCTCGCTTCACGACGAAGCGGGATCGACGGTCGATACGCCGCTCAAGCCTGCGTCATACAAAGGCGCCAAAAGCACGGGGCCGATGAGCTTCGAGCTGATCAACGTCTACGTCTTTCGCGACGGCAAGGAGCAGCGGCTCTATCTGTACCCGTCTCAGCAGACCGACCCCGCCACATGCGAGGTAAAGATAATCTCGGTCGAAGGCGACACCGTCAAGGGTGAGATAAACGTCTCAGGCAAACAGGACGGCAAAGAACTCATCGTCAAAGGCCCGTTCACCGCCCAGATCAAGCGGTAGCTCCGATCGGTTTTGGTGTACAATGTCTGCGAACCTTGGGCAAAATATGAAAAAACTAATTTATTCAGTATCGATAATGCTGTTGTTTGCAATTGCGGCTTTTGGTCAGAATTCGGCCTCGGGCTGGACTGATCCGAACTACCGATTTGAGATCAAATACAAGATCGACGGTAAGATCTATAGGGCCAAGGGCCAAGAAGTTTCCGGCCTTGAAGAGGCTACAGCCGGTAATCCTACTATGCCTGGTATGGGAAAAGGGGCGAACAAGGTGACATTGAAGAAGGTTATTTTTACGTCAAAGCACAGCACAAACCCATTTCTTTCTAACCTGAATAACCTTACAGGTACAAATACTGACCTGATCATACGTCTGGTTGACGACGCCGGCAAAACAGCAATGGTCTGGACGGTCAAGAACGCTGTTCCCACAATGGCCAGAGGTGCGAACCAAAATAAAACTTCATTCGAAACTATCGAGATGCTTCACAGCGGCATCGAGTTAATGGATATCACAGAATTTGACGAAGATAACCCCGTCCAATAATCGCCCGCTAGATCAAATAAAAAGGCCGCGAGCGTAATGTTCGCGGCCTTTCTTACGTTTGGAGTCCCGCCTTTAGGCGGCTGCTTGGGCAGAAGCCCGCACGGAGTAAGGGCGTTACGCTCAAGTTGAATGCTACGCCCTTACTTCGTGCGGGCCCCGCGCCCAAATCTGGTCCTTTTGGTCCGGTCCCGACCAGGTGGACCAGGGTGGACCAAGGTGGACCAAGATCGACTAAAGTGGTCCATTTATGCCAAAAAGGACCACTTTGGACCACCAAAAGGACCACTTTTCATAAGCAGATGTTTAAATATTTTGAGATTAAGCGCGTTGTTGAGGATCAGTGGCCGGAACCAACCAAAATGGTAGCAGGGTTGTAGGACAGGATCGAGATCGCAGGCCGGATCCCGACTCTTTTCCAACCAGCCGTCGGAGACGGTGAAATAGTTGTAGCCCACATCGCGAGATGTGGGTAGAGCGTTACAGATCGATCTGAACCGTCGGAGACGGTGATATAACAAAACGCGGGATATTATGCCGCCGTTTCCAACGGCTCTTGGGTTTTGGTTGGTGTCGCACCCACAGTTCGCACTGTGGGCTACAAATATGCCGTCCGCTTCGCGGACTTAGACATCATGCATTGTGCATTTTGAACTGTGCATTTGTTACGTCGCAGGTCTGACCGCGATTCTTTACCGTTTTTCCCTTTCCGATCACTCAGAATATGAAAATATAAGGCGTCGGTAAGAATGTATACCAGAACCGACAGTTATCGGCATTAGAATGCCCGCAACCGCATTTCGTAATAGTCCTCGTGGAAACACGTGAAGTAGGGTCTTAGTCAATGCAGGAAACTTAAAGAACCCTTTTGCAAAATCAGAAAGGCGCACTAAATTTGGCATAACTGCCTCACTAAGGTCCTCATTCTCGCAAAGTTGAAATCCGACATTCTCAAAACACTCACAGAAAGCCAATACTTCAGGAGACTTCGGCACAGACATAGCCGCTTCCGCTAAAGTCGCCGCCTGTTCTAGTTCGGCGTTATCACTTTGCTCAGAACTGCGAAAACCATCGAAAATGATTAGCTTACCACCCGGCTTTATCTTCTTAGCGACGGTGGCTGCAACCTTCTGAAGATCCAATGCATGACAAACGCTTTCGACGCCCAAAATAATGTCACATGATTTGTCTTCAATCGAGCTTAGTTCGTGGAAGTCATCCACATTAAAGCGAACATTTTTGACTTCGTCGTATCTTTTGGTGGCATCATTTATGTGTCGTTCAGTGAAATCTACGCCAACACATGTCCAATCCGGCAACTGATGCCCCAAATATCCAATGTTAAAGCCCCTACCGCATCCAAGTTCCAAAAGTAACCCAGACGAGGCCTGGCGTTTCGCTAGACTAGCCGCTTCCTCTGCTTGACGAAAGTAGTCACTCTTGCTGAATTTGCCATTGCGGCTGATTGCCATGTGAATTGCACCATTCCACGAATGGAAGATGGAGTAGCCAATATAACTTTCGTTGTAGTAATTTGTAATATCGTCGGCAGTTAGTAGATTAGCCTCAGACATCTCCGGAAAAATCTTGTCTATCTTGCGTAAATAAGCCGAAAGGTGGTGCGGTTTTATTGCTTTTAACATATTTTGTAGGATTATAACTTAAAACAGAGAAAAGTCTGCAAGCTTCTGTAGTCCCACCAGAGATATTCCCTGAGCTAGTATTATTAGATAGGTCTCGTGGACTGGATAGACCCACCTATCATAAGCAAGATAATATGGTTCTATCTTTAAAACGGAGCTACTATCATCACTGCTCTTGTCACTATTCGAATCAAAGTTTTTTTCGACAGAATGGTAAGCGATCTTAAGCCAATGCAACTCGGCTTTGACTACCACATTCGCATAGATAAGCTGTGGCACGATAAAGTTTACGACGCCCAGGATAAGCAACATGATCAGAAAGGAACGAATCGCGTATGATGAGTCGCCGCGAAAAAGCACTACAATCAAAGTCGCGCAGGCAATCCATACAACGCTGACGCGAGTGTAGAATGCTGTCAAGTTAGCGAAATTCGTCTTGATGAAGCGCGGCATTGTAGTAACAGGGCTGCGAGCCATCTGTAACAAAAGCCATGGCATTCTTGAAATCAATCTGTACCCAGTAGCAGGAAGGGGAAATGAACAAAGCAAAAAGTAAAGTAACGAAAAATGCCTTTGTTGCAACTTCTGACCCGTACCAACCCGCCGTTTGGAAATCCAAAAATCGAAGTGTTGAAATGCCCAAATATCGATTGAGAAACTCTTCAACTACTGGTGAAAAAAAAAAGCCAACGTATGCGATAGCCGCCTCCAAAACAAAGATTGCGCTAGCCGTTCTAAAATGCCTTGCGTTAGCTGAATAACGCGACAACGTAGTCTCAAGTATTTGCTTTCGTTCGTCCTCAGGAATATCAAAGCAGAGTAGGAACCGGTCGTAGGTGTCGTAATTCGCCCTACTCCCGTACCAGATGGTCGTGGTAGTAATGTAGATTCCAATTACCCCGTAATATATTGCTAAGTTCGAATGGAATTCGGATGCCCATCCAGATACGAAGGAAACCAACGATCCTAGAAATAGCGGTGAACAAGAATATAACAAGATTCGTAGCTGAGCGGTTCTAACTTGCTTTCCAAAAACAAAATCAACCCAAAGCTGGTGAGCGTAACGATAACTTGTGGCCGAAGACATTTGGGATTTCTCCTAATAAGTATTCCTAGAATGGGATCCTCATAAATCGAGGGTAAGACATGCGATTATGCGATTCTCTACCTAAATTCAAAAAATCGCAACCCCGCAGGCCTGCACCGACTCTCTGTGTTATAGTCCTTAGAAAATGAGTAAACCAAAGAACTGGAACCCTAAATGGGATATACAACTCGGAGGCCCGGGCGTGCCAATGACGCGGGCCGTGGACGCTTCGCGTAACTGCGTTCAGGAGCCGGGAAAGACAGACCCTACGCCGTCGGTAGGAGCTGTGGTCGTGAAGGACGACGAGATCATCGCGGTCTCGTATCGCGGCGAGGACGGACCGGGAGACCACGCCGAATTCATAGCCCTTGAAAAGAAGCTCAAAGGAGTGGACCTCAAGGGAGCGACGATATACACGACGCTTGAGCCATGCACCAACCGGGGGCCAAACAAGACGCCATGCGTTGAGTGGATTATAGAACGTGAGTTTGCGACCGTGTATATCGGTTCGCTTGACCCGAACCCGGACGTTCGAGGTTTAGGCCAGCTCAAGCTTCGACGCGCCAAAATTGAAACCCATCTTTTTCCACAACCGTGGATGGGCCAGGTCGAGGAACTTAATAAGAGCTTTTTCGACCTCTTCCCGCTCGACGACAATAAGATACAACGAACCGCTTCAGAAAAGACCGATCCAGTAGAACCAGGCCTCGAGGGTCCAAACGGCTATCCGATCGGCTATGACGATGAAGGGAACAAGGTCGAGTGGCTGCCGGATGAGGAAAATCCCGGCGAGGTCTGGGCGATGATCCTTCGCCGGGCGGACCCCGCTATCCACAAGGAATACAACGAGCTCTGGGACAAGGTCTGGTGGAATCGTCATATGGTCTATTCGCACGATAAAGGGCGCGAGGAATGCACCGGAACCGGTAAGCTCGGTTGCGAGGGTGCCGCGAGAGTCGAGAAGAAATACGGCCGGGAAAACCTTGGATGGAGTGATATAGACTGGGGCTTACTCCAAGGTCGAATGTCCGCTCTCTCCTGGGTGATGGGCAGCGAATGGAACGAGTCTCTAGACACCTAGGGCACCGCTGCTATTTTTGACCGTGGCATACGCAATAAGAAAAGGCCCCGTCGAATGACGAGGCCTTTTGTATTTACTACGCTTCACGGAACGTGAGCATTGCAATCCGAGCTTACATTCCCATTCCCATGCCGCCGCCCATGCCGCCCATGCCGGCCATTGGGTCGCCGCCCTTGTCGTCTTGGACGTCGGCGATCATGGCTTCGGTCGTCAGCATGAGGCCGGCGATCGAGGCTGCGTTTTGGAGAGCGGTGCGGGTGACCTTTGCGGGGTCGATGACACCGGCTGCGACGAGATCTTCGTACTTCTCGGTCGCGGCGTTAAAGCCAAAGCTGTCGTCGCCTTCGCGGACCTTGCCGACGACCACTGCGCCTTCCATACCGGCGTTGCCGGCGATCTGGCGAAGCGGCTCTTCGAGGGCACGCTTGACGATATTGACGCCGATGATCTCATCGGAATCCTCGCTTTCGGTGTTGAAGTTGTCGAGAACACGCGATGCGCGGACCAGAGCGACTCCGCCGCCGGCCACGATGCCTTCTTCGACAGCAGCACGGGTTGCGTGCATTGCGTCTTCGACACGAGCTTTCTTTTCCTTCATCTCGGTCTCGGTAGCGGCACCGACCTTGATCACCGCAACACCGCCGACGAGTTTCGCCAGACGTTCCTGCAGTTTTTCACGGTCATAGTCGCTGGACGTGTCTTCGATCTGGTTACGGATGGTTTTGATGCGTCCGTCGATCGCTTCGCCGCTGCCGGCACCTTCGACAATGGTTGTGTTTTCCTTGTCGATGGTGACCTTCTTGGCTTTGCCGAGGTCTTCGAGAGTGATGGTCTCGAGCTTGATGCCGAGATCCTCGCTGATGACCTTGCCGCCCGTGAGGACCGCGATGTCTTCGAGCATTGCCTTGCGGCGGTCGCCGAAGCCAGGTGCTTTGACAGCAGCAACGTTGAGCGTGCCGCGGAGCTTGTTCACAACCAGGGTTGCGAGTGCTTCGCCGTCAACATCTTCAGCGATGATGAGCATCGGACGGCCCATTTTTGCTACCTGCTCAAGAATAGGAAGCAGATCGCGCATGTTCGAGATCTTTTTCTCGTTGATCAGGATGTAAGGCTCGTCGAGGACGGCTTCCATACGGTCGGCGTCGGTGACGAAATACGGCGAAAGATAGCCGCGGTCAAACTGCATGCCCTCGACGACTTCGAGAAGCGTGTCCATCGTTTTCGACTCTTCGACGGTGATAACGCCGTCTTTGCCGACCTTGTCCATCGCCTCAGCGATGATCGTGCCGATCGTTTTGTCGCCGTTGGCCGAAACCGTGCCGACCTGTGCGATCGAATCGCCCGAGACGGGCTTTGCCATCGTGTGGATCTCAGCAACTACGGCTGCGACCGCTTTTTCGATACCGCGTTTGAGCGCCATCGGGTTTGCACCGGCGGCAACTGTGCGAACGCCTTCTTTGAAGATAGCCTGTGCGAGAACCGTTGCGGTCGTCGTGCCGTCACCGGCTACGTCGCTGGTTTTGCTCGCGACTTCGCGGACCATCTGCGCGCCCATATTTTCGAGCGTGTCTTTCAATTCGATCTCTTTAGCGACCGTGACACCGTCTTTGGTGATCGTCGGCGAGCCGAATTTTTTGTCGATAACTACGTTACGCCCTTTCGGTCCCAGTGTAACTTTCACTGCGTCCGCGAGCTGATTAACACCACGCAGGATAGCTGCGCGTGATTCTTCTCCGTGTACTACTTGTTTAGCCATGATATTTGTTTCTCCTATTGTCGAAACAGTAGTCGGTAGCCGGTAGCCAGTAGTCAGAAATTTTCCGACAACTGACAACTGACAACTGACAACTGCTTAAGCTGCTGCTCCTGCGCGTGAAATGATGCCGAGGATCTCGTCTTCGCGCATGATGATGAATTCGTCGCCGTCGAGTTTGATCTCGCTGCCCGAATATTTGCCGAACAGGACGCGGTCGCCTGCTTTGACGTCCAAAGCCTGACGCGTGCCGTCTTCTTTATATTTGCCCGCACCGGCAGCGATAACCTCGCCTTCTTGCGGTTTTTCCTTTGCCGTGTCGGGGATATAAAGCCCGCCTGCGGTCTGGTTAACGTTGTCTTCGATGCGACGGATGATGACGCGATCGTGTAGTGGTGTAATGTTTGTTGACATAGTTGATTTACTCCTAATTTAGTAAAATAACGGCAGATCACTAGCGATGAATATAAGTTTTAGCACTCGTGATCTATGAGTGCTAGTATATGCGTCTGGTCTTGGACTGTCAAGCATTTTGCGGGATCATCTGCCGAAATCTGACAATAACGCACTCACATTTATGCACATTTCCGAAATTAATATTTACCCGATCAAATCGCTAAAGGGAATCTCGCTCAATTCCGCACTGATCGAGGAACGCGGTCTGCAATACGACCGCCGTTGGATGTTGACCACGCGGGACGGGATGTTCTTTACGCAGAGGGAATTTCCGAAGATGGCGACGATAGCTGTCGCAGTTGAAAGTGGACAGTTGAAAGTGGACAGTGAAGGCCACGGAGTTATGAACGTGCCGTTCGAGCCGGATATGGGCGAGCGGGGGCGGGTAACGGTTTGGAACAGCGTTTGTGATGCCGAGATCTATAACGGGCAAGTGAGCGAGTGGTTTTCGGATGTTTTGGGGACGAATTGCCAGCTTGTTTATATGCCCGACACTTCGCGGCGGGGCGTAAATCCTCGGTTTAATCTCGGTGAAGAGGTCGTCAGCTTTGCGGATGGCTATCCGCTGATGGTGATCGGTGAGGGTTCGCTGGCGGATCTGAACAAACGTATTGCCGATTCGCACGAAGAATCAGATGAGGTGCCGGAGTTCCAACCGCTGCCGATGAACCGCTTTCGGCCAAATCTGGTCGTGGCGGAAACGGACGCATTTGCTGAGGACGCTTGGCAAAAGATCCGCATCGGTGAGGCGGCGTTTCGCTCGACAAAGCCTTGTGAGCGTTGTGTGATAACAACGGTCGAGCAGTCGGTTGGGGAATTTTCGGGGAAAGAGCCGTTAAAGACGCTTGCGACCTATCGAATGGCAAAAGATATTATTCCGGATCTATATGAGTCGCTCGGCGTCGGCGCGAACGCAGTGTTGTTTGGCCAAAACCTCATCGCCGAGACGCCCGGTGAGACGATCAGTGTCGGGGATCGAATCGAAGTGATCTAACAACAAGATTGTGTTTCTGGCCGCCTGGTTCTGGCACAGAAAACGTGCCAGTGTTGCGGTAGGCCCTCAACCGTCCACAGGCGGTTCTGACAGGTTTTTTCCCGAAAGCAGTTCGTACGCTTTGATGTAACGGTCGGAGGTCGCTTTAGCGATCTCATCGGGCAGAGGCGGTGCGGGCGGCGTTTTGTCCCAGTCGAGGGTTTCGAGGTATTCGCGGACAAACTGTTTATCAAACGACGGCTGGGCGTGGCCGGGTTCGTATGTCGCAGCGTCCCAAAATCGCGAAGAGTCAGGCGTCAGTACCTCGTCGATCAGCAAGATATTGCCTTTAGTATCCAAGCCAAATTCAAATTTGGTGTCGGCGATGATGATGCCCTTGGTCAGCGCATATTCGCGGGCGTTTTCGTAGATCGCGAGCGTCAGGGCTTTTAGCCGCGAGGCGGTCTCTTTGCCGAGGATCTTTAAGAATTCGAGCTGGGTAATGTTTTCGTCGTGGCCGGTCGCGGCTTTGGTCGCGGGTGTAAAGATCGGCGCCAACAGCCGGTCGCATTGCTGCAAACCGCGTGGCAGTTCGTGCCCGCAGACCGTTCCCGTCGCCTTATAATCTTTCCAACCCGAGCCCTCGAGATAGCCGCGTACGACACACTCGACAGGGAAAACTTCTGTGCGATGGACCAGCATCGACCGTCCGCGTAACTCTTCGTGGTCGCGGATGGGTGCGGGCATGTCGTCGATGTTGGCCGTTATCAGATGATTAGGCGTGATGGATGTTAGGCGGTCGAACCAAAATGCCGACAGCGTGGTCAACACCTCGCCCTTCTTTTCGATCGGTGTTGGCAGCACGCAATCAAACGCTGACAGGCGATCGGTGGCGACGAGCAGTAGACGCTCGGCGTCGACTTCGTAAACGTCGCGGACCTTGCCTCGATGCAGGAGCCGCAGACCGGGTATTTGTGATTCGGAAATAGTTGAAACAGCGGTCATATCAATGGCGAATAAAAATCAACTTTATTACGAACGGATGCCGACCGTAAAGCCGACGATACGCACAAATATTTATTGGAACAAATAAAGTGTTGAAACTTTATAAACAAAGTTGAAATTTGTGGTGACAAATGACGTCGGAATATGCATAATTGTAATTGGTCGTCTGTCATAGAACAGCAGGCCGTCCCCGCGTCGCACAGATATCTCACCCAGTTATCGCTGAATTTAAATGTCTAAGCGATTCCCATACATGAAAGTTAATTCGATCATTAAGCAATACTTTTTATGGCTGCTCTTTGTGGCCTGCACGTTTGTGGTAAACGTCGCGGCTCAGCAGTCGCTTGCGGAAAAGGAAAAAGAGTTTGTCGATGGCTCAGGTGACCGCATGTGGTACACGATGGGTTTTGTCGTTGTCGCCGGTTTCGCCGCGGCGGTATTTCTGTGGCGCCGAAGCCGGAAAGGTAAGAATCAGCCGCAATATAATTACGGCAGCCGTTATCAAGATTATTACAACAATCAAAGCTACGACACGGAAGGCGTAGACGCCGAAAAAGAACTTGAGTGGCTGCGAAAAGCTAAAAAGTCTGGATCGGGCCCGTCTAAAGTGACTTTTGATATGAAAAAAGCCGGCATCCCACGAAAGAAGGGTATTACCGCGACCAACTCCGCCGGTATCGACGAATCCAATCTCGATACAAAGATCTTCCAGGAAAAAATGCGTAAGCTGCAATACGCTCAGCTGCCGATCAATTCATTTTGCGAGCTTGTGCCGTCAAAGAAATTCGAGATTTTGCCGATCTCTGATGACGAATCGTTGTTGAATGCGATCGAACAGGCAAACGAGGAGTACGAGGAAGACGAGAGCATCCGCGAATTGGCGGTAAAGATCTTGTCGGCATTTCGCACGCAAAACTCGATCGAGGCCCTATCGCAGATAGCCCTATATGATCTGTCAGCAAATCTTCGTTCTAAAGCGGTTACGACATTGACCGATTTTGACCACGAATCAGTATTCGAGCCGATCTTACTGGCCTGTGCCGACCCGACCCGCGAGGTTAGGGCCGCGGCCGCGAGAGGTTTATTCAGGCTAAATTTTGATCGGGCCGACGCGTGGAAGCGCATTTTGGAGACGGACGACGAATTTCGTATGCGTCACGCAGCAAGAGCTGCGGTCGAAGCCGGCATCGTGCAAAAGGCTTTTGAGCGTCTGGTTCATGACGACTTAAAGATCGCGTACGAGGCTTTTGTGCTGGTCGCAATGCTCATCAAAGCGGGCGAAACCGAAGAGATCTTTTCGGCGATCCGTGAGCATCGCGACGAGCGCGTCAAATTTGCGCTATTGCATGTGCTCAGATCACTGAAGGACGAACGTTCGCTCGACAGCTTGAATGAGCTTCGTGCAGGTAACCAGTTTCCGACGGATGTGATGGATCGAATCACGGACACTATCAAGAGTTTTGAACAGGTCCCGGCCTAACCGGATCGATAATTTTCAGGTTACGTGCAGTAGTTTTTAGCATGGATCCGACTAATATAGTTGAAACAAGCGGGGTCGAGTTGTCTGCAAATGTCGGGCTTCGGGCTCCTGAATTTGTACTCAAAACCGAACAAGGCAAAGAGTGGCGGCTTTCCGAACATATCGGAAATGTCGTCGTTTTGCTGTTTTATCCGCAAAACGAGACGCTCGTCTGTACAAAACAGCTCTGCTCAGTTCGCGACAATTGGGAAAAGTACATTGAGACAAAGGCTGAAATAGTTGGCATCTCGCCGGGAACGCCTGAGGAACATCAAACTTTCTCAAACAGCCGTCAGTTACCGTTACCGCTTTTGGCAGATCCCGGGCGTGAGATCACCGGTATTTACGGCAAGCATTGGCTGTTTCCGGTCAACTTAACGCGTGCTGTCGTCGTCATCGATGCCAATGGGGTGATCCGCAATCGCGACGTTATGCTGCGGGCATTTCGCCCATCTGACAGCCAGGTCATAACCGATATCTACGCCGCCCGCGGGGATGCTCTTCACGACAAATACGCAAAGCTAAAACGACGGGTTGAAAAAACCAGCTAACTCGCTGATATGCTCTCGATTTTTGCGTTTCCTTTAGTTATGATTAAAGGATGCAATTCCGTCTCATTTCTGAAAATACCCCAAAGGGCGACCAGCCCGAAGCAATAAGACAGATCGTCGGGAATCTGAACGACGGCACCAAGGATCAGGTGCTGCTCGGCATCACAGGCAGCGGCAAGACGTTTACGATCGCTAACGTTATTGAGCAAACACAGCGTCCGACGCTGGTGCTCGCGCATAACAAAACGCTTGCAGCGCAGCTCTATCAGGAATTCAAGACATTTTTCCCCGAAAATTCGGTCGAGTATTTTGTCTCATATTACGATTATTACCAGCCCGAGGCATACGTCCCCGCCGCTGATCTGTATATAGAAAAAGAAGCGACGATCAACGAAGAGATCGACCGTCTGCGTCTGTCGGCGACCCGTGCTCTGTTCGAACGCAGCGATGTCATCGTTGTTGCGTCGGTGTCGTGTATTTATGGCCTCGGTGATCCGGATGCGTATTTTGGGATGCTCATCTTTATTGAGCCGGGGATGAAGCTCAAGCGCGAAGAATTTTTGCAAAAGCTGGTCGAATTGCAGTACGAGCGGATCAATGTCGATTTTGAACGCGGTTCGTTTCGGGTTCGCGGCGACGTGGTCGAGCTGTATCCGAGTTATCAGGATCAGGCGTATCGCATTGAGTTTTGGGGTGATGAGATCGATGCGATCTACACGATCGATCCGCTGCTCGGCGAGGTGCTTACCAAACACGAAACGCGAGTGCCGATCTATCCGAAAACCCACTATGTCATGACCAAACCCGTCATTAAACGAGCGGTGCAGACGATCCGCAAAGAGCTCGATGAGCATGAAAAATATCTCGTCGGCGAGGGCAAGGTCGTCGAGGCACAGCGGCTGCATCAGCGGACGATGTATGACCTTGAGATGATGAAAGAAATGGGCTTTTGCCGCGGAATTGAAAATTATTCGCGGCATCTGACCGGCAAATTACCCGGAGAACCGCCGCCGACGCTGCTCGATTATTTGCCATCAAACGCCCTGATGGTGATAGATGAATCGCACCAGACGATCCCGCAATTGGGTGCGATGTTTAAGGGGGATCAGTCGCGAAAGGGAACGTTGGTCGAATACGGTTTTCGTCTGCCTAGTGCGAGAGACAACCGGCCGTTAAACTTCCAGGAGTTTGAGGAGCGTGTCGGTCAGACGATATATGTTTCGGCGACACCGGGGCCGTACGAGCTGACCAAGGTAGAGGGTGAGGTTATCGAACAGATCATTCGTCCGACAGGTCTGCTCGATCCAGTTGTCGAAGTGCGTCCCGTGAAGGGGCAGATCGACGACCTGCTTGAAGAGTGCCGTAAACGTGCCGAGCGTAACGAGCGAGTACTCGTCACAACGCTGACCAAACGAATGTCGGAAAACCTGAGCGAATATTTCGCCGAGGTCGGCGTTAAGGTGCGGTATCTGCACAGCGACATCCACACGCTCGAACGCATCAAGATACTCCGCGATCTGCGGCGGGGTGAATATGATGTGCTTGTCGGTATTAACCTTTTGCGAGAGGGGCTCGATCTGCCTGAGGTTTCGCTTGTTGCGATCCTGGATGCGGATAAAGAGGGATTTCTGCGTTCGCAGAGCTCGCTGATCCAGACCATGGGCCGTGCGGCTCGTAACTCGGACGGCAAGGCGATACTCTACGCCGACAAGATCACCAAGTCGATGGAATACGCGATCTCAGAGACCGAACGCCGCCGCAAGATCCAGGAGGAATACAACACCGAACACGGCATCACGCCGACCACGATCATCAAATCGATCGACGCGACGCTCGTCACGGCGTACGAGGCAGATTACTTTAAGGTGCCGCTGGATATCGAGTCGTTCGAAGAATATTCGCCAAAACAGCTCAAAGAGACCATCGCCCAACTCGAAGCCGATATGCGGCAAGCGGCCAAGGATATGAAATTTGAACAGGCCGCCGAGATCCGCGATAAGATGAAATATCTGCGTGAGCGTGAGCTGCAATATATCTAGTCGGAATCGCCTGAGTTAGCAGGCGGCGTTTGTCTTTTGTATAATCCGTTGTGTGCAGGTAAAAACCCAACTCGAAGACATACAAAATTATCTTACCGACGCCAGCCACATGCAGGGCGGAAATGCCGAGCGCCTGTTTATTCCGGAAAGTGCTGATGAGATCGCTGCGATATTAAAAGATGCAAATGAACAGGGCATTGCCGTAACAGTTTCGGGGGCAAGGACTGGAACTGTTGGCGGTGCAATACCGTTTGGCGGATATGTTATCTCGCTTGAAAGGCTCAACAAGATCAAAAGTATCGATAAAGATGCCAAATCTGCTGTGGTTGAACCCGGCGTGATACTAGGCGATCTGCAAAAGTCGGTCGAGACCGTGGGTTTGTTTTATCCGCCAGACCCGACCGAGTGGAGTTGTCAGATCGGCGGCACGGTTGCGACAAATGCTTCGGGGCGAGGAGTTTTAAATATGGGGCGACGCGGGAGTATGTTCAGCGATTGACGGTCGTGCTTGCGTCCGGCGAGATCGTTGATATACGCCGTGGCGAATATGTTTCGTCGGACGATGGTGTGATCGTAATCGGTGCGAGGTCGATCAAAGCGCCGACATACGAACGGCCAAATGTGCGAAAGAACGCGAGTGGGTATTTTAACGCGACGCCGCTTGATGCGATTGATTTGTTTATCGGCAGCGAGGGCACGCTGGGTGTAATTACAGAGATCGAATTATCGCTGCTCGATAGACCCGAAGGATTTTTCAGCGGCATCGCGTTTTTTGAACAAGAGGTTGATCTGCTAGCTTTTGTTGATGAGATTCGCAGGCATTCTCTCGCTTCGCGAGAGTGTCGGCAGGCTGCCGACACTCCGACGATCGATGCGACGCTGATCGAATATTTTGACGCGAATGCGTTGAAATTTATCGCGGAGAAATTTCCCGAAACACCTGATGCTGCGGGAGCTATATTTTTTGAGCAAGAAACCACGGCTAATACCGAAGATACTTTGTTCGAACAGTGGAACGATCTGCTTGAAAAGCACAACGCCGATCTGGAGAGGTCTTGGTTCACAACCAATGAGCAGGACCGCGAAAAGATGCGGGCGTTCAGGCACGCTCTGCCGCTGGCGGCGAATGAGCGTTATTCGCGCAGCGGATTTCGCAAGATCTCAACTGATATGGCCGTGCCAGTCGAAATGTTTCGTTCGCTGCTCAAGCTTTACGAGGAACAGTGCGGCCCGAGCGGCATCGACCACGTTATTTTTGGACACATCGGCGACTGTCATCTGCACCTAAATTTATTCCCAAAAGATTCGGGTGAAAATGAGCGGGCTCGCCACATTTACGGCCGGTGCATCGCTCACGCGATAATGCTGGGCGGTTGTATTTCGGCGGAGCACGGCATCGTAAAATTAAAGCGAAAATATCTTGCGGCGATGATGGGCGAGCGTTATTTGAATGAAATGGCCGAGATAAAACGGGCATTTGACCCGAAAGGGATCTTGGGCCGCGGGAATATGTTTGACGAGAGCTATTTATGATTAAGGCAATACTATTTGATTTTAATGGCGTCATTATTGACGACGAACCGATCCAGATGCGGGCGTATCAGGAACTGCTTAGTGCCGAGGGCGTTGAGCTGACCGCAGGGGATTATGCGGCTTCGCACGGGATGGACGACCGGACGTTTGTACTTGCCGCCTATAAGCGACGTGGCAAGACGGTCACCGACGACAAGGTCAACGAGATCATCGACGCAAAGTTTGGGAAATGGCGTGAGATTGTCGGCGATAAACTACCGTTGTTTGAAGGCATCGGCGATTTTGTCGAAAAGATGTCGCACGAATTTGCTCTCGGTGTTGTCAGCATGGAATGCGGCACGCAGATCGAGCACGTGCTGGAACGCGCGGGGCTCGCAAAGCATTTTTCGGTCATTGTTAGTGCAACAGACGTTGACGCATGTAAGCCCGACCCGCAATGCTACCGTGCCGGGTTTAACAAGCTCGACCTGCACCGGATAAAGCAGGGACACCTGCCGATGACGCACGGCGAATGTTTGGTCATCGAGGACACGGTGCCGGGAATTCAAGCTGCGAGAGCCGCTGATCTGCCTGCTCTTGGTGTTACAAATACGGTTTCAGCGGGTGAACTGCGTGCTGCCGGTGCGGCTGCTATCGCTAAGGATCTTCGAGACTGGATGCCGGAATCGATCCGTCGAGTTTTTGTTTAATTTTTTATTAACCACATAGAAACATAGAACACATAGATTTTTCTTCAATATCTATGTGTTCTATGTTCCTATGTGGTAAGAGATTTTATGGCTGAACATTTTATTTCACGACAACAGGCTGAGGGCGATCTGCTTTCGGCGGCGGCGTTTCTTGCGGAGAACATCAAAAGCTCCGACGGCCACGCCGAGGCGATGAAGACGATCGTGCCGCTTTATCTCGCCAAGGGAAATGTCGATCTTGCGGCCGAGCTTGCAAACGAGGTGGCCGAGCCGTTTTCGCGCGACCAGATATTGTTACTTGTTGCTGCAAAATGTGCCGAGACGGATGACGACGAATACGCGTTGCAATTGGCCGATGCGGTCGAGGATCTGGGGATGCGGTCACAGGCTTTTGAGCAACTCGCGTTAATTGCCGCCGCCAAAGGGCAGCCGGAAGAGGCTCGCAAGATCGCCGCGCAGATTGAGCACACCGATTTTGTGACGGGAGCTATCGCGGTCGATCAGTCGGCCAAAGGCAACGACGAGGGTGCTCTTTTAACGCTCCAAACCATTGATTTCCAAACCGCAAGAGCAGTTGCATTGCAACAGATAGCCTCAGCAAAGATCGAGGCTGGTGACACTGTCAAAGCGGCCGATATGCTCGACCGCGCGTTTTCCGCTGCCAACGAGATCGAGCATGACGAGGAAAAGATACGTGACCTCTGCGACATCGGCAACCTGTTTATCGAGGCAAAACGGAGTGATAAGGCTATCGAGACATTTGACGCTGCAAAAGGCCTTGCCGAGGTTCTCGACAATACGCATCAGGATTTTTTCCTCGTCAATTGTGCGCTCGGCTTTCTCTACGCGGGAAGCACAGACCTTGCCGACAGAACGCTTGACCTTGTGATCGACAAGACACAGATGGCTTCTGCTTTGCTTGGGTTTGCGCGTGATTATTGGAAAAAAGATCAGAAAGACGATGCACTTGAGGCACTTGATGAGGCTCACGAGATCATCGCGTCGCAGCGGGAATTTGAAACGCGCGACAGCCGCGCTCGGAATGCAATGATATCGTCGATCGCGGTTCAGTTTGCCGGGTTTGGCAAGGCAGAACGAGGTATTGAGATCGCCCGCGAAACGCAAGACCCCGACGAACAAATGGCGTCGCTGACGCAGATCGCCCAGATATTGACGATCCAAAATGATGATCTGCTCGCAGCCAGTACGCTTGAGCTGATACCGGAGCCGGCAAATCGCGTGTTTGCTCTGATCTCAGTCGCCGATGCTAAAGAAAACCGCGGAGATAAAGACGCCGCCATTGCCGATCTGGAAGCGGCGGTAGCGATGGCAGCAACGGTCCCGCAGCTTTCGTCACGCTCAAGCGCTCTGAATGAACTTGCCACGCGATTTGCGTCTCACGGCAAAACCGAGCGGGCAAAAGAACTTGCGCTCCAAAGCATGGATGCCATTGGCGGGATCCGGGATGAGAGCAGCCTGGCCGTGGCTCTCGCGGGGCTTTCGGAGGTTTATGACGAAGCTGGATTTGAGCTTGGCGATGCCGAGCGTGACCGCGTCAGGACGCTGCTGTTTCGGGTTCAATAGATATCGTTTGCGATCAGGTCTTCGAAACTGTCGCGTTTTCGAATTTGTTTCACCTCACCGCTGGAACAAACAAGCACAACCGCTGGCAGGAAACGGCCATTGTATTGCGACGCCTGAGCGAGCGAATATGCACCGCAATTGAGCAAAGCGAGAACTTCGCCCGGCTTTAGGTTCTCTGGCAACAACCGATGATCGGGCAGCCTGTTCATCCCTTCAATATCAAAATACACATCACCGCCATCGCAGAGCGGTCCGGCAACCTTATACGGAAAATTATGCTCTGCCGACGGTCGGTCAGCTGATATCAGATCGTAGTACCACTTGTAGGTCTCCATCGAGAGCAGGATGTTGAAGCCGGCATCGGTGAGAAGCCAGTGTTCGTCGATGAGGCCGTGGCTAACTATACCGCTCTCATAATCCACTATTCCAAAACTGATTCCTGCTTTCTGTTTGGATCTTTGAGCCTTAGCTAGTTGTTCGTGTAGTTCGATATTGCTCTCAGTGAGTGGCCGGCTTTTTTTATTTCTTACTGATGTTAGACATATTCCTGCATCGGAAATAATGCTTCGCCCCGGCTCTAACAAAACGGTGAGGTTCGTCAGTAGGTGTTCTGAACCGGTAACAGTAGATTTTAGTCTGACTTGTTCCCAAGCTGCCCTTATTGCATCAAACGGCTCGAAATGGGCTGAGAGCATCTGTTGATGGCCAGCCCGGTCTTGACCGGGTTGGTGTTCTTGAGAATATCGATCTTCGTCTCGAAGATAATTGACCGGAAAACCGCCGCCGAGGTTTATGTGTTTTAGCCTGATGCCGGTTTCTTTGAAGATTCGGACCATGCTTTCGAACAGCATCGTGAGAGCTTCGGAATAGACGACCGGATCAGGATTTTGCGAACCGACATGGAGATGAATGCCGCAAAGATCTAGGTGCGGTGAATCTTTGTAGGCGTGAAACGCCGAAAATGCTTCGTCCGGCATCATGCCAAACTTTGACGTTAGCATGGCAGTTTGCAGGCCGGAATGCGTGCCGCTTTCGATCTCCGGCACGAGCCGCAGGCTGACATTTGCACGTTTACCGAGCCGTTTGCCGGTTTCTTCGATTAGCGATAATTCATATAGCGAATCGACTTGAATCGCGTAAATGCCTGCATTTATAGCATTTTCGATCTCCCAGACCTCTTTGCTCGTGCCGTTAAAAATTATTTGTTCGCCTGTAAAACCCGCGTTAAGAGCTTTCCACAGCTCGCCGCCGGAGTTGACCTCGATGTCGATGCCCGCCTCTCTTACCGCCTGCAAAATCCCCATCGTGGACATCGCCTTGGCGGCGTAGCAGATCTTAAGCGGGCAGGGAATTGCGTCACCCGCCCGTTGCAGACGGGCGATGTTGTGACGGATACGCGATTCGCTAAAGACGAAAAGTGGTGAACCGTAATCACGAGCTAATTCAACCGTATCAGCACTGTCGATACAGAGATGGTTGTTTCTGATTTCGAGAAAATTTTTAATTTCCCAGCTTTCTGACATATATATATTTTAACCGCAGATTACGCAGATGATGCAGATGTGAAGAAGATTTATTTGATCGGCGTTATCCGCGCAATCTGCGGTTAATTCTTTTTGAGCTGAATGCCTGTTCCCAGTGTATAAAGCCCCGGCAGCGAGATGGGCAACCGTCCCGCGAACGCGGCCATACAGCCCGACGATGATAATATCAGCGGTTTCGACGACCTTTTTGGCGGCAGCGATCTGATCTGCGGTCGAATTTTCCTGTACATAGGCCGATTCGAATTTAATGCCGCTCGCTCGCAGCGTGTTGACGAGGCTAAACATCGTCGCGGTTCCGTCAAAGCCATTTGAAATGCCGAGGACGGCGATCTTTTTTGTGCGGTCGAGCGGCAATAAATTATTATCGTTTCGGACAAGCGTAATGGATCTGGCGGCGATCTCGTTGGCTAGTGCCTCGACATCGCGGGTTGAGACAATTTGGTCGATCTGGTCGAGTGGGGTGATCTTTTGCTTGGCCAGCCCAAGCTGGTATTTCCACGCCAGGATCTTGCGGACGGATTCGTTGAGTCGCGTCTCGGTTATGCGGCCGGATTTTACGGCTTCGATAAGCCCAATGAGCATTGCCTCGGTATCGGCTGGTTTTTCGAGGATGTCGGCACCGGCTAGGAATGCTTTGACGCCTGCTTCTTTTTGATCGAAATACAGCGTCAGACCGCTCATGCCCATTGCGTCGGTGACGATCAGTCCCTGAAAATTCATCTCTTTACGCAGGATCTGGGTCTGCACTATTGGCGAAAGCGTCGCGGGCAATGTCGTTTTGAGATCGACGATCTCGGCACCGTCTTCGGCCTCGACGCGCAAGGGCTGTTTGAGCGGCTTGATCTCGGTCGGGTCGATCTGCGGTAGTCCGATGTGGGCGATCATTATCGAGCCGACACCCGCAGCTATCGCTTGGCGAAACGGGACAAGCTCGGTCTTTTCGAGGCTTTCACGCGAATGGTCGATGATCGGTAGGCCGCGGTGCGAATCAACATTTGTATCGCCGTGGCCGGGGAAATGTTTGGCGGTCGCAAGCACGCCCTGGCCTTGCAGCCCTTCGATAAACGCAACGCCAAAGCGGCCTACGGTTTCTGGGTCTTCGCCGTACGAACGGACATTTATCACCGGGTTATCGGCGTTGTTATTTACATCGAGGACGGGTGCAAAAACGTGATGGATGCCCATTGCTTTGGCTTCGCGGCCGGTGATCGAGCCGATCTTGCGGGCGTATTCGGGGTCGCCGGTCGCGGCGACGGCCATGTTCCAGGGGAAATTTGTCGCGTCGCCAAACCGCATCCCGATACCCGTCTCAGCATCGATCGAAATGAGCAGCGGCACTTTGGCGTTTTCCTGCATCCGGTTCACCAGATGGACGGTCTCGTACATCGGGGCACCAAAAATGATGATGCCGCCGACCTTGTTATTTACGACATCGCGTTTTATCGACTGAAAATATTCGCTGTCCTGATTGGCAAATTTCGCGTTGATGCCGATGTGGATGAGCTGGCCGACCTTTTCCTCGACCGTCATTTTTTTGAGGAGTTTGTCGGCATAAGCCCACGCAGCTTTGCTTGGAGCCAAAGGCGAACCGCTGAGACGCAGAGACGCAGAGAAGACCAAATTGGCCTGCAAAACCAGAATGCAGATGGAACTAAGCAGAAATTTCATCATTCTTTACAGGTATAACAAGCGTAGCGACCCACGCGACGGCCAACGTGACGAGGCTGCCGATGAGGGCGTACCACGTCCACGCGATCTTAGTGCCGAGCAAAATATAGAGCATAAGCGAGATGCTCACGGTCATGCCGATAAGTGCGTGCACCTCGCGCGCACGTTTCAAAAGTGTGCCGACGAGAAACACCCCGAGCACCGGGCCGTTTATCAAAGACGCGACCGACAGCGCGAGGCCGAGGGCAGAACTATTCGCATCCTTTACGGCGATGGCGACAGCGATCTGGACGAAGCCCACGATCAGCGTCAGCCAGCCTGAGACCTTTAAGAAATGTTTGTCGGCTTTGTTTTTAGCAAACGGTTTGTAGATATCGTTGACAGCCGTTGCAGCGATCGAGTTTAGCGAAGACGAAAGTGCCGCAGCAAATATCGCCGCGATCACCAACCCTGAGAGGCCAGTGGGCATGTGCTGGGTAATAAAATCAGGGAAAACTTTGTCGCCGCCGGAGAACGGTACGGTCGCGGGAACGCCTGAATTCACCACTCCTGCTTGGGCGTATTCGACTAGATTGTATGGTGCGTAAAAAGCAAAGAGCAGCACGCCGATGAACAGAAAGCCGATAAATTGCCCCAGCACGACCGCACCCGATGACAGCAAAGCGGTTGCGGCGGACGAAGGTTTGTTTGTGCAGAGATATCGCTGGACTAGGTATTGGTCGGTGCCGTGAGTTGACATCGTCAGGAAACAGCCGCCGAGCAGGCCTGACCAGAACGTAAAGGTTTTGGTCATGTCCCAGCCAAAATCGAACAGGCTAAATTTGCCGTATTGCTCACCGAGCGACATGACGGTCGAGACGCCGCCGTCGATGTGGTTTATCAGCACAACCGCCGCAGCAACAGCTCCGCCGATGTAGATGACGAGCTGGACGACCTCGACCCAGATGATCGCCTCGATACCGCCGTAAAACGTAAATACGATCATCACGAGGCCGAGCAGGATGATCGAACCGACGACGATGGTGTTTGAATCGGCTGTCGGGACAAACGCCGTATAAACCGCAGCAAGTACGAGTGCCGTCAGCAGCAAACGGATGCCGTCGGCGATGTTTCGCATTATGACAAACAGGCTCGACGCGATCATCTTTACCTTGATGCCAAAACGGTCGCCTAAGAGTTGATAGACCGTCTGCAGCTCGCCCTTAAAATACATCGGGATAAAAAAGAGCGAGATGACGACGCGGCCGAGCATATAGCCGAAAACGAGTTGTAGGAACTGAAAATTGCCGTTTTTGGCGAACGCTATCCCGGGCACTGAAACAAACGTGATCGTACTCGTCTCGGTCGCAACGATCGACATCGCGATCGCCCACCAAGGCACGGACCGCGAGCCGACAAAATAGTCCTCCGTAGTCTCTTGTTTGCCCGAAAACAGTATGCCGAACAGCGTAATTCCGACGAGATAGCCGACGATGATGATGAGGTCGAGTGTTTGCATCCGTTGCGACATAATAACCGAATTTCGATGATTTTATTAACTCAAAATCAAATTCCTAGCTCCGCGCACTTGACTTGTAATCCGCTTTAATGGAATTTATGTATTCAATAAGAATATCTGATCGACAAAACGGTTTACCGATATGGAAATACGACAGTTAAAAGCCTTTTTGGCGATTGCTGAGGCTAAGACCTTTACGGCCGGCGCAAAGATGGTGAACGTGACGCAGGCGGCGATCTCGATGCAGATACGCCAGCTTGAAGACGAGGTCGGCTTGCCGCTGTTTACAAGGACGCCGCGACGGGTGATATTGACCGAGGCCGGTGAGCATCTGCTCGAACGTGCCCGCCGGATGCTGCGCGAACACGACGCGGCGGTCGCTGAGATCGCTGAGCTTGGCGGCGTCGAGCGCGGGCGTCTGCGTATCGGTTCGGCATCGGCGGAATTTGCGGCGGTGCAGTTGCCGCATATCTTACACGCGTTAAAAGTGACGTATCCTAACTCGGAGCTGAGCGTCAGCGCCGGGACGAGCCAGACGCTGGTCGATAAGATAATGCATGGCGAGACGGATATTGCGTTTGTCAGCCTGCCGGTTGAAAACTCGAGCATCACGACCGATTTGCTTTTTAGCGACGAGATCGTTGCCATTGCTCATCCCAAACATCCGCTTGCAAAGAAACGCAGCATCACCGCATCTGAGCTTGCGGAGGAGAAACTCATACTTGGCGAACGCGGCGGCAACACGCGGCGGATGATCGACGATTTTTTTAATGACGCGAACGTCCGGCCAAACATCGTGATGGAACTGTCGCGGCAAGAGGCGATCAATCAGATGGTCGAAAACGACCTCGGCGTCGGCACCGCCGGAGCCAAGACCATCAACGACGAGATCCGCGAAGGCCGTCTGATCGCGTGGGAGATCGAGGGCTCGGAGATCAAATGGGAACAAGGCCTAGCCCGCTTGCGGGGCGGCTATGTCTCGCCGATCGCAAAAGAATTTATGCGGCTGTGCAAAGAGAGCTTTGTCGAAAGAAAAAAAGAATTGAAAGCCAGGAAATAATTAACCACAGATAAACACAGATGGACACGGATAAGAGGATGATAAGGCGATCTAGGTTGGGGCAGCGATTTTTACAATGCCTCATTTTCTTTGTATTTATCTGTGTCTATCTGTGTTCATCTGTGGACAAAACTCTTGCCCAGGGTTTGCCGGTTGCGGCTCCGCAGACGGTTGGGATGAATGCGGCGAAGCTGAACGGAATCGACGCTCTTGTTGAGGCTGATATAGCCGCAAAAAAACTGCCCGGGGCGGTCGTGCTCGTCGGACACAAAGGCAAGATCGTTTTTCGAAAGGCTTATGGCAACCGATCGCTGGTGCCGACGGTCGAAAAGATGACGGTCGATACGATGTTTGACGTCGCTTCGCTGACCAAGCCGATCGCGACCGCGACCTCGATAATGATCCTCGTAGAGCAGGGCAAACTGCGGCTTAACGACACCATCGATAAATTCATTCCCGATATCGACGACGAAAACGCTAAAAAAGTTACGATCCAGCAACTCCTGACGCACACATCCGGCTACGCCCCTGATTTTGACCTACGCGAAAAATGGACCGGCCGAGACGGCATGCTCGCGGCACTGAAAAAGGAGAAGTTAAAGACCGCGCCGGGGACGAAGTTTGCCTATTCGGATATCGGTTTTATTGTGTTGGGAGAAATCGTTCAGAGAGTTAGTGAGAAGAACCTGTTTTATTTCTCAAAAAGAGAAATCTTTTCGAAAATATTTGAACACGATAATGGCTTTCTTCCTCTGAGCCTCGTTGGAGTTGACCTTTACCCAGATGATTTGGCAAGTTTCACTATCGTGGAAAAAATTCTCGCTCCGACAGAAAACGTGAGAGGACAAAATAACTATCTGGGTTCAAAATTTGAAGGAACGGATCAGTCTGGAAATAAGATTTTACGCGGGCAAGTGCATGATCCTACTGCATTCCGAATGAACGGCGTCGCTGGTCACGCCGGGCTTTTCGCGACTGCCGATGACCTCGCTCGATATTGCCAGATGATCCTGAACGGCGGGACGCTTGATGGGAAGCGGGTGATGTCGGCTCAGACAGTCGCGAAGATGACGGCGCCGATCGTTGTGTCGGAAGACGGAGCGACACGTGGGCTTGGGTGGGATATTAATACAGCGTTTTCGTCGAATCGCGGTGAGCTTTTTCCGCTTGGGTCGTTTGGGCATACGGGTTTTACGGGGACGAGTGTTTGGATCGACCGGGTTTCGCAGACGTTTGTTGTGTTCCTGTCAAACCGCGTTCACCCTGACGGCAAAGGCGATGTCACGCCGCTGCGTGCAAAGCTCGCGACGGTCGTGGCGTCTGCTGTCGAGGACACGCCGGTCGAGGTGTATCGGCTCGCCGAGAGCACATACAATTCGGCGGTAGCGGCGCAGATGGCCCGGTTCCGGGCCGGTAGTCAGCAGTCAGTAGTCAGTAGTCAGCTTCAACCTGCGAACGCGACCGTGTTAAATGGGATCGACATAATCGAGAGAAACGGTTTTAAGGAGCTTTTGGGTAAACGCATCGGTCTCGTGACCAACCACACCGGCCGCAACCTCGCAGGAAAACAGACGATCGACATTTTGAAAGAAGCTCCGAATGTGGAGCTTGTGGCGTTGTTTTCGCCGGAGCATGGCATTCGCGGGTTAGTTGATGACAAGGTGAGTGACTCGGTTGATGAAAAGACGGGGCTGCCGATATATTCGCTTTACGGCGAGACGCGGCGGCCAAAAGCCGAGCAATTGAAAGACCTCGACGCGATCGTCTATGACATTCAGGACATCGGGACGCGGTTTTACACCTACACGGCGACGCTCAAAAACGTGATGGAAGAGGCGGCAAAGCTGGGCAAACCTGTCTATGTGCTCGACCGTCCAAATCCGTTAGGCGGCACCGATGTCGAGGGGGCATTGGCCGATGCGGATAGGTTGTCGTTTATTGCGGCACATACGATCCCGGTTCGCTACGGGATGACAATTGGCGAGCTTGGAATGATGATGAACACCGAGCGTAAGATCGGTGCCGATCTGCGTGTCATCAAGATGGAAAACTGGTCGCGGGCGATGTGGTTCGACGAAACTGGCCAGACTTGGATAAACCCAAGCCCAAATATGCGTTCGCTGACCGAGGCGACACTCTATCCCGGCATCGGATTGCTTGAGGCAAGCAATCTCAGCGTCGGACGCGGGACAGATACGCCGTTTGAGGTGATCGGTGCTCCGTGGATGGACGGACAAAAGCTGGCAAAGTATCTCAACGAGCGAAATGTCAAAGGTGTGCGGTTTGTCCCCATCAGATTCAAACCAAAGGCGTCTGTTTTCAAAGACGAGCAACTAAGCGGTGTGAATATCATCATCACAAACCGCGATGAGTTTAACTCCGTACGGACAGGCATCGAGATAGCCGTTGCTCTGCGAAAACTTTATCCTACGGAGTGGAATGTCGAAAAGTATCTAAATTTGCTGCTGAACAAAGACATTTTCGAGCGTGTAAAACGCGGCGATACGCCCGAAGAGATCGAACGTGCGGCGAAAGCGGGGGTTGACGATTTCTTAAAACGCCGGACGCCGTTTCTGCTTTACAAATAAAAAAAAGAGCCTCGCGGGTGCAGCCGCGAGGCTCTTTTTCATTGCACGAAGAGTTATTAGAACTCTTCGCCGCGAGGCTTGCCTTCGCCAAACTTTCGGCCCTTAAAACGCTCCTCAAATTTGGTCCGCATTTCAGCGGCCTTGGCTTTTTGTTCGTCGGTCAGGATCGCAAAAACCTGTGCCTTTGCCTTTTCTTTCTCGACGATCAGCTTTGCCGTGATATTGCCCTGCTCGGCGGCGAGTGCCTCGACCTTTGCCTGGTCAAACGCACCGTTTGTGCCAAGCTCGGCGATCTGCTTATGATTAGCGTGCATCTGCTGCATCAGCGGCTCGACGTTTGTACGGCTAGCATCCATAATCTCTTTGACCTTGGCTTTTTGCTCGTCAGTCAGATCAAGCCCGCGAAGAGCCATCATCGGCCCGCCGTGGCCTTTGCCAAAACCGGGTCCGCCGTGATGCCGAGCCACCTTTTGCCCGATGACAAAGATCGCTCCTGTCGTTAAAATTACTGCTGCTGCGATACCTAAAATTATCTTTTTCATGATGAATAAACTCCCTGTATGATTCCAAAAATGGGACTCTGTATTTTCGTCCACACTGTACTAGACGAATGGCGAACAGGCGCGAATGTATGGGATTTGTAGGGTTGTGTAAAGAATTGTAAAAGGCACGCACACGGCCAATTTTTCGCGTAGAATACGGTTTGTATGGATAAGATCCTCATCATCGATGATGACGAAGAATTGTGCGAGCTGGTCTCAGAGTACCTCGGTGTCGAGGGCTTTGACGTTGAGTCCGTTAATGACGGTGAGACCGGCCTCAAACGCGCGTTGTCGGGTGATTATGACATGGTTATCCTCGACGTTATGTTGCCCAAGATGAACGGTTTTGACGTTTTGCGGAATCTGCGTGAGGAGTCGCAGTTGCCTGTCATAATGCTTACCGCTCGCGGTGATGATATGGAGCGGATCGTCGGCCTTGAGATCGGTGCTGACGATTATTTGCCAAAACCATTTAACCCGCGCGAGCTGGCCGCAAGGCTCAGGGCTATACTTCGCCGAGCAACTGCGGACGAAACCGAGGGAACCGACGACGACAAGCTTAGCGTTGACGGCGTTGAGGTTGTTGCGTCTGCCAGGACGGCGACTTGCGATGGCAAAGACCTTAATCTAACGTCTGTCGAATTTGAGGTATTGGCGGATCTGCTTCGCGAGGCGGGCAAGATCGTTAAGAAAGAGGACCTCAGCGAACGCGTGCTTGGGCGGAGCCTGTCGCCGTTTGACCGGAGTTTGGACATGCATATCAGCAACGTCCGCAAGAAATTGGGTCAGCGTGCCGACGGTAGCGAAAGAATTAAGACCATACGTTCGGTCGGATACATCTACACTGTTGTATGAAGCTTTTCGTTAAGATATTTTTGTGGTTTTTGGTCGCCCTCGGTTTGATGGTTGGCGTCGTGATATTTATCACCCGCACGTTTCAAACCGAGCCGATGTTTGCGCGTTGGCAGCGAAATGCTAAGACCCAGATGACCATTTATGCTGGCACGACGACCCAAATATATAACGCCGAAGGCGAAATCGGACTTAGGGCGTACTTAGCTCGCCAAAAGGACTCTGAATCGATCAAAGAGATGGGATTAGTCGATATGAACGGCAAGGCTGCGTTTGGCGACGGATCGAGCATGGAGACATCCGACTTGCTAAAAAGGGCGTTCGAGAGTGGTACGTCAGAGATAGATGTTTCTCCGGAGGATGCCGCTTACGGAGCTGTCCCCGTCTCATTTTCAGATGGGAAGAAGTTTGTCCTAGTCGTCAGGTGGTCTCCGCCTAGAACGCCGTCCTTGTTCATGGATTCGTGGCTGGGTTATTTGCGGCTTGCGGGCTTGCTGCTGACTGCTCTGATCGTTTGTTACATCTTTGCCCGTTATCTGACATCGCCGATCAAAAAGCTCCGGACCGCCACGCAAAAGCTGGCGGAGGGCGATCTGAGCAGCCGCGTTGTGCCTATGGTCGGCCGCCGACGGGATGAGATTGCCGATCTAGCACGCGATTTTGACGTCATGGCCGAGCGCATCGAAACGCTAGTTGTTTCACAGCGGCGTCTGAACAGCGACATCTCGCATGAGCTTCGGTCGCCGCTTGCTAGAATGAATGTTGCGCTGGAATTGGCGAAACAAAAATCGAACAAAGAAACGGAGCCAATGCTCGCGCGTATTGAGAACGAATCTCATCGTTTGAACGAAATGATCTCGCGGCTGCTGATCCTTGCCAAGCTAGAAACGAACAGCGAACTTGTAGAGCCTATCCGTATCGACTTAGCTGAGATCGTAAATGACGTTGCGGAGGACGCCGATTTTGAGGCCCAGGCGAAGGGTCGGTCGGTTACCGTTTCGGCTGAGGAGCATTGCACAGTAATGGGCAGCGAAAATCTGCTGCGGAGCGCGATCGAAAATGTGCTACGCAATGCCGTCCGCTATACCGCTGAGGGCACCGCCGTTGACGTTTCGCTCACGGCAAATAACGGCCACGCAGTCCTGCAGGTATCGGATCATGGCGGCGGAGTACCCGAAGATGAGCTCGAGAATTTGTTTCGTCCGTTCTACCGCGTCGGTGAGGACCGCACTCGAAAGACGGGCGGCATCGGGCTTGGCCTAGCTATCGCCGAGCGAGCGATACTCGCACACAAAGGCACGATATCGGCGAGAAATACAGACCACGGGCTGTTAGTAGAAATTCGTTTAGATAAAGGCGCTTTGTCGAAGAACTAGCCGTTATTCTTCCTGGCTGCGGCAAACGACCGGATCGCGAGTATCGTAAAGATCAGACAGACCACCGCCATCGCGATCTGTGACACGACCGCGGCAGACAGCGTCAACTCCGACATTTTCGAGATAAGGCGTCCGGCGGGGAAGATAAAACCGAGAAGTGCAAGAACGACGGCAACATGCATCAGATGTTTGCGAAGCCCCTCTTTAGCTCTCGCCAAAACTCCCAGTATGATGAAAACAGAGCCGACAAACGCCGGGATGAGGGCGGTCACGCTGGCCTTGCCCGACATTACTCCGTGGACATAGCCGATAATTCCAATTAACTCTAGTAAAACGCCGCATGCGATGGATGTAGTAGGCATATGCCTATATTATCGCGTCCAAGGGCGTTTAGGCGAGACGGCGGTTATCTTTGCGAGCAATTTGTCGGCGAGATCTTTGTTAAGCGATGTGAGAAGTGCGTGCTGTTTTTTTGGCACGGACGAGATCTTTTTGTTCGAGGTATGCCTCGCCAAGGCCTTTGATCGCGTAGACATTGTTTGCGTCGATGGCGAGAGCGTTGTTGTACGAGACGATCGCGAGGTTGAGTTGGCCTGTTTTAGCGTAGGAATACGCTAGATAAAGATGGTTCGAGTGATTCTTTGGCTCGGTTTCGATCGCCCGTTTATATGCGGGGATCGCTTGGGAGAACATCCCTAGATTGTAGTAACAGCGGGCGAGCGAGCGGTTGCCGGCAAATTTGACCGGGTCGATGTCGTACGAACGCTGATATGAGTCGGCCGCTGCTTTGTACTCTTTTTGCTTTTCGTTGGCGACGCCGATCTCGTAATACGCCTCGGCATTTCGCGGGTCGATCGCGATCGCCTTAGAATATGCGGCGAGTGCCTGATCAAAATATTTCAGGTTGTCGAGCGAGTTGCCTAGATATACATACGCATCGGCCATGTCGGGCTTGCTTTTTATCGCGTTGCGAAAAGCCGGTACCGCACGGTCGTGTTGCCCGAGGGCGTAATAGCTCATCCCGAGATTGTAATTTGCGACGGCGTCGTTTGGCGTTAATGCAATAATTTTCCGGAAACTATCGATAGCGGCCTCGACCTCGCCGTTTTTTAGCTGCTCGGCGGCTAGTTCATTAAGGGCACGCGTGTCCTGTGCCTGCGTGGCTGTTGAACAAAACAGAAAAAGCGTTACTACGACTACGGCTGAATAAAAGACTCTCATACCGTTGTAAACAGGCGTAATAACGCTGATTTTTCAGAATCTAAAGATGTCTGAACTATTTCTTGAGCGACGCCGCTTTTGCCTCGTCAGCGGTCGCGAGGGCGGTTTTGCCCATTTTGCGATATGCGTCGGCACGATTGGTGTAAAGAACTGCGTCTTCGGGGAAAAGTTTGATCGCGACCGTAAGGTCCGCAACGGCCCCGGCATAATCTTTGATGATAGTTTTTGCAACACCGCGATTTTGATAGCCGTCAGCTAAATAGCGGGTGTTATCGGTATTCAGCGAAATATATTTATCATAATCGGCTATCGCTTCATTGATCTTTCCGGACGCTTTTAGCGAGTGCACGATTATAATAGGATTCTTTTTCCGTCGGGTTGTAGAGTATCGCGTTGGTAAAATCTGAAACTGCTCCGGGATAATCTTTCAAAGTATTTCTTAGGCTACCGCGATCAAAATAGGTTAGGCCGTCCTTTGGATTCGCTGCAAGTAGCTTGTTAAAATCCGCCATCGCCCCGGTGGTGTCACCTAGATCTTTGCGGAGCAATCCTCGACCTCTCAACGCATATGAGTAATCCGGTTTGATGCTTATGGAGGAGTTGTAATCCGCCATCGCTCCTGTTTTATCCCCCGATTTCTTTTTGGCAAGCGCCCGATTGGAATATGCGGAATAATCGCCCGGCACAAGCTCAATGACCTTAGTATAGTCAGCTATAGCACCGGCCTGGTCGCCGGCCTCCGCACGTTTATACGCCCGGTCAAAATATTCTTTGGCGGTCGTAAGCGTCTGAGCAGACGCGACAGAACTCGCAAGCAGTAAAAAAAGGGCTACAAAAAGAAATCGATTTCGCATTCGAACCTCCGTGGATGCCTAAGTTTTTATAGAACGGACGCAGATGGCTTACCTGCAATGTATTACTAATTTCGCATATCTTCGATCATATCCGCAATTGTCTTCTTTAGATTTGCTGTTACAACGGCGTACTGATCGGTCTCTGATCCGTCGCTGACAGTGCTATTACTAAGAACATCGCGTGCGTAAAACGGTTCGCCGACGACGATCTTGACCTTTGCAGGACGGATGCGCCAGGAGTTTCGCGGCCAGACCTTGTAGAGGCCGTCGATTGCGATCGGGACGATCGGAACATCAAGTTCGGTCGCAAGAATAGCGGCACCTTTTTTAAAGCCGTGCAGCTCGCCGTCAAACGCACGTTCGCCCTCGGGATAGATATTCAAAACCTTGCCGTGTTTGATGCCGATGGCACCGGCCTTCATCGCCCGCATCAGCTCGGTATCGGGGTTGACGGGGACGACATTGAGCAATTTTGCGATGTATCGAGTCAGACCGTTGTTAAAAAATTCGCTCGCTCCGACGTGGAATATATTTTTGAACAGAGGGTACGGATAATTTGAACAAATAACGAACGGGTCGAGAAAACTTTGATGATTTGGGCAGATGATAAATGGTTTCTCTAGCTTGTTTTCTTTATTGAGTTTGGAAAGTTCCTTGAGATTTTCTACGCCCGAGACCTCGAGCCGCATAAAGATCTTGAAGATGAGCCAAAAGATCTTATACATCACAAACGCGAAGGCTCCGAATATTGGGCGGTCCTGGAGCACACCGCGAACCTCGGGGAAATCCTCATCCGCATCGCGTAAGATCTCTCCCCAGTTTAATTCGACCGACACATTTTCGACATCCGCCCCGCCATGTTTATTTACGAGCTCGATGACATTTGCAACCGTGAGGGCGGTGGCGGCTTCGTCGCCGTCAAATTCGGTCGAGAAAGCCTGCTCAAGCGCAGCGAAAGTTTCGGCGCGTGCGAGGCTGTCGAGCCCGAGATCAAGTTCGAGGCTCATCGACGGATGGACAATGTCTCCGTCCTTGGCATTTTGGCGGATGGCGGCCACGACTGCCTTTCCGGTCGATGTTTCGACTAGTGCAGTGTCGGCGGCTGTGAATTCCCAAGCCTTTGTTTCCTTGGCTTCGGTAGCGATAACGCCGGTCTCGATCTCTTTTTTGAGCTGAAAACGCTTGATCTTGCGGGTAGCTGTTCGCGGCAGTATCTCGGCACGGATAACGTAATCACGGACACGTTGATATTCCGGCAGCTCGCGGCCGAGGCTGTCGAGCGCGTGGCGGATCGCTTCTTTTGAGTTGGCGATCTTTGCCTGTTTCAGATAATCGAAATCGGGCACGACTACGGCGGCGAGTTTTTCAGCACCGGCACGATCTTCGGATTCGTCCTCAATGCCGATGATCGCAAGCTCGGCAACGAGCGGGCATTTGAGATAGTGAACCTCAAGGTCCTCGGGGTGAACATTTTTGCCGGACGGCAGGACAATCACATCTTTGCCGCGACCGACGATGTAGAGATGGCCGTCATCGAGGCGGCCGAGGTCGCCGGAGCGGAAAAATCCGTCCTCGGTAAAAGCCTCGGCGTTCGCGGTCGGGTTTTTGTAATAGCCGGCAAAGACCATCGGGCCTTTGATCAGCACCTCGCCGACGCCGTCTTTGTCGGGCTCATTGATCTTGATCTCGATACCATGCATTGCCTTGCCGACGGAGCCGACACGGTTATCGTTCTCGTAAGTAGCTGTTGCCGCACCGCTTGTCTCGGTCAGGCCGTAACCCTGCAAAATGGTAAATCCTAGCCGGTGAAAATCGACCGCGACATCCTCATCAAAGCGGGAACCGGCAGAGATCGCGATGCGTAGCTCACCGCCAAAACCGGCGTGAACCTCGCCAAACATTTTTCGCCCCAGATTAACGCCGATCGTATCGCGAAGCATGCCGTTGGTCGCAAGCATCACTTTGAATAGTTGCTGCACGACACCGGATTTTGCTTTGACGCCGTCAAAGATCTTTTTGTGAAATAGGTACCAGAGACGCGGGACGGTCGTGAGGATTGTCGGCTTAAAAGACTTCATCGCCTTCGACAGTTCGTCGGGCGTGAGTTCTTTGAGATAACCGACCTCACAGCCATAGGTTGTCGCGATCCAGAGGTTTACGATCTGCAAATACGCGTGAAAGAGAGGTAGGAGCGAGAGGATACGTTCTTTGTCAGACAGTTTTAGAACAAGATTTACGCCCTCCAGCTCGGCAATGATATTGCCGTGAGTCAGGGGAACTCCCTTTGGCGTACCGGTGGTGCCGCTGGTATACATCAGAACCGCCATATCGTCGGCTTTGGCTGGCGGCGGCTGTTTTATAAAGCTTTCGGGAACGTCTGTCTTTGCCCATTCTTCAAAATGCTGGAAACCGTTGGACGAAGTTTCCATATTCCACACGACAGCGGGGATGTGACGGCCGAGCTTTTCCTCGATCTCCGAAAACCGGTCCACCTGATCCGGTGACAGGAAAGCGACTTTTGCCTCGGAATTCTCGAGAAAGTTCGTGATCGTTTCGATCTCGCCGTGCGGATCGAGCGGGACGATGACGGCACCGATAAATAGTGTGCCGAGATAGGCTGATGCCCAATGCGGATGATTTTCGCCAATGAGGACGACGCGGTCACCAAACTGAACGCCCTCTTGGGTCAGGCGGTACGAGACGGAGCGGACTTGCCGGAGCAGGTCGCCCCAGGTGTAAGTATCGGTGTCGCTGCCGACGATACGCATCGCCGTTTTGTCGGGACGCGACTCAAATGATTCGATCAAGCGCTCACAAAATGATGTTGACATAATAACTTTGGGGGTTTGTTTAGCTTAGTCTGCAAGCAATTTGAGTGCAAGCGTCCGTGCCTGTGTGCGGATCTCGGGAATCGCCGTCGATTCCCACAAAATGCCTTTCAAAGCGGTGCCGAGTGTGTAGACAACTTTGGACGGAGCGTTAGTTTTGCCGATCACGCAGCCGTCCGGCGTGGCGTCAATGCCGAGGTTTAGTTCGTCGTTGCGTATGTGTTTACGGCCGATGAGATTGCGGACAAACTCAGAGTCTATCTTTGAAAATGAGCTTTCAGAGCCGATGCAGTTGACGAGAGCGTCCGTCTCGACGCTGTACTGAATATTGAGCGTCTTGTATTTGACGGTAAATTTGGCTCCGTCGTGCGTAATGTCGGTAAGACGCCCTTTGAGTATCTCAAGTCTTCCGTTTGCTTGCATTTCATCAAGGATCGCGGCGACCTCGGCCGGCATACGATGGCGGGCGACGTTCCAATAGCGGCTTAGGTGCTGTTTGAAATAGCGTTTTTCCGCGAGCGGCAGATTTAGCCACAACTCTTGAGTCGCAGGGCGCAGACTGTCGATGACCGCACGCCAGTTGCTACCGTTGAATTCGGCGGCCTTAATATGACGCCGGACGGATTTGAGCATGTCGGTGATACGCGTCATTGGTTTTAGCTCATCGGCGAATGCGGGATAAGTGTGGCCTAGTTCGTGTGGAGCAGGCAACAGTCCGCGTGTCGAGATCGCGTAGATTTTGCCTTGATGGCCGTGGCGGTGAAAGATGCAGTGCCACATCGATCATCGAAAGGCCGGTGCCGACGACAAAAAGTGAGTTATCGTTCAGTTATCGTTTCGTACAGCCCCGAATTCCACGGATCTTGAAAATACATCTCCGCTTTGGTAAACGACAGATCGGCAACGCTTGGATGCGGCGGCATGAAATTGCCAAATGCCAGCACGACACGGTCGGTCTGTATGATCTCGCCCGAACGCAGTATGACCTCGCCCGAATCTGCATTGACGGACATATCGACCGCTTCGTCGTCGATTAGGTTGAGCGTGACGTGCTTTGCGCGGCTGTCGGCGGCGTCGGTAAAGACCTCACGCAGATACTCGCCAAAGATCTTTCGCGGAACAAAATCATGTGCGTCGAACGTGTGACCCTTTTCCGTCAACCATCTGTGAAAATGCTCGATGTCGTCAGGAAAAGCTCCCATACGGCCGGCCGGGACGTTTAGGAGATGTGAGTCTTTTGACGTACCAAACGCAACGCCGCGACCGATCTTGGCTCGGCGTTCGACGAGATTGATCTCAAACTCGCCGTCGCCCGCGTTTCGCAAAGATTTACCGCCAGTAAGGTGCCGCTCGCTCCGCCGCCGATTATCGTGATCTTTTTCATATCAACAAATACAAAAAGAGGCTGTGAAGCACATTCACAACCTCTCGCGAGAAATGTCCTTCTTCGTTTACGCCTACGAGGTTAGCTGTCGGGCTGGAAGCGAAGAAGTCTTCCTCTGTTGGTCAGATAAGCCCCGTCCTGACGACGTCAGGTTTTGGTTCCCCCGCTCACGTGTAATACGGGATTCGGCAATAGATTTTGAGTAATGTTACAGGATTACCGACACGTAAGGCAAGAATTTTGTTTGCGTTTTCTACAGATGAAATTTCCAGGTCGTCCCGATTACGTTCAAGTCACCGGGAAGTGAAAATCTGTCGTTCTGCCGCAAGTAATAAATGTCCAAGGTCAAATGTGGGTTTATTACCTTGCTGACCCCCAGGCTTAAGCGGTTTCGGGAAAAGTTTCGGGTGGTCGAAACGTAAAAGTCTCTTCGGTAATGAAGAATTTTGCGTTTGATAGAATTTTTTGGGCAGTTCCTTTTCGAGCGTGATGGAAGGCCGATATCGCCACGTATTACCGACCTGCGAACACGATACTCGTAAATGCTGCGGTGCGAGATGCCAACGACCGTTTGGGAATTTGAGTACGCCGCAGGCTATAACGATGTTCGTAATGAAATTGGCCAAAGGTGTTTCGAGTTTCGATGTACCAGTATAACTCGGACGAAACTACTTAGTTTTGTTTATTTTGAAAACCTACGGCTCCGACCCGGGCCTCAGTCAAACGGTAATATTTTGCCCAAACCTAAGTGTCGGTTGCACGACAATATCGATCTTTTTATTTATGGGGATCGTGAGGAGAAAATCGTTCCACGATTCCAGATCTTCGCGATCGACCACCTGTGCATTGACCGTGGTAGCGAGCGCCATGAAAAAGGCGGAAAAAAAAATGATTTTGGCTAAAAATCCCATTTACTCGAAATACGGTTGAGCTAAGTTTAGTGAACTCGGCGGATGGAAATCAAACGCGGATTTAACAAAAACGTAACACGACGTTAACAAGTGTTAACGGAAATTATCGGCGGGGAAAGCGGATGCGGATTGCGTTTGGGACGATCTCATAGACGGCGGGAAGCTGGCCGGGGAGCTCGCCGTCGGTTTCGAGAAAAATCTGTTTTGACGGATCGACTGATGATATCTCGATCCGGCGGGCCAAGGTATTTTTGACCTCTTTGAGGCTGTCGTGTGTGCCGCGATAGATCGAGTGTACGTTTAAGAAGATCTTCGCAGTGCCGATGTCCCCGATATTTACCACGTTTAACAGTCCGTCGTTGATCTTGGCGTTCGGTGCGATCAACATACCGCCGCCAAAGTAACGCGAATTTGCCACGCAAAAAGCGATAGTCTGGAGCGTCTTTTCATCGCCGTCGTCGAACCGGACGCGGACCAGATCGGGTTCGAGACTCATGACTTCCTGAAGTGTAGAAACGGCAAAATTTGCACGTCCGCGCATTGATTCGACCGGAAGCCAATCGAAGACCTTGGCGGATTTGACGCGTTTGACGATGTCGGCGGCAAGACCTACGGATGAGACGTTTAGGAAGTAGCGGCTCACCTCATTGCCGGAATGGTCATGAAATGTGACCTTGCCGACGTCCATTTGTTTTGTCTCACCATCGCGGAGAGCTTTTGCGGCCTCGCGGTTGGTTAGCGGCAGATCGCGATGCCGTCACCCTGACATTTAGTAAATGCCACGGCAAAAGGCCCGAAATGCGCCCGCACGTCGCTCGCCGTCTGCGACCATTTTTCTCGGGTCGAGCCCGATGCCGATTTCGGATTTACGATGATCAGCGGGAGCGAAGTGTCGCCTGATGTGCTTTTCAGATTTGCCACAATATTGCCTGTGCTAGATTTTGAATCCTTTACGCCGAAATAGTCAAAGACAAATCTGTTCAAACGTGCAGAAGCCCGCTCGTGAGCAAGGGCGTAACGATCAACTTGGATGTTACGCCCTTACTAACGTGCGGGCTTCTGCAAAAAGCGGGCAATCTAAAAACTAGCGGATTGCCAATGTTTGACCGAACAGATCAATATTCTTTTTGCGCTGGCTCAGCGGCACTTGTTTTGGTGCCGTTGCCATAAATGCCTCGATATCCGCGATCGTGCGGGGCAGCTTGCCGCTCATCCATTCGACGCCAGTCGCGGTTACGAGCATATCGTCTTCGATGCGGACGCCGATGTTTTTGTATTTTTCAAAAACGGGGCGAACTTTCTCTTTGAACGCCTTGAATTCCGGCGTGTCGGGTAGGTTATCGAGTGCATCTTCGCGAATGTAGATGCCTGGTTCGTTAGTAAATACCATGCCGGGTTGCAGCGGCAACGCATAATCGCCAACGTCGTGGACGTTCATCCCGATCCAGTGGCCGAGGCCGTGCATGAACCAAATGCTCGACTGTTGCGAAGCCTTGTCGGTCACTAGGCCGAGCTTGAAAAGGCCTTCGTTGATGACGTTACGAGCGATGGTGTTCAGCTGGCCGTACCTGACGCCGGGCTTTGTCGCTTTAGCCACAGCCTCTTGAGCGTCGTAGACGATTTGATATAACTCCGCCTGTTCTTTTGAAAACTTGCCGTTCACCGGAAATGTGCGTGTTATGTCGGCGGTGTAATGCTCGTATTCGGCTGCCGCATCCATCAATAGGACCTCGCCTTTCTTGACCGGACTTTGCGATTCTTCGTAGTGGAGCGTCGTTGCATTTGCACCGCAGCCCACGATCGACGGATATCCCCAGTTGTCGGCGTTGCGGCGGCGGAATGTATATTCGACCTCGGCGTGTACCTCGTATTCCCAATTTGCACGGCCAACGGTCGCCATCGCACGCATATGAGCCTCGGTCGAAATATCGACCGCGTGCTGCAGCAGCTTTAGCTCGTACGGTGATTTGATGAGCCGGAGATCGGCAAAGATCGGTTGTGCGTTTTCGATCTTATAGCCGGTGAGAGATTTTGAGAAAGTATTTTCGACACGAAATTCCCGCATACCGTCGCGGTCCTGTTCGCTTTCGGGCAACAGCAGATAAACATTGTCAGCGCCGGAGGCGATAGATACGCCATCTTTTGCGGTGAACGCTTTCTTTTCCTTTAGCGCCGTAAAAAATGCTTCACGTTCGGACGAATCGACAAGGTTTTTAAGGCCCGAAGCGCTCATTGCCTGTTCGCGAGAATACATTTTGCCGTTCCATATTTCTTGGACCGGGACACGCTTTGGCAAAAAGAGCGTTTCCGTCACCGTGCCGCCATTTTTTGTGATGACGAGCGTCGCTCCGTTTTGTTTGAGTGCGGTGAGGTAATAGAGGTTGTTTTCTTGGCGATAGACGTAATCAACATCATTCGTATAGAGCTTTGGCTCGGCGGAGAAAAGGATGAGCACGCTCTTGTCGGCCATTTTGGCAGCAACGGCGGCACGGCGTTTTGCAAGCTCTGCCTGACGCTCGGCGTCGGTAAACTTAGGTGCCGGCGGCGTGATCAAAACGCTGGTCGGGCCAAATGCAAATGCCGGCATTGCCGCCGCCATAAAAGCACAAAGGGAAATAAGCACGATAGTCTTCTTCATTTTATTACCTCAATATCTCAAAACTTAGGTCTTTTGACGATGTATTTCCAAAATAATCTGCGGCAAAGACGCGTAAAGTATAGATGCCGTTTGCGAGTGCGGCGGCGTCAAAAATATCCTCATGAAATTCGTCGCCGCTAACCGAATTTGTGACGATGTAATTAAATATCGTCTCGCCGGTCGCCCCTGACTTGCTGCCATTCGCGTAAACGAGTGAGATCGAAGCGGACGATGGCAGACGGTCAAAGACGATGCTCCATTTTATGTCCGCCACGGCAGAGCCGTCCTGTTTTAGCACCTGATAGCCAAGTTTGAAAACGCCCAACCGCCGCTTTTCAGAGTTGCCGTCGGCCTGATCGTACGCTCTGACCACAATCCTGGTCTGGTCACGCAGAGTAATACGCTGGTTTTGCTTTGTGGTTTCGATTTCGCCCCAATTTTTATCAAACAGCGTTACGTTTTCAATTGTGGGCGGCCGTGAATCGGTTAGGCCGGGCAGAGTTAGGGCGTCGAGGGCGTTCATCTCGCTGCCGCTGCGTCCGGCGATGAGATGGACGTGATTCATCGAATTGAGCGTGCCGATCGGGTCGCCCGCTTTGAATTTTGCACCTCGCGGTACGCGGACGCCGCTGAGTTTGCCGCTCGGTTCTTTTTCAAACTGAAAACGTCCGTCGCCAAACGGCACCGACTCGACATTGCGGCCCAAGACGAATATGAATGTAGCCGAGCGTTGGCATTCGGATCAGTTCGCGAAGCGTGCCAAAATTTTCCGCCGCGATCGGCCGCAGGACTTTTTCATCGCGGACAAAACGAGCGGTTTCGCCATATGCTCCGGCGATGTCGAGGCCGTTGTGAAACCAGACCTGGTCGCTGCCGGGTTTCATCTCGCCGCGTATCTCGCCGAGCGTCCCGGCGATGTCGCGTTTGGCGGTCGGCGGATCGTAAGGCCAGCGGGCGGGTTGTAGTGACGAAATTCTTCGGGTTTGTCGCGAAGAGCGGCGATCTGATCCTTTGTAATTGCCGTGCCGTTGTTCTGCGGTGAGAGGCTGCGGACGAGTCTGTTCTCGCTGTCCGTGACGAGCAGATTGCCAGCCGCGTCAAAGGTTAGGCCAGACGGACGATTGAATCGCGAACGGTGGAGATTCCCGTCACTGAGGCCGCGTTCTTCGCTGGAGATCGTTTGGACGGTCGGAAGCACTTCGCCGGAGATCATCCGGATGGCGTTGCCGTCAGCAACGTATATCTGGCCGATTTTGCTGACCGTGATGGCGGTCGGTTGGACAAACATGGCGGCGGACAACAGGCCGTCCTTTAAGGTTTGCTCACCGTTACCGGTTAGCGTCCATACAATGCCTGTCGGTTCGACGACGCGGATGCGGCGGTTGCCGGCGTCGGCGATGAGCAGCTTGTCCTGCCACACGGCGATGCCTGTCGGTGTGTCAAATTTTGCCTGATCGCCAACACCGTCGGCATAGCCTTTACCGCTCCCAGCAAGCGTTGTGACCTTGCCATTCTCGATCACGCGGATGCGGTCATTATAAGTATCGGCGATAAATAACTTGCCATCTGCACCGACCGCGACGCCGACCGGGGCGTTGAAAAGAGCGGTTGCCGCATCCCCGTCGGCAAAGCCTTGCTTGCCGTTTACGCCCGCAATAACCGTCACCTCGCCCTTGGCATTTACGCTCTTGATCGTGTGCGAACCGCTGTCGGCGACGACGAGGTCGCCGTTCTTGGCGAATGCGATGCCAGATGGCGTGTCGAGTCCGGCGGCAAAGACGCTGGCCTTTCCGCCGGTGATCCGCAAGATCTGATCGTTCTGTCCGTCCGAGACAAATACGTCATTGCCCTGGACCGCGATGCCAAACGGCTCGCCAAATTCGCCGCCCGTCCCGCAATAGTCGAGACAAATTTATACGGCTTGACCCTCGCAGTCCTTCCCCACCAAAACCAAACCACCACGGCGAGCAACCCAAGCAATATTAGGCCCGCCACAGCTGCGGCTATCGAATTTTTAACGGTGAATGGTTTTCGCGTGCGGGGCAGATTCATTTATTGGAAAGCGAGGCCTGTTCTGCTACTATATCGGCACAGCAATTATTTCGAAAATCAGGAGATATAAATTATGTTTTCATTACAGGATCTGCTTGGACAGGAGCAGGGAACTCAGGCGGTCGAACAGATCAGTCAAAATGTCGGTGCGGACAGTTCGCTGGTTAATTCGGCGATCCAGATGGCTCTGCCCGCGTTGATAAATGGGCTTGCGAACAACGCCGCGACGCCCGAGGGTGCAACAAGCCTCAACAACGCTCTCGAACAGGACCACAGCGGCGGCGGTGTGCTTGATAATCTTGGCGGCCTCGCAGGTATGATCTTTGGCGGTAGCCAAGAGGCGGCTCCTCCGCCGCGTCAGGCGGATGCGGGCGGCATACTGGGCCATATCCTCGGCACCAACCAAGGTGCGGTTGCCCAAGAGGTGAGCAACAAATCCGGCCTCGGGCTCGGTCAGGTCGCTCAGATCTTGATGTTTCTCGCCCCGATCGTCATGAGCTATCTCGGCAAACAAAAACAAGAGCAAAACGTTGGTGCCGACGGCCTCGGCGGTCTGCTCGGCGGGCTTTTGGGCGGTAATCAGCAAGCCGCTCCGCAATCGTCCGGCAACGCAATGCTCGACATGGCGTCAAACATGCTCGACAGCGACCACGACGGCAGTGCGGTCGACGACATCGCTTCGATGGCGTTCAAGTATATGACGAATAAATAGTTGTCAGTTGTCGGTTGTCAGTGAAAGGCTGTCCTCGCGGACGGCCTTTTCATTTTTTGGTCCGGTCCGGACCAGATGGACCAAAGTGGACCAAGGTGGACCGGAGAAATTCTTGGGTCGCCAACGGCGACAAATATTAAAGCCTAGGGTGAGCGAACGCAGTTCGTGTAACCCTAGGTTTAGGTTGCATAACGATCGCGACGCTGAAAGCGTCGAACAACAACGCTGGCGATGTTCGTCCCCTACAGGGACGGGGTAATTTGCCGCCAACGACCTAGGGATTCGCTCCTCTTGGTCGCTGCTCCCTAGGCTTTAATGTCCGTCGCCCTTGGCGACAAGAGTTCGCTGTTCGGTGGGTTAGTGAAACAAAACACCATCGTCTCGCGTAACTATTCGCATCAGATCTACAATCAGATAAGTCGTAGGAATACACACTAAATATTGAGGAATTATATGACCACACAGAGTATTGTCCGCCGGGTGTTTGCGGGCACGATGATCGTTATGTTTGCTTTGTCTGCCGTTGTGCAGGCACGTCCGATGCCGCGGAATGTTTTTGTTCAGCAGGACGAAAAGCGTAAGCTACCGCCGGTAAATTGGATCCGCAGCCGCAAGATCGACGTCAAGCATCTCGATATTGACCTGTCGTTTGACTGGGACAAGGAACAGGCGATCGGCACGACGGTCGTGACGTTTGCTCCGTTTGCAGATACGGATACGTTCACATTGGACGCCGCGCTGATGACTATCGAATCGGTCACGCTGGTCGGCGGCGGTGCTCTTAAATTTACCTACGACGGCAAAGCCGACAACGACAATCTCAATGTCACGCTCGACCGCGTTTATCGCGGAGGTGAGGACGTTAAGGTCAAGGTTGTTTATAAGACGAATTATGTAAATAATGCGAGCGACAGCGGCATTCTCGGCGGTTTTGGCCAGGGCTTAAGATTTATCAAACCCACCGCCGACAATCCCAACAAACCGCGCCAGATCTGGTCACAGGGCGAATCGGAATTTAACCGCTACTGGTTTCCTTCGTATGACTCGCCCAATGATTTTCGCACGACCGAGATTCGCGCAACGGTCGCAAAGCCTTTCTTTGTCGTCTCGAACGGCAAGCTGATGGAGACAAGAGAGAACGCCGACAGCACCCGCACATTCCATTGGAAGATGGAACAGCCGTACACAAATTACCTGACCTCGATCGTCGTCGCCGAAACGACGCCTGTCGTGCAGGATTTTGACGGCATCCCGGTCTATAACTACGGTTATGTTAACGAGACGAAAGAAGTTGCCGCCACGACAAAGAATCTGCCGGCGACGATGCGGTTCTTTTCTGAGGTCACAGGAGTTAAATATCCTTACGCTAAGTATTCACAGGCGTTTGTTGAAGATTTTGGCGGCGGGATGGAGAACATTTCCGCCACGACGCAGATCGAGGAGATGATCCACGACGAACGCGAGCTGCTCGACACGGACAGCGAAGGGCTGCAGTCGCACGAGCTTGCACACCAGTGGTTTGGCGATTACGTCACCTGCCGCGATTGGGGGCAGATATGGCTTAACGAGAGCTTTGCGACGTATATGCAGCATATGTGGACGGAGAAACTTAAAGGCCACGACGAGTTTCTTTACGCCGATCTGCGTGCAAGCCACAACTCGGTTTTGGGGTCGTGGGCACAAGGCCAGCGTCGTCCGATCGTGACGAAATACTACGACAGCAAAGACGGGTTGTTTGACAACTACGCCTATCCCGGCGGCGGCTGCGTGTTGCATATGCTCCGCAAACATCTCGGCGACAAGCTGTTTTCTGCTTCGCTCAACCATTATCTAAAGCTAACGCCCACCAGCCGGTCTCGACCGAAGATCTGCGGATCGCGATCGAGGAAACGAGCGGCCAGTCGATGGACTGGTTCTTTGACCAGTGGCTGTATCGCATGGGCCATCCGGTTTTCGAAGTGACGCAATCGTACGATGAAGCTGCGAAAAAGCTGACGCTCAACGTCAAACAGACGCAAAAGCTCGATCTCAACAACGAATATCCCCAAACGGAGTTTTTCCAAAGTTATGTCGATGTAAATATCGACAACAAGGTGACCCGCGTCTGGATGAAGCCGCAAGCGGAGAATGTGTTCACATTTGACGCGGCAACAAAGCCAAAGCTCGTCAATTGGGACTACGAAGACACGCTGCTCAAGGAGATGAAGTTCGAGAAATCGACCGACGATCTGCTCTATCAGATGGCGAACGACAAAGACGTGCTCGGACGGCGTTGGGCGATGAATGAACTTGAGGCAAAGGCTGCTACCGAAAAAGAACGCGTCGTTGCTGCCCTTATCACGTCGGCAGAAAAAGATCCGTTTTGGCGTATCCGTCGTGCCGCTTTGTCGGTGATCGCAAATATCTATTCGCCCGATCCGCCTCCGGGGCAAGACCGTCCGGCGGTCAAGCTTGATGCGAATGTCGAAGCGGCGTTGCTGCGACTTTCCAAAGACACACAGCCGCAGGTCAAAGGCGATGCACTCGAGCTGCTCGGCGAGACACAGGATAAGAAGTATGGCGATCTTTTCATTGCGGGTTTGACCGACCGTAGTTATGAGGTCATCGATCAGTCGGCACTCGCAATTGCTCGGGTCAAGGACCCGCGAGCATTTGAGGCTTTGTCAAAACTGACGACGACGCCTTCGTGGAAAGGCCGTATTCAGATCGCCGGTTTGAATGGTTTGGCTGAGCTTGGTGATAAACGGGCGTTTGAGATCGGCTATAAGACGGCGACGGACAAAACTGCACCTGCCGCCGCCCGATCCGCCGCTCTCATTATTGTCGGATCGACCGGCAAAGGCGATCCGCGTGCGTATCCGCTGATCTTTGAAAAGTTAAAGCCTGCGGTCGCAAGCAATAATTTTCAGCCGATTTTCAATGGAGTTCAGGCTATCATCAAGCTTGCCGATCCCCGCGGCCAAGAGGCTTTTGATCTGCTAAAAGAGCATTTCAAAGGACAAGCAGGCCCTCTGCAAACCATCGCCGCATGGGAAGCAGAGTTCAAAGCGGCATTAAAACCGTAGTTGAAAGGTATGCTAATGAAAAAAGACCACCTCAGTATCGGGGCGGTCTTTTCCATTGTCGCTGTGTTGTTTTTGAAGGCTTAGAGTTCGCAGACGCGATAGGCTGAGTTGTAGACCGTACTGCTTGGGAACGTTGTGATCCCCTTGAAGCAAGCTCCGTTTGATGCGAACCCGTTAAATTCGAGCTCGCCATCGACTGTAAAGTGTAAGGATTTGTTGGGCAGCAACGCTTGATCCCATATCCCTGTGTACATCGGATAACCAGTCACGCCCAGTGTGCCGCCCAGGTTAAAGTCGAGCGATAGACCGGTTTGGATCGAACTTGGAAAAAGTTCGCACTCATAAAACGACGTTAGCCCGCGTCCCGTGCACGACGAAACGATGTAGGTGCCCGAGCCGAGAATATTATCCGGATATCGGATAGACGGCGTGGTCGCGCGGATGTTGTTGTTCGGGTTGTTTTCCGGTTGTGTGCCGGCTGATGCGGTAGTTTTGAACGTCGGGGCAGTCGTTGCGACCTGAAACTCAAAAGTGAAGGTTACAGACTTGGTCTGATTATTTCCGAGGCTGCCGACATTGCAAGTGATCTTGTTGCCGGCGGTCGAACAAGTGCCTGAGCTAGCTGAAACCCCGGTGAGTTTGCCTAAAATGTATTTGTTTGGGCTGGTGTTTGTCAGCGGAAACTCAACCACGATCGTGACGGACTGCGCGGAACCGTTGCCGATATTTCTTACACGCGTCGTGTATTGATAGGGCGATTCGACTAGCGGTGTTGCGTTGCCCTGCCACGCCATCACCTCTAAATTTGGTGTCCCCGCCATTGCGGCTGTTGTACCAAAAGCGGTCGCGATAAAAAGAAACGACAAAGCGAAAATGTTTTTTAACATGTGAACTATCTCCTGATTGTTTTTTAATTAGCGACTTGCGTCGTGTAACAGGAGAACGGCAGGTTGTAAATTTTCTTGCAAAAAAGATTTTTTATGCAGGATTTGGGGCAGAAGCCCGCACGAAGTAAGGGCACCGTCTAGCATTATTCAAGTTGTGTTCGTCATTCAACTTAATTTTTAGCCCTATGATCCGTGGTTCCCGGTCGGTGCCCTTACTCCGTGCGGGCTTTCGCCTAAAATGCGCGATCCCGCATTGCGCTTGGAGTTGACTCACGACTCACAACTCACTAGACTCTTAACTATCGACGTGGTGAGTTATTGCAACTTGCGGCCACGTAAAATAAACCGCTAAACAGCAAAGAGTCGAACGAATCTTACGAAACTCTGTGCTTGTTTGGCACAGGGTTTTTTTGTTATATGCCAGAATTTCTAGAGCTATTAAAAGAAAAGATCATCGTCTTTGACGGTGCGATGGGAACGTATTTGCAGTCGTTGAGTCTGCCCATCGAGGATTGGGGCGGGGCGAATTTTGAGAATTGTTCGGAGAATCTGCTCTACACACGGCCGGATGCCATTGAGGCTGTTCACTCGGCGTTTTTGGATGTCGGGTGCGATGTGATCGAGACGAACAGCTTTGGCGGCAGCGAGGTCGTGCTTGTTGAGTTTGGAATTGCGGATAAGACTTATGACGTAAATCTAAAGGCTGCACAGCTTGCAAAGCGTGTGGCAAGCGGTTATTCCACATACGACAAACCGAGATTTGTTGCCGGTTCGATCGGGCCGGGAACCAAGCTGCCGACGCTTGGGCATATTACCTATAACGATCTGAAAGCGGCGTATGTTGAGCAGGTTCGAGGGCTGGTTGATGGCGGTTCGGATCTTTTGATGGTCGAGACCTGTCAAGATCTGTTGCAGACAAAAGCGGCACTTGCGGCTATTTTTGAGCATTTTGAGAGGACCAAGATCAAGCTTCCGGTGATCGCTTCGGTGACGATCGAGATATTTGGGACGATGCTCAACGGCACCGAGATCGGTGCGGCTCTGACTGCGCTTGAGCCGTTTCCGATCGATGTTATCGGTATGAACTGCGGCACCGGGCCAAAGCACATGGCGGATAGTTTTCGCTATTTGTGCGAAAATTCGCCCATTCCGGTTTCTGTTCTGCCAAACGCCGGTTTACCTGAGGTCAAGGACGGCAAGCAGCATTACGATGAGACGCCGGAGAGTTTTGCGGCGCAGGTCGAGCATTTTGCTAATGATTTTGGTGCGAATATCGTCGGCGGTTGTTGCGGGACCTCGCCCGAACATTTACGGCAGGTAGTCGAACGTCTGAGCGGCATCTCGCCAAAAGCGAGAAACGCAAAGCTGACGCCGTCAGCTTCGTCGATATATTTTCAACAGCCATATACTCAGGATGCTTCGTTTTTGATCGTCGGTGAACGGGTCAACGCTTCAGGTTCGAAGAAGATGCGTGATCTGCTCGATGCTGAGGATTGGGACGGGCTGGTTTCACTTGCCAAATCGCAAGAGAAAGAAGGTGCGCACATTCTAGATGTAAACGTCGATTTTGTGGGGCGTAATGGCGTCGCGGATATGCACGAGCTTGCGTCAAGGCTCGCAACGGCGGTCAAGATCCCGCTGATGTTCGACTCGACCGAGTGGGAAAAGATGGAAGCCGGGCTCGAACACGCGGGCGGCAAATCTCTATTAAACTCAACAAATTACGAAGACGGCGAAGAGCGTTTTCTAAAAGTTCTTGATCTTGCGAAACGTTTTGGCGCAGGTGTGGTCATCGGCCTGATCGACGAGGACGGTATGGCTCGGTCGTTCGATGACAAGGTGCGGATCGCGCGGCGTGCTTATAAACAGGCTGTCGAATTCGGCATCGAATCGCACGATATATTTTTTGATCCGCTTGCTCTGCCGATCTCGACCGGCATCGAAGAAGACCGCAAAAACGCGGTAGAGACGATCAATGCGATCAAGCAAATCCATGAGGAAATGCCTGATGCGAATATCATCCTTGGCGTCTCAAACATCTCATTTGGGCTGAATCCGGCTGCCCGCGTTGTGCTGAACTCGGTATTTCTGCACGATTGCGTCGATGCGGGAATGAATTCGGCGATAGTTAACGCGTCAAAGATATTGCCGCTGATGCGGTTCTCCGAGCTTGAGATCGACACCGCCCGCGATCTGATCTACGACCGCCGAAAATTTGACGGCGATATCTGCACATACGACCCGCTCGGCAATTTTTCGAATATGTTCCAAGGCAAATCGGCACAGTCGATCAAGCCGGACATTTCGAATCTGCCGATCGAGGAAAAGCTAAAACACCACATCATCGACGGTGAACGCATTGGGCTCGAGGATTCACTCAAACTCGCCCTCGAAACATACCCGCCGCTTGAGATCATTAATGATCTGCTGCTGGATGGTATGAAAACCGTCGGTGAATTGTTTGGTTCCGGCCAGATGCAGTTGCCGTTCGTCCTACAGTCGGCAGAGTCGATGAAGGCGGCGGTGAAGTTTCTCGAACCGTTTATGGAAAAGGTCGAGGGATCAAACAAGGGCGTGCTTGTGCTTGCGACCGTCAAGGGCGACGTGCACGATATCGGCAAAAATCTCGTCGACATTATCCTCACCAATAACGGCTATAAGGTAATAAATCTCGGCATCAAACAGCCGATAGACGATATTCTACGGGCTGCCGAAGAAGCGAATTGCGATGCGATCGGAATGAGCGGTTTGCTCGTAAAATCAACGCTCATCATGCGTGACAACCTCGAATTGATGAATGAACGAGGGATCAAGGTTCCCGTTATTTTGGGTGGAGCGGCTCTCAACCGGCGGTATGTCGATGCCGATCTAATTCCGCTCTTTAACGGAAAATTATTTTACGCGAGGGATGCTTTTGATGGATTGCACGCGATGGACGAACTCACCGCTAGCGGTGAGTCCCAAGTCCCAAGTCCAACGTCCAAAGTCGCGGCCGAGTCGGGTGATGTCTTAGACACGGATATCGTGACGGTGGGTGATGAGGAAGATCTCGTCGGCGAGGACGCCAAGCTTGGCAAAGCGGCGGCTCGTGTTTCGACCCGTTCAACGGGCGACACGACGCATACGACACGGTCGGAGATCCCCGCGATCGAGCAACTACCGACAGCTCCGTTTTACGGTTCAAAGGTCGTCGAGATCAAAGACCTGACCAAAGTTTTTGATTTTATTAACGAGACGGCTTTGTTCAAGGGGCAGTGGCAGTACAAGCAAGGTAAGTCTTCGAAAGAAGATTACGAAGAACTGCTAAAAACGACAGTCTATCCAAAATTTGCTGAGATCAAGGCACAGGCGATCGGTCAGAAACTGCTTGAGGCGAAACTAGTTTATGGCTATTTCCCATGTCAGTCGTCGGGCAACGATCTGATAATTTATCAGGACGATGAACGGACCGAGCGGATGAGATTTACGTTCCCGCGTCAGCCGCTGGAGCAACGTGGCGGCAAGAACCTGTGTTTGGCGGATTATTTCGCTTCGGTAGATTCAGGAAAGATCGATGTAGTCGCATTCGACCTTGTGACAATGGGCCGCAAGGCGAGCGAACATTCGGCAAACCTATTTAAGACTGACAATTACACTGATTATCTGCTATTTCACGGCCTGTCGGTCGAGTCTGCCGAGGCTCTTGCTGAGATGTGGCACAAGCGTATTCGTGAGGAACTCGGCATTGCCGGCACCGACGCACCGGAAATGGCAAAGCTATTTCATCAAGGTTACCAAGGCTCGCGGTATAGTTTTGGTTATCCCGCGTGTCCAAATCTTGACGACCAAACAAAGCTGTTCGAGCTGCTCCAGCCCGAGCGGATCGACGTCGAACTGACCGATGAATTTATGCTCGAACCTGAGCAATCGACCTCCGCGATCATCGTCCATCATCCGGACGCAAAATATTTTAATATCGATTAAATAAAGCCGGTGAAAGAGCCTCCACCGTCAATGCCGACGAGATCGTTGCCGACCGTCTGATTTTGCGGGGCGTAGGTAAATCGTCTACCGGCCGCTGTGATCGTATAGTTTCCGCTCGGAACATTTGCGGCACTGTATTGGCCAAAAGTGTTTGTAAATACAACGATCGGCGATCCGGTCTGGGGTGTAAGTGTAACTCTCGCCCCTCGAACACCGCGATTTCCAACCCCGAAAACCCGCCCCGACACGTTAAAGCTTGATGCCGTGATCGTAAAGTTTGAATTCGAGACATCGAAAAAGATATTCCCGGTTCCTTTTACCATGATTCGCGCGGTGGCGGTCGCAACGTTAGGTATTGTTACTGATTGGGTACCGTCGTTTGGCGTCGCAGCGAGCAGAACCGTCGGAAACGTAAGACCGCCATCGGTGGATAGCAGAATGTCCACATTTGCCGCGTTTACCGGCGACAGGTTACTGTTTGCAACATTCCAAGTAACGGTTTGCGATGTACCGCCGGTATAACTGACTGCCGTATTTGGGGCCGTGACGCTGAAGGGCCCGGCGAGAGAACTGACCGTCACCTGTGATGTCGCCGTGTTTATGCCGCCACCGGCTGCACGGTTGTCGCGCACAACAACCTGAAAATTCATCGTCCGGTTCATCGACGACATTAGCTCGCCGGTCAGACACGGCGTCGCCCTGCCCCCACAGTCATATGTTGACGGCGGTACGTTGGCGTTGTTGAGAATATATGTCAGCGAAGGGAAATATCGAGTGCCGCTGGTCGATGGTAAATACGGCCGGAAAATTGGACGTGCCGTGCCGTCGCCATCGGAATTTGGAACTGCGGAAGTACCCGTAGAGCCTCCGGTGTTATATTGCTGCCAATCGTAGGTCATCGTGTCGCCATTTGGATCTGTCGCACTTGCTGTTAGAGCGAACGGTGTTTGGACCGGTATCGTAAAATTGCCCGGACCGGTAACCGATGGCGGAGTATTACCCGTCGGTGTCGTTGCTGCACAGTTGTTGCCCGTACCTGTTTGGCTGTACGCGACGATCTCTTCTAAGCTGCGGACATGAAAAGTATCAATACTATTTTGAGCCAGGTCCTGAGTGCCGCAGATGCCGGCATAGGCCATTATTGTGATGCCGCTGCCTGGTTCATACGAAGTTGACGCGTTGCGGTTTGAACTTGAACAGCTCCCAACCGCACCGTTGAAAGTATGATTTCCGCCCCACTGATGCCCCATCTCATGGGCGACATAGTCGATCGAAAACGGATCGCCGATGGGAACAGCTCGTCCTGTAGTACCAGCACCCTTGCTACCACCACAAGGTACGCCTAACTGAGCAACGCCGCCGCTGCCAGTGGTAAATACATGGCCAATATCGTAATTCCCAGAGCCAATGACGGTGTTGAGATTTGGGGTATTCTGACTCAAGGCTCCTGTTCCATTAGAATACGGGTCGTTGGCCGACGTACAAGGGACGCCGCCACAAAGCTGGTCGCCGGCATAAACGACTAGATTGTTATTCCCTACCATTATCATCCGCATCGACAGATCCTTCTCATAAACTCCGTTGACGCGATTCATGATCACAACTTGGGCAGCAAGACAGTTTGCTACGGTATTAGTGCCGCCCGAGCTGCGTTGCAATATTCCCAATTACCCGCAAGAGCCAGCCTGTAGGTGCGCAACTGCGTCCCGGATGACACATCGGGAGCGGCTACTGGAACAAACTTTTCCTCTCTTTTTGCCGACTTTACTTCTGATATTGATCCAAAGCCATTGCTGTCGACTTCACAGGTGAATTCTTCGGTGTTGCGGGCATCGGATTTGAAATAGCTCATGTAAACGTCCGGCAAATTGGCGAAAATGGATCGACGACAGTGGTACCGGTGGATGAAAGGATGTACGCGTGAAAGCCGCTTGGCAGCAGGTCAAAGCGGACCGTCGCGGTCGGATCGTCGATGCCTTGGCCGCGGTATGTTGCACCAAGCTCGGGGAATTTTTTAAGAAGTCCGGGTTCGACAACCAGCGAATGCTCGACCGCGAACCGTGCCAATGTGCCATCCGGCATCGGCAGCGACAGGATCAGATCCCCGCCGCCTGTAAACTCTTCGGGTGCTTTATCAAGCAACTGACGGAGGGTCTCTTTGTTCAGTGAGAAGGCGGCAAATCTTTCAGGCGTGGTGGTTCGTTCGACTGCACTTTTGCGGAGGTTCCCGGAATCGACTCGAGTCCAAATCCCCTCGTCTGCTGCTGAAATATTCAACGCGGTGAACGTGACGATCGTGAAAGCAACGATTGCGAAAGAGGGGAACTTTGGTTGGTACATCTAATACTCCTGCTTGTTAAAATTTGCTTATTAATGTTACCTGCTGACGATTGCTCTTGTCGAACCCTAAAACACTACGCTCTGCAGTAGTAGCACAAGAGCCGCCTGAGCCGAAATCTTGCAAAAATGTTAATATCTATTTTTTGCAAAATGACCGAAGACCTGACCAAAACATCCAAGAATACGCCAGCCGTAAAACAAGTTGCTCCGCTTGTTCCCGCCCCCAATGAGATCAGTGTGCTGGGCCGCACGGAACGCATTGGGTTTTGGCTGACGCATTGGATGAATCTGGGGGTTGCTAAACGGCTGATGACGTTTGGGCAGCGGCACATCGGCTCTCTTTGGATCTACCTAGCGACTTACAATCTGATGAACGTTTTCGGCATCGAAAATGTCGAAAATACTGATGTCGATACGCCGCTCGTGCTGGTCGCAAATCACCGCTCTTTCTTTGATATGTACACCGTGTCGAGCGTACTTTTCCGCCGGACAAAGCGGCCGATGGAGCTGTATTTTCCGGTGCGGGGCAAGTTTTTTTACGACAATCCGCTTGGGTGGTTCGTCAATTTGGTGATGGGCTGGTTTTCGATGTTCCCGCCGTTTTTTCGTGAGGCACGCGAGGCGAGAAAGAGGGAATTTGACAAGTTTTCGATGCGGCGGTTAGTGCAGCTATGTGCTGAGGGACGCGGACATATCATTGGTTTTCACCCTGAGGGGAAACGTAATTTTTCGGAGGATCCGTATTCGATACTGCCGGCACAGCCCGGTATCGGTAAGGTCATTTATTCCGCTCATCCGCAAGTGATACCGGTTTTTATAGCCGGTCTTGGCAACGATCTGCCAAAGCAGATCATGGGCAACTGGACGGGTGGGCCAAAGATCCGCATCTGGTTTGGCGAGCCGATCGAGCTGCAGGAATTTTATGACAAGGGCGACCGTCTGCGGACGCACAAAGAGCTGTCCGACCACCTAATGGCAAAGATCGCCGAACTTGGCGAAAAAGACCGCGAAAAGTTTGCCTAAAACTCCATCACTTTGCCTCCCGCACTCGAACCCCTAATATAGTTGTATGAAAGCAGATGCCGAAACACAGCCCACAGCGGTCGATACGCCGCGTTTGGAGATGTCGGACGGCCGACGCTGGGCGGTTGTGATCGGCGTAATGACGGGCATGGCGATCGCCGCGCTTGAGGCAACAGTTGTCGGCACGGCAATGCCGACGGTCATCGCGAGCCTTGGCGGCATCAATCATTACAGCTGGGTTTTTTCGGCATATCTTGTTACCTCGACCGTCACGGTGCCGGTTTGGGGAAAACTTTCAGACCTCTACGGCCGGCGGCTACTTTATCAGATCGGCATCAGCGTTTTTCTGCTCGGAACGCTACTTTCCGGTCTCGCGACCACGATGGAGCAGTTGATCGTTTTTCGCACGGTACAAGGGGCTCGGAGCCGGTGCTCTGATACCGCTCGGGATGACGATCATCGGTGATAGCTTTACGCTAAAAGAGCGGGCAAAGATGCAGGCGTATTTTAGCGGCGTTTGGGGATTGTCAAGCATTATAGGCCCCGTGATCGGTGGTTTTATTACCGACCAACTGTCGTGGCGATGGGTTTTCTTTATCAATGTACCGATAGGCATCGCTGCCGCGATCGTGATCGGGTTTGCTCTCAAAGAACCAAAACGAACTGAAAAGCCAAGTGTCGATTATCTCGGAGCCGCCACATTGATGTTGTCGATCAGTATATTGATGCTCGCTTTGGTCGAGGGCGGAAAGTCGCTCGCTACTGTGTTCGCACCGGATAATTTATGGCTTTTGGGGGCGAGTGCGGTCTTTTTGATCCTGTTCATATTTATCGAGACACGGGCAAAAGATCCGATCATACCGTTTCATCTGTTTCGTAACAGGACGATCACAGTCGCGACATCGGCCGGCTTTTTCGCTGGTATCGCGATGTTTGGCGGCATCTCGTACATCCCTCTGTTTGCTCAGGGAGCTTTGGGAATGACCGCGACGCAGGCAGGATCGCTGCTGACGCCGCTGATGTTGAGCTGGGTTTTGATGTCGATACTGGTCGGACGGCTGATGCTTAGAGTCGGCTATCGCATCATCGCGATCGCGGGATTTATCCTGATGACGGTCGGGTTTGTGCTGCTGTCTAATTTTCAGCGCCAGACGCCGGTGGTGTGGCTCTATGTTGAACTAGTGCTCATCGGTGCAGGGCTCGGCCTGACGATGCTAACGCTTTTGGTCGCTGTACAGCAAGCGGTCGAGCGGCCGCAGCTTGGGGTTGCGACGTCGCTAAACCAGTTTTCGAGGGCGATCGGCGGAGCTCTTGGTGTTGCGATCATGGGTTCGGTTCTGACATCAGGACTGTCGAGCCAACTAATAAAGGCAGCGGGCACGGGCAGCGTTCTATCGGTCGAACAAGCAACAAGTCTCGCTTCAAATCCAAACGCCCTGATCGAACCAAGCGCAAAAGCAGCTCTCCCTGCAGGCATCTTGCCAATATTACAAGACGCGATGGCGGCGGCGATCCATCCGGTGTTTTGGGTCGTGGCGTTTGTCAGCGTGCTCGCGCTGTTTATCTGTCTGTTTCTGCCAAAGCCTAAGGTCACTGACCACGAAATTACGGACGAGAACGTCGGTGAAAAATGCTGATGGCTGAGCAGACGACGATAAATGCTCGCAATCAGCCGGTTGCCGAAGACGAAGGTTAGTTAATTTTTCGCTGCGGTGTTTGTATTCGTGTCGGTTGATGCGACCTGAGCTTGTTTCTCCGGGTCTTTCTGCAATTCTTCAGGTGATTGCCATCCGGCTTTCTTTAATAGTTCGAGAGCAAACCTTACGGGGACTGCCATATTTGCGGCTGTATTCTCGGTAAAGACACCAAAATTAACACCAATTACCTTACCGGCTTGGCCAAAGAGCGGCGCTCCTGAGCCGCCCTCGGCGGTTTTGGCATCGTGGACGATGCGTTTTGCGTCGAGGTCGGTGATCGCGCCTTGCGTGGTGAGCGGGACGATCTTTTGAGACTGGGCGAGGAAATTGATCAGGTTTTGGCGTGAGTTGCCAAAACGCTGGTTGATGGATTTTGCTTCGTCGTCATCGACCATCGCAAGCAGACGATCCGGCCCGCTCGGATATCCCATCGTGACGACGGTTTTACCCACGGCAGCGGATTCCGAATCAAGATCGAGCGGAATGGTCGGGATCTCGGCCGGCAGCATCGCGGGGTCGATGACGGCAATTGCGATGTCTTCGTGTGTGCCGAGTTGTCTGACGCGCAGCGGAAATGGCTGAGCAAAATTGGGGAAATATATGACAAGCCGTTTAAGCCGTGCCTGGCCATTGGCGGCACGCATCATTTGTTTGACCTGATCGTCCTCCTCCCACGGCCGGACGACGTGGCGATTCGTCACGATATATCCGCCGCCGACGTGAAAGCCCGTGCCGATAAAATCGTATTCGACCGTCGCTCCGTTGCCCTCGGTCGTCAGGCCGATCTGTGGCGGCATCTCGGGACGGCCGGGATCTTCGGATTGTGTCGGTTCGTAAGGGTTGGGGCGGAAGCTTTGCGGGTCAGCGTAACGGAGAACCTTGCCGCTGCGTTTGTCGACCAGATCATAGACGCCGACGATCAGACAGATCGCCCCTCCGTACTCGACACGCAGATTTGGCGCGAGCGAGACGGTTTTCATCAGGTCTTTGTTGGTCTTATCAAGCTCGCCGATCTGGTCGCTCGTCTGGCCAAGCTTATCCTCGAGCCGTTTGATGACGCTGGCTTGTTCCTCAGATTGTTTACGGCTCTGACGCAATTCTGAGTTAACCGCAAACCCGATGTACAAAATGCCAGTGATAAACGCTGCGATGAGCACGAGAGCGATGAGCTTTGTGGTCAGCGAGATCTCGCGTGACAGCTCGCGGACGAATTCGCGTAGGAAAGCTTTTGCGTCGTCGCGTTTGGCCGATGAGGCTGACTCTAATGCGGCATCTTCGATAAAACGCGAGATCTGGGGCTGTTCGCGATTCGTCGTTATCAGCGAAGATTTGGTCTCAAGCGAAAAGAAAGCAAACGAAATATCCGAATCATCGACCGCGATCACATCGCCATCAGTGATCGCGATAAATCGGCGGATCGGTTTGTCGTTGATCCGCAGGTCAAGCTCGGCGTTAAAATCGACGATGCGATACACTCCGTCAGCGTTTTCAAGGTCAAACCACGCCCCCGTACCGTCTTTACCGGGCGTATGTATCTGCAGGTCGGAGTTTTCGTCCGAGCCGATACGAATACGTTCCTGTGAAAAGAATTCGGTGCGTTTCTCAAGGCCGACCGTGATGTGGATGATAATACCGACTGCCATGGATAGTGAATAGTTAATAACGAACAGTGAACCGTGATTAGCATACCAAAAAGCTAGCGTATTAAACTATATTTAATTGATATGGCCAAGCCAAAATTTATAAAAGATCGTGTTGAACTCGAAAAACTCGCACCGATGCTCAAAGCACCGATAAAGCGGCAGGTTTTTGTCTGTACGGGCAAATCGTGCGCGGCCGTCGGCGGGAAAGAGGTAATGGCCGAATTTGACCGCATCCTCGTCGAAAAAGGCATCCGTCAGGGCAAAGAAACAAAAGGCCGCAACCCCATGGGCGAAGTCGTCCTCACCGAATGCGGCTCGATCGGCTTCTGCTCCATCGGCACCGCCGTCATGGTCTACCCCGACGGCACAATGTACGGCCAAGTCCAGCCTGAGGATGTGGCGGAGATCGTTGAGGAGCATTTGGAGAAGGGGAATGTTGTTGAAAGACTTGCGTTGATTCAGTTAGAGAAGCCGCAGATATGAACGATCAACAGATCCCAAATCCGCCACCAGCATCTTGAATTTTCCAGCCTCGTTTTGTCCATTTCAGCCAATAGTTAACATCTTCGTCCCAAGTGCTACCCTTGCCCTTGATTTCGAGATAAGCTTGGCGATGATTGCGGCTGAAGCCGATTCGCGAGAGTCGATAGTAGCCAAATGATTTCGGGAAACGTGCGTAAAACCTATTCCAACCTGCCCCGCACGTCGATGCGATAAGTGGCTTGCCATCGCGGCGCCGCTGTTCTTGCTTGGCAACGTATTCGGCTGCGTCTTGTCCAGCCCAGTTGAGTATCTCTTTTTCGTCCACAATCGAGTAAGAAAATGCCACCGGGAAACGCCGCTCCAACCTAATTCGCACTTTGTTCCGATCGTTGAAGCTTCGGTCCAGACTCGTCGTCTCCGAGTCGGCGGTTAGCGAGTCAAATTTGCCCGCGTAAGAAGCAATCAAGAAATGTGTCTGAGGATTCTCGGGGTTTTTGAGGTTTGAGTTGTGAAAAAAATCGGTTAGAACGAGGCTGTAAATAGCGTATTCTTCGTTTGTCAGCCGCGGCTGACTACTTGCCGCACCAACTGCTAGAAAAAGGATTATACCCGGCAGAAGAATTTTCATAAGTGATTGACTCTTAGATGTTTGTGCAAGCACGTCCGGTTGTTTCCGCAGATGCGACGTCGTTGATAATACACGAATTTCGTTATTATCAACGACGTTTTTTTGCAGAAGCCCGCGCGTAAGCAAGGGCTTGACATCCAACGTTGAGTGTTAAGCCCCTGCTCACGCGCGGGCTCCTGCATCTCAGAGCGATCACGAAAACTAAGACTGTTTCGTTTTCTTGGTGAGGCCGGATTTGCGTTCGGATTTGCGGACGAAGCCCATTGCTCCGTAGAGGGGGCTGTCGTCGCCGTAGTCGGCGTTGCCGGCGACGCCTTGGCCGACTTTTGAGCGTTTCTCGTCCAGAGCAGCATACATATCGTCGCGAGCCTCGCGTTTTAGCTTTAGCTGAGCCTCGAGATCGCCGATCTCATCATCCGCAACGGCGGCGGCATCAATATCGGCTTTGAAACTCACCCGGGTGATGCCGTTAAAATCGACGGTCTTCGCACCTTCGGACCACGCGTCCTGCATTACGTCACATTGTTCCTTGACCCTCTTAACATTTACATTGGCCATTTTATTTTCTCCTAGATGTTTTGTTAATAATCAGTGAAACACGGGCTAATCCACGTTTTCCCGAACATAATACACGCCATCAAACCACACGTCAACGCCATATAAACCGTTGTTTAT
>JADJRV010000016.1 GCA_016712045.1 Chloracidobacterium sp. | reverse complement strand
TCGATCCGTGTCCATCTGTGTTCATCTGTGGTTAAATAACTCTTATGAAAGTACTCATTACAGGTGCCAGCGGGCTAGTCGGCACCGAGCTGCAGAAATCATTTACCGAAAAGGGCTACGAACTCCTCCTTGCCTCGCGCAAAGAGCCGACGGACGACAAACACATTCAATGGAGTATCGAGCAAGGTTTCACCCACCCCGAAAAGCTCGAGGGCGTCGATGTCGTCGTCCATCTTGCCGGTGAGAACGTCAGCGGCCTGCGTTGGACTGACGAAAAGAAAAAAGCCATTCGCGACAGCCGCATTTTGGGTACGCGTAATGTCGTTGACGCGATGTCTAAGCTCAAAAAGAAACCGCATACATTCGTAGCTTCGTCCGCCATCGGTTTTTACGGCGAACGCGGCGAAGAAGAGGTGAACGAATCGTCGGCCATGGGCGACAATTTCCTGGCGGGCGTTTGCCGTGAGTGGGAGGCCGAATCCCGCCGTGCCGAAGACGCTGGAATTAGAACCGTCTTGCTCCGCACCGGTATCGTTTTATCAAAAGATGGCGGAGCGTTATCGACGATGCTGCTCCCGTTCAAAATGGGCGTCGGCGGCGTGGTCGGCAGCGGTAAGCAATGGATGAGCTGGATCTCAATGGACGATGAGATCGCCGTCATAAATTACGTCATCGAAAATGAAAACATCCGCGGAGCCGTCAACGCAGTATCGCCGAATCCGGTCACAAATCACGATTTCACCAAAACCCTCGGCGACGTATTGTATAGGCCAACATTCCTCCCGCTGCCGGAATTTGCTGTCTCGATGATCTTCGGCGAAATGGGCGATGCTCTGTTGCTGGCTAGCACAAAGGTGATGCCAAAACGTCTAGAGGATGCGGGGTTTGAGTTTAAGTATCCGGAGCTAAAGGCCGCGATCGAACACGCGGTGGAATAAACGCCCACGGCGACCGCATTATATGTATGAAAGTGTTCTCTCGTGTTCCGGTTCCTACAGTAACTATTGATTTTGTCACTCAACTAATTTGGCTCGCCACGGGCGACCCTGGGGCAAGGAACGCAAATGGTTAGTTCCAACACGATCGCCGAAAATGGTTTGCCGGACGCCCCTACCCGTGTTTTCGAAGTTCTTTCTCAACTCCTGCGGCATCCGTTCAGGATGCTTATACTTCGGTGGAACTGGAAATCTGCTGTTCTGAGCGCGCTCCTACGTGCTCCGATCTTCTTTTTCGCTTACTTATTTAAAAAGGACGGCCTCAAACTGGCGATCGGTGCCGCACTTTTACAATCTGCGTCTCGAATATTATTTGGCGGCGTCAACGGAGCGATCATTCAATCGTTTAGTCGGGTCGAGCCACCTTGGCACGCAGTCTTAACGGTTCCGCTGGTCCTTGCCGCATTCAGCCACTGTATAGAGTTTGTCGTGCAGACTTTTTATGATAGTCAGACCGGGGTGAGTGGCAAGGGTAAGGCCATCTTTGTTTCGGTCTTGATCTCGGCGATCTCAGCAGTTTTTAATTTGTTCGCGATGCGTCGAGGTGCCCTGCTGGTAAAGGACGAGAGCCGCCAATCGCTTTGGCGCGACCTCCGCCGCATGCCGTGGATCGCACTTGAGTTTATCTCCTTTCCCTTGGTTTGGACCCGTCGAAAGTCCAAAAGATCGGATCCGCAGTAAACGCCCCAAGGCATGCCTTCCAAATCACACAGCGGGGGCAACTGCGGCTTCTTCGTCGCCCGCCAGGGCAGATTCTGAGTTGACAAAATCCTCGTACATCCGGTCATACAACTCAAGCAAGTTGTCCGTTGCCGCCGTTTGACTGTACCGGTTCGCGGTGATGACACCTTCGGCAGTTCGCTTGAGCTTCAATTCCGGATTCGACACCGATTGGCGTATTGCGACTGCAAACGCCGCGGCGGTTGCCGGGACATTCCAGGCGTTCGATTCGTTTGCATAGGTCGTTAATCCGCCCGAATTTGTACGACCATCGCCACACCGGACGCCATTGCCTCCAGTCCGACATTGCCGAAAGGTTCCCGCGGGTTCGGGTGAACAAAGACGTCGGCATTGGCATAATGATCCGCCAAGGCGTCCTTTTCGAGATGGCCAAGCAGTACCAGTTTTCCAGGAAAGCGCTTTAGTGTTTCATCCCTCAGCCAATCTTCTTTCGGGCCGGCTCCGGCGACCAAAAAACGGAAATCGTGTTTGGTGTCATTAAGAAGCTCGCCCATTATCTCCGGTAAAAGTTCTACATTTTTCTCAGGCGACAGTCTTGTCGACGAGAGCACGAGAACGGCTGTTTCAGGCACGTTTACAGCAGTGCAGATCTCCTTTCTGGCTCTGCTGAACGCCTATTCGGCGTAAAAAACTCAGTATCAACGCCACGCGGGCAAACCGCGACCCGATCTTCAAATGGAGTTGTCGCAGCATTCAATACCTTCCGGCATTTATCGAAAAACCACTTGGACCGGCCCGGATTGTCGGCCTCTCGGACTGATTCGTATAATTCGGCGGCAACAAAATCCGAGTTTGCAATATAGTTGTCAAACATTGGCAGATGTAGTTTCCCATCAGTCGTTTGGAAAACCACTTGCCAAATCTTCCCCCGACGACGAATGTCTGAAATATCGTGTCGAATCGCTCGCCTGTAAAATAGACCCCAGCATCGGCCGCTTCAGTTGGGAAAAATGACCGGTTCTGATCATCCCGGCGAGATACGTTAGAGCATAATTATCGTAGATCTCAATTATGTCCGGTTCTTCTTTGAGCAGGATCTTTCTGATCGGCGAATCCTCAAGCAAAAAATGCCACGGCAACATCAGCCTGTATCGCTTATCAAAGATCGGCGCGGGCTTTGCCGCGACGTGGTATATTTTGCCGTATTCGCCTACATTAACGACGTCTTCCGTCTCACCGGAACGATCAGGCTAATATAGCGACGGTGCCGATCCGCCGCCTGAAGCAGGCGATCATAATTCGTCTTCACACCGCCCGACGACTCGTGATAGTAATTCGTTATGTGCACCGACTTCAACGGTTCACCGTTCCTTGATCTGTCGTGTAAGCTCATAATTTACTTTTCAGTCCGATCCAAGACGGAATTATCTCAAAATTAGGGATTTCGAATACAGTCCGCGAATATGGGACCTGATACATCTTTACACGTAATATTCGGCAGTCGGCCAATCGTCCGCAAGGTCGGCGGCGTGGTCGGCAGCGGTAAGCAATGGATGAGCTGGATCTCAATGGACGATGAGATCGCCGTCATAAATTACGTCATCGAAAATGAAAACATCCGTGGTGCCGTCAATGCGGTATCGCCGAATCCGGTCACAAATCACGACTTTACCAAGACGCTCGGCGACGTTCTTTACCGGACCTACATTTCTTCCGCTGCCGGAATTTGCTGTCTCGATGATCTTCGGCGAAATGGGCGATGCTCTGTTGCTGGCTAGCACAAAGGTGATGCCAAAACGTCTAGAGGATGCGGGGTTTGAGTTTAAGTATCCTAATCTGAAAGGACGCGATCGAAAACGCGGTGAAAAAAGGGTGAACCACATAGGAACATAGTTCACATAGCCAAGAAATCTTTACTCTTCTATGTGCTCCATGTTCCTATGTGGCAAATAGAACCGGCCGACTAGGCGATGCGATCAGAAACGAAAGGAGCGATCTGGAGGTTTAATAAATATTCGCCGTCCGCAACCTCATTCGGAACATAGATAAGCTCCGTGATCGTGCTATTCACGCGCGTTGCCGCATTTATCTCACGGCTCCCCGGCTCGACGTTCCAAAATATGCGGTGATTGACCAGTTTTCCTTCGTCAAACTTATCATTAGGCAGCGTGCGGACGATCAACGCTGTCGGAGTGTCGGCAGCCTTGCCGACACTAGCTGCTTGCAGCGATGAGGACGTTATCACCAGATCCCCGCCGTCAACGTTCTCCGGATCGACCGATACGAGCACCCCAGCCAAAAACACATCCGTCAAACAATCCAGCACCGATATCCGCTCGTCCGTGATATGCCCGACACACTCAATATGCGTCCCGTTACAGTGCGGTATGAACGTGTATTGCTCAAAATTAACACTGCCGCCACACCGCGTATCGCCGACAATGTCGCCGGCCTCACATGCCTTCGACGTCGCCGTCTCAACTCCGTAAGCGTTTGGCTGCGGCCCATTGAATTGCAATGGGATCGAGATATCGATCTGCGTACCTAGTTTATTTAGATCGATCATAACTGCGGCCTCAGTGCAGGATCTGTCGATAGATCCGCTCGAGATCTAATTCGTCCACGTTTCCGACGTGTTCGCAGATCTCCATCAGCGTCTGGTCTTGAGCATTTCCTTTCTCTTTCGCGACCGAATACGGCAGATCTTCGCGAAATGTGACCATCGAATATTTTGAGAAATAGTCGGGAAACGTCTGTTCGAGTTTGGTCTCGAGCTCGCGTTTGCGTTGGAATACAGGATCCGCCACGCGGTCGCGCATTTCGTAGAAATTTTCCTCCGCCATATCAGCGATGGCGTCGGTGTTTATTTTTCGAAGCTCGCCGTATTTCTCGTAAATAGATTGCCAATCGAACTTGCCGTCCGCGCGCAGTCCGTTCTGACAAGAGCGAGATCGAGGACCCGAACATCTTCGAACGCACAGTTCATTCCCTGTCCGTAGAACGGGACGACCGCGTGCGCGGAATCGCCCAGAAGCAGAGCCTTGCCGCCTGCGTTCCAAGGAAAGCATTTAACCGTACCCAGATTTCCTGTCGGGTTGGCAAAGAAATCCGTCGTAAGCGTCGGCATCAGCGAAACGGCGTCGGGAAATTCGCGGTTAAAAAATCTCGAACATCGCCCTCAGTCGTAAGTCCGTCAAAGGCGGAAACCGACGCGTAGAATTGTGTTCTTTGGTGGGAAATAGCGAAGAACAATGTACACGTAAGCTCCCGTCAAAATTTGGCAGAGCGATCATCATGAACTGATGCCGAGGCCAGATGTGTAGGGCATTTTTTTCGAGCCGAAAACCGCCGTCCGCCGTCGCTGGAATGTGCAGTTCTTTATAGCCGTGTTCGAGCCAGATCTGTGAAAAGTCAAAACGTTCAACGCCGCCGTGTAGCATTGCGTTTCTGACGGCCGAGCCCGCACCATCGGTCGCGATCACCGTATCGCTTTTGACCCGTTCCCCATTCGAAAACTTGGCTTCGCCGCTCGCGCAATCAAAATAGACGCATCGCTGGCTGAAATGAAACTTGACGCTGTCGTATTTATCGGCCTCGTTGATCAGGGCGATATGAAGGCCGGCCCGTGAGACCGAGTTGATATATTCGCCCTCGCGGCCGCTGGGAGGCGGAGCTTTGCTCGCCGGTTACCGTGTGGATCATACGACCGGTCATTGGCACCGCCTCGGCGAGCATGTATTCGTCCATGCCGACCTCGCGCAAGGCAGCAATACCACGATCAGACAGTGCGAGATTGATCGAACGCCCGGCAGCGACTTCCTGTAGCCGCATATCGCCGCGCGATTCGTAGACGTGCGTTTCGATCCCGCGTTTTGCAAGATTAATCGCAAGTAGCGAGCCAGCAAGACCGGCACCAATGATAGTTACCCTTTGTTTTGACATTAATTACTTGAGATCTGACTATCCAGTTTTTCAATGCACACCGCCGTTACCTTAAACTCCGGAGCTTGAGTAAAACGGTCACGCGTCGGGCCGGTCGCGTAATTCAGAAAAACCGCCGGATCGTGGAACGACGCAAATAGCTCGCCGGTTTTCACCTTATCCGTGATCTCGACCGGCAGCACCGCCTCGCCATAGTTGCTCCTTAGCCTAACCTTTTCGCCCGATGCGATCGATAGCCTCGCAGAATCTGCTTTCGAGACCATTAGCAGGTCGGTTGGCCGCAGTTCGTGGTTCGGCGTCCGCATTGTCATTGTGCCGGCGTTAAAGTGTTCGAGCACACGACCCGTAGTCAACAGGAATGGGAAATCTTCCGATACGACCTCTTTCGTCGCCCGGAATTTTATTCGCCGCAATGCCGCTTTCACGCCGTTCGAGAAAGATTCGCCGTGCAATATCTCGGTTCCCGGATGATCGACATCCGGACACGGCCACTGAATTCCGGCCTTTTCGATCCGCTCGTAGGTGATGCCATATCCCGGAGGCCAGACGGCACGGACCTCGTTCCAGATCTCCTCTGCGGAATTAAAGGCAAAATCCTTCTCAAATCCCATCGCCGCTGCGAGATCACAAACGATCTCCCAATCCGAACGCGAATTGCCTCGTGGGCTAACCGCACCTCTTATTCGCTGTACACGCCGCTCGCCGTTCATAAAAGTGCCGTCCTTTTCAAACGACGTCACCGCCGGGAAAAACACGTGGCCAAACCGCTTGGCGGTCTCGTTCATAAAGAAATCCTGAATGATGACGAGATCCATGTTGCCAAACGCCTTTGCAGTCTCGTGGGCATTGGCATTCGAGAGAAAAACGTCATAGCCGATCGTCCACAGAGCTTTGAGTTTACCGTCGCGGGCAGCATCGATCATTTGTAATTGATTTAATCCCGCCGCGGTCGGGATCGGCGTTTTCCAAACGCTTTCAAACAGCTCGCGTCCCGCTTCGATCGTGATCGAGCCCGTCAAGATCCCTGGATCGCAGCCCATGTGGGCAGAGCCCTGGACATTGTTTTGCCCGCGAAGCGGATTCACGCCCGCTCCGGCCTTGCCGATATTGCCGGTCAACAGTGCGAGATTGACGATCGTCATCACGCCCTCAGTTCCTTGCAGGTGTTCGGTCATACCAAGCCCGTGCATCGCCATCGACGGAGTGACGGTCGCGTAGATACGTGCAGCCTTGCGAATGAGTTCGGCATCGACACCGCATCGCTCGGCGACAGCTTCGGGCGAATATTCCGCGACGAATGATTTGAACTCTTCGAATTCTTCTACACGCGTCGCAATAAATTCAGGGTCGGTCAAGCCTTCATCGATGATCGCGTGGGCGATCGCATTGAACATCAAAATATTCGTACCCGGCCGCAATTGCAGATGCACGTCGGCGTATTTTGTCAGCTCGGTCTTTCGCGGATCGATGACGATCAACTTGGTGCCGTTTTTGATAACGGCCTGCTTAATACGCGCTCCGGGGATTGGATGATTTTCGCTCGGATTTGCTCCGCAGAGGATAATCGTTCGTGCCTTTTCAATATCGTCAAACGAATTTGTCATCGCCCCGGTACCGATCATCATCTTCATCGCGGCGGCCGACGGCGTGTGGCAAACGCGGGCACAGCAATCGACATTGTTGGTCCCGAGCACAACGCGAGTGAATTTCTGAGCGAGATAGTTTTCCTCGTTCGTCGCTCGAGCTGACCCGAGAACGGCGATGCTCTCTTTACCAAATTCGGCGTCGATCGCCTTGAGTTTGTCAGCTGTGTATTGAATCGCTTCGTCCCACGAAACGATTCGCCAATCGCCGCCTTCACGGATCATCGGTTCCGTCACGCGGTCGTCGGCATCGACAAAATCAAAGGCGTATCGGCCTTTCACGCACAAATGGCCATAATTTACAGGAGCGTCCATCACCGGTTTCACTTGTACGACGCGGTCGTCGCGCGTACCGACATTCATTTCGCAGCCCGTTCCGCAATACGGACATGTCGTCTTTGTCCACTCGGTCGGAAATCCTCGCTCTATAACCGTCTTGTCTTCCAAAGCTCCGGTCGGACACGCGTCCGCACAAGCACCGCACGAGACGCAAGTACTATCGCCAAACGCTCCGAACGAGTCCGGCATGATGTGCGAATCTTCGCCGCGTCCAAGCACGTGCCAGACAAACTGGCCCTGCACGTCGGCGCAAATACGGGCGCAAGCGTAACAGTTGATGCACCGCGACATATCGACATCGATGTATGTGTGCGAGGGATCTGCCGCGATCGAATGGTCACCGTGAAAATCAGCCGCGGTCAGGCCGTAGTCGGTTGTTAGTTTATGAAATGGTTTGTCGGGATATTTTGTAAAGGCGTCTGCGGGATAATTGCGCGCAAGCATTCTCAAGTTCCATTTTCGGGCCGATTCGATCGGTTCGGTGTGGGTTTCGATCTCCATCCCATCAGCCAGAATGGTCGTGCACGAAACGGTCGAGTGGGCTCGGCCCTTTATCTCGACCAAGCACATCCGACATGCTCCGACAGGGTCCAGACGCTTGTCATCACAGAGCGTCGGAATACCCGATCCCATCTTACGAGCCGCCTCCAACACAGAAGCCCCTTCGGCGAACTCACCCTCGATTCCGTTGATCTTTGCGCGGATCATATTGCCCCTCCCACTTTCGCCTAAACACCAGACTAGGTTGCCGCCAACCTTAACTATTTCAAGGCGGACCTAAGTATCTCAGCAAAACGACAAACATCCGCAAAACTATTATACAGCGGTACGGGAGCGACGCGAATCACATTGGGCTCGCGCCAATCCGCAAAGACCCCTTGCGACACGATCTGTTCGTGCAGTTTTTTATCTTCGACACGGATCGAGAGCTGACAGCCGCGTTGATCAGGGTCTTTGGGGGTAACTAACGAAATTCGAGCGTCATCGATCTCATTGATCAACGTCTCGAGATAGCCGGTCAATTTTTTGCTCTTTTTCCGTAATGCTGTCATTCCAGCCTCCGCAAATATTTCAAGGGACGCACGCAGTGCAGCCATCTGCAGGATCGGCGGGTTGGATATCTGCCAACCTTCGGCCCCGGCAAGCGGGTGAAATTCCGGGCCCATCAGGAAACGCGTAGCTTTATCGTGACCCCACCAACCGGCAAAACGCGGCAGGTCAAAGCTGTTTGCATGACGCTCGTGAACAAACGCTCCGCCAACCGCCCCGGGTCCACCATTCAAATATTTATACGAGCACCACGCGGCAAAATCGACATCCCAATCGTGCATTTTCAGCTCAAGATTGCCCGCGGCATGAGCAAGGTCAAATCCGACGACCGCACCCGCTTTGTGTCCCGCCTCGGTGATCGCCTTCATATCAAAAGCTTGTCCGGTGTAATAATTAACGCCGCCGAGCATGACAAGAGCGATCGACGCAGCTTCTCGGTTGATGGTTTCAATGATGTCCTCGGTGCGAAGAGTCGATTCGCCATGGCGTGGGGTGAGCTCGATCAACGCATCACTCGGATCAAGCCCATGAAACTTTAGCTGCGAAGCAACAGCATATTGGTCAGACGGAAATGCGCCTTTTTCAATTACGATCTTGTACCGCTCGCGGGTCGGTCGATAAAACGAGACAAGCAGTAGATGTAGATTGACCGTCAGCGAATTCATCACGACCGTCTCGACGGGCTTTGCACCGACAATAGCTGCCATTTGCTCGGTCAGGAATTCGTGATACGGTAGCCAAGGATTTTTTGCGTGAACATGCCCCTCGACCGCAAACCGCTCCCAGTCGGCAAGCTCCTGCTCGACGTAAGCACGAGCCGTCTTTGGCATCAGCCCAAGCGAGTTACCTGTAAAATAGATCGGCTCACCGCCGCTAACCTCAGGGAAATGAAAGCAGCCGCCCTTTCGACCATTTGATTGCTATTTCCCAGGCGCTTGCCGCCGAAAAGAAGACCGGCTGTCCCGACTCGGTCAGCAGCGTCTTCGCACTTTCTGATAGCCGCCCGCCAACGCCGGCGGCCCAAAGGAATACATGCGTGTCGATTAGGATACTCAACTGAATGCCTCAAACTCTTCTAACGGTTCGTCAAAATCATCGTGAATAATGATCTGCCCTTCGTACATACCGATCCAGTCGTTATTTTTCTTCGGAACGGGCATTAGCTTCACGGTGTCCTTGCCATTGCGGGTTATGACAACCTCTTCTCCATCGAGAGCTGTATTTATCATCTGGCTCAGCTTAGATTTTGCTTCATATACGCTGACTTTCATATTCTGATGATAATTCTAGTCAGACTAGCTAGTCAAGTCATTTCTATTCAAACAGAGCCAAGATAAAGCCGACAAATGCAGCAATTTTGCCTTTGTTTCGTCGTCATAACCGGAATTTTCGATCAGTTTACCCGGCTCAAGCTCACCGAGCGGGAACGGATAGTCGCTGCCCATAGCGATCTGATTGGCCCCGACAAGGTCTATTAAATAGTCGAGCGCTGCTCCGTCATGGACGAGGGCGTCGAAATACATCCGGCTCAAATACTTCCTAGGACTGTGTAGATTATCGACCGCACAAAGATCGGGTCTGACATCAAACCCGTGCTCGATACGTCCGATGGTCGAGGGAAATGAACCCCCGCCGTGTGCAAAACATATTCGCAAGTCGGGCAGCCGCTCAGCACGCCCGAAAGATCAGCGAACAGATCGCGTGAGACTTCTGCCGGCATACCGACCAGCCACGGCAGCCAGTATTTCTGCATATCTTTTTCGCCCGCCATGTCCCACGGGTGAACAAAGATGGCCATGCCGAGTTCCTGACAGGCCGCAAAAATATCGAAGAACTGCGGCTCTCCTAGATTTAGTTGGTTAACATTTGTCCCGATCTGAACACCGGCCAGACCGATGTCTTTGCAGCGTTTTAGCTCCGTCACGGCCAACTTTGTATCCTGCATGGGCACAGTCCCGAGTCCGACAAAGCGCTTTGGAAACTTAGTCACGATCTCAGCGATATGATCATTTAGAAATCGTGCGGTTTCGGCTCCGTCGTTAGGCTTTGCCCAGTAGTTGAACATTACCGGCACCGTCGAGAGCACTTGTATATCGACGCCAGACTCATCACATTCCTCGATACGCTTCTCGGCCTCCCAGCAGTTTTCCTCAACATCGCGAAACTGTGTACCGTCGTCGCGCACCATCTTGGCACAGCACGGTTTGTAATGATCGAGCCCAATAAAGCCGCCATAGCCAAAACTGTCTTTCCACTTAGGGATATCCCTCGGCAGGATGTGCGTGTGAACGTCGATCTTGAGCATTTCTTTATTTTAGCTTTAGTTGCCGACTATACAAAAGAAAGGCACGGAATCGCCTATAAGCTATCCGTGCCCTCAAAACCAATGTTGGTTAAAACATCAGGGTTCGATCTGGTCGCGGTCATTGTCCTCGACCGGCGGACGGCGTCCACCACCGCCACCCCCGCCGATCGACGGGACAGCGACATATGGTATCTTAGCCTCGGCCATCATTGCATTACGAGCGGCAAGATCCTCGCTGACGAGCTTACGAACCTCGTCAGAGGCGACCGGTATCCGTTTTAACAGGATCTCGATCTGTGCCAACTCAAAATCTGTCGGTGCATTTGACGCGCCCTCGATCGCAAAGGCAAGCTGAGCAACGCGTTGATTGAGCGGCGTCGGCAACTCAACCAGCGGAGGCCCGGCCTGGCTGATGTTGCTCACCATCGAAGGCGGTGTGCCCCAGTTAACATAGGCCGTATCTATCTTTTTGAGCAGATCCTCGGCGGCCTTTTTCACGTTCTCAGGCGGCTGTGCCGTGCCGGGGCGTTTCCAGCCTTCGATAACCGTATTGCGATTGGCACGCAGGCCAACGATGGTAAATTGAGCAAGCGACGATTGCATGATCAGCGGCTGCAGTTTGGCCAAGGCCGCCTTTTTCTTGGCACGGTCCTCAGCAGAAAAACGACTCGCGGATCGTCAATGACCTTTAGCGACTTGGACATTTCCTTTTCGCCAAGCTTGATCTTGACCGTGTAGTCACCCGGATCGACGCGGAATCCGAGAGTCGCGAGTGCTCCTCCAAAACCGCCGCCGCCGCCACCTCCGCCGCCTGTAGTGGGCAATTGAGGGCCAGCTGGTCTTGAGCGTAGATCCCAAACATAACGGTTAAACCCGGGCACGGCGTTGCATTGCTGCTGTCCGCCGCCAAAGCCACCAAATCCGCCTCCGCCACCGCCCTGTCCGCCTTGCGGTGCCGCCGGTGCCTGCGGATTTGGACGTGTACAGTTGATAGTTCTGACCGTTGCTCCGGCTGCATCCTGAATGGTGATGGCGATAGTATCTTTTTCACCCAGTGGTTCTTTTAGATAAAAGTTGATCATCGCTCCGTTCGGCGGGTTTTGGCCATAAAAGGCCTTGTCAGACGTAAGCGGCTTGTTATTCCACGTCCTCCAATTTATCGCCTGACGCGTATCAAAAAGATAGATGCTCTCATTAAGCATCGCATCATTGGTCTGTTGGAGCGGCGTGATATCGTCCATCACCCAGATCGAGCGTCCGTGTGTGCCGAGGATCAGATCGTTATCACGCGGATGGATTAGAATGTCATCGACCGGCACAGTCGGCAGATTTTGTTTGATCTGTGTCCAATTGCCGCCGCGGTCGTACGAAGCAAACAGTCCAAACTCAGTTCCTACAAACAACAGGCTGGGATTACGCGGATGCTCACGAATAACGTTGACCACCCCGTTGTTTTGCGGCAGATTTGACGAGATAGACCGCCAAGTCTCGCCGTAATCGGAGGTCATATAGACATAGACCTTAAAATCGCCACTGCGATGCCCATCAAAGGTCGCATACGCCGTCCCTTCGTTTTCACGCGAGGCAACGACGCGGCTGACAAAGGTTCCTTTTGGCAATCCGGGCACTTTGTCCGACACATTTTTCCACGAAACCGAATCACGTGTTACCTGTAAATTGCCATCGTCGGTTCCGGCCCACAGAACATTTTTATTGACAGGGGATTCTGAGATCGTCGTGATCGCCGGAAATTGCTGGACGCCATCGTGCCGCGAACGCGTATTTTTATCCGGAACCTTGCCCATGATCGGCAGAGTGTTGCGGTCAACGTTGGTCGTTAGTTCACCGCCTATTTTCACCCAACTATCGCCGCGATTCGTTGATTTGAAGAGGAAATTACCCCCGTAATAGATCGTGTTTCGGTCAAACGTCGAGATAACGATCGGCGAATTCCAATGAAAACGATAATTCTTTTCGCCTTCGTCTTCGCGTGGGCGGATACTCTTGCTCTCGCCTGTTTTTACGTTCCGGCGGAGCACATTGCCGTCCTGCGACTCGGTATATACGATGTCAGGATCATTCGGGTCGGGCTGAGCATAAAAGCCGTCGCCGCCGCCGATCGTGTACCAATCGTCATTGGTAATGCCGCGGGGGTTGAACGACATGCTCGGGCCGCACCAGGCGTTGTTATCTTGCAATCCACCACAGATCTTATAAGGCATGCTGTTATCAGCACCAACCTCGTAAAATTGCCCAATGGGTACGGTGTTGGCATAGTCCCACGTAACGCCGCGATCGTAGCTTATATTGATACCGCCATCGTTGCCTTGGATAATGTGGTTTGAATCTTTTGGGTTGATCCAGAGACCATGCGTATCAGCGTGCGGAGCACGAGAAAAGTTGCCGGTCCAGGTCTTGCCTCCGTCGTCCGAATACTGCATAGTCACGCCTGCGATCCAAAGACGTTGGTCGTTATTCGGATCGATCCGTATCTGACTGAAATACATCGGTCGCGGATTGGCGTCGATATTGCTCATTCGCGTCCATGTCTCACCCTTGTCGTTCGAGCGATAGATGCCTCCGTTCGCGTGCTCGACCATTGCATAGACGATATTCGTGTCTTTTGCGTAAATGGCGATAGCGTTACGGCCAGTTTCCGAAAACCCTTCGGGGCGTGGCGTTGGAGCATTTTCCGCGTCGTACGGCATACCTTTTGTGATCTTTGTCCACGTGTCGCCGCCGTCATTTGTTTTATATAACGCACTTCCTTCGCCGCTGCCGTTAAATCCGAAAACCGTACGGCGTCGCTGGTACATTGCCGCGTACAATATCGTCGGACTTTCGGTATCGATCGCGATGTCGGTCGCGCCGCTATCTTCGTTGACCTTTAGGACCAATGCCCAAGTTTTACCGCCGTCCATAGTGCGATAAACGCCGCGTTCGGGGCTCGCCGCCCAGAGGTTTCCGGTCGCGGCGACATAGACAATGTCCGGATTCGTCGGATGTACAACCACGCGTGCGATGGCCATCGTTTTTCGAGGCCCATATTTTTCCAGTCTTACCGGCATCCATCGACTTGTAAATACCGTTGCCCCAAGACGAACTTTGACGGTTATTCGACTCGCCTGTACCCGCCCAAAGTATCGACGGATTTGACGGCGTGATCGCAATGTCGCCAACGCTAGGAACCGTTTCTTTATCAAATATCACGGTCCAGGACGTGCCGCCGTTTACGGATTTGAGTATGCCGCCCGCCGCAGTCGCGGCGTAAATGACGCGCGAATCAGAGCTTACGACCTCGATGTCGTTGATCCGGCCGCCCATCGTCGCCGGCCCGATCTCGCGAAAACGCATACCTGCCATCGCACCTTGCAAGGTCTTTTTAGCCGCGGGAGCGGGCGTTGGGGATGGGGTTGCTTTGGTTTTGTCCTTTGGCTTTTCCTGAGCCACGGAAAATGAAACGGCAGTCAATAGTAATAGCGAGCAAACGCAAACCTTCCAGGTCGCACGAAGAATGTTCATGATCTTTAATATCCTCAAGAAAGAAACAAGGGTTATATCGGCTACATTTACCGCAGTAGCCAAATGTTATTGGAACGCTATCAATTTAGGATAGTCACGCAGATTACGCAACTAATACGGGGGGAGAATGGGAAGTTTACAAAACTTTACAAAACGGATAGCCAAAATATCAAAAACGCAATTAAAAGCCGCAATTTGGCTAAAAATGGCTAATTAACAGCCTGATCAATGTGATTTTCGTGCGTGTTGTTTTGAAACACGCAGGCGTATCGAAATCCCACTTTTGATCGTTCGGCCAATCTCGGTCGACCTTTGAAAGTATTCTCGTCAGTGTTTCCGGGTGTATCAAAAAAAAAAACGCTGTTTTCGCCCACGTTTCTCCGCATCACCGTGTCACCCGTAAACAAGCATTTCTCCGCCGCCACCGCACCGCCGCGATTCGCCGCGTGATTATCTTTGGCATATTTTTCCACTGCTCAATTTATTTGTAAGCGGGGAGGATAAACCCGGATCATGAAGCGACCGGCGGCGGGGTCATTATCGCGTTACAGGCTTTACAAGTTCTGAGGTCTTCGTCGCCGTAAAATCTTTTGAACACGCCTTGGAATTGGGTGGTGATGTCGTCTAGCTGAAAATACTCTTCGTACAGCTTTTCGTTGCAGTTTTCGCAGAACCAGAGAAGGCCGTCGAGTTCGCCTTCGTGGCGTTTGCGTTCGATAACGAGGCCGATGGTGTTCGCACCACGGATCGGATTGTGCGGAATACGCGGCGGGAGCAGAAACATTTCCCCCTCGCGGATCGGGACCTCGACCGCCTTGCCGTCTTCCTGGATCTGGACCTTGATATCACCTTCGAGCTGATAAAAAAGCTCCTCGCCCTCATCCCAGTGATAATCTTTTCGCGAATTCGGCCCGCCGACGACCATCACGATAAAATCGTCGTCGTCATAAACACACTGATTCCCGACCGGCGGCTTGAGCAGATGACGGTGTTCGTCGATCCATTGCTTGAAATTGAAAGGGCGGCGAATCGTCATATTTAACCAATACCATTTATTGCAAGATCAGAGAATTTACCAGTCGAGGGGTCGTATAAAAACCTGTACGAAACACTTCATTCCCACGTTCGCTAACGACGTTACCTGACCATTGTTTACAAAATCACTGGCTGCGTAGGATGCATTATAAATTATCGGTTACCTTTCCACACGAGGCGCCAATTCGGGTCCGATAACAAAGATTCACTTAGGTTGGGGGGGGGGGGTTGGGAGAAAAAGCATTCGCATGGCTATTCGATGCATGTTCTTGTGAAATCTATAGCTCCGCCAATTTCTTTGTGGTCCGCCAGTTTCTGGCCGTATTTACAATTTTTAATTTCTTATCGAGAAACCCCTTTCCCAATGCACTGTCCAGAATGCTGATCTTAAGCATGTAATAGACCGTTCGTCCATCGACCATGATGAATTCGTTGTCATTCGCCTTTTCGTCGAGCTGATCTTTCTGCTCGGCAGTAAGCTCGCTGCCTAGAAAGAAAACGTGTATTTCTTTGTCGCTCTCAAACTGCCCAACATAAGGGTTGTTTGCGATGATCTCTTCGATCTCGGCGATCGAGCGGAACCATTACTGAGATATCAAAGCTAAAATCTTTGACGATGGCGTCGTGGATCTTTTCGAGAGCTTTCGGTCATCGGTTTTTTGACGGCATCAAAGGCTAGATTTCCGCTGTTGATATAGCTTTTAACATTTTCAAACCCGAGCGACTCAAAAGTCGCCCGGAGCGTTTCCATCTTGATCATGTTATTGCCGCCGACATTAATGCCGCGCAGCAGGGCAACGTATCTCATTTATGCATTCTGCATATCGATCACAAACCGATAACGAACGTCCGATTTCACGGTACGGTCGTAGGCGGTCTCGATCTGGTCGGGCGTGATAAGTTCAATATCCGATGTGATATTGTGCTCCGCACAATAATCCAACATTTCCTGTGTCTCGGGAATACCGCCGATGCCGGAGCCGGCGAGGCCGTGATTACCGAATATGAGGCTAAATGCTGAGATCGGCATCGGCGCTGTAGGCAGGCCAACGAGAACCATGGTACCTTCCCAACCGAGCAGATTCAGATAAGCGTTGACGTCATGATCCGCCGAAACAGTATCGAGAATAAAATCAAGAGTCCCGGCGACTGCGGCCATCGCCTCTTCGTCTTTTGAGACCACGAAATGCTGTGCTCCGAGAGCCTTTGCGTCCGCTTCTTTCGATGGTGATGTGCTAAAAACGGTCACGTCCGCACCCATCGTAACCGCCAATTTAACACCCATATGCCCTAGCCCGCCGAGGCCGACAATACCGACCTTGCTTCCCGGCCCAACCTTAAAGCGTCGCAGCGGAGAATAGGTCGTAATTCCGGCGCAAAGCAGCGGAGCAACGGCCTTGAGGTCCTGCGTCGGATCAACCTTTAGTGCGTATGCCTCGTCAATGACATAATTTGACGAATAACCGCCAAAGGTCATCGTCGTCTCGTCCATCTCAGTACCGTTATACGTCCAGCAACAATGCACTTTGCACGCTTGTTCGTGACCGGCCTTGCAATTAACACACTCGCGACAGCTATCTACAAAACAGCCGATACCCGCAATGTCGCCGACCTTAAATTTCGTAACCGCATCGCCAACCTGCGTCACATTGCCGACGATCTCGTGTCCGGGCACCATCGGATAGGTCGAGTTTCCCCATTCGCCCTTTGCCTGATGAATGTCCGAATGGCAGATTCCTGCGTATTGGATGTCGATCAAAATATCTCTCGGCCCTACGTCACGCCGTTCAAAATCGAACGGCTCAAACTTTGCACTCGTATCATGGACCGCGTAACCCTTTGTTTGTATCACTTATTTCCCCTTTGAATGTATATGTAGATGGTCTGTCGTCGTTATGAAATTAATCAATTGTGGCAATAACTTTTAATTCGATTGCGATCGGCGTGGGCAGTTTGTTTATCTCGACGGTCGTTCGGCACGGCTGATTGTCCGCAAAATATTCCGCGTAGATGCGGTTGTAGGTCGCGAAATCGTCCTTCATATTTGTTAAATATACCGTCACATCGACGATCTTTTCCCAAGACGAACCCGCATCCTCAACGATGTACCGCACATTTTGAAACACCGAGCGGCATTGAGTTTCGATGTCGTACGAAACTATCTCGCCCGCATCATTGAGCTCGACGCCGGGTATCTGTTTCGTTCCACGTTCCCTTGGGCCGACGCCCGACAGGAAGAGCAGGTTACCCACGCGGCGTGCGTGCGGGTAGAGGCCGACGGGTTCGGGGGCTTTGGATGAATTTATCGGATCTTGATCTGCCATCGTTTAATAAATGCGGAATATTTTCAGCCGTCAGCGGCATCTAATACATTGCTGGACTGTTATTCTAGTTTGAGTATATTAGAGTTTGAATCCGATTTGAAACGAATGCGCGAATTCATAAGCAGAGGACATATGACAGCTATACTTTTTCAATTTTTATCGTTTGTTTTGATGAGCACCCTGCTCGCGTGCAGCACCGTTACGAGCAAAACGCCCGACCTGCGTGAACTCGCTCCGGCACAGCCTGCGGCTGAGAACACTGAGTCCAAAGGCTTGCAGACGGCTGTGTTTGCAGGCGGTTGTTTTTGGGGCGTCGAGGCGGTATTTGAGCACGTCAAAGGTGTAACCGATTCGCGTTCGGGTTACGCGGGTGGCGATGCAAGGACGGCTAAATATGATCTTGTCAGCGACGGCAACACCGGCCATGCCGAAGCGGTGCAGGTTACGTTTGACCCGACAAAGGTCACGTACACAGCTTTTGACGGTGTTTTTCTCGGTCGTACATGACCCGACCGAGCTAAACCGTCAGGGGCCGGATACCGGAACGCAGTATCGTTCGGCGATATTTTATGTAAACGATGAGCAGAAAAACCTTGCCGAGGATTTTATTAGATCGATCGATGCGGCTAAGAGTTTTCCAAAACCGGTCGTGACACAGGTCGTGCCCCTGGTAAAATTCTTTGAGGCCGAGGCCTATCATCAGGACTATCTCAAACTCCACCCCGATGATCCGTATATCGTCTATCATGACCTGCCAAAACTCGAGGAACTGAAAAAACGGTTTCCTGAGCTTTGGAAAGATTGATCAATAGCGTTTTAGCGACTTTAATATCTTTTCCGTATCGGCAAGGCTGATCATGGTTAGACGATCGCCGCCTTCTTCTTCGGTGCCGTAACGGTCCGTGTAGTGGAAAGCGGTTCCGCGGATGTCAAACCACTCGGTCATCGCAAAATCCATGATCTTTTTGCCGTCCTCGTCCTTAGGCTGGTAATAAAGATGGACCTTGCCGATAGGCGTCGTGAGCGTCCGAGGCCCCTCGTACATCAGGTCGCCGATGCCGTCGAATCCGGCCTCGAAAGCAAACCGTTGTAGCTTTCCGTTCGCAACTTCGCGTGAATACACAATTACTAGCTGCTTGTCCTCGAGTTTCACCTTTGGCCCAACGACCGAATGAACTTGGGTAAGCGTAAACCCTTGCGGCAGCCAGGTTGGGAGAGCAAAGGCGACAGAGCGTTTGGTTGCCGTGAGCTGCTTTTTGGTTTCCGCGTTCAGCCCCGGAAAGGTGGTTTGTGCGGTCATCACCGACACCGATGCGAGTGTGAGAATGAGGATCGATAGTATGTGTTTCATAATGCTGCTATTTTGAACGCTCCGCCCAGATCTGGACTAAATGCACGAGTGTCTCGGTCGATTTTTCCAATCCTTTACGCGAATTAAATTCGAGCTTGCCGTGGAAATTGTGACCGCCGGTAAATAGATTCGGTGTCGGCAGCCCGCGAGCCGTTAAACGCGAACCATCCGTACCGCCGCGTATCGGGCGAAGTTCGGCCGAAATGCCCGCACGTTTTGAAGCCTCGATGGCGTAATCGGTCAGCTGCGGGTAATCTTTCAGCACCTCTTTCATATTGAGATAGCCGAGCACGCTGCCGTATTCGATCTTGACGTTAGGATATTTACGCTGCGTGGCAGCGATCACGCGTTTTACCGCCGCCTCTTGACCGGCAAGTCCGGTGATATCAAAATTTCGCAGCAATATCTTGATCGTCGAAGTCTCTTCGGACATCGAGCGTGTCGACATACGGATGGATAAACCCGACGCGTCCGGCGGTAGTCTCCGGCCGGATTGGGATCATCGCCGGAAACTGTGCGAGGAACGCTCCGGCGGCGTATGACGAATTGACCACGATGCCCTTTGCCGTGCCGGGATGGGTAGAGGCACCGCGAAATGTAACTGTCGCCGTGCGGGCGGACCAGGTCTCATTAGAAATATCGCCAAGCTGCTCGCCATCGACAGTGTAGGCAAACTTCGCTCCCCATCCCTTAATATCAAACTGGTCCATCGGCCCGCCGACCTCTTCGTCGGGCGTAAATGCGATGGCGATGTTGCCGTGCTTAAGCTGCGGATTTTGCTTGAACGTATCGATCATCGTCATCAACTCCGCAATGCCGGATTTGTCGTCCGAACCAAGCAAGGTGGTTCCGTCTGCCGTAATGATGTCGTCGCCGATCAGATTTTTGAGATCGGGATTTTGTTTGACGGTGATGACTTGTGTTTTGTCGTTTGGCAGCACAATGTCGCCACCCTGATAATTTTTGTGGATAATGGCGTTGACGTTCGCACCCGACACCGCCGGAGACGTGTCCATGTGGGCGATAAAGCCGATAGTCGGAACCTTGCTATTGTCGGCAAGGTTGCCGTGAACCATCCCGTAAACGATCCCCTCCTCGCTGATGCGGACATTTTGCACACCGAGTTCTTTCAACTCATTCGCCAACAAATTTGCCAGCACGAGCTGCTTGTCCGTGCTCGGAAATTTCCCCGCGTCCTCAGCCGACTGCGTGTCGATCTTTACATAACGCAGAAACCGCGACATCGCAGACTCAGTCGGAGCCTTTTGCTGTGCCGGAACTGCCGAAAACAAAACCAATGACATCAATAACGTGCAAAATAATTTCATTTCTATCCACCTACAATTTGATACAAACATTCTTTTCTTCCGTAAAAAATCTCAACGTCTCAAACCCACCTTCGCGGCCGATACCGCTGTCTTTGTAGCCGCCGAAAAGCGTCCGCAGGTCTCGAAGCATCCAACTATTTATCCAGACAAAACCGGATTCGAGTCTGGCCGCAACTCGATGGGCACGCGAAAGGTTTTCGGTCCAGACGCTTGCCGACAGGCCGTAGCGGACGCTGTTTGCGTAGCCGAGTACTTCGTCTTCGTTGTCGAACGGCATAATGGTCACGACCGGGCCAAAGATCTCTTCTTGATTTGTGCGGCAATCGTACGGCAGGCCTTCGACCACTGTGGGTTGAATGAAAAAACCATTGGAGCATCGTTCTGAGTCAACCCGGAACCCAGTCGCTACCGCTCCCGGTTCTGACCCGAGGCCGCCGCACAGTATCGTGCCGCCTTCGGTTTTTGCTAGGTCGATGTATGACATTATCTTTTCAAAATGCGGCTTTGAGACTATCGCTCCGACATCTGTGTCAGGATCGAGCGGGTCGCCGACCTTTAGTGCTGCAGCACGCTCCACAAAATCCGTCTTGAACCGCTCATACAGCGGACGCTCGACAAATATCCGCGAACCGCACAGACAGATCTCGCCTTGATTTGAGAACGACGAGCGGACTGTGGTTGCCAGCATTTCTTCGTAATTGCAGTCGGCGAAGATAATATTCGGGTTCTTGCCCCCGAGTTCGAGCGAGAGCTTTTTGAACATCGGTGCCGCAATGCGGGCGATCTCTTCGCCCGTCTTCGTACCGCCCGTAAAGGATATCGCTTTGATATCCTTATGCGACGACATCGCCGAGCCGACCTTTGGCCCGAGGCCGTGGACGATGTTCAGGACACCGGCGGGGAGACCGGCCTCGATGCAGAGTTTTGACAGCAGAAACGCGGTCATTGGCGTTACTTCAGACGGCTTCGCGACGACCGTGCATCCGGCGGCGATCGCGGGTGCGATCTTCCAGGTAAACAGATACAGCGGCAGATTCCACGGGCTAATGCAGCCAACGACGCCCAGCGGCTGACGCAGAGTGTAGTTGATCGCCCCCTGAGCAACATTCTCATGCGACTCGTTGTGCGTGTGCATTGCGGCGGTCGCGTAAAATTTGAAATTTGCGACCGCACGCGGAATATCAACAGAGCGTGCAAGCGTCAGAGGCTTGCCCTGATCAATGCTCTCGGCCAATGCAAGCGGCTCCAGATCGCGCTCGATCAGAGCAACGAGCCGCATCAAAATATCGTGCCTCGCCTCAGTTGATGTCGCTGACCACGCCGGAAATGCACCGTTCGCCGCCTCGACTGCCAAATGCACATCGCGATCGTCCGAATCGGCGATCAGCGAATAGACCTCGCCCGTCGACGGATCAAAATTGTCGAGATACGCTCCCGATGCGGGCTCGACCAAATCACCGCCGATGTAATTGTGAATATTTGTCATTCGGGACCGGTCAAAACTCTTTCAAATAATAGAAACTTAGGCTATATTAGCAAAGTCATTCAAAATATGGCTGGATCGTACGGATTTTTCCGCATAGGTAACTGCGGAAACATTTTCGTTTTAGTGACCTATTCCTCTTTTTTTTAGATCAATATGACTAAAGCGTGTCCTAGCTGCAACCAAATCAATCCACCAGATGCCGCGTTTTGTTTAAATTGCTCGGCATCTCTGGCTCCTGCCCCGCATATCGGAGCACAGCCGAATCAGCAATGGCAGCAACCGCCCGTTGGCGGCCCTCTTGCGGGAAATCCGGCTGTAGGAGGTTCCGGTGCCGGCCAAAAAGCCACTATAGCACTCGTTCTCGCGATCGCTGCTCTTGTTTGCTGCGGCCCATTCGCTGGTATTCCGGCGGCGATCGTTGGATGGATGGAGCTCGACGCGATCAAAAACGGCCGCTCGCCTGCGAGTGGAAAGTGGATGGCGCAGGTCGGATTGTGGGGCGGTATCGCTTCGTCGGTGATACACGTCGTCCTTTATATGATCTGGGTGCTGTTTTCGGCTATGGCGTCTTCGAATCAGTACGGTTATTAATATTTCCAACTATGGTTGCAGAGAATCAGAACATGCCGGTTTGTACCAACGGGCACCAACAGCCGGTGCAGGGCTCACGCTTCTGCATTTATTGTGGTGTCGGGATGGCCGCTCCGGGCGGTAATGCTCAGCCCTCTCCGCAAATGCCGAATCAGCCAAATCCGGGTTATCAGGCACACGCAAACGTTCCACCGCCACCACCGCAACAGATATATCAGCCTGTCGGCACGCAAGCCGTCTTTTGTTCAACATGCGGCGGACAAGGCCAAGGCCTGCCCGACAAGCTCGTGATCTGTAAAGAATGTAAGTGGCTGAGGCCGCTGGTGCCCGGCTATCAGGTGGATACGGCAGCATTTGCCTGGGCCGCTGACGCCAAAGCAATGAACGCGCTCCGCCGAATGAAACCGCTGAACGCTGCGGCAAAAGCCGTGTCCGAAAAGGTCGGACGCCGCTGGGTCGAAGCCTCGTTTAACGGAGTGCTCCTCGGCGAAAAGCAGATGCCCCATATTTACGGGCAAGCGATCCGGGCAGCCCGCATTTTGGGAATGTCACACATGCCGGATGTTTTCTTGTCAGGCGAAAGGCCATGGGATTGTCTCACGTTCGGGACCGACAAAGACTCATTTGTCGTTGTCGGGTCTGCCCTCGCCGGTAATTTCCAAGGCGTCGATATGTTGTATCTGCTTGCCCGCGAAATGGGACACTGCAAAGCGGGGCACGCTCTCTGGAAAACAGTCATCCGTTTTTTCCTTGGCGAACAGGGGCCGGCAAAAGGATTTATGGCGGGCGGCATCTTTAACGCAATTCTTAGCCCGACCGCTCTGGTGGGCGGAGCACTCGAGATGCCGCTGCTTGCTTGGGCCCGTCAGGCGGAGATCACCGCCGACAGGGCGGGGCTGCTAACCGTTGGCAGCGAAGAGGTGGCACGCCGCGTTTTGCTGTCGTGGTCACTAAAATCTTCGTTCATCTACCAACAGATAAATATCGACAGTTGGATCGAGCAGCAGATGGACGATGACGGTGACATGCTGCGGCTTTCGGAATTGACCACGTCGTCAACCCCTTACCTCGGCCCGCGTCTGAAATTGCTGACCCAGTTTGCAGAGAGCCCGGAGTTGAAAGCATCGCTAAAGCAGATCCATGAGACGATCCGCCGGGCCGCACCGCCGGCACCGCCAAAAACCGAGGCGGCTCCGGCAAAAGATGTTTTGAGGATCAAATGCTCGACATGCAAAACGCCGATGGTCGTGCCGATGGCCGTACTTGCGGGCAAGCCAAAGTTGTCGATCAAATGTCCGGATCAGAAATGCGGTCAGTTGACAATTGTTACCAGAAAAGCAAAACCCGCAGAGCCCAAGGCTCGCACGGCGAAGATAAGGGAGGATAATGCAAGTTATGGCGAATGAACAAGACCCCGTAATCATTACGGATGAAACAAATATTACACCGAAACAGGAAGAAGAAGGCACTTTGGTCGAGGAGATCGCCGAGGCACTCTTTGGTGACGACGAGCCAACGTCTGAAGTCACTTACGCGGATACTGACGGAGATGGAAAGATCGATGCCGGCGCTATTGATACGGATGATGACGGACAACTCGACATGATTGCCGGTGATACGGATGGCGATGGACGCATCGATGCCGTATCCGCCGATACCGACGGTGACGGTCAACTGGATGTGATCGCCATGGATACCGATGGCGACGGAGTGATCGACGCGACGGGCGAAGATACTGACGGCGACGGCACCATCGATACGGCTTATCTCGATGAGGATGGCGACGGTGAATTTGAGGTCGTCCTTGCGGATACGGATGGCGACGGCGAAGCCGATGAGATCTCGGAAGCAACCGCCGGCCTGCCGACCGACGAAGAGCTTTCGACAAACTCCATCGAGTTTACCGTCGGCGAAGATGGTTTTCCTGTAACCGAAGATGAGAGCTCGGAAGAATTTACCGCGGGAACGGCAGATGAGTTTGTTGTCGGTGGATCGGACTATCAGGCCGGTGACACAGGCTTTGCGGTAGCGGATACCCAGACCGCGAGCAGCGATTCTGCGACGGCAGATTCGGCGGAACAGCAGGCTCACGTGGATGCGGCCAAGGAGGCTCAGGCGTCGGCCGATGAGTTTGTCGCAGCGGGCGATTATGAGGCAGCCGCCGAGGCACGCGAAGTCGCTGAGGCCGAAGCCGGTGCTGCCGGAGACAGCAGTATGCTCGGGGCGTCCGATTCGACCGACCTTGAAAATGCGGCCTACAAGCAGGAGATCGCCGAAGAGTATCGGGCTCAGCAAGCCGAACACATCGCTGAGGGCGATTACGAAGCCGCCAAAGAAGACGCACAGAACGCCGCCTATGCGACCGGCGACGCAGATTATCAGGCCAGCGGCGACGATCATACCGGCCAATCAGACCAAGATGCTGCAAACCTCGACAACGCGGTTTACAACGAAAAGAACGCCGACTATTTTGCCGATAATGCCGAATGGTACGCCGAAGCCGGAAACGCGGATGCGGCTCAGAGCAGCCTTGACCATGCGGCCGAATATCAGGGCTCGGCCGATACCTACGCCGCTGCCGCAGACCCTGCTTCGGCGGCATACGACGTCGATCCCTCGTCAGGGATTGCGTCGGGGGGAGCGTACGATGCAGGCGGCTATGATGCATCGATCGCATCTGTTGACACGGGTTTAGATACATCCGTCGAAGCGGCACCCGCCACTTACGACACGAGTACCGACGATACGGTTTGACCACCTATCTTAAATACAAAAAAGCCGCCTTGCTTTTCGCAAGTGCGGCTTTTTTTGATGCTAGTTCGACCCGTTTTCACACTTTAGCAAACGTCAGTCCCGATTGCCCCTGATATTTTCCGCCGCGGTCGGCGTAGCTTACGCCGCAATCATCGTCGGATTCGAAAAAAAGTATCTGCCCGATGCCTTCGTTGACATAGACGCGAAGCGGCAGATTTGCTAGGTTGGCGATCTCAACAACGAGACGCCCGGTCCAACCAGCTTCAAGCGGCGTTGTGTTAACGAGCAATCCCGCGCGAGCGTAGGTCGATTTACCAAGCGCGACGCCGGTCACGTTTCGCGGCATTTTAAAGGTCTCGACCGTCACGCCGAGGCCGTAATGATGCGGCGGCAGCAGGTAATACCGGGCACCGTCCTCAGCAATACGGATCGGAGGCTCGATCAGAGACTTAGCTTCGTCAAAACGTTTTGGGTCGATCTCATCGCCATTGACCGACGAAAAGATCCGAAAGCCGTCATCCGCCAGACGCATATCGTAACCGTAACTCGAACAACCCGCCGAGATGATACGTTTGCCATCGACCTCGCGGACAAGATCAGCAAGGAACGGCGAGATCATCTGTTGCTCTTCGGCCATTTTTCGCAGCCAAATATCAGATTTAATAGTCATAAAAAAGGTGATAAACGTGGATAGTTTATCACCCTTTATTTACAGAATCCGAATCCGCGACGCTCATTATGGCAAGGCGAGTTTGTCGAGCCTCAACGTACCGTCGCCGACGCTGAATTTAAGCGGAACACCGCCGACGCCCGCCTTGGCCATCATCGAGCGTTCGGTAAAGGGCACCTTGCGGTCTCGCGGCTTTAGATCGGGGAAAGTATTTTCGATCGAACCGCTTCGCAAAACAATAGCGTCCAGGTCAGCACTCAAATTTGCCGGCAGATGGATGTTAAGATCTCCAGCCGCGACCATGATATTGACGAGGCGGCTGCGCCAGCCTTTGGCGGCGAACGCGACATCGACGTTACCCTTGCCTACTGTGACATTAATCGAACCGCTTATGATTGCGACTTTGGCATTTGATTCGATAAAGTTGATCCGCATCGAACCCTCAACATTTTCAACCACCAGATCGCCTTTGCCGCCGTCGATCTCGAGATCGATGAAACGGGGCACGCGGATCACGTAATCTATGCGAAACGGCAGGCCGAGCAACTCTTTGGGAAGTTTTTTGCCGGATTTTTTCAAAAGCTGTTTTGCGTGCGTGCCAATGCTAGTGATCAAGACCCGCGAAGCACTCCCCTCGACAACAAAGCCCGTCACCTCGGCAAGTTTGTCGAGTCCCGCCGCATTTGGTGCCTCGATCTCGATCGTTGCAGTTATCTCTACCTCGTTAGTTTGTGCTCCGACGACGCGTATCGAGCCATTTGGCGCACCCGTGACGGTCAAGGTCCCGCCGGGACCAAAATCGACGATCTCGGTCTTGGTGATCGTACGTTTGACCTGAGCGTGAGCCTCGGTCACCGATAATAGAAATACAAACGCGGCGAAAACTAGTAATTTTTGTGCTTTCATTTGATCTGGGGTAAGAGGAGCGAGCCGTATTTAGATTACGACTTTATGAAAGGTGAGGTCAACGAAAATCTTGGACGGCTCAACGTCCGAGAAAAGCGATGGTGCCTCGTTGGTTGGTTACGGTGATCGTCGCGCTGCCGCCGTTAAATTTGCCTAAGACACGCCGGCCGTCGCCGAGATAGTTCGTATCGGCGTTGGCAAAAGAACCAAGCGAGATGTTGCGGGTGGACGGTGCCGTCGCCATCATTTTGAATGATGCATTAAAAGGAATGCGTAAAGCGATGCTGCCCTTAGACGACGAAAAACGATAGGTGCCGCCGTCTTTGATCTCACCGTCAAAGAAAATATCGCCAATCGTATTTTCAGCGGCAACATTTGTCGCCTCGATGTTGGTTAGTGTTATCGCACCCTCGCTGGTGATATGAGCCCTGACCAGAGCACTGGTAATATTTGTGACGCTGAGATTACCGATGCGCGTCTCTATATCGACCATCGCATTGTAAGGCACGCGTATCGTAAAATTAACACTGCCGATCTCGCGGCCCTGGTTATCGCGGAGCAAATTTATATCTATCAAGCCCGACAGGTTTTGCGGAACGATGTTCGCCGCCGGAGCCTCTAGCTCGGCGGAAATATTGATCTGTGCCTTGTTCCAGCCTATGACGGTGACAGTTCCGGTGCGGTTCATTAACCGAAGCCTAACGTTTTGTCCTGCCGGATAATTTTTTGAGAACCTCTTTTGAGCGGACGCCTCGCCGCTAAAAAGCGCAAAGAAAAAAACTACGCTCAGGAGCATCGTAGTTTTCACGGCCGTCTGGCGGCTAAAAACATTTTCTCGTCGGAGGGGCATTATTAAAACTATAGATCTGCAAAATCTCGCAGCAGATTCATCTTGTCATTCATCACCGCATCAAGCATCTCGCCGGACAGCTCGTCTTCCGGGTCTTGGTTGAGGATCGTCGTGTAATCTTTGACCGATTCTTCGATGACCTGTAGATTGCGGTCAAACGCCTCACGCGTCACGCGATCCCACTGCGAGCGGCGTGTCATCACGCGGGCATTCCAATATTCGATGGCGGCCTCTCGCTCTTTCAATCGTCGCTCACGAGCCTGCTGCGGCGTTTCGACGAGGCCGATCTTGCTCAAAACTTTTTCAAACGTAGTCTGGGTCGCTGCCGAGCGGCTCGTAAAATCTTCGGTCGGCGGCTGGATATAATTTCTGAGCGCAAAATACGTCACCGTCGAACTGATCACAGCGATCACCAATACCGCGGCTGAAAATCTCAATATCGAAATGCTCCAACTCCGTGGAGCGGGCGGCGGAGGTAACACCGGAGCGGGTTTTACTTCGCTCTCGATCATATTATTTATTCGCAGCCAGAGAGCCTTTGAATTTGGCGGGACAATCTCATCCGAACCGTTTTTGCAGGCATCAAAGATCGATGTCAGGTCTTCGCAAACGACTGCACATTCGGCACAGAAGGCGAGGTGCTCACGAACCGCCGCCGCCTGATTTTGCTCAAGCTCGTTGTCCATCAGGGCGCCGATCAATTCTTTACAGTCGCTGCAATTCATCGTCAAAACAGATCCAACATTAACCTCAACTAAGTGACCACATTGATAGATTAGTCGAGGGCGGTTTTAGTTGCCTTTTGAACGGGCATTTTATCAATAAAAATCGGCACAAAAAACACGAACAACGTATAAAGCGTGTTCGTGTTCCCCCTGGAATATTATTTATTTAGTCCTGCTGTTTTTTAAGCAAACCGCGCAGCTTTAGTCTGGCCTTATGCAGCTGCGATTTCGATGTGCCGACCGAGATGCCCATCATGCGGGCGACCTCTTCGTGTTCAAAGCCCTCGACGTCGTGGAGCAGGAACACGTTACGATATCCGTTTGGCAGCTCGGCGATCGCATTTTTTAAGGCGATACGGTCAACGACCTGCATCTTGTTGGGATTTGCAGAGCCGGCAACCATCTGCTCGGGCAATTCGCCTTCCTCGGTCGTCCGCTCGTTTTTAACGCTGCGGCGGCGAAAATGCATCAGCACCTGATTAACCGTCAGACGGTGAAGCCAGGTCGAAAACGCCGAATCGCCGCGAAAGCTGCCGACTTTGCGGAAAAGCTGAATAAAAACTTCTTGTGTCAGGTCTTCGGCTTCGGTCTGGCTGCTCGTCATTCGCAGGCAGAGGCTATATGTACGGCGGTGATACCGCTCGTAAAGCACCTCAAACGCCACGATATTGCCATTCGCCGCCAAACGGCAAAGGTCAATATCTGGCGCGGCCGCGTCAAACGCGACTTCGGCGACGGGTGCCTGAAATTCGGGCAACGCCGCAGAGGCCTCAAAACCAAAGGCGATATCCTGTTCGATCGCTACGGAGAGTGGATCCATACTCGCTCCTAAAAGATCAGTTCCGGATTGTAAAACTTCGTCTTGGGCTATGATGACCGACCTCCTTTTACAGGTTGCTTGAACGTAACGAAAATTTTATGCCTAAAATCGGAAAAGGTAAAGCAAATTTATTGCAGGGTAATTTATTCATCTACTACTAATCGTCGTATTTGCCCTTGCTAAAACGCTGAAAAACGTCTATTTTCTTACAAATCCAATCTTTAAAATACTTTGCAAGCAAAGGGAGACTCAGATGAGAACATCACGCACAAACCTATTTAGGATCACCATATTTTTGTTTGCAGCATTGTTGATAACGACTAATGTTTCTGCACAGCGCAACCAGGGAACCAAATACCCGTCGCTGGAAAGCCAGTTGACTCAAAAATACCACGGCCATTTTGTCGAACAAGACACTGAGTTGGCCAAGCTTATCGCAGCAAACCAAGATTTTGAGATGCTCCGTGCTGATGAATTTAGCGATAAGCGTGGGCTGCCGCCTTGGATTCGCGTTTGGTGGCGTAAACAACACCCGGAGGGAGAGTACAACGCTGAGGATCCGACAAAGGGTTATCCACTGGTACTAAAAGAGATCGTCGAATGGATGATCACCCACCAGGACCTTAAGCCCGGCCCGGGAAAAGGCGAAGAAGAAGGTGAAAAAGAACGATCTGCGGTTGTCGACGCTCTTTCCGCTAACGACTACAGTCCAAAAAATAATATTGGCAATAAGGACGGACAAGGGGTTATCCCGCTCTGATCGGAGCGAACGTTCGTACCTCGGGTCTACAAACAGTACCCCGAAGTGAATCGGATGTCCGCATCAACTATTTTGATCCGCAAAAGATATTAGTCGCCTCAAACAACATCACGGGCGGCGGCCAGCAGGGGCAATACCGTTCGCTGGACGGGGGAGTTACGTGGTCACAGACCGTTTTACCTTTTGCTCCGGGTGACACTTCTCACTCAGACCCAACCGTCGACTGGACTAGCGACGGGCATGCCTGGTCATCGACGCTTGGCATACTGGCGGATCACTACGTCTCAGAAATTATTTTTCAACAGATAACGGAGCAACTTGGACTTTTGAGGCCACTGCTTCGGGTACGCAAACCAATGTTGACAAGCAGATGGTTTGGACCGACAAGAGTGCAACCTCGCCCTTTTTTGGCCAGACGTATGCGACTTGGCATAACGGCGCTCCGGCGTTCGCTAATCGTAGGACGGCAGGAGCCGGCGGAACATGGCTTGCCGCTCCGATTCAGATCAGTGGTGCAGAATCGACCGGAACCGCGATCGGCGCTGACATAAAGAGTAACAGCGCCGGCGATGTATTCGTTTTTTGGCCGACAACGACCAATCGTGTGGTCATTGTTAGGAAATCGACCGATGGCGGCAACACTTATTCGCCTGCTGTCCAAATCGCAACAACATTTGATGGTTTTGACATCGGCATCCCTTCGTTCGCCAATCGCCGTGCATTTATGTATGTGTCAGGCGGAACTTTTCGATCGCCTTCGAAAGATATGGTATATGCCGCATGGACCGATCTTTCGGGTGACGCCGGGTGTACCGCGGCAGCAAACGAACCGGGTGCAAACGTAGCCTCTACCTGTAAAATGCGTGTGTTTTTCTCTCGCTCAACTGATGGCGGCGCGACATGGTCGGCAAAAGTAAAGCTAAACAACCAAGCCGGACTAAATGACCAATTTAGCCAGTGGCTGGCTGTGGACGAAGCGACCGGTGCGATCGGTGTCATTTATCAGGACACGGTTGGAGACCCGGGACGTAAGAAATCAGATGTATGGTATCAACGCTCGTTCGACGACGGCGTTACTTGGTCGGTCGCGGAAAAGGTTTCGACCGCCCAAACAGACGAGACTATCGCCGGAGCCGACAGTGGCAACCAATACGGTGATTACAACGCTTTGTCGTCCAATGCGGGTATTCTGTTCCCGTCATGGACAGATCGCCGCGACGGATTGAAAGAAGAGATCTACACAGCAAAGATCACCGACCCAGCGTGTACTGCACCTGGGTACACCGACGACCATCACCGCCAATCCGACAGCTGCAAATCAGGTCACGGTTGGCTGGGCAGCCGGTGCACCGGCTCCGGCAACTTACAATGTCTATCGAGCACCGGGCACATGTGCGGCCCCGGGAGCATATACGTTGCTCGCGTCAAACATCGCGGCGACCAGCTACGTCGATAATACCGTTTCAGGCGGATCGACATACTCATATAAGATCACCGGTAAGGACGGTACCGGCGGTTGTGAATCGACACAATCGACCTGCAGCGAAGCGACCGCGACAGGCCTATGTACACTCGCACCAACGTTTGCAGGACTCACAACTGCGACTAACGCTGCAGGGGCTTCGTGTCAGGCAAACCTGTCATGGTCCGCGGCGTCTCCGGGATGTTCAGGACCGATCAGTTACAACGTATATCGTTCGACGGTCTCGGGGTTTGTACCGGGACCGGCGAATCTGATCGGAACGACCAACTCGACCACGTATAACGACACGAACAGCCTGATAAACGGTACGACCTATTACTATGTTGTAAGGGCTAAGGACACCGGCAATAACGTGATCGAAACAAATACCGTGCAAAAGAGCGTGGTACCTTCGGGCCCGGTAACGTTGAGCACGCTCACCGAAACATTTGAGGGAGCGGGCGGTTTTGATAATGCTGGTTGGACTAATCAAGCACTCAGTGGAGCTACGATCTGGACTTGGGACGCTACACAGTCGCAGACGCCGACCCATTCGTGGAAATCTACCAGTCTGACGACCGTTTCAGATCGTGTGCTAGTGTCTCCGCCATTTGGAGTGAACGCTGGTACAACACTCAGCTTCTGGCACACATTTGCATTCGAGAGTGCGACCACGTGTTTTGACGGAGGTACGCTTGAGTACACGACCGACGGAGTAACGTGGACGGTCATGCCCGACGCTAATTTCACAGCCGGACTATTTAATGGGACTGTAAGCAGTAGTTTCAGCAATCCAATTGCTGGCAAACGGGCCTGGTGCAACGGCACTATCGGTGCAATGACGCAAGTCCAGATCAATCTCGCGTCCTTGGCAGGCAACACTGTTCGGGTGCGTTGGCACGCAGGAGACGATAGCAGCGTAGCGGTAACGGGTTGGTTCGTTGATTCGGTCACGATCGCTAACGCTGGTGTGGCAGGTGCATGTACGCCGACTGCGTCGGGCGTCGATGTGACCGGACGTGTCTTTTCATCAGCGGAGGGACGCGGCGTGAGAAACGCGGTCGTCACGATCACTGACGAAAATGGCAATGCCCACTCAACTGTTACCGGTGCACTCGGCACCTATCGATTCGCAGAGGTGGAAACCGGCCATACCTACATTGTTAGCGTACGATCACGGCGTTTCACATTTGCACCACAGGTCGTCCAGATCACGGATAACATCTCCGGTTTGGACTTCACTCCGGAACCGTAAAAACAGGTTCTGACTCTCTTTAACTTAAAAGCCCGGCGAGTGATCGCCGGGCTATTTTTTTCACGTTCTTGTGAAGTCTAAAAGTTTTGTGTCGGTTCAAAGCTGTAGAGGATCGAAGCAAGTTCGCCGTGAACGCCGACGTCGTCAACGCTTTTGACCTCGTCGGCTAGTGATGTCGAAAGCATTGTGATCTCAAAACCGTTGCGGGCATCGAGCCGCGATGCAGGGATAAATAGACGGCGTCCCCAGACGACAAGCTTCTCGCCTGTCTCGGACGTGCCGCCGCCCTGAAATTTGACCTCATACGCACGCCAGTCGCCGTTGAGCTTGATCTCGCCCTCGGACACCATCTGATATCCAGGCAGCAGCTTTTTCAACGTTTCGTTGGTCTCTTTGACCATTTGCGGGAATTTGTCAGCGTCGTTATTGAACGTACCTTTGCTCGGATAATAGCTGACGAGCATCTGCTCTTTCAGCTTACCCTCGGGCGTCGAGCGAGAAATGTCTAAAAACTTACCGCGTCCACCGGCAGTAACACTTTCTTGCGGGCCGTTGAGTTTCCACTCTTTTGGATAATAGAGCGAAAATCCGACAAAATTACGTAGCAGATCCCCTTTGAGATTTTGCTTATTATTTGAGTAATATTCAGTATTCGCAGGCTGAGCGATCTTGCGCGGCTGCGGCGGCATCTCGGTATCCGATGTGATCGTCGGTGTCGAAGGGCCGTTGGTGTTTTGCGCGAGATTAGCATCACCAGGCTTGGGGCCGCCAGAACCGAGAAAGTAGTACAAGCCAAAAACCAGCAGAGCAAGCAAAGCAAGTATCCCGACAACCGCTAGTATTTTCCCACGTGAGGTCTCTTCTTGCGGAGGTTCGGGCGAGCGGTTTTTCCACGCCGGTTCAACTTGTTTTGTTACCGGAGCCGTGTCGAGCGGCTTTAGGTTCTCTACCTTAGGTGCAACAGTCACGGCCCCCGCACCGGGAATAATGGCGTCTGCCGACACTTCCGACCACTTCATTTGCAGCAAAAGCGGCCGGTGCCAAAACCTTGCGGAGCATCGCTCAATGCATCAAACAGAGCATCGCCGAATTCACGTGCCTTTGTGAATCGGCCCACCGGCTTTGAACGCAAACGCCTTGTCAAAAACCTCATCCACCTCTGGCGATATCGTTGGATCGGTTTGCGATGGCCGATCTTTTAACCCGCCGTGCTGCAACCGCATTAGTTCCTTAGTGCTCTCGCCTTCGAATGGAACGTTGCCTGTTAGCATCTCAAATGCTACGACCGCCAGCGAGTATGTATCACTTGCCGCCGTCGAGACCCGTCCATCGAGTATCTCAGGTGCTTTGTACGCCGCGTTGTGCGGATTTGGGTCGCCGTTGGACGCACCAAAATTTACGATCTTTATCTGCTCGGTGTCTGTATCGGAGATCGACAGTATGATGTTTTCAGGCCGGATGTCACGGTGGATGATGCCTTCCTGATGCGCTTCGCTGAGAGCGTATGACGCCTGACGGATAACCCGAGCCGTGCGGGCGGCATGAAACTTACCGTGTATGCTCAGGACGTCTCGCACGGACAATGCGTCGGTATATTCGCTGATGAGAAATTCCGTGCCGTTTGTGAATGCACCCGAATCGACAAGCCGTGCGATATTTGGATGGCTAAAGTGCGACAGCGACACACGCTCTTCGGCGAGTATGCTCTCCATCATCGGGTCGGCGTCCTCTTCGAGTAGGATACGGACCAACACCATTTTGTCGCTGACGATCTTGTCGTCGGCCAGATATGCTAACCCCGTCTCGTCACCGCCTAGAAACTCCGTGACCTTATATCGGCCCTTGACCATACGGCCGACAAAGCCGTCAGGATCATTGGCATCAAAATCATTAAAAACACCCGCCGTCCGCTCACTGTCGTCAAGTTCGACATGTCCGGCGGGGATATCGTACGGGTTTATTTTTCGCGCAGCGGGTCTTGGTTCTGATGCCGGCTCTGGAATTTGCCTGGGGGAGGCGGTACAAATTCCGGTTGTTCGACGATCACCGGTTGGACGTCATCCAGTTCAAAAAAGGCAGATCGTCGGCTAGCACCTCTTTCTTATCGCCGAAAAGATCTAATTCAGGTTCTCTTACAATAACTTTTGGTGTTTCAGACAAAACTTCATCTGCGCCGCCAACAGGAGCGGCTTTTGGTATGAGGTTAGAGAACACACCGGGAGTTGTTGGCTGGTCGTACGAATCAGAGATCAGGCGCGAACCATCGGTCGGGCAAAATCGCCTCGATCCCTCTTCAAAATTTTGACCGCATTTAGGACAATACACTTCCGCTGTCATTATTACTTTTACCGCTTTTTTCTTTGTGCTGGAACACAAAGATACTTAAACCAAATACAGACATTAGATACCGGATTTCAGTGAACCGATCATACTGAATATCTATATGTAACGGTTATCCCCCTTTTGATCTGCTGAGTTTTGCTGCGAGAGAGGGATTTTCGCCGTCGAGCGATATCGCCTGCATATAAGATCGCTGGGCACTTATTCGACGCCCTGTCTTGAGGTAGCCGTCACCGACAGCCTCAAACTGCTGCGAGAGCCGGCGTTTTTCGCTGAGCGGAACGCTACGAACCGCCTGCTGCAATGCGCTCTCGGCCTGTTCAAACCTACCCTGCCGCGTATAAAGCGACCCCAGCAAACTGTTAGGCATAAAACTGTTAGCACTGACCGCAAGGCTACGACGCAAGATCGATTCGCCCTCGACAAAATTTCCCTGTGCGATAAATGCACGCCCGAGCAGTAGCAGCGCCGACGGATTTTTCGGATCGTCATCGACCGCTCTTCTTAGCAGCCGTTCCGACTCGGCATAACGCTGTTCCGACTGCATTACATCCGCGACGAGAATCATTGTCGCCACATCCGTCGAACGCTGTATCGCATTTTGATACGCAGCCGACGATTCTTTTGTAAGGCCGCGACGCCTTAGCAGACGACCTAAATGTGCGTACGCCGGAGCAAATGACGGATCTAGTTCGATCGCCCTGCGATACGCATTTTCGGTCTCGGCACCGATCAGGCCGCGCAACTCCATCGAAACACCCAGTTGATCAAAAGCTAGTTGATTACTTGGTGCAAGCTGTATCGCAGTTCGTGCAAGGTTTTCAGCTTCTTCGTACCTATCCGACAAATTTGGAGCCGACAACGGCTGTGTCAGAACGTAGCTCAGGGCAACGTGCGTGAACGCCTCTTTTGGGTCGATCTGCAAAGCTGTGCGATATGCGGTCTCGGCTTCTTCCCATCGCTGCTGATCGCTGTAAAGATTGCCGAGCCCATAGACGGCACGCGAATCTTTTGGCTTGATCGCACGGGCACGCTGATAAGCGGTTTCGGCGGCCGAATAGTTACGGTCATCGCGGGCGTTGTTGCCCTCCTGTATCAGAGTTTCATAAAGCCGATTCGAAGCCGCGGTTACCGGGACCTCCCGTTCTGCGGGCTTAGACGGTCGCACCTCAAACGTCTTTGGCCCGGAATTGCCTCCCGTGGACTTAGGTGTGGTTTTTGGCTTTACTGCTGTTGTGCTTTTCCCCGGCTTAGTTGCGGTTGTTGTCGCTTTAGGTTTTGCCGGCTTTGGTTTTGGTGCGGCCGTTTTGGCTGTCGTGACCTTTTTCTTAGGGGTCGTTTTCTTTACAGTTTTAGGCTTGGCTGTCGTTGTGGGTTTCGCCCCGCCAAACAGCTTATTGCTGCTACCGAGATCCTGCCCCGAGACACAGATCGCCCCGATCCCGATCGAAGCAATGATTGCAAAGAGCCTGAAAAAACTGCTCATAATAACCTCCCTCTCGGGGAGCCTAATTCTGCGTAACGAGCCTAAAACCTAATTCTTTATCCCGTTTAGCTCCATCGACATCCACCCGGAACATCGAAGTAATGCCAAATTCACCTGCCGATTTGTTCAATGCTGCCCCACCGCGGATCATGTAAATTAACTCTTTCGTCGGCTTCATTTCACCCTTACTGCCAGGATAAAGGCTCGCATTGGAACCCGTCCATTCATAAACATTGCCGATCAGATCGACGACTCCCCAGTCTTTTGCACACGAGTTCGACCCAACACGATCCGGCTCGGTGTTGTCTTTATCGACCACCGCGCAATTCTTCTTAAACTCGTCGCCCCACGGGTACTTATTATTCTTCCCACCATTTCGAGCGGCAAACTCCCACTCTTCTTCCGTTGGCAATCGGTATGTTACGCCGTCACGTTTTGAACGCCAGTCAATGAACGCTTGATGTCGAGGATAGCTGGTCGCTGTTGTAAACGCATAATACTCTGCGTTTGTGACCTCGGTCTTATCCATCTTGAAGGGCTGTACCGTAACGCTATGTGCCGGTTTTTGATTATCGAGACCGCTGTCGCTGCCCATCATAAAAGTCCCACCGGGTATCGCTACCAGATCGGCTTTCGCCGCGACGACAGGTGTTCCGGACGGTGTCGGTGTACCGGCGTTATTACCACCGGGTCCGACCTTGCTGCCGAAAACCCCCATCATATACGCTGCACCAATACCTCCGCCAACGATCAAAAAGAGTGCTAATACGCCGAGAATTCCCAAAATTGCGGCGGACTTTCCGGCCTTTTTAGGCGGAAGCGACTGGGTGCCATACACATGCGATGCGGTCTGCCCCATCCCGTCATTAACGACCGTAGCTTGAAAATGAGAATCGTCAAGCCTGCCCGATCCGCTGACCGTGACATCGGCGGGCATCGGTATCGATGAACGCGAATCGGTCACACCCGGCTGTAGCTCCGCAACGACCTGTTGCGGCTTGCCGTCACAGACGACATCGCCAAACCAGTCTTTGAATCCGTTGTGGCTGATACGTAGATGATGATTGCCGCTCTGAATGCCCTCAAGCGTTAGAGCACCGTCGTTTTGCGTTTCGCCAACCGAGATATTATCAACAAAAACCCGTGATTGCGGCGGTTTTGTAATTACTTTTAGCGAAGATACCGGCAGAGACCTGCCGACCGAGCTGTGGATCGTCGCGGCTCCGGGGTGGATCGCGGCGGTCAATTCTTCGACAAACTGCTCAACCGTTGCCGTTCGCTGGGTCTTGTCTTTTTGCAGCGTATGCAGGACAGCCTTTTCGAGCTCAAGCGAGACACGCGTACCATAGTCCGCAAATGTCGGGGCCGGATCGCTGATGTGCTTTTTCATGATCGCCGGTATCGACGAACCTTTAAACGGCACATCGCCCGCAACCATCTGGAAAAACATCACGCCGAGTGAATACACATCCGACCGGGCATCTGGCTCTTCGTCGGCCCATTGTTCGGGTGCCATATAATACGGCGAACCCATCAACCCTGTGGTTTGTGCCTGGATGAACGAACCTAAAAGCTCGCCTGATTTGATCTTTGCCAGGCCAAAATCAAGTATCTTGACCGCTTGCGAAAGATTAGGCTTGTCGCTGCAGATCATCACATTGAGCGGCTTTAGATCGCGGTGGACGATGCCCTGATGATGGGCGGCACCAACGCCGGCACAGACTGCTGTTATGAGTTCGAGGGCACGCTCAGGTGAAAGTGCTTTTTCACGAGCCAAAAGATCGTGGAGCGATTCGCCCTCGACATACTCCATCACCAAAAACGGCAAACTGCCGTCGATGACACCGTAATCGGTTACGCCGACGACGTTCTGATGCCGAATTGCCGCAGCAGCAAGAGCCTCTTGCCTAAATCGCGTGACGAGTTGCGGATCGTTGCCGACGAGGTCGGGCAGGATGACTTTGATCGCAAGCTGAGTTTTGAGAAATGCGTGGCGTGCCTTGTACACAACGCCCATTCCGCCCTGGCCGATGCGGCATTCGAGATGGTATTTGCCCTCCAAAACAGGCTCGCCCGCAATGGTGTGCGAGGTCGGCATCCCGTCATGCGGACAGGTCGCAACATCGTCGGGGAAACAGTTTTTACAGAGTTGGCATTCTTTCATTTAGCCACAGACCTTAAACGAAGTATCTCAATTATAACAACCGCAATGATTTAGATGATCTAACAGGCGCAAAAGTACCGTTAAAGCACGAATTGATTTTAGTTTTTTTGCCCCCTGCAAGCAAGGATGAAGTCATCGTACATCCGCTCAACCTTTTACGACGATATTTATCAATCGGTTCGGCACAACTATGACCTTTACGACCTCTTTACCGTCGGTAAATTCGCGTGTCTTTTCGTCGGCAAATGCCATTCGCTGCAGTTCATCATCCGACGTTCCGGGGGCGGCCAATATCCGCGAACGCAGCTTGCCGTTGATCTGAACCGGTATCTCGATCTCGTCGGCCTTTGCCAGGTCCTCGCTGTATTCGGGAAAGCAGGCACCGTTGGCGATAATGCCGTCTTCGTTGTCGATCAGCACTGCATACAACTCCTCGGCAGTATGTGGAGCGAACGGCGTCAACATCAGCACAAGGCTCGTCAACGCTTCGCGAACGGCAAATAGATCGCTCTCGGTCGCGTTAGTCGGATCGACGCCGATGTCGCCGACAGCATTCGACAACTCCATCAACGCGGCCACAGGCGTGTTGAATTGTAGGGCTTCAAAGCTGTCAGTCACTCGTTTGATCGTCTGATGCGTCTTTTGCCTAAGTTTTCTCGACGCGGGCGTCACGCCTTCGCCGTTAACGAGCGGCGTTCGTTCCGCTTCACCGATCGCCGTTCGCCATTTGTAAACCTGCCGCCAGACACGCTGGAGAAACCGCACGCCCCCTTCGATACCGGCCTCGTTCCAGACGAGTTCGTTCTCGATCGGCGCGGCAAACATAATGAACAGCCGTGCGGCATCGGCGCCGTAGATCTCGACCATTTCGTCGGGGTCAACGCCGTTGCCTTTTGATTTGGACATCCGCTCGATGCCGTATTTCAGTGCTCCACCGTCTTTTCCGACCGCTCCTGTGATCTTTCCCTTGGCGTCGCGTGTGACTGTAACATCACCCGGCATGTGATAGACTTTTTGCCGGTCGCATCATCAAAAAACGTCTCGCCTACGACCATTCCTTGGGTGAGCAGCCGTTTGAAAGGCTCATTAAAAGTCACCAGACCGAGATCACGCATCATCTTGGTCCAAAACCGTGCGTAGATCAGGTGCATCACAGCGTGATCGTCGCCGCCGATGTATTGATCGACCGGCGTCCAATACTCCGCGATCTCAGGGTCGAACGGCAAGACCTCGTTCGTCGCGTCGGTGTATCGAAAGTAATACCAAGACGAATCAACAAACGTATCCATCGTATCCGTCTCGCGTTTTGCCGGGCCTTCGCAGGTCGGACAGACGGTATTTACAAACTCCGGCACCTTAGCCAACGGCGATTCGCCTGTACCTGAGAACGGCGCCGTTTCCGGCAACCTGACAGGAAGATTCTCAAATTTTTCCGGCACAACCCCGCACGAATCGCAATAAACAATTGGTATCGGCGAACCCCAAAATCTTTGGCGGGACACGCCCCAGTCACGGAGGCGATACGTCGTCGCGGCTTCGCCAAATCCATGCTTGACAGCGTAAGCTGTCATTTCCAGTTTTGCATTTTCGCTGGTCTTGCCGTTCCAATAATCTGAATGAACAAGCACGCCATAGGCAGTGAGCGGAACCTCTAGTGCCATCGCCTGCATCGTGTGATGGGCGTGCTCCATGTGCGGTTCGGAGATCACTTGGCGAATGGGCAGCTCAAATTTCTTTGCAAATTCAAAATCCCGCTCGTCGTGCGCCGGCACACTCATCACGGCTCCGGTGCCGTATTCCATCATTACGTAATTGCCGACCCAAACGGGCAACTCTTCGCCGCTAAAAGGGTTGATCGCCCGCAGGCCGGTATCGATACCGTCTTTTTCGATCTCGGCTTCGTGGTCGGTCGGCTTGGTATTCTCGGCTCGGATAAAAGCGATCTTGCTCGCGACCTCCTCGGAAAAATGGTCGATATTTGCCTGAATTACAGGATGTTCGGCGGCCAGCACAACGGCATTGGCTCCGTAGATCGTGTCGATACGTGTCGTAAAAACACGCACCGTGCCCGACTCAGCCGTGCCGCCGTCGAGGTCGCAATAAAACAAAGTGTCGCCCGACGTGCGGACCTCAAAATCGACAAACGCCCCCTCGGATCGCCCGATCCAGTCGCTCTGTCGTTTCAAAACATTCGCCGGCCAGCCGCTTTCGATCTCGGCCATGTCGTCGAGCAATTGGTCGGTGTAGGCAGTCGTTTTGAAGAACCATTGTTCTAGATCTTTCTTCGTGACAGGGTTGCCGCAACGCCAGCACAATCCGCCGCTTGCCTGCTCGTTCGACAGCGTCGCCTGATCGTGCGAGCACCAATTGACCTGCGTCAACCGCTTGTACGCAAGGCCCTTTTCGTACATTTTTAGGAAGAACCACTGGTCAAATTTGTAGTATTCCGGCCGGTGGGCGTACATCTGTCGCCGCCAGTCGTAGCTGATGCCAAGCCGCTGCAATTGACCGCGCATCGCGTCGATATTTGCCTCGGTCCACTCACGCGGATTTACACCACGTTTTACGGCCGCATCCTCGGCAGGCTGGCCAAACGAATCCCAACCGATCGGGTGCATGACGTTAAACCCTTTGAGCCGCTTGTACCAGGCCATCGCATCGCCGGCCGAATAATTTCGAACGTGCCCCATGTGCAAATTGCCCGACGGATACGGCAGCATCTCAAGCTGGTAAAATTTTGGCCGCTCGTCACAGCTCTCGGCTTCGGTCTCAAACGCACCGCTATCGGCCCATTTCTGCTGCCATTTCTGCTCGACCTTTTTTGGAAAATATTTCTCGTCCATCTCGTTTATGTAAAAAACTTAAGTTTAGCGAATTTTTTCTTTTCACGGCGAAAAAACCGTGATATTCTGAACAAAACTTTGAGACTGGTGTTTCGGAGCACACGAACTTAATGATCAAAACAATAATTTTGCAGACGTTAAGGACGTAAAGTGTAACCCGCTTGGTTCGACCGTCTGCCCCGAAAATTGGAGGCAAAAAGATGGTCAACCCAACAAATAGAACTGCCGCTCGTAAGATCGACAAATTAACCCCGGCCGACGCGGCCACAGCCCGCAGCTATAATGCAAAAAAATCAACTCGTTCGGTCGATAATGTTATTGTCGATGAGGTCATTGCGCATCTCGCAAAAGCCGTTGAGAACCGCCGTGCTCGCCAGGTCATAGAATGGGAACGAATGGGCGGTAGACAGTTGCAACTTACAGTATGAAGAAGTTGGGGAGTAAAGGAGTAGAGGAGAAGGGGAGACCCATCCGCTGGGTCAGACACTTTTTTCCGTCGCTTTTTTTTCGTGTCTTTCGCGTGTTTCGTGGGCAATTCCTATTCTCAAGATCTTGCCATTATTAGATCCGATCTAGCCTCCGGCAATACCGAACTCAAACGTAACGCATTACATCAGATCAAGGTCATTCATACCGAAGAGGCATCACGCCTGGCCATTCCACTATTGTCCGATCCTAACGAGATCGTCCGTGCGACCGCTGCATCGGCCGTGATCTACTTGCCAAAAAATGACGCTTCCATCTCTCTAATGCCGCTGTTAAATGACAAGGCGGCTTTCGTTCGCGTAGAGGCAGCTTTCGCACTTGGAACCGTCGCCGACCGTTCAGCCGCTTCGATGCTAATTCGCTCTTTGCAAAAAGATCGTGCGGACGAGGTCCGTTCCGCAGCCGCTGTCGCGCTAGGAAAGATCGGCGATATTTCGGCTCTCGATGCCCTGATCGCTGTCCTAAAGAAAAAACCGTCCGAGGATGACGAATTTCTCCGTCGCTCCGCCGCCAAGGCCATCGGCCAGATCGCAAATTTTGCTAGATCCGGTATTAGCTCAGCCGTCACGCCGCAAAATTTTCTACCGTCGAAATACAAAGAACCCGGGACCAATGAGCCGGCCGATCCGGCTTTCCGGAGCGCGGTCGGCGTGCTGACGTCTGTACTAAAAAATCAAAAAGAATCTGACGACACCCGCCGCGAAGCCGCCTTTGCACTCGGCTCGACCGGTGACGCTTCATCCGCAGCCATACTCCGCTCATATCTCAATTCACCCGACATCTATCTCGCCGAGATCTGCAAAGAGGCGTTAATTAAACTAGGCCAGCCGCAATAAAATCTTCACCTTTGCCGCAGTATTTGGTTTAATTGATTAAATGCAAGCTAGTCCCAAACACGAAAGACCGTTAGATCTGCGCACGTTTTACACGTCGGTCCGCTCATACACCGAAAAGTTGTGCGAGCCACTTGAGACGGAAGATTACATACCGCAACCGGTCATCGATGCCTCGCCGCCAAAGTGGAATATCGCCCATACGACGTGGTTTTTTGAGGAGATGATCCTCAAGAAATTTGTGCCGGACTATAAGGTCTTTGACGAAAATTTTAGCTTTTTATTTAACAGCTATTACAACTCGGTCGGTGATCGTACACAGCGGGATCACCGCAGTTTGAGTCGCCCGACGGTCAAAGAGGTATTTGAATATCGTAAATATGTCGATCAGCAGATGGAACGGCTCTTGTCAGAACCGCCTCCGTCAGGGGGCGGACAGCAACATGGCCCAACAAACTGGCCGCCCGCTCACGCAGGCGGTTCTGACTTGACCGACCTTGTCACGCTCGGCCTCAACCACGAGCAACAGCATCAGGAACTTTTCCTGACCGATCTAAAATATACCTTTAGCCTCAATCCGCTATTCCCGGTTTATCATCCCGACTTTGCTTTTGACGAAACTGCATCCGGAACGGGCAACTTTGTCGAAGTAAAAGGTGGCATCCACGAGATCGGCTATAACGGCGAAGGCTTTTGCTTTGACAACGAACTTTCCCGCCACAAAGTCTATCTTGAGGATTTTGCCATCTCGGACAGATTGGTGACAAACGGCGAGTTTATCGAATTTATTGGCGCCGGTGGTTACGACGACCCGATGCTTTGGCACTCGGATGGATGGGATTGGGTAAAGCAAAACGATGTCGCGTCGCCTTTGTATTGGCATCGCAACGATGAGGGTTGGCGGCATTACACGCTCGCGGGGCTGCGTGCTGTCGCTAAATGCTCCTGTTACGCACGTTTCTTATTACGAAGCCGCAGCCTATGCCGAATGGAAAGACTGCCGCCTGCCCACCGAGTTTGAGTGGGAAATAGGCTCGTCGCAATTCGACTGGGGCCAGCGTTGGGAATGGACAAACAGCGCGTATCTGCCGTATCCCGGCTTCAAAAAAGCCGCCGGAGCAGTCGGCGAGTATAACGGCAAATTTATGATCAACCAAATGGTGCTGCGAGGAGCCTCGGTCGTCACGCCCGCCGGCCACTGTCGTCCATCATACAGAAACTTTTTTAATCCTCATCTAAGATGGCAATTTACGGGGATAAGACTTGCAAAATGAATGTTCATCCACAGATGAATACAGATAAACACAGATTTTAAGATCATTTCAGTTATCTGTGTCCATCCGTGTTCATCTGTGGACAAATCTCTTATGAAAGGTTCTACAACAGCTGAACTCTCACAATTTGCCGATGACGTCCTTCGCGGGCTTTCGTCCACGCCAAAGGAACTGTCGTCTAAATACTTTTATGACGACGAAGGCTCGCGATTGTTTCAGGAAATAATGAAGCTGCCGGAGTATTACCTGACCGGGTGCGAGAACGAGATATTTTCGACACAGACGAACGAAATACACCGGGCGTTTGCCAATGGTGATAATGCGTTCGACCTGATTGAGCTTGGTGCCGGTGATGGTACTAAGACGGCCGTTTTGGTAGACCATTTTCTAAAACGAAACGCCGATATTTCGTATTCGCCGATCGATATTTCGCAAGAGGCTCTCGACGCCCTGACGGAAAAATTTGAGCGTGAGTTCCCTGCATTGCGGATGAATGCGATGAACGGCGATTATTTTAAGATCCTCGAATCGCTGAGATCTGGAGACGGACGCCGCAAGGTATTACTATTTCTCGGCTCGAATATCGGTAATTTCAGTGCCGATCAGTCGGTGGCATTTTTCAGATCTTTGCGTGAGGTGATGAGTGATAACGATCTGCTCCTAGTCGGCTTTGACCTGCAAAAAGATCCTCATGTCATCGCAAACGCCTATGACGACGCAGCGGGCGTGACTGCGAAATTTAATCTCAATCTGCTGACCCGTATCAACCGCGAACTCGGCGGTAATTTTGACCTCGACAAATTTACCCATTACGCAAACTACCGCCCGTTCGAAGGCTCGGCCCGGTCATTTTTGGTCAGCCGGGAAAAACAGACCGTGCGGATCGATGCGCTCGGACGCGATTTTGAGTTTGACCCATGGGAAGCTGTTTTTATGGAGATCTCACAAAAATATAGTTTGAAGATGATCGCCGATCTCGCAGAAAAGAGTGGCTTTACAGTAAAACAAAATTTCTTTGACGGCAAAAATTATTACTGCGATTCGCTTTGGAGCGTTTAGAGTGCGGGCTTTAGCCCGTTTTACGCGATAAATCGCGCACTCTGAACCAATTATGAACATCAACATCCTCCGATTCGATTCCATCGGCTCGACAAACGCCGAAGCCGCCAACCAAGCCCGCCAAGGTGCCGACGAAGGCCTATGCGTGATTGCCCTTGAACAATCGGCGGGTCGCGGCCGGCATGGGCGAACGTGGGTGTCCGAACCTGATTCGGGGCTATATTTTAGCATCGTCCTCCGACCAAAATTTGACCTGAAATATTTGTCACTTATCACGCTGATGGCGGGTGTAGCGGTCTATGACACACTCAAAGAATTTGGCCTAAAGCCCGACATAAAATGGGTCAACGATGTGCTTGTCGGCGAGAAAAAGATCAGTGGCATTCTCGCTGAGACGGTTGATACCCAATCAGGGAACGCCGTGATCGTCGGTGTTGGGATTAATCTGAAAAGTAGCAATTTCCCCGATGAGATCGCCGAAACGGCCACCTCAATTCAGGCAGAAAGATCCGGTGCGGTAACGTCCGGCAATGTCGAGGGTGCTTTGATCAAGTATCTGAGCTATTGGTACGAGATGTTAAATAGCGACGATGGGCCGAACGAGATACTTCAAAATTGGCGTCAGCGTTCATCATATTTTAGCGGAAAATCCGTCCGCGTCACGCTGCCGGACGGCGTTCTTGAGGGCACGACCGACGGCCTCGAAGAAAATGGCGCGCTTAGAGTGAAAGCGAGCGACGGTTCGGTTACAATCGTTCAAGCCGGAGATGTTGAGCGGCTGAGAGAGATTTAGCCACGGATAACACAGATCGCGCCCGTGGGGCCCGCCCCACCCCCGGGGGCGCCAATATATTTTGAAACGAAGACTATCCGAAATTCACCCAATTTTTTATCACACGCGCATCTTGCAAAAGCGAATGTTTCGCCACATTGCGGACCTGCCGCGTATCGGGCGTTTTGCGTCTAAAAAAGAGTCCGAAGCACTAAAATTTACCTGTAAAAAGCATCAATCACTGCTGCGTCGGCGGTTGGGAAATTCTGATCCGGAGTTGCAGGAAAACAAGATCAAAAACTTGCGGCTTGCGTGTCCGACCATCGACGGCATCGTGATCAAACCGGGCGAGACGTTTTCGTTTTGGCGATGCGTCGGCGAAGCGACCGAGGACAAGGGCTATCACGAGGGCATGCAGCTCTCACGCGGCGAGGTCGTTCGCGGCGTCGGCGGGGGGCTTTGCCAGCTTGCCAATTTGCTCTACTGGATGTCTTTGCATACGCCGCTTGAGATCTCGGAACGTCATCATCACAGCTTTGATCCGTTTCCGGACGAGAACCGCGTGCTGCCGTTTGGCAGCGGTGCGGGTGTTTTTTATAACTACATTGATCTACGGTTTTACAACCCGACCGACCTAACATATCAGATCAAGCTCTGGCTGACCGACGACCATTTGAAAGGTGCGATATACTCTGACCGCGAGACGCAGCATTCGTATCATGTCATCGAAAAAAACCATAAATTTTCGACCGAAGACGGCAAGAATTTTCGTGAGAACGAGATCTGGCGTGAGGTCATCGATCGGCGGACGGGCAACCGCGTGGCCGAGGAGATGCTGGTCAAAAATCACGCCGAGGTTAAATACGAATTGAATTTCGCCGCCCAAGCGTGTAACGTGTAAATACACAGGAACGCGAGTATGAACGAAGAATTTGAACTAGAAGCCGATTTTGATTTTGACGAGGATCTCGAAAAAGACCTGGTCGGTTTTGACGATGATTTTGATGAAGAGCTGGCTGAGTTTGAGGACTTTGACGAAGAGTTTGAAAACGTCGCCCTCCGCACCGCCGTTATGCAAAAAGACAATATGATCGCGCTCCTCTGCATCAAAACCGCGACCGTCGGTGCCGCAATTTGCCGCGTCGATCCACGCGAAGACCGCCCCGCCGTTCAAATCTACGACGATGCTTTAGCAGCAGTAGAGTGGTTCACCAAAAGCCTCCGCACAAGCCGCCGCAACGGCTGGAACGTAATATACGATGGCCTGCCGCTCAAGGGATAATGCTCCTCGCCGTTGACATCGGTAACTCAGCGATAAAGTTCGGCGTCTTTGACGGCCAGCGGCTCATTCACAAAATTTTCCGTCCCCACGAAAAGCGATTTACATTCCGCAGAATTAATTGCGAAAGTTGGTAACGCGACGATCTCACAAGCATTGGTGTGCTCGGTCGTGCCCAGTGTAAATGCGCAGGTAGACAAATTTCTCGGCTCGACCTTTGAAATCGATGTCTACTTCGTTACCAACGATATGGACTTTGGCCTGGATATTAAATACGAACCGCTTGCCGCCGCCGGCACGGACCGGCTGGTAAACGCATTTTCCGCTGCTGAAAAATACGGCACTCCGGTCATCGCGTGCAGCTTTGGCACCGCGACGACTATTGACGTTGTCGATAAAAACCGCGTCTTGCTCGGCGGCCTGATCGCCCCGGGGATGAAGACAATGGCAAAGGCTTTGCATTTGAACACCGCTCAGTTGCCGGAGGTTGAGATCGACTCACCCAACAGCGTCATCAATCACACGACCGAAACGTCCATTCAGGCGGGCGTTTTCTACAGCCAGATCGGCCTCGTCGAAAGCTCGATCGCGAGGATCAAAAAAGAAATTGGCGATAACCCTAAAGTTATCGCCACCGGAGGTTTTGCATCGATGATCGCCAAAAATACTGACGTCATCGATGTTGTTGATGAAGATCTATTGCTCGACGGTTTACGCATCCTCGCCGAGAGACAGTCTTAGGGCCATGTAAATCCGGACAAAGGATTCGCATAAAATGCATCCGATTTCCACGTCGCCGAACTCCACTTATCTTTATCACCCATTATTTTGACGGGAATGATGGTCTTTCCGTCGGTAAAATTATTGCTCGATGCAATACCATTATCAGCGATCATGCCGCCCGCGACGCTAAACGAAGCTTCGCGGATCTGCACGCCTTTATGAAAGACCTTTACGGCATAACTGCCATCCGAATCATTCATAAATCTGGCTTGTCGAAACATGTTTCGTCCTTGGGTGTTTGCGGCATATTTGTACTTGTACCACTCAAAATTAAACAGCTCCCAACGATGCGTTTCCTTGTTCTCTAGGCTGTTCGGGTATCGCTGCTGCACTGACTCGGCCGCGCCCATATCGTCCGTCGTTGCGATCTGTTCACCATTGTAAAAGAGCCTGGCTTCGAGATCGTCAAGCCGCATTTCGCCCTTTATCCACATGCTAACGGTTGGTGCAGGTGCGTTTCTATCCTTCCAATTTAGCCATACATAGCCGATCGGCAGATTCCAGTCCTGATCGACAAAGAAATCATTCTGATTTTTGAACATCGGGATATTCGGCCCGTATTTGAATTTGCCGACCTTAAATTTGCCTTGAAAAAGGACGCTGCCGTCACGCGAATCCGTGATCTTGACGCCAAATAGACCCGTCGCGATCGTCGATTTGCCTTCAAAACGGCCCGAGCCCCTTTCGCTGTTGATATCAACTGTCTTTTCCGTAGCGTTCGACATGTTTGTGCCAAGCGTTTCGGTGAACCACGATTTCCCGTCGGGTGTAAAATACTCAGCCATTAGCCGCAGCTTTGTTGCACCGGCATAGCGGACCTTAAATTTCAATTGCGGTATCCAGCTCGTGTAATTCGATTCGGTCGGCATTTTCCAGTAACGATTTTCGGTATCGCAACGGATGTCGAGCGTCGTCTTTAAGAGCACCGGGTTTTCGGTCGCAGTTGGCGGCTGAGCATTGCTAGGGCCGCTATTATTGCCGGAGTTGTTCGGTGTTTGTACTGGTCCGCCCATTGTCGGCGTAGAAACGGGCTTTGGTGTAGGTTTTGGCCCAAGTTGCGGGAGCTTAAATATTTGTCCTGAAACAGAAATTGCTGAAAATGCGAGTACACAGACTAACGCAGCGATCGATCTTTTCATTGTTATTTTCCTCGTTCGAGTTTAATAGGTACAGCTATCCGTCCTATAGACGCTGAGCGTAGGCAAACGGTCGCAACTTTTTTATTTATTTGCTTTCAACGTATACTTGTCGGATATGGAGCAGACGAGGACAGATCTTTCACCGCCGAAACTGATCACTGCCTTGCGCGGTTTTAACCTATTGCCCGCGATCGTCTTTCTCCCGACCCGGCGAAAATGCGATGAGGCCGCTTCTGAGGTCGCTGCCGACAAATCGCAGCGTGTGGATCCGGAACGGCAAGAGAAACGAAAAGCGATCTTTGATGAATTTGCCGCCGAGTTTCCCGAGGTTTTAGATCATAAACACGCGACATTGATCGTCCGTGCCGGTGTCGCCGCACATCACGCGGGGCATATTCCGTCGTGGAAATTGCTCATCGAAAAGATGATGTCCGGCGGGCTGCTCAATGCCCTGTTTGCGACCTCGACCGTTGCGGCGGGCGTCGATTTTCCTGCCCGAACAGTAGTAATCAGCAATGCCGATACGCGCGGCAACGACGGCTGGCGGGCTTTGACGGCAAGTGAATTGCAGCAAATGACCGGACGTGCGGGGCGTCGAGGACGGGATAATGTCGGCTTTGTCGTACTTGCTCCCGGACAGTTTCAAAACCCTAAGAAGATCGCCGAGCTGTTAAAAGCACCGCCCGACGCACTTGAAAGCCGCTTTCGTGCGACCTACACAAGTCTTTTGAATCTGCTCGACGCGTTTGGCAATTTTGAGCAAGTTCGCGAGATCGCGGAAAAAAGCTTTGCCTTTCGCCAGAGCCGCCGCCAAAGCGCGGACAGCCGTCAGGCTGACGGTGCTGAGATGCTGAGCGACCGGATTTGGGAACCGTTCGAACGCCGTGCCGCCGTGCTGGATCATTTTGGCTACATTGACAGCGGTACCGAGACTGTCGCCGATGACGGCAAATGGCTCGCCGATCTGCGTATCGACCGGCCGCTGCTTGTCGGCGAGGCTTTGAAACAAGGCACGTTCGACAACCTCAAAACATCCGAAGCTGCCGGGCTGATGGCGTCGGTCGCGGCGGACGCCGACCGCAGCTATGGCGAGATGCGGGCTTCGCGGGCGATGACCGATATCCTCGGTAATTTCGAAGATCTCGTGGTTGCTGTGTCTAATGTTGAGTGGAAAAACGGCGTTGAGCCGACCGAAGAGATCAATTATTCCGCCGCGTCTGCCGCCGAACGCTGGACCGCGGGGATGGAGTGGGACGAGCTGGTCGACCGCACCCGTGCCGAAGAGGGCGACCTCGTCCGGCTACTGTCGCGGACAGGCGAGGCTCTGCGTCAGCTATCAAATCTTCGCGACTCAAACCCTAAAGCTGCCGCCATCGCATCTGCCGCAGCGGACATCATTCTCCGCGAACCCGTCCGCTAATTATTCGATTGACTCGATGTCGCTTTCGTGGGGGGCGGGGCCCCCGTTTTTTGGGTGGCGGCTGTCCTCGGTAAAATTGGTCTTGGGGCGCAGTCGCATGTTGTCCGCGCCCTTTTCCGCGGCGGCGCGGGATTTTTCTGTTTGAAAATCGCGTCTTTAGTTACGTTGTGCAGTCATTCGTGCGGGCTAATTCCAATCTCGAGTCGCTCCCCCCCCCCCCCCTTCGTCAATGGCAAAACCCAGAATTTCAGCAGCATCTCGTATTGGCTCAGGCGTTCGTAAAATCCACGTTCGGCAAAAAAGCTCACAGCGGCCGACAGCCCTTTGTCGATGTTAATTATCTGCAGCGAATAGCCCTGTGCGGTGTCGGTTTGAACTTGTTGTAAAAGCCGCGTGCCGATGCCGCGGTTGCGGTAATTGAATGACACGGCGATCTGGGCGATGCGGCCAAACTGCGATGAATAGACAACATAGCCCACGCAACGTCCGTCGATGAATGCCCCGGACATCTTCTTCATCGCGAAGCTACGGCTGACCGCATCGATCGAATTTTGCCACGATGGATAGCCGTCCCAAAATGTCGAGAGCAGAGCCCAATCCGGCTCAGTGATCTCGCGTATTTCGACATCGGGCGGTGGTTCGTAGGCTGATAAGACCTCGCCGTCGCATTGTAATAACGCCAGTTCGCGTGTCGTGTCAAAGCCGAGTTTTTTATAAAGATCGATCGCGCCGTCATTGCCCTTGATGACCTCGAGCAGGCATTGCTTGACGCCCTTTTCCTGAAATTCGGGGATCATCATCTCAAACATCGCGTCGCTGATACCCTGTCGGCGAACCGCGGGTATCACACCGGTTCCGGCGTCATAAACAGTCTCTTTGCCATCCCACAGGCCAAAACCGTTTAGCGAAAAGCCGACGAGTTTGCCGTTGTCGATGCATCCAACCGTTTGGTCCAGATCTACGGCGTTCAGGGCGATGTGATTGCGAAACTGGGTCTCGGTCAATGCAAATGGATACACGTAATCGGAAAACGCTTCGGTGAACGTTTCATATAGCTGCGGAAAGTATTCCGCGTTCAAGAAACGGCAATGCCGGGAATTGGTTTCGTTTCCATTATCCATTTGTTAAAATGTTATTGTGTTACAGAGGCGTAAGTAGCAAATTAGTTAAAGTCTGATAAAAATGCAAGTACTGTTAGCAAATGAATACGGGTTTTGTTTTGGCGTCGAGCGTGCCGTCGAGATGGTCGAAGAGGCGGTAAACGCCGGCGACACCGTCCGTGCACTCGGCCCGCTGATCCATAACGAGCAGGAAATGCAGCGTCTCGCCCACGAAGGCGTCACGACTATCAGCGACCCTATCCAGATCGGACGGCTCGAAACGGCGGTCATTCGTGCCCACGGAGTGACGCCCGAGGTGCAGAAAGAACTTGAGGAACTCGCGGCCAAGGTCGTCGATGCCACGTGCCCGTTCGTCACCCGCGTGCAAAAACTCGCGGCCCGCGCGGCTGCGGCTGACCGTCACGTGATCGTCGTCGGCAGCCCCGACCATCCCGAGATGATCGGCGTCAAAGGCTACGCTCCCAACCACGCCTTTGTCATCAAAGACGAGACCGAAGTCGCCAGTTTGCCGCGTCTTCGCAATCCGCTCATCGTCGCTCAGACGACCATTAAGGTCAAAACTTTCTTTGACACCGCCGAAGCCGTGCGTGCAAAGACCGATGACACCGTCCAGATAATCAACACCATTTGCTCCGCGACCAAAGACCGTCAGGAAGCCGCCCGGGCCCTCGCCGGCATGGTCGATGCGTTTTACATCATCGGCGGCCGCCACTCGTCAAACAGCGTCAAGCTGCTCGGCGTGTGCAAAGAGCAGTGCGAAAAGAGCTTTCTCATCGAAACCGAAGAAGAGATAAACGACGCGGATCTCGACGGAGTAAAAACCGTCGGCGTCACCGCCGGTGCGTCCACCCCAAACTGGCTGATCGACAAGATCGTCAAACACCTCGAATCCATCGGCCGCGACCAAGACGCCGGCCTCAAACCGTAATTTGAACTAAACTTTTAGCCGTCGGAGACGGCGATATATTTGTAGCCCACATCGCAAGATGTGGGTAAAGATAACGGCGTGTCTAAACCGTCGGAGACGGTGACATATTGTCGGGTGTTATTATGCCGCCGTTTCCAACGGCTCATATTGGGGGATGTCCTCATCCACAGTTCGCACTGTGGGCTACAACTATGCCGTCGGCTCCGCCGACTGCGCAAATAGGTGGCTGTCGAAACTGGTCCTTTTGGTCCGGTCCGGACCAGGTGAACCAAATGGAATAATAAGGCTTCGCTCAACGCGGGGCCTTTTAATGTTCGTGTTGCTAATGATCGTCGTTTGGGATGCCTCGTTCGGTGGCGTCGTCGAGGAGGAACTGGAGTGCGGCGGCCCGGGTGGCCGCGATCTGGTTTAATGCCGCCTCGTTGCCCGCCAGCCCCTTTTCTAATTCGGCAAGCTGAGGCAACAGGTCTAACGCGGTGCGGCGGCGTGCGTCGAGGGCTTTGTCGTGGCCGGATACTGCTGATTGGACGCCCGCGATCGCGGCCTCGGCCTCTTCGATCTCGGCATCGACTATTCGAAGCGCTTCTTGCACCCTAGGGAGCATATCCGGCGGAGCAAACTTTAATCCGTCCGCTAGCTCTTCGCGCTGTTTGTACAACTCCGACAGGTCCCGCTCCGCCTGCTCATCGCTCTCATCTCTTGGCATTTCAAAAATATAATGCGAGATCGGCACATGCGTCAATGACGCAGTTGTCGGTTGTCAGTTGTCAGTGGTCAGAAGTCGGTAGTCAGTAGTCGGTAGTCGGTAGTCGGTAGTCAGTAGAGAGAACCACCCCGTCCGCGAATACAAAAAAGCCGCCTCTGATCTCTCAGGGCGGCTTTCTGTCAATAAAATAAGCAAAAACTAGACAGTTGCGCCCGGGTAGCCTTCGCCAAAACGGGCGGTGTCGCCGTCGGCGAGTGAATTAAGCAACTCGTAGTGAAAATAGTCAAAGCGGGCCGCGACGGGCGGTTGGACGCGTTTGTCGTACATCTCGCGTGAGCGGTCGATGGCTTCGCGGAGGCGGTCGTACAGGTCGTGTGCCTGACGGCCCTCGAGCACTTTTTTCTCGTTATAGAGCTTGATCTCGGATACGAGCAATCTCGCAAAACGGCGGGCGTCATTGTGCAGACGACGCTCTTCTTCAGGAACCTCGATCGGCAGATCTACCGAGCGGTCGCTGAGACGCGCCTGTGGAACAGGGGGCGTCGAGATCTGGACGGCAGGCTCGGCAACCTGTGCCATACCGCCACCACCGATCGTGCCCGCGGGCTCAAATGGCTCGACAGCACGGTCAAACGGCGAGGCTTCGGCGACTGCCGGTTCGATCGAACCGCCGGAATCAAACACCATCGCACCGCCATTAGTCTCAAATTCAGGTGCTGGTTCTGGTTGGACCTCAGCCGGCTGTTCAAAAGCCTGTTCAAAAGGATTTACCGCGACAGGTGCCTCGAAAGGAGCTTCGACCGCGAACGCGTCTGTCGCGTGCTGGTTGTCGGTAAATGAGAATTGTTCGGTCTCAACCGTTGAGGTTTCGACAACAGTAGGAATTTCCTCGACTGTTTCTTCGAATGCAGAAACCGCCGGAGTTTCGACATAGCTGTTAACTGGTGCCTGAACCGTTTCCTGAACATTCTCAAAATCTGCAGAGGCGGCAGAACTGTCGTCGCTCTTACCAGTCGATGCGGCAAGCATTTCGACGGTCAGGCCGGCGACTCTCACCAAAGTCTCAAGAGCCTCGACATTGACGCTCGCACCGTGACTGCCGTGATCGGCATACATCACCGCGACGCTGCGGCCGCGGGCGACGAGCGGGATCGCACACATGCGGTCCGGCTGGCCGAAATTTAGTGGATTGAGGAATGCGTCGTCTTGCGAATTTGCACCATAAGAACCCTCGGTCATCGCCTTAGACGTAACGGCACTGCCGAGGATCGAGTCTGACGACACCGGAAAATGTATCTCGCGAATCGCACTGTCAGCACCTTCGGCTTCGCTGCCAAAAACTTTCCAACCGGCGATGTGATCATTCTTAATAATAAAGAACGCACCTCTCGGAGCAAACGCCGATGCGTGCTCAACGAGGGTCTTGAGGATCGCCGACTGTGAATCTTTGCGGCTGATATCCGCGATCGCGTCGCGCATATCCGCAAAACTTAAGGTCGGAGCTGCGGCCGGAGCCTCAAGCTTTTCGGCCTCTTCAAAAGCGGTCGCGCTCAACTTGGCACCCTCGTCGCGTGCGAGCTTTAGGTGCTCAGCGACCGATTCGCGAAAGCCACCGTCAAATTCGTGTTCGGATTCGAAACGAGCAGCAAAGCCCTGAAAAGCCTCGTCCATACGGGCTCGTTGATGCTCCTGATCTTCGAGCATCTTGCGCTGAAATTCCGCAAAGCTTTGCTTCATTTCAGCAGAGATATTTTTTAAATAAATCTCGAATTCAGTTTTCAAGCTTTGTTCGAGTTCTTCGCTATTCACTTAGGTTTCTCCTCCATCAGGGCAAAATAATGTTTATATAAGGATTATTTGCGGTTGGCAGATCTGGGCAGCATGTTTGCCCTCAGGTTGGGGGCGACGATTGGCACAAATCGCCTACCTTCGAATTATGACGTTTTCAGGCTGAAAATGTCAAGAAATTCTTATGTATAAACAAAATAAAGTTTGTTGAACGTGGGACTTAGGCGACTATGACTTTGATCTCGGGATCGATCTCGTCCTGGATCATATTTTCGATCGCCATGAGCGTGCCGGTCAGCGAGCTCGGACAGCTGCCGCAGGCACCTTCGTAACGAATTTTTAGCGTCGAATCTTCGAGCTCTAAAATCTCAAGCCAGCCGCCGTCACTGGCGAGAAACGGACGGATGCGTTCGTCAAGCAGAGCCTCGATCTCGCGTATCTTTGGGTCGTCGCTTGCCGCAGCCGCGATCGCTCCGCCGACGGCCGCAGCCGCAGCTTTGCCGTTCCCATTCGAAGCCGCGACGGCCTCCGCCGCACGTATCGGTACCGCAAGATCAGGCAAGATCTCGTCCCATTCGGCGTCATCGGTCTTTTCGACCGTGATCATCTTGTCCATGTAAAACACCGACACGACCTCGCCGACGTCGAAGATCGATTTTGCGAGAGCGTCGCGCTCACCGCCTCGGCCGATTTGAACGAGTGCGAAGTGCCGTGAGACACCGGTTCTTTGAGTATGAACTTTACGGCGTTGGGATTTGGCGTTTCCTGTATGTCTGCTATCTTTGGCATCTTGATCAAGTATAGAAAGAACGTAATTTCTAATCATTACATTTTTTTCAACATTATAAAGTATAACGCAAAATCGGCGTCTGTCCATAGTTAAGATGACGTAAGGCAAAAAGAAAAACGACCCAGATCATCACACCCAGGTCGTTCTTACAGAAATATATTCGGCTGTTACATCAATTTACAGCCGCCCGTTGCCATGTCAAACCGAACAAATTTATTCGGTGATATGGATCTCTTCATTTTTATTGACCCTGCCCGAGAGGAACAATCCCCCCAAAACAACTGTCAGGATCACAAAAATGATCGCTCCCGCTATATACATTGTCTCGCCGGTTCCGCTCACATATTTGTAGAACGAAAACGCCGCAAGTATCGCGGAAACCAAAGCTAATAGTGCAAACAGCATATCCTTCACAAAAATCACCTCCGATCGTAAAAAGGTTAACCTTACGAAGTTCAAATGGGCCTTTGGCCCGGTCGCCGCTGATCGGCATCCGGCCAAATCTGCCCTACCCGACAAATTTCAAATTGCCTACTACTAAGTCGTGAGTCAATCTTAACTCCACTTACATCTCAACGCAAGCATTTTTTGACGCGCCAATTGGGCTTATTTTTTTGAGCCAACCAAATAATGCGTTGACCGTGATGTCACGATTCGTTTCGTAGATCGCTTTGGTCAGCGGAATGCCCATGGGACAGACCTGAATACAGTTTTGCGCGTTGCCGCAATTTGTAATGCCGTCGTCGCCGAGCAAGCCGTTGATGCGGTCCTCGGCGGTCATCTTGCCGGTCGGGTGCATGTTGAACAAGCGAGCTTGAGCGATCGCCTGCGGGCCGATGTAATTGTCATCGCCGTATTGCGGACACGCCTCAAGACAGCAGCCACAGGTCATACAACGCGAGAACGCATAGCGTTCCTGCGCGACTTCGTTGGATATGTGCGGCCCGGGGCCGAGGTTGTAAGATCCATCAAGCTCGACCCAAGCCTCGACCTGTTTCAGGTGGTCAAACATTTTCGAACGATCAACCTTGAGGTCGCGGACGTTTGGAAATTTTGACATCGGGGCAAGCGTCACCGTATCCGAATTAGATGCTAATAGCAGATCGTCGATAAGAGCCGAGCAAGATTGCCGCACTTTGCCGTCGATCACCATCGTACAAATGCCGCAAACCTGTTCGAGACACGACATATCCCACACCGGCGGCGTTGTTTGCTTGCCTTCGATCGTCACGGGATTTTTGCGGATCTCCATCAACGCCGAGATGACATTCAGGTTGCGGCGATATTGCAGCTCAAAGGTTTCCCAATGCGCCTGAGCACCTTCTTTCTCACGCCGCTGGATCTTAAATTTGATCGTCGCGGGGGGCGTTTCGAGCCTCTTTTTTTCGATGTGTGCGTTCGTGGTCATCTCTTCTATGCCTTTTTCTTACCCGACGAATAGTCTCTCTTTCTCGGTTCGACCAAGGATATGTCGATCGGCTCGTAGCTCAGTACCGGAGCCTCGGCCGAGTATTCGGCGATGGTCGATTTCATAAAGTTCTCATCATCGCGTTCGGGAAAATCGGGTTTGTAATGCGCTCCGCGAGATTCGTTGCGGTTCAACGCCCCGAGCGTGATGACACGCGCGAGGTTGAGCATATTTGAAAACTGACGTGCATGCGGCACGGCCTGTGTCGCCCAGAGATTTGAATCATTGATCGAGATATTTTTGAACCGGTCCTGCAGCTCGCGGATCTTGTCATCGGTCGCCTGCAAACGGTCGTTGTAGCGGACAACGGTGACGTTGTCAGTCATTACCTTGCCGAGTTCTTCGTGAAGTTTATACTGATTTTCGCCGCCCTCGCTCTTTATGATCGAATCGTTGATCTCCTGCTGGCGTTTGAGCTCAGCAGCGTGGATGCCGTTAGTTTCCGACGAACCGCGTTCAACGTTCTTGGCATATTCCATCGCCGACGGAGCCGCGACAAAACCGCCGTAAACACATGACAACAACGAGTTTGCACCAAGCCGGTTCGCACCGTGGATCGAATAATCGCATTCGCCGGCCGCAAACAATCCCGGAATATTGGTCCTCTGTTCAAAATCGACCCACAGCCCGCCCATCGAATAATGAACGCCAGGGAAAATTCGCATCGGCACATATCGAGGGTCGTCGCCGACGAACATCTCGTAAATTTCAAGGATCGCTCCGAGCTTTTCGGTCAGCACTTCGGCCGGAATATGCGTCAGATCGAGATAGACCTGATTTTCGCCGCCGACACCGCTGCCTTCGAGGCAGACCTGAAATATTTCTCGCGTCGCGATGTCGCGCGGAACGAGATTGCCGTATGCCGGATATTTTTCTTCGAGAAAATAGCGTCGATCGGCGTCGGGGATCTCTTTTGGCTTTCGGGCGTCCATCGGATCACGCGGCACCCAGACGCGGCCGCCTTCGCCGCGAGCGGACTCGCTCATTAATCGGAGTTTATCTTCGCCTGGGATCGACGTAGGGTGGACCTGGATAAATTCCCCGTTGGCGTATTTCGCACCTTGTTCGTAACAAGCTCCAACTGCGCTGCCGGTGCAGGTCTGCGAATTGGTTGATTTGCCAAACACCATCCCGGGACCGCCGGTCGCCATAATGACGGCGTCCGCCGCAAACGATTTTAATTCGAGCGTTTGCAAGTTCATTGCGACCAGGCCGCGACAGACTTGATGATCGTCGAGGATGAGTGAGAGCATTTCCCACCCCTCGTATTTTGTGACCTTGCCGCCGACTTCCCATTTGCGGACCTGCTCGTCGAGAGCATATAAAAGCTGTTGTCCGGTTGATGCACCCGCAAACGCCGTCCGGTGATGGAGGGTTCCGCCAAAACGGCGAAAATCCATCAAACCCTCTTTTGTTCGCGAAAAAGGCACGCCCATGCGATCAAACAGATAGATGATCTCGGGCGCCATATCGGTCATGCGTTTGACCGGCGGCTGGTTGGCGAGAAAATCGCCGCCATAGACCGTGTCGTCGAGATGCTTAGCGGGAGAATCGCCCTCGCCCTTGGTATTGACGGCTCCGTTAATGCCGCCCTGGGCACAGACCGAGTGCGAACGCTTGACCGGCACGACTGAGATCAGATCGACCTCGTGTCCCGCCTCAGCGATCTTCATCGCCGCCGCTAGGCCCGCTAGGCCGCCGCCAACGATCGCAATTTTTAAGCCACTTGATGCCATAAAATTAAAACTTTGCCGCTCCTGCGGGTGCCGGTTTTTTAGTCTCTTCGCAAATGAATTTGGGCATAAGTCCGCACGGACGGACGAATGAAAACGCCGCGTTGATGCCGACGAACGAGAGCATTGCAGCAAGGCCGAGACACGCTGAGAGCGTAACCTTTTGAGCCCTTTCACCGATCACGATGCCCCAATCCACCGCGAATAAAAAGAATCCATACGCCAAATGCCACGCAGTCGCCAGTATGCCGAGGATATACAGCGCCATCACCCAAGTGATCTGAAATTCAGCCGAGACGATCGCAAAAGCTTTGTCAGCATTGCCGGCGACGGGCGTCATATTGAGGTATGGGATCAGCCCGAACCGTAAATTCAACACATGAAATAGTATGAAAAAGAACAAAAATATACCGGTCGCCCGCTGGAGCATGTAAAACCAGTTGCGGCCATAGCCGTAATTTAGGGCGTTTGGCTTGGCCTCAGCCGAGATCAGGATGCCATAGACCGAGTGAAAAATGAGCGGCACAAATATGCCGAAGATCTCGATCAGCAGCAAAAACGGGATGTCGTGAATTTCTTTGACCGCTTTATTAAAACTCGCGTCGCCGTTCATCGCTTTTGAGTTGGTGAACATGTGGACAAAGAAAAATACACCCAGCGGGACGATGCCCGTGATCTGATGCAGCTTTCTCAGCAGAAAGGTCTTGGAAAATTTAACGGCCATTTTCTGTGCGGTGTCTAGATCAAAATATAACTACGACGTGATTTCTGAATTCTAATTTGAAACGCCAGATTCAGCAAAGCGCACTCCATCGCTTTTTATAATAGGCGTTCTATCATATAAGATAAAATGAAAAATATAGCTGGGGCTAAACAGCTAAGCTAATTACTCAAATATGCACATCGAAACGCTAAAAGTATTTTGCGATCTGGTCGACCTCGAAAGTTTTTCTCTCGCGGCGGAGCGCAACTTTATTACGCAATCGGCCGTCAGCCAGCAGATACGAGCGCTTGAGGAAAAGTTCAAACGCCGTCTGCTCGAACGCATACGCGGACGCCGCGATATAAAGCTGACGCCGGCTGGCGAGGTGTTTTATCGAGAATCAAAGCTGGTGCTCGATGCGTACGACCAGTTGCAAGAGAGCCTGCGTGGTGTCGTCGGCAAGATCGGGGGCACGGTCAAAGTCGCGACCGTCTATAGCGTCGGGCTGCACGAGCTGCCGCAAAAGGTGCGCGAATTTATGACCAAGTTTCCCGCCGCCAAGATCGATCTCGAATATTCACGCACGACACGTGTCGTTCGCGATGTGATGAACGGCACCGTCGAACTCGGCGTGCTCGCCTTTCCCGAACCAAAGCGCGGCCTGACTATTACGCCGATGTCCGACAACCGTTTGGTACTGATCGCCCCGCTAGATCACATACTGGCAAGCAAAACCAAGGTCAAGGTGACGGACCTGAACGGACAGGATTTTGTCCATTTTGAGCGAGACGTGCCGACGCGCAAGGCGATGGACAAGATATTTAAGGCAAACGGCGTCGAGGTCAAAAAGGTCGCTGAATTTGACAACATCGAGACCATCAAACGCGCCGTCGAGGTCGGTTTTGGACTGGCGATCGTGCCGGAACCGGCGGTCATCGAAGCAAAAAAAGCCGGAAGCCTTGCGGTCATCCAGCTAGCTGAAAAATATTGGGTTCGTTCGGTCGGCGTCATCCACCGCAGCGACAAAACGCTGTCGCTTGCGGCAAAGAAATTCTTGCAATTGCTCGAACAGCCAAGTACTAAAGAATGACCTGCCCCGCCGCCGCGACGTATGTCATCGGCGTAGTCGGGGCCATTTCGTTGAGCGTGTATTTGAGCGTATCGACGATGCCCTCGGCTTCCATATAGTCGCGGCCGAGCAGTCGGCGAAATCGTTTCGTCTTATCCTGGCCCTGCAATTCTTTCAACATTCCGCCGAGAAATGCCGTCACCAGCTCAGGTGCAAATTGCTTTCCGGCGTTACGCTGCAGATCCTCGACAACCTCTTTGGCAGGGCGGCGAGCCTTGTATGGACGGTCAGTCGTCATCGCGTCAAACGAATCGGCAAGCGTCACGATCTTTGCAATATATGGTATCTCGCGGTCATAAAGGCCATCGGGATAACCGCGTCCGTCGAGGCGTTCGTGGTGATATTTTGCCGCAAGCGGCACGTCCGTGTACGGATGATGAATCGGCTGCAAGATCTCATATCCGACGCCGGGATGGCCGTTGAGCTCTTTCGATTCTTTGGCGTTGATGCGGTACGGAGCGTTGATGATCTTTCGCTCGACGGTCAGCTTGCCGACATCGTGCAGATATCCGGCAACCGCCGCACCCTCGACCTCGTCCTTGCCCCAACCCAGCTCCATCGCAATTATCTCTGAGAATTTACCCACTCGGACCGAGTGTCCCTCGGTATATTTGTCCTTGCAGTCGATCGCGGCGGCAAACGCCTTGACCGTGTCGTGATAGGTCGAACGCATCTCGTCAAACAGCTGCCGGTTCTCATTAGCGTGGCGTTCGATCTCGGCCATCAGATTGCGCTGGGCAATGGCGACGCCAATATGCTGGCCCATCGCACAGACGATCTCTTTTTCGTAATTGGTGTAGGCTTCGCCGGTAGCTTTTTCACCGAGAAATATCGCACCGACGATCTCGTCACGCACGACCAGCGGCACAAACAGCTCAAGCCCACGCCGCTCAAAGCTCGCGTCGTACACCTGAAAGAACGGCAAAACCTTGGCTTGCTGAATATCGATCGGTGTCAGGCCGCATGACAAAAACTGGCGTTCGTCCTCAAGCGTCAGGCTCAGGCTCAGCGGGAAATCATCACCGAGGCCGCGAATGGCCAGCATATTCAGCTCATGGCCAAACCGCGAAAATCTCGCCACCGCCCCGCGCATGATGCCGAGCGCACCCGATATCAAGTGCAAAGACGTGCGGATGGTTTCCTGAAAATTATTTTTATTCGTGATCTCCTGGCCCAGCTCGGCCAGCGCCCCAAATGCGTGGATCAACTTGTGATCGTGTTCAGCCATATTTGTCTCGTTACGCTAATGTGACATGCTTTGTGAGTCCAAGCATTTCAAATAATTCTACCGTGGTTTCATTCATGTCAGAAAAAACGACTTTTGCACCTTTGTTCGACGCCGTATCGATAACGCCGAGCAGGATCGAGATACCGATGCTGTTGACGATCTCGGTGTCGGCAAAGTTGAGGATGAGTTCTGTGCAGCCTTCGTCGAGTTTGCGTTTGCATTCGTGCTCGATCTGCTCGCCGCTGAGTTTATTTATGTAATCGCCGGCGTGGATGACAGCCGTTCCCTCTACTGGCTCTAACGAACTGACAACTGCACTTTGTGTAGTCACGTAATTTCTTTCCTTGTATTAGTTAGCGTTAGCGCGTGAAACGGCTACTTGAAGTATATGTTTAACACAACTGATCTCGGAAAACAACGGAATTAAGCGCCTCGGACGAGGTTTTTTTGTGAAAATATCTAATTTCGCGCGGAATCCGGGGCGGTTTGGAAAAAATATGTGTCGTTTTGGCGCTGATCTCAGGATTTCTACGTTTCTGATCCGTAAGGAACGCGGCCAAATTCGACGAGAAGAGGCTTGAGTTTTTCGACTGCCTGAGGGTGTGCGGCACCATTGGTTGCAAGGATGCCGTTGCGGTTTTGCAGGTCGGCTCGGTCGTAACGCATTTCAAATCCAAACAGATCAGTAAACCGCCCGCCGGCTTCCTCAAGGATTATCTGTGGGGCACACGTGTCCCAGAGCTTGGTTCGCGGGCTTGGGTGTATGTAGATGTCGCAGGCCTGATCGGCGATCAGCCCGACCTTTAGCCCGACAGAACCGCGATTGACCTTATTTGCGATCCCAAAATATTCCATGATCCTACCCATTCGCGAACTGGGATGATCGCGGGACATCGCCATCGTTAGATCGGAAAGAAGATCTTTACCGGAAGTTGTCATTCGTGTTGGCTCACCGCCGTGTGCAACCGTCCATGAGCCTTTGCCTTTGACGGCGTAGCTGAGAATGTCGTGAACCGGCAGATATACAACGCCAAGCATTGGAACACCGTCAACCGCCAAGCCGATCTGGACACCAAAATCCCCGTCGCGTTTTACAAAACCAGCGGTGCCGTCGAGCGGGTCGATGATCCAGACTCGTTTGTTCGCGAGCCGTGCGGCCGCATCATCGTGCTCCTCTTCCGAAAGCGTTGCATCATCAGGAAACGCGGCCTCAAGCCCATCGACGATTATCCGGCTCGCCCGTTTATCCGCTGCCGTTACCGGCTCGGAAAAATTGTCGGCCCCGAGCTTTTGCTCAGAGGCAAAATCGGTCGCGTATATTTCGAGGATGGCCTTTCCGGCGTCACGTGCGAGTGCGGTCGCGGTCTCTAGCTCTTTTTGCAGCATTGATACAAATGTATCACGCGCGGCCGGACGTCGATAAATGAGGTGGGGTTTTAGCTCTTTTCGACCGGCTCGGTCAGACCGCAGCGTGGGCAGATGAGGACGCGGCGGGTGTTGTCCATCCATTTTGCGAGAGCGTTTGCGGGTTTCGAATCTTTGCACGGATCTGCCTCTGCGGCGAGTTCGCTCTCGCAGCGTTTGCAGATCCAGCTAGATCCGTCGTTATAAAAATCGTTGAGTTCGGTCATATCAGCTTGGAGTCCCGCCTTTAGGCAGAATCTTTGTCGTGCCTGAGGTCGGCTAAAGCCGGGACTCCAAACAAAATTACTGTATTCTCCGTGTCGGTCGAGTCGGCTGTGTGCCGAGCAGTTTTACGGGGATCGTGGTCGTTTGACCGGCTCTATAAACCCCTAGCTGGATGGTATCGCCGATCTGTTTTTTATCGAGATAGCGATAGAGATCATCCATGTCGTTCATCTTTTCGCCGTCGATGGTCATGATGACATCGCCGAGCCTGACATTGCCGGACATATCCTGTGACACGCCCTTTAGTCCCGCGTTTGCAGCGGTCGTTCCGGGCTGGACGCTTCGCACGACAAGCCCTGAATCGACCGGCAACCTGATACCCTGATCGAGCAGGCCGGCGACGCTGACAAGGTCAGCCCCGATCTTAGGTCGTTTGACCTCACCGTAACGTATGAGCTGCGGGATGATGCGTTTTGCTATATTTACCGGCACGGCAAATCCAACGCCGACCGAACCACCGGCCGGCGACAAGATCTGTGAGTTGATACCGATCATCCTGCCGTATTTATCAAGCAAAGGGCCGCCCGAGTTGCCGGGATTGATCGAGGCATCAGTCTGTATAGCGGCGTCGATCGGCCGCCCGTTACGGGCACGGATCGGACGCTGTAAGCCGGAAATGACACCGGTCGTCAATGTGCGGTCAAGGCCAAACGGATTACCGATCGCCAGCACTTTTTGCCCGACGGTCAAACGGTCCGAATCTCCCAGCGGCACAACGGTCAGTCCTGCCGGTGGATTCTCTAGCCGAATTACAGCGAGATCCGTATCCGGGTCGCCGCCGATGACCTTTGCCGGGTACGTTTTGTCGCCGCCAAAGCTGACGGTCAGCTTTTGTGCACCTTCGATCACGTGATAATTGGTGACGATGTTGCCGTTCGTGTCGATGACCGACCCCGAGCCGTTGCCTTTTCCTTCGGATACATCACCCCAAAAATCTTGTGTGTATGACGTTGTATTGATAAACGCAACTCCGGGCGAGATCGTCTTATAGACCTCGATGTTGTTTTGCTCGTCGCTCACCTGCGCCGGGTCAGAGATACCCAACGGAGCCGTTTCGGCAAATGCGATCGGCGACGTGTCAGTCGACCAAACTCGTCCAAAATTGTACAAAAGAGCGACCGCTCCAACGGCGATGAGTGCCGACGAAAATGCCAGCACGATTATCTGACGGGCAGACATTTGATAAACAGATTTCGTAGCCATAATAATTATTTCCCTATCAATAAAATATCAATATTTTGATGCCATCGAAAAGCATCCGCGTTGTGTTATGAATTACGAAAAACTTGGAGTGGATGTTTCCGAGCGGGATGTGGGGCAAAAGTTTTGGTCCGGTCCGGACCAGGTGGACCAGACTGGACCAAGGTGGACCAAGAATTGGAATGCCGAGCTTAAACGATCATAGCAAGGAACTGTCCCGGCAACTGGCCGAGTTCTTCCATGAGGGTATTTGAGACATAGCCAAAAGCCGCGAGGCCGGTGAAAAGATGGACGCCCATCAGGCCGATGTAAACCGCCAGTGCGACAGCCAAACCGTAACGGGCGAGCGGGCGATTGCCCCATTTGATGAGCACAAATGCCGCTATCGCACCGACCGCGACTTTGGCACCGAGAAACGGTCCGTTGCCAATATCTAAGAGGCTTGCCATCAACTGATTGCCCTCGGTCGCGACACCGCTCCGAACCCAAACGATCGTCAAGACTGCGTCAAAAACATTCAACGCAAATAAGAGAATTGTCGGTGCAAACAGATGCATGGTAAAAAGGCCTCCTGCAAAAACTTGTTTAACGTGTCTCTTAAATGACTTGACCCCCGGTTTTTACACCGGGGGTCGTTTGGTACACATGAGACTTACGAACTGTTGTTGTCGTACTGAATATACTGCTAATCGGGTGCGATTTCAAAAAAAATCGATAATTTTATTCGCGAACGTATTGGTGATAATCTGTGTGTGTAATAAACGCAGTTTTGAAAATATTATTTGCAACCAAAATAGCTGCTTTTTAGTCAAAGACGCTGGCATTTTGCCGTGCGGGCTAATTGAATGGCGATGTCGGCCATCAGGAGAAAATTACGATGAAACAGATCTTTAATCTAAAAAATATTGCTTTGGTCTTGAGCATTCTCATGTTGTTAGGAGTTACCGGCGCAGTCGCTCAAACGAAAAAACCTGTCTTAAAGAAAAAACCTGTCGCCAAGAAGCCGGTCAAACCGGCGGAGCCGGTGTTCGCCGTCGATAGCGGTACGGTCATCCGCGTCAGGATGAACGGCACGATCAGCTCAAAAACGGCGGTTGTCGGGCAAAAATTTACTACGACAGTGACGGAGCCTGTTTATTCGTCAACCGGCGTAGTTGTCATCCCGACCGGCAGCATCGTCACGGGCCAGGTCGATTCGGTCAAACAGGCATCAAAAGGCGGAAATCCGGGCGAGATCGATTGCAGCTTCACATCGGTCAAACTGCCAAACGGCCGCACACGGACGATCAACGCTTCGCTTACCGACCTTACGTCCGGTAAGACGACCAGCGATAACGAAGGCGGAGCGTCGGCAAGCAAGATGAAAAATCGCAAGATCATCTTTATCGGCGGCGGTACGGCCGGCGGTGCCATTCTCGGAGCAATGGTCGGCGGCGGTAAGGCGACCGCGATCGGAGCCGCGATCGGAGCCGGAGCCGGCATAATCGGCGAAATGATGATGAAAGGGCCTGATGCCGAGGTCAAATCAGGCACCGAATTTGGCTTGTATATGAATCAGCCGATCACGCTGCCAAGATTTGCCGAAGCAACAACTCCAACGCCATAACATTTCGTTTGTATTGATTGAATAAGGCCGTCTGAAAAGGCGGCCTTTTATATTGTGTGGACGAGAAACTCAGGCGTGACGATGACCGGCGAGAAAAAGCCCGCGGCGGTGTTGAACATCCGCAGCCGTGCCTGTTTGCGGACGTTGGCGATGTGGCCAAAATTCCACGTGACGAGATAGTCGATCTTGTGAAACGAGGCGATCGCTACGTGTATGGCATCAGCCATAAATTTGCGGTGAAAGATGCCGCGGTCGATGTAGCCCTCGGCGAGGATCGCGACCTCTTCGGCAAGGTCGAGCTGCTCAAATGGTTTTATCAGATTTAGACAGCCTGAGCGGTATGGTTCGGCGACGCGTTCGATCTCACGCTGGACGAGGATCGAGCTGTACGCACGGTATTCGGACATCTCGTGTTCCCACCAGCGGATGGTCAGATCGCGGCGAAACGGCTCGCCGTTGTCGAGATATGCACCGACGACTGATGTTTCCAGATAGATACTGAGCTTCATTTATTCCTTTTCGAGCTTTACAGGAACAAATGTAACTTTTGAGTTTCGGAAATCAAAGGTGAGTTTGTAATTCTTGAGAAAATTGCCGCCGAGTATGCCCGCCTGTTCAAAGCCGGACGCCTCATTGATAACGTCGAGATCGAGAGCGATCGCCATGATGCTCTCGCGCGAATGATCGCCAAACGTGACCCTTGGCAGCAGAAACGTCGGAACGTCTTCGGTAACGCCTGCAGCCCCGACCACCCTGAGCCTTTCGTCGTTGCTGAATAAACTCACGCCTTCGGTCCTGGAAACGCGGTCCGAGATCACCGAAACGCTCGCCCCGGTATCGACGATAAAATTCAATTTAGAATCGACACCCTGTATTTCGACCTGACCGCTCAAAAATCCGCTCGATGTGAGCCGCAATGGCTGTGAACCCCCGTCGCTATCGGTAAACTCTTTGCGGTCAGATTCTTTGCGCGTCAGCGAAAATGTCAGATTGCCGTAATCGATGGTCGTCAAAAACTTTGAGATCAGTGCGAGCCCGATGTAGCCGTCAACCTTTTGTCCCCCGCTCTGCCCATCTGTGTGAAATTTGCGTATGTACACAGGCACATTCTTAATACTGACATCACCAAGCCTGACCTTCTTTAACAATCCGTAGACTATCGCGAAACGCCCATCTCCGCCGATGCCTCTTGCATGGCCGCCCTTGGCGACGGCCTTTATCTTGCGCTCGGTAGCTATGTCTTCGGACAAAACGGATATGCCCGATCCGGTGTCCAGCACAAACCTGAGCGGTTCCTCGTTGTCATTGATCCTGAGTTTGATGATCGGACGGTTGCCGACGAGCTCGAACTTAACGCTCGTTTGCTCGTTGCTACCATTGACGTAAAGATTGCCAACGCCGCCAAGGAACTTCAAAAAGCTGATAAGTCCAATTATTCTTGCCCGACGGTCGGCATCGGTGCTTTTTGAGACGCTCAGAAAATCAGAGTATGCCTCAGCCGCCTCTTTGTAGCGTTCGGAGCGGGCTGAGACCTGCGCAAGAGCAAATAGATAATCAGGCTCATTTGGGGATAGATAAACTGCCTTGAAGAAGGTTTGCATAGCTCGCTGCCAGCCGGTTCTCGTAAAAATCGAGCATTCCGTAACCGGCCCAGGCGAGGTCCTCGCTACGGTCGAGGGCTATTGCCGAGTAAAGGACCCTTCGTGCGTCCTGAAATTGACCTGGCACTGATGAGCATCGCACCCAAAACAGATCTCGCTCGAGCATTTCTTGGCTCGGCAAGCACGATCGGATAACAGATCTCGTACGCTTCGCCAAGCCGGCGTGGTTTGACAAGGACATAAGCGAGCTCGACCTTGGTATCGTTTCGGGTTGCGTCTATCGCTAGAGCTTTACGCAGCTTTTCCTCGGCTTCGGGCATCAGGCCGGCGGTAAGCTTAGCAGCCTCTTTGATGAGTTTTTTAACGTCGTCTTTTGTGTCGGTTTCGGCGGCGGATGCGGTTAGCGTGCTCGAAGCGGATATTAAAAGGAATGTGAGAACGACCACCCATTTTGGGCAGGTGGCCCGGCTGAAGGTATTTGCAAATTTACCGCTAAACCGCATAATGCAAACTCCGCTATGACGGTGACGAAACTATTTTAATATTACACCCGTTTTCATCGACCACAGCACCAAATCTAACTCATCAAAGTCGATCTCGATCTCATGGGTAAATTGTTTCAGCTTGTCTTCAACCGTTAGATACCTCGAACGCGTATTTGGTGGCTTTGGGTCGTCAATTATTTTTAGCTCGGCGAGACAGTTCAAAACGTGCTTGTCGAGGATCGCGTAGCCGGTAAAACCGATGTTTCGCAGGTAGTGGCTCGCCTCTTTGTAACCGAGGCCCTTGATGCCGGGTTCCTGCACCAGCCAATCGCGTCGAGCGTGGCTGCAATCAAAGCCCTCAAGCTTGGTACGCAGTTTGAGATCGCAATGTTCGAGCAGGAATTGGCGTGAGGCAACAATGTACTTAGAACGGGCGTTCGGGTAACGATGAGAGCCGACCAGCGCATCAGCAAGCTGCTGCTGATCGCCGTCCATCAAGATCGGCTTGACCGCCTCAAGCGAATTGATTCCCATCCGCGCCGAGCACCCGCCGGTAAAAAAACAAAAGACCATCTCTTCCCAGTGAACACGGTCCGAACCGCTTTCGCGAATAGCCGCAAACTCACCCAACCGCCGCCGGATCTCCGTCCGCCGCTCCGCATGGGTTTTCTTTATGTTTTCAATGGTGATGGGCTCGCTGACTCGTTTCACGTTACTTTTGTAACTTGGTCGAATTTGGGTCGACAATCTAAACAACTTTCCCCCCCCCCCCCCCCGCTGCTTTGTAGCGACGACCTCTTTAACCGGGCATTTCCCGTTACCGATCCGATGTTCCCCGCTTCTCGCTGCCCCCACCCCCGCTCTGGGCGCCCAACTGAAACTAAACCGTCGTCCGGACTGCAGTGAACCACCGCCAGGTTAGAGGCTTTTGATGAACTTTGTCATCGTGATGCGGGTGCCGTCATCGGATTGTTCGATGCGGACGTCGTCCATGAGGCCTTTCATTAGTTTTAGGCCCCAGCCGCGGCGGCCTTCTTGGGGTTCGACCTGTTTGGCGGCTTTGTCGGCTAGGCGGAGGCCGCGATTGGCGATGGTGATGACTATTTTTTCGTCATCGACTGAAAACTTCTGATGGATCTTGCGGTCGGGGCTTAAGCTGTGTTCGGTCGCGTTGATGCACGCCTCGACGACAGCGGTCTTGATCTGGTTGATCGCTTTTGACGGGAAGTTATGGCGTTTGGCGATGTCCTCGATAGTGTGAGCGGCGATCATCTCGGTGTCCTCGCCCATCGGGACGGTGATCTCGTACTCGTCAGCGAGAGCCGCAGCCGTATCGGTTGCGGTTTTGGCGTTTAGAATTTGTGCTAACAAAGCGGCCTGTTTACGGCTTGAGCCATAGGCGTTGCGGTCACGCAACGATTCGAGCGCATTGGCGGCAAAACCCTCAGGTGCGATGAGCCAGATCTTGTAATTTTCAAATCCGCAATGATAAGCCGCCATCTCGAGCCGGTCGCACCAGAAATTAGCCGTCTCAAGCGTCGCTTCGAGCTTAGACTCGACCTCGGCCGCGATGACAGCGATCTCTTTGCCGTCACCGTCGGTGCCGAGTGCGATCGCGATCCTCTCGGCATCGGCGATCTCCGCAAGCTGGGGGTAAAACGCCGCCGCGTTCGCCGTATAGACGATCTGCGGCAGAGCGATCTTGTTGTTATCGTCTTTCAGAGCCTTCTGTATCTTTTCTTCGTCGGCCCCTTTCAGCTCGTCGTTGAAACGAGCGTAATCGATCAAAGCACACGACACCATGCTGCCGTCAAAAGCTGCGAGCAATTCACGCAAGCCCAGAGCCGAATTGCGACGATAAACACGCGCCATCAGAGCCGGAGCACGGCGGATGTTGGCGGCCAGAGCTTCTCCGATAATGAGGGCACGCGAGCTACCCTCAAGCCTGATCCTCGCGGCGATGCGATCCGCTGAGATCACGTCGTTGGCATCCGCACGGACCACGTCGGATTCATAACGGATCAATTCACTGCAGTTCAATCGCCCGAGCAGCCGACCGGTCTCATCCGCCGTCAGCCCAAGGTGCTTTTTCCAATACGCAAAGGGAATACCCGTATCGCCCGCAAAGTGCGTTTCACCAAGCAAACGCAGAGTCTTTGCCCGCAGATCGACACCGGGAATGAGACGGTCAAACATCGCATCAAATGCCCGCCCGATACGCCCGCCAAATATCTCGTCGGTATATGCCTTTTGCACGCGATCAAAGGTGTCAAGGTTTTTGCCATGTTCCGCAGCCGCAGCAAATAGCGAGCGGATCGCACCCGGCCGGCCGCCAAGCTGGATCGCTATCAGGTCACGGGTTTGATCGTTAATAGCAACGGCCGTCGAAGCCGAGAGGCTTTCGACAAGCTCACCAGCATCTGCCTGTTTAAGGCAATTGAGCGGCATTGTCGGGAGCGTCGTCCTGCCAAACATAAACCGACGCTGGCCGCTAAAAACATGTATGGGATCGTGCCACGCGAAAATATTGAGACCAGGTCCGCGAGCAGGCTTTCGCCGCCGCTGATTTCCGGCAAAACATCGAGCCCGTCGATCATCACAAAACTTTTGGCACCATGCCCCGCCGCCCGCAAAGGAGCGCTGAGGCAATTTCGCACAAACGAACTGTCATCGTTAAAACGGCTGTCGCTCTTGCACGTCTCGACGAGCCGGTCGATCCAATATCCGTCGGCGGGCACGGCAAGCTCGGCGAGTTCGCAGATCTCGGGCGACGAATCAAGTATCTTTTTATCGCTGCGCCGAAACGCGACCGTCTGAAGTAAAAATTCTCGGACAAACCGAGTAGCGAGGGTTTTCGCATCGGTGTCGCTGGGCTTTATCTCAAAATAGAACGGCACGACTTCGCAGCCACCGACAAAGAGCCGGTCGTAAGCCTGCCGAATCAATTCGGACGCACCTGCGAGAGGTTCGCAAAGCATCGCCAGCCCGCTCGTCGCAGTCGCATGATCCAGCAAACGCTCAAGCTCCGTCTCGCGGCCGACAAATTCGGCCGGGTCGCACGTCGCATAAATTCTATTTTCGACAACTCGTTTCATCTAATTTGCTTGAACCGGAGCCATATCCTCGAACGCCTGCACTCGGTTACGGCCGTTATGTTTCGCATGATAGAGCGCCTTGTCGGCCGCCGATACGATATTTTCGGCGAGGCACAACTCAGCCGAACAGCTTGCGACGCCAATGCTCAGTGTAACGCGGCGGTGCGGGAAAACAGTCTCTTCGATGTTAGCGCGGATACGTCCCGCGATGGCGAGAGCCTCTTCGCTGATCGTCTGCGGCAGCAGGATCGCAAACTCCTCTCCGCCGTATCGTGCCGCGACATCGGCTCCGCGCAAAGTTTCGCGGATAATGTGGCCGACCATTTTCAAAGCCTCATCGCCCGCAGGATGGCCAAACTGGTCGTTGTAAGATTTGAACTCATCGACATCGAGCATCATAAAGCTCATCGGAAATCCGTGACGGTTCGACCGCTTGATCTCCTCCATCAGGCGTTCCTCGATGTAGCGGCGGTTGAGCAGACCGGTCAGAGCGTCGGTGACAGAAAGTTGTTCAAATTCGCCCGCCTTTTCTTTCAGCGTTGCACGGTCGATCGAAACCGCAAGCTGCGGTGCGATCGCCTGAAATAATTCGAGCGATTCCTTATCAAAGGGCTTGCCGCCCGCCCGGTCGGTAAAACTCATCACCGCGATCACATTGCCGCCGATCGTTACCGGACAGCTCAGAAATGATGCTGACCTGTAACCTCTCTCGGCCGCCGGAGGCAGGCCTGTCTTGCTGATGTCCGATACGATGACCGGTTCGTTGCGTGCAAAGATCACTTTCGCGACACGCGAACCCGATTCTTCGCTCGCGTCAAATTCATTACGTGAACCGATGATCGATTTGATGTCTAACGACTCCGATGTCTTGTCATAGACGAGCAAAGACGCCCGTTCGGCCTGTAGGATCCCGGCCGCATTTTGCGTCAGGCTGAGCCAGAGGTCGTCGGTCTCGACCGATTTGATGCCATCGCTAAATCGCCGGACCGCTCCGCCGATCAGCTCGCGGCGGGCAACATCGCTCCGCAAACGAAGAATCTCTAGCTGCGGAGCTATCGACTGGCACATACGTGCGATCTGTTTTTTGCCGCTGTCAGAACCTATATTGTCGAGTGTCGCGACCGCCGCCGAGATCTCGCCGGCGACGCCGATCGGGAAAAGATTCATCGTCCGCGTTGTGTTGTCTGCACCATGACGCTCGCCAATTTCAAGAGGCATTTCGTTTTGCATCGCTTCGATCAAACGCTGGTCGTCGGCCGCGATGCCGAGCCGCACCTTTCGCCCTTTCATCTCGCCATACGCCGCACGGTTTTCAAAACCGCCGTTGCTGCGCTCAAGCCAGACGAGTGCTTTGAAGCCATAGTGATGTGCGAGAAACTCAAGTATCGACTCGGTCGCACGCGGAAAATCCGTTTTTAACAGCGAGCCAAAAAATGCCCGCCATGCCTGTGTTTCGGCGGCTTTTGCCGTCGGCGGAATTGAGATCTCTTGTTCAGGCTGTTCCGGTTCGGGCAATTCAGGCTCAAGCTGTTCAACTGGTTGCTGGATCGGTGTTTTGGGCAGTTCGATGTCTTCGATTGATTCACATCTCAGCGGCTACTTTCTCCGCCGCTTTTTCGATCTCCGAGAGCGAGCCCGCTCAGCAGGACATTCTCAAAAAATTCGGACGGTGGATACTTGCTCCAGTCGCCGGATATCGCACGCTCGGTCGCACGTCGGTAATTTTCGGCCTTTATAAATGTCCGTCCAACGATCGCGACGAGCCGTTGTCCGGCGTCTGCGATCGGCACTGCCCGGCATTCGAGCCCGGCGTGACAGGTGAACGATACTGCCTCGCCAACCTCTACAACCTCTTCTAACGCCGTCCCGCAAAACGCGGCGCACTGGCCGACGTATTTGCCGTCGGGGTTGAGGCTCGCACAGATCGAGTTGTTGTTTGCAGACGCAAGTTCACGCAAAGCGTCGGCCACGGCTATCGCCAGCCCGGCCTCATCGGCTATTCGCTCTATCGTCAAAGTTTGTGAAAACTCGCTCAAATCGGTGACCTATCGCTCCTAGATCAAATACCAAGCACAGATCGCGGAAGTTCTGCGATCTGGATGATCTTTTATTTACCTTTGTAATACGGTCAATCGCATCACTATTTCACGAAAATCGATGCCGAAATTTGAGATCGAAAGGGTGATGGATCGACATGCATTTAATTAATGCCTTATGTTCGCTAACGTACTTTCAACTCAAGTTCAAGATCATATTCTAAATATTGACAGCATATCGGGAAAGTGTCTGGGCGTCAGACCCTATTTATAAATGGAATATGCTAGCCGGAATACATTTTTTTACGGAGGCAATCATTATGATCAACGATTACGAAGCAACAAAGGCTATCACAACGGACGGAGTTCCTGTTTCCACAGAAACCGAGACCGCATCGAACGCGGATGTCATTGCGATTTTGAATGGTCTCATTGAGACCTGCAAAGACGGGCAAAATGGTTTTAAGACCGCGGCCGAGGGGATAGAAAGATCTGAACTCAAGACGGTTTTTTACGAATTTTCGCAACAGCGGTCTGATTTTTCCGGCATTCTGCAAGGGCTTGTCCGCGAATTAGGCGGCGATCCGGAATCGACCGGCACGCTGTCGGCGGCGGTCCATCGCGGCTGGATCGACATCAAATCGCTTGTCACCGGCAAGGACGAAGAAGCGATCCTCAATGAATGCGAACGCGGCGAAGACTTTGCTAAGGAAGCTTATGCGGACGCATTAAAAACGAGTCTGCCCGCGAACATCGCCGATGTCATTGAACAACAGGCTCATGCAGTCCTCGTTGCTCATAACCGGATCAAATCATTGCGCAATGCCGAAAGTCATGAAACGGCAACGCCGGGAATATTCTAAACCGTCCCGTTTTCACAATAAAAAAGAGGCTCGATATCGAGCTTCTTTTTTGTGTTAATTTTCTATCGCTACTAATCCGTCGGACGCGTTTGCCTCGATATTTGGATGCTCCGGCGAGATGCGGATACACGCCGCAAAATGGTCGGGTTTGATCTCGACGAGCTGCGGCACCTGGGTCTTACAAGCGTCGATCGCGAACTGGCATCGCGTATGGAAATGACAGCCCGTTGGCGGATTGATCGGCGACGGAACATCTCCCGTTAAGATGATACGCTCGCGTTTTGCTTCTATCTCAGGATCAGGCACCGGCACGGCCGAGATCAGTGCCTTGGTATAGGGCATCAGCGGATCGCGGTAAATTTCTTTACCACCGGCAAGCTCGACGATGCGGCCTAAATACATCACGGCAACACGGTCGGAAAGATGACGGACTGCCCGCAGGTCGTGCGAAATAAACAGATAAGTTAAATTCTTTTCGGCTTGCAGACGCTCCATCAGGATCATTATTTGAGCCTGAATTGAAACATCGAGGGCAGAGATTGGTTCGTCGGCGACGATGAACTCGGGGTCGACGGCAGAGCTCCCGGGCGATACCGATACGCTGGCGTTGGCCGCCGGAAAACTCGTGCGGATAACGCTTGATAAACCTGCGGCTGAGGCCGACGGTTTCCATCAGTTCCTCGACACGCGATGCTGACGACCCGATTGTAAGTCCAAATGTGCGTAACGGTTCGCCGATGATCTGGCCCACGGTCATTCGTGGGTTGAGAGAAGCATATGGGTCCTGAAAGATCATTTGCAGATCTTTTCGCTGGTCGCGCATCGCTGATTTTGGCAGGCTTGCGAGATCTTTGCCGTTGTACAACACTTTGCCGCCGGTCGGCTCGGTCAGCCGCAGTATTGCTTTGCCAAGTGTCGATTTGCCGCAGCCGGATTCGCCAACGAGCCCAAGCGTTTCGCCTTTACGAATATCAAGCGACACACCGTCCACCGCTTTTACAATCGTGGACGGACGCAAAAATCCGCCGCCCGAGCGGTAATGCACTTTGAGGTTCTGGATCGAGATCAATATCTCATCCGACGGGGCGAAGGACTTTGCGGCAGGAGTCGGAACTTCGAGCGTCAGGCTCGGCTTATCATCTTCAAGATCTAATAAAGACGTCGCGCCGCAAAATTCGCATTGGATAAAGCGGATCCCGTCGTCAAAATCGAGGTTGGCGGCGCATTTTGGGCAGCTTAAATGGATCAGCATTATTTTGCCACCTCGCTTTTGGATTCGGCATAAACGTCATTCGCAAAATGACACAGCGAATGGTGGTCCTTATTTATCTCGACGAACGGCGGAAACTCGCTGTGGCAAATATCCTCAGCACGGCTGCAACGCGGGGCAAACGGGCAGCCGGGAGGCAAATGAGCGACATCCGGCGGTAGGCCGGGAATTTGATAAAGCTCTTTTCCTTGTTCGTGGGCGGGATCGGGAACACTCTTTAACAGACCCTTGGTGTACGGATTTGCGGGCGTCTTAAAAAGCTCGCGCGTCGGTGCCTGTTCGAAAACCTTGCCGGCATACATCACGATGATCTTGTCCGTCATCCCGGCGACGACACCGAGGTCGTGCGTGATGAGGATGACGCTCGTACCCATGCGCGCCTTTAGGTCTTTGATAAGTTCGAGGATCTGCGCTTGGATCGTGACATCGAGAGCGGTCGTCGGTTCGTCGGCGATCAATAATTCCGGGTCGCAGCTCAGTGCCATCGCGATCATCACACGCTGTCGCATCCCGCCCGAAAATTCGTGCGGATAGCTGTCGATTCGCTGCTCGGCGTCGGAAATGCCGACGAGTTTGAGCATCGTGATCGCGTGTTCGCGAGCCTGTTGCTTTGTATGTCCGAGGTGAAGCACGGTCACCTCCGTCAATTGTTTTGAGATCTTGAGAAACGGATTGAGCGATGTCATCGGGTCCTGAAAGATCATCGCGATCCGGCGGCCGCGTATCTTACGCACATCGTCGATCGACAACCCCCGCACATCGATGCCGTCAAAGACTATCTCGCCCGCGACGATCTCACCCGGAGGCTCGGGGATCAGCCGCATGATCGACAGGTTGGACACAGATTTACCGCTGCCCGATTCGCCGACAATGCCCAGCGTCTCGCCTTTTTTCAACTCAAACGAGATGCCGTCAACCGCCTTGACGACGCCGTCTTCGGTGTGAAAATAGGTCTTGAGGCCATCGACCGATAAAATTGTGCCGTTACTGGTCATTTTTTGTCCTGACACTGCCGCAGTCCTGTCGTCTCAACAATATCGATCTCGGTTATCAGATTTCGCTTGCCGTATTTGTTGTAATAAAAGTTGATACCCGGATATTCAAAACCATCTTTTGGCTTGCCGTATGCCTTTTCTGTCTCTTCCTTAGTTGACTGGCCGAGAATGATGCCTTTGCTCGTTTTGCCTTTATACGGTGACTTGATCTCGATCAGGAATATCTCCTCTTTTTTATCTGCTTGGCAAAAATAGAATGACAGTCCGATGCGGTCGTACGTCATCTGGAACGAGTATTTTTTGTTTATCTCCCACCGATAGACTTTGCCAAAACGCTTAACGACATCGTCCGCGGTCGATTTGCCGACCTTGATGTCCTCGATACCGGCACCCTCTTTGATAATGTTCAGTTTGGATTTCGTCGGCGTCGGGGCCAGCTTTTGCTTTGTTTGCCCGTAACCAACGACAGCAACGCACAATGTCGCCGCCAAAACAGTAACCACTTTTCTCACTATCAATGATCTCCTAAAATTTTCTCGTTTGCGGATCGAGAGCATCACGCAGGCCGTCGCCTAAAAAGTTTAATGAAAATAATGTCAGCGCCATCGTCAGCCCCGGGAACAAAAGCTGCCATGGGAAAATAGCGATGTTCTTAACGCCGTCCGACGCGAGGCTGCCCCACGACGCATACGGCGGCTGTACGCCAAGCCCGAGGTAGGACAAAAACGCTTCGGTCAGCATTACGCTCGGGACGGTCAATGTCGCATAGACGATAACGGGGCCGAGAGCGTTTGGCACGAGATGCCGAAAGATGATGCCAAATGTCGAGACGCCCGTAGCCTTGGCCGCGAGCACAAATTCCTGATTCTTTAGAGACAATATCTGTCCTCGAACAACCCGAGCCATCGTCAGCCAAGAGACGAGTCCCAACGCAAAGAACAACAAAAAGATCTGACTCAAACCTTGATTTCCTGCCCCTCCAAGGGTCGTCGACAGCCATTGTATCCACTCCGGCGTGCTCGGCCCGCCAAAAACAGAAAGCAGCACGATGACGATCAGAATATACGGGATCGAGTAGAGTATATCGACGATACGCATCATCAGATTATCGATCCGGCCGCCGAGATATCCGGCGGTCGCTCCGTACGAGACGCCGATTATTAGCGAAACGGTTGTCGAGATGACACCGACCATTAGGCTAATGCGTCCGCCCTGCAGCACTCGTGCAAAGATATCGCGGCCCGCATCGTCAGTTCCCATCAGATGTCTGAACGACGGCGGCATTGCCTTGACCAGATCGCGGTCGGTCGGAATAAAGTCGTACGTGTAACCGGTCGTCCATTTAATGATCGCCGGGCCGATGATAACAGCGACGATCATAAACGCAATGACACCGAGGCCAAACATCGCTAGTTTATTGCGCCGCAGACGCCGCCATGCGTCACGCCACAGCGAAGCTCCCTTTACGATCTCGATGTTCTCAGCCATAAAAACTATTCGTAACGAATTCGCGGATCTAAAAACCCGTAAGCGATATCAACGATCAGGTTAAAGATCATGATCAGGATCGACAAAAATGCAACGACGCCAAGTATCAGCGGCTCGTCGCGGTTCAATACCGCCTGTATAAAGATGTTTCCGAGGCCCGGTATCGCGAAGACCTTTTCGACAACCACCGTTCCGGCAAGCAACGCCGCGAGTGCCGGTCCGGTGAATGAAAGCACCGGGATCAGCCCGCCGCGGATCGCGTGACGCAGCAGGACCGTTTTTTCGTCCAAACCTTTTGCACGGGCTGTGCGGATATAATCCGAACGCATTACCTCGAGCATACCGGCTCGCGTCAAACGTGCGATGTAAGCAGCATAGATCGCCGACAATGTGATCACCGGCAGAATGATGCCGGAAACACCTCCCCAACGTCCGGGCGGCAGCCAATAAAGCCAAAATGAAAATATCAGCACGAGGATCGGCCCCAAGACGAAATTTGGCACCGATAGGCCGAGCATCGCCAGCGACATCGAACCGTAATCAAAGCCGGAATTTTGTTTTAGTGCGGCGACCGTTCCGGCCGTCAGGCCGATCGCGAGTGCCAGCAAATAACCGAGCAACCCGATCACCGCCGAATACGGCAAATGCCGCCGGATGATCTCGTTGACCGACTGGCCTTGATACTTAAGCGAATCGCCAAAATCGCCGCGGACGATGTTTGACATCATCATCCCGTATTGCGTGTACCAAGGCTGATCGAGGCCGTATTTTTTGCGAATGTTGGCTTCGACGGCGGGCGGCAGCTTCTTTTCGGCCGAATAAAAATTACCCGGAGCGATCCGCACGAGACCCCACGTCAGCGTCACGACGAGCAAGGCCATCGGTATGATTATCAGTAATCGGCGGATGATGAAGCTAAGCATCTTATTTCGCTGTCTTTTGCGTCGCGGTCAGCTCCTGTAACTGTTTCTCGACCTGAGGGTCGCTCTCGGTCATCACATTTTCAACGTCCTTATCCCATTTCGCCGGATCTTGCTCGATATAAACAAATTTCCACGGCAGCAGCGTCCCCGGATTTGGGTACATGCCTTTGACATAGGGCTTTTTCATCCAATTAGTCGCATTGATAGTCAGCGGTATAGACGGCTGCTGTTCCATCAGATAAAACTCTGCGCGGGCGAGCATCTCGTAACGCTTTGCGGGATCGAGCTCGGCGTTGGCGTCATCGAGCATCTTGTTGTATTTCGGGTCGTTAAATCCCGCATCGCCGTTATTCGGATAACCGTAATGCAATCCCACAAAAGTGTACGGATCCATGTAATCACCAGACCAGAGGCTCTGAGCCAATCCGTCATACTGCACCTCGTGGCGGTCTTTCAAAAAAGTTTTGAATTCCTGACTCTTGAGCGGCACCGTGATCCCAAGATTTTGCCGCCACTGCGCCTGAACAAATTCGGCGATCGAACGGTTATTTTCATTGGTGTTGAACATCAGCGAGACTTTGTCGGTCGGGAACGTCGGGCACGCCCAACCGTCACCGCTTTTCTGCACCGGAAAGCCTGCCTCGGTGAGCGTCTTTCGAGCCCGCTCGGCGTCAAATTTTCCGTATTTTGCCCAGACGTCCGGGGCAATATTACGTTCCTTACGGATCTCTTCGCTGACCTTTGCCCTGGCCTTGTCATAATCCGGAAAAATGCCCGTTGGCGTCAGATCGTAGAGCGGTTTGGTGATCTTGCGAAAATTTGAAAGAGCATCATTATCGACAGCCATCGCAAATGCCTTACGAACCTTGGGGTCGTTAAACGGCGGCCGCGTCACATTCATGCTGTAATAGGCAGTCGAATTTTCCGGGAAATTCATGTACTCGTCCTTGAACGCCCGCACCTGCTCGATCCACGATGTCAGCACGGTGTGATTCAAAAACGCGTCGACCGAGCCGCCCTTGTAAAGATTTAGAATAGTGGCGTTGTCCTCGACCGGGTAAAATGCGATGCCGTCTAGATGGACATTTGCGGCGTCCCAATAGTTTGGATCTTTTTCGAGGATCAGCGCGTCGTATGGGCGTATTTCCTTGATTCGAAACGCACCGCACGTAACGATATGTTCTTTGCGGGTCCACTCTTTTCCCCATTTGTCGATCGCCTGTTTTGGCACGAGACGGAAAAATTGGTGGGCGAGCAGTCCGATAAAAAACGGAGCGGGTTGGCGAAGCGTCACACGCAAGGTGTAATTATCGATCGCCTCAACGCCGATATCTTCGGCCTTAACAGGGACAAACTCGGCCCCGGCAACAGCCGCTTTTAATTTAGGATCCGCATCGATCTGTTTCGCACGCTTCTTTTCATCGCCGTCGAGCGTTAGGCGTATCGGCGATTGTACAAATTTATGAAAATCCGTATCGGGGCCGATCCCGGTCGACGGCTTTTGCTCTTCGCCGCCAAAATCTTTTTCGAGTAGGAATGAATCGCCCTTCTTTACAAACACCTGCCCGCCGTTGAAAGCCTCGGCATATTTGATGAAAAAGCCAAGCTCGGTCGATGACGACAGAGTGTCTGCCGCAAAACCGCGTCTAAAGCTGTAAACAAAATCGTTAGCGGTGATCGGCGTGCCGTCGCTCCATTTGGCGTTATCGCGAAGGTGAAAGACAAATTCATCGACATTCGAGCTGATCTCCCAGCTTTTTGCGATCGCCGGGATCGGCTGCATATCTTTAGGGCCGTATTCGACGAGTCCCTCATAGATCGCCATGTAAACACGAGCCTCAGGTTGGCCGGATGAGATGTGCGGATCGAGCGTCTCGGGCTCTGATCCGGAAACGTATCGCAGAATATTGTCTTTTGGGGCGACGGTTTTTCCGAAATAGCGGCTGTTGGCCGAACTCGTGCATCCATTGGTAAGCAAGCCGATGCAAAACATCAGGATGAGGATTTGAGATAGTTTGCGAGGGTCCTTCATTGATAAGGCTGCGAAACTTTTCGTTAATTTACACTAAATATCGGTTTAGGGGAAAACCGTAATCCAAATCGCTACTGTTTTGGCTGCCAGTTGCTGTCGATGCTCACGTCTTTTAACAACGCGGCGTCGAGGCCGTTTATTTCAAATCCTTTGACAAAGGGCTTGACCAGCGAATACGACATCGGGAAATACAGCGGTATGGCATTTAGCTCATAGATCGCGTCGCCCTCGGTCAGCATGACGATCGCGGGCGGCTCGGCTTTTGGAACCTCGCCCTCAGCCGGTTCGGACGGCCCGCCTTTTTTATCTTTATCTAACGGCGGGCGAAACAACTCGATGTCAGAATCGCCGGGTTTGGGTTCTGCCTCTGAATCCTTGACGGTTTTTGTAGCCGTTCCAAACAAAGCCGTCAGGCTGACCATCTCGTCAGCAGTCGGCAGTACGACGCCGCGGCGGATCAGATCATAATCGCCGCTCGTTTTGACGGCCTCGATCTCAGACGCTTCTTTTACGATGATGAGTGTCTCAAGGTTTAGGTTTGTCTTCCACATGCGGGCGACGGATCTCGCGATGCGTTGCTGGGTATCATTTCGATTAACGACAAGACGTATCTGCGGAAAATTTTCGCCGTTTGGATAACCCGCCTTTTCAAGTAAACCCTTTGCTTTTTCGATGTCGAGGATGAGTCGCGAGACTTTTTTATCGCCTAACGGCAAAAATCCGGCGGCAGGCTGTGTCGAACCCTCAAGTTCGCCATCCGTCAGGCGGTCGCGGTCGATCGAGGTCGCAAGAGCTTCGCGAACGCGGCGATCGTTAAACGGTGCGGTTTTAGTATTGACCTCGTAAAAATTCAGAGCACTGTGCGTCGTCCGCCTAAAATCGTCATACGGAGCAAGCAGTTTTAACGCCAGCGGCTCAAAATCAGCGTTTGTGACGGCGTGGACCTCACCCTTTTTATAGGCGTCAAGTGCGGCCTCGGCGGTTTCTTTTTGAACGAACTGAACCTGCTCAAGTTTGACAGAATCTTTGTCCCAATACTTATCCGAACGCGTGAGCGTCACGCCGTCCTTAGTAATATCGGCGATCGAAAACGCTCCGTTTGTCACGAGCTTTGCATTCAGCGGCTCGGTGTTAAAGTCGGCACCGTCGCCATAGATCGGGCGAAAAATCGGGTTTGCGACAAGCTTTGGAAAATCTTTATCCGGCAGTTCGAGCGTCACTTTTAGGATGACATCGCTTACTGCCTCGACACCCGTCTTTTTTGCGGCCGTCACGCGGTCTTGCCTCGGCGGAACGCCCTCGTCAAGGTCGGTTGCGGGTTGGTAGGGTGTGGTCTGTTCCTGACGTTTCGTCACTCCCGAAAGATTTTGCGTCGGCGTCTCACCCGTCTTGACCGGATCGTGCTGAAAATCGCGTGAGTCAGCCGGAGCGGCGACAGGCTTTTCGGCTTTCAAACCGACAATGTTTTGTATCAGATCGCGGTGGGCAGTTTTATTGCCAAGCGTGCCCAGACGCTGCCACGCAATCACAAAATTTTCGGCGGTCACGCGTTTGCCGTTCGACCAGCGGGCGTCTTTTCTCAGGTGAAATGTCCATTCGCGTAGATCGTCCGACGACGACCATTTCTCGGCTGCCGCCGGAACGGCCTCGAGCGTTTTTGCGTCGATCTCGGTCAGCCCTTCGAACACCGCACGGACGATATCTGTTTCCGGTGCAGCGGCGGCACGTGCGGGATCAAAACTCTTTGGCATCTTGCCGTTGCTCCATCGAAATTCCTGTTTCGGCGGCGGCTGTGTGCCGGAGAAAAAAGGCTCGGCGGCGGGTTTTTCTATCTGAGTGCATGAAGTGATAAAAAACACGGCAGCCACAAACGCGAGTCCGCGTTTTGTAAGGCCTTGCATTTTTTTTAGATCCGGCATTTGTGCTATTACGTGGCCTTTTTCAGTTCGGTGACGATTCGTTCGGCTTGTCGTCGCGTATCGTCAAACCCTTGGGAGGTGTCGATCAAATGATCGGCGAAACGCTTCTTTTCGTCTTGTGGCATTTGGGCTGCGATACGCATTTTTGCGGTATTTTCGTCAAAACCGTCCCTGCTCATTAGACGCTGCAATTGTATCTCAGGTTCGCACCAGACGACAATAAGTTTATCAAAGCGTTTATACCCGCCGGACTCGATCATCAGAGCGGCATCGATGACGGCGATGCCATTTGGATCCCGTTTCTCAACCTCTTCGATCCATTTGTTTTGGGCCTCAAAAACACGCGGGTGGACGATAGAATTCAAAAGCTGCCGCTTTTCGTCATCTGCGAAAACGATCGACCCCATCTTTTTGCGGTCAAGTTCGCCATCCGGCTCCAAAACCTCGTCGCCAAATTTGCTAACGATCTCTGCGAGCCCGTCAGTTCCCTTTGCGACAACATCACGCGAGGTGCGATCAGCGTCGAGTACGTGACAACCCAGTTCGCGAAGACAATCGCAAACAAAAGACTTGCCGACCGCGATCGACCCGGTGAGTCCGACTTTTAGCATTAAGCCGCCCGATTATGTCTTTTGGCCAGCTTCTGGACGTTGTATTCTGCAACCTCAGCGAGGGTTAGTCCTAATTCATCGGCGCACGCCGAGATGTACCAGAGCACGTCGCCAAGCTCGTCCTTCAATTTCAAACGCGTTTCGTCGGTGATCACGCCGCCGTGATCGCGTTGAATTTTCTTGACGATATTAGCCACCTCGCCCGCCTCGCCCGCAAGTCCGAGCGTCGGGTATTCGAGGTTTTCCATTCGCCGCGGATAAAGAGCCGTGCTTCGAGCTTCGGATTGGTATTCTTCAAAGTTCATAAGTTTGTACCGCCACAGAGTTCACAGAGATTTGGAGAAATTTCAACGATTCGCCGCATTTGTGCTGTTTGCGGTGACCGTGTTTTTCATCAACATTGCCACCGTCAACAGCCCCACGCCGCCGGGGACGGGTGTGAAGTTTGCGGCTTTTTGCATCGCATCTTTGGGATTTACATCACCGACCATCGTGCTCCCACGCTTCTCGATCGTTGCTTTTCGCTTTTCGAGATCTTCGGCGGGAAACATCTCACTCGCGGTTTCGAGGTCGGAAAAATTGTTAATGCCGACATCGATGACGGTCGAGCCCGCGCCGATATGTTCGCCGCGAATAAATCCGGCCCGGCCGATCGCCGCGACCAAGATATCGGCTTGGCTGGTTATCTCAGCCAGATTTGCCGTTCGCGAATGACAGATGGTCACGGTCGCATTTTCCTGTAAGAGCAGCATTGCCAGCGGTTTGCCGACGATATTGCTGCGGCCGACGATGACGGCGTGCTTGCCCGCGATCTCGATGTCCGAACGCTTTAAGATCTCGACTACGCCCGCCGGTGTGCACGGCACCAGCGACGGATAGCCCAGCGACAGCCGACCGACGTTTTCGGGGTGAAAACCGTCAACGTCTTTTGCCGGATCTATCGATTCGAGTATCTCGCGTTCGTTAATATGTTTTGGCAGCGGCAGTTGGACGAGGATGCCGTCAACATCGTTGTTGGCGTTCAGGTCATTGACCAACGCCAGCAGATCGGCGTGGCTGGTCTCGGTAGGCAGATGATGGTGCTCCGAGATGATGCCTAGTTCGGCAGCGGTTTTTACCTTATTGCCGACATAGACCTCAGACGCGGGGTCTTGGCCGACGCGAACCGCAGCCAGACACGGCCGCCAACCATGTTCGACCTCGATGGCCTTAACTTCGGCCGCGATCTCCGATTTGATCGCGTCCGCAATAGTCTTTCCGCTCAATATTCGTGTTGTCATAAACGCTTTGGTCTGATTTTACCGCGAATAGCGAAACTTTGCTAAAATCCCGTTAATGAAACATCGGATCGGCACGGTCATATTAATTGCGGTTATGTCCGTCGCGGCTATCCCGCAGGGGCCGGCCGCGAATGCAATTGCATTGGCAGAAACCGGAAACTACACATCCGCCATTGCCGAACTGCACAATCTCGCCACAACCGACCCAAAAACCTTTACCGCCAATAATTACGATTACCTGCTCGCCCGCTACGCCGAATCCGACGGCCAGCTTGGCCTCGCGATGGCAAATTACCAAAATGTCGCCGCCCGCGACTCCCTGCTTACTGTTTATGCACTAAAACATCTGTCCGAGATCGCGCGCTCGACCGGCAACCTAATGCTCGAACGCCTCTATTTGCAGCAGCTTGTGCTGTTGTCGCCCGACAGTTTGCTAGTAGGCCCAGCTCGTCAGAGGATTGCGAGAAATAATTTTGAAAGCGGAAATTACAGCGAGACGATCCGAATATTGAACGCCGGATACGGCGTGACGAGTTCTCCGTCAAAAAAGAACTCAACCAATCTTCGCGAAGATCAGGCATTGCTCGCTGAGGCAAATTTACGCTCCGGCAAAGCCGACGTGGCTGGTGAGATATTTAATAATTTGCTCTCGACCATGCCAAATGCGGCACAGCCGGATGATGTCGCTCAAACAGCAGCCAAGGGGCTCGACCTGCTCAATGGCGGGGCTGAGGCCTTGGGCAAAAAAGCACCCGATCTAGCCGAAACAGAACATTTGCGGCGGGCAAATATCTACCAATTTAACCGCGACTTTGCCGACGCCAAACTGCATTTCGAAGCGATAGTCGCACGTTTTCCTAACGGCGCGAACGCACAGGATTCGCTCATCCAGATCGGACGCGGTTTTACGCAACAGGGCGACTATGTCGAGGCGTTAAAATGGTTCGAACGGGTGCAGGAACAGTATCCCGATACCGTTGCTGCGAAAGACGCACTACTGCTTTCGGCTCCTGCTTACGCGCGCGTCGGCAAACACAAAGAGGCTCTAAAGCGGTATCAAAAATTCATCGAAAAATATCCCACTGACGAAAAACTCGAACGTGCGTATCTAAATATCGTCGATGTCCACCGCGACCAAGGCGAGGATCTCGAGGCCATCAAATGGTGCGGTAAAACACGTGAAGTTTTCAAAGGAAAACTGCCTGAGACCATCGCCACGTTTGCCGAGGCCCGCATCCATCTTGCTCGCGGCGATTGGCCTGCCGCTCTCGCAAATCTCGAACGTCTCATGACCGTCGCCGATCTCGGCGGAACAACGCCCGGCGGCACGACGTTGGCGGAGGTGACTTTCCTCAAAGCCTACGCCCTCGAACAAATGAAACGCTACGGCGAGGCCGTCGATACATATCTATCTATCCACGACGGACGTGCCGAGTACTACGGCTGGCGGGCGACCGAGCGGCTGCGTGAAATGGCGAAAGAGGAAACTGCCGGGTCTTTTATTACGCAAAAGATCGGACAACTTACGGTCGGGCTTAAAGCAAAGGATGCTGACGCTCGACGAAAACACGCTGTGAGCATTCTGCGACTGACCGATAAACCTGACATCCGCAATAACGCTCTCGGCGTCCTTAAAGCCGCTCTCAAAGCTCTGCCAAAATATTCCGGCGCACCTGACATCAAGGCGCCCGAGAAAAAAAGCGAAGATCAAACCACCGTTGCGGGTGCTCTTCTTTCGCTCGGCCTCTATGACGAAGCCACGCCCGAACTTGAGGCAGCGGGAAGATCGACCTCGGCAAACACGCTGGCAACGTATTACGCTCGCGGAGATCGCGGTGACCGGGCGTTAGCGGTTGTCGAACCGCTGTGGCGAAAGATGCCGGCGGATCATCCGGTCGAGCTGATCCCGCGTGACCAATTGCTGCTGCTCTATCCGGCGGTATATGACACGGAGTTGCGAAACGCGGCCGAAACTTACAACGTCGATCCGCGTTTGATCCTCGCGATCATCCATCTGGAATCGCGGTTTCAGCCGGATGTAAAATCGTATGCGGCGGCTCGTGGGCTGATGCAGTTTATTTCGACAACATCGACCAAGGTCGCGGGCGAACTCGGCCGCACCAATTTTCGACAAGATGAGCTTTATTACCCGCCGACGGCGATCAGGCTTGGGTCGAGGTATCTCAGTGATCTTTTCACGCTATTCCCGCAGCAGCCGGACGCCGTTGCGGCAAGCTATAACGGCGGCGAAGACAATATGAAACGCTGGCTGTCGCGTTCGCGGTCAAATCAACCCGAGCGCTATGTGCCCGAGATAATGTTTGCTCAATCAAAGGAATACGTTTACCGCGTGATGACAAATTACCGGATGTATCAGCTGATCTATGACGAGCAACTCAAGCCGAGATGACATTTTCGGGCGGTTGTTACATCATTTCAATATATGCAAAAGCTCGCTCTATTTATTTTTTGTATTTTCTTGTTTTCAGCTTGTAAGACGGACACCAATTCTAATTCTTCGGCCACCGCAAAACGCTATCCGATAAAAGGCAAGGTCGTCTCGGTCGACCGAGCTGCCAAAAAAGCCAAGATCGATCACGAAAAGATCGAGGGCTATATGGAAGCGATGACGATGGATTTTCCGATCCATGCGGATTGGGTCTGGGATGATCTCAAACCCGGCTCTGAGATCCGTGCTGATCTCGTCGTCGATAACGCCGGCAAGGATCCATACTATCTCGAAAATATCGGAATCGTTGCCGCTGCTGATCCAAATCAGCCCGCACCGCCAGTAAACGAAAACTTTGCCCAGGTCGGCCAAAGTGTGCCTGATTTTGCACTCATAAATCAAGACGGTAAACGCGTCGCGATCAACGATTTTAAGGGAAAAGCTCTGGCGATCACCTTTATTTACGCACGATGCCCGCTGCCCGATTACTGCATTAAAATGTCGACCGCGTTTAGCGATACGGCAAAACTGATCGCGGGGAATGAGGAACTAAAGGACAAAGTCCGCCTGCTTTCAATATCGTTTGACCCGGCAAACGACACGCCCGAAAAGCTGCGCTCGTATGGCATCGGTTACATGGGCAACGACCCGAAAACGAAATTTGACGTGTGGCAACTCGCCGTCGGCAAAGACGCCGAGGTTAAAAAGATCGCCGATTTCTTTGGCCTCAGATACGAGGTCGATCAAAACGATAAGACTCAGATCAACCACAGTCTGCGAACCGCCGTGATCGGCCCCGATGGCAAGGTGACAAAGATATTACCCGGTAACGAATGGACGGTTGCCGATCTGAAAAACGAACTCGAATTGGCATTAAAGGCGCGTCAGCAATAGCCGCTCGTCTTGAAAAGAATAACCAAACTGGTATTCTGGCCGTATAAGTTTTCTCAAAACCAGCTGATCCAAAGGAGCATGTATGCGAAAGATCCTCGTCCGCTTGTCCATCGTTGTCCTTGTATTTGCCGTTACGGCTTCGGCGCAAAAACGCAACATCACAGAGAAAGACCTGTTTGATTTTGCATGGGTCGCCGACCCGCAAATATCGCCTGATGGCGGAACTGTCGCGTTCGTAAAAGTAACCGTCAACACCGCGAAGACCGGTTACGACACGTCGATTTGGACCGTCTCAACATCGGGCAGTGACGAACCGCGACGGCTGACCAGTACTAGCCGCGACACTTCGCCGCGTTGGTCGCCGGACGGTAAATATCTCGCGTTCGTCCGCAGCGGCGATCAGCCGGGACCGACGGCCGCACCGCAGCTATTTATGCTCGCGATGAGCGGCGGCGATCCTTGGCAAGTAACGACTCTGCCTCGCGGCGTTAACTCGCTGAGTTGGTCACCCGACGGAAAATGGATCTCGTTTGGCAACTCGCAAAACGCCGAAGAGATCGCCCGTGGCGGCAAGCCCGCCCCAACTCCCGCTGACGGCCGCGAAAGCGATGTCCGCGTTATCACCCGTGCCGTCTATCGCTCCGACGGTGGCGGATACATCGACAACAATCATCCAAATCATCTGTGGGTCATTGCCGCCCCGCGTAGCCCTGAGGACAAACCGACGCCAAAACAATTGACGAGCGGCAGTTACAACGAAGGCGGATTTGTCTGGTCGCGTGACGGATCTCAGATCTACTACACTACCAATAGGGTTACCGAGCAGTATTACGAGGAAACACCAAACACCGAGATCTACAGCGTCCCGTCTGCTGGCGGCGAGTCGTCGTTGTTGACCAAGGTCGCGTTGGGCGTCGGCGGTTTGAGCCTCAGTCCGGACGGCAAGCAGTTTGCATTCAACGCCGCAGCGTCAACCAAGCCAGTACAATCATATACCCAACCGGACCTTTGGGTACTCGATATCACCCCTAACGCTCAGCCAAAAAACCTCACGACCGGTTTTGATTATGATGTCGGCGGCGGGGTCGGCGGCGACAATGCTCCACCACGTGCGGGCGGCGGCGGGGGTTTGACCTGGTCACCGGACGGCAAAGGTATTATCAGCGTTTATGCCAAAGAAGGCCGGGCGAATCTTGGGATGTTCGATGTCGCGACCGGCAAGATGAGCGACGTAACAAAGGGCGATCAGGCCGTTTTGTCGTACCGGGCGACCCGCGATGGCGGCAAGATCGTTTATACGCGTTCGACGCCGACCGTTATCACCGATCTCTACATTCTTGACCGTTCGAACGGCTCCTCGAAACAGTTGACAAAGATCAATGACGGACTATTTTCTAAGCTAAACCTCACCGAGCCGGACGACGTGTGGTACACGAGCTTTGACGGCAAACGCGTTCAGACCTGGGTGCAAAAACCGCCCAATTTTGACCCGAACAAAAAATATCCGCTGATCCTCAATATCCACGGAGGCCCGCACGCGGCGTATGGCTATGTCTTTGACCACGAGTTTCAATGGATGGCTGCAAAGGGATATGTCGTCGTCTATCCAAACCCGCGCGGATCAACAAGTTACGGCCAAGATTTTGGCAACGTCATCCAGCACAATTACCCCGGCGACGATCACAAAGACCTGATGGCCGGTGTCGATGAGGTCATAAAACGCGGCTACATCGACGAGAAAAAGCTCGGTATAACCGGCGGCAGTGGCGGCGGCGTCCTAACTAACTGGGCGGTCACAAAGACGAACCGCTTTGCCGCAGCCGTATCGCAGCGTGACATTTCCGACTGGTCAAACTGGTGGTACACAGCTGATTTTGCTCAGTTTCAACCCGCGTGGTTCAAAGGTGCCCCGTTCGAAGACCCCGGATTCAGAGAGCGTTCTGCCATAACGCACGTCGCCAACATCCAGACACCGATGATGTTCATCCTCGGCGAAGCCGACTATCGAACGCCGCCAACCGCCGGCGGTGAAGAGCTTTTCCGTGCCCTCAAATATCGCAAGATCCCGACCGTCATGGTGCGTTTTCCCAACGAGGGCCACGAGCTTTCACGTTCCGGCCAGCCTTGGCACCGCATCGAACGCCTGCAGCACATCGTCGGCTGGTTTGATAAATGGATAATGGGAATGCCGAAGCCGGAATACGAGGTGCCGCAACCAAAATAGGTCTTGAAGGCTGAACGAATTCGACGGATTCTTCATATATGAGCGTTGTACTCGAAGATATTTCCGAAGCTGCATTGTCCCTGCCGGTTGGCGACCGGGCGACGCTGGCCGATCGCTTATTGGATAGTCTTGATTCGCAAAACGAACAGACTCCGATCAGCGATCTATGGATGGCAGAAATTCGCCGTCGTGTTGACGAGGTCAAATCAGGCAATGCAAAACTTATAGACGGAGCCGAGGGACTTAGACGGGTTCGCGAAGCTCTTAGAAAATGAAGTTTCTTTGGAACGACGAAGCTCTAACTGAGTACGAACAAGCGGCTGAGTACTATGGCCTGAAAGAGATCGGCCTTGACGGACGTTTTGCCGATTGTATCGAATCAACTATCCAAAGCGTTTGCTCATCTCCAAAAATGTGGCCCATAATCGAGGACGACGTTCGCCGGGGAGTTACCCACACTTTTCCATACTCTGTAGTCTATATCCAACTCGACCAAATGATCGTTATAATTGCCATCATGCACGACCGTCGTGAACCGGGATATTGGCGAAACCGGCTCGAATAAGTTATCTAGTAAAAACAATTTTCCCCGCGACCATTGTCATCGCTACGTCGCGCGCATTTGACGCAAAAACAAGTGCCGTGTGGACGTCGCTGACAGGTTGTTGGGCTGTGTGTTCGAGCGAGACGACGGCAATGTCTGCTTGTTTGCCGGGTTCAAGTGTGCCAATTTCAGCCTCAAGACCTAGGGCTTTGGCTCCGCCGAGTGTGGCGGTTTCTAGCATTTGTTTGGCTGAAATGAACCCGCGCGAAGATAACGCACTTACTTCGTGCGTGCTTGCTCCCAGTTCGCGGTTTCTGGCGATGAGGGCGGCGAAGCGTGACTCTTCGAGTATGTCGCAGACGTTGTTGCTTGCGACCGAATCACTTCCTAGTCCCGTCGCAATCCCTGCATCCAGAAACTGTTCGAACGGTGCGTAGCCGTGGCCGAATTTGGCGTTTGACTTGGGGCAATGGGCGATCTTTGCTCCGTTGGCGGCGATCTTTTTGATATCGCTGTCCGAGACCTTTACGCAATGAGCAAGCAGCGGCTGGGTCGAGAGGACGCCGAGGCGTTCGAGATATTCGATCGGAGTGCAATGCGGACTTTCCCATTCGACACCAAATTTCTCATAGATCCCCTCAAAAAATCCGGTGCCTTGCGATAGCAACTCATGCTCGTCGGCAGATTCGGCAGCATGGATCGTCAGCGGCACGCGGTTGAGGATCGCGTATTGGGCGATCATCTCAAACAGCCGTGAACTGACCGTATATGGAGAATGCGGTGACAGGCCGACCTTTACCAGATCAGTTTCTTCGCCTTTCAACTCTTCGAATTTTGTCGCAAGCTTTAGAAAATCTTCACCCGCTGTTCGGTTGTCCGGCGAAAACTCCGTCTCCTGAAACACGATGCCGCGAAGGCCAACGGTCTTTAGAGCGTGCAGCCCGGCGTGCCCCATCCGGCCAATGTCGCCAAAACAAGTAACTCCGGCTTGAGCACCTTCCGTTGCACCGTGCACCGCCGCAGCGACGATGTCTTCGTCAGAAAGCTCGGCCCGCAAGCCATTGAGCTTTAGCAGCCACGCCGCGAAATCGTGCTCGACATCATCCAGTGCTCCCCGCATCGACGTGATCTCAAGATGCGAGTGGCAATTTACAAACCCCGGCAAAATCGCCGCGTTCCCGTGATCGGTCACGTCAGCCGCCGAGAACTGTCGTTCGATCTCATCCCGCGTTCCAACACCAACGATCCTCTCGCCATCAATGGCAACAGCACCACCCCGGATCGGCTCGGACGAGATAGGCAAAACATACTCAGCGGCGTGAATCTGCATTAGGTAATTAGAACAAATCACTGCAGAAAATAACAAAGATGTGCGGTGGGGTAATTATCACGAATAAAATCTAAAAAAACTTTGTCCGACATTTCCCGGTTTTTCCGCATGTGTATGTAGAGACCAGATCATCGAGATCCAATTACCAATACGTAAGGAAAAACCCGTTATGAAAATCGCACGCCAGACCCGAAGTTTTGTTCTAATTTCTTCTGCTATCGCGGTAGCTTTTGTTGTCGCCGCCGCGTGGTTTATGCCCGGCATACAAACGGCGTCCGCATCTGATCTAATTGGCCGAGATGAAAAACGGCCGGATGCTCCGCAGGCTTTTGGCCTGCAGCAAAAGCTTGTTGACCCGACACGCGAAAACGATGCACGCCTAGGGTCGAGTGTAGTGATTGGCCCAGACTTTGCGCTGGTCGGTACCCCGCTGGACGATGTAGGTGCTAATCAGAATCAAGGATCAGTACTTTACTACACGCGAACGGGCTCGACATGGACATTTCAGCAAAGGATCACAGCCTCTGACGGGACGGCGGGTGACAGCTTTGGCCAAAGAATGGCCCTCAGCGGTGACACTTTGGTCGTCGGATTGCCGGTCGATACTGTCGGAGCCAACGGGTCGCAAGGTTCCGTCTATGTTTTTACCCGCAGCGGCAACGTCTGGACCGAGCAGCAAAAACTAACGGCTGCGGACGGGGCGAGCGGTGACCAGCTCGGCGGCGAGGTTTCGATCGACGGCGACACACTCATCGCAGGTGCCCAGAACAATGACGCAACCGCCGGGGGAGATCAAGGAGCCGCGTATGTTTTTACCCGCAGCGGCGTTACCTGGACGCAACAGCAAAAACTCACAGCCGCAGACGGCTTTACCCTCGACCATTTTGGTGAACATGTGGGTATTAGTGGCGACACGGCGGTGATCGGCGTTCCCGATGCCGACATCGGGACCTTACCAACCAATGTTGACCAAGGCTCGGCGTACATATTCGTCCGCAGCGGCGGAGTCTGGTCACAGCAGCAAAAGATACTTGGTCCGGCATCTGACACCGGATTTGCAGCAACGGTGGCGATAGACGGCGAAACGGTCGCGCTCGCAAACACCAATTACACCGATGCCGGCAGTCCTGATTTTAGTCAGGGAGCGGTGTATGTATTTACCCGCACCGCCGCCGTCTGGTCACAACAGCAGCGGCTGACCGCGTCGGACCGTTATTTTAACGACAGATTTGGCAACAGCATTGACCTCAGCGGTGACAAGATCGTCGTCGGAGCCTCGCTCGCAAATATCGGAGCAGTATGGGATCAGGGTGCCGCGTATGTTTTTTCGCGAACGGCCGGGGTATGGACGGAGCAAAAGAAACTGTTCGCCCCCGACGGTGAAACGAGCGACCAGTTTGGACACAGCGTTGCCATCAGCGGCCAAGATGTGATCGCAGGTGCCTTGTTTGAAAGCTCGACCGGCGGGACCAACTCGTATGGTGCCGCTTATGTTTTCGCGGACGCGTTTGCGACGTCGCCCGCGGGTTGTGCGTGGACAAACGACGTCCAATATCCGATCAACATTCGAAATCAAGGCGCCGCCGTACAGGGAACGAGCATATTCAGCTTCGGAGGCCTGAGCAACAATGTGGTCATGGCAAACGCATATAAATTTGATGGCGACAGATGGACCGCGATCGCCCCGCTGCCGGTCGCTCTCTGGGGAACAGCCGTTGCTTCGGACGGTACATATTTGTATATAGCCGGCGGGCTCAACGCTGCGAATACGACCGTCAACACGCTTTATCGCTACGATCCCGTTCTGAACACGTATTCGAACATGCAAAATGCGCCTTCCGCTACTTGGGTAAGTTCAGCGGCATTTGTAAATGGCAAGATCTACAAGGTCGGGGGATTGACGACCAGCGTCGGCGGAGCTGTCAATACGGTTTCTGCATATGATATTGCCGGCAACACGTGGTCGGCCGCGGCTAACTATCCTGGCGGCGCCTTAGGCTGGATCGCAACGGCAGTCGACGGAGGCTTTATCTACTCGGCCGGTGGCACTGACGGTAACATTAGCCTTTCTCTAAAAGCCTATAGATACGACCCTGTCGGCAACACTTGGAATGACGCGGCCGTCTCGGATCTTCCTTCAGCCAATAATTCTCTGGCAATGGGCTTTCTAAACGGCAGCTTAGTGGTCGCCGGTGGAGCGACTCCCGACGTACTAAGATTGGATCCGGCGACGAACACGTGGGGCGGCGGCACTTCGCTATTGCCCAATGTTTACCGGAGCCGCCAGCATCTGGCTGGTGTAATTCTAGGCAATGAATTTCACATTATTGGCGGCGTGACCAGCGGTTTTAACGGGACAAGGGAACATTTCAAACTTGTCTGCGGCAATGCACTAGCACCACCGACAAGTTGCGGCATAGCGACATCATATACCGGTTCGGCGGTGGCGATCCCTGACAACAACGCAGCCGGTGTCGATATTCCGATAACTGTGAGCGGTATCGGCACGGTCACCGACCTCGATTTTCGCTTTGACGGCACGCCGAACGGAGCCGCGACACTGCAGGGCGTCGAACACACAAACGTTGGCCAGCTCGTGTTTACGCTGAGGTCGCCGATGGGCACAAGCCTGACTTTCATCAACCGCATGTCAAGAACCACTGCGGTGGGCGGATGCGATAACAACCATTTCTCACAGGTACTGCTAAATGACGACGCGATCCTGCCGATCGATCTGCAGTGCTCGGAAAACTCAACCGTTCGTCCGGGAACGTACTCACCAGGCGATAAATTTAGTGTCTTTAACGGCGAACCCGCCGACGGCATTTGGACGCTCAACGTCAGCGACAACGTCTCCGGCACGACCGGAAATGTCAGACGATTTTCGCTTCTTTTCGGTGCATGCTCCACCGCCGCCGGAGTGCAGATATCGGGCAGGGTGCTCACCGCCGAAGGGCGCGGAGTTCGCGGCGCACGCGTATCGCTTGTGGAAACAAACGGCGTTACAAGGAACGTCCTCACAGGCTCGCGTGGAAACTATATTTTTGATGATGTCGAACCCGGTAAAACATACATCATCAGCGCCGCATCCAGACGTTTCAACTTTACGCCGCAGGTCATACAGATCACCGACGATCTGACAAACGTCGACCTCGTCGCTCAGGGAGCCGCAAGCAACGAAAAAGAGAAACCGGCGGATCGGAAGCGGTGATCTCTTATTTCAACGTAGACGCAGTGCGGTAGCGGTCGAGGATCGAGGAGACGTAGTTTTTTGTTGAGGGGATGGCGATGCGTGAGACGAAATCGGGTTCGGAGAGGGTGTTTGGGTCGATGTCGCGGGTCCATTCTTCGACGCGGCTGGGACCGGCGTTGTAGGCGGCGAGGGTCATGGCGGTTTCGGCGGGGCGGCCGCGATATTGTTCGCGGAGCTTTTCGAGATACCAGCAGCCCGTTTGGATGTTGCGTTCGGGGTCTGAGAAAAAAACTTTCACGTTGTCGGCGGCCTGTTTTTCGTATTCTTTTAGCCCCGTTTCCTTTGCCCATTCGCGGGCGACGACGGGCGTCACCTGCATCAAACCAACTTCGTCCGCCGCACCGATCTTCCAACCACGAAACCAGGTTTCTTCGTAGATCAGGCTCCACACCAGCTTTTCGTCGAGGCGGTAGACACGCGACTGGCGTGAGATAAGTTCGTCGTAACGGTGAATCCAGTAATCAGGAAAAAAGATACCCGCCGACGCGGTGATGGCGGTCAGGACGATCAGGATCGATATCAGATAACGGAACATCGGAACAGTGGTCAGTGGTCAGTGGTCAGTGGTCAGAAATAAGAATCTCATTACCTATTCGCTGCCGATCTTTACTTCGGCTTTGCGTGACGGACGAACATTTGTTTTTGTGACCGGAGCATCTTCGTTTGTTGACGGTTTATCGACGGCGTCGGCGACAGAGGTCGTTCCGCCACGGACGCGTTCGGCGAACAGGTCGACGTCATAATCGGCTTCGAGAGCCATCTCTTGGCGGATCTCGAGCAGGATCTCTAAAAACTTTGGCCTACGGTACATAACGCGTCACTACCAACAATTGTTGACCGTTGGCGTGGTTTCGTCAAACGCGTGGCTTTTGTGGCTATTGGATAAGTGATGCTTCGGGCACGTTTTCGAACGCCGAGGGCGATGCAAATGCGGGTTCGTTTTCGGCCATAAATTCTACAAGCTTGTCGATGCTCATCGGGGCGGCGAAAAGGTAGCCCTGGCCGCCTTCGCACTCAAGAGAGCGGAGCACGTTGAGCTGAGCGTCAGTTTCAATGCCCTCGGCGACTACTTTAAGCCCAAAGTTGCGCGCCAAGGTGATGATCGCACGGACGATGTCGTCGTTGTTGCCGTCGGCGTCGATCATCGAGACAAACGTTCGGTCGATCTTTAACGCCGAGACGGGCAGCTTTTGCAGGTAACCGAGGTTAGAGTAGCCGGTGCCAAAATCGTCGATGTTGATCTCGATGCCGCTGTCGCGAAGGTCGTTAAGCGTCTCGACAGCACGTTCCTGATGCTCAAAAAATACCGATTCGGTGATCTCAAGCCTGAGATCTTTTGGCGAAAAGTTGGTCTCGTCGAGGATGTGGTGGATGCTCTCGACCAGCTTGGCCTGGCTAAACTGACGGCACGACAGATTGACGCTGACCGGCAATGTTTCTATTAAGCTAAGGGCACCGATATCTCCGCAGGCACGTCTCAGAACCTGTGCGCAGAGCTTGTCGATGAGTCCGATCTCCTCGGCTAGCGGGATGAATTTGCTGGGCGATATCGGCCCAAACTCCGGATGAAACCAGCGGGCGAGCGACTCGACGCTCTCGATCCGCCCCGAAGCGAGATCGTATATCGGCTGGTAATAGACCTGTATCTCGTCGCTCCACCGCACGGCGAAGGTCGGTTTCGAGCCGCAGGGTCTCTTTCACAATGCTGTGCATCGCTTCGTCAAACACTTCGTGCCGCGCCTTTCCGGCCCGCTTTGCCTGATACATGGCGATGTCCGCGTCGCGCATCATGTCTTCGGATGACTGGTGATTTTTTGACGCGTGCAGGATGCCGATGCTCGCCGTGCTATAAACTTCGTGGCCGCTCAGATCGAACGGAACGCTAAATTTTTCCTGAATGCGGTCGGCGATATGCAGCACTTCGCTAATGTCGTATTTACCCTCGACGAGAATAGTAAATTCGTCGCCGCCGAGCCGCGCGACCGTGTCCGCCGGCCGCATACATTCGCCCAAACGCTCGGCAATACACCGGAGCAACTGATCGCCGATCACGTGGCCGAGACTGTCGTTGACGTATTTGAAACGGTCAAGATCGATAAACAAAACGCTTGCCTTGTAGCCCTCGATACTGCGGGTACGGTCGAGCGCAGCTGTCAGTTTGTTCATGAAATATAGTCGGTTTGGCAAGCCGGTCAGCACGTCATGCGTCGCCTCGTGTTGGAGCTTTTGCTCGGCAGATTTGCGATCGGTTATGTCTTGTAGCTGAAAGATGAGATTTGGCTGTTTCGAAGTCGAATCGTGCGCCGCCGAAACGCTCCACGACGTCCAAACGACTCGGCCGGTTTTGTGAATATACCGCTGCTCCATCTGACAACTGGCGATCTTGCCGGACAGCAGTTCGTGAACCTTGACCAAAGTTTTCCCAAGATCGTCCGGCATGGTGATCGCCTGAAAATCCATCTTGAGGAAATCCTTTTCGGTATAACCGAGGATGTCGCTCAGAGCCCGATTGACCTTTAGCCAAGAGCCCGTCGGAGACAACAGCCCGATGCCGATCGGGGCGTGATCAAAAGCGCTGCGAAAGCGCTCCTCGGATTCACGCAGAGCCTCGGACTGAGTTTCGAGAATATTCGCGTACTGCTCGGCCTGCTCGGCCTGCTGTATCGAGATCTCGATATTTTTCATGTACATCCGATAGCTCAGAAATACAAAAAAGATGACCGGAAACGTTGCAAAGATGATGCCGATGCCCGCCGAATCGGAAAGCTGCATCAAAACCCCGGCTCCAATCGCCCCGACAAAATATGAGAAAAACGTCCAGATATACTTGGACTTCCACGTTTCCCAAAGCGGGAGCGAGCTTTTTAGAGCATCATAGATCGCAGCCAGCGATGTATTGACCGCGAACTGGCCCATCGCCATAACCGACAGGGCAACCACAAAATTGGTAAAGTTGCCCGCTTGGCCGTGGAGTTGCTCGGGCGTGTAGAGTCCGGCTCCTTTTAGGAAACTAAAGACAAGCGTTGTCGAAATTGCGACCGCCGAAGCGTTAAAAAAGACTGTGATCTTGCGGTTACAAAATCTCCACGACGAAACAAAGGCCTCTACCGCTGAAAGGATGACCGCAAATTCCCCACCGTATAAAAGCAGCGTTAGAAAAATAAATGTGTCCGAGACGCCGACATGGGATTTGAATCTAGGTATCGGTATCGTGATCCGCGAACCGATCACGACCGTCAGCACACAAAGCACCGGCAGATAAACATCGAACCGCTCAACCGGCAAGCGCACGACAGCGGCGATCAGGCACAGGGCACCTAAAATGATCGCGCTGATCATGTAGCGGTTTGCAGATCTCTGTTCGCTCATATCTTACGACAGAAAGAGAAGTAGACGGTTTTGGTCAGCGTCCGTACTGAAAAACAAGTCAGACTCGGACACAACTGTTTGGAGGACGAGGCTCTAAAGAAATAAAGCCGGACTTAGCAATATAAGCCCAGCTCTATTATGACCACGTTAAACATTTTTGTCTAGCATTAAATCATTCTAAACAAATGGTTTTACCAATGCGAAAGTCAGTTCATTGACGGTGTGTCATCACCTAGCAAAACGCTGTCACCGACCAACACTCCGTCACCGACGAGCACGCCGTCACCGACCAGAACTCCGTCGCCGACGAGCACGCCGTCACCGACCAGAACTCCGTCGCCGACGAGCACGCCGTCACCAACAAGAACTCCATCGCCGACAAGAACTCCGTCGCCAACGAGCACACCGTCGCCAACCAGCACGCCGTACGATAGATACAGCGAACCCGCACCGAGTGCTGTGCCGTTGCTCTTATTTACGTTGCGGTTGATCGTAAGTCCTGTCGTGAACCAGGTTGACGTGTTGAGCGAAAAATTGCCCGAGCCAAAATTGACGCCCATGCCGACGATATTTTCGCGTTTATAGACGGTCTGAAACTGTGACACAAGATTTGCACCGCTGATCGAGGTAAATTTACCAGTCACGATCTGTGCCCAAGGAAACGTCGTTCCGCCGATGGTCGTCGAGGTCGTCGGCATTGCCCAACCTGTCGGAACAGTCGTCGTGCCTTTAGCTAAATTCTGGAAATCGACATCCGTACGGAGCGATCGTGCCAGGCGGACCGCACCTTCGATATTGAGTTGTCCGGCTCCCTGTTCGAAAGTGTTGGCCCCATTCAGCGGCTGTGCCGTGTACTGCATTATCATGCGGATCATACCCGGTGTCAGATTTGGGTTGACCTGCAGCAGCAATGCTGCGGCTCCGGCTACGACGGGTGCCGACATCGAGGTGCCGCTCATATACATCATCGAATCAGCTCCGTTGGTCAGATCGAGATTGAGCAGCGGGTTCTCCAGCGACATCTTGTTGTTCGCCGATTTATACGAAACTAGTTTGTTACCCGGAGCAACGAGATCCGGTTTGATCAGGTTGTCATAGACCGTTTTGCCTGTCGAGGTGCGGAAAAAGCTGCGTGTCGGGCCGTGCGAACTATAGCTCGCCATCGTATCGTCTGCTCGGGCTGCGGTACCGACGGAATTGCTTGCACCAACCGTGATCGCATAAGGGCTGTTGCCCGGGCTGTGGATCTGGCCGTATGCTTTCTGACCAAGAGCATTTTTGCCAAGATTACCGGCAGCCGCGATAACGACGACGCCCGCGTTCACCAATTCTTTTACCTTGAGACAGACCGGATCATTTGTGTAAGTATCGACCGCAGTCGTACCGAGGCTTAGGTTGACGACCTTGATGTTATAGGCAGTCCGGTTCGTCAGGATCCAGTTGAGGCTGTTGAGCAGCCACGATGTCTGGCCGACACCGAGGTTGTTAAGAGCCTTGACGCTGATGATATTGGCGTTTGAAGCAACGCCTTTGTAAGCACCGCCGCTCTGATTTGAGCTACCGGCCGCGAGACCAGCAACGTGTGTTCCGTGGCCAAAACCATCGACCGTATCGCTCAATGTCGAGTTTGTAAAATTGACGTTTGCGACGACACGCGAGGTGTTGCCGCTATTTTTAAATCCGTTGTGCGAAGCCATGATACCCGAATCAACGACCGCAATACCGATACCGCTGCCGTCAAGCGTATATGCTGCACGGCCATTAAGTGCCGGCTGCGAACGCATCAGCGTCAAGCCGGTCGCCTCTTCGACATGGCCTGGTCATCGTCGTCGGACGGTCAGGCGAAACGTAGTTGATAAGGCCGCTGGTCGAAAGGTTGCTGACCGTCGATAAAGGCAGATTGACGACGAGCGTGTCGTCGTTGCCGATGCGGTCCGCAATGCGTGCCTGGCCGCTTGCGAGCAGCGAGCGAAACGCTGCGTTATCGGCGTCCTTTGCCTGCAATATAACATCGACACGTTTATTGCCCGACGGATCCTGAGCCATCATGTCGCGAAGATCAGGCGAAACAATGTCGCCGCGATAACCGCTATCGCGGTCATTCTTCACCGCAACTGAGTCGGAATTCTGTGTCTTGCCCGAAACTGTGATGCCGGCGAAATGCTCGGCAACATTAGGCTGCGAAGCTATATTCTCGTCGTAAGCAGCAACCGAACTGCCTCCGATCATCAGGATCTTCCCTTCGGCTATCAGGTTAAAGAAATTTGTCTCCGCCGCATTTTTGCCAACGAGGCTCGTCAGTTCATCGGCGAACAGTATGATCTGCCCATTCGAATTCGCCGCGTCATTAGCTATTGCATTGACGATAGCCGCGATCTGCGGCTGAGATTTTGCGTTTGAAAATAGGGTAGCTGTCTCGATCTTGAGGATCGTTTTCTTAGCCAACTTTTCGGGGGCACTCCCGTTGGCAATACGCAAAGCAACCTGTTCGACAATGGTCGCCTGAACTGCCGCATCCTCATCAACGATCACCGGCTGACGACTGCCACCTTCGGCTAACACTTTGATAAGGCGTGTGGTCTCCTTTTCATAGCTTAGTTCCTCACGCAGGCGTCCTTCACGGCCAAGCTGCGTCAGGTCAGTAGTATATTTCGCCGTCGCGGCCGAAACCGTCACGGGACTTGTTCGTTCACCGCGAAGTGCTCCGACCGCAAATGCGTTCGTTAAAATAAACGACGCGAGGATCGCTATAGCAGCGAACTTTCGTGTCGTCGTAAAATCAAATATTGGAAGGTTCATAACTTTAATCGCTCCTATTCCGGGGCAGAGAATATGCGGACGTGTCCGCTCGCGACTCTTATTACAAGAACTGTGCCAAAGTGCTATGTGTTGTATCTAGTGATGTTAGCTGATTATGGAGGGTTTTGTGGTGAATGAAATTCGGTCAAGCTGACTGACAGAATCGGTCAGGTTGAATGAAAATTGAACGAAAAAAAGGGAAGGCTTTCGGCCTTCCCAGTTTCAAATCTAAAATTTGATAGATCAAACGTTAAGAATATCGACCAGTTCTTGAACGGCTGCGGCACTCTTATGCAGAGCGGTGCGTTCGTCGTTGGTCAGGCTGATCTCGATGATCTGTTCGATGCCGTTTTTGCCGAGTTTGACGGGGACGCCGACGAAAAGATTGCTGACGCCGTATTCGCCTTCGAGGAAGACTGCGCAGGGCAGGATCTTTTTCTTGTCTTTTAGAATTGCTTCAGTCATTTCGACCGCTCCGAGCGACGGTGCGTAGTATGCCGAACCGGTCTTGAGCAAACCGACGATCTCGGCTCCGCCGTTGGCGGTGCGGGTGATGATCGCGTCGAGTTTGTCTTTAGCAATAAGCTCGGTGATCGGGATACCGGCGACCGTCGAATATCGCGGCAGCGGAACCATCGTGTCGCCGTGTCCGCCGAGTACAAAGCATGTGACGTTCTCGACCGAGACATCCAGTTCCTCGGCGACAAAGCATCGCATACGGGCCGAGTCAAGCACACCGGCCATTCCCATGACGCGATTCTTGGGGAAGCCCGAGCGTCGGAATGCGACCTGTGCCATCGCGTCGAGCGGATTTGAGACGACGATGATGATCGAATTGGGCGAATATTTAGCGACCTGTTCGGTGACCTGTCCGACGATGTCGGAGTTGGTTTTGAGCAGATCGTCGCGGCTCATGCCCGGTTTACGCGGCAGGCCCGCGGTGATGATGACCACGTCGGAGTTTGCCGTTTCTTCGTAACCGTTGGTGCCGACGAGCTTGACGTCAAAACCGTCTATCGGAGCAGCCTGTGCGAGATCGAGACATTTACCCTGCGGCGTTCCCTCGACGATATCCACGAGAACGACGTCCGCCAACTCTTTCGCGGCGATCCAATGAGCGGCAGTCGCGCCTACATTACCAGCGCCGACAACCGTAACTTTATTTCTTCCTGCAGCCATTATTAAACCTTCCTGTTGAAAATATTGAGCGTTATTAAAAAGATATTTTGTCACAGACGCACACAAACAGCAATTTAACGCGGAGCCCGCTGAGTACGCAGAGCCATAAATCTGTGGTTGCGGGTTGGAGAATTTGATGTTAATTTCGCTAAAACTATGAGAAACAAACTTATTAGTATTCCGGCAGTCGCTGCATTGCTCCTTTCGTTTAGTGCTCAATTGTTTGCCCAAGCAAATCCGGCTTCCATTTCCGGCAAGCGGCAAAAGCGGATCGTCGTCCGCAACGCGATGGTTATTGACGGCAGCGGCAAGCCGGCGGCGGGGCCGTTGGATATTACGATCGAAAATGATGTGATCACGAGGATCGCTTCGTCGGGTCCTGCGAAGGCCGCCGCGGCCGATGAACTCATTATTGATGCCACCGGCAAATATGTGCTGCCGGGCCTTATCAATCTGCACGGCCACACACAGGACGAACGCGCCGGCGTGCCGCAGCCCGTCGAATACTGCACAAAGATGTGGCTCATCAACGGCATTACGACCGTGCGTGACGCGTGGGCGTCGAAAAAGGTACTCGGCTATCGCGATCAGATCGCGGCGGGTACGCTCGTTGGACCGAGGATATTTCCTTACGGCGGATATTTTGACGGCCCGACACCGGCGACCGCCGAGCAGGCCCGTCAGCGTGTTCGAGACCTAAAAGCGGCTGGCTTTGACGGCATCAAACTCTACACCATCGACCGCGACCTGATGGCGGCGATGATGGACGAAGCGAAAAAACAGGGCATGCGTGTGATGCATCACGTCGGTGTCGAGGAAACCAATGCGTGGGACGACATCAAATTTGGCACGACGAGCATCGAGCATTGGTACGGCATTCCCGACGCAGCGATCGAGAGCGGCCGGCAAAATTTCCCGTCCACATACAATTACAACAACGAGGTCGATCGTTTTCGCTACGCCGGACGACTGTGGCGTGAGGCCGACCCGGCAAAGCTCGACAAGGTGCTCGACGCGATGGTCGCGGCAAATGTCGCCTGGGATCCGACGCTCGTCATTTACGAAGCCTCCCGCGATCTGCAGCGGGCACAGACAAATCCGGCTTTCGCAGAATATTTGCATCCCGTGCTCGAAGAGTATTTCAAGCCTAATCCGGACAATCACGGATCATATTTTATTGGCTGGTCGTCGACGGACGAGACATACTGGAAGGAAAATTACCGCATCTGGATGAGAGCGGTATATGATTTTGAGAAAAAAGGCGGCCTCATCGGCACCGGAGAGGATGCGGGATTTATTTATCAGATGTACGGTTTTGGATTGATCCGCGAGCTTGAGCTGCATCAAGAAGCAGGTTTTCAACCACTAAAAGTCATCCAACACGCGACCTACAACGGAGCAAAAATACTCGGTAAAGAAGATATGCTCGGCCGTATCCGCGTCGGTTACAAGGCCGACCTGATCGTCGTAAACGGCAATCCGCTAGAAAATCTCAAGATGCTATATCCGACCGGCACTGATACTGTGCGCGAAGGCAAGGTCGTGCGCGGCGGCGGTATCGAGTGGACAATCGCAAACGGAATTCCCTATCACGTCCCGACTCTCTCCGCTGAGGTGCGTAAATTGGTCGCAGATGCGCGACTCTCGAAGTCCGTAGCGAAGCCAACAAAATAGAAAAAGCCCGACGTGCTCTCCCCTTCACGCCGGGCTTTTCCATAAATGGCCGATAGGTTCTCGCCAACGGCCAAACTTATAAAATTTTTCAATAATCCAACACCGGCAGAATCACGTCTTTTTTCAGGACGATCTCAAATTCCTCGTCCCTTTGGATCCGCACGTCTTTGCCTTTGCGTAAAAGTGCGAATCCAGTTCCCGCTCCGGCACCAATACCGGCACCAAGCAAAGTACCGCTCGACGTTTTTGTAAAAGCTCCAAGCACGGCTCCCGCGACAGTTCCGCCAACGATAGTGAGTGCGTTTGTCAGCGACGAAGAGCGGTACTCGAGCTTTTTGACCAGCTCGCCATCGATCTTTCGCGGCGTTGTCTTAAAAAGCCTGAGCGATTCAAATACGACATCGAGCCGTCCATTTGATCCGCCGGATGCGGCCGCCGAAACGCTTGTCACGCGTCCCTCGATCACCGTTCCCACGGGCAACACGACGGTGTCACGGATCGTGACAGGCTTAGCGATCGCCGTTGTAAACGTGTCACCAACGCCCGCGACCTTTGAGCTCAGCTCGACATCCATCTTTAGCCGTATCCGCGTACCGGCCGGGATCTGATAGATCGAGTCGGGCTGTGCCGCGGCCAATATTGAATTTGCAAATAACAAGAACGAAACCGCCAAAACTCTAACCGCTGCCGTTTTGAAGTCCATCAACACCCTCCGGCTCGCGTGGGGTTTTTCGTCCACCCACGGAGCAATAAAGCAATGCATGTGCCACTACAAAAAATAATGCTACAAAAAAGAAAATGCCTTTATATGAAGGCATTTCTAAGGTAAAAGTTGTATCGCCGGGGTGATTTTTTATGACCGTATGGTTTGTGAATGCACGATATCGGACACAGTGGTCAGTGCTAGAGGAAAAATATTTTACCGCTGCCTACCGCTACTGCCGCCTGCCTACTGCAAGATCGGGTGTCCGCCGCCTTTGCTGTGATCAGCCGTATCTAAATAACGCTGGCGGTCGTTGTGATATAGCACGAGATGCTCGCCCTCATAACGGACGACATCTGATACGCGATTGAGATCCTTAGTGTGTTCGGCGATGACGAACGCACAGGGCGTGTACGCGATTACCATCCCGGCGGCGTAAATAAAGCCGCCTTGGTCATAAATGGAACCTGCATATTGCGCCGCTCCAACAGCGATATCTGGCGAATAATTGCCCTGACTATCCTTTGTTCTGTCGGATCGAGCAATAAATATTGAGTAATCGCTGTAATTTAACCGGCTGCGGTAATTATTTTTACGGGCGACTGCAAACAGGTCCGTTAGGCCTTTATCGACGGACTTGAGCATTGCCGACGACGGTTTTGAGACGGCATAAATATTTGCTCCCTTTGGCGTTTTCACCGAAACGGTAAAAGTATCGCCGGTGACGCTTTGAGCACGGTTAAGCAAAGCACGGCTTTGAGCGGGTGTCGACCCGACTAAAAGCAAAGTGGTAAATATTGCAATAGATAATAGTTTGAGTCTCATGCGCATAGCCTCCGCCAATCTAATGGCAATTGCCGTGCCTAATCGCCTGGCTTGTATGTTCGCTCCGTGTGTCCTTTGAGCTGTGACGGATAAAAATACACATCGCGTAAATTACCGGTCGAGTATCTCGCCGCCTGATCGTTAAAATGTTTTGATTTAACGTCGCCCGATTCGCCACCTGCCGTTACCGCCTTTGCACGAACCGTTTTGCCAAACTCGACGACCGCGACAAAGCTATTGCCGCTCGTGCCGTACCATTTTTTCGAGCCTTTATACGGACGAGCTCCGAACGACGCAAGTGAACCGAGATTGCCCGATGTAAACCCGACGGGAATGCTCGGTGCCGCGTCGTCAAATGGATGAGTGATATCTGCTGAGATCCGCTGAAATCGATTGATGTCGCCCCAAGGGGTCTGCCATTTTCCGAAATCGGCGGTTAATTTATTTGACGCGGCGGCGAGGGCTTGTAGCAATTCGTCGGATGTTGCTTTGGTCGCGATGTAGTCTTCAAACGACATTCCCGACTGTATTGCCGACGTTCCAATTCGTTTTATGATCTCATCAACCCAGAAATTCCCAAGCGAAGTCGGCACCGACTCGACCGACCAACGCAGATCCCATTTCCTCAATTCTGCGATCTGTCCAGCCAAAGAGGCTCTCCTCGGATCAGAAACGGGCAGAGCGTCCCAAGCCTTTACGAGTGCCGGGATCGTCGTCTCAAACCACGGTAGATAGCTGTCGTAGGCAGCAGCGTTTAGCGATTCGAGTGTGAAATCTTTTTTATCTTTTAACACCCTGATGGCGTGCAGCCCGCGAGCAGATTCCACGCCACTATCAACGTATTTCGGAAAATCTGCCTGTTTTAGGCTGCTCGGCCCGGCCGCCGACCATGGATGATTGTTGCTGTTATACACCCAGCCGCTCGCCGGGTTTTTAAGGTTTGGTAGCTCATCAAACGAAAGCAGACCTTTCCAATCCGTCGCTGGATCGCTACCATCTACAGGCTTTGTCCAATCAAATTTCGGATCGCGACGCGGAACAAAATTTGGATGAAAATAGGATGTGTTGCCGTCAGCATCGGCATAAAGCGTTGCGTTCGACGAATTTGCCTGTAGCTCCATCACCTTCTTAAATTCGTTGTAATTCTTTGCTTTTGTGCGACCATACGATTGCATCAGAGCCTTAACGGGCTCATTCATCAACCCGACAGTGACCCATTTATCGCCCTCAGTGCGAACCACCGGGCCATGATGCGTATGATAAGTCGAAAATTTACGCTCCGTCATTCCCGATGCGGTCTTAACCTTGACCGAAACTTCTCGAACGGTCATTGGACGGTCCGCGGTGCCGTGTTTGTATAAAACCTTTCCATCCCTTCGCTCGACAGTCTCGATCCATTCGTCGATCGCATCGACCTTGCTCGATGTGTGCATCCAGCCGCAGTGTTCGTTAAAACCCTGATAGATAAAAAATTGCCCCCACGTCGAGGCTCCGTAGGCGTTCAACCCTTCGCCGCTCGTCATCTGCAACTCAGAGCGGAAAAAGAATGATGTGTGCGGATTTATCAGCAAGAGTGCTTTTTTGCTTTTGGTGTTCGAAGGCGAGATCGCAAAGCCGTTCGAGCCTGACGGTTCTTTTGTAAAATCGATAGGCTCGCTCTGCGCAACAAATCCCTTGTCATAAAACGCCCGCAGCTTACCCAGATCGACCGATTCGATATCGCCGCCGATACTGCCCTCACTAAAGGTTAGCGGCATCCACGGCTCAAATTTTGTGATGACCCGCGGCTTAACGTTTGGGTGGGTCGCCAGATAATAATTCAACCCATCGGCCCAAGCGTTCATCAATTTACGCAGCCAATCGGGGCTTTCGAGGTATTGGCGTTTGATCTCTTGTTCGTCAATAAACAGTTTTTGACGCAAATCGCTCCAGATAGCTTTTTCACCTTCGGCCTCGGCAAGGCGGCCGATAGAGTTGAGATAGTTCGTCTCGATGCGGTTAAAATCATCCTCTGCCTGAGCATAGATCGCACCAAACACCGCGTCGGCGTCGGTCTTACCGACAACATGCGCAATGCCCCAATCGTCACGTGTGATCGTAACGTTGCGAGCCTGCTGTTGCCAGCGGCTGAGTTCATCAGGATTGTTATTGGCGAAAGTGTGCGTCGCACAGAGCAACGCAACAGATATCAGGCAGACCGAGCGAAGAAAATATTTCAGCATCGTAACCTCGCAGCTCGTATTTTGGATTGAAAAAAATGATGGTACTGGGGACGGGAATCGAACCCGTACGACCCTAAGGTCACAGGATTTTAAGTCCTGGGCGTCTACCAATTCCGCCACCCCAGCACGATTATTGAGATTAGCACGGCAAAAGGCCAATTGTCAGTTGGCGGTGGCTCGTTGTTTACGAATCCTGCTTTTCCCTTTTTACTTTTGCCTTTAAACTTAAGGTTTCGTGTATATTGAACTTAGGAGTTCACCGCCTGATCTTATGGAACAAATTACATGGATATTGTGGCTCGTTTTGGCCGTAGGGCTGATCGTCGCTGAGATCTTTACTCTCGGATTTGTGCTGTTGTGGTTTGGGATCGGAGCTCTGGCGGCGGCTCTCGTGGGTTTTACCGGGCTCGGGTTCGGGTGGCAATTTATGACATTTGCGGTCGTCTCGGTCGCCCTTACTGCTATGTCGCGGACGATCTTTTCCAAATACTTTGCTCACGGGGACTCGGACCGCATGAAAATGGGCGTCGATTCCCTGCCCGGAAAGGTCGGCACTGTCACAATGGCTAGCAAAGGGGCACTTAACGAAGGCGCGGTAAAGGTGTTTGGTTCAACCTGGACGGCCTATCCGGTCGATGGCGACGAAACACTTGTCGAAGGAGAAAAGGTCGAGGTTGTCGAGGTAAAGGGATCGTCGATCTATGTGAAACGTGTGACTAACGAGCTGCCAGAGTGGCGTCAGGAGTAGTTCCTACCATTTTCTGCCTTTGTAATCGTCCATGTCGTAATCGCCGTCTTTGTCGATATCAAAATGGTCACCCTTTTGAGCCCGCAGATAATCGATCTCGTATTTTGCACCACCAACCTTTTCTAATACGGCGAGCTGAACCTTGTTGCAATCAAGCTCTTCGTTGATCATTATCTGCAACGCCGCTTTCTTATCTGTCAGAAGATGAGCATCGCCAAACTTTTTCCCCGTATCTTTATACTTCTTAATATGCGTAGTCTCATGGGCTAACACGCTCGTCAGCCATTCGAGCGACGCGTCAAATGTCGCTTTGGCGATATCGATCGTCATTATGTCTTCGTTAAAATTGGCTCCGCTTGCCTGATAGGCCCGGATCTTACCGATAAACGATTTCATCGTCGCGTAATCGTTTGGGGCTTTTGTTTTTAACAGCTCAAAGGCCAAAGTTATCTTTGCCTTGAACGCAACCGGATCAATGTGCTTAGCGTTGGTCTCGATGATTATGCCGTCGAGCTTGAACTCAGATTGAGCCAAGCTTGTACTTGCAAACAAAAAGCCCGTTAAGATCAGTAACGGAACAAATCTTAAGGGCTTTGCTGAAAAAAACATTTTCGTTTTGAAATTATTAGACGATCTCCGCAGTATCTTCGTCCTCATCTTCGATGCCCTGATCTGCGGTGTCGTGAATGCCGCCGAGGTCGATCAGCTCCATCTGCACCTGATCGTCGATCGGCTCAGCAAGATCGTCTCCGGTAAATTTGGCTATTACAACGGTGATGTTATCTTCGCCGCCGTTGTCGTTGGCAAGTTTGACCAGCTCAACGCAAGCATTTTGCAGAGCGTCGTAATTTTCGACGAGGATCCGCTGCATATCGCCGGCGGAGAGCTTATTCGATAACCCATCGCTGCAAAGCAAAAAGACATCGCCGCGACACGGCGTAATCCTAACCGAAACCGGATATATCTCGTTCTGTGCACCGAGAGCCTGTAGGATAACGTTTTTTAGCGTGTGAGTTTCAGCTTCCTCAGGTGATATCTGCTGGGCATCGATCAGTTGTTGGACTAGCGACTGATCTTTGGTGACCTGATAGATCTTGCCCTTTCTGACGAGATACGCACGGCTGTCGCCGACCTGAATGATGTCAGCGGCGGCGGGCGTTACGCCCATGCCCGTAAATGTCGCACCCATTCCTTGAAATTGCGGATCGGTCCGTCCCTGATGATGTATGAGTTGGTTGGCAAAAACAGTTGCCTCGTGTAGACGTCCGATCAACTGATGGTCAAAATCGCCGTCACCAAGCGTGTCATCGACATCTTCATCAAGCAGCTTTTCGCTGACCGTTTCGACCGCCATCGTGCTGGCGACCTCGCCCGCCAGTGCTCCGCCCATACCGTCCGACACGGCCATCACGACGCCACTTTCATCGATCGCAAAATTTTGCGTCTCGATGACAAATTCGCCGTCCTCTTGGTCGCTCGTCCAGACCTTGGCTCCGCCGATGTTTAGGAGGAGATAGTTGTCCTCGTTGCCCTTACGGACGCGGCCGATGTGCGAGGTCGCATGTGTCTCAACAGTGAACATAAATAATCAGTTTCAGATCTACGGTTCAAGAATCAGAGTCAACAAACAAATTACCACGAAAACGCACCAACTTGTAACTTTGAACTCGAAACTTTGAACTTAGGCAAGCGCCTGATCGATGTCTTCGAGAATGTCCTCAACGTCCTCAATGCCGACCGATATACGTACCAGCCCGTCAGTGATCCCAAGTTTAGCGCGGGTTTCTTCGGGCACAGACGCGTGCGTCATCGACGCAGGATGCGAAATAAGGCTCTCGACGCCGCCGAGACTCTCGCCGAGCGTGCATAATTTTACGCCTTCGAGCACCTTGCGGGCCTTCTCGAGCGAACCTGTTTCAAAAGCCACCATCCCGCCAAATCCGCTCTGCTGACGCTTAGCCAGCTCGTGCTGCGGATGCGAGGCGAGGCCCGGATAATATACTTTTTCCACGCCGGGATGCTCAGCCAGAAAATTTGCGATCACACGGCCGTTCTTGTCGTGAGCTTCCATGCGGACTGCTAAAGTTTTTGTACCGCGCAGCACGAGAAACGAGTCGAAAGGCGACAAGATCGCTCCGATCCCATTTTGGACAAAGCCGATCCACTCGGCGTCTTTCTCGTCATTTAAGGCGACAAACCCGCCGACGCTGTCCGAGTGGCCGTTCAGATATTTCGTGGTCGAATGGACGACGATATCGACACCGTGTTCGATCGGACGCTGAAAATACGGCGACATAAAGGTGTTGTCGCAGACGACCTTGGCACCGTGAGCGTGCGCAAGATCGGACACCGCTTTGAGGTCGGTGAGCGTCATGATCGGGTTTGTCGGCGTTTCGACAAAGACCATTTTCGTGTTCGGCTTAAATGCTTTTTCGAGATTGGCGATGTCCGATGTGTCCGCAAGGTCAAATTCGACGCCGTAATCACGCAGGATACGGTTAAAAAGGCGAAACGTACCGCCGTACGTGTTGTCGCCGAGGATTACGTGATCACCGCCCTTTACGAGTTTGAGCGTCGCGTCGATCGCTGACATTCCTGAGGCGAATGCGAAGCCGTATTTTGCACCTTCGAGAGCCGCGATATTTTTCTCTAGAGCAGAGCGGGTCGGGTTTTGCGTACGAGCGTATTCGTAGCCGCCGGTCGGTTTACCGAGAGCCTCTTGCTTGTATGTCGATGTCTGATAGATCGGCACGCTCACGGCACCGGTTACCGGATCGGGTTCGTTGCCGGCGTGTATTGCTGTGGTCGAAAAGCCCATAAAATCTATTAATTCCTTATAAAAAGACTCTTTGATTTTATATCTTTTGTGACAAATAAACGAGTTTTCATCTCGAACTTTAAGCGTGAGCGGACGGGGATCTCTGAGGGTCTAATAGATTTAATCGCATTATAACTTCTGCTAATATACCCTTATGGACATTAACCAGCTAGAGGTTCTCGTCACCGTCGCCCGCGAACGCAGCTTTTCGCGTGCGGCCGAGGTGCTAAATCGTACCCAGCCCGCGATCAGCCAAGCAGTCCGTCGGCTTGAACAAGAGGTCGGCGAAAAGCTGTTTGACCGTTCGACCAAAGACGGGACGCTCACATTTGCGGGCGAGGTTTTGCTCGATTACGCACGGCAGATGCTTAATCTGAGACACACTGCACAGGCCGCTCTGGTCGAAATGCGCAATCTACATCACGGCAAAGTGACGATAAGCGCTAACGAGCACACCGTTTCTTATCTGCTGCCCGTTATCGAAGAATTTCGGCGTTTGCATCCGCTAATAAAGATCGAAGTCCAACGCGGTGTCGCTAGCCGCATACCAAAACAGATCACGGGCCGCGAGGTCGAACTCGGCGTTATTTCGTTTACGCCAAATGACGATAGTTTGCGGTCTGTAAGCGTGATGACCGATGAACTGGTGCTGATCGCATCTCCCAAACACAAGCTTGCCAGACAGTCCAGCGTCTCGATCAAAGACCTTGGCGACGAGACGTTTGTCGCTCACAATGCACCGTCGCCATATCGTCAAAAGGTGATCGAATCGTTTGAAAAACACAAAACGAGCCTCAACATCTCGGTCGAGCTCCCGTCGCTTGAGGCTATTAAAAAGTTGGTCGAAAAAGGCGTCGGCGTTGCTTTGGTCCCGAAACTATCGGCTGCCGCCGAGATCGAAGGCGGCCGGCTCGCAGCGCTTTCAGTTAAGGAAATGAAACTCGAACGAAAGCTCAACATAGTCTATCGGCGAAATTCCGAGCTGTCGCACGCCGCCAAGGCATTTTTGCAGGTCGCAAAGGATCTCGCCGGTAAATACGGTAAATAATTCGCTTATGTATTGACGCCGATTTGAGTTAGAATTAATTCAGTTACACAATTCAATTTAGTGGTCGCGATCGCGTTTTTTTATGGCACCGGCATCGCAAATACACGCGACATCGGCATCGGCGGACTGTATATGACGACGACCGCTATCCTCGATCAAGGCACACCGATACTGATGACGCTGAGCATTGGCGAGCGGACGATGAGCATCAACGGCACGGTCGTATACTCCGACCCGGGACACGGCGTCGGTGTACGATTCAAAAATATCGATGCGGGCGACGAAAACTTTCTACGCACCGAATTAGGTCTCGAATAATATATGTTTGATCAATTTACACTCGGTATCGAAGAGGAATTTCAGATCGTCGATCCGGTAACTCGCGAGCTAAAATCGCACGTTTCCGAGATCCTTGACGAAGGAAAAATGCTGCTCGGCGAAAAGATCAAGCCTGAGATGATCCAATCGATGATCGAGGTTGGCACCGGTGTTTGTGCCAACATACAGGAGGCCCGCGAAGACCTTTCCAAGTTGCGTTGCATCATATCCGGCCTTGCTCAAAAGAAAGGGATGGCAATCGTCGCTGCTTCGACGCATCCGTTTTCTAAATGGTCCGAGCAAGAGATTTACGACGGTGACCGGTATAAATTGCTGGTTGACGAACTCCAAATGGTAGCCCGGAGCCTTTTGATCTTTGGCCTGCACGTACATGTCGGCATACCAGATCTTGAAAAGCGGATCCAGGTAATGAATGCCGCCCGTTACTTTCTGCCGCATATTTTGGCGTTGACGACGTCATCTCCGTTTTGGCTCGGGTTTAATACTGGATTGAAATCGTACCGCTCCGAGGTCTTTAAGAAATTCCCGCGAACTGAGATCCCAGACACATTCGAATCGTACGCACAGTATCAGGCATACGTCGACCTGCTGGTCAAGATGAACTGCATCCAGAACGGTTCCAAGATCTGGTGGGATGTGCGGCCGCATCATCTGTTCCCGACGCTCGAATTTCGCATTTGCGATATCCCGACGCGGGTTGACGACACCATCGCCATTGCAGCCTTGTTTCAGGCGATCGTCGCAAAACTGATGGTGCTGAACGAGGGCAATATCGGTTTCCGCATTTATCACCGCCGTCTCATTCTGGAAAATAAATGGAGGGCGATCCGCTACGGGCTCGACGGCAATCTGCTCGATCTCGGCAAACAAAAAGAGGTTCCGGCGAGAGATCTGATCCGCGAATTGCTTGATTTTGTTGACGATGTGGTCGATCCGCTTGACTCACGCAAGGAGATCGAACATATTCACACGATCCTCGAACGAGGAACTTCGGCTGACGAACAGCTCAAGGTGTACGAAGAATCGGGCAATGACTTTAACGCAGTCGTCGATATGCTGATGGTCAACACGCTCGAAAACGTCCCCGAGGATTGTTTTGCAGAAACCGTCGGACATTAAAAGGAAAAGCCTGGCAGATGCCGGGGTTTTTCATTGTCCATTGTGCGTCAGGGCGAGCTTGAGAAAATTTTCAAATAAGATGCGGCCGTCTCGGCTCTCGTTATGATGCTCCCAGCGGGTCGGGTTTTTTGACCAATCCTCAAATGATTTTTCGAGGTGAAACTGTACGCAGTAGATCATCTGCCCGTCGGACTGTTTGACCATCATCTGGTTTTTGCAGAGATATGACGACGCGAGCAGCCTAAATCCCGCAGGCACTCCGTCGATCTGGACACCATGATTTTGCCACACGCGTAGGATATCGTCTTCCTTAGTGTATTCCTGCCAAATGCCGGACTTTTCGTCGTCGTTACCCACAAAGATTGGGTCGTTCTTGTCGACGATCTTTACAAAACGATACTGATATTCAACAACACGCCCGTCGCGTTTTGTCGCAAGTTCCTTATCGTCAAGCGTTTTGAGTGACGCACCGAACGCCATGCCGACAAGCTGATGGGCACCGCAGATCGCCAGAACGGGGATCTTCGTTTCGCGAATAAATTTGGTAAATCCCGCGATGTGCTCGGGATTGTAGTAATCAAAATCAGCAAACGTCCCGCTCATGACGATCGCGTCGGGCACAAATTTCTCAGCCGCGTCCGCGACCTCAGAAAGATGAACGGTCATTGTCTTGGGATTTTTGACGAGCTTAATGACGTTGCGGGCAATGTTGTTGCAAGCCATCCCCGACACCTTTCGCTCAAACTCAAGCCGTGTCTCGGTCGTGCCGTTCCAGTCCTTGTGGGCAAGCTCGGATAGGTCGGATTCGTAACGAAGCAGGTCGTTGACGATCAAAACCTTAGCGTAGTCAATGCGCTGTTCGATCGGCTCGTAACGGCAATAAGTGCTCTTGTTGTAAGGAAACGGAAGTTTTTCTGATTCGGTAACCTTATTCACGGCGTCATGCATAAACTGTATTAATTACGTGTTACAACTGCCCTCAAAGGCCAATCATTCGATTATATCATCTATTAACGCACCGTAAAGGCTGACAAAGGCCCCGCATTTGAAAACGGGTTCACCTTGTTGATCGAGCCGGTTAAGATTACACAGTATCTCTTCTTCGGGTAGATCTTGTTTTTCGCACATCGTGCACATCTTTGGCAACGGTATCGTGCTCGGGTCGAGTTCGTTGCCATCGTCGTCGTAATACGGCATAGCTACTCAACCTTTCTTTGCTTTGTCTCACGGTCAAAAAGCGGCATCGCTTCACCGGGGCCGATCTCAGCGATCTCGGCTCGGACTGCTTTTACTAGCCGAGCAAGCCCCTCGTTACGGTCAACTTTTGCTTTATCAAGCAAAACCAGCGACCTTTGCCACGACGTTTCAAGTTCGTCGGCAATCCCCGAGATCTGCGAGATATCATACGGCAAAGCGAAATCGCGGCAGCCGATCCGGGCAAAAACGCGCAGATATCGAGCCGTTGCAAGCTCCGGGCAGGCAAATCGGCGGCGGCCGACCTTTAATTCTATGCCCAGCAATGTATATTGTATTTCGGCTTGGTTTTGGCGAGCCGGGATGTCTAGTTTATAGGCTCGCGTGCGGCCGGAGCGGACCTTGTCGCGGTAGATCGATGGCAACCACGCATCGGCCATATCGTCACGAATTGCGGCGGCGATGTCCATCGATCTGTGTTGATTATTTTCTGCCTTGACCACACCGGCGGACGGCGACTGGGCAAATTTTTCGATGACGCGGTCGGCAAAAATGCCAAAGTAAAGAACACCGAGGATCGCTATCACCAGAGCGGTCGTCATCGCAAGCGGCATTTTAGGCTGACGCCATTCGGATGTGCGTTCGCGGAAAAACATCACTACGATGAGCCGCAGATAATAGTATGCCGATATAGCAGATCCGATCACCGCGACAATAACGAGTCCTGTAACAAGCGGATTTGCCGCCTCAAGAGCCGGACGGAACACCAAGATCTTGCCCATAAAACCAGCCGTAAGCGGCAGGCCCAAAAGCGATAGCATAAAGAGCGACAGCGAAAATGCCAGGACGGGCGATTTGAAACCGATGCCGTTGTAATCCTCAAACTCGGCACGTCTATCGTTCTTTTCGGCAAGCAGCGTGACGATGGCAAACGCTCCCATATTCGTCACCGCGTAGGTCAGCATATAAAACGCGACCGATGCTATGGCTTCGTCCCGGGCAGCCGCGGTCTTTGCCATGCCAGCACCGATAAATCCAACCAACGCATAACCCGCGTGTGCGATCGACGAATAGGTGAGCATATGTTTGACGTTAGTCTGCATGATCGCCGCGACGTTGCCGACGAGGATCGTGATGATCGCCATTACCGCAAGTGCCGAGATCCATGCATCGTGAAGATAAACCGACGATTGCACACCAGCGATCAGCGGCAGGCCGAGCACGAAAATCCGCAGGAAAGACGCAAAAGCGGCGGCCTTGGGCCCGGCGGCCATAAATCCGGTGACCGGCGTCGGGGCACCTTCGTATACGTCGGGCGTCCAGACATGAAACGGAGCCATCGCGATCTTAAAGCCAAAGCCAACGATCAACATCGCTCCGCCTACTAAAAGAAGTGCCGGGAAATTTGGATTGGCAACCTTATCGGCTATCTGCGTCAGGTTGGTCGAACCCGTCGCACCGTAGATCAGAGCCATGCCGTAAAGCAAAAACGCCGACGCGAACGATCCGAGGATGAAATACTTCATCGCGGATTCGTTCGATTTGAGATCGCCTCTTCGCAGGCCGGCCATTACATAGGTTGCGATCGACAGCGTCTCGAGACCTAGGAAAATAACGACCAGATCATTACCCGCCGACATCATCATCATGCCAAACGTCGCAAACAGCAGCAGGGCGTGATATTCGCCGGCCGGGACATTTTCGCGATCGACCCAGACGGTCGAAATAAGCACGGTCATTGCAGAGACAAATAGAAAGACGAACGAAAAACTGAGACGAAGATTGTCGTGGGCGATCATCCCGTTCCATCCCGATGTAGGTGAATTGCCGCCCCACATTGTTGCTAGGATCACGGCCGAAACAGTCAGTCCGATCAGAGCTATCGCACCCGAAACGGCACGCTGCTTCGGGAAAAAGCTGTCGTAAAGCATCACGATCACGCCCGCAAGCGCAACGACGAGCTCGGGCATTATTATCGAAACGCTTGCTTCCGGGGTCAGCAGATCTGTAAGAAAAAGCGTACTCATTATTTGTGTTCGTCTCCGCTCACGGGCGGGTTAGCCTCGGCATGGTCGACTGTGCCGCCGGCCTGGTGCATCACGCGTTCCTGAATCGCTTTGATCGCACTCTCAGATCGTGCGAGGAATGGTTTTGGAAACACACCCATGTAGACCATCAGGAACAGCAGCGGTATCATCAGCCCGATCTCACGCCAGCTCAGGTCCGCGAGACCTTTATTCTTATCGACCGTCACCTTGCCAAAAAATACTCGCTGCACCATCCAGAGCAGATAGACCGCGGCAAAGATGACGCCCGTTCCAGCAAACATCGTCGCGATGACATTCCAATTAACGCTCGACGTAATGCCAAGCACTTGCGACTGGCACATACCGACCATGATCAAAAATTCACCAACAAAACCATTAAGAAACGGTAGCCCGATCGACGCCATAGTCGTAATGACAAAAATGGTCGCATAAAGCGGCATCGGGTTTGACAGTCCGCCAAACTGCGTGATCTCACGCGTATGCCGCCGCTCGTAAATAAAGCCGACGAGGAGAAACAACGCTCCCGTCGTCACGCCGTGGCTGAGCATCGTGTAAAGAGCACCCTGCATACCGGCTTCGGTGAACGAGAACATGCCCAGTATCACAAAACCCATGTGGGCAACCGACGAATAAGCGACGAGCCGCTTTACGTCCGGCTGAACCATCGCGACCAGTGCTCCGTAAATAATGCCAACGATCGCAAGTGCGATAAACAGCCACGCCCACTCTTTGCTCTGATCGGGAAACAGACCAAAGTTGAACCGCATCAGGCCGTACGTTCCCATCTTCAGCAACACGGCGGCAAGGATAACAGAGCCGGCGGTCGGAGCCTCGGTATGAGCGTCCGGTAGCCAAGTGTGAAACGGGAACAGCGGAACCTTGATCGCGAACGCCAAGGCAAACGCGAGGAAAAGTAACGTTCCCGTCTGCGGCGGGATGACAAGAGTCCCTGCCTTCATCGCCTCCTGTAGAACAACGAAGTCAAAAGTGCCGGCAGATAATCCGCCGGGAATCGGCGTAAAGAAAGAACAGAGCGATGATCGCGACCAGCATCAGCAAACTGCCAAATGCCGTGAAAATGAAGAATTTGACCGCCGCGTAGATACGATTGTCGCCGCCCCAAATACCGATCAGAAAGAACATCGGTACCAGCGACGCTTCAAAGAAAAGGTAAAAGACGAGCAAATCAAGTGAGACAAAAACGCCGATCATTGCCGATTCGAGCAGCAGCAGGAATATGTAAAAAGCGGTTCGTTTTTTCTCAACCGCATGCCAGGTCGATAGCACTGCGATCGGCATGATAAACGTCGTCAGTATCACGAGCCAAAAGCTCAGCCCATCGACACCGATATGATAATTTGTCCCGATCGCCTTGATCCACGGCACGTTCTTCTCAAAGAAATAGCCGCTCGGTCCCGCGACCGCCGACTTTGAAAATAGTGCGAGCGATACGAGGAAATTGAGCGTCGTGAAACCAAGCGTCAGCCATTTGAGCTGGCTTTCCTGCTTCCAAAACATCTGATGCGCGAGCGTCAGCACCGCACCGATAACCGGCAGCAGGATCAATATCGTTAAGAGATTTTCGTTCAAAAAGTCCATCAATTTAGGCGACCAATTTCAACCCGTAATAAATAAAATATCCGATCACGGCCAATGCACCGAGCAGGATGATCGCCGCGTATGAGCGGACAAAGCCGACTTGCAGGCCGCGGACAAGATTACCGGCTTCCATCACAAAATGGCCGATGCCGTTGACGATGCCGTCGATAAAGCCGACATCAAAGCCTTTCCACAGACGCTCACGCGACAGCCGCGTTATCGGATCGACGATATAGCCGTTGTAAAACTCGTCGAGCCGCCATTTTTGTTCGAGTATCTTTGGCATTTTGCGCAAGGGGCTCTTTAGGAACAAAGCAAAGCCAAGCACAATACCAAATACCGCCATCACGACCGACAGGCCCGCGAGCATACGCTCTTTTTGCACAACTGCCGGTTCGTGCGACTCGGCATTTTCTTTTGCCTTGATCGCCGTTTCCGTTTTATTTTCGGCGATGACGGGTTCGAGAACGTGCTCAAACGTGTTCGCTTCTTTTATTCCGACTAGCGAACTCATCGCATACGGCACACCGACCAAACCGCCGACCGTCGAGAGAAACGCCAAAATTATCAGTGGCATTGTCATCACCCAGGGCGATTCGTGCGGTTTGAATCCTGCCGGCAGAGCGTGGTGATGCTCGTCCTCGTCGTCATGGTCATCGTGGGCGGCATCATGCTCTTCGTCGTGATGATGCGTGTCGTCGTGAGCGGCGTCAGCGTGAGCTTCGCCGGGCAAAACATCGTGAAACCGTTCTGTTCCCCAAAAAGTCATGACCATCATGCGGGTCATATAAACTGCGGTCAGGATAGCCGTGATCGCGGCGATGCCCCACAAAAATTCTTCGCCCGGAAATACGCCCGCCGGGAAATATCTGTCAGCCGCAAATGTTTTATACAGGATCTCATCCTTAGAGAAAAATCCTGCCCAGATCGGAATACCGCAAATGGCGAGCCAGCCCATCGCCATTGTGATGAACGTAATGGGCATGTATTTTTTCAGGTTGCCCATCTTTCGCATGTCCTGCTCATGGTGCATTCCGTGAATGACCGAGCCGGAACCGAGGAACAGCAAGGCTTTGAAAAACGCGTGTGTCATCACGTGAAAGATCGCCACGGTAAATGCTCCGACACCCGCCGCGAGGAACATAAATCCGAGCTGCGAAACGGTCGAATAAGCTAAAACTTTCTTAATATCGTTTTGCGCTATCGCAATTGTCGCCGCAAATATCGCCGTTGCCGCACCGATCACCGCGACTATCCACATCGCGGTCGGGGCAAATTGATATATCGCGTTGGCACGGACAACCAGATAAACACCCGCCGTAACCATCGTCGCCGCGTGGATAAGGGCCGAAACCGGCGTTGGCCCGGCCATCGCATCCGGCAGCCATGTCAGCAGGGGTATCTGAGCCGATTTACCGGTCGCACCGATAAAGAACAGCACCGCAGCAGACGTCAGCCCTCCCGCAAAGATCGCTCCCCACGTAAAAGGATCGGCCGTCATGTGCTCCGCAACAAACGTAAATACGCTGTGAACTTGGACACCATCGACAATCTTGTCAAAAAACGAGATCGATCCGGTCAGCGTAAAGATCAAAAAGATCCCCATCAGCACGCCCCAGTCGCCGATGCGGTTCATCACGAAAGCCTTTTTCGCTGCCTCGCGAGCTTCGTCTTTCTTTGTATAAAAACCGATGAGCAGATATGAGCAGAGCCCGACGCCTTCCCAACCGACGAACATCAGCAGAAAATTATCCGCCAAAATGAGCGTGAGCATCGAGAACATGAAAAGGTTGAGATAAGCGAAAAAGCGGTAAAACCCTTTATCGCCCTTCATATAACCAACCGCAAAAATGTGGATCAACAGCCCGACGAACGTGATAAAACACGCATATATACCGCTCAGGCGATCCATACCCAAACCAAAATCTGCACGGAAATTGCCGACTTGTATCCAAGTCCACAGATGATCGAGTACCGGCTTTTCAGCATGCAGAGCCCCGCCGTGATCGGCAAAGAACGCAATGTAAAACGCCACGACCATTGAGACAAAGATCGTCCCGCACGCGACCACGCCGCTGAACAATTCGCTGCGTAGCCGCCCGCCGATCAACCAATTGATCAACGCACCGGCCAGCGGAGCAAAAATAATTATACTTAGTAGGTTATTCTCAACCATTATCCTTTTCGTTTCGGCCGAGCGACCAGTTCACCGCCGCAGTTCGGACAGACCGAATTCATCTCTTTGCTGCAGTCCGTGCAAAATGTGCACTCGTAGCTGCATATATGTGCGTCGCCGCCGGCATCGAGATCGACGTTGCATTTCTCGCAAACTGCACGCATTTCCAAGGCCATATTAATTTCTCAAAATACTCGCTTCGTCCACATCGATCGACTGTTTATTACGGAAGAACGAGATGATAATTCCTAAGCCCACTGCGGCCTCGGCAGCGGCGACTGACATTACCATAAATACAAAGAGCTGTCCCGTCGTGTCGCCGTAGTAACGCGAAAACGCGACAAACGTCAGGTTAACGGCGTTGAGCATCAACTCTATGCACATGAACATCCCCAGAGCGTTGCGTTTGAAAATAACGCCGACCGCTCCGATGGTGAACAATATTCCTGATAACGCGAGATAGCTCGCTAAACTGGGTTCCATTTTCTAAAGTCCAATGTTCAAAATTATTGCTCGTCGTTCCTCAATTCCGATTCCCGTTCGACGACGATCTCCAACTGCGGCTGTGCCAGACGCCTTGCCAGCATCACCGACCCGATGATCGCCATCAGCAGCAAAACTCCGACGATCTCGACCGGCAGCAGATATTCCGTGTACATCGCCTGGCCGATGGTCAAGGTTTTACCTGCACTCAGCGTCTGATCGGCAGGCACGTTTGGAGCACGCATCACCGCGTAAAAAATAAATAATGTCTGAGCGAGTAACACGACACCGAGTCCGCCGCCAAGCGCATAGAGATATTTCAGCCTGTTCGGCCCGGTATCGTCGTCCAGATTTAACAGCATTATCACAAAAACGACCAGCACCATTATCGCCCCGGCGTAGATCAGTATCTGGACCGCCGCGATGAACGGAGCCGCCAGTGTGATGTAAATGCACGACACCGAAATGAACACGCCGACCAGCGAAATCGCGCTGTAGAGCGGATTTTTGTGATACACCATCGAGATCGCACACATGATGGCGAATCCGGCAAATAAGAAAAATAAGGCTGTTCCGACCATAAAATTTAGCTACACATGGGGCCTTTCTTACCTATTTAAGAAAAACACAACAATTATCGTCACGATCACATTTGCCAAAGCGACGGGCAGCAAAAACTTCCAGCCAAAATTCATCAACTGGTCAAATCTAAATCTAGGCAGCGTACCGCGTATCCAGATATACAAAAACAAAAACGCACAGATCTTGCCGATAAACGCAAAGTGACTTACCACAGCGTACGGTATTGAGCCAACCTCAAAAATATGGCTCAGGCCCGGCACATACCAACCGCCGAGGAACAGCACCGTACACATCATCGAGACGGTGAACATATTCACGTACTCGGCCATGAAAAACAAGGCGAATTTGAGTGCCGAATACTCGGTGTGAAAACCGGCGACGAGCTCGGTCTCGGCTTCCGGCAAGTCAAATGGCGTACGGTTCGTCTCAGCAAATGCCGAGATCAAAAATACGATAAACCCAATAAACTGCGGGATAATAAACCAGCGAAACGTTGATTGCTGTTGAGCACGAATAATGCCGCCAAGATCGAGCGTACCCGCCAGTAGAACCACGCCAATGACCGACGCTCCCATCGAAAGCTCGTACGAGATCATCTGTGCCGACGAGCGAAGCCCGCCCATCAGGCTGTATTTACTGTTCGACGACCATCCGGCCAGCATGATCCCGTAAACACCGACAGACGTGATGCCTAACACGAACAGCACGCCGACATCGATCCTTGCGATAGTCAGGGGCAGAGCTTTCACACCCTCGCCAAGCCCCATAGGCAAAAAGCTCCAGTCGACCGACGTTATCTCCGGGCCAAATGGATATACAACGATAGGTAGAAGCGCACACGTAAGAGCGACCAACGGCGCCAAGAAATATACAAATTTCGTCGATTTATCGGGAGTAATATCTTCCTTAAAGATAAATTTGAGCAGATCGGCAAACGGCTGCAAAACGCCCCACGGGCCGACACGATTTGGCCCGATGCGTCCTTGCATCCATCCCAAAACCTTACGTTCGGCCAGCACCGTGTACGCGACGATCATCAGCACCATCTGGAATCCGATCAGGACTCCCGCGGTGATCACCATGAACGGAAATGCAGTTTTAAGAACAGCTTCCATAAAAACTATTTGCCCGGTGCACTCCTGTCTGAAACGCCGACGGTTGCCGCCTCAGCCAGGCCGCCCTCGGACGGCGTGCCGTCGAGATTAAATTGGACTAGCGGTGCCACGAGCAGATTATCCGGCTTTGGATTGCCGTGTGCGAGCAGGTGAAACTGCCCGGTCTTGCTCGTCATCGTCGTCAGACGGTGCAGCTTATGGCCGACCGTTGGCGTAACCGTATTCTTTTCACCAGAGGCCATATCCTCGACCGCTTTCTTTAATCCGCTTGCGTCAACCCTGCCGGATCTGATCTCGTGCTTTGCCTGTACTGGATTTGATTCGTCTTTTAGAGCCGGATAACGCAAACCTTCGTAAGCAGGCGTCGCATCGGCCAATGCCCGAAATATCGCCGACGCCGACCATTCAGGTGCGATCTCGACTCCCATTTCGCGGGCGATGAGAGCAGTTATCATCCAATCCGCTTTTGACTGGTGGATCGGATCGATGGCCTTGCGGACACGCTGGACGTTGCCGGCGTTATTTGTAAATGTGCCGTCAACCTCAGCAAAGCTCGCCGCCGGAAATATGACATCGGCGTGGTCGCAAGTTTCGGTTAGAAAAAGCTCCTGCACCGCGACAAAATCTTTACCGGCCAGCACATTTGCATCCTGCAAACTACCGCCGATCAGCAAAGCCTTTGAATTTTTGACTACTTCGTCAACCGATTTGCGGCCGGCGGTCACGTCATAAGCCCCAACCGAGTTGTTGTAACGAGCCAGCGGATGCAGCAAAACGCGGCGACCATCACCTGCAAAACTCGCGGCGTTTGACGCCAAGGCCGCTTGTGCGCCAGCCGACAGATTCCCGCCGATCATGATGATCAAGTCACCCTGCGTTTCAAAAATCGTCTTCCGTACCTCATCGATCTCATTGGGCGAGATGCCGCATTTTTCAGCGACGAGGCCGTCGTTTGACGTATCGACCGCTGCCAACGCAAACGCATCGATCGTGCCCGCGTTGACGTGGACAAACTGCGTCGCCCGACGCGAAAGGTTGATCGGTGTGTCGTTGACGCAGATAAATTTCGCACCGCCATTACGCACTGCCTGACGGATCTGCTTGGCCGTGTAGCTTTGCTCTTCTTCAGGTTCACCGCCGATAAGGATGATCGTCGCAGCGTAGCGGATCTCTTTGTGTGTGCAAAGCGGGACGCTCAAATTATCAAAGACCGGATCGACCGGCTGCGAGTCAGAAACCGCAAAATTGTCCGTCTTGGCAGCGTCGGTGGCAAATTTCTTTAACGTAAATATCGCCTCGTTCGTCAGTCTCGGGCTAGCAACGACACCGACTGATTTACCGGCCGCTGCTAGTTTTTCCGCCGCAAACTTGATGGCCGCGTCCCACGTCGAGGGGATGAGCTTTCCGCCCTTTGAATAGCGGATCATCGGCGTTTTGATGCGATCGGCGTGGCCTATAAATTCGTGTGCAAAGCGGGCCTTAACGTCGAGAAATTCACCGTTCAAACCATTAACATAACGGTCGCGGGCGACGATTCGATGCACCTTGCCGCTGCGTGAGCCGATCGAGATCTGCATCCCGTCCGAACCATAGACATCCGTAGAGATCGTCTGTTCTAGCTCCCACGGCCGCGTTTCGTGACGATAAACTCCGTCGAGTAGCGTACCCGTCGGGCAAACCTCGATACAGTTGCCGCACTGCGAACAATTGAGCCATCCGCCGTATGTACCAATAACGGTATTGACGCCGCGATTGCCGGCCTCGATGGCGTCCTCGCCCATCCATTCGTCGCAGACACGTGTGCAGCGTTTGCACAAAATGCACCGCTGCGGGTCGTTGGCGACGATCGGCGAGAGGTATTTTTCGGGCTCCGCGTTCTTTTTCTCGGTAAAACGCTCCTCAACATCACCCCAGTCAAAGATGACCTCTTGCAGCTCGCATTCGCCGCCGCGGTCGCAGACGGGACAATCGAGCGGGTGATTTGTCAGCAAAAATTCGCCCATCGCACGCTGCGCCTTTTCGACCTCTTCACTCTGCGTGGTGACGACCATGCCGTCGGTGCAAATGATCGTACAGGACGTTTGCAGCTTTGGCATCTTGTCGATGCGGACCAGGCACATACGGCATGACGCCTGAACCTCGAGATCATGGTAATAGCAAAACGACGGGATCCCGTGGCCGTTCTCACGGCACACATCGATCAGCCGCGAACCTTTGTCCACCGCAATTTCCTGTTCGTTTATGGTTACTTTTATCTGTTCTGACATTAAACTTTTCGCGTATATCGCGTCTCGGTCGCTATTTGGTCGGCGCTATCGGGTTCGACGTTATAGGCCGTGATCACGATGTTGTCATCGTCTACCTGTTCGAGTTCCGTCCGCCATCCCCATCGCGGAGTGTCGGGTCCGGTGAAGTATGTCCCGAATGCTGAAAACTTATCCCCCCGCATCGCCCTCGGAAAACATAACGCCCGTGGACATGTGAAAACTATCGACCCACGCCATCTGAAATTTATTTGTCGCGATATCAAAACCAAATATTGCAACGCCGTCAAACGGCTTTCCCTGCAAACTGCCCGAATACTCGTGCATCAAAAACCGTCCGCCAAGTATGACCTTGATCGTGCCCGACATAGGCGATTCGTCGGCGACCACGTCCGGCTCAAACCACGTTTTTGTGGTTCCCGTCCATTCGCCTGCAAACTTTGCAAGGTTTGCGTGAGGGCCGTTTTCTAATGATTCTGCTAACTTCATTCTGCTACCGTTTCAGCCGCCGGAACGCGTTTTGGCGCCCGCTTTTTTACTGGTTTTTCCGCGCTCGGAGCCCGATCGACGGCACTTGCGACAAATGTCGGTTTCTTATACTTTGACCTCGTTTTGCCAAAGCTGCCTGCGAATATTTTGCCGCGTCGTGTTCTTTTATCACCTTTACCCATACTGTTATTTTATACCTCTAAAAACTTTCTTAACTTCTTTGACGATCAGTTTCCGGTCGTCGATTCTTTTCCGCCGAGGACACTAATAATGTAGTCCTGTATCCGCGCATTTGCGGCAAGCTTGTTGTGATCTTCGCAGACTAATTTGACCGGCTGATTCTTTAATATCGATGCCACCTTAGCCGATGACCTCTCGAGCGACCGTTGCGTGACCACGCCGTCACCCGCCGATTGCATCACTTTTTTCAATTCGTCATCGGTCACCCTGCTGCCGTCGGACCGGGTAAATCCTTTTGGCCGGACAAGCGTTTTCCATTCGTCCTCGATCGCGTTCCATCCGTATTTTGACCACATCTTTGGGTCGTACAGGTCGATCGACATCGGTTTTAGCTTTTCATCAAAAGCACGGAATGTACCCGGTGCCGGTAACAGCTGATACGCCGACGGGATCGTGAAAACCGTAAATTTTGACGAATCCTGTATGAAAGGCAGATCGATACGCAATCCCCCAACGGAATAGCCATTAAGCATCGAACCAAGAGAGCTAACCGCTCCTTCGTTCGGCGTTCCAAGCAATATCACCTTGTCAAATAACTTTGCCCCCGCCCAAGTCGGCACCGCCTTGCGATTACCGGTCGGCAACTCGGCGTTACCATACATCGCCGCATACCGCGAAATTATCCCGCCCATCGAATGGGCGACAATGTCGAATTTAAGATCGGGCCTTTTCAGCTTTCTCTTTAGTGCCTCGACATCGTGCACCAAACGCCGCGCGTTCTCGACATTATCAAGCCGCCAGTCATACGCAAAAACGTATATCGCATCACGATCGCCGTCATCCGACGGGTCTTTCCAACTCTCTTCGTGATACCCGGCCCGCATCTCCATCGCCCGGATAAAGCCGCCGTAAACGTCGGTCGCCGGAAATATCCCGATCTTGACCTCGCGAATAATGTCGCCCGGTATCAGATCATCGTGCATCTTTTCGATGCTTGTCGAGATCGGCAGTCGCAGATCCTCCGACTTTGGCTTAAACGCCTTAAACCAAACTTTCTCGCCCGTGACCTTATGCTTTAGCTCCGACCCCGTCAGCCCCGGAATCAGGATGATCGGATTTCTATCCTGTGCAAACAGCGAGACGCTCAGCACGAACAGGCAAATGCCTGTCCGCAAACTCGTCAGAAGCGCATTTCTCGTCGCTCGCTTTGTCATTACACATTCGGACTAACGCCGTTTGCCGAAGTATTATCAACGAGCCATTTCTTAAAATCGCCCGGAAACTGCTTGATCGCCGACTGTATCGGCCACGCTGCGGCATCGCCAAGCGGACAAAACGATTTGCCCTCGATGTTGTCGCAGATATCGAGCATCAACTGTGCATCCTCAGGCCGTCCGCCGCCGATCGAGATGCGGTTAAATATCTTGACCAGCCAGTCGGTTCCCTCGCGGCAAGGCGTACACCAGCCGCACGATTCGTGTTTGTAAAACTCGGTCAGATTTTTGGTCGTTTCCATGATATCGACCGTCTCATCCATCACCATCATCCCGCCCGTGCCGAGCATAGAGCCGGCCGCGACGAGCCCCTCGTAATCAAGCGTGACGTTTTGCCCGAGTATCTGGCCCGCGTTAATGATGTAAACCGATGAACCGCCCGGAATCACGGCTTTCAATTTCTTGCCGTCGCGAAGCATCCCGCCGCAGTCTTCATGAATAAATTTTTCCATGTCGGCGTAGCCCATCGGCAGCTCGTAAACGCCGGGTTTCTTGACGTGTCCGCTGATCGACCAGAGTTTTGTGCCGCCCGATTTTTCGGTGCCGAGGTCACGCCAGGCGATGCCGCCCATATTGATGATCTGCGGGATGCTGGTCAATGTCTCGACGTTATTAACGATCGTCGGGGATGCATACAAACCCTCGATCGCAGGAAACGGCGGCTTCAAACGCGGATGGCCGCGATAGCCCTCAAGGCTCGAAAGCAATGCAGTCTCTTCGCCGCAGATATAGGCACCCGCTCCCGTATGCGTATGCAGATCAAAATCCAAACCCGAACCGAGAATGTTCTTGCCAAGCAATCCTGCCGCCCGTGCTTCATTGATCGCGACATCCATTATGTCGAGCAGGTATCGATATTCGCCGCGTCCATACACGTAACCCGTATTCGAACCAAGCGTGTAGCCCGCGATGATCATGCCCTCGATCAGGGCGTGCGGGTCGTACTCCATCAAGTAGCGATCTTTGAATGAACCCGGCTCAGATTCGTCTGCGTTGCAAACAATGTATTTTGCTTTGGCGAATCGCGGGGAACGAACGACCACTTCATCCCGCTCGGAAATCCCGCACCGCCGCGTCCGCGAAGCGCAGAATCTTTTACCTCTTGAATGATCGCGTCCTGCGTCATACCAAGCGCTTTTTCAAGCGACTTGTAACCGCCGTCTTTTTTATACACGTCGAGCGTGTGCCCATCTTTGATGAACACTCGTCGCAGTGAAAGCGGCTCGCAGCCTAGTGCTTTGATCTCCATCTATTTACAATCCGCCAAAATCTTATCCACTTTCTCAACCGTCAGGTCTTCGTGATAATCAAACCCGATCTGCATCATCGGAGCCGTGCCGCAGCTGCCCAGACACTCGACCATCGTGACGGTGTATTTGCCGTCCTCGGTCGTTTCGCCAGGATGAATGCCCAGTTTCGAGCAAATATGCTCAGTGATCTCCGGCTCGCCCATGATCTTGCACGACAGCGTCTTGCAGATCTGGATGTGATGTCGGCCGACGGGCCGCAGGTTGAACATCGAGTAAAACGTCGCCGTTTCCCAAACGTCAGTCACCTCTAAATTCAAAAACTGCGCTAAAAAATTAATGCCCGGATTATCCAACCATCCGCCGCGTTCACGCTGCACGACAAACAAAAGCGGTATCAAAGCCGAACGGCTGCGATCCGCCGGATACTTAGCGACATGAGCTTTCATTTCGTCGATCACGGCAGACGAAAACTCCGCCACCTCGCCGGAGACGAGGACTTTGTCGGTATAACTTGTTGCTGTCGTTCCTGCCATTACCTGTCGATCTCCCCCAACACAATATCAAGGCTACCGATAATTGCTACAACATCGGCGATCATTTCGCCCTCGGCCATGACCGGCAAAGCCGAAAGATTTATGAACGAAGGGCCGCGAAAGTGGACGCGTTCGGGTTTTGGGCCGCCGTTTGATTTCATATAGACGCCAAGCTCGCCTTTCGACGCTTCGATGGCGTGATAGACCTCGCCTTCGGGTACGTTAAAGCCCTCGGCGACGATCAGGAAATGGTGGATCAGCGAATCCATATGCTTACGCATATCGTCGCGATCGGGCAGCACGATCTTCGGCGCGTCGGCTTTGATCGGGCCCGGTTTGAGGCGTTCGAGCGCCTGACGGACGATTTTGTAGCTCTCGGTCAGTTCATGCATTCGAACCTTGAACCGCGACCACACATCACCGTCCGTCTCAACCGGAACCTCAAAATCGTAAGTCTCATATCCGCTGTACGGAGTGGCTTTACGCAGATCAAGATCGACGCCGCTACCTCTTAAACTAGGGCCGGTCAGCCCCCAATCTATGGCATCTTCTTTCGAAATAATACCAACGCCTTTTGTCCGGCTGTGCCAGATCGTGTTGCCGGTGATCAGCGTGTCAAAAGTATTTAGAGCGTCAGGGAAATCATCGAGAAACTGTCTGACGCGATTATCAAACCCCGCCGGCAGATCCATCATCAGGCCGCCGATGCGGAAATAGCTCGGCGTCATTCGCCCGCCGGATGCGGCTTCGATCAGGTTGAGGATCTTTTCGCGTTCCTTAAAGGTGAACCAAAACGGCGTCATCGCCCCCATGTCGAGACACGACGTGCCAAACCAAACCATGTGCGAAGCGATACGCTGTAATTCGCACATTAGCACACGGATAACCTGTGCCCTTTCAGGAATTTCGAGGCCCAGCAGTTTCTCAGCCGCCATCACATATGCGAGGTTGTTGCCGAACGGATTGAGATAATCCATCCGGTCGGTGATGACGATGCCCTGTTGATATTTCTTGTATTCAAACAGCTTCTCCATTCCCGTGTGGAGATAGCCGATGTCGGGGATAGCCTTAATCACCAGCTCGCCGTCGAGACGCAGATCAAGACGCAAAACGCCATGCGTCGATGGATGCTGCGGCCCCATCGACAGCGTCATCTGCGACTCAAGCGCTCCGTCAAGCACCTCAGGCTGTCCGGCAAAATTTTCTACTGCAGTTGCCATTACTAATTTAAGCTGTAAGGCTCATAGCCTCGCAGCGGATAGTCTTTTCTCAACGCGTGGCCGTCAAAATCGCTCGGCAGCAAGATGCGCCGCAGATCGGGATGGCCGTCAAACTTGATGCCGACGAGATCGTATGTTTCGCGTTCGTGCCAATCAGCCGTTTTCCAAATTTGAGTAACAGTCGTAACATTGGCCGCGTCCTCGCCCAAAAGCACTTTTAACCGCAAACGGCTGTAGTGCGTTGTTGAAAACAGGTGATAGTTGACCTCAAAACGAGGATCTTCCTCAGGCCCGCGATCGCACCCGCATAAGTCGGCGAGCAGATCAAAGCCTTGCTCGTCACGCAAAAACCGGGACACATCAACTATCGATTCACGCGGAACCGTGACCGTCACTTCGTCAAAGGCCTCGGCAACACTTGTTACCCAGCCCTCATTCTCACTTTTCAGCTTATCCACAAATGCGTGGAGCTTTTCAGTCATAAAGATATCTTTTAGAACGAACGTCGACGTTCGTGCTTGGACGGCACCGAATACGGCTTCGATGTTTCGCCCGCCGCAACATCCGTCTCCATTTCTTTTTCGAGCGCCGTGCCCTCGGTTACCGGCAACGTTCCCGGGACGATCGATTCACGAGACTCGGGCTCATATGTATCGCGGCGGTCCTTGACCGATTCTTTCATGATCTTGTCCTGCAGCATCATGATCGCGTGAACGAGCATTTCGGGTCGCGGTGGGCATCCCGGCACATAAATATCGACCGGCACAACCTTATCGACGCCCTGTACGATGGCGTAATTATCAAACACACCGCCCGATGTCGCACAAGCACCCATCGAGATCACCCACTTAGGCTCAGGCATCTGATCGTAAATTCTTCGCAACACCGGTGCCATCTTTCTCGAAACGCGGCCGGAAACGATCATCACGTCAGCCTGTCGCGGGCTGGCTCGAAAGTTTCCGCACCAAAACGCGACATATCGTTGCGTGCCGAGACGGTATTCATCATCTCGATGGCACAGCAAGCCAGGCCAAACGTCGCCGGCCAGATGCTGGATTTACGCGCCCAGTTGATGACAGCGTCAAGTTTGACGGTGACAACGTCCGGCAGCGATTCGAATAATTGATTTTCGAGACCCATTTATTAAATTTCCGATTTAGGCGGCCAATTTCGCCTGAGCATCCAGTTCGCGGCGCTGTTTTGCCATGATCTTGGCCTCTTCGCGGGCTTCGGCACGTGCTTGTAACCCCCAGTCAAACGTCCCTTTTTTCCAAACGTAGATGTACCCGACGATAAGCGTCGAGATAAATACCATTATCTCGATAAAAGCGACCGTGCCGAAAACCACAGGCCCGGCGGCGATCAAACTCTTAAATGAAACGGCAAAGGGGATGATGAATAAGACTTCGATATCGAACAACAAAAAGATAACGGCGACGGTGTAAAACTTGACCGAAAAACGGTCGCGGGCTCCGCCAACAGGGTCTTTGCCGCATTCGTAGGGCATCAGCTTTGTCGCTGTGCGTTTACGTGGGCCGATCAGCTGCGTGACCAGCAGTTGGCTGACGCCAAAACCCGCCGCGACCAAAAACATGATCCCGATGGGCACATAATCAAATACGTTGTATTCAGACATGTCTTTCTCGTCGCCCTGGTAATATTAAAGAGCGAAAAAGATGCGTAAAATTCCTAACTTTACCGTCAAAACCTTGTGGATATTGGCACAAACTAAATCGTAAGTTAAGCGCCAATTAGTGTCAAGGCAGTCAGCTTATCGCGAAACTATTTATTCGTTGACCCAAACTTTCCGCGTATGCTAACTTCATAATGGCGGAAAGTGTCGTAAACACGCCGTTTTCCCGCATCATTTGGTCGAAAATAGACATCGTGATCTCAGGCTTTAATACAGACATCAAGGTCGGCAATACGGTCTACCACGTTCAAACCGAGGACAAAGGTTTGAAAACGAGGCTGATATTGTCGCTTGTCTATGACAAAGGGACGATACTCGCCAGCAAGCGCGTCACCTACGACGATCTGGCAAACGGTGCGTTTGACGAAAAAAAGCTTGCAGAACGAGTCAACCGCCAGCATCAGCTAATATGCGCCGCTGTCCGCGCGGGACGCATCGACGAGCTGAAAGAAATGACGGGCAAGGAGCGGACCAAAAACGCTAAGGTTGCCGTTTCCGAACCCGACATTGCCGTCGCACCCGCGTCCATACCCGTAGCGAAACCGGTAACGGCTGCGATTACAGAGGTCACCGCTCTCAATGTCGAGACCGCGCGTATTGCTGCCTCAAAACCCTATTCGCTCGAGCCGGTGATCGAAGCCGTAGCGATCATCGAAGAAGAAATAGTCCTCGATGCAGGTGCCGTCGAGGTCGTCAGCGAGCTTTCCGGACAAGTACGTCCGACTAACACGAAACTGAGCCTCGAGCTACTTGGCGAATCAAAATTCAAAGGCGGCGACCGCCGCACCGTCAACATCATGGTCTGTCGCGGCACCGGAACGTAAGGTCGTTGCCGGAGCCGAGATCATGCTCAAAGTGCTCGGGTCGAGTTTTCGCCCCGTAATATTTCACGCCAGATCCGACGCCAACGGCCTCGCCAAGATCCACATGCAGCTGCCGCATTTTGACGCCGGCCGAGCCGCTCTACTCATCAGAGCCATCGCCGCCGGCGAAGAGATCGAACTCCGCCGCGTCGTCACACCCGGCTGATCCCGCCGCTTGTTTTAAATTTCAGATCTCAAATTTGAAATTCTCTGATGAAGAGAAGAGTATTTAATTGTGTCCGAAATTCTTATCACTCTAAACGGCGAGCAACTGCCGATCGAGGGCAAAATCGATCTCGAAACACTAGTCGGCCAGCTCGAACTGCCTGCAAAACGGCTCGCGGTCGAGATGAATGGCATTGTCGTCCGCCGCGCCAATTGGCCTCAAACACCCGTCAGCGATGGCGACCGGATCGAGGTCGTCCACTTCGTCGGCGGCGGCTAACTTTGCGTTCTTCGCGGCTTTGCGTGAAAATTAGCTCTATAGATGTCAGATACTTTTACGCTCGCAAATACAACATTTTCTTCACGCCTTATCATCGGTACAGGCAAATACCGTTCGTATGACGAGATGAAAGCCGCGCATATTGCATCGGGTGCCGAGATGGTGACGGTTGCCGTCAATCGCGTACCCCTCGACGGTTCTGCTGAATCTTTCCTCGATCATCTCGACCCAAAGATGAAGATCCTGCCAAACACGGCCGGATGCTATGACGCCGAACACGCCGTTCGAACAGCGCGCTTAGCTCGCGAAGCTCTCGAAACTGAGTGGATAAAGCTTGAGGTCATTGGCGATCCAATAACACTGCTACCCGATAATGAACAGACGCTCGAAGCAGCAAGGGTTTTGGTTAAAGAGGGCTTTATCGTGCTGCCGTATTTTACCGACGATCTGATAATGGCAAAGAAATTACTCGATGCCGGATGCTCGGCGGTAATGCCGCTCGCGGCTCCGATCGGGTCGGGAATGGGCGTGCAAAACCCTTCAAATCTTCGCATCATGCGTGAACAATTACCCGACGCAACGATCATCGTCGATGCCGGTGTTGGTGTCCCCAGCGATGCCGCGATCGCCATGGAACTCGGAGCCGACGCGATCCTAATGAACACCGCCATCGCCGAGGCAAGCGACGCCGCCCGTATGGCAACCGCCATGAACTACGCCGTCCAAGCCGGCCGCCTCGCGTACCTCTCAGGCCGTATGCCAAAACGCCTTTATGCCTCAGCATCAAGCCCGATCGAAGGGGCGATTAAATAAAGGCGGAAACACGACCGGTAGGGAGTGTGTGCAAAGTCTATGAAGATTCAAGTCTTATTTTTTGGAGCCACCGCCGACATTGCCGGCCAACGCCGGATTGAGCTCGAATTACCGGCTGCATCAAAAGCGGCGGACATTTTCGAAAAGTTGGTCAGCGACCATCCGCCGCTCGCAAAACACCGTCTTCATTTTTCCGTCAATCAGCAATACGCTGCCGGCGACGAAATACTACGCGACGGTGACGAGCTGGCGATATTCACGGCTGTCAGCGGCGGCTGAGGTCAGTTTTTCCGGCGTTTTTGTTTTTTTGGTTTCGCAGTCGAAGTAGCCGGTTGGCCCTGGGTCGTGTTGGCATTATTGGCCGGTACGGACGAGGCCGCGGAGTTCTTTCGCTTGGTCTTGATGCCCGTGCCTTTGTACGTCGCCGTATATCCCGTTTGGCGGCTGGCCGTTGGCGGTTGTCGTAGTGGTGTTAGTCGAACGGGCGTTTGAGTTGTTTGTCGGGACCTGAACACCCGGCGAGGTTTTTCGCTTGGTCTTGATGCCCGTGCCTTCAAATACGTCGCCGTGTATCCCGTTCGGCGGCTGGCCGTTGGCGGTTGTCGTGGTTGTTGTGTTGGCTGCGGTTTGGCTGCGGGGCGTCGCGGCCGTTGTGGGCCTCGTTGGTGTGCGCTTCCGTGTCGGCGTGGGTTTTGCGACTGGCAGGGCACTGGCATCGACAGACGGTTCAGATCCGGTCACTAAAAATGATGCTCCAAGAAAGCTCAGCGTTAGTAGAAGTAACGTAATTCTAAACATGATCGGCACCTCGCAAAAATAGTGTGGTAGTTTAGACGGAAATATATATCATTTGGTTTGAAAAGTGAACAAAAAATGTAGAGGCCCGCGCGTCAGAAACGCAAACACATGGATTTCGCCGAACTCACAACCGACCCCATCGATATCACGAGCGTCGCCCGCCGCGCTGTCCCGCCGGAGTGCGGTGCGACGGTGACGCTCGATGGTTATGTGCGGCAATTTACAAAAGGGCGGGAGACGCTGTATCTCGAATACGAGGCATACGAGCCGATGGCTCTCAAAGAGATGCAAAAGCTGGTCGAGGCGGCGAAAACAGAATTTGAGATATCAAATGTTGGGATCGTTCACCGCGTGGGTAAACTTGAGATCGGGGAGACGAGTGTTGTTATCTCAGTCGCGGCACCTCACCGCAAAGCGGCATTCGCCGCTTGCGAGTGGCTCATCAAGGAACTAAAACGCACCGTCCCGATCTGGAAAAAAGAGGTTTACGCCGACGGCGAAGAATGGGTCGAGGGCGACACTCAGCCTACTTAATCCAATTCAGCCAGCTTATCGTTAGCCATCGCTACCACCTCGTCAAACAGCCCGTCGAGTTGGTCATTTGCTCCGCGTAGGCCGCTTACGACGTTCACCGCCCATTGGACGTATTCGACGCGCCGCTGCTTGTCCCAATCCTCCGCCGGGCTGGCGATGACATCGCGGACATTGCTGATCTTGTCGGCCAGCTTGATGACTTTAGCGCCGTACGAAAGGTGCGGAGCATGCTCGATCTGGAGTTGTTTGCGTTGGTGCTTTGGCAGCGATTTATCGTCCGTTACTTCGAGCACATAACTCGCTACCGTCTCGCCAAATTTCTCGTTGATCTCGTCGCCGGTGACGCCGCAATCTTCGACGGTGTCGTGCAGCAACGCCGCCGACAATATGTCTTCGTCATCGACGAGGCCGACATTGGCGATCAGATTGGCTACCTCGATAGGGTGGTTGATGTAAGGTTCGCGTCTGGAACCTTTGCGAAAATGCCCGGTGTGTTTTTCAGCTGCAAAACGGGCCGCGTGCAGCGTTTTATTTAGGTTATTCACATTTTAGTTTGCCAAATTGCGTAGCGCAAAAATCAATGTAAAAAGATCACTTGACGATCTCGATATTGAGCGTCTGCTGGCCCGACACAACAAATTCAAATGCCGGCAATTCCATCTCGGAAACGATCGTTTGCACCGTGGCTTTTGAACCTCCGGCACTGCGGTCGTTGTTCATCGTCGCCAGCATCGACGGCGGCAGATTTGGCATCTCCGACGAGCCGATTATCGTGCCGACAGTCGTTCGGGTCAGAACCGCATAGAGACGGTCGGGGCGTTTTAGGCGGTTGATGGTCGCGATCAGCTCGGCGGCGTTTCGCGGGGTAAATTGCGTGATCGCCGAATTTTGCTGGACCGCTCCGCCGTCACCGATGGCGATGGTCATCGCACCGGGAGCAGCATCTTTTGGGATCGTAACGGGTACTTTCTGCACAAACAGCCGTCCGCTATCTGAGCGTGACGCGACCGTCACCTCGACCGTTTCACCGGCACGGACCTGATTGCGATCCAGCGAGATGCGTTCGACGGTTGCTGTTCGGCTGCCATCGGACGCGTTCATTTCGAGATTGATCGACGAAACGTCGAGCCCTTCAAAACCACCACGCAGCAAAGCCGCCAGCGGTATCGCCGCGGCAGACGACGCAAGAGCAACCGCCTGTTGACCGGCAAACCGCCGCTGAATTCGTATCGAATCCTCTCCCTTTATCTTGATCTCGCCGCTTAACTCGATCGTGGTTTCCCCAAGTCCACGCTCCTGGGCCGCGAGCACATTGCCCACACCCGCACTGACGATCAACGCGGTCAAGGTGTCGTCGATCCCGGATTCAAAGTTTGTCTCCTCGATCTGGCCGCGGCTCGTTTTTAGTCGGACCTTGACCGGGATCATTTTTGGAGCGTCGCCGAGTTTCCCGTAAATTCCGGTCGCACGGTCCTGCGTCATCGAACCGACGAGAGCGTCAGGCACGGCGAGTTTGAATGAGTTGTTGGCGTTTGGTACTACCGTCACAACATGCGATTCAGACATCGGCAGACTCGTCGAGCCAAGGCTAAAAAACGGGTGGCCAAATCCATAGATCTTGTCGCCGTCACGCATCGTCACGGTCCCCGCAGCCGCGATCTCAATGTCACCGCGGGCAAGATGGACAACGACCGAATCACCGCCAAGCAGCGTCGTCGGCCCAATTTTTTTCATCGGCGTGATCGCCGAACCGCCGCCCGACGCAGCGACGGGCATTATGCCGACAGCGGCAAAATCGGCGGCAAACATATCGATCGTTCGCTGCGACAGCCCCGAGATCGCGAGCGGCGTGGCTATCGGCTGAAATGTCTGTCCCGCAACCGCCATCAGACGAGAATCAGGAGCAAACCCCGATGCCCGCGAAGATTGCGATGCGTTGGTCGCGAGGTTCGGTCGCCAGATGTTCGACAGCAATTCGGCGTAAGAATAAGTCCGAGGCTCACGCGAAAATGTCTTTGCCGCGGTCGGTGAAACCACCGTCGAGATCATCTGCTCGATCGGCGTGATGCCGCAGATCGGCTCTTTTGCAAACGGAAAACTGTACGAGATAGCACCCACGAGGCGTCCGTTGATAAAGACCGGCGAGCCCGACATGCCCGCAAAAACAAACGTCCTGTCCGCCTGCCCGCCGCTCAGTTTCCCGACGATCATGTCCTGTTTCGGGCCGATCCAGTTTGGGACAACACCGAGTATCTCGACGTTAAATTCCTCCGGTTTAGTGCCGCGGAAAACGGTCGTCGCGGTTCCCCTCATTCCTTCTTTTAGCTCAGCCAGCGGGAAGATCTGCGGCTGAACGGGGCCTTTGTCAGACGGTGGTAACTGTCCGAAAATACTGGCCGAAACGGTCAAAATAGCGAAGAAAACGGTGAGGAATTTTGTGTTGAACATCTTTAAAAACATCTTCCTTTAATAACGGCGTTTATGGTAACATTTATGGTGTCTAACCGAAAGCCTTTACTTTTCGGCTTTCTCATCCCATCATTTGATGCCCGAACGGGCAAATTTCTGCCGATAAATCGACCGCTATGGCTAATTCCACCCGACTTTTTAAGAGTATCGCCCGTTTGCTGCTGCCGGCCCTGTTGCTGATCGTTGTTGCCGTCGCCGGCAGTGCGATATTTCTCGTCTATTCGACCGCCCGTCCGCTAAAAACGCGGTATTTGGTAACGCCCGACAAATACGGCCAGCTTAGCAGCCGTGCCGCTCAGGTGACCGAAGAATCTTGGTCGAACAAGGACGGCAGTTCGTCACGCGGATGGCTGCTGCGCGGCAGCGATAATGCCCCGGCGGTGATCCTGTATCACAAATACGGAGCCGACCGCTCGCACGTACTCAACCTCGGCGTCAAGCTCAACGAATCGACCAATTTCACCGTCTTAATGCCCGACCTTCGCGGCCACGGTGAAAATCCGTCGGTGCGAAATGTCTCTTTTGGCGGATGCGAGGCCGAAGATGCCGCGTCGGCGGTGGAGTATCTAAAAAATCTTAAGAATCAGAATCAGATCGGCCTTGTAGGGAAAAATATCGGCATTTTCGGAGTTGAAATGGGAGCATTGGTCGCAATATCGCTCGCCGCAAAAGACCAGACCATCAAGGCAATTGCACTCGATTCGGTTCCGCAGGATTCGGACGGGCTTTTGACGGCGGCGGTCGATAAACGCTATCCGTTCGCCAGCTTTGCGACTGCTAAGCTCGCAAAACTCGGCACGCGTTTTTACTTTTTTGACGGCTGCTACAAACGCGAACCGGCCTGTGACACAGCCCGCAGTATCGAAAACCGCAACATCATGCTGCTCGCCGGTGTCGATGCTCAGGATTTTCAAGACTCGACAACAAAGCTCGCGAAATGCTTTCCGGTCAGCAACAAATTCGAAAACAAACTCGACCTCAGCCCGTCAGGATATAGCATCACGAACGCCTCAATGGAGCAATCCGAAGCGTACGACCAGCGGCTGATCGATTTTTTCCGTAACTCTCTTGACCAACTAAAGATCTAGCTTCTTCTTAGTGTGGCCGTTCGTGTGGGAAACGGTGTGGATATCCGCGCTGTCTTCCATCGGCTGGACGGCTCGCGTGAGAACGGTTTTCAGTGCGTCGAGCCTCTTGATAGTCGAGGTCATTTTCAGCAGATCGTATTTCTTTTCGTTAGCAAAATTGAGCGCGGCAGTAATCAAAAAGGAGAGAGCCTCAGGGCTTGTACGCAAGATCTCAGGGGCTTCGCCGCGTCCGCCGCTCAATTTGAACGCGGCTTTTGCCATCCGTTCGAACAACGCAAAAACCTCGTCGGCGATCGGTTCGACCTCATCTTCGCTTTCTGGTTCGTCTTCAAAAATTCAAGATCGCCGACCAGATAAGGTTCGCCAGCATCGATAAGATCGATCAGACGATAGCGGACTATTCCAAGCGTAAGTATGTTTGAGCGTCCGTCGGGCATTAGTTCGGATTCGCGGAGCTCAGCGACGCATCCGACCGAACCGGCTGCTGGGGCTTCTAACAGATCATTGGATGGCTCAAAATAACTGAGTCCAAAAAATCCATCTCCGGCCCCAACGTCGCGCAGCATCTTGCGATACCGCTCTTCAAAAATATGCAGCGGCATAAGCTCGCCGGGCACCATGACAAGCGGCAGCGGAAAGATCGGCATGTGTTTTATGCCGCTAAATTTTTCTAGTATTTCGACATAATTTCTGCGTTAGCGGGCGAGGCGTCAGTCTTTCTACTTTAGCAATAAAATCCGCAATTTTTTCCGCCGGTTCGTCGCTCAACGCCATACGCTTGGCACCGATGACGGCCTCGGAAATGTCATCCATGCGGGTTTTGAAACGGTTATCGCGAATGACAAGGTCGTCGATCACGCGGCGTTCGAGCTTTTCGCGACCCGTGTCGTCGGGTTCATCGGCTGTGTCAAGATACTCGACGGAACGGTGTGATTTTTTATCCGCACGTGCAGGGCACCGGTCATTTCTTTGACCTCGTCGCGGATCTTTTGCATCTCGATCAGGGAATTTGGAAACCCAAGTCGGCCTCGCAGGGCGATCTCAATGATCGGCTGCGGCTTGCCGTCCTCGGCAACGCGGGCCTCACGCTTGACCTGATCTAACAAGTCGATGGTGATGTCTTTGGCATCAGAATATCCGCTCACCTGAAACGCTAACTGCTGGAACGGACGGTAATGATAATCCTCGACGTGACGAGCGTTGACGTTATTTTGTTCATCGACCTCGACGACAAATGCCCCGCGAGTCTCGCGAAACTCGCTAATGTTAGTGATCTCGATCGAGCCCGGATTGAACGCCCAATTGTCGATCTCGTAATGCTTGTGCGTATGGCCGAGCCCGACGTATTCGACCGCCGACTTTAGCTCTTTTAACGCCGCCAGCGACAGAGCCGGTATCGGATGCATCTGGTGCCCCTCGACGTCGGTGTGGAGCATCAGAATGTGAAACGCATCTTTACGACGGGTATCTTTGATCGCCTCGGTTAGCATCGGAATCGCCCAATTGCCGGACGCACCGTACCAATCCGACCCAAATATTCTCGCGCGTCCAATGTCGATATAGCTGCCTTTCTTCGCCGCCTCATCCCAGGGTTCGCAGATCATTTTGCCGTCGACCGAGACCGGTTCTAAGCAGCTTGACCAGCCCCCAGCTCGACAGCGAACGCAGCCAGCTAAAATCGTTATCTGTGTGTTTTTGATCGTGATTGCCCTCGATCGTGACGACCGGAATGCCGGCCTCGCGCATCATCGTCAGGCCTTGGACGGCGTAGTTCATCGTCTCGGGCGGGACCGAGCGTTTGTGAAAAAAATCGCCGCACATGATGACAAAATCGACCTTTTCGTCGATGCCGTAACGCTGCAGCACATCGATCCAGGCCTCAAAAAAATCACGCGGACTCTCCGGCAATTGATACCGCGTACACCCGAGATGCACATCTGCGATATGAAGAAACTTCATGAGTTCGATTTATTATTGATTCATTTTTCATTTACCCATTAGCGACCGCCACTTCCCGGTTGAATGAATATGATAAATTCTCTCCATGAACAAAGTCGTCCTTATCACCGGTGCGTCGAGCGGCATCGGGCTGCATACTGCAAAGCTGTTTCAGACAAAAAATTGGAAAGTAGCCGCGACCATGCGAACGCCGGAAAAGGCAGAGGAGTTGCAGCGGATCGTCGACGTCGAATGTTTTAAATTGGACGTGACTGATGTCGAATCTATCAAACAGGCGATAGCCGCGACGCTGGAAAAATTTGGCCGGATCGACGCGGTTGTAAATAACGCAGGCTATGGCCTGATCGGCCCTTTCGAAGCGGCGTCACAAGAACAGATCGAAAAGCAGTTCGAAACCAACGTTTTTGGTCTTATGAATGTCTGCCGCGAGATCATACCCATTTTTCGTCAGCAAAAAAGCGGCCACATAGTCAATGTTGCTTCGGTCGGGGGTAGGATGGCGTTTCCGTTTTATAGTCTATATCACGCCACGAAATGGGCCGTCGAAGGTTTCTCCGAATCGCTTCAATACGAACTCACACCATTCAACATTCATGTCAAGATCATTGAGCCCGGACCGATAAAGACTGATTTTTACGCCCGTTCGCAGGACATCACGAGCAAAGAGGACCTGACCGCGTACGACGCATTTACATCGCGCGCAATGCAAAACATGCAAAAGGCCGGCGAAGAGGCTCCGGACGGAACTGTGGTCGCACAGACAATATATGACGCAATGAACGACGGCTCAACGAAGCTCAGATACGGCGTCAACACTAAGGGAATATTAAAATTGCGCCGCCTTTTACCCGAAAGCGTTTTCTTTTCGATTATCAGAAAGATAATTCTAAGATAGTTATTCAGCCGGAAAAATGTGACTATTAAGTCTGTGAGTGTGATAAAAGATGTGACGGCGGCAGACCAGAGTCGTGAAAATATATGTGCGGTGACGCACATATTGTGATATTGTCATCACACAAGAAATCGCGTTTTAGTTTTCAGTTCTAAATTTCCTTACTTGAAACCTTCACAGGGTATCGCTTAAACTTTCCTACGCTGTCCTATTTTCTGGAACTAAGTTTTTTAACGAGATTTGTGCTTATAATGGCCGGGCTTAAGGGGTTCGCCAGCACAATATCGGCATAGAGTTGCTCTTCGGTTTCCAACTCTCAATACATGAAAGCCAAGGGCTTAGAACCAGAAGGAAGACTATGAAGATATTGCTTTACAACCCGGATAACGGGATCACGCGGAATTTTATGCCGCACCTGTGGATGTTTCTGCTCCAGGCCCTGACGCCGCCTGAGCATGAGGTGATCTTGATCGACGGCAATGCGAAAGCAATGACCCGGCCCGAGTTGGTTCAATTTTGCAAAGACAATGACATTGGCCTGGTCGGGATCGGAGCGATGACCCGTATGATCGCACGAGCGTACCTCGTGGCAGACAGTCTGCGGGAAGCCGGATTTAAGGTCGTCATGGGCGGGCCGCACGTCACCGAGTGCCCCGACGAAGCTCTCGGCCGCGATGGCGGACCGCGTCACGCTGATGCGATTGCCCTTGGCGAAGCAGACGAGACATGGCCGCTGATGGTCGCTGACGCCGCTCGCGGTGAGCTCAAAGACGTATATACGCCCGAGGTCGACCCTAAGGGCAACGACAAAAAACCAAATTTACAGCCCTATCCGCATATCCCCTGGGAAACGCTCGATCTCGACCAATTTAGCCTCGTGCCGAAAATTTTTCAGCCTGTAATGTCAAAATTTGGCGAGGGTTGGGGTAAATTTTTTGTTGTGCCTATCGAGACCGGCCGCGGTTGCCCGTACGGGTGCGAATTTTGCACCGTCACAGGATTTTTTGGCGATTCGATCCGTTTTCGCTCGAACGAAAGCGTCATCGAAGAATTGCTTCGATTAAAAGCGAGAGCAAAAAAAGAAAAAGGCCAGATCGCCGTTTTCTTTATCGACGATAATCTTGCGATCAATAAAAAACGGCTCAAATCGCTGCTTCGCGATATGATCGCCGCTGGTGCGATCTTGCCATGGGTCGCGCAGATCAGCGCCAATCTGCTCGCTGACGAGGAACTAGTTGACCTCATCGCCGACGCCGGTGCACGTTGGATATTCATCGGTATGGAATCGATCGATCCGGTAAATATGGCGGACGTCAACAAAACGTTTTCCAAGCCGGCAAATTATCAAGCGGTGCTCGATGGGCTTGCCCGCCGCAATATCTACGCCATCACGTCGTTTATCGTTGGCATGGACAACGACACTGTCGGTGTCGCCAATCGCACCGTTGACGAGATCGAGACTTGGGCTCCGGGATTGCCGGTTTTCGGCCAGTTGACCCCATTCCCCGCAACGCCGTTGTATGACCGGTTGGAAAAAGCGGACGGCTTGACCGTCCAAAACATTGGCTCGATTTTGCTCCTTTCGTCATGGCACACAATCCGCTCAAGATGACGATCGAAGACGCAAAAGACGAGACATTTGCCGCTTGGTCACGCTCTTACAGCCCCGAGCGCAATTTCGAAGCGATCAACTCGATCCGCCACGCACCCATCGACACGCGTGTCAGCCATCTCGTCGCAAGGCTCTTTTTCCGCGGCATCTATTTCCCGCAGATGGGCAAAAGGGCGTGGCTCAAACTGATATTCGATAACCGCAGGTCGATACTGAGCCTCTCGCGTGAAGGTATCACCACTTGGCGTCAGTTCCGCAGACGCAAACGTCTTGAGGTTCAGACGGTCCAGACAAACGAGTAGAACCCTCTCATCCCCAAATAAAATAGCTTGGTATTTCTTTGCCTTTTATGGTATAACTAATTCGAATTGCTAGTATAAGCAATTCGAATCGTAGGCATCGTTATTGCAAACGTTGCCATCATAGTTGAGTGCCGTTTTTGCTAGGCGTTAAGGCTCCGGCAAAGAAATTTAAAGCATTTTGACGGCCAATCATGGTATATTAGTAACAGCAAAGCTTTCCACGCCCCGAAAGCTTATTCGCGAGATCCACCAAGCAATCCGACCGATGATCAGATCAAAAACAAAATCAGCTAATTGGTTATTTGTTGCTGTCATTACAGTTGTAGTGTCGGTCGTCAGTTTTAGCCAAAGCTCAGCTCCCCCGCTTTTACAGGACATCAAGGTCCAGACAAATACTTATCCGCCTCAGCCGTCATCGACACCGTTGGTTCAAAAGACCGGTAGCTCGATGCCGATACCGTCGTCGAACGGGATAAGGACGCTTTTCCCGGCTTTGGCCGAGGTAGAAATACCGGGTTACTCCGGCGTTTTGGTCGAATCGCTTAATGGCAGCGTCGTCGTTGAGAGCAATCCCGGAATGTTGTTCAATCCGGCGTCAAACGTCAAGATCGCGACATCCTATGCGGTTCTCAAGACGTTTGGACCCGACTTTCGATTTATGACGAGCGTCTATACCGATGGTGTGATCGATCGCACGACCGGCACGCTCAACGGCAATTTATATGTGTCGGGCAAAGACCCGATGTTTGGTGCCGAGCATGGTGTCACCCTCGCTCATGAGCTCAATAAAATGGGCATCCGCACGGTCACGGGCGATCTGATCGTGACGGATAATTTTGCGATGTATTATTCGGGCTCATCTGTGGCATCTGCCAACGCCCTGTTTGCGACGCTCGACGCCTCAAAACGGTCGGCCGCCGCAACCCGTAACTGGCTCAACTTTCTTGCCTATTCGGGACGTTCCGGCCAAGTCATAGGGAACCCTAGTGTTTCGTTCACGGGCGGAGTTTATGTTCAGGGCATACCGAGCAGCTTGCAGCTCCTTTTCACCCACGAATCGGCTCAGCTCAAAGAGATCGTAAAGGTCACGATGTGCTATTCGAACAATTTTCTTTCCGAGCGTCTCGGCGATATGCTCGGTGGTGCTTTTGCCGTGGCACGCATCGTGCAGTTAAATGCTGGGATACCGCCAAACGAATTTTCGCTCCAGACCTCAAGCGGGCTTGGCTATAACCGCGTCACGCCAAATGCGATGATGCGTTTGCTGCACGTTCTCCGTGACGATATGGCACGTTACAAGATGACGTTTGCCGACATTATGCCGGTCGCCGGTATCGATAAGGGCACGCTTGAAAACCGCTTTGATTCGGATTTTGCGGTCGGCAGTGTCGTCGGGAAAACCGGCACGCTACCTAACACCGACGGCGGCGTCAGTGCTCTGGCGGGTGAGATCAATACGCGTAACGGCAGGTATCTGTTTGTGATTTTTAACCAGCGTGGCGGTGTAGCTAAGTTTCGGGCGTTCCAAAACAATTTTGTATCGCTCGTCCAGGGACAGTTTGGCGGTGCGGCTCCGATGACCTACAACGCTCTGCCGCTTGAGACACGGCTTGCACGTACTAAGATCAGCTATCCTGCCGGACCCAGCAGGTATGGCAACGAATAACGCCAGGCAAAATCGACCATTTTCAAAGGGAGCATTTCAAATGCTTCCTTTTTTCTTTTTGGCTCTCGTGAGATAATTCCGGCTTGTCGACGCAATTATCAGCTTCGTAAATGGCCGAAAACGAACAAAACCGATCTACCGCAGAATCACCGGAATCGCTGGCCGAACTCCCTGTCGAATCTGCCGTTACCGTTGAACAAAAACCGTCTGCGACTAAACAAACCAGCGTCGCCCGCTCCGCTGGGATCGTGTCTATAGCGGTGATGTTCTCACGACTGTTGGGCCTTGCCCGCGAGATGATCTTTGCACGGTATTTTGGTGCGGGATTTTTGACGGACGCGTATGTCGTCGCGTTTCGCATACCTAATGTGCTCCGCGATCTGTTTGCGGAGGGAGCATTGTCGGCGGCATTCGTCAAGGTCTTTACCGACGTTCAGGTCACCAAGGGCGAAAAAGAGGCTTGGCGGCTCGCGAGCCTTATATTTAATCTGCTTGCCGTCATCCTTAGCGTTATTTGCATTGTCGGTATGATATTTTCCCGGCAGTTTGTCGAACTCGTCGCCGACGGCTTCTCACCAGAAAAGATCGCACTCGCGACCACTCTGACGCAGATAATGTTCCCTTTTATCCTGCTCGTCGCACTCGCGGCGGTCGCGATGGGCGTGCTCAACACCAAAGGGATCTTCGGGGTTCCCGCGTCAGCATCGACCGTTTTTAATGTCGTCTCGATAGTCTTCGGTTTGGGCTTAGCCTATTGGTTAAGCGGCGGCGGTTGGCTGACATCGGCGGATAAAAATGCGATTCCTGACGGGCCGTCGCACTGGGCGATCATCGGTATGTCGATCGGCACGTTGATCGGCGGCGGTGCACAATTGGCGATGCAATTGCCGTCTCTTTTCAAGGTTGGGTTTCGATTTACACCCATACTTAGTCTCGCGGACGAAGGCGTCAAAAAGGTCATCGCACTGATGACGCCGGCAATTCTCGGCACGTCCGCCGTCCAGATCAACGTCCTGATAAACACCTATTTTGTCTCGCAGATCGATGGTGCCCAGGGCTGGCTCAATTTTGCATTTCGATTGATGCAGTTCCCTATCGGCTTGTTTGGCGTTGCGGTCGGCACGGCAGCAATACCCGTTTTGTCGCGACTCGCGAGCGAGGGCAAGACAAAAGATTTTCGCGACACGATCTCGTCGTCAATGAATCTGGTTTTCCTGATGACGCTGCCCTCCGCCTGCGGGCTGATCGTACTAGGCGAACCGATCATCCGTCTCATCTACGAACGCGGCAAATTTGACGCGACCGCGACGAGCATGACGGCCATCGCTCTAGCCGGATATTCGATCGGGCTGACGGGCTATGCAGCGATAAAGATATTGTCACCCGCGTTTTACGCCATGAACGATGCCAAAACGCCGATGATAATAGCTCTCGCGTCGATCGTGGTTAATTTCCTCGGCGGCTATTATCTGCGCGAATGGTTTTCGCACTACGGCGTTACGCCGGAGACTCCTTACGGGTACGGCCATGTCGGCGTTGCTCTCGCGACCTCGATAGTCGCTCTCGTCAATTTCTTTGCCCTCGCGATAATAATGCGGCGACGGATAAAACGGCTCAACGGACGGGAGATAATAGCATCCTTTACCAAGATCGCGATCGCCTCGGCCGTGTTGTCGGCCGTGTGTTACGCGACCTATCATTTTATATTCGGCCGGTTTGGGACGGATTTTGGCTTAGAATGGCTGAGGCATTTGTGCCGATCGCCCTCGGCGGCATCGCGTTTGTCATCGTTGCCAAACTATTGCGCATTACCGAACTCGAACAGGCATTCGCGACGATACGACGTAAATTAGCAAGATGATAAGAGCACCTCACCCAGGTACCCCCGACACACTGTTCATCTGCCCACGATGTAAATGTGATCGGCGATGTTGAGATCGGTGAGGACGCAAATGTGTGGTTTGGTTCGGTCATTCGCGGCGATGTCAGCTACATCCGCATCGGCGCACGCACAAACATCCAGGACATGACGATGATCCACGTCAGCTCAGATTTTGGCCCGACAATTCTCGAAGAAGAAATTACCGTCGGCCATCGCGTAACGCTGCATGGATGCCACGTCGAACGCCAATGTCTGATCGGAATGGGAGCGATCATAATGGACCATGCCCGCATCGGCGAGCAAACGGTTATCGGCGCCGGTTCGCTCGTCTCGCCCGGCACTGTGATCCCGCCGCGAGTCCTCGCCCTTGGCTCACCCGCAAAGGTCAAACGCGACCTGACCGACGACGAACTCGCCTACCTCGACAAGTCCTGGCGTAACTACGTCGAACTTAAAGAACATTACGTTTAATATCCGACAGAGCGGTTGTCGGTCGCGTTTTTTGACGAAAACCCAGAATTTGTTTTTGCGGTCATTGTCATTTTGGCTCAAATCCCGTTCGTCTTCGGTGGGGGGTGCATACCGAGCAAGCGGGGATGCTGGGGAAACCACGGCGCCCGGAAGAAGATGCTCCGCGCACACACCCCGCCCCGCGCCCCCGCCCCGCCGGGGGGAGACGGGGCCCCCGCCGCGGCCGCCCCGCCCGGCGGACCCCGGCGCGGGCGCTTGGGCCGTTTCTCCCGGGCGGCGGCCGCCGCCCCCCCCCCCGCCCGGGGCCCCCCCCCGGCTCCCCTCCCCCGGTTCGCCGGGGACCCCCCCCCCGGCGGGGTCGACGGCGGGCCCGCCGTCCGGGGCGGCGGGGCGGTCGCCGCCCGGCGGGGGCCGCGGCCCGCGGGTTCCGGCCGGCGAGGCGGCGTCGGGGGCCCGCCCGCTGGCGCCCGCCTGGTTTGGGTGGCGCCCCGCGCGCCTTGGCCCCCCGGGGTGGCGTTTTGGGGGGGGCCGCGGGGTCAAAACCGGCCCCCCCGGTCTGAACGCTTAACCCTTTTTTGTCCTTTTGGTCTGCTCCTCCCCGTCTCCCGTCGCCTCGGGTTTTGGGGGCGCCCTGCCCTTTTCCTCCCCCCCGGCGGGCCTGCTGGGGGGAAACGGGCGGGCGCCGCCCTCGCGGGGTCCGCCGCTGTCGTGTGCGCCGGCCCCCTCTCCGGGCTTTCGGTTCCCCCCCCGGGGCCCGGCTCCCGGAAGAAAGCGCCGGCCGGGTGGGGGCTCCCGCCCCCCCCCCTCTGGTCCCTCCCCCCCCCCCGCCCGGCGGCCCCCGCCCCCGGCCACCCCCCCGGGGGGGCCTCCGGGAGACACTTTCAGAAAGGGTATTTTCTTTATCGGCTTTGAGGCCCTCGGGGGCTGCGCCGGTTTTCGGTTTTTTCCCGCCAAGCGGCGGTGGGCGAGAAGGTCTGGGGGGCCCGGGGGCGCCGGGGCCCCCCCCGCCCCTCACCCGCCCGCGGCCGCGCCCGCCCGGTTCCGGGGCCCCTGCGGTCTTTGGGTGCTTGGGCCGGCCCCGACCCGGAAAATACGCCGCCGCCGCCCCCCGCCCCGCCCCGCCCCCCGCCCCGTCGTCGGCGGCGCCCCCGTCGGCCGCCCCCCCCCCAAGCCGGGTTGGCTCCCCCCCCCCCCCCCCCTCCGCCAAAAACCCCGAAAAATTCTTGGTATTCCGGGACTCTGCGGTAAGATAAATTTATGGCAAGCACCAACCCAGCACGCGGAATGCGCGACTTTCTCCCCGCCGATGTCCGCAAGCGCAACTACGTGATCGGCATCATCAAGTCGGTCTATGAATCGTACGGTTTTGAACCGCTCGAAACCCCTTCCGTCGAAAACCTCGAAACCCTGATGGGCAAATACGGCGATGAGGGTAATCAGCTTGTCTTTAAGATCCTCAAACGCGGAGAAAAGCTCGACCTCGAAAACGCGACAAAGGAAAGTGACCTTTCCGATCTCGCTTTACGTTATGACCTGACCGTTCCGCTTGCTCGCGTCGTTGCAAACAACAAGAACGATCTGCCAAAATTTTTCAAACGCTATCAGATACAACCCGTCTGGCGTGCTGACCGGCCTGCCCGCGGTCGTTTTCGTGAGTTTTATCAGTGCGATGTCGATGCCATCGGCTCAAGCTCGATGGTCGTCGAGGGCGAATTGATGTCAGCCGTAAGCGACATTTTGAAACGGCTTGGTTTTACCGATTTCACCATTCGGCTAAATCATCGACAGGTGTTGACCGACATTCTCGACACCGCCGGAGTTCCCGAGGAACTGCATACTGACGCTCTTGTCGCCATCGACAAATTAGATAAGATCGGCTCCGATGGCGTTTCGACCGAACTAAGCGAACGCGGAATTTCAGCGGAGTCATCGACCATGCTGATGGGTATCTTTGCTGAGACGCAGCAAATACTAAATCAGGAAAAAGACATCAACCGCACTATCGTCGCCAACCTGATAAACATAGTCAGCAACGAGACCCTTACCGAACTCGGCCAGATCCTGAAATTCGCCGACAAGGCTCCGATACTTATCGACCCGAGTCTCGCCCGCGGACTGTCTTATTACACCGGAGCGATCATGGAGATCACCGTCCCCGACCTAGCTGGTTCACTCGGCGGTGGCGGACGTTATGACGGGCTGATCGGGATGTTTGGTAAGGAACAGATCCCGGCCTGCGGTTTCTCACTCGGACTCGAACGCATCCTCGTCGTGATGGATGAGAAGAATATGTTCCCGCCCGAGATTGCCGAATCGACACCGGCGGACGTTATGGTCACGGTCTGGAACGAAGAGTCGATCACCGATTCGCTGAAACTTGCCGCCGCCCTAAGAAAGCAGAACCTCCGCGTCACCGTCTACCCTGAGGCCGAAAAGCTTGGAAAGCAGTTCAAATATGCCGACACTATCGGCGTCCCATATGTCTGCGTCGCCGGCGACGATGAGATCAAAGCGGGCAAGGTCAAGCTCAAGAATATGAAGACGGGCGAAGAATCTACGCTCTCCGTCAACGATGTCGCATCCAACATCAAGATATGACACACATCCTAAAACGCTCGACGCTCCTTGCCTTCGCCCTCATCCTCTTATGGAGTTCCGGTTACGCTCAGACTGTAGTTGATTCAAAAGACCTACCCAATCTTTTTAAAGTCAATGAAAATCTCTATCGCGGCGGCCAGCCTACCGAAGCTGGTATCGCTCAGCTCAGACGCCTTGGCATAAAGACCGTGATCACCCTTCGCGACAACGACGATCGGGCCCGCAAAGAAGAGGGCTGGGTGAAAGCCGCTGGCCTACGTTTTATCAATTTCCCTCTCAGCAATTGGTTTAGCCCGGATGACAAAGATATCAAGAGCATCATTGACCAGATCGACCGCCAAGATAATCAGCCCGTTTACGTCCATTGCAAACGCGGAGCCGACCGCACCGGTACAGTCATCGCCATTTATCGTATTACGCACGACGGCTGGACCGGCGAACAAGCAAAAACGGAAGCTAAACGGTTCGGCTTTGGCTGGTGGCAATTTTGGATGAAAAATTACATCGGCGATTATTTCCGCGACTATGAGCGGACACATTAACACCTAATGCACCGCAAACTCGAACCTAAACTGCTGACCGTCCTTCGCGAAGGCTACACGCTAAAGCAGTTTCGGGGCGACCTGCTTGGCGGATTAACGGTCGGGGTTGTGGCACTGCCGCTATCGATCGCACTGGCGATCGCGTCGGGCGTCAAGCCGGAGCAGGGGCTTTATACGGCGATATTTGCAGGTTTTGTGATCGCAGTGCTGGGCGGAACGCGTGCCCAGATCAGCGGCCCGACCGGTGCCTTTATCGTCATCGTTTACGGCATCGTACAGAAATACGGTTATGATGGCCTCGTGGTCGCGACGCTCATTGCGGGTGTTTTACTGATAATAATGGGCCTCGCCCGGATGGGTGCGTTTCTCAAATTTGTGCCGTATCCGGTCGTTATCGGTTTCACGTCCGGCATTGCCCTTATTATATTCTCGTCGCAAGTCAGTGACTTTCTTGGTCTCAAGCTCGTAAAGGTTCCCGCGGATTTTACCGAGAAATGGATCGAATACGTAAGGCATTTTGGGTCGATCGATCCGTACACGCTCGCGGTCGGAGCCGCCTCGCTGCTTGTGATCGTATTGTGGCCAAAGATCACGCATAAGGTTCCGGGGCCGCTGATCGCCATACTTGCGGTCACCTTTGTAGTTCAGTATTTTCAGATACCGGTCGATACGATCGCATCGCGGTTTGGCGAAGTGCCTAACACTTTGCCCTCGCCGCAATTTCCCGTCGTTACCTGGCCGCTTGTCCAGCAGATGTTCTCGCCGGCGATCACGATCGCGATTCTCGCGGGCCTCGAATCTCTGCTCGCGGCCGTCGTCGCAGACGGTATGACCGGAACGCGGCACCGCTCGAATATGGAATTGATCGCCCAGGGAACGGGCAATATTGTCTCGGTGATGTTTGGCGGAGTTCCCGCAACAGGTGCCATCGCCCGCACCGCGACAAATATCAAAAGCGGTGGCACGACACCTGTTTCCGCAATTATTCATTGCATATTCCTGCTGCTCGTACTGCTGTTCATCGGCAAATGGGCGGCAATGATCCCTATGGCAACGCTCGCAGCGATACTCGTTGTGGTCGCTTACAACATGAGCGAATTGCGGGAATTTCGGCACCTTTTAAGCAGCCCGCGTGGTGATATCGCGGTGCTGCTCGCAACATTTTTCCTCACGGTCTTTATCGAACTAACGGTCGCCATACAGGTCGGCATTTTGCTGGCGGCGTTCCTTTTCCTGCAAAAAATGTCGACCGAGACTCACGTTGACCTGATCACTGAAAACCTTGAAGATGACGAGGAATTTAAGGGACGAGACATGGCCTCGATCGATATTCCCCGCGGTGTTGAGGTTTTCGAGATATATGGATCATTGTTTTTCGGGGCCGTGCGGCAATTCAAAGAATCGATCCGTGTCGTTGCCACCAAGCCAAAAGTGCTCATCCTGAGGATGCGTCAGGTCCCGACTATCGACGCGAGCGGCGTCCATGTCCTCGAAGAACTAGCCGCCGAGGCCAAGGAAAATGGCCAGATTCTGATATTTTCGGCCGTGTCACGAAACGTATATCGAGTAATGAGAAAAAGCGGTTTCGTCGAAAGGGTCGGACGGAAAAATTTTGCCGGTAACGTATATGCGGCGCTTGAGATCGCCCGATCGCACCTGGATTCAATTGATCTTGAGAGGACGAGATGAAAGATATTATTACGAACTATCACACCGACACGGTTCAGTCGTTTCGCAATTATAAAAAAATGGCGGAGCGGGCTATCGAGCAGACATCTGACCAAGAGTTTTTTGCTCTTATAGACGCCGAGGCAAATTCGATCGCGGTTATCGTCAAGCATATCGCCGGCAATCTAAATTCACGCTGGCGAGATTTTTTGACGAGCGACGGCGAAAAAAACGACCGTCATCGCGACACCGAGTTTGAGCTGATAAACGATACGCGTGAGAGCCTGATGCAGTTTTGGGAACGCGGTTGGCAGACGCTGTTCGACGCCATCGAGCCTCTCACCGCCGAAGACTTCTCCCGCACCGTACCGATCCGAGGCGAGCCGCATACCATCGTCGAGGCGATCAATCGCCAGCTCACACATTACAGTTATCACGTTGGCCAGATCGTCTTACTGGCCAAACATTTCAAATCCGCCGACTGGAAAACCCTCAGCGTGCCAAAAAACAGGTCCGCAGAATTTAATCAATTTCTCGCAGACAAACAGGCTGCGGGTGAAACGGCGGATTCACGTCACGATTCGATCGAGCAATACCTTGACGAAAAGGTGTGATAATCTAGTTGGGCGTTTATGAAGGCAATTTCCATCCTCGGCTCGACCGGCTCGATCGGCTGCAACACCCTCAAAGTAGTAGAACATCTGGGCGACATCCGCGTCGTCGCGATGGCTGCTGGGCGTAATATGGCCGTGTTTGCGGAGCAGATCGCGCAATTTCATCCCGAACTAGTGTCGTGCAGCGATGACCGATGTGCCGAGGAATTGACCCGCGAATTGCATCGATTGAACGCCGCAGTACCGCGTATTGAAACCGGAGATGCGGGCCTCGTTGCCGTTGCAACGCATGAGCAGGCCGAGACGGTAGTTTCGGCGACGGTCGGAGCGGTTGGTTTCGTTCCGACGTTGCGGGCGATCGAGGCCGGGAAACGTGTCGCTCTTGCCAATAAAGAAACCCTCGTCATGGCCGGCGAACTGATGACAGCCGCCGCCGCTAAGTCCGGTGCCGAACTGCTGCCCGTCGATAGCGAGCACAACGCCATCCACCAATGCCTGCGAGGTGAAACGAAACGCGAGGTGAAACGCCTGATCCTGACTGCATCCGGCGGCCCGTTTCGCACGAAATCAATAACAGAGATCGAAAATGCCACCCGCGAAGAGGCCCTCGATCACCCAAACTGGAAAATGGGCGATAAGATCACCATCGACTCGGCGACGCTGATGAACAAAGGCCTCGAAGTGATCGAAGCAAAGTGGCTATTTGGCTTTGACGCCGACGAGATCTCAGTCGTTGTGCATCCGCAATCGATAATCCATTCGATGGTCGAGTTGGTTGATGGTTCGATCATTGCTCAAATGGGTGTGACCGATATGAAACACGCCATCCAATACGCCCTGACCTATCCCGAACGACGTGAGAATTGTTTGCCGGGTCTCGACTTGTCGCAACTGAGCCGGCTGGATTTTGAGGAACCCGACCTTGAGCGTTTCCCGTGCCTCGCCCTCGCGTACGACGCTTTACGACAGGGCGGCACGATGCCCGCCGCTTTGAACGCCGCTAACGAAATGAGCGTTCAGGCGTTCCTAGACGGCCGCATCAAATTGAGCGAGATCGCCCCGATCAACGAAGGCGTGATGCAGGAGCACAATGTGGAGCCGGTTGCCGATCTTGAGACTGTTTTGCGAGTCGATGCTTGGGCACGAAATGCTGCGGACCGGCTTTTGGCCGTAAAAGCGTCAACGGCGGCGATATCCAATTAGTTGACTGGCAGAGATACGGCGCTTACACTTTTTATTGACAACTCGTTGTGTGTTTTGGCGTTCTAACAACCAGTATTTTGACGGTTTTATTATAAGGATTTATTGATGCCTGATTTTTTAATAGCAATTTTAGCGATACTTTTCGTCCTCGGTATAGCGATCAACATCCACGAATTTGGCCACTTTATCGTCGCCAAGATATTCGGAATGCGGGTCGAGGCGTATTCGTTTTTTGGGCTGGGCCCGCGTCTTTTCGGCTTTAAGGTCGGCCACACAGACTATCGCGTCTCGGCGATCCCGCTCGGAGCGTATGTAAAACTTTACGGCGACGAGGGTGCCGGGCCGCTTGAGGCAAAAGACGCGACTCATGAACCTGTCCCCGAGTCGGAGTTGTACGAGCTGCGTCCGCGTTGGCAGAAATTTTTGGTGATGATCGGCGGGCCGTTCATGAATATCGTGCTCGCTCTCGCGATACCGTTCACCATGGCGCTTGTTTACGGCGTTCCGGCAAATCCTTCGCCGATCGTTGGCTTTGTAAAAGTCGGCGGAGCGGCTGACAAAGCGGGTATCAAAGCGGGTGACCGAATCGTCAATTTTGACGGTACCGAAAACCCTTCGTGGAACCGTATCGAGGATAGTGCTCTGCTCATCCCCGAAAAACAGGTACCCATCGCGGTCGAACGCGGTGGCCAACGCATTGCATTAAATATCGCTCCGACCAAGGTTACCGAGAACGGACAATCGGGCGGCGTTCTGGAAATGGCAGCGGACGCCGGAACCGAACCGGTGGTCGTCGGCAGCATCGACGAGACGATGCCCGCCGCCACTTCGGGCCTGCAAAAAGGTGATTGGATCACGTCCGTTAACGGCAAAGCGATCCGCAACACGCAAGAAATGAAAATGATGGTCGCCGAATCAAAAGGTGCCCCGATCAGCCTCAGCGTAACCCGCAACGAGCAAAAGCAAGAGATCACGACGTACGCCGTCGCGAAAAATGACGATTGGTTGATCGGCATCCGCTTTGACCAGACGCTGCTCAGAAATCTCGAACCGGTCGGCATCGGCGGTGCAATTGCTAGTGCGGTCGATCAAAACTTGCGCATCTTGCGAATGACAGGCTCCGCCCTCGGCCAGGTTGGCACCGGCGAACGTTCCGCAAAGGACACGGTTTCCGGCCCGATCGGCATCGGACAGATCATCGTTACAACCGTCTTTGCCAGTGGCTTTATCGGCCTACTCGGCGTGTTGATGGCAATATCTCTAAGCCTAGGCGTTATGAATCTGCTTCCGATACCAATGCTCGACGGCGGGCAGATAATGGTGCTCGGCATCGAAAAAGTGCTGTCGTGGTTTGGCAAAACACTGTCGATGGTCGCCCGGGAGCGCATCCAGCTAACCGGCCTCGGCATAGTGTTATTATTGATGGTGACGGTGATCTTCTTTGACGTCTCGCGGCTTTTAGGTAAGTAAGTGCAGAAGCCCGCGCGTAAGCAAGGGCGTAACACGCACCTTGGAGGTTACGCCCTTGTTCACGCGCGGGCCTCCGCACATTTTTATGGCTCGAGTTACCAGATCAGTAAAAGTTCGTGACATCCAGATCGGCGGCGGTGCTCCGGTCGTCGTTCAGTCGATGACCAAAACCGACACGACCGATGTCGACGCGACGCTGCGGCAGATCGACGAAATGGTCGCGGCCGGTTGCGAGATCGTCCGTATTGCCGTACCTGACGATGATGCGGCGGCGGCGATGTACGAGATCCGTAAACGGACAGATGTACCGATAGTCGCGGACATCCATTTTCACTACAAACTCGCTCTCAAAGCCCTCGACGCCGGTATCGACAAACTTCGTCTCAATCCGGGAAACATCGGCCATATCGATCGTGTTCGCGAGGTCGTCCGTGCGGCTGAGGCTCAAAAAGTGCCCATCCGGATTGGCGTCAACGGTGGTTCGCTCGAAAAAGATCTGCTCAAAAAATACGGTTCAGCGACGCCAGAAGCAATGGTCGAGAGCGGCATGCGGCACATCCGCATTCTCGAAGACCTCGGTTTTAGCGACACGGTCATCTCGCTCAAAGCGTCCGACGCCAATCGCATGGTCGAGGCTTATCGGTTGATGGCGGCAAAGGTCGATTACCCTTTGCATCTCGGCGTGACCGAAGCCGGAACCCCGTTTGGCGGGACTATCAAATCCGCTATCGGACTTGGTATTCTACTTCACGAGGGCATCGGCGACACGATCCGCGTATCACTCGCCGCCGAGCCGCACGAAGAGGTCCGCGTAGCCTGGGAAATACTCAAATCTCTCGAACTCCGCAAACGCGGCGTCACCGTCGTCGCGTGTCCGACCTGCGGACGGCTAGACGTCGATAATTTTGTCGAGATCGTCACCGAGGTCGAGCGTCGCCTGGCTCACGTCGAAGAGCCGCTACATCTTTCGATAATGGGCTGTGCCGTCAACGGCCCCGGCGAAGCGCACGATTCGCAACTCGGCATCACCTTCGGCCGCAACGTCGGTATGATCTTCAAAGACGGCGTCCCAATGCGAAAGGTCGCCGGAGCCGATATTGTCGAAGAATTTGTAAAAGAGGTCGAGATCCTAAGAAAAGAAGGCTCGGCTGCAAAATCCCTGCTCGACGAGAAACCCCTCGTCCAGATCACCTAGAAATTACTGCCCACGAAACACACGAAATACACAAAAGCGGAATAAGGAACTCTTCCTTTTCGTGTCTTTCGTGTGTTTCGTGGGCAAAAAATTCTTAGGGAAATAAGATCGTCAGCGGCCAGACGGGAATGTTTCGGAGCACTCCGAAAACGACCAGAGCTATAAAAAACACAGACATAAATCGCGGATTCGTTGGCCACATCCGCAGCCCTTTGCCGCGAATCGCCAACAGCATAAGCGACACCCACACCCATCCTAAAATAACCGCCCATAACGGGACAAGTACATTAAAATCTACCGCTGAGATCACGTCACCATGAAAAAGCGAGTGAAATCCTCGGGTCAGCCCGCACCCTGGGCAAGCTACACCCAACATCGCGTATAGCGGGCAGACGGGGAAAAACTGATGTTTTGACGGATCAAAATAGAAAACAGCCGCAGAACCCGCAGCCATCACGGCCGCACCCGCACCCGCCGTCAAACGCTCGACGAGAGGCGGCACCTTGAAACTGGTTATCTGTTGTTCGGCCTGCATTAAATAATTGTAACCTAGGCACCCGCCATCGTGACAAATAAAGCGTCGGCGGCGATCTTGCGATTGATGTTGACGGCAAAATTTTCACGCATCGTCTCGATCCCGCCAAGCCATGACGCAAGATCGATCCCGACGGCGTTGTCGGCGATCCGAGTAAGAGCATCGGCCAGGTCTGTATTAACGATACGGGAATCTTCCCCGCTCATCCGCAGCGTCCAGACATCGTGGATCAAGGATTCGAGAATGTCGAGGTTCCCCTCAAAACTCTCCTTGTTTTTAGCGTCGTTCAACTCCTCAGAGATCCTCAGCAATGCCGCACGGTCACCGGTCTCAACGGCGTTTCGCAGCACACCCATCATACGCTCGCGGTTCGTCTTAAACTTAATGACATCGACCGAAACCGCCCGCCCGACGCTGCCGCGGGCAAGCCTCGCCGCAAGCCTCGCTTCGTCGTGTGTAAATGCTCTGTCATCGATAAGAAACCGCTCTATCTCATCAGTTTCTACGGGTGCAAAACGCATCATCTGACACCGCGAACGTATCGTCGGCATCAAACTGTCTGGACGCGACGTGATAAGAAAAATATAGGATGTTGCTGGCGGCTCTTCGAGCGTTTTGAGCAGAGCGTTTGCCGCAGCGTCATTCATCTTGTGGGCGTCATCGATGATAAAAAATCGAGCTGCGGCTTCATAAGGGCGAAAGTTGGCTTCCCGCTCAAGATCGCGGATCGCATCGACGCGGACGTTGCGTTTGAACGGAATGACCGTGCCGACATCGGGGTGCTCTGAAAAGAAGACCTGCTCAAAATCATCGCCCTTGTCGCTTTTTGGAAAAACAAAAACGTCCACTCGGCGGCACGCCGCACACACGCCGCAAGCCTCGTTATCTGTCGGCTCTTTGCAGACAAACGCTTTCGCCACCTGCAATGCAAACTGCCGTTTTCCGACGCCCTCATCGCCGGCAAATAGCAGCGAATTTGGCACACGGCCATTCACTAACAGCCGCTTTAGCGACCGCTTGGCATTGTCATTTCCGATCAGCTTGCTAAACATTTACTTTAGAATATCTGTCACGACCTCGACGACCCGTTCGTGGATCGAATCTACCGAGCCGCTCGCCTCGATGACCTGAAACCGTTTCGGCTCACGCTCCGCGATGCCAAAGTAAGCCCTGCGAACGCGACCGTAAAAGTCAGCTGTTTCCTCGTCCATCCGGTTCTTTTTGGCCTGTGATTCGTCACGAGCGTTCATCCGCTCGATGGCGGTCTCGACTGTGATGTCAAAAAACAGCGTCAGATCAGGCTTTAGCCCGCCGGTCGCGAGTTCGATAACTTGGTTTACTTTGTCCTCGGGAAATCCGCGGCCCGCTCCCTGATACGCAAAGGTCGCGTCGGCGTAGCGATCAGAGATCACGATCCGTCCGGCGGCGATGGCGGGCTTTATGAGATATTCGACGTGCTGTGCACGATCGGCTGCAAACGCAAGCAGCTCAGCCATTGGTGCAACTGTCTCTTTTGTCTCAAGAAATGCCTCCCGCAAAGCCCGCCCCAGCGGCGTACCACCGGGCTCGCGTGTCGTTACGACATCGAGCCCTCGGGCGCGCAAAACATCGGCCAGCATACGCAATTGCGTCGATTTGCCGCTGCCGTCAATTCCCTCAAAAGTTATGAATTTTCCTGTCAAGACTGGGCTTCCGGTGTGGGTCGTTTTTCCTGCGTTATCGATGAGATGGCGTGTTTGAACAACAAAACATCGGGTCCGCCAACATCGAGCAGGACCGAAAATTTGTCAAAGCTTTTGATCCGTCCCGCAAAGCTCGAACCCGTGAGGAGGTGAATAACGACCGTCATTCTCTCTCGCCGTGCTGAGTTTAAAAACGCGTCCTGTATGTTTTGGGCAGCCTGCTTTTCCATAACATCTCCTCGCTTTTACTAACCTTGTGTCCCCGATTATATCAGATTCGCCGTCTTAGACAAGCCTTTTACGAAGCGGCGTCGATATTAGCAAAAAGCTCCTCTTTCACGCTGTCATCATCGCCAAATCCGTTGAGCCATATCGCATCCGGCTCTTTGCGAAACCACGTGAGCTGACGTTTAGCGTAATTGCGAACGTCCTGTTTCGACTTATCTATTGCCGACGCGAGATCCCGCTCACCCCGCAGATACTCGCAAACCCGCCGGTACGCATGAGCCCCGAGCGCATTCGTATTGTCTTTAACGCCGTCCGCAAGTAATTGTTTCACCTCATGGATGAGCCCAGCGGCAAAATGAGCTTCGGTTCGGGCGTTGATCTTTTCATACAACACCTCTCGCGGCGGATTTAAGACAAAAAGCTTAATACGGCTGGCAAATTCGGGCGGGGCGGCCCGGTTTGGCTGTTCCGCAGAAAGTCTCTTGCCCGTCTGAAAAAAAACTTCGAGCCCCCGTAGCGAACGAACATAATCCCGCTCAGGTATCTTTACTGCCGCTTGCGGGTCAACGCGTGTAAGCATTTTGTGCAAATGCTCTGCCCCGTGACGCTCGCCGATAGCTCGCAGGCGCGTTCGCAGATCAACATCCGTTCGCGGCCCGTCAAACAGTGGCTGTCTTAACGAACGTAGATAAAATCCCGTCCCGCCAACAAGTATTGGCACAGCCCCTCGTGACTCGATCTCGACGATCTTATCCGCCGCATCCCGCGACCAGTCGCCCGCCGAATAATTTACATTTGGATCGACATAATCTATCAGGTGATGCGGCACACCACGTTTCTCGTCTTCCGATGGCTTTGCCGTCGCGATCTGTACGCCCTGATATATCTGCACCGAATCGCAATTTATCACCTCGCCGCCGACACGCAGAGCAAGCTCAACCCCAAGCGCCGTTTTGCCCGACGCCGTCGGTCCCATTATCGCGTAGATTGGAAGAGTATTAGCCACAGATTGACACAGATTAACACAGATCGACCGGTAGACTTTGGTGCGAGGTTTCATTTTTGTCGGGCTCTGTATATCATTTGAGACAACACATTTATTTCTCGCTTTGGGTCTTACAAAATGAAAAAACTGATTGCATTCATCACTCTGCTTTCGTTCAACATCGGTGTCTTTGCCCAGCGTTCTGGCGACTACGTCCAATACGTCAACCCGCTCATCGGTACGCAGAAAATGGGTCACACATATCCCGGTGCGACTGTGCCGTTTGGCAGTGTGCAGCTCTCGCCCGATACCGACGAACAGCCTCACAACATCGGCGGGAAATATAACAAAGACACTTATAAATACTGTGCGGGATATCAGTACGATGACAGCGAGATCGTCGGATTTTCGCATACGCATTTTAGCGGAACGGGGCACAGCGACCTTGGTGATTTTCTTGTGATGCCAACGGTCGGGCCGTTGCAGCTTGAGCCCGGAAAGAAGGGTGAGCCAAAAAGCGGTTTTCGCTCGGCGTTCTCACACGCCAACGAAACAGCCGAGGCCGGTTACTACAAAGTAAGACTCGATGACGACAATATCCTCGCCGAAATGACGACGACCACCCGCGTCGGATTTCACCAATACACCTTCCCTACCGCGTCGAACGATGCACATATCGTCCTCGACATGATGCACGGCATTTACGATTACGCCGACAAAAATGTCTGGACTTTTGCCCGCGTCGAGGGCGACCGCCGTATAGTCGGCTATCGTCAGACGAACGGCTGGGCAAGGACGCGAACCGTGTATTTCGCGATGGAATTTTCCAAACCGTTCAAATCTTACGGCTATAAAGAATTTGGCAAACAAGATTACAAAGGCTTTTGGCGAAAGTTTGACCAGACAAAAAATTTCCCTGAAATGGCGGGCAAGCAGTTGCGGGCTCACTTCGATTTCGACGTAAAACAGAACGAGAAAGTTCAGGTCAAATTTGCGATCTCGCCGGTTTCGATGGACGGAGCGGCTGAGAACATGAAAGCCGAGTTGCGGCATTGGGATTTTGAACGTGCCAGACGCGACGCTCAGGACGAGTGGAATCGCGAGCTTGGCAAGATCGACGTCACGACCCTCGACAAAGGCGAAAAGATCAACTTTTACACCGCTCTCTATCACACATTTTTGTCACCGACTGTCTATCAGGACACGAGCGGCCACTATCGAGGCATCGATCAGCGTGAACATTGGTCGCCCGGATTTACCAATTACACGACATTCTCGCTCTGGGACACTTACCGTGCGCTTCACCCTCTGCTCAACCTCATCCAGCCGCGCCGCAACAAAGACATGGTCGCCTCGATGGTCGCGCATTACGATCAGAGCGTGCACAAAATGCTGCCCGTCTGGTCGCATTACGCCAATGAGAATTGGTGCATGATTGGCTATCACAGCGTCTCGGTCATTTCCGACGCAATCGTTACCGGCAACATCACCGGCCCCGAAGCGAACAAAGCTCTCGACGCCTCGGCCCAGACCGCTCGTCAAAAATACTACGACGGTCTCGAATATTACATGAAGCTCGGCTATGTGCCGGAGGACAAAAACAGCTCGTCAGTCTCAAAGACGCTCGAATACGCCTACGACGATTGGGCGATCGCACAGGCCGCGAAAAAACTGGGCAAAACCGCGATCTACGACGAGTTCATCAAACGCAGCGAAAACTGGAAAAATGTATATGACTCATCGGTTGGTTTCACCCGGCCCAAATCCTCCGACGGCACTTTCCTCGCCAAATTTGATCCGCTCAAAACCGAGGGCCAGGGTTTCATCGAAGGCAACGCTTGGAATTACAGCCTCTACGTCCCGCATGATCCCGCCGAAATGATCAAGATGATGGGCGGCAAAAGAAAGTTTGCGGCACATCTCGACGAACTTTTCACGATGCATCTGCCCGACGAATTCTTCGCCGAGACCGAAGACATCACCCGCGAAGGCATCATCGGCGGCTACATCCACGGCAACGAACCGGCCCACCACGTCGCCTATCTCTACAACTGGACCGACGACGCATGGAAGACTCAGGAACGTGTCCGAATGATCCTGAAAAATCAGTACAAACCAACACCCGACGGCCTCGGCGGCAACGACGACTGCGGTCAAATGTCCGCGTGGTATCTGTTTTCGGCCTTAGGATTTTATCCGGTCGCACCGGCCTCAGGCCAGTATCAACTCGGCAGCCCGGTCGTTAAGACTGCGGTGATCAGCCTCGAAAACGGAAAGAAGCTGACCATCGAAGCTCAGAACCAATCCGATAAAAATGTCTATGTCGAGAGCGTGTCGTTAAACGGCCGTAAGATCGACCGCAAATATCTAACCTTTGCGGAAATCAACGGAGGCGGTAAACTGGTATTCAAAATGGCGAACAAGCCTACAGTTTAAGGAGAAAATAAAATGTTAAGAAAAGCATCAGCCGTGTGGAACGGCGGTATCAAAGACGGCGGCGGCAAGATCTCGACGGATAGCGGAGTATTAAAAGATACGCAATATTCATTTAGCACACGGTTTGAGGACGGGATCGGAACCAATCCTGAGGAGCTGATCGCGGCGGCACATGCGGGCTGTTTTTCGATGGCTCTGTCGGGACAACTCGGTGCGGCGGGTTTGACTGCTGACAGCATCAACACGACCGCAGCCGTGCGTCTCGAAAAACTCGACGACGGCTTTGCAATTACCAAAGTACATCTCGATGTCACCGCAAAGATCCCCGGTGCCGATGATGCTGCATTCCAAACAGCCGCCGCCAATGCAAAGGCCGGCTGCCCGATCTCAAAGCTGCTAAAAGCCGAGATCACTATGGACGCAAAGCTCGTCGATTAACCGGCGAATAACCACCTCAATAAAACGATTGCTAAAAGTGCGGCGGCGGCCAATGCCGCCCCTTTTATTTGGCTGGCGGAAAATCTCATTTTGCGTCGAATAGCAGTGCGGGATTTATCTTAAATTGCAGCATCTTTGCCGTCTCACGGCCGCCGTCGCCGCCCTTACGTTGCATGGTGATGCGGCCGATCTTGAGGTTGCCGTTGCGGGTGAGTTCGATCTTGCCGTCGCCAAAGAATTTGATCGTGTCGGCATCAGTTCGTAAAACCCAGCGGGGTTTGTCCGCAGATTTGAGTGCGACCATCACCCAACCGGCGGCGTGTGCTCCGTCACCGGAAAAAAGATCGGAGACGATCGTTTCCCTGTTTGCAGTAAAAAAATCGATTACAGCTTTTTGAGCCTGCGGTTCGAGTTCGTTAAGAAACATTCGGTTGTCGGCCCGAGAGGTTTTGTTCGGCGGAGTCTCGCCGACAAATAGTTTTAACGCCGCCTCAACATCGGCTGGCATTTTCCACATCTTCACATAGTGCGCCAGCCAGCGTTTGTCGATCTGGTTAAAACCGTTCGTATTGCTGACAAGCTTGATCGAAATGCCCTCTTTACGCTCACCACTTTTGGTTTTGACTCGGACTTCGACATCGGCCTTTTCGCCGTGCGGCTTTGTCGCGGAGACGCTTTCGATCTCGGAAAGTTTATAGTTCATAGCCACGAGCCACACACGGGCGTCTTCGTCCGTTTTCCAATTGTTAAACTTATCCCGGATTTCGTCTTCGTTCTTAAACCCGTTCTTAGCCGTCTGCGAGCCAACCTCGGCCTTTGCTGTCTTTGGAGCCTGGGCGGAGCCCGCCACAAACATCGCAAACGCGACGATCAAAACAAATAAAATTTTCCGTGTATTAAACTTTGTCATCAGATGCTTTTGCCAGCGATTATCAGATAAAACCGCACACAAATGCAATCCGCGTCGCCCGCAGGTGTTACAGTTAGCTATGGTCTCAGTCAAGCTCGTTGCCAAAATAGTTCTCGGCGTCCTATTCGTTGCCGCCGGAGCAAATCATTTTATCAACCCCGCATTTTACGAAAACATCATGCCGCCGTTTCTGCCGTGGCACTATGCTTTGGTTATTATTAGTGGTGTTGCCGAGGTCGTGCTTGGTGTGGGGCTGTTGATCCCTAAGACGAGTCGATACTCTGCGTGGGGGCTGATATTGCTGCTGATCGCCATCTTTCCGGCGAACATCCATATGGCGACGCACCCGGAGCTTTATCCGAACATCCCGCCGATAGCTCTTTGGATCAGGCTGCCTCTGCAACTTTTATTGATATTGTGGGCCTATTGGTACACGCTCAGATCTAATCGGATATACGAATCCTTTCGTCGCTAGTAAGCTTTGGTCACATCAACGCCGGTATAGTAGTGCCGGATGATCTCGTCAAACTTCACACCCATTTTAGCTAATCCAAACGCTCCGTACTGGCACATACCAACGCCGTGCCCCCAGCCTCGGCCAGTGAAAGTATAGCCCGTCACTGTCGAACCCGAATAGCGTTTATTCATTACAAAAAGCTGCTCCGGTAGCCGCAGAGCCGAGCGTATCTTGCCGCCCTTGAGCGTTTTGACGCCGTTCGAACCAATGATCTCGAGTTCGATCGGGCGGCGTGAATAGCCGACCTTTTTGACATTGATGTCGTAGAGCGTACCGATCCCGCGAACGTATCGCGACAGACGCGACTGGACCTCACCGGCCGATGCAGACTTATTCCAAAACACCCACGGCGACATATTCTCAGCGGTCGTCGGAGAATCGGTCGGTTTGATCTCAAGATATTTTACAGCTCCGACCGCATCGAGCTGATAGTTGACCTGTTCGCCGCCGACGAGTGCCGCTTCGCGAACCGGATACATATTGTTGCCAAATTCCCGAAACAGAAAAACGTCCGGCCGGACCGTGACCTGACGCTCGCCCTTGCCGTTTTTTAGGACTAACTTTCCGTCAACCGTCGGCTTGGCGGTGCCGCTGAGCATCTCGGGCATCCATTTTTTCTTTTGATATATTTCGGTGATGAGCCGGAGCAACTTTGCCCGTGAAAACGGACGGTTTGGCTTTAGTGTCAGATCGGGGTGGATCGTAAAATAGCCGTCCCTGAGCAGCAAAGCGACCTCGGCACGACGATCCTTTGGTATCTCGCCTGCGTCGTCAAAAGATAGCTGATAATTAATATCTGATTCGGTCAGCATCGTATCGGCATAGCCCGGAGCATAGATAAATCCGGCTATCAGGCGTGCAAGCTCGGTCGGCCTGGCTGAATCACGGGTTACGCCGGTGAGCGGTTTTCCGAATCGGCCGGCAAGCTGTGTTAACCAATTCGAAACTTCATTTTCGTGCGGCACATCCTCAAACCAATCGTCCGTCATCTGGGACGCCGAGAGGAAAAATCCGTTTGACGCGAATGACGACATCTGACGTGCAAGCTCAAGATTGGCTTCGTCTCGGAGTTTGGCAGGTTGCCGCGTTGTTTTGATGAGAAACGGCTCGAAATGACGATGCCCCTCGAGCGAACATTCGACGCCTTTAAGGTATGGCTCACCTTGGTCAAAAATATTTCCGCCGTCCTCAGTTCGCCCGCCGCAAGTCGATGTAAAATAAGCCATTATCGGCTTGCCCTGATACGTCGCGACCAGCCCGCGTGTCTGCTGCACGGCCATCGTGCCCATCTTGGTCTCGATCGACACGCCCAGATATACCTGCGACCAGATCGTCGGCACCATGTCGAATCCCTGCTTACCGTACGCACCGATATTGGCGATCGCATATGTACGGGCGGCGACGGCCTGTGCCTTTTGCGCCTCGAGTTGCGGCAAGCCCAGCTCTGCCGGAACGACGCCGAGCAGATAGTCTTCGATCGGCACGACATTTACGACCGTCAGCGAACCGCGGGCATTTACAAAAACCTCGATCCTGCCGCGATACGCCTTGCCGTTGAGTTTGACGGGATTTGCACGCTCATTAACGGAGCCGAACGCTACTGATTTGAGCGATGAATAGCTTGCCGATGGAGCGTTGACGATGACCTCGCGCAGGTTTGGATCGACCGGGCCCGAGACATTTGGTTGCGAAGAACCGGTCGTCTTAATTAAACTTCGAACCTCGCTTTTTCCGCCTGTTTTTAGCTGCTGCGAAAGCGCGACCGCATCGGGCGACGCTACCGTTTTCTTTTCCGTCACGATCACGGCATCGTCAAAATCTTTCTCGGCGAGTTTCGCTTTCAATTCTTCGGCGTCCACACTCGTTTCCTTGATCGAGCCTACCCACACTTTCCATAAATTCGTCGCCGGATCGAGACTCGCAAGTGCCGTCTCGCCGGTCGCGTCGCGTATGTCTTTTGCGAGGGCGGCGGCGTCAGCCTGCGTCGGTAAATTTTGAAATTCGACACGATAATTTTCGATCTCCGGCGGGCGATACGCCCTCGCCGAAACCGTTACGCGTGTCGAGGAGAGCAGACGCGAAGGCTCGTCAGGGCTGACCGCCACAAGCGAAGAATCGTTAGTGGTGATCGTTGCAGAGCTCGCATTTGTCGCAAGCCCGATGCGGATAAAAGGCTCAGACGCGAGGCGGTAAAATTCATATTCGTTATTAGCACGTGTGGCAGCCGTCGGGAGACAAAGAATAGCGACGATGAATAACAAACTTCGGATCTTCATATTTCGATTTTAGCAGACCTGCCGGGCGTTATTTCTCCAATGCGTTAAAGATAAACGGAAACGTGCCCCATGACTGGCCGCGATGCTGCGGGCGAAAGGCAAACAGGACGATCTTGCCTTTGCCGTAGCTCGCCTCGGCGAGAGCGGTTTTGCCATTTAAATATTTTTCGCCAAGCATCCAGCCCGAGAGCAGAGCGTCTTTGCTTGCGTATTCGGCGATCGATCTGACCCGTTTGTCGTCGGTGATGTCGAAAGCGGAGCTGGTCGAAAAATACGCCGCCGTTTCTTCGCGAAGCCCTCGTGCCAAGCGGCTGTTTGGTATCAACGTCGAGGCTGACGACCGAGCCGGGATTGTAAAACTCGCTGCGTTTTAGCCCCGCGAGGACATTTTTCATCGGCAGGTTAAACCGTTTGATGACCATCTCGCACGAGTCGTCAAAGCAGATCAGCTTTCCGCCATTCTCGACAAATTTTTTGAGGTTTTCGACTCCGGCAGTACCGATGCCGCCGGAATATTCGCCCGGATAACGCTCGGCGCTTAAGGCCGTTGACGATCGTGTTCTCACTGTCGGCTGGCAAAATGATCGCGTCGAGATCGAGATTCCCGCTTCGCATATCTTCATTCGAGACGGAGCGAAAAGGTATCTGAAAAGTCTCCAGTACCAGCCGCGTCCAGCCCTCATCCATCGAACCCGTGAAGCCTTTGTAAAGACCGATCTTAGGATTGGTTTTTAGCGGATTTGGTTTTTTGGCAAACGAGCCGCCACTTGGGCCGAGGTTCATTATCGCTCTAGCTTGATCTAAGTTTTCGATGCGCTTTATCGTCGGCGTATCGCGGTCGATGTCGCGTATCTGCCACGCCGCGTCATACTCGACGCCCATCTGCATCGGCAGCGTCCAACCGGCGACATCATATGGCACCTCGGCGTCGCCGTTTGGCAGCAGACGTTGCGGATAGACCTGTTTTTCAAACAGGCTCAGCACATTGCTACGCTGCGGCTGGTTTACATAGACCAAAAAACTGCCGAGCGGCATCTCGTGAAATTCGGCGGTCGGCGTCATCTTGACCCACAGCTCTTTGGTCATGTGATGGACCTCCATCCCCTGAGCCATCAGGATCTCGATGAACCGCGAAATAGTCTCGGTATTTGGCTGGCCGGCCGAAACGATAAAAGCCTGCGGCTCGTCCACCTTGCGGATGGTGTTCGTACGGCCGTATTCGTAAAAATTGCGTAGGTAACGCGGACGATATTTTGCCGCCATCGAGAGCAAAGCCCTCGACGCCGTCATCTCGATCTCGTTGATATCCGCCGGGCGCCACAGCCCGCCTTCCCAAGTGTCAGGATAGTTGGTCGCTGTTTCCAACAGGTTTGGCAGTCCACGCGTGTTGCGGTTGCGGGCGAGATCTTCTTTTTTGATCGTGATGGGCGACATCAGGTTAGCACTCGCCGCCTCAGACAAAATACCGATCGAATTGTGATAATACGGAGCCGAGCGAAACCCGCCGTGCCACCATGTGTCGTAGGTCGAATTTGTCGCGACACCCTCAATACCTTTTGGCTTGCAGATCCGCCGCCATCTTGTAGCCGATCAGCCCGACCTCACGCAATATTGACGGAGCGACTCGCGGATTTGGCGGGTCAAAAAACGGCGGGATTATGAACCTCGACGCATTGCTTCCCTGTTGGTGAACGTCGTACACCAGCTGCGGAAACCATTGCTGCCAAAAGAGTTTGGTTATCGCCTGCGTCTCTACGAGGTTGAGCATAAACCAATCGCGGTTGTCGTCGTGGCCGGCGTAATGATGATAAAGCTCCGGCGGAGCGGTGCCCTCGCTTTTTGTGCCCAGCGTCTTGCGGTACCAATCGGCGACGATGTCAATGCCGTCGGGATTGGGCGACGGGATGAGCAGCAGGATCGTGTTGTCTAATATCTCTTTTGTATCAGCGTCAGTCGCGGTCGCAAGCTCGTACGCAAGATTCATCGACATTTGCGACGCAACGATCTCGGTCGAGTGGATCGAACAAGAGATCGAAACTATCGTCTTGCCATTCTTGATCAGGTCGGCAAGCTCCGATTCGCTTTTGACGGTTCGTGGGTCAGCTAGTCTTGCAGAGATCTGCCGGTATTTCTCAAGATTTTTGATGTTGTCCGGCGACGAGATAAACGCGACGATCAACGGCTTGCCGTTCGTGCTCTTGCCTATCTCCTTGACCGCGACCTTGTTACTGGCCTTATCGAGTTTTACAAAATAATCATTGATCTGCCGCCAATCGGCGATCGTCTTGTCGTCTGTCGGCGTAAAACCAAGCACCGACTTTGGGCTAGGCACTTGTGCCGCAGCGATATAAGAGCATACAAGCAATACCCCGCACAGTCCCAAAGATTTTAAGAATCCGGATTTACCAAAACGATGCAAATTGCTCATAATCTGTTTATTCTCTCTGTGACCTCTGTGGCGAACCAATGTCCGAAGCCGAAAACTCAAAACTGACTTTTCCTGTCCAAAAGTCTAACAAATCCCGCGCCGTCGGGAAAATTCGCTATTGGTGGAGCTGGTTTGTCGCCGGTTCGCTGCTGCTCGTGATCGCCACGCCTGCGTTGATCGTGTTGGGGATAATAAATAAACGGATGTGGCTATTTCCGCTGGCCCACTGGGGTGCGAGGACGTGGCTACGCGCGTGTGGTGCCAAGGTCAAAGTAACCGGCAAGGAAAATCTCGACCCAAACCGCTCATACGTTTTCGCCTCGAACCATCGCTCTTACTTAGATACCGCAACCCTCTTTTTCTACGCAGGTCAGAAAATGGGCCTCGTCGCAAAACGTGAGCTGCTCAAAGTCCCCGTCCTCGGTCAAGGAATGAACTACGTCAACATCATCGCCATCGACCGCTCAAACCCCGAGCGTGCGTTAAGGTCAATGGAAAAAGCCCGCAAGGTGATGGACGGTGGCTATTCATTCGGCGTATTTGTCGAAGGCACCCGTGCAATGCCCGGCGAATTGCTGCCTTTCAAAAAAGGTGCGTTTCACCTAGCATTACAGACCGGATCAGCCATCGTTCCCGTGGCAATAAAAAACACCGACTGGATGATGGGCAAACGAACCGGCGTCGCCTATGCGGGCGAGATCGAAATGGTGCTGCTCCCGCCGATCGAGATTGATGAGAAAGATGTGATGGATCTACTGATCGAAACGCGTGAGGCTATCGCTGAAGAGTTAAGCTGAAAAACCGCTTAGAAGCAATCAAACTTTCGACGGAAAAGGGTGGGCCCGGTTAGGCCGCCGGTTGAAGGTGCGGCCTCCGTTGCCGCGCTCGCCAACTCGTCCGCTCGGGTCCCCCGCCCCGCCCCCACAAGGACACACAGCCCGATTTGGTCCACCTTGGTCCACCTTGGTCCGGACCGGACCAAAACTATTCCGGCTTCTTAGGCGTTGAAGTTGGAGTTGGTTTTGGATCGGGCACATCGTCGAGAATTCGCACTTCACTGCGGCCGACGGCGTAGTTGGTGTATTTCACCCGCATTCGTATCCGCACGACGCTGCCGTCGTCAAAGACGAGTTCGTCGTCTGCACGAGCATCGATCGGGAACCAGTATTTGCCATCAACCTGATCGCGGTACGTTTCGACTATCGGAAACTTATTTACCTTGGTTTCCGGCACAGCTTTTCCTTTTGTTTTAACGATCATCAGATCGTCAACATCGACCCAGATCCGGCCGGTGAAAAGCCGCAGTTTCGACTTTTTGGGATCGGGGATCACTTTTGGCCGAACCTCAAAAACGTAGAGGTTGAGCTCGTCGATACGCTCGACGCCGATATACGAAAAATTATATTGCGAGACAAATGCCGGTTCGAGGGCAAACGGATTGACGCCGCCGAGATCCTCGAGATCTTCGGGTGTGACAAATCCGGGCGGAGTGGTCGCGACGGGTGCAAAAAGCACCTTTTCAAACCGCGAGCCATCCTCGTTAAATGTCATGAACGAATCGCGTTGATACGTTCCGGCGATCTGCCCGCCAAGGCCGATGATGTTGACCATCGCATTGCGGTTAAAAACGTAGCTCGTCAGTGCCGCGCGAAAGTCGCCCTCGTTCGCCGTGACCTTTTTGATGATGCGGTCGATCTCAGCCTGACTCAGTTCTTTTTTGGTGATGCCCGCATCCTGGCCAAACGCCGCGACCGACAAACACAATACAAACAAAAATATCGCAATCTTTTTCATCGTCTCTTTTTATTCCTCAACCAATGCATAGATGCCGCAACGGGGCGAAAAGTTCACAAATTAGCTCACCTGACTAATTTTTGCCCGTCGAAGCCGCTCGCTAACTGCAGCAAAGACCGCCTCGACATCAGAATCCATACAGATCCATTTCGAACACGTCCGCCGATGACAATCGACCCGGCAATCGATATCGCTCCGCTGCACGCAGATATCATCAGGGTTTGGGCTGCCGTTTCGCCACCACTCTGTCGGCCCAAAAAGCCCAACAACGGGAGCCCCCGCTGCTACCGCGAGATGCGTCGGGCCGGTATCGCCGCCGACATAGACCTCAGCATGTTTTACGAGTTCGTAAAACCCTTTGAGGCTCGGCTGAGCGAGGACGAGTTTTCCTGTCTTGCTATTTGCCTCGACTGTGTCAGCGAGGTCCGACTCTTTAGGCCCCGTTGCGACTATCGATATCAAACCTTTTTCTTCCCAGAAGCGGTCCGCGAGCTGTCCAAATTTCTCGGCGTGCCACAGCTTGGTAACCCAACCGCCGCCCGGATTTAGCACCGCGAAATCACCGCCCGCTGTCTCGATGATCGCCGCCGCCTCAGCCGTGTGTTCGGCGGATGTTGCGATCGGAAACTCAAAACCGCTCGTCGGCACGGCGATATTCAACGCTCCGGCGGCAAGTGCCAGATTCTTTTCGATGACGTTTATCTTATTGGGAGTTTTAACAGTATCGGTCAGCAAGATACGGCTCGCGGGTTCTCGCAAACTGTCACGCGAAAAACCCCATCGCCGCTTGGCACGCGAGAGTTTACCGATCATCGCCGATTTCCAGAGGCCCTGAAAATCTATCGACAGATCAAACTCATGTTGCCTAAGTTCTTTGATCTGCCGGCTAGCCCCAAGCAGCATCTCCTCGACAATCCGGCCACCGCGTAAGCTATGCGTATCAACCTCGATCAGCTCGTCGATAAAAGGGTTGCCACGCAGTATCTCAGCCGATTTTTCCTCAGCGACCCACGAGATATGAGCATCGGGCAAAGCATGGCGAATAGCCGCCAGCGACGGCAGCGTGTGTATGATGTCGCCGATACTGCCAA
>JADJRV010000015.1 GCA_016712045.1 Chloracidobacterium sp. | reverse complement strand
GAGCAGAACTCGGACGAGTTGACCGCATTGATCACGGAGGAAAACGGCAAGACCTGGGACGAAGCAAAAGCTGAGGTTGATAAGAGCATCGAGCTAACCGAGTTTGCGTGTTCGATGCCTCAGCTTGTTTCCAACGAGGTTTTAGAAGTCAGCCGGGGGGTTGAGTGCCGAATTGAGCATTTTCCCGTCAGCGTTGTGGCGTCGATCGCCCCGTTCAATTTTCCGCTGATGGTGCCAAACTGGACGATGCCAAATGCGCTGGTTCTCGGCAACACAATGATAATGAAGCCGTCCGAACTCGTGCCGCTTTCAGTGCTGCGAATGGCTCAGCTATTGAAAGATGCCGGTTTGCCGGACGGTGTTTTTAATATTATCAACGGCGGCAAGGAGATCGTTGAGGGCATTTGTTCGCATAAAGATATTGAGGCTGTGAGTTTTGTCGGTTCGACCAAGGTCGCGAAACTCGTTTATCAGCAAAGTACAAATAATCTTAAACGCTGCGTCGCTCTCGGGGGAGCAAAAAACCACCTCTTTGTCCTGCCTGATGCTAATCCGTCAATGACGGCGTCTAACGTTACCGCGTCTATGTCAGGCTGTGCCGGACAGCGATGTATGGCTGCGTCGGCGATGCTTGCGGTGGGTGATGTCGATCCGATCATCGATCAGATATGTGCTGAGGCTCGAAAGATCGTGCCGGGCCAGAATCTCGGGGCTGTAATATCTCAAGCGGCGAAAGAGCGTATCGAAGGATTTATTTCTGAGGCTGAACGCGACGGGGCGAAGATCTTAGTTGATGGCCGTGGTGCCGTCGTTAGCGGAAAAGAAGGCGGAACATACGTCGGCCCGACTGTCATCGATCATGTAACACCGGAAATGTCGGTCGCCACCGAAGAGATCTTTGGCCCGGTGATATCCATCATGCGAACCAATACGCTGGACGAAGCACTTAAGATCGAGAACGCCAATCCGTATGGCAACGCCGCGGCTGTATTTACCCAAAGCGGCGGGCTTGCTCGGTATGTGATGGAACACGCGAGTGCGGGCATGATCGGCGTGAATATTGGCGTGCCGGTTCCTCGTGAACCATTCTCATTTGGCGGCTGGAATGATTCCCGGTTTGGTGCGAACGACATCACAGGCAAAAGCTCGATCGAATTTTGGACAAAATTAAAGAAAACTACCACCAAATGGAATCCCGAAGCGGGCGTCAATTGGATGAGTTAACCGAATTGAAATGAAACAAAAACTGAAATTATTGGTCATTGTACTAGGCGTTGCCTTGTTTGCTGCACTGGCTTTTAAGTCGCTGCGAGCGGACGCACAGACTCAGACGGTAACGGCAGGGCAGAAATTTAAGAACATAAAAGTACTCAATGACATGCCTGCTGATCAAATGGGCCAGGTGATGAACATGATGTCGGCTTCGCTAGGATTTAATTGTGCCGGATGTCATGCCGCGGGCGATAAGGATTTTGAGAAAGACACGAACGACCACAAACTAGCCGCGCGTAAGATGCTTGAGATGACATTTGCGCTCAACAAACAGTTTTTCGAAGGCAAGCCCGAAGTCTCATGTAACACCTGCCACAACGGCCGCGAAAGGCCGGTCGCAGTTCCAAACCTCCTGCCTACGGCTCCCGTTGAAAGGCCAAAACAGCCTGCTATAAAACCTTTGATCGATGATATTCTGACGAAATACGCCGCTTCGATTGGGACAAAAGACAGTCTTGCGAAAGTCGCATCCAGGCAGATCAAGGCCAACAGAATCGAGACAGATGGTAAAACAATCGAACCTGAAGAGATATGGCAAAAGGGCGGCAAGTTCCGTTCGGAACTCAAATACGCAGACTATGTTGTGACCGAAGTATTTGACGGCAAAAGGAGTGGAAACGCGGCGGCAACGATCCTATTGAACTCAAAGCGTCAGAGATCGACCAGATAAAACGGGACGCAATGCTGTTTGCGAATCCGGATCTTAAGTCGGTTTACGCGAAGCTCGATTACAGATTTATGGATCGGATCGACGGCCGCGACGTTTACATCGTACAGGCGACGACCGCTGACAATCAGCGTGAGCGTTTGGTTTTCGACGTGGCGACTGGTTCGCTCGTTCGCCGTATCGGCTTCGTCAATGACCATACTTGGGCAGTTTCAGTATCAGGTCGATTACAGCGATTTCAAAGATTTTGGCGGCGTCAAACTGCCGGCCACCACGCGGTTTGCAGTGCCGAATATCAGTTGGGTTCGAAAGATCACCGAGGTTAAGAATGTCGCGGTGGATGACTCGAAATTTGCTCAGCCGAAATAAAAGACAAGAGGTGAAAAGGGAATGTCGAGAATAGTAAAAGCCGGCCTGATACAGGCTCACAACGTTGCCCCGACGGATGCTCCGATCGAGCAGATCCGCAAAGCAAATATCGATCATCAGATGACGATGGTCGAGGATGCTGCACGTCAGGGCGTGCAGATGCTCTGTTTTCAAGAGGTTTTCACAATGCCGTATTTTTGTGCCGAGCAGACGACACGCTGGTATGAGGCTGTCGAACGCATTCCTGACGGCCCGACGGTAAAGCTGATGCAAGAGGTCGCGAAACAGCACGGCATGGTCATCGTCGTTCCGATCTACGAAGAAGAGCAGACCGGCGTCTATTACAACACCGCCGCCGTCATTGACGCAGACGGCACATATCTCGGCAAGTACCGCAAGACGCACATCCCGCACGTCGCACCGGGGTTTTGGGAAAAGTTTTACTTTAGGCCCGGCAATCTCGGTTATCCGTGCTTTGATACGGCGTACGCGCGGATCGGAGTTTATATTTGTTACGATCGGCATTTCCCCGAAGGGGCAAGATGTCTCGGTTTGAACGGCGCCGAGATCATCTTTAATCCGTCTGCGACCGTCGCAGGCCTGTCGGAATATCTCTGGAAACTCGAGCAGCCTGCTCACGCCGTAGCGAACGGATATTTTGTCGGAGCCATCAACCGCGTCGGTACCGAGGCTCCGTGGAACATCGGCGAATTTTACGGCCAGAGCTATTTCTGCGACCCGCGCGGCCAGATGCTCGCGGTCGGCTCACGCGATCAGGACGAACTCGTCGTCGCCGACCTCGATATGGACAAGATCCGCGAGGTTCGCAACACGTGGCAGTTTTTCAGAGATCGCCGTCCGGATGCTTACGGCCCGATCATCGACGATTAAATGATAATGAGACACAGTATTTTAGCTATTCTGTTTTTACTTTTTGCGAGTGCTGCATTTGCGCAAACGCCAACGGCTGTAGAGCGCGAGTTTGTCGGATATCTCGACAATATCTCAAAATATGGTAATTACAACGGCGGTTATGACGACGAAAAGCTGGCTAAGAACAACGCCGATCTTCGGGACAAACTGCTCAAATACGGCAAGCGTGCGGACATTCTCAAATTCGGGTTCCCCGGCCTGAAAGGTAAAATGTACGTCACGACCTCAAAGGATGGGCTCCTTCGTGTTTATTCGTGGGATCTCGAAACCGGCGGGACGATGCATGATTTTTCCAGTGTCTTTCAATATCGCGGCAAGAGCGGAAAAATATATACCTGGGCCGAAGCGGACGAGGACGAGAGTGCGGGTGTTTTTTACCACCAGATATTTCAGACCGACGCTACAGGCGGGCCGATATATCTGGGCGTTTCGACCTTTATCGGTTCGACATCTTATGCCGGTCAGACGATCAAGGCGTTTCGTATCAATGGCGAGAAGCTAGACACTGATGCAAAGGTAATCAAAACAACGTCGGGAATTAAGAATTCGATCGGTTTTGCTTTTGATTTTTTTACCGTCGTCGATCATCCCGAACGGCCCGTAAGGCTTTTCTTTTATAACGAGACGAATAAGAGTTTTCGCTTTCCCGTCGTTATCGAAGACAAACGTACGCCTCAGGGACGCGTTACGAGCAAATTTATCACCTATCGTTTTGATGGCAAATATTTTGTAAAGGTCAGTTGAGAGCGTATGGATAAGGCATTTTGTACACCGCTGGACATAACACAGATCGAGCATAATTTTGCCGAGATCAACCCGGCAATGTCTGCCGCCGAGGCGATGCAAGAGGCGAATCGCTGTCTCTATTGCTACGACGCGCCGTGTATGCACGCCTGCCCGACGCATATTGACGTGCCGGGGTTTATTAAGAAGATAGCGAGCGGCAACGTCATCGGATCGGCACGCGTGATATTTGACGCAAATCCCATCGGTGCATCATGTGCACGCGTGTGTCCGGTCGAAGTGCTGTGCGAAGGTGCGTGTGTCGAGAAAACGCTCATAAAAAAACCTATCGAGATCGGCCGACTCCAGCGCTACGCGACCGACCATGCAATGGCTGTCGACAAACAGATCTTTGAAAAAGGCGAGGCTAACGGCAAGTCTGTTGGCATCGTCGGGTCCGGCCCAGCGGGGCTTTCGTGTGCCGCGTATCTTGCTCGGCTTGGTTACGACGTGACCGTTTACGAACGCCGCGAACAGCCCGGTGGCCTCGACACCTACGGCATGGCGGAATACAAAATGCCGCAGAGCGTGTCGTTGAGCGAGGTCGATCATATCGCCCGCCTGGGCGTCGAGTTTCGCCTAAATACAGAGATCGTGGCCGGTTCGGCGGAAACTCTCGGACCGGTAAATCACGTAGGTGTTGAGTTGCTTCGGGAGTGGCACGACGCGATCTTTCTGGCCGTCGGGCTTGGAGAGACTAACAGGCTTAATATACCCGGTGAGGATCTCGAGGGCGTTATTGACGCCCTAGCGTTTATTGAGCAGATCAAGACCCGCGACTGGAAAAGCGTCCCCCTAGGCCGCAATGTCGCCGTAATTGGAGCCGGAAATACGGCAGTTGATGCAGTAACTCAAGCAAAACGCCTTGGAGCGGAGAATGTGATGATGATCTATCGACGTACGGAGGCGGATGCTCCGGCCTACGAGTACGAGATCGAACTTGCTAAAAAAGACGGAGTCGAATTTCATTGGCAAACGAAATTGATCAAAATCGGTGGAGAGATCAGCGTTCTCGCCTTGCTATGCTCAAAGCCCGACGGAACGGAGTTTGCGATCGAATGTGACATGGTCATCAAAGCCATCGGCCAGCAAAAAATGGCGTCGTTCTTTACCGACATCACCGGTGTCGATGTAGACGGAAAAGGCCGCGTTGTCGTCAACGAACAGATGCAGACATCCGACGCAAAGATCTTTGCCGGCGGTGATTGTGCTAACGGCGGGGCCGAGGCAGTCGATGCTTCGCAAATGGGCAAGCACGCAGCCGAAGGGATCCATCATGCTTTGACTGGCGAGAGTGTCAAATTTGCCGGATCGTCCGTTAAGCCGGTCGAAAAAACTGCGGTACATCATCATTAAAGAGTTATGGCTGATCTAACTACAAATTTTGCGGGAATTAAGTCTCCTAATCCGTTTTGGCTCGCGTCGGCACCGCCGACGAATATGGGTTCGATGATCGAACGGGCTTTTGACGCCGGTTGGGGCGGGGCGGTCTGGAAAACGCTTGGCGAGCCGATAACAAATGTTTCGTCGCGGCTCGCAGCTCTTGATCAAGGCCAGGTCAGGATGATCGGGCTCAATAATATTGAGCTGATCACGGATCGCCCGCTTGAGGTCAATCTCAGGGAGATGGCCGAGTGCAAAAAGAAATATCCGAACCACACGGTCATCGCAAGCCTGATGGTCGAATCGAAAAAAGAGGCTTGGCAAGAGATCACCAAGCGAACTCAGGACACGGGCTGCGATGGTTTTGAGCTAAATTTTGGCTGCCCGCACGGTATGTCGGAACGAGGCATGGGAGCCGCGATGGGCCAGGTGCCGGAATATACTTGCATGGTCACGGAGTGGGTCAAAGAGGTTTCGGATATTCCTGTGATCGTAAAACTCACGCCAAATGTAACGCATATCGTTCCGCCCGGGCGGGCCGCACAAAAAGGCTGTGCCGATGCAGTTTCGCTGATAAATACGATCAACTCGGTGATGGGCGTCGATGTCGATACGATGATCCCGTATCCGAACGTCAACGGCATGGCTGCCCACGGCGGCTATTGCGGCACGGCGGTCAAGCCGATCGCACTTAACATGGTTTCGGAGCTTGCCCGCGATGCGGAATTTAATATTCCGATCTCCGGCATCGGCGGCATTAACACTTGGCGCGATGCGGTCGAGTTTATGCTGCTTGGTGCGGCAAACGTACAGGTGTGTACGGCGGTGATGCATTACGGCTACCGCATCGTCGAGGATATGATCGACGGGCTCAATAATTATTTGGACGAAAAAGGATTTGCGAGCGTCGGCGACATCGTCGGAAAATCGGTTCATCGTATGGCCGATTGGGGCGACCTCGACCTCAATTACGACGTCAAAGCCCACGTCCACAAAGATAAATGCATCCAGTGCAATCTCTGCTACGTCGCCTGCGAAGACGGCGCTCACCAGAGCTTTGAGTTCGAAGAGGTGGACGGCAAACGCTACCCCCGCGTGATCGAAGCCGAATGCGTCGGCTGCAATCTCTGCTACCTCATCTGCCCGTCCCCCGGAGCGATCACCATGGAACGCCGCGACGCCGGCGGCCCGACCGAAAGCTGGCGTCAGCGGACGGCGGGGAACTAGCCGAACTATCTCAACGCGTCGAGTTTCCGGATCCAGAGATTTAAGGCTTGATTGAGAAGCATCGCGAACCGACCTTTCGTCACTATGTTTGTCGGCGTACTGTTCTTCATCTCGGTCAGGCCGAAGCGGCATTTTAGGTCTTCGAGTACTTCGGCCTCAGTCAGAACTCCATTCTTGCCAGTTGGCGTTGAGCAAACCTTTCCAAAGAGTGCTTTGTATTTTGAGGCCAACATGCCTCGCTCTTTAGCTACCGACATCATCGCTATTTGCCCGTTCGATGCCATATATCCTAGATCAGGCGAGTTTAGATTTGCGGCACCGTTGTATTTGTATTGAGATGTCAAATACTTTACCTTGTGCGACTCGATCAATGCTTTTAGATGAATGTAATATTCGTCTTTTGACGTCACATCCGTGACCTGCGATATCGTCGTGACATTGTCAGCAGGGATATAAACGGGCGGCTTCGGTACGGGCGTTGGAGTTGGCTTCGGCGAGCCTTGGCCGTACACAAAGGTTGAAAATGCGAGTGTAGTGAGCACGAGTAATAGGTTATTTCTCATATCTTAATTCAATGGTCAGATCGACTTTCTAGATATTGCAGATGCGGCTATGATTCCGAGCGATGCTACGAATTTGTTGAATGTGGCGAACCTTGGGTCTTTTGTAAATCCTCGGACGTATCTCGCATAGATCTGCTGGGCGATGACGGCGATCTTGAATGTGCCGAAGACGTAAAAGAATAGAATGTTTGATACATCGCGGCCTGATGCGGCGGCGTATATTTCAACCAATTCTTGGCGGGTAATGTTTTCCATCAGGACTCGCGGGTTAAAGGGCATATTCAATAGCTCATCGCCAACTTCGCGTGACATCCAATAACCGAGCGTAGTGCCGAGATCCATTAGCGGATCGCCGACTGTGACCATTTCCCAATCCAAGACAGCCGTTATCTTTGTGAGATCGTCTGGGTCGAGCATTACATTGTCGAATTTGTAGTCGTTATGGACTAGCGATGCAACGGAGTCTGCCGGAATATTGTCATTGAGCCAACTGATCGCCGATTCGAGTGCGGCGTGTTCATCGGTCTTTGCGGCGAAATAGCGTTGTGTCCAGCCTTCGACCTGACGGCGGGCTTAGCCGTCCGGCTTGCCGAGGTCGCCGAGCCCGGCTGCATTGTAGTCAAGTGCGTGTAAGTCGGCGAGGTTTCGGATGAAGCTTTTGCAGACCTTGTGTCGATACTTCTGCGAAGAGTCCACCCGCTCACGCAGGTGGGTCTGACATATTTGCCCTCGAATAATAAGTCCCTTTCTCCGTTCCATTAGATAAAATTCGGCACCAATCACGGATTCATCGTCGCAGAAAAGTAGCGGTTTAGGGGCGGGTTGATACACGGCCGAAAGTTTCGATAGCACATTAAACTCGCGGCTCATGTCGTGGGCAGATTTGACAGTGTTGCCAAATGGCGGGCGGCGAAGCACATATTCCGCGTCGCCGATGCGAACGAGATATGTCAGATTAGAACTGCCCGGCAGGGAACTGCTCGACCACGATGTCGCCGCTTGCGGATGGCATCTGTCGGGTCAAATACCCGCTCAGACGCTCGATATCTAATTCCTCTCCGGCACGGACCGGCTTCGTTTCCCGCATTTTGTTATTTCTGTGTTAATCTGTGGCTAAATTTACCCTATGAACTTCGATTATTCAGCAAAAACAATTGAACTGCAAAAACAGCTCGCCGCGTTTATGGACGAGCATATTTATCCGAACGAGGCCGCGTTCACCGCCGAGATCGATGCGGGTGACCGCTGGCAGCCGAGCGGGTTGATCGAAGAACTAAAAGACAAGGCAAAGGCAGCCGGGTTGTGGAATCTGTTTTTGCCGTCCGAGTCTGGCCTGACAAATCTCGAATACGCACCGCTCGCCGAAATGATGGGCCGTGTCGTTTGGGCGAGCGAGGTTTTTAATTGCTCGGCCCCGGATACGGGCAATATGGAGGTGCTGCATCTCTACGGCACCGCAGAGCAGCAGGAACAGTGGCTCAAGCCGCTGCTCAACGGTGAGATACGTTCGTGTTTTTCGATGACCGAGCCGGATGTTGCCTCGTCCGATGCGACGAATATTCAGGCTTCGATCGTATCCGACGGCGACGATTATGTTCTCAACGGCGAGAAATGGTGGTCGACCGGCGGCGGCGACTCCCGCTGCAAGCTGTCGATATTTATGGGCAAGACTGATGACACCGCGCCTAGGCATTTGCAGCAATCTATGATCCTCGTGCCGATGGAAACGCCCGGTGTCATCGTCCAGCGGCAGGTTGACGTATTTGGTTACGACGACGCACCGAACGGTCATTCGCAGATCTCATATATTAATGTCCGCGTGCCAAAGGATAATCTGCTCCTTGGTGAGGGCCGCGGTTTTGAGATCGCACAGGGTCGTCTCGGTCCGGGCCGTGTTCATCATTGTATGCGGCTGATCGGCATTGCCGAGCGTGCGCTGGAATTGATGTGTTCGCGAGCAAAGTCGCGTGTTGCGTTTGGCAAACCGGTTGCCGAACAAGGCGTCGTCCGCCAATGGATCGCCGAGGCTCGCCTAGCCATAGACCAAGCACGTTTGCTAGTGCTCAAGACGGCATGGATGATGGACAGCGTAGGCAACAAAGCCGCCCGCCGCGAGATCGCGATGATCAAGGCAGTCGTTCCGCGAATGGCTCTGAAGGTGATCGACCGTGCAATACAGGTTCACGGCGGCGGCGGCGTTTCACAAGATTTTCCGCTTGCACAGTTTTGGATCTACGCCCGGTCGCTCCGTCTCGCCGACGGCCCGGACGAGGTTCATCTTGAATCGATCGCAAAAATGGAATTGAAAAAATTTAATAAGCCCACTGAAATGCAATAGTTAAAGGCATCGCAGATATTATTTACCTGCCATTCAAGTTCAACGCCGCCCAAATAAGGTCATTCTGACCGTATCGCTAGATCAACCTGCCCGATTTTCTTTCATTTTGAGGTTAAACAATGTAAAAAACTGTTGACAGACGTTGTGCATTACTGTAAATTTTAAGAGTAACGACCTTACAGGTCTTACACCTATCGCCACCAGCGGCATAGTTTTCTTGAATTTATCTAGTTTCCGCCGATCACGCCTCGTGATCGAAACATCCGAAAAATGCGGGTTTTAGGCACATCTTATTAGTTGACCTGTCGAATGAATAGTCCCAACTTTCCGATCTATTACTAGGTGGCAAAACCCTTCACAAATCAGAACACGCATCTTCGGATGGGAACTCAAGAAAACTTTTAGTCCAAAAAAGATATTGCAGCCAATAGGAGCAAACAGAACATGTTCGGTAAAAAGAAAAGTGTGGCCGGTCTAGACATCGGATCCAGTTCGATAAAGATGGTTGAGCTTGAGGGCAAGCTTAATAATCTCAATCTGGTGAGCTTAGGCTTTGAAAATCTGCCCGGGGATACGATCATCGACGGCCAGATCATGGAGCTCAACGTTGTTTCGGATGTGATCCAGAGCGTCTGTACAAATCATCAGGTCAACGCGACCAACGTCGTTACCGGCGTGAGCGGACACTCGGTGATCCTAAAGAACATCGTTCTGCCTCCGATGAGCAAAGACGAGCTCGAAGAATCGATCGACTGGCACGCCGAGGAGCATATTCCATACGATCTCGCCGATGTCAGCCTTGATTATCAGGTGACCGCCGAGACCGAAGATTCAACCAACGTGTTGATCGCCGCTTGCAAACGCGAGCGCATCGACAATATCAAACAGGCCATCCAGCTTGCCGGAAAAACACCGGTGGTGATCGATGTCGATACCTTTGCCCTGCAAAATTGCTACGAAGTGAACTACACCCCGACCGAGGATGACGTTGTCACGCTGCTCAATATCGGAGCTTCGACGATGAACGTCAATATCGTTAAGGGAACGCGTTCGCTTTTACCCGCGACATCACCGTTGGCGGCAGCCAGTTCACAGACGTATTGCAGCGAAGCCTGGGGCTCAACTTTCAGCAGGCCGAAGCCGTCAAACGCGGCGTCGCCGATGCAGTCGAGGGCGTTGAAGAAAAATCTATCGAGCCTTTGATGAATAACGTCACCGAGATCGTCGCGATGGAGATACAGAAAACATTTGATTTTTATCGAGCGACGACTGAGGACAACGAGACCGTGGTTCAAAAGATCCTTATCTCGGGCGGCGGTTCTAAGCTTGCCGGACTTTCCGCAGGAACTCAGCACACGGCTCGAATTGCCGGTCGAGGTTCTTGACCCGTTCCGCAATATTAAGGTTGATACCAAAAATTTGACCCCGGATTATCTTAGCGAGATCGTGCCCGAAATGGCCGTAGCGGTCGGATTGGCGATCAGGGGAGTGTAATAAAAAAGATGATCAAGATCAATCTACTCAATTCGGTTACAGAAAGACAGGGCGGAGCCATCGTCGCCGTCGATCGCAAGATCTCGAGCCCGAAATCGCGGATGATCCTGATGTCGGTCGTCGTCTCGGTATTGCTCGCAGCGGTCATTGGCTGGGATGTCATCAGCTACCAGATGGCAAAGACCGAGGCCGAACGCCAGCTCGACGAGCAAAAACAGATCGCCGCCGAACTCGAGGTCGTCATGAACGAGCAAAAGAGCTCGAGGCAAAGATCGCAAATATCGATACGAGGATCGAATCGATCAAACGGCTGCGATCGTCGCAGGCCGGCCCGAGGTGCGGTGCTCGACGCGATGCGTGAACGCATCGCGATGGTTCCGGGACTTTACATCGAGAAATATCGAGCAGACCGGCGATCAGTATTGCTTTCAAGGGCAATTCGCCGGATGAGGCCCAGGTGACGCAGTTTGGCCGCAGCTTGAATTCTCGAACGGCCTGTTCTCGAACCTGAGTATTGAGACGACAGGTCGAGGTCCAGAATCAGAATGCCCCCGCAAAACCAGCGCCGAGGGCGAGGCGCCAAAGCTCTGGATCGTGAACTTTACGATCCGATGCCTATACACCATCGAAAGCCCCGAACGCGGACAACGGTAACCCCACCACTGCGTCAGCCACGGCTCCGGGAACCCCTGCCCAGCCAGTTCAGGTCGCGAAAAACTGATCGATCGACCAATAGCCAAATAGAAGGAAACGAAAATGTTAGAGAAAATCAAAAATCTAAAGTGGCACTTTCACCTGATGATGCTTGTCGGCCTGGCCGCACTGATCTACGGCGGCGTCTGGTATTTCTATACCAGCGAAACGCGAGCAGAGATCACAGCCCTCAATGATCAGGTATCGCAGCTGCAGGCAAAGAACGAGACGGCACGCGTAGCGACGCAGCGTATCAATGAGTTTCGTGCATTGTTTGCAAGCAAATCTGCCGAGTACGACGAGCTGAAAGTTCTCTTACCCGAACAGCGTGAGATCACGAACGTTCTGCAGGGTTACAGGACACAGCCAACAGCAGCCGTCTGATCGTGATGCGGTTTAGCCCGCGTGACGACACAACGCAGGATTCGATCATGGCAAAGCCGGTCGAGGTCGAGGTTGACAGCAACTTTACCAACCTGCGTGCCTTTTTCGAAAGCATGGCAAAACTGCCGCGTATCGTGTCGATCTCCGATTTTAAGATCAATCAGCTCGATAAGCAGACCGACACAAAAACGCTGCATGCACAATTTGTGTTGACGGCGTTCTATGCCGTCCCCGCCGATGCTAATAAGCCGGCAACGCCCGCCGTACCCGGAGCAGCTCCCGCACCCGGACAGCCCGCCGCACCTGCACCCAGTACCACCCAAAATAATTGGCCCACCGATAAATGATTTACGAGAGAAAAGCCATGATCAACACATCGAAAACACTTCGATTTATCAGCATCGGAGCCGCGGCCGCAGGCTTGCTCTTATCTGCGGGATGTTCGCACAGACACGCTCAGCGTGATCCGTTTGCGAAGCCGAGCTATAAAAAGAGAAAAAGCCGGCACCGTCGGCACCAAGGCCGCAAGACCGGCACGTCGGCCCCGTCAGCTACGGCCGCCGGCGATCGAGGCCCGCATTGAGTATTACAAACGCCTGCGCGAAACGGCCGCCGCCAACGGCCCGGCGCTACCGAAGGTGACCAGCGTGCTGACGCTCAACGAGATGGCCGTGACGGGCATCTTTAAGACGCCGCGTGGTTATGCTGCGATGGTCGAAGCAACGCCGATCAAGCTCTCATACACGATTTATCCGGGCGAAAAGTTTTTTGACGGACAGCTCGTCGCGGTCGAAGAGAACCGTCTTGTTTTCCGCAAAGTGACCAAGACAGGCGAGGGTAAGTTTGTCGCATCAGTCGAGAACAAGCCGTTGAAACAGTATTCGATGAAAGCTCAGGTCGAGGGTACGGCACCGGCACAGTCGGACCGCCCGGCCGAGGTTGCACAAAACCAGCCCGCGGCCGCAACTGAAAAAGCTGCCAAGCCCGCATCAAACCCGTTTCTCTCGCCGCTTGACGAGATGAACAATCAGCCGGTCAAAACCGAGACTGATAAACCAAAGAAAGGCACCAAAAAGCCGGTCAAAGTCGCAAAGAATAACGGGAATTAAAAAAAGTTCTGACCTGATCCGACCCTGAAAGGGGAAATGATCGATTTAGTTACGGAGGAAACATGAAGTCACTGATCAAAATAAGCGGAGCGGCCAAAAAAGCCATCATCGCGTTGGCTATCGTGAGCACCCTTGCTCTATCGGTAGCGGCACAAAAGGTTGAGCCGCAATCGCAAGGTAAAATGTACGGCGAACCGGGCTTTCGCGGCGAACCGATCAATCTTAATGTCGTCAATGCCGACATCCGCGACATCCTGTCATACATCACCGACCAGTACGGTATCAATTTTGTGATCGACAAATCGGTCAAAGAAATACCGGTCACGGTCAAGGTCAATGATGTTCCGTGGAACATCGCACTTGACTCGGTGCTGCAAGCCCAGGAACTCGGTGTGCAGGTCAATGGAAACATTCTGCGAATTGCCGACAACAAGATACTGGCAGCTGAGGGCGAGCTGTATAACGCCAGGATGAACAATCAGCTCGACACGACACCGCTCTATACTGAGCTTATTCGTTTGAACTACGCGACGGCATCAGGCGGTGCGTCACCAAGCGGCCCAAGCGCCGGAACTGATAGCAGTTCTTCTTCGAGTTCGTCTGCCTCATCAGGCGGCGGCGGTGCATCAGGTTTGCTCCCGATCATCAAGCGCCGTCTTTCGCGACGCGGTTCGATCGAGACCGATCCGCGTAGCAATTCGCTCATCATCACCGACGTTGCCTCGAACATAGCGGCGATCAAACAGCTTATTTCGATCCTTGACCAGCCCGAACCGCAGGTCGAGATCGAAGCACGCATTGTCGTTGCATCGCGAAACTTTAGCCGCGACATCGGCGTCCAACTCGGAGCGATCCTAACCGGCGGCCGCGGCAGCGGCGGTGTCGGCGGAACATTGCCGGGTATGACGTCTACAATTACACCACCCACCGGAACACCTATCCCTAGCATCAGTAACGACCTGGTCTCAAAGATCGCCAATACAGCGATCGGACTGACGACGGGAGTATTTGGAACGGCACAGATCAGTGCTATGATCACGGCCGGCGAGCAGAAGGGACAGGCAAAGGTCATCGCGACCCCGCGTGTGACGGCCCTCAACAACCGTCCCGCCGAGATCAAGAGTTCGACCAAGATACCTGTTACGACTATCCAGCCCGGAGCTGCCTCCAGGTGGTGCAGTTATCGCAACGACGACCTATGTCGACGTGCCGCTCAAACTTTCGATCACCCGCAGATCACCGATCAGGGAACGGTAATCCTCAAGGTAACCGCCGAAAACAGTTCGACCGCTTCGGTGGTGGGTGGAGCAAATCCGGCGATCAATACACAGAGTATGCAGACAGAGGTCGTTGTGCCTGATGGCGGAACGACGGTCGTCGGCGGAGTCCTCTTTGACGACGAACGCGAAAGCCAGGACCGCACACCGGGCCTGTCGAGCATCCCTTTGCTTGGCAACCTGTTCAAGCGTAAGGGCGTTCAGCGTAATACCAACGAGATCCTGTTTTTCATCACGCCGCGTATCACGCGTCCTGATTACAACGCAGGCAATCAAAACGGTGTTGCACCGCGTCCGGCAACGATACTCCAGCCCGTGCCGATGGGCAATCCTCCGTCAAACTCACAGCCTGTCGTCGAAAATGCGTCACCTGTCGTATTCCAGACCCCGGCGTAGTAAAACCGGAACCATCCCAACCCCGACCAAGCCGTAAGGGTTTGTTCGTATAGTTAATGTTTCTCTCCGTAAAAGGCTGTCTGGATATCCAGACAGCCTTTTTTCATGCTGAATCAGGGGATGACGGTGATGGTTACGGGGCGATGAAGGCGGTCATCGCGGGGGAGAAGTTGTGTATGTCGTCGTTGCCTTTGAGGTAGATGCCGCGTATTTCGACTTGTTCGGCGACGCCGGGTTCGGATGGCGGAACGGTGAATTTGCCGCCGCTGACGAGCAGGACGCCGGCGGGAAACCATTTTCCGCCGATGTGGCGATACTCGAACCGTATGCCGTCGAGATTGCGTTTGCGAAAATCGGCCTTGAGCTTAAATTCGGCCTGCGTCGAGAGCTCGAAAACGGGGTAGATGTTATCAAGTACCTCTTTCGTCTCTTCGGGGGCGACGATGCCGAGCTTTTCGCCGTCCGCTTCGGAATAGACGGCCTTGTTGCCCTTGATAAAGCTCGCCAGATCGCGAACACGCTTTTCGATACCCGGTGGAACCTCGGCGGGCGGCGTGTCGGGCGGCGCGATGTCAAAAGCAAGCGGAGCTTCGAGACTATCGTCGCCGCCCGCGATCGAGTTGAAATATTTCGTCAACTGTTGGCTCGAAGCGTCAAAGCTGTTGCGGTACGCCACCCAAAACTGTATCCACAGATTGTCAGCAATGATCGCGTCGATGATCGCCGTCGGAATGCCGTACTTGGTCTTGAAATCCCCGATAACAGCGGCAAGATTTGCGTGCCAAGCGGATTTTGCATCACGATTTGCTGGATAATAATCAGCCATAAGTAAAAATCTCCTTAAAAATTAATTTAAGTTAGATCGTCAGCCCCTATTCAGCCGAACGCTGACAAAATATTTTTAATAATTTGTGAGTTCCAGAAAATTTTTAATAAGTTAGTCTAAATTTTGTATGCATTCCCCGGGAATGAGGGTTCAACCCGGCGGGTTTTGTTGTCAACCCGGCGGGTTCAGTGGTCGCTCCGGCGGGTTTTGTTGTCAACCCGGCGGGTTCAGTGGTCGCTCCGGCGGGTTTTGTTGTCAACCCGGCGGGTTGAGTGGTCGCTCCGGCGGGTTTTGTTGTCAACCCGGCGGGTTGAGCGTTCGCTCCGGCGGGTTTTGTTATCAACCCGGCGGGTTGAGCGTTCCCGCCAGGCCAAAAACAACATGTGGAATCGGGTTTTACACAGTATTCATTGGCTTTTGTACAAATACTAGCTCGCTAACACCTTTTCGAGGGAAATTTTTTGTTGACACCACCGATCTATGAGCGTAGAGTCTAGGAAACTTTAAGCCCAAGCAACTTTTTTACAATTTAACTCTTACAGGAGAAACTCCACATGTCTCTGAACTCGCACGTTAAGCCCGCTTTGCGGATAAGGCTTATTACGGTTGTGTCTGCGTTTGCCCTGCTGTTGCAGATCGTGTTTATCGGGCCTGTTCGCAAGGCTGATGCGAAGTCAAAGCCACCGATTGCGGATACGTCTTCTCCGGCAGAGCCATTTATTGTAAATACACCGCGGACATTTGCTACGGGTTTGGCATCTTTGTTGGGTTTCTTAGCACCCACTGTGAAGAAAGAATCGCCAAAGACAGAGGAATCCGCAGTCGAGCCGCCTTCGCCTGCGACGGTGCAGCCTGTTCCGTTTTTGCCTGCGGGGACAGCGGCGGATCTTGCGGCATTGAGGCTTGATCCTAAGAATGCGACGGGCGGGACCGATCTGTATTCGCGGAACTTTGGTTGGGGTACATCATTGGTTGGTTTGCCGGGACGTGCGGGACTGGATGCAGGGTTTGGGATTAGCTATAACTCTTTGGTTTGGATCAAAGATCCGAACAACAACGAGATCATATTCGATCCTGATACAAGCAATGTCAGCCCGGGCTTTCAGATGGGGTTTCCGGTCATTGAGGCCGCATACTATGACACCACCAACAGCCGGTATGCGTTCCTGATGGTCAATCCGGACGGCAGCCGGACAGAGTTTCGTCAGGTTGGTTCGAGCATCGTATTCGAAGGCGGTGATTCGAGCTATCGCGAGCTTAAAACTACTACGGGCACCGTTACAAGCAAGGGCGGCGTAACACAGATCAAGGTAACGGCAACGGACGGAACGGTGATGCTCTATACGTGGGACGGTGCCAGCAGTCGGTACTATTGCAGGGAGATAAAAGACCGTAACGGCAACTATATCTCTATCGACTTTAACGGTTCGCTGATGACCGATGTTACTGACACGCTTGGGCGGGTTTTCACCATCAATTACGACGCCTATAACTATCCGACATCGATCACACAAACTTGGAAAGACACGAATGGTTCAGGGTCGAATACAACGCACACTTGGGCGACGTTCTCCTATACAAATGCGACCGTTTCCGCCACGTTCTCAGGCGGGCTGACGAGGATCGGCCCCGCGAACAGCACTACCGTCAAAGTTCTGGAAAAGATCACTTATCCAGACAGCAGTTTTACAAAGTTTGAATACAACGGCTACATACAGGTTAAAAAAGATCAGTCAGGTGGCGGCTGATTCGACCTCGCATATCTTGAACTACGTCACGACCGACCTTGCGTCGGTTTCAGGTACGCAGTCGGATTGCCGCGCTTTGGCGAGACAAAGACGTGGGTCGAAAACTTTAATCTTAGCGGCGGAAGCCTCAGAGGTTGTTGTGACAAATTCACTCACGACCGGAGCGACCTACTCCCTGCCAAACAGCATCACCGGCTCCGCGACACGCATCGACGTTGCGATGACCGGCCACCCAGACGGGCTTTATTCGAGAACCTACGTCGGAGCCAGCGGCTACAAAGAAGGACTAACACTCGCCACCGAAGACTGCACCGGCTCAAACTGCGCGACCAGATTGCGTTGGACATGGACGGACTGGACCCAAGACAACACCGGCGTCAGCTACCTCACCAACCCCCGCGTCACCGAATCCCGCGTCGGCGACGGAACAAATATCAAAAAACGACCGTCGGCTACGGCTCGAACGGCTACGGCCTGCCCGAAGAAGTAAAAGTTTATGACAGCGATCTATCGACGGTATTAAAAAAACAGACGACGACCTACGAGCTGGGAAGCTCGACACTAACCGTCGAATAATGCCTTTGGCTTGCCAAAGGAAACTGAACTATGGGAAACGGCAACGGACGACGCTGATGTCGATGGCTGTTTTGCTTACGACGGCGACGCAATTTGCCGGTGACCGGCCTGGGCCAGAACATATCGCAGCGGTGCAGCACGACGACACAAACTACTGTTCGCTACGTCGCTGGCAATGGCAATCTGACCTCATCAAAACGCTGCGACGTTACCGCTTCAACACCGTCTTCGGTCTGCCAACATTGGTTTGCGGCGGTCGGTCGAAACAACTTCCTTCACAACATTACGGGAGCTGTCGTGCAAAGACCGATCCTCTGTCGCATACGGTAAAGATCGCGTATACTGACGACTTTAACTCATCGCCTGGGCGTTACGACATACGCTTACCGAAAACGATCACAGATCCAGCAGCCAGTCTTCGACCGTCAAATACCGCTACGATATCGGAGCAAATGTTGAAGCAACAAGCCCCGCTCCGGCAGGTCAGACAGGTGAGAAGAAATCACTACGAGGACTCTTCGACAGTATCGGTCGGCTCGATAAACAGTCTATCTACGTCAACACGACGGAAAAGGCTTATACGCGGTACGAATACCCGACGAATAGTATTCAGTCTAAAAGTTTCTCGACAATAATAGACGTTAGCGGTAGCACAAGCGGCCCTGATACCGCTGACTTGGTTCTTGTCCGAAAGCTGGTCAGACGGAGCCGGACGCGTTCGCAAATCTAGGACGGAAAATCCCGGTTCGACAGGGGGATACTCAGGTTCGCTTACCGAGTACGACATTTTGGGTAGAGCTTTTCGGCAGACAGTTCCGACCGAGATCAATTCATCCTGGAATCCTGATGGCGATGACTATCGCCGCAGGACCGGTGATTATAACCGTGGCTGGGAATACAACTGAATTTGATTGGAAAGGACGAACGACTCGAACCATTCCGTCCGATTCTTCAGGCAGTGATGGCAAGGATACTTTGATCAGTTACGCAGGTTGCGGATGTGCGGGCGGAATGGTAACGACTATCGAAGGCCTTCGGTTCCGGTGACGACACAAGCGGCAATGCACGGCGTAAGCAAAAGGTCTATGCCGATATCCTTGGCCGCGCAACTTTAAGACCGAGGTTTATGCTTGGGATGGCTCGACGGTTCATACAACCACCGTCAATACTTTTAACGGACGCGATCAGGTGACCAATACACGGCAGTATGCGGGACAACCTCAGCAACGACTTATCAAGACGTTACAATGACGTACGACGGCCACGCACGGATGGCGACTCGGCACTATCCGATAGAGGAATCGGGGCATTACACTTCGTGGACGTACAACGCTGACGACTCGATCTCGCAGATAGTTGACCCAAGAGGGGGCTATCACTGACCTCACTTACAATTCACGGGGACTTACTACGCAGATAGCCTATACGCCCAATTCCGGCGGTGTGGACACCCCGACTGTCGATTATACCTACGACAACCTCGGCAATCGCACTTCAATGGATACCGCGGGTGTTAGTGCGACGGCTTACTCGTACAACGAACTTTCGCAACTAACTGGTGAGACTGTCGATTTTGATGATCTCAGCACCAACCTTACGCTGGGTTATACTTACAATATCGGCGGTGGGCTGAAATCCGTGACCGACCCGTTCAGCCAAACGATCAGCTACACAAATGATAAAACGGGCAGATTGACGGATGTAGGCGGAACGACGTTTGGCGATGTGACCTCCGGCACAACCAATAACTACGCGGCAGGCATCAAATATCGTGCGTTTGGCAGCGTTAAGAAAATGACTCCCAAGACCGACGACAATAACGTAGTGACGATGGCGTATGATGATGCTCTGAGGGTTAGCGAGCATAAAGCAACCTCGGACTTTCCGTCGGGCGGGTATATGCAGAATGGATTATACATACGCTGCGGACTCGAAACCGATATCGATGGACAATCAGATCAATAACGGATTTGACCGGACGTTCAAGTTCGACTTTGCGGGACGGTTGACGGCGAATAGCTTTGGCACGGTGAGCAGCAAGACGGTCTATAACCAGACGATCAGCTACGATGCCTTTTCGCAGATGACGGCGAGGGATACGACCCATTGGGATGAGACGGGTGGATTTGCGGCAACCTATGCCAACGGGCGAAAGACCTCGACCGGGCCCGACTCCTACATACGATTACGCGGGTAATGAGACGCCACAGGCTCACGCGGGGATGGCAGCAGTGAAGTAAGCGCATTCGATGCTGCGAATCGCATCACTTCGTGCACATCGAATAGTTATCAACCGATTGGCGGAGGTCATCACGTTTTTGTTTGTGCATCGTTCCGACCTGACATACGACGGTGACGGCCATGCCATCAAATCTCAGGAAGGCAACCGTCCCGGCATTGGAACGCTCACAATGGGCGATCCGACATATCAGCTGTGGTCGAGCGTTCTGAACAGTGCGGTCACCGAGGTATATAATAACGGAGCCAAAAAGACGACCAAGGTCTTTGCCGGCGGTGCGGTGATCGCCGAGCAGAATACATTCGAGGATCGCAGGTCATTTGGATATCTGCCGACCCTGTATCGGGCAGCTCGATCAGGATGAGCAAAGCAGGTTCAACCAGCGAATACGACCGAACAGAGCTTGAGCCTCTCGGACAGGAGGTCACCGCCGTCGAACCATCCGAAGAAGAACAGGATCCAGCTGAATACGCCGGCCAATACGCCGCCCACGAGCCGGAATGGCAATGCCAGGTCGCAGCAATGAAAGGCCAGGAATTCGATATGCCGGGCCACTGCCTACGGGCGAGTCTCGACAGTTTTCAAAGCGCCCGTGTGGATGAAGCCATAGCCTCGTCACGGATGAAGTAATAATCCGAAGTACATATCCGGCGGAAATGATCCCGGTCGCAGCTCCAGCCCTGAATACGGCATCAACAACAAAACCTCTGGCACGTCAAAATACCTGCGGTCAGGACCACCTGCATCGATCCCCTCAAGCAGCGGCGGCCCAAGTACCGGTGGTGACGACGATAGCTACGAGGATGTCCGGAAGGTTTTCATGAAGTTGACGGAGTATGCGTGGTAAACGATGGGAAGGTAGAGCTAGCATGACCGTTCGACCTGACGAGATCTATACCAGTTTTCAGCTGAGTGGGGATGTGGTCCTATGGATACTGGGTGGCGGCAAATTCATCATTGCAGTGAGGTTAAAATTCAAGCCTACTCCGTTGCCACGGATCCGCTCGGACAGAACTACCTAGGTACGGGGGTTGATGCGATAGAGGGGAGGCGGAATGGCCACAGCGGATGGACGTTTAGATTAACTAACGGTTCGTATAACGGTTCGCAGTTAAGCCTGCTTTATCCAAGTGGATGGAACGGCGGCGTATCGCACGAATTTCAACCTATAGCACGAGTGCAATTTCGGATGCCGCAACGGGGTTGAGTCTTGGTATAGTCGCTTATGACACTATTGCTAGTGGTTATGAAGAAGGAGGATTTGGACAGAACACTCAGATTGCATTGGGGCGTGGGATTGGCAGTGTTGCGGGTGCCGCAATTGGTGCCAAGGTAGTAAGTAGAGTGGGGTTTGCCATTGGAGGCCCTGCCGGACCGAAAGGACCTGTTATTGGAGCTCTCGGTGGAGGGTAGTGGGCGGCATTGGTGGGGACATTATGGCGGAAATCTCGGGGAATACATAACTCCGGAAACTACAGGAAGTGCACCGAGAAGACCTTGTTAAGTATGATTATAACTAGGAAAACCATAAACCTGTTCTACTACAATATTTTTCGATGGGAGAGGTTTACCCAAGACCTTATAGCTCTTCCAATCGATGCATTGTGGAGAAGTTTGGGTTTGACTAAAATCGCTAACAAAGCACTCAAGACAAAAGATTATGAAGAATATTCGCGTAACTTTTCAACAACCCTAAGGGGTGGGCCATCTCTAGTCTTTGCCGGCATGCATGTAACTTCGCTTGCTACCGCATTACTCATCTCAATGTTAAATCTCGTAAGTGTGATTCTCAAATTTCCCAAAACCATGCATCTGTATGGGTTATTCGTGGTCGTCGTTATTGCGATTCCAGCAAGTGTGTTTTTCTTAGCTCCGACCGATCGCAAGAAATATCTACAAGATTTTGAAGAATTTGAATCCAGATCATTAGGCGAAAAACGCAAATGGGCACTAATAACACTTTCTATCATTCTTGGTATTTGGATTATTTGCATACTGAGTTTTGTTGTTTTTTTTCGCTCGCTCCCTCGCTAACTTCTTGAGATGGTCCAGCATTGCGATTTTCAATTAGTGATTATGCGAGCGGCATCAAATATCGTGCATTTGGTGGTTTGAAAGAAATGACCTACGACACAGCAGATTCCAATGTCATCTCAACGAGTTATGACAATGGATTGCGCGTCAGCCAACATCGGACTACGACCGAAGGCGGATATGTTCAAAGGCCGAGTTTGTCTACAATGCCGACTCCAAACCACAGGCAATGGATAATCAGGTGAACAATGGCTTTGACCGCTCGTTTGACTATGATTTTGCAGGAAGGCTGAGTTCGAATGCTTTTGGAACGGTCGGTGGTGTACTGACATATTCACAGTCGGTCAGCTACGACCCTTTTCTGAGATCGCATCACGATCAACGATCCATTGGGACCAGAGCGGAGGATTTTCGGCCACATATGCCAACGGGCGTAAGACCTCCACAAGCCCCACGCCCACGTATGACTATGCAGGAAACGAGACAGCGACAGGTTCACGCGGTGACGGCAGTAATCAGGTAAGTACGATAGATGCCGCCAACCGGACGACATCGACCACAATAACGACCCGAGAATCGACCGGATTTGGGCATTCTGCTTTGTTTGTTCAGCGGACAGATGTGACCTATGACGGAGATGGCCATGCGGTTAAGGCCCAAGAGGGCTGGCGTGCGGGTGTCGGGAGTCTGACAATGGCCGCTCCCAATTATCAGGTATGGTCAACCGTTCTTGGCACTGCACTGACCGAAGTCAGCGACACTGGAACAAAACTCAAAACAAAAGTTGTTGCCGGTGGCGATGTTATCGCCGAGCAAATAGTTCCGTTTGGAAGCCATGTCCATTGGATAGCAACGGAACCAGTTACGGGCAGTAGCGCGCGTATAACACAGTCAGGCTTTTTCGGTGATGACGAGAGGGTTGAAAAAGAACCTTTCGGACAGGAGGTCCAGCCGACCGAACCGCCTGCCGAAGACCCCGACCGCCCGATAGCCCCCACAAAAGTAGTGCAGACGAACCTGAATGGAAATGTCAGGCCGCTACTCATGGGAAAGACTTCTTGTTTCGACCTGCCATCGCAATGTCGTGCAGAAATGTTGACGCAAGACCTCGTTGAAAATCAAAAAACGATCAGACGATGTGAAGCATCAGAATGCATCAGAAGACATATGCCTGATCCGAATGATGCTAGTGAGTGGGGCGGTGGGACCGATACGAATCAGACGGAAACATTTCCAGTTGCTCCTTCCGCAGATAAGGACACATTCCTTGAATCTCTAACGTTTTGCGCTCAAGACATTTTTAGAAAGGCGAAAGGGTGGAAGGCAATTGAAGTTCGTGAAATGACTAAAAAGGATAATGGGATTATTACTTTTGCAAAAGGTAAACAGAGATTTTCCGTTGAATCAGGCAATGATTTTAGTACCCATCAATTAAAGCAGATTGCAGGTGACGACGGTTCAAATTCGAAAATCTACGGCATAACTTTTAGGGTTGGAGAGGCGTCACAAGTAACTCATTTCGGAAAAACAATTCGTACCGATCCGACAACCACAAACTATGTAGGAAATGAGATGAACGGTTGGCCTGTCATAGCCACCGATACCCGTCAGTTCAAAATTCGGTAATATACTCGCCACTCAAATCCATGAATTGGGTCATAGCTTGATGGCCCGATTTCTAAATCAATCCGACTATAAAGTCTGAGAGAAGTTCGGATAAGGGCTGGGATGAATGGCGAAAAGAAATTGGATGGCAGTATGAAAAATGCGTATATGATCGTTACGGGAACTCGATAGCGAGTCAACAACCTTAGAAGGCGTCAAATGGACGACTTTGCAATTAACCTGGAAAGGCGCTGTTTATTACGGCTATCGTCGTAGCTTTGGCAGCTTGCCTGCTTATTTACTATTTAAGCTCCCATAAAAGTATTCTGCCTGTAACGGGGATGATCAAGCTTCAATAACGACAAATATTGACAGCTATATGGTTAACTTCCAGCCAGAAGGTAGGGATATCTAATTTGAGATCTATCTCGTTTGCCGACGCGGAGCATGGATGGGTAAGTGGATTGCAAGCACGAGTAGATACTTACTATAGCGTAGATTCCGTGTCGATCTCGGAGCTATTTTCAACCAACGATGGTGGGAATACGTGGCAACCTCTAAAGTTTGAAATGCCAGTCGATTCCTATATAACTTTCGTAAAGCGAATAAGTAAAATGACGGATTGGTAGTGATCCAAAAGCCGCAAGTACGGATGCACCAACGCGGTTTACAAATTTTCGTTACTCACGATGCTGGATTGACGTGGACTCTGTGTTTTGATGTGCAAGATTTTCTTGCCAGGAAATTTGTACTGGATCAAAATGGTTTCGGCTGGGTGGTAGGGAACCGAGGCATTGACGGAGACGCGTCGCCAATTGCTGTATGGACCAACAACGGTGGTACTACATGGTCTAGATTTTCGACAAAAAACGCCCCTTGGTCTGTAGACGAGATCGGAGGTTTAGGGGCTATTGAAGATATTGTGGTTTTACCTAACCAACGGGTTTGGCTAGTGCTTTCTAGTGGCAGAATTGTTCAACTTGAAAGATCAGGCAATCAGTGGCAGAGGCGACAAGGCTATGTGGCAAAAACGGAAGGTAAAGCATCAATAACCGGCTTTGATGGAAATTCCCCGATAGTGATGAATGCCATTAACAGAAGTGCATGGGATCTTGAGACCGTGATTTATTTCGATGGAGCTACTGCTAATCAATCGGTTAAGATTCCCAATACGTTCTTGCAGGTCATCATTTGTGAACGGCGGATTTATCATAGCCGCTGGAATTAAAACGCGTCAAGTTGTTGAGTTATTGCCGACTAATACCACTACGCGCTTCGAAGTTTCAGCTGAAGTACTCCTGTCGACGGACAATGGACGAAATTGGGAAATCGTCAAGACCATCCGAGGATTTGATAGAACTATAATTGATCGCGGACAGGGCACCGATCTTGATATCAAAATGTCTTGTTCGGCAGAACCTTGTGAAGACGCTTCGAGGATCGGCCTTAACGACATTGCTTGGAATGGAGAGACATATTTTATATGTGGAAATAACGGGGTGCTCCTTTCGATTCATAGAAAAAGAATTGTAAAGAAGAGAAAGGAGAGGATTACCTGCGATTTTCGATAATTGAGCGAGCATAATGCAACATCTGACTATCCGTCAGGCGGGTATATGCAGAATGCGGATTATACATACGCTGCCGACTCGAAACCGATCTCGATGGACAATCATATCAACAACGGGTTTGACAGGACGTTCAAGTTTGACTTTGCGGGACGGCTGACGGCGAACAGCTTTGGCACGGTGACCAGCAACACAGGAAGCGGGGTCAGGCCTGCGATTCTGGCACCAAAGCTTGCCAGTGTTGCGATAGGCTCACAACCGCTGCGATTTTCTAAAGAGACTCGGGGTCAGACGACTAAGAAAAACTAACATCGAAAGGATAAAGAGCGAAAAGGCTTCGCTTATTGCGAAGCCTTTCTTTTTATTGAGCGATGTAGCCGGAGGCGATGGGGACGTCGCGGTTTAGGGCCGAGGTTTGGGGTGTAGAGTGTTGCGTCGGTGCTCTTGCTGATCCGCCACGTGCCGGCTGCTGCGGAGATCGGCGGGCTATAGACGGCTACGTCGGTTTTGCCATCGCCGTCGTAATCAGCGGGTGCGGGTATGTCGTTGACCGAGCCGAGCGTGACGGTCGTGTTGCCATCGGTCGATCTGTTTAAGCCCCAGGTGCCGGTCGTTTTTGTAAATACAGCAATATCGGTCAGGCCGTCGCCATCGTAGTCGCCTTGGACGGGGCGGTCGGTGCTCGCGCCATACACCATCGAGGTCGAGCCAAGTGTCGAGCGGGTTATATACCAAGTGGCGTTTGACGGACGAAACACAGCGATGTCGGTCTTACCGTCGCCGTCATAGTCGCCCTGTGCCGGTTTGTCGCCGGCCTGTCCGAGCGTGAGCGTTGCGGCACCGGCGGTCGATTGGATCAGTAGCCACTCGCCGGTTGAGGCTCTAAAGACCGCACAGTCCGTCTTGCCGTCGCCGTCAAGCAACTGTGCCGAGCAACACCTCGGTGTAGCCGAGCGTGCTTCGCTGAATGCGAAACTTGCCGCCACGGAATACTGCATTATCCGTCTTGCCGTCGCCATCGTAATCGCCGGGAGCGATGCGGTCGCCGCGTCCGCCAAAGGTCGTGTTGAGCGTCGCATTGGTCTGAATATTTTGGCTAAACCACTTGTTTTGTCCGGGGCGGAAAAAAGCGACATCGCTTGCAAGATCGCCATCAAAATTTGAGAGGGCCGATCCGGCTAATGTTGACGACGATGTTGTGTAGATATAGTCGCCATTCGAATTGCCGTTGCTGTTAGCTCCATTTCCGGCGGCATAAAAATCGATCTTGCCCATCTTTTGTGCCGGTGCGGTCCAGGTAAAATTCCACGTATTTGAGCCGAAAACTGTCGGGACGGTGCCAGACTGGGTGTGAAAAATATATTGACGCCAGAGATTATTTGGCCCGACCGGTCCCTCGTCAAACTGCGTGCGGGTCGCATTTGTCACCGCCAGCGTACCTGCCTGCGTCCCAAGCCGATTTATTGCCGTCACCTCAAAACCATATAGGATCGCATCTTCTTGCGATACCTTGACCGAAACGGTGTACTGCTGGCCGGGCTTATAGTCGCGGAATGCCGAGGGATCTCGACCGTCCCTGAGCCGCTGTTGACCGGAAATGAGCCATGACAATCGGTACAGCTATTTTCGACCGGGGCACCAGTGTAACCAAACGGCGGGCCGCTGGAAAACGCTTTGACGTGGTCGGTGCCGTTCCAATAAAAAGCGGTCAAAACTACGGTTGACACGACTGCGATTACGGCTAGTGTTATGGCGGCCAAACCGCTTTTTTGAAATCATTGAATAAAACTCCGGAAAAATCTTTACGAGAAGCTAACCTATTTGACGGCTCTTGACGCTAAAAGTCTGCAAAACATATCTTGTGTAAGGATAGTTGTCAGCAAAAGAGCATGTCAACCAAATTCTTTGAGTCCCAGCTTTGGCTACTCAGGCTGAAAATCGAGCCCGGCGATGTTGTCATTTAACTGAACAACACGCGGCGAATAATTAAATCGACGCGACATGATGCTAACGACATACGTTTGGCCGGGGGCGACGTCAGTAAATTGGTAAAAGCCAAACGCTCCGGTGACTGCGGTCCGCATCACGCCGTTTTGGTCGGCCAATCTAACTGCCGCACCGCGAAGCCCGCGGCCGCCGCTTGCGAAAACACGCCCGGAAACATCCACGCCCGCGGCGGTGACGATGCATTGCGAGTTGCCATCGAACCGTACGGTGTCCACGTTCCACCCGCCGCCGACCGGAGCGACGCTTGAGTCAAAGCCAAACGTCCAGCGAAGCTGCACGGATTGCCCGACCGCTGCCGCCGGCATTCGGACGATCGTCGTCACATAACCGCCAGAGTCGCCCGACCACGCGGAGCGTTCACCAAGCGTGTTGGTGCTCGTCGCAGGCAGTATGGAGTTGTATCCGTTTTGGATAAATGTGCCGCCCGCCGTTACGATATCCTGAAATGCACCACCCGAAACGCTCGGTATGCTGATGTCCAAAACGCCGCCGTCAAATCCCGACTCGCTGTTATAGCGATGACGAAATGTCAGCGTTGCCGCCGGTACGGTCACCGCGATCGCGGGTGATGTCAGCGCGGTGAGGCCTCCGGTTGAGGCAATGTCAGCTGCGAACATCGAATTTGGAGCCGTGTCGGCACTGACAAAGGTCGAGACCCACGGCTGTGTCGCGGCACCCGCCGAGGTAACGACCCAGCCGGCCGGAACCGTCGGGGCGGTTACAGCGTCAAAATTTTGGACAAATGTCGCAACAGGTGTGCCCACTGGTATCGTCCGCGTAAAGCTGGTCGCACCGAGGCTGCTGTTGACGTTGAGCGTTATCGTGACAACACTGCCGCAAGGCGTACCTGCCGGGACCGTGAAGTTTATCGTTTGGCTGGCTGTCGAACCGCTGTTGATAGTCCCGTAATTTGCCGAGTTGCCTCCGACGATCTGTAATGTCGTCGTATTTGCGACTATGCCGGTCGAATTTGTAAGCGGTATTGTTAGAGCGATAGTCTCGCCAGGATCGGCAACGCCGTTGTTGTTTCCGATCGTGTCGGACAGCGTCAGATTAGGATTTTGGAACAGATTTGGCAGGTCAAATGCCTCGGTCACACGGACGGTTCCTAAACCGCCTGTGCTGGCTCCGCCGACCTTTTGAATACTGGCACTCGCTCCAAAACCTCGCGGCAAATCCGGCCCACATATCTGCAACGTCGCGGGTGTCCCGCTCGCTAAGCCCGCGGCGATCATCGCGTCGCGCTCGGTAAGAGGCGTCGGGTTTAGCGGAGCTAGCTTCATGCCGTCGGTGACAAATTGCAAAACCACGTCGATTGCCGACCGCCCACGTCAGGCGGTTTATCATCCGAGCCCGGATCTCCCACAGGGCGATGCTCCAGACCTCGCCAATGTTGTGAACCTGATCGGCGGTGGAGTTAAATCGCGGAGCAAACGCCCCGTCGGAAAGATCGATCTTGGTCGTGTCGATGTCTTGAAACGTCAGCGGATTGTGCGGCCGGTTTAACGCACCGCCGGTAAAGGCCATCACTGCTTTGGAAAGCGGCGGATGCCGTAATAATTATTAATGCCGCCAGGTGCCTAAACGTGTCGTAGGCCCGAGAGCATAAATGGCGTTGATCGGATCGCTCGGTTCGCTAAGCGCAGGCAGTGGGCGTAAAAATCCGACCATCCTTCGCCCATGCCGCGTGCGAGATCTAGGTTGGAGTCCTGAAGCGTTTCCGTGCAGCCGATTTGAGAGGCCGTGCGTGGCCTCGTGGATGACAACCTCGGCGTCCAGATTGCCGTCAAGATCAGGCGTCGGAGCTACCCGCAAATACATCTGCATCCGACCGCGGCCGCCATCCGCCGGAGTATTAAAGTTTGCGTTGTTTGCACCCGAACAGTCCTGTCCCTCGGCAGTAACGCGGTCGTTGCCGACGCCTGTCCGGTAAAGTTGGTATTCTGAAAATTCCTCGCTGCTTCGGTAAATCCGAGCATGTAAGTCTCGTCGTGATACCAGTTAGCAATATAGAAAAGCTGTGTAACGGACGCCGCTGATGATCGACCATGCCATGCGGCTGGGTTGTTGAGGGCAGTATGGCGTGTTGGATCAACAGTCGGCTCTCCGCCGGAACCGGAGAGTCGCCGGTATTTGTGTTTGGGTTGAACGGGTTGATCGGAAAATCAAACGTGCGAGCCGCACCGGTGACGCGGCCGTTGACGGCATCGACACCGTTCGTTGTATCGCGATCAAGCCCCGCCTCGACGTTGTTGCCGTCCGTCTCGTTCCCGCCGTCCGTTATCCAGCCAAGATTGTTAAAGGTGTATGGTGCCTCGTTTCCGATGCGTGTTATCGAAGTGCGGGCGATACCGGCACCCTGAGTGCCATCGGGCGAGATTGGGCCTGGCGAACGCGGAAACGGACTGTCGGCGACATTGATCATCGCGTTGGAGTTGCGTAGAGGTTGTATGTCGCAGCTTGGGTCTGGTCCTCGCCGATATTTTTTCGCCACAGCATCGTCCCCGTATTTGCATCGACGATGACGTAATATGCGTTGACCGGCTGCCAGATCAGCACTCGCCATGCGGGAACGGCGACGCCGGGTTCGGTTGGGAAATACATTTTCTCCGCCGTTGTCGCAAAATCACCCGTGCCAAATACCGCTTTGATATCTGTCGAGACTTTCTCGTTTAGCCGCACCCGTTTCATCGTGTTTTCAGGCGTTGATGTGGCGATAGGCGTGCGAAACGGCGGCTGCTGGATCGCCAAAATCTTTTGAGATCGAGGAATAATCGAGCCCCGGTGCAAAGTTATTGACTACGCGGAAAAGCTCGCCGCTCTTTGTAAATCCGGCTTTGACCTCGCCGCGAAACACCGGAACGCCGTTGATCTCTTGATTTAATTCGACAAATGAAAGATTGCCGTCGGGATTGGTATAATCGGCCGCGACCTTTAACTGGCTGATCTGTTCGCCGCGGGCACCCACGAGATCTGTGTTCTCGTTGAGAAAGTCGATAAGTATGTCCGAGCGTTTTTGGGATGACCGGCCGGTAAAAAACGCCTTGCCCTGCTGTACGTCCGGAGCGATGATCTCAGGTATTCGGATGTCATCGTTATATTCGATCTTGAGCGTGGGAACACGCTTTTTTAGTTCGTTCTCACCCCGGACGAAAGCATCGCGGGCATCGGCAACCGCGACCGCATCTTTGCCCATTACGGTGCGATAAGCGGCGATCTTTTCATACGCTGCTTTGTCCGTGCGGATATCGTAATTCTCGAGTCCCTTTTCATGGCTCACCGTTTTGAAATAGAATCCTTTTGCGGCATTTGTCCTCAATTGAAAAGGCAATGCAAAGATCGCGGTAATCATTGCCAATACAAAAAGGGCAAGAAACGCACCGCGGCCGGACTCGAAGTTAGAAAAGCTCATTCAGACAGACTCCTTGATATTTGATAGCATTAGGATTATCAAAACTGCCGATAGGTTGGTTGGTAGAGGGGACAACTCCCGGATCGAAGTAAGTTTTGGTATTGGACGATTATCACCTAAAAACGGCCTAAAGTCAATAAATACAGGCATTATACGATGAGCGATAGTTTGGCGGAACAGGTTTTCGGCCCTGGCGGGCTTGTTTCGCAACATCACGAAAATTACGAGTATCGCAGTGGCCAGATCAAAATGGCCGAGGCGATATCACGCGCCTTTGATGAGAAAAAAGCACCTGATCGTAGAGGCCGGCACGGGAACCGGTAAGACGCTCGCGTATCTGATACCTGCGATCGAGGCCGTTGCCAAGAAAAAGAAACGAATAATAATCTCGACCGGCACCAAAAATCTGCAAGAGCAGTTGATGGAAAAGGACATACCTTTTTTGCAGCAGATCTTGCCCAAAAAATTTACCGCCGCTTATATGAAAGGGCGGTCAAATTACGCCTGTATTTATCGCCTGCTCCAATCCGATCACCAGCCGATACTCGACGGAGTCGGTGAGATCGACCATTTCAAAGAGGTTCGCGAATGGTCGCATGAAACCCAAACCGGCGACCGTGCCGAGCTGACCTATCTGCCCGAAAATCTGCCGTTTTGGAACCGCATTAGCGCGAAAAGCGAAACCTGTATCGGTCAAAAATGTGCCGATTATGAGCCGTGTTTTATCACGCGGATGCGTGCCCGTGCCGAGACCGCCGACATCGTCATCGTCAACCATCACCTGTTTTTTGCCGATCTCAACGTTCGCGGCAACCAGTTTGGCAAGGTGATACCCGATTACGGTGCGGTCATCTTTGACGAGGCTCATCTGATCGAAGACATCGCGGCGGATTATTTTGGCTTTCAGGTGTCGAATTTTCAGCTTGAGGAACTTGCCCGCGACGCGAGCGTTTTGCCGATAAGCGATGCTGTCGCCGCGACACAGATCATAAGATCGGCGTCTCGCATCAATGGATTCGCCGAGCAGTTTTGGGTGCGGTTCAAACAGGCACGCGACGCGGACGGGCGTTTTCCGCTGCTTGCTGATGCATTTTCACATCGCGGGATCGATGGCGAAGATGTTCTCTCGCCGCTCGGCGAGGCGTTTCACGCTCTCGACGAAGCACTCGAACGGCATGAGACTGAAACGGATGTTTTTGCGAAAAGCTCCCGGAGGCCGACAGCGTCGTCCGCCGTGTCAGACAGACGCGGTTCGATCTCGAATTTATTGTTGAGCAGGCCGACCGCAACTTTGTGTATTGGCTCGAACGTCGTGGCCGCGGTATTTTCTTGCAAGCGTCGCCGGTCGATGTCTCGTCTTTGCTGCAGGAAAAGCTGTTTGACAAGGTCGAGACCTGCATTCTGACCTCGGCGACGCTCTCGACCAACGGCAGCTTTAATTTTATCCGTGACCGGCTCGGACTCGATAAAAGTAAGACCGAAACGTTTATGGCCGAGTCGTCGTTTGACCACGAAAAACAAGCGATCCTCTATCTGCCAAAAACAATGCCCGACCCGCGAACGCCCGAGTTCACGCAAATGGCGGCGACCGAGATCATCAAGATAATCCAGGTCACGCGGGGGCATGCCTTTGTTTTGTGTACGAGCAACTCTTCGATGACGGCGTTGTTTGAGCTTGTCTCGTCACGAATCGGCTATCCGTGTTTTTTACAGGGAACAATGTCCAAAACCGGCCTGCTCGAACAGTTTCGGGCGACGCCGAACGCGGTGCTTTTTGCGACATCGAGCTTTTGGCAGGGCGTCGATGTTCGCGGCGATCAATTATCGTGCGTCATCATCGACAAGCTGCCGTTTGCCGTCCCGACGGACCCGCTCGTGCAGGCTCGCAGCAAATTTATCGACGATAACGGCGGCAAATCGTTCTTTGATTACAGCGTCCCGCAAGCCGTGATATCGCTCAAACAAGGCATCGGCCGTCTCATACGCAGCCGCACCGATCGCGGCGTGATCGCGATCATGGACCCGCGTTTGCGGACCAAATCGTACGGACGTGATTTCCTCAACAGCCTGCCGAGGATGAAAATAACCGCCGATCTCAACGACGTCGCTGAGATATTTACGCATTCCGACGACGGTAAGATATAATTTTCACGATGCCCTCATTTTACGAAGTAATGATCGAACGCAATTTCTCATCCGCGCACCAACTGCGCGGGTACAAGGGGAAATGTGAAAATCTGCACGGCCATAATTACAAGGTCGAGATCTATGCACGCGGCGAAGAGCTTAATAATATAGGTTTGCTCATCGATTTTGGCGATCTAAAAACCGCCGCCGACGAGATCGTAAAATACCTGGACCACCGCAATATCAATGAGCTGCCGCCGTTTGACGAAGAGCTAAATCCGTCCGCCGAAAACCTCGCCCGCTACTTTCTCGAATACCTCAACACACGCGTCGGCGACGACCGCGTCCGTGTCCACAAGGTCCGCTGCTTTGAAACCCCCACCAGCGTCGCCACATACACCAGCGAATAAATATCAAAACTGACACTACGAATCGTGGTAGTAGATACGAAACGCTCTTAGAATTACCAATGTTCGTAGTAGATGGAGCGTGGGCGTAAGCTTGCTAACTATCTCTAATAAAACCATTTAGAAAATAAAGTGCGGTATGCCTAGCGGTTTTCTTTTCAAAACGAAAACGCATCAGGCTTGTCGCGGCTGTATAAATATATGAAATATTCCCTTCGTTTTTTGTCACTGTGTCTTGTGGCAATAGTCGCATTTGCTGCTCAGGTTAGCGCCCAGAGCGGGATCAGCGGTTCGGTCAAGGACCAAAATGGCGACGCTGTTGCGGGAGCCACCGTGTCGATCAGCAGTGGATCGTCCCGCGTAGGAATGACGACCGTCACCTCGCGTGAGGGCATATTCACATTTAACGCGGTGCCTGCCGGTTCTTATACATTGCGTGTCCTCGCTCAGGGGTTTGCCGTTGCCGAACAGACGATCGATGCTGGTGCGAACAATGTTGCAGTATCGCTTGCCATCGGCGAGAGCCGCGTTACCGTGACTGCAGAGATCGGCCAATCCGAAGAGGCTAAAAATGTTCCTCAGGCTATCAGTCTGATCACCACCGAGCAAATCATGGAACGAGCCACGTCCGTTATGGCCCAAGCCGGCCAAGAAGAAGCGGGGCTTAACTACCAGCGGACGAGTCCTACGATCGGGGCGATCGTTATTCGCGGGCTGACGGGTAAAAATGTTGTGAATTTTGTTGATGGCGTCCGCTTTACGCACGCCGGTCAACGCGGGGGTATCAGTACATTTTTCAACCTAAACGAGCCGAGCACAATGCAGACCATCGAGGTGCTTCGCGGGCCAAACGGTGCTCAGTACGGATCGGATTCGCTGTCGGGAACGGTCAACATGGTCAGTAAAAATCCGGCTTACGGATTTGAGACTCCTGAGTTTCACGGCGAGTTTAACCCCGGTTTTAGCACGGCCGATCGCAGCGTTGGTACATCGGCATTGCTGAGCTACGGCACACGCAAATTTGGCGGATATATCAACATGAACGGCCGCCGTATTGGTGATATTCGCACTGCGGATGGCGTAGATACTCACTCGGCGATTACACGATTTCTCGGCCTGCCCTCAACCGTGAAATACACAGTCAACCCGCAGACTGGATTTCAACAATACGGTTTTGCGAGCAAGCTAGCCTATTCGCCGACAGACGACCAGCAGCTTACATTTTTCTATCAACGCAGTCAGCAGGACGACGGCAAACGTTTTGACCAACTGCTCGGCGGCGATGGTAACCTCATCGCCGATCTGCGAAATCTGATGCTCGATTTTGGCTATCTGCGTTATGTTAAGCGAAATGTCGGCCCGTTTGACAGCCTGTCGCTGACCGGCTCATACAACAGCCAACGCGAAGAGCGCGTGAATCAAGGCGGACAGGGAAATCCGGCTGGTGACATCACTCACCAGTATGAGCGGACATCCACGTGGGGCTTTAGCGGTTTTCTCGATAAAAGGATCGGACGCAACAACACTTTGCTGTTCGGCGGTGATTTTTATCATGAAAAGGTAAATGCACCCGCATACATCCAAAACCCAGTATCAAATCTGGTAACCATCTCGCGTCCGCGCGTGCCGGATGATGCGACATTTGCCTCGGGCGGTGTCTTCGTTCAAGACGTATGGGAAGCCATTCCGACACGGCTCAGGATCACGGGAGCTTTGCGTTACAGCGGCATGTCTTATAATGCCGACGGTACAAAATCGCCCATCGTCGCCGGCCGTCAGTTGTGGCTAACCGACTCGTTAGAGACCAGTGATATATCGGGCCGCATCGGTGCGGTTATTCGTGCTACCGACGAACTCAGATTTGCTTTTAATTACAGCCGCGGATTTCGCTACCCGAGCATGACCGACCTTGGTACTTTGGGCCTCACCGGCGATGGTTTTGAGGTTGATCACATCACCGCCGGTGCTTATGGCGGAACGATAGGGACGACCGCCGGAGCCGCTGCCGTAACGACCGGTATCCCGGTTTCGCAGCAGGAATCCGAATTTAGCAACAACTATGATTTTTCGGTTCGTTATCAAAATAAGCGGGTTGATTCGACGCTGACGGTGTTTCGTCTCGATATTGATAACGCAGTTACCAAACAGGCTCTGATACTGCCCGCCGGCGCGGTTGGCAAATTCTTAGGTAGCGATGTCATCACGAGTCAGACGGCGAACGGTACTGTATTTGTCGCGGCATCGGCAAACCCCGTGCTTGTTCGTGCAAACTTTACCGCCGCCAAGATCTGGGGCGTCGAGTATGAACTGCAGGCTCGTCTTACAGATCGCCTAAATTTGCGTGCAAATTACACCTATACCAAAGCCTCTGACAAAGCGACGGGCGTACCGCCAAATATAGAGGGCGGAACACCGCCGCCGACCGGTTTTCTTGGCCTCCGCCACAATTGGTCCAAGTTTTGGGTAGAAGGTTATACGACACTCGCCGGCCGTCAGGATCGGTTGTCAAGTGGCGACTTGGCCGACCGTCGAACCGGAGCCGGACGCTCGCGGGCACAGATCCAAAACTATTTCCGTCGCGGAGCTTGTGTCAACGGTTTGACCACTCCCGGTGGTGGCGGCTGCGGAACTGCCGGCGGCATCCTGATCGCGACCGGCGAAACACAGGCACAGGTTCAAAACCGTCTGTTGCCCATCGGTGCGACCATTAATGGAGTCACGATCGTCAATGACAACACGGTCGTGCCGCTCTATACGTATCTACCCGGCTATGGCGTCGCTAATGTTCGCGGCGGATTTACGATCAACGATCACGCCAATATATTTTGGGCTTTTGAGAATATCCTAGACCAGAAGTATCGTAACCCGAGCTGGGGCATAGACGGCACGGGCCGCAGCTTTACCGCTCAGTTTCGGTTCAAATTCTAAGTGAGCAGTTAGGTATGCCTAGCGAGGCTGTCCCGTTCGGGGGCAGCCTCTTCTTTTTTACAACTACGCTCGAATTTTAGTATCCTTTTCCAAACAAGGAGAAAATATATGGAACGCAAAACCGCAGACGATTATCCGCAGGAATTATTGGACCTTTTTCACGAGTATCAGCACGGTGACATGGATCGCCGCTCATTTATGCGCAGCGTCGGCAAGTTCGCCGTCGGCGGACTGACCGTCGCGGCGATCTATGACAGCTTGCAGCCAAATTACGCCTGGGCTCAGACGATCGCTAAGGACGACAAGGACATCGTCACCAGTTACGAGACCGTCCAGTCGCCCGCCGGCAACGGCTCGATCAAAGGCTATTTTGCAAAACCGTCAAAAGGGAAAAAGTTTCCCGCCGTCATTGTCATCCACGAAAATCGCGGCCTCAATCCATATATTGAGGACGTTGCCCGCCGTTTGGCGAAGGCAGGTTTCATGGCGTACGCTCCCGACGGCCTGACCTCGGTCGGCGGTTATCCCGGTGACGAGCAAAAAGGCGCGGCAGCATTTCGCACGGTTGACGGCAAAAAGATGACCGAAGATTTTGTTGCTGCGGCACTGTGGCTCAAAAAACGGCCGGACAGTAAAGGTAAACTTGGAGCGGTCGGTTTCTGTTTCGGTGGCGGCATGGTCAATCAACTTGCGGTGCGTCTTGGCAAAGACCTTAAAGCCGGTGTCCCTTTCTACGGCCGCCAAGCCGGAGTCGCCGACGTGCCTAAGATCAAAGCTCAGCTCATGTTCAACTACGCCGGCAACGACCAAGGCGTCAACGCCGGCATCGCCGCGTATGAGACGGCTCTAAAAGCGAACAAGAAAAAATTTGAGACCTACACCTACGAAGGCAAACAGCACGGCTTTCACAACGACACGACGCCCCGTTTTGACGCTGCGGCCGCAAGAACGGCGTGGGATAGAACGCTTGCGTTTTTTAGAAAACATCTAAGCTGATGTTTGCGTGACGTAAACAGAATTGACCGAGGTCGCTCCCGTGTACGGGTTCGGGAATTCGACATTGTGGGCGGTTGCGGAGGCGAAAACCGTTTTGAGATGTGCGGTAAAGTCGTCGCTCGCGGGGTCGTTTGACCAGAGGGCGAAAGTGCCACCGGGTTTTAGCTGGTGGCGGATCGCGGTGAGGCCTTCGGTGGTGTAGAGAGATTTGTTTTCGGGGTCGAGGTAATGTTCGGGAGAGTGGTCGATGTCGAGTAGGGTGGCGTCGAATTTTCGGTCGGGGTTGTTGACGTCAAAGCCCGTCCGGGCGAGTTCGAAAAAATCACCTTGCCGCAGTTCGCATCTATCATCGATGGACAGTATCTCTCCATTTGGGACGAGCCCGGCTTGATGCCAGTCGATGACCGGTTGGAATAGGTCGATGACGAGCAAGCGGCTCACGCTCTTATTTTTCAACGCTTCGACAGCGGTGTAGCCGAGTCCAAGACCACCGATCACAACATCCAATTCACCAATTAGCGGTGCGAGGCCGAGTATCGCAAGCTGCTGTTCGCTCTCGGTAAAGAGGCTCGACATCAGGTATTCGTCGCCGAGTTTGACCTCAAAAACCTCACGATCATTCAGCAACGGTTCCAGCCGACGCCGGAGCGTGAGGTCGCCAAGCGGCGTTTGCTGATATCCGAGTTCTTTAATACTCATTGTGCTAAATAAAAAAAGGCAATCCCATACGAGACTGCCTCTTTTCTGTGTTAAATGGTCGGGGCGAGAGGATTCGAACCTCCGACCTCTCGGCCCCGAACCGAGCGCTCTACCAGACTGAGCCACGCCCCGATAAATCAATGTTTGAGTTTAGGATACGCGCTCGGCGGTGTCAAATCCGGGGTCGCTAATGCGACGGAATATATTGGTTTTGAGCGATCGCATTGTAGTATTCGACCGGTGCGATGTCGTCAGTGAGTATCGGTAAGTCGGCGGGAATATTTTTGGGTAGATATTAGCCAATAGTGTTGAGATATCAGGATCGCCGCTCGCAAGTTGCGGCGGCTGACTCGATTTTGACGCGACGATTATCAGATTTTGCAGCGACTCGTCCGTCCGGTCGGTTCTTACCTTAAACACAAAAACGTGCGGGAATACCGACCGATAAGTGGCCATTTCCGCACGGAAAAATCCGCTTCCCGCACCTGTGATCGATGATCCGAGGTTAAAAATAACGACGCCGTCATCGTCGAGCGAATTGCTGATCCGGCGAACTGCCTCGACCGTGGTCAGTTGAAAGGGAACCGTGAACATCGACCCGAACGCATCCATCAAAATGACATCGTAACGCCCGGCGTCGGCTCGGTTGAGATACATCCGGCCGTCTTCATGAATGATGTTGAGGCGCGGATCGTCTTTTAAACGAAAATGCTCTCGGGCAATATCCGTCATTCGCGGGTCGATCTCGACAACGTCAAGCCGGACATTTTCATAACGCCGCAGAAATTCCTTTGGCGTTGAATATCCCGCACCGCCGACAACAAGCACCTCTCGAAACGCAGGTTTGAAATGCCTAGCAAGGTGGTAAAAGCGTCCGTATTCGAGAGCCGGCTCGTCGCTGTCGAGAAAGATCGCAGATTGGATAGCATAAGGGTCGGTGGTCAGTACGCGGATGGCCCTGCCGTTACGGTCGGTCGAGCGAAAGACCTGTACGCGGCTGTATTCGGTGTCGATATCGCGTAGTTCGTTTGCGCGAAAACTGATCCCAGCCGCCGCTTCGCTCCAGCAAACCGCACTAAATAGCAGCACTAAACCTGCGATATTTACCCGAGAGATCGTGAACGGAACCAGCAAGAGTGACAGACCGATAAGCGAACCCGCGACGATATAAAGTGTGCGAACGCTGCCTACAAAAGGTATCAGGAAAAACCCGGCTAGAAATGTGCCCGCGATACTCCCGACGGTCGAAAGTGCGTATAGGCGGCCGACGGTTTTGCCGGCGTCAGCCAAAACGAGCATCCTGAGTTTTACAGCAAACGGCGTAACCATGCCGAGGCAAACGCTTGCCGGAGCGAATAACAGGAGAGCGGCAAGTAGCGAGCGTATCTCAACGCCGACCGGGGCGGAGGCGATGAAGGAAAGGACGATCTCCTTGATAAGCACCGTGACCGAAACGAGCGTACCGGCCAAAAACAGTACAGCGGCGAGGATGCGGATATCCGGCCGCCGATCGGCGAGTCGTCCGCCAAACCAATAGCCAACGCTGAGGCTTGCGAGGATGACGCCGATCAGGCTCGTCCAGACGTATGTCGATGTCCCGATAAATGGGGCTAGGATGCGGGAGCCGATGATCTCATACGTCATCAACAACCCGCCCGAGACGAAGACCGTTATCTCCAGCGATATTGCCCGGAGACGGGCCAGTCGTGACACTATTCGTCCTCGACGACCTCAGCGATCTCGTCGATCACGTCGGGCCGTTTGCCAAATTTGTGTTTGATAAATTCGATGATCGGCGGCAACAGGGATAGGAAAACCACCACGATAACAACCTTTTCGATATGGTCTTGCAGCTTGATGCCAAGGGCGTTTTCGATCACGCCGCCGAGGAAATAACCCGCCAGCACCATGCTGCAGATCCATAGCAGTCCGCCGAGAATGCTGTACGGCAAAAACTGGCGATAAGGCATCTCGGCTGCACCGACGACGATCGGAGCAAATGTTCGAACGATAGGTACGAACCTCGCAAGTATGACAGTTTTGACGCCGTATTTTTCAAAAAATGCATGAGCCTTTTCGACGCGGCTTGGCTTAAATATCCACGAATCTTCGCGGTTAAAAAGCGTCTTGCCCATTACGCGACCGGTCCAATATCCCGTGCTGTCTCCGATCACAGAGCCAAGGAAAAACGCGATCATCACCCACCAAACATTCAACTTGCCCGCCGCCGCAAAGAGCCCCGAAACCACCAGCAACGAATCACCCGGCAGAAAAAAGCCCACCGCTAAACCCGTTTCGGCAAAGATGATGAACCAAAGCCCGAGATACACATAGTTGCCAAGCAAAGCCAACATATAGTCGATGAGCTTTGCCGGATTTAGAAAATCCTTTGCCTGATATAAAAAATCGATTATCGAATCCATAAAATCTGTCGGAACCGGGAGCGGTAGCGACCGGGTTCTTTAATATTATACGTACCAGGAGCCCAGTCGCTATCGCTCCCGGTTCTGACTAAGTCACCAGCCATGTTCGCCGATGAGCGGCACAAATGCACAAGGGCCAAAACTTTCTTTTTTTGAGCCGCTTTCAGTGCGGGTTACGCGGATAAGCGTCTGCGATCGTTGGTCGTCGCCGACGGGGATGACAAGTCTGCCGCCGATCTTTAGTTGCTTTACGAGCGGTTCAGGAATGTCGGGGCCGCCGGCTGCGACGAGTATCGCGTCATAGGGGCCGTAGGTTTCCCAGCCCGTCGTACCGTCGGCGGCTTTGAGCGTAACATTTGTAATACCAAGTGTTTGCAGACGGCGAGTGGCTTCGTCCGCGAGATTTGCGAGGCGCTCGATGGCAAAAACCGACCGGGCGAGCGACGCTAAGATCGCAGTCTGATATCCGGAACCGGCCCCGATCTCAAGCACTTTTTCGGTACCGTTGAGCTCCAATAAGCTGGTCATACGAGCGACAATAAATGGCTGTGAGATGGTTTGGCCGCCTGAGATGGGTAGGGCGTTGTCCTTGTATGCTTGTGATTTTATCGCGACCGGGACGAACAGATGTCGCGGCACGCGAGACATGACATCGAGCACGCGTTCGTCGGCGATCTTGTGCGTCGTGCGGAGCTGCTCGACCATCGCGAGCCGCTGCATCGTCATTTCGTCTGTGATGGCGGTTGCGTTCACTAGTTGGTGTTCCAGTTTTGTAGTTTTTCAACGCCGCTGTGGCTCGTCAGATCGCTTCGCATTGGCGTGACGGAGACGTAGCCCTCATCGATCGCTTCGAAATCGGTACCGCCCTCGGCACGAAAGCCCTCCGCGGACCTCGCCGATCCAATAATAAAGCTTGCCGCGCGGGTCGATGTGTTCGCTGATGATCGGGCGTGCGTTCTTAAAACCCTGTTTTGTGATGCGAATGCCTTTTGGGACGCCCTTAGGCACGTTTACATTGAGCAAAGTCCAAACCGGCAAGCCCTCGGCAAGAGCCTTGTTAGTTATCTCTGCCGCGATCTTTGCCGACTCACTAAAATCTTGATCGCGATACGACGCGAGGCTGAATGCGAGGCCGGGAACGCCTAAAATGGTTGATTCGAGAGCCCCCGCGACCGTGCCGGAATATGTGGCGTCGTCGCCGAGATTTGCACCGTGATTGATGCCGGAGCAGCAGATATGCGGCCGTTCGGCGGCGGGTAAGATCTGGTTGATCGCGAGCGTGACGCAATCGGTCGGCGTGCCGTCAACGGTCCAATGGCGTTCGGCGCGTTGCCGTATTCGCAGCGGACGCGAGAGCGTCAGGCTGTGCGACGCTCCGCTCATCTCCGATTCGGGGGAGACGACATAGACGTCCCCGATCTCGCTCAACGCGGCTTCGAGTGCGACGATGCCCTCGGCGTGATAGCCGTCGTCGTTTGTCAATAAAATTCGTGTTCTTTCGGATGCCATCTTAAAAGGATATACGTTTAAAAGTAAAAAAGTGAAAAAGTGTCACAGCATTTAGCTTTTTCACTTTTCCACCTTTTTCTTTTTCACTTTAGTTATCGGTTCTGCCCCATCGGCGGACGTCCTGGTCCGCTACCGGTACCACCGCCCATCGGACGCTGCGTGCGAAAACGCTTACGGTTGCGCTTGCGGGCGTTGACCGATTTGAGCTTTGCCTTTTGTCCGGGAGGGATAAAATGAGCGTGCTTTTTGAGATCTTTGATGATCTCTTCGCTGATAACTTTACGTTTAAAGCGGCGTAGTGCCGACTCGATCGATTCGTTATTGTTTACTGATATAAATGCCATTTTGTTTGCTCACCTCCTCTCGGCTAAAATTTTGCTCAATTGAGCAAACAACTATTAGACCTGATTTGCCCCACAAACGCAAGAGCATCAGGGCATCGGCAGCGAGAGCAAGTGCCCTCGATAGACGAAATAAACTTTCTTGCCCGGCTCATCGACCCACATATTCATGCTGTTAAACCTGATCTTTGGCACTTTCAGGATTGGCCTAAATCCAAAGGTCTTCGTCTCGTAAACGCCGATCTCGGTCAGGCCTTTTTCTTCATCGATCATTGCGGCCCAGTATTCATTGGGTTTCGCCGTTTTTTGCAGTGCGCGATAGGTTTGCTGGGCACTGGGACGACCTTCGCCGGGAGCGGGATTGGCAACGCCGGTCGTCGGATCGACGAGCAGCAAATTGTCGGGGTCGGAATCACCCAATGTAGTGTCTTCGTCATCCGAACGGTAATAGCGATAGTCGTTGCGGATGATGAGAACTTTGTTTATCGACGGGATAAATGCGAGCGGATAGCTCTCGCCGTAACCCTCTAATTCGACCTGATATTCCTTGTTGGTTGTCAGGTCGACGCGAAATATGGCCTGTCCCGCCCGTTCATCCTCTTTGCTGACGAGCACCCAACGCCCGTTTGGCGTAATGACGGGGTTGCGATAATTGCCGTCACGCACCTTGGTTAGCCGTCCGCGAACTACCTTAAACAATCCATCCTCCGACGCACGTATCTCTAGGTCAGCGAGCCGAGCTTTCCATTGCTCCTCGCCTGCCGGGACGCCGAGCCCGTCACGCATCGGCAAAAACTCGACACCGGCGGGTTGGGATGTGATCCCTGCTACCTCGCCGTCCGCTATCTTGTACCACGCAAAGCCCTCATAGCGGCGTTTTTCGCGAAGCTCGGCTTTTTTGCCCTCGGTCTCCTCTGAATAATCTTCAACCGGGGCATTTTCGTCATCGGGGTCGCCGTCGATCTCTTTTTTGATCTTGTCACGAACGGCTTTTTCGCTTGCTGCTACTCGAAAATCCGCTCCGTCTTTCCAGACGGCAACCGCGTTCAGATCATCCGCCGCCAGGACGATCTCGAGACCCGGGATGTCGCGGCTGAGGCGGTATTTGAGCTTTGCGGGGGCTTGTTTGAGCCCCGCAAAATATTTATCAAGCCCGACAAAAATCCAAACTCGCCGCCGCCGCCGTAATCTCCGTCGGTGCCAGTCATATAGACGCGGCGTCCGCCGACGCGGCTGAGCATTATCAGCTCTTTAGACGTGCAATAAGCACCGCCGCATGAGATGAACGGCGGCAGCTCGTCAACCTTGTTATGAGCTAGATAGCCCTTGATCGCGTCAAATTCCTCACCGCTCAGCGGCCGCTCGCGATAACGCGAATCGTCCTCGTCCCAGCTAAACATCACGCGGTCCTTGTAGATCCGGATGTAATTGTCGTCGTAGGAATAAATGCCGACGAGGTCGTCAGATTTTTTTGACCTCGGCCTGTAGCTCTTTTTCGGTGGCAATGATCTGGTCGTCATTACCCGCACCCGACCAGCCGTTGTAGAGCGGACTGTCGCCGAGGCTCTGATAGACGGCGTAGAGATATTCGTTATAAGTGTCGGCCACACCATCGACCATAAACGCACTGCGGGCACCGAGTATCTTTGCCTCGTTCGGGTGGCGTGCAAGCACGATGGCGCGGGCCTCGGGCGAATCTTCGGATTCTAGATAACGCTCGGCGGCGATCTGTAAGAGCGGATTTGGCGATTTGAGATTTTCGGCAACCTTTGGCACCTGCAGAGGCAAACGCAGCAGACGGGCACACGCAAACATGGCAGTCTTGCTCTCGATATTTCCGTTATCGATGATCGCGTCGTAATCGGCTGAGTCCTCCACCAGACACGCCGAGATACCAAGCGCCGTAGGCGTTCCGGTGCGGATATCGAAAATGTCGGTCGATTGTTTTACGCGAAGCTCCTTACGTTGGCCGAGCAATCTGATGATCGTGTCGAGATCGGCGACGCCGCGTTTCAGATCACGAAGCAGCAATATATTGATCGCCGCATTTTGCCAGCGGAGAATCATCCTCCGGTAAGCTAAGGCCAATGGCTTGTCTTTGGTGTCGAGCACCGCGATGCGATCGACGACACCACGAGCCAGTACATCGGGTATAGTCGGCGATTGCAGCAGCGTACGCCCAAGGCTCGCGCGGATCTCAGCGGGCGTTGGGGCTCGTTTGCCTTCGTTCTCGTAAGTTGTTGCGTAGTTAGCTGCAACGGCGTTAGCGTTTGCGGCCAAATTCGCTTCGTTGTCCATCTCAGTGCGGACGCCTTTGGCGGCGGTCTCAAGCGCGTCTAGCTGCTCAGTAAGCGAAAATCCATTGCATTCCCAAATCGCACTGACGACAATGTCACGCTCATACGACTGCGACATCTCAGGCAAAACGCGACGCAACGCCGGAACCGCCCGTCCGTCTTTTTGCTTTGCGAGAGCCGCGACTGCCGCCGAACGGAATGGAAAGACCATGATTTGAACACCGTCTTTGATGATAGGGGCATTTACCGCCGGACGATTGGCAGCAGGAGCAGTAAATACCGGTCTAGCCGCATTTGCCGCTGCATTCGCCGCAGTGTATGCCGCATTTGCAGCAGTGTTAGCGGACTGGATATGCTTTTCGTCGAGTACCTTCATCAGCCCCGGAACACTTTCCGGCACCTCGATCTCGCTGAGTTTTCTGACAAGCGTGCCGCGCGAATCATCGACGTCGATCGCCCATTTTTGATCTTCCAGCCATGGCAGCAGAGCTTTGACGACCGCCGGGTTGCCGGTGTTTAGTTGGGCTATCAGATTGCGGACTGCATTGCCGCGAACTGTCGGGTTATTGCTACCGGCAAGCTCGATCATCTTTTCGACATATTTATCCTCGGGCGAATTGAGAATGAGCGTTGTCAGGCCGGTGTTCGTCTGGCCGTTGACGACGAGTTTGGAAAGCGTTTCATCAGCGAGCAGCGAAAAATACCATTCGTCGCGTCCGGACCATTCTTTTTCGGTGACAAGCGCGTCCATCGCAAGGTCACGCATTCCGGGCATTGCGTTTTTGTCCTCGACAAAGGCTTTCAGAGCGTCGCGGTACGTCTCGATATCGCCGGTCGAATTGGTATCTAAAGCGTGACGATACTGAGCCCAGGTCGCCAGAACCTTTGAGGTCTTGAGCGAATTGTCACCAAGCAGCCGTTCGATGATCGGTTTTGCCCGGTCAAAATCGACGCGTGCGAGCGAGAGCAGCTCCTGTTGCCCCGTCACATATTCGCCGCTGTCGTTGACGCTTGACGCTTTGCGGGCGAGGTCGGAACTAAAATAAGGGCTGTTGTACATCAGCCACTCTTTGACCATCCGCCGTTCTTCTTTATTAATGGCACCGCCGCTGCCTTCGCGGTCGTAGATCTCTTTAACAAAATCGGCGGCTTTCGCGTCGCCCTTGAGGACGTTGAGATAGCTTGTTAGCAAAGCCGGTTTTTTGCTGATCTCTTTCATTATCCGGCTACGGACCTGATCTGATATCTCCGGCATATAACGCGATCCTGAGCCGAATATTTTGCCGCAGCCAGTAATCGAGCAGCTCGTCGATCGGCGCGTTATCTTTTGGCGGGCTGGATTTGCTGTAAAATTTCTCTTCGCGGTTGTACAGCGAAGTCTGCGGGACGAGCGGGTTTGGCGGAGCCGGAGCGGGCAGCCGTAGCAAAAGCTCGATCGGATCATCCTTTGCCGCCGTCGAACCGGAACCGGCAGACGAGTAAAACAAGAAGAAATAGCCGGCACCGAGCAGGCACAGGCAAAAGCCGGCTGCTCGCAAGGTTCGCTTTAAGTTTGCGGTCATAGCGGGATTATATTCTTTTCTTTTCACAAATCAATCCGTTTTCTGTCAATCTGTAATCGTTTCGGTAGATGCGGACTTTAGAGGCTTTAACTATAATTAGAGTTCGCCGCAATTTGCGGAAAATTAAGTGGACGAAAACTCAAATATCTACCGGCTGACCGACAAGGCGCTGCAGCTATCTCTGTTGCTGCTGGCTCTGTGCGCACCTGTATCGATCGCGGCGACGCAGATCTCATGGTCACTGGCTCTTTTGTTTTGGCTCATCAGGCTGGCGTTCGTCCGTCCGACGTTCAAAACGGACGGGATCACCACCGCGATCCTCGCGTTTGTGGGCCTCACGCTAGTCTCGTCATTTTTCTCGTATGAGCCGCAGGTTTCTCTGCGAAAGATGGTCGCCGTGTCCTTGGTGACAATAGTGCATCTGGTAGCTCAAAATATCCGCGATACAAAAATGGTGCGGCGTGCGATCGTTATCTTATTGCTCTCGGGCACCGTTGCGGCTGCGTATGCGATCGGAAAGTTTGCCGTCGGAGCGAATCTAAAGGTCACAAAGCTCACCGCCGACAGTCCTCTGCGGGCCGCAGGTGTGCAAGAAGGGGACACGATACTCATAACGGGCGATAAAACCATCGCCACGCCGGATCAGCTTGCGGCGGCGGTAAATGCTTCGCAAGATACGAAAATCCTCGTCAAGATCTATCGCTATCAGCAGGTTCTTGATTTTTATATGGCGCCGACGCAGCGCGCAAACCGACGCCATGACCCGATTTGGCATCGAGGCGTGGTCGCCCGGTCGAGACGTGCGGGCATCGGGTTTCTTTGGGCATTACACAACCTATGCTGAGGCCGTTCAGTTGCTTGCGTCGGTCGCACTAGGCCTACTTATCATGGCTCCGGGCGGGCTGTTGCTAGGAATAAGTTATTGCTCGGGCGGTGCTTGCGGCGTTTGGTTTTGCTCTTTTTCTTACGGTTACCCGGGCGTCGTGGGCAGGATTTATGATCTCAACGGCGGCGATGGTGCTGATCGGCACATCGCGAAAGACGATATTGGTCTGCATCCTTTGTGCCGTCCTTTGGCTGTCGGCGGCCTGTATTTTTAGTAAAAGCGTGACGTTGCCTTTGTCGATGCCGTGACAACTCGACTACGTGGCGGATGACCGTCTGGCGTGAAGGCGTCAACGTACTCGTCTCAAACCTGGCGGACCTCGCCGTTGGCATCGGAATGGACTCGCTCAAGACCCATTGGCAGGACTGGGGTATGTTTGATAACGCACGACTGCCGGCTCGGCCATATGCATTCGACTCGCTTTCATTGGCATTCGAACGCGGCGTGCCGGTGCTGATCGCTTGATAATATGGATGTTCTTATACTTGCGGATGCTCTGGCGGGGCTTTCGCAGCGGGGAATTTGAATGGTTCGAAAGCGGCGTTTGGCTTGGTGCTCTGGGCGGTGCCGTGGGTTTTCTCGCAAGCGGTTTGGTCCATTACAATTGGGGCGACTCTGAGGTCGTGATGATATTTTTCGTCACAATGGGTCTGAGTATTTCGATCGCAACCAGAGCGACTAAGGCCGCTGTTGCCGGCGTGATCTGACAACAACATTGAGATCCGAACTCCAACAAAATTTTCATTTAGCGTCGTTTTGACCGTTGCCTCGCGGTTTCTGACCGGAAACAGCGTCATCGCGGACGTACTTGGTCGCTCGTTTTGGGGCCGAGGTCTCGGCCAGCCTTGATATTAAATGTGGCGATCGTCATCGCGATCCAACTCGGCGGTTTCGGCATAGCCAACACAAATTCGTATTTTACGGCCGGGGATCGCGAGAATGTTGTCCCGGCGGCAATTAACGGCACTTTATTTGTATTCGTCAGCGGCATTATCTGTGCATTTTTTATCTGGACCGCCTCACCCATTTTGCTGCCCGGCATCGAAACAGATCTCGTTGCCATCGGCGTCCTCAGCATCCCGTGCCAGCTGGTCACGTCGATCGTCAATTACCTTTTTTAGCTCAGGGACAAGTCAAACGATTTAATACTTGAGTTTCTCAACCAATCATTTGTACTGATAAACGTCGTCGTTGTGTTGCTGTTTTTCAGCGGCGGGCTGCGGATGCTTGTCTCTTCGACTGCTCGCGACAAGTGCAGGCGTGAGCGTTTTGACACTCATTTTTCTCTACCGATATCTTAGTCAGCATTTTGCCGATTTTCCGTGGAAAGCAGACCTATCGTTGCTGCGAAAGATGC
>JADJRV010000014.1 GCA_016712045.1 Chloracidobacterium sp. | reverse complement strand
ATACCAGCGAGCCAGCCGGTGGCGACGGATCTGACGATAGCCTTCGACGCCGGTGATCTGTCCTGGCGAAAAGAGTCGCGGGTTCGCACGCGTTTCTAAAGATTCATTTAATATCTTCGGCGAGTTGATAAATGTATTGCGGTGGATCTGGCCAAACTGCAAAACTCGGCGTTTTCCAAACTGGGTATCAGGTCGAGTTAAATTCGCCCTGCTCCCGCCGCAGGTGGTTTTGAAAACCCGACCATGCCGTATGCGTCGGCCATCATATTTTCCCCGGCGAAGCTGCACACACGCCCATAGTCTTCGCCGGTTTTCGGGTGCCGCAAACCTTTGGCTTCATCGGCCCAATCCGCAAAGTCTCAGGCCCGCGTCGGGCGATCTCCTCGATCGGCAGACACGACTCAAACCAATGCGTGTCCTCAAACCGTTTGAGCGGCACCGACTTTGCAGCACAGCGTCGACAAACAACTCCCGTACCGATCGCGGTCCATCGGGCAATTACTAGAATCCACGCCGCCCTTATCATAGCGGGCGGCTTCGAACGCCACCGACATATCGATCGGTGAATCCGCCGCAATGATCGGTGCGCGGATCGCATCGTAAAAATAAAGCTGGTCATCAAATTCGGGTCAGCTTCATGATCTCTGTAGCCAAAGTGCGTCTGAGGTAAGCGGCCCGTTGCGATGATCGACACGCCATCGCCTGGGGATCGATGTCTCTTCGCGGACGATCTCGATATCTTGGATGATTCCCAACTCGCTCGGTGATCAACTCCGGCAAACTTGATCCTGATCCACCGACAAAGCTGCACCCGCCGGAACGCGTGTCGCGGTGGGCAACTTCCAAAACCATCGAACCACCCCGACGCAGCTCTTCTTTCAAAAGGTATGCTGCCGAACCGCTCGTCTGTCTTGAGCGAATTGGAGCAAACGATCTCAGCAGCTGATTTCGGTCCGGTGCAGGCGTCTGCTGTACCGGCTGCAACCGCCAACCGGGAACCTTCGCCCTCATCTCCGCCGCCTGCCACGCTGCCTCGACTCCTGCAAGTCCGCCGCCTATTACGGTGATTACATCCATTGCTCCGATTATAGGCTAAAAGGAAAATGCAAAAAGCGGCGGCCAGTCGGCCGCCCGTAGAATTCTATATATTCGCAATAACGAATATGTTAAATGATCGAAACGCCTTGCTGTGCGTTTTGACGCACAGATCTGAGCCATTGCCCGGCAGTTGTCAAAGACTTTTGACGTGACCATTCCTGCCTCAGGTGTATCGACCATCGGGGGCGGCGGCACGAGCCGCTTTGATCAGCCGTAGCCTGAGCGGCGGCCGTCGTGAGGTCATAGGTTGGCGTCCATTCCGCTTCCTCGGGAGTCAGGCCGCCGCATCTTTGAGAGCGGCGACCGGGCGTGAGCAACCTGGGTTAAGTCGTCTTCGGTCAGTAGGCTCGATGTCCCATGCGGTTAGTTGTTTTAGTTTGTCGATTGGTTCCATAGTGTCAGTAGTCGTAGTCAGTTGTCGGAGAGAGGTTATCGCGGCCGGCAACTTGACAACCGGCCACCGACAACTGACAACTGCGTTACGCCTTGCTGGCGATGATCATCGCCAGCGACGTCGGGCCTGACGACCTTGGCGCCGTAGACGTGCAGCCCCTGACCGCATCGCCGAAACGCTTTTCGGGTTTGTACGTCTGGACGTCGACGACCTGCTCGGCAAAGGCCGTCGCCATCGCGTGTCCGGCGATGATCTTGTATTTGGTGCCTGCGTCGTTCGGCACGTTGTTGGATTTCAGTATGCGAAAACCGGCGGCCTCGCCGACCTCGCCGTTTGCCAGCCGGACGTCGCCGCGAAAGGTTCCCGAACGGACGAAGCGGTCGTCCTTGAGCAGCAGGCCGTGAAACCACGCCGGCACGACGACAAAGCGGCCGTCGGTCGGAACGTTGCCCTCGTCGAGCAGGACGCCGAGATCGACGAGATACTCGTATGCGTCGTCTTTGGTCGGGACGATCGGCGTGCCGACGGAACCGATCTTGTTACCGCCGGGCACGGCTGCCTCCATCGTCGAGGCAAGGAACGAGTCGGCGGCCGCACGCAGCGACCACGCCGAACGACGCATCGCCTCATCCATAATGTTGGCGTTCGCCTGGGCACGGTCGACGCTGTCGACGTAAAAGTTAAAGTACTTGGCGTTGTCGATCAGCAGCGACTGTTCCTCATCGGTCAGCACCTCGGGGTCTGAGATGTCAGTATTTTTGACGTAATTGCCGATCGACACGTCGCCGATCGAACCGATCTTGACCGTATTACCGGCCTCGCGGATCTCGCCCTCGTAATCACGGTTGGACACATTCGCCTGTCCGTATACGAGAGCCTTTTCCAAAGCGACAAGCAGCCTTGCCGCCCAAACTGTGGGTAAAAAATCAATTGCCATAGTGTTTTGTTCGTTGTTTGTAGTTAGCCGGAGATCGATCTCGCCGGACTATTTTTCAGTGAGAGCCGCTGCCGAACGGCCGCCCAGTCGAGTCGGGCGATCTCGCAGCAGCCGACATCTTTGCTCAGGCGGGCACGGCCGCACGGCCGGCACCGCCGTCGATCGGACCGATCGGCGGCTCGACGGCAAATTGCTCGGGGAATGCGTCCTCCAAACGCGCGACGATCGCCGCCGCGTTTGTCAGCGTGCCGTCCGCGGCAAACTGCAGATCGCCCTTCGCCGCGTCGAACAGCAGCTCCGGCGACCTCGCCCCGGCCCTCGCCAGCTCGCCCGTTATCTGCCGGTGAGCCGCATTGAGCCGGATCGTTGTCCTGAGCTGTTCGTTCTCCGCCGCAAGTTCTGCGTGGGAGATGTCAGTACCGGCAGCGGCAGGAGGCGTGGAAGTCTCTGCCACTGTTGTTCCGGGTACTGACCTGGGAGCTTCGTTATATTGGTTCGTTTTGTTTTCATAAATCTCCTTTTCGTGTTATCTGTGTAAGTAACTTTTCCCAGGTTTTCGTATGGAAAATCAGATCAAACGTCCTCCACGTCGGCTTTGTAAATATGCAGGCTCACGAGCGCTTCTTCTTTCGCTTCCGTTCTGACGTCGTTCTTCAGCAGCAGGTCCGTTTGGAGTCTTATCGATGCCCATACGTGACCAGCACCCAGTAATCGCGTTTCTCCTGAATTTCAATTCGAGCCTAATTGCGGTGGGCGCCCTTTCGCTTTATTAGCAAAGGATAAAGCCGCATGGGCGATGATTGTTACTTATTTTCTTTTCTTACCCGGCTATTGCTCTGGCTGTTGATCGTTTGTCGCCATATGTCGGATTGATTTTTCCGATTCACAACCTTCAATTCCGGTGTGGTCTGGAATTTTCATTAACGTTCAGCTTCGCTTATTCGGGTGGTCTTCCCTTGCTTTTCCTTCAAAAGCTCAGCTGTCCTGCAAGAATTCCCGCTGAGTCACTTCGGAACCACCACCACCACCGTCATTCGACGCTGACTTTTGACCATCTCTTTCACATCCGCCTCGCCGTAACCGGCTTCGAGCAGGGGCCTGTTCGACGGGTAGGCCGATCTGTTTTTTGAGCAGGATATTTTCGGAGCACTTCGCGTTCCGGACATCGGTGGGGTCTTCCATTCGGTTATTAGGCGAGCGGTTTTGCGGCCCTCGATCCGCAGGGCAACCCATCACGTCCGCCCATACTTGTCCGAACGACGTCTGCCGGTCGCGCACCTTTGCGAGGAAACGGGTCTCGGCTTTTTAAGCGATTCGCCGCTGGGGAAGCCGCCGGTCATTTTGCAAAGGTAATGCAGCGGCGTGCCGGTCACCGAGGCGATATCAACTCGAAAGCCGTCCTTGACCTTGAGAAACTGCTCAAGCTGAGCGGCCTCAAAATCGCCAACTTTTTGCACTCAGGTCGTTCGCGATCCACAGGTGTTCGACGCCCGCTCCGAACGGAGCGACCGTCTTGCCGTCCTTGTCGTACTCGACCTCGATCCGGCGCCAGCGTTGGCGGTACGCCGCAAATTCCATCGACGAGCATATCGAGCACCGATTTGTTCAGCCCGTCCTGCACCGGAATCGCCGCCTCAAGCTCCAACGCCCGCTGTCGATGTCCGGCGTTGTTGGCAAAATGAAAGACAGGTACGACGCCGAAAGGTTGGGAACCGTCCATGTCCCATGTCCAATGTCCCAGGCTTTCCGCGTCCGCTGACTTGGACCTTGGACTTGGGTCTTTGGACTTCTGGCGGCACAAAGTCTTTGGCGTCCGGCATCGCCCCCTCGCTCTTGCCTCGTGAGATATATTTCTCGATCTTGTCGGGGTAGAACAGATTGGGCCGTACATGCTTGTCCGCGTCGAGCCAATCTTTTGCCGCACGTCGGATCAGGCCGGGCGAATCTTCGTCATAGGTGACGCTCTGTTCGCGGCACAGTTGGGATAAAATACGGCCTCGCCGCGGGCATTCGACCACACAATAATATAAGCGTCGCCATTCTGAAGAGCTTCTTTATGAACCTCACCGGCACGCGTGTCCATTCGGTTCGTATGCCGGATACGCCGCGTGTCGGAGTGCCGGCTGCCAGCCGACACATCAGGCCTTGCCCGCGATAGAGTCAACACTAAACCCTGTCACCCGCAACATCGCGGATTCCGCGTCGCAGATGACTGGCAAAGGTTTAGTGCAAACTCGCGAAACAGCGTTCCAAGCGTTCTCAAATTTCTGCGTCGCAAACGCCAGATCGTGATCCCCATCGATAATAGCGCGTTGGTTTGGCATAACGCTCACCCGTGAAGCTCCTCAGATCCGCTAGATTCTTTTTCGATATCTTTGTTCATATGTTTTTAGCGTATGTAGTTTGATCAAAATCTTATCAGTGATCGCTTGGGCCGGCTTAGCATCCTGACTGCAAGACTGACGGCATCGACCTGATCGTCGTTTACGGCGGCGGAAATCGACAAACTTCATCGACAAACGCTTATCCACGACCCTTGTATCAGCACTATCTTTCCGGCCTCGGCGATCGGCGCAGCCACAGGTTTTCTTTGGGTGATCTTGTCCTTGTCTGCTTTGGACCGCCTGCAACGGAGCGGGCCCTGACTTTTTCCTGACGTCCTGTACCAACGCTTGTCCGTGCAGAGCATTTCGACGCAGTGGACCGTCTCCATTTCGGCTTCGGAGTCTTCTGAGACATAACGCCGCCGTTCGGGATACTCGTCAGCTCGAAAACCGTCTGATACATAGAGCGTTCTATCGCCGTCCATCGCATAGCGAAACGACGCGGTATAGTCGGCGCTTTGTCCGGGGGTGTTTCGATACCGCGAGATCGTATCCACGCACCCACGAGTCCCTGAGGAGCCCGTACCGCGATTCGGGCAAACATCGCGGGTTTGAACATCGCCCGTCAATCTGTATTTACCTTTGCTGATACAGAGACGTAACCGAGTAGGACCCGAGAAACGTCTGCTTCTTTCCAGTTCGCCTTTGGAACCTGCGTGACACAAAGCCGCTCCTTCTTTCGACTGAGGAACCGGGTTCTGCCCCGGCGAGGCGGGCAGTGAGATGATATCCCCATTTTTCGCCGTTTCCGACGCTTGCCCGGATCAGTGGCCGGCGAGATCGTCTTCGTGCAAGCGTGTTCGGATCAGGACGAGAGATCCCGGCATTGGGCTCGAGCCGCGTGTGCAGATCAGTGGAATACCAGTCCCAGATCTTTTCGCGATTGTTTGTGCTTTCGGCGTGGGCACGGCTCCTTACCGGATCATCGATGATGATCAGATCGGCTCCAAATCCTGTCACCCCGCTGCCGACGCCGACGGCCTTGACGCCGCCGCCCTCGGGCGTTTCCCATTCGTCGGCCCGGTTGAGCAAGGCGGTTGTCTCGCTCTTTTTGCCGGAAACGGACGCAGCACCTTGATCGATCCGGTCCAAGGTCCGCGAAACGGTTGGCGAGCCGCTGTTTAGGATAATTCGGACGATGATCTGCATTCTCGGCTTTGATCGCAAGCCGCCATGCGGCGTAACGCACCGCGATCATCTCCGATTTGGCGTGACGCGGCGGCAGTAAATATCATCAGCCCGCCTTTTTCGATTGAAATTTTCAGCCGTTTGTGGGATGTGCTCCGAAACTTTGCTCCCCATTTCCTCTGGAAAAATGCGTTCGCAGCCAACGCCTCAAAATCCGAACTTCTTTGAGGTTTTGCGCTTTTTCGCCAATCCTTCCTCAAGCCTTCCGCGATCCCGCTAAATTTCTTGATCAGCCCGATCAGCGGATAGCGGCCTTGCAAGCTCGAGAGTAACCTGAATTGTTCCCACCCCAATTCCGCATTTCCCGCCGATGATCTTTAGCCGTCGGCGGGACGGATATGCCGCAGATAGAGTTGTTTTGCGTCCGAGTTCTCTTGGATCAAAGACCCGCTTCGACCGTCTGGCGTACGGCCTGCTTTTCATCGTTATTCTTATCCTCGTTTCGCCAGATGGATCTGTAGCAGAACGTCGATCGGTCTTGCCGACCGTAAAAAAGATGACGGGTAGCGGATGGCCGAGAGTGATCGACTCGCATCGCGGGTCTCCAGAGTTGCCATGACTGAGGAATGAATCCGGCCCGAAGGCGTAATATGTTTGGTGTCGTTCAGGAAATGAGCCATACGGCCAATTATTATATAGCATAAAGAAGTTTGACGATAGTCGGGCTAACAGTTTTATTGAGATTTATGGTTCCGCCGCCATATGTCGTCCGGCTAAGAACTGAGAATAGATCACCAACATAGGAAACGCTATTCTGCGGGTACATTGATATTGGTGCACAACACAACGTATCTTTCTTGTTTTATATTTTTCTATCTTGCAGGTTTGCGAAACGCCCACTTTTTTGATCACAACTGACCGTATCGCTGCGTCTAATTCAACCAAATCCGTGCACGATATATGAATACTATACAACACTTATTGATTTACTGCCAGTGTTAAAAGATCCGCTTCTGAGATTGAACGACTCATCCGCAAACATCGCATCATCAACCCGCCACCTTCGCGACGAACGCTCAAGCGATGTGCGAAGACGGAACGTTTGAAACCGGCAGGCGCCGTCACCCGGCCAAAGCCGGCCCTCGCCGGAAGATTCGTTTTAGACTGGGTCCAAAGGGGCTGACGCCAAGTAGGAATGGATGCACAAAACGGCCGTTTATGGGCTAGAATAACGTGCTAAACTCTTGCACATCTGCCTATGAAAAACGATGCCCGAATGTGGACGAGATTATAACGATGATTCGATGAGCTTTGTCTCGATGACGGGTCGGAGTTGCTTTTTGGCCCTGCGAGCGGTTCCGGTGTTGAACTGGCGACGGCGATCTTGTCTGGGCTTGAGTCCTGCCTTTAGACGGCTCGGGGCTGAGCCAGCAACTCGTGCGCACCATACCACTGAGCAGACTGCCATTTTTCCTACCGGAGCGGGGGCGGAGCCTCGAAATCTTTGTGGGCTTGCAGAAAAAGCAGAGCTTCTCCGCAAATAGAGCGCGGGTGCCGCTGGCGGCGTTTATCGTCGCGGTTGTGGTCTTGATCGGCGGGTTCTTCGGCTAGCAAATATCTCTCACCAGCCGGCAGATCGAATCAACCGCCGTGATGCCGTTTGTTAATGAGAGCGGGAATGCGGATGTTGAATACCTTTCAGACGGAATGACTGAGATGTTGATCAGCAGTTTGTCGAATATTCCTAGTTTGTTTGCAAAGGCGAGAAGCACGGTTTTTTATTACAAGGGTAAAGAGAGATTTCGCCGAAGAAGATCGGGGAAAGAATTGAAGGTGCAGGCGGTCTTGTTGGGTAGAGTCTCCAACGCGGGGATGATCTGAAATTGAGTCTCGAACTCGTCAACACCGAAACTCAGGATGTGATCTGGAGCGAACAATACAATCGCAAACAATCCGACCTTGCTTCTCATTGCAGAGCGAGATCGCCAAAAATGGTTTCGACAAGCTTCGTCTAAAGCTAACGGCGACCGAACAGGAGCGGGTGAGCAAGACCAACACGACCAGCTCCGAGGCACAGCAGCTTTACCTAAAAGGGCGATTCCATTGAACAAACGAAACACCCTGACTTTCAAAAAGCCAGAGAGTATTTCCAGCAAGCGATCGCGGCTGACCCGAGGTACGCACTCGCATACGCAGGGCTCTCCGACACTTTGGCATTGATGCCCTATTACGGTGCATTCAGGCCAATGAATATATGCCGCTTCGCAAAGCAGGCGGCACAGAAAGCCCTCGAAATTGACCCGAATTCGGCGGAAGCATATGCCCCGCTTGGTCAGATACTGACCAACTATGATTATGATCTTAAAGGTGGGAGAGAGAGCTAAAGAGAGCGATCGAACTCAACCCAAAGTATCCGTCAGCTTATCAGTGGCTTGCAGAGGTCTATCATTTTTCGGGAAATGGCGACCAAGCGCCATCGGAGATAAATAAAGCTATTGAACTTGACCCGTTGTCGATGGTTATAAATAACCAAAAAGGTAGAGTGATTGATTTTGGAGGCAAGCGGGACGAAGCAATTGCTCAGTTTAAGAAAACCATTGAGTTGTTTCAGGACGCCCCGAGTCCTCGCAATAACCTCGCCGACGTTTATGAAGCCAAGGGTATGTATTCCGAGGCCGTTGAACAAAGCCTTATCCAGATCAAACTACTTTTTGGCGTTAGTCCGAAAACATTAAGAACTCCAACTAGCTTTTGAGAAAGATGGCTATAAGGGCTTTGTGCAAAACAAATAGACATTCAGTTGACAGTCAGAGATCGCTCTGGAGAAAGATAAAAATGCTTATTTGCCGGCCTTTCGAATAGCGGAAACCTATGCCCGTCTTCAAGACAAAGATAAAGCGTTTGAATACCTAAACAAAGCGTATGATCAACGCGAACCACAGATCGCAGAACTCAAAATTCGACTACCATTTGTTTTTCTGCGAGACGACCCGCGATTTAAGGAATTGGTCAGGAAAGTCGGGATTCCGGAATAGAATTTAGCCTATGAAACGATGCCATGAACGCAGGCATAATATGCTAAACAGCCCGGCGATCTCTCGTCGGGCTGTTTACGTTAGTGTGCTACAAATCACAGGCTACTGGGGCAAGCGTCCCGGTGTTAGCGGGCTCCGGCTGCTTCAAGCGTCTTTTCAGCCTGGCAGACTGACATCGATGAGCGTCCTTAACCGCCAGAACCGGAGCAAACCCCGCACTTGACAGGTCGTATTGAGTTAGTTGCGTCTGTGTCGGCCGGATCGTCGAGAGCCGTATCGTACCGGCGATGCTGCCGACACGCTGGGCTATCGACGGCGGCGGTATGTCTGAGTTTTCGCGTCCGCCGCGGATCGCATTGATCAGAGCATCGATCTCATTATCAAATGCCTCGGCTTGCTCGATCAGCTTTTGTTATCGACCGGAGCCTTCTTTGGGCGGCACGTTGGTACAGTCCAATGCGGGAATTCGCCTCGGTCGCAGCGGAGTTGGCTCCGATGAGCGACCGTTGAAGTGTTGAGACCTTGCGTTGAAATTCGGCGAGGAACGCGGCGTCGGCGGGCGCCATATTTCTCTTTGCCCTCGACCGTCACATTAAAGCTCTGCGAACCCGGCAGCGACGTGACCACGCCATTGACCCGCATAGCCATCGAAACCGTATATTTACCCGGCATCACTAGAGATCCTTGCGGGCCAAATCCGCCTCCAAAGCCTCCGCCACCGCCATCAGGTGGGCCACCCTGCGGAGCGGCTGATATTGACGGCGGCAAATAACGCATATCCCAGACTACACGCTGGACGCCAGCACCGGCAGAAGCGTTTAGCCGGCGAACGATCTTGCCCTCGGAATCCGTGACGGTAAAGATCATCGACGGTGCTTTCTTCCTCAGTCTCGGCACGCAGCTCAGCGATCGACGGATAACGGACGGGCTGTTTTGCCCTCTCGGCCGCACGCTCAGCATCCCCGGGCGTTTTTGCCGCAAAGTCTTCGGCGATTCTTTTAGAAAATAGGTAAATGTCGCACCGTATGCCGGATTTGGGGCCGTGTAAAAAGATGCGCCTTGCGAACCGGCAAGCGAGACGTTTGAGCGGACATACATCAGGGCGTCTTTGACCGGAAAGAGTGCTGACTGCCGTTCCATCGCTTCTTTGCTGACCTGACGGAGTGCCGCATAGTCGTCAAGAACATAGATCCCGCGACCAAATGTCGCCAGCACGAGGTCGTTCTCGGACTTTGAATGGCGATGTCGCGTACGGCGATCGTTGGCAGGCCGCCTTTGAGCTGCACCCATTTGCTACCGCCGTCGGACGGTAAAGAAAAAGCCGAATTCTGAAACCCGCAAACAGCAGATTTGGGTTCACATGGTCCTCGGCAATGGCATACAACGAACCACGCTGGGGAGTTTATTCGCGATCAATGTCCAAGTTCGTCCGGCGTCGGTGCTCTTGACGATACGGTTTGAAATCGCCATTTTGGTGGTTGTTATAGACAGCGTAGACGGTGTTCGCATCATGTTGTGAAGCGAGGACGCGATGGACGTAAGCGTTATCCGGCACGCCCGGGATCTTATCGACCTTGCGCCAGCTCTGGCCATCGTTATCGGTGACCTGGATCAATCCATCGTCGGTTCCGACATAGATCAAGCCTTGTTTCTTAGGCGATTCGGAGATTGCCGAGGCATTACCGTAAAGCGCGGTCGATTGATTTTTTGCGATCGCATCCGGCCCCCAGACCTTGCCCATTACCGGCAAAGCATTGCGGTCGAGCCCACGTGAGAGGTCGCCGCTGATGACTTTCCAATCGTCGCCGCGATTGTCGGATTTGAAGAGTTTGTGGCCGGCGAAATACAGCCGCGTGTTTGAGTGCGGGCTGATCATTATCGGCGAATCCCAGTTGTATCGCTGCGATTCTTCGCCCTTACCCTCGATCGGCGCGATGCCGACGCGTTCGCCGGTTCGCTTATCAAACCGGACGAGGCCGCCGTTCTGACTTTCGGCATAGATGATGTTTAGGTCGGTCGGATCGACCTGCGAGCGAAAACCGTCTCCGCCATAAAAGTTAGTTGCGATCCAATCGGAATTTAAGATGCCCGCCGTGCTGCGCGTTCGCGCCGGGCCGCCGAGCGAATTGTTATCCTGCGTACCGCCATAGACGTTGTAAAACGGCAAAGCGTTATCTGTGGTGATGTCGTAAAACTGTGCGATAGGCAAGTTTGCCTTGAAATTCCAATTGGCCCCGCGGTCAAAACTCGTAAATACCGCCGTCGCAACCGACCAGGATGTAATCGGTATTTTTCGGGTCGACCCAAATGCCGTGATTATCGACGTGTTTTAGCCGTTCACCGAGATTCCGCTGATTGCGGCCGCCATCGTCTGAGACCTGAAATTGCACATTAGGAATATAGACGCGATCGACATTTTGCGGGTCGGCAATGATCTGGCCGTAATACATACCTTGAGCGATGGTCGAGCTCATACGCTCCCAGGTCGCGCCTCGGTCGTTCGAGCGAAATATGCCGCTCAGCACACCGCTGGCCTCGACGGTCGCATAGATAACGTCCGTTTTAGCAGGCGAGATGGACAATCCGATGCGACCAAGATCGCCCGGAGGCAGACCTGAGCGAAGCCGCGTCCGGCGATTGCCGCCGTCGGTCGATTTGTGTATCGCACTCGGGGCCGCCGTTTATCAGCGTGTAAAAATGCCGACGACGTTGCCATGTCGCTGCGTACATCGTGTCGGGATTTGCCGGGTCGATAGCGACATCGGTCACGCCGGTATGTTCGGTGCCAGGGATGACCGCTTTCCATGTCTTGCCGCCATCGGTCGTTTTGTAGAGCCCGCGTTCGCCGCCCGGTGCCCAAAGGGCCCTTGCCGCAACGAAAACAACGTTGCTGTCACGCGGATCGATGGCGATACGCCCGATATGCTCGGACGTTTTTAGCCCTACATTACGCCAGCTGCGGCCTCCGTCGTCCGAACGATAAACCCCGTCGCCGTAACCAACGCTGCGCTGGCTGTTGCGTTCGCCGGTGCCGGACCCAGACGGTCGCCGGATTTTTTGATCGAGAGCTATCGCACCGATCGAAAATGCTCCTTCGTTATCAAATACCGATGTCCATGTCGTGCCCGGGTTGACTGTTTTCCAGACTCCGCCCGAGGCGACCGCGACGTAGTATTTCGTGCGGTCGTTTGGGTCCACCGCGAAAGCGAGCACACGTCCCGATGTCACCGCCGGGCCGATCGAGCGAAACCGTAGGCCGCCAAACGCCTGCGTTCCCATCGGATCGGGCGGCGGAGGCGGTGTCGGAGCCGGCGTCGGGCTGGCAGCAGGGGTTGTTACACGGGTGGAATCACCGGCCGGCGTCGGCGAAGAGGTCGGCAGCGGCCCGGTCTGCCTTTGGCCGAAAAAGGTCGCAGTAAACGATAGCGACAAGCAAACAAGGACGAACGACGAACGCAATTTATGCACGGTAAAAGCTCCTAATGAATAGACTATTTTGAAAAGTAGATCGATGAAATTATGAATTTATTCAGGCCGTTTATCAAGCCTAATTACGAAATTCAGTAGTTTTACTAAGTGCGATCGTATCGATCAATAAACTTGGTAATACGACAGTTTGTGATGTGCGGTTTCGCGAGTGCCCGATAGTGCAATAATTCGTCGTAAATTCAGCATTTACAATGCTATAATTCCCGAGTTATTCACGATGCCAAACGCAGGCGAAAATATTTCGCACTACAAGATCATTTCTGCTATCGGTGCAGGCGGGATGGGCGAAGTCTTTCTAGCTGAGGACACTAAGCTCGAACGTCAGGTCGCTTAAAATACTGCTTGCAGAGGTCGCTGACGACGACGAACGCGTCAGGCGTTTTGTGCAGGAGGCCAAGGCCGCATCGGCGCCAATCATCCAAATATATTGACCTTTTTTGAGGTTGGCAGCTTTAACGATTCCCAATACATCGCGACCGAGTATATTAAGGGCAAAACGTTGCGGCACCGGATGCGAGAATCGTCGATGAGCCTCGACGAGGCTCTCGGAATCGCATTACAAGTCGCGACCGCACTGGCCGCCGCTCACGAGGCCGGCATTATCCACCGCGATATCAAACCCGACAACATAATGATCCGCGATGACGGCGTCGTTAAGGTGCTGGATTTTGGCTTGGCCAAGCTCACCGAAAAACATATCGAGACCGCAGCGGCCGAGGCCGAAACAAAGGCACAATTTAACACCGAACCGGGCATGATAATGGGCACTGCCGCGTATATGTCGCCCGAACAGGCCCGCGGTCACACGCTCGACCCGCGTAGCGATATTTTTAGCCTCGGGATAGTGCTGTATGAGCTTTTTACGTCAAAGCGTCCGTTTGACGGCGAATCTCACCTCGATGTCATCAGTTCGATATTAAAAGACGAGCCGCAGGCCCTTAGGCTGGCCGCTCCGGCTCTGCCGCGGCATCTCGAACGCATTGTCGATAAAACGCTTAGAAAAGACCGCGACCACCGATATCAACACGTCAAAGATCTGCAGATCGACCTACAAGATCTGCGGGACGAGCTGAAATTTGAGGCAAAACTCAATCAGACCGCCGATCAGTCGATACCGGCTCAGTTGACCGGATCTGAAGGGCCGCGGTCGACATTTACCGAAAGGATCTCGGCGACGCGCAGATTTACGCTGCTGCATGCGATCGTTTTTATCGCCATTGTCGGTTTATTGGTCGGCGGCATCTGGTACTTTCGGCCGCGGCCTGCGGCAAATGTGATAGCGGGCAGCCTGAAAACGACGGAGATCGCCAATTGGTCGAGCGCTCCGGGTGAGCTGTTTAGCAATGCGAGTTTTTCGCCGGACGGCAAGATGATCGCGTTCTCATCGACCAAATCTTCGGCAAAAAATATCTGGGTCACGCAAACCGTCTCGACCGAGGCGATACAGGTCACTAACGACGCTTTTTCCAATCAGGATCCGATCTGGTCGCCAAAGGGCGATGAACTTGCCTTCTTTTCACAAAAGGGAAATATCGCGGACGGTAAGGGAAACGCAACCGGCGTGTGGCGAGTCTCGGCGCTCGGCGGCACGCCAAAATCTGTCGGGCCGGTCGCTGACGGCAGCTTTCAGCTTCGCCGCTGGGCCGCGAGCGGAAAGATCTATTACCAGTCAAAAGGTGATCTTTACACGATGGATGTCGCGTCGGGCATGTCGCAAAAAGCGACATCTTTTGACCCGCAAAAGGGCAAACTCATCTGGGCGAGCATCTCGACTGACGAAAAGACCCTTGCCTTTATCACCCAAAAAGACAACGCGTGGGAGCTTTTTACAAGCGACCCGACGGCCGCAGATCCGACGTCCGTAACCAAGGGCACGGGCGAGATCAGCGGCGTCGCGTGGCTGCCGGAAAAAGAGCGATTCTATTACAGCGCTTCGGTAGATGGTGTGTTTCAGGTATTTGTTGCCGGTTCGGGAACGCCAACTCGTCTCACATCTTCCGAGACGGACAGCATCGTTGTGGATGCGGCACCGGATGGCAGTTCGGTCATAGTCAGTTCTGCCAAAGAAGAATCGACCATCTGGCGGGTAAACGTAACCGACAAGGTCGAATCGCCCGTTTCGCGAAACGTTAACTCTGAATTATGGCCCGACGTTTCGCCCGATGGGCAGAAGATGGTCTTTCAGTCGGCAAAAAATCTCAGCCGCGGCAACAAGCTATTGGAAAGTACGATCCTCGTCAAAGGTTTGCGGTCACGTGACGACCCTGCAACAACGATCAGCGAGGCCGGCTTTTTACCGGCGTGGTCGCCCGACGGCAATTTGATCGCGTTTATGCGAAAAGCGGGCGAAGTGCCGGAGTTGATGGTCGCCAATCCGAACGGCGGCGGCGAGCGAAAACTTGCGGCGGGCGGGATACCGATGGCCGGATATTCGGTCTCGCCCTACAATCACATTCAGACCAATGCTTTTGCCTGGTCGCCGGACAGCTCACGGATCGCGTATATCTCAAACAAAAACGGAACTCAGAATTTGTGGGCGGTGAATGCCCGCGACGGTTCGGACGCTCCTTTGACAGCAAACACCGACAACGGACTAACATTCGCGTGTCCAGTCTGGTCAGCCGACGGAAAGCGTTTGGCATTCTCGACCAAAAAGGACAGCTCGGCAGAGGGCGGTAAAAAGGTGCTCGGTTTAGGCATGATCGACACCGCGACGGGACAAACGACAAATTTCTATGAGACCAGCATCACAATGAGGTTAATTGGATGGACGGCGGATGAAAATGGGCTTATTATTGCGGAGTCGGAAAAGACGAGCGGTTTGCCGCCCGAGACCGTGTTAAAAAAAGTCACGGCCGGAACCGGGACAGCGTCGGAGATCTCTCGTCTAAAGAACGCCTATTATTATAATATTTTCGTGTCCAACGATAGAAAATGGGCCGGATATGTCGCACGCAACGACGAGCGAGACGATGTGTGGGTAATTGCAACATCTGGCGGCGACGCCAAACGACTGACAAATAACAACGATTCCGGGCAGTATTTTTCCCGCCTAGCCTGGCTGCACGATGGCAGCACCATCATGTTTGGAAAGCAAACGCGGTTTAGTCTGCTTTCGATGCTGACAACAAGCAATTGAGAAAATGGAGAAAAATATGACCAAGAAAACCTCAGTACTACTTACACTTGTGTTTCTAGTGACCCTTATAGCAGTTTCAAGTCCCGCCTTTGGACAGTGCGAAAAGAACGCCGACAGCCAGATCGTGGCCGCTATTTATGCTGACATAAAAGCTGATAAGGGACTTGCCGCACAGATCTCCCATATCAATGTGATCTCTACGAGCGGTGCCGTAAAGCTACAAGGATGGGCCGATGACCAGTCGTCATACGACAAAGTCAACGATATCGCTCTGAAAACAACCTGCGTAAAGCTGGTCAACGTCAACAGTTTTGCAGAAACTCCACCTCCGGCGGGTGACCGAATGCGGTCGGGTGGCGGCGTGGGATGCGCATCCGGCACAAAACCCTGCGGCGATATCTGCATTCCCGAGGGCGATGCGTGTAATCTCGGCGGATTTTTAACTAAAGCAAGTTTGGTCTTTCATTTTAATAACAATTTCATCCTTGGGCTGGCAGCACCCGACGATTCGTGCGGATGATCGCCTAGCTGCTAAAACGATAAGAAATACGAGTTGCCCGGTTACTATCCTATGAAACGTTGCCCTGAATGCAGACGGGACTATTACGACGATACGCTGCTGTATTGTCTCGATGACGGCAATCCGCTGCTCGAAGGGCCTGCGAGCGGCCGTGGTGCGGTCGATGAACCGCCGACGGCGATCTTGCATTCGACGGCGGCTCCGGGCGAGGCTCCGACGCGGCAGCAGATAAATACGACTGGCGAGACGGCCGTAGCTCATACATTTGGAGAGAAGCGTTCGTCTTCACTAAGAAATATTGCGGTTGGAATAGTTCTTATGGCAATGCTGGCTGCCGGCGGGTTTTTTGCATTTCGATATTTGAGATCAGAGCCTCCGCAAGTACCTAGAACGACCAAAACCATCAATACTCAGCGTTTGACAGGCGACGGTAAGGTGGTCGACGCAGAGATCTCGCCTGACGGTAAGTTTTTGGTTTATGTGCGGGTCGAGGGTGACAAGGATTCGCTTTGGATCAAGCAGATACAGACCGGCAGCACCGCAAACGTAGTAAAGCCGGGCGAGGCGAGACGATTTTACGGCATCGCTTTTTCGCCAGACGGTAACTACGTTTACTTTAACGCCCTGATGAGTAGCAACGAGACGCCGACGATCTATCGCGTCCCGACACTTGGAGGAACGCCGACAAAATTTCTTTCAAATGCAGGGTTCATCGAATTTTCGTCCGACGGCACGCAAATTTCTTTTCGTCGCTTTGACTTAGCAAACGTCTCAGACACAGTTTTTGTAGCAAATGCCGACGGGTCGAACGAGCGTCCGCTAGTCTCGCGGAGCGGCAAACAATTCTATACGAGCTCGGCCGCTTGGTCACCGGACGGTAAAAATCTAGCCGTCGCCGTAGGTGACGATGATATCGGCGTGGGCGACATCAATATGTCTCTCGCATTGATATCGGTCGCGGACGGATCGCTGCGTGATGTCGGTTCGCGGCGGTGGGCCGGCATTGACTATGTCGTTTGGAACCCGAGCGGCGATTCAGTGTTTGCAGTGATCAGCGAGAACTATTTTCTACCCGGACAATTGTGGGAGATGTCATACCCGTCCGGTGAGTATCGAAAGCTGAACAACAATCTAAACGGATACGGTTCGCTTTCGATCACGGCCGACGGTAAGGCCATTGTCACCGGCGAACGTTACTCGCGCTCCGCAGTTTGGGTTTCGCCGGATCTCAAGCCCGAAAACGCCAAGCAGATAATGCCGAATACAGGTGACACATGGGGCTTTTCCTGGACAGCCGACGGACGGATCGTTTACATTTCCGACCAAACCGGCGACGCGGAGGTTTGGACAATGGACGCCGACGGAGCGAATGCCCGTCAGATCACAAACGACCGGGTAGCCAAACGGGTGCCATATGCCTCGCCGGAAGGACGTTACATTGTTTATTCGTCATCGAAAAATAGCGGTGAGATCGTGCGGATCGATATTGGTGGGGGAAATCCGCTCGTGTTGACCAAAGCCTTGGGTGCGTATAATCCTCACATCTCACCTGATGGCAAATGGGTCATCTATACCGCCTATGTCGGCGGATTGCCAAAGGTCCTGCGCGTATCGATCGATGGCGGCGAGGAACAAGTGCTGACCGCCTATCCTGCCAAGGAACCTCGTTATTCGAATGACGGCTCGAGATTTGCGTGCTTTTTGATGGACGAGAAGTCATCAGAATGGAACCGTCTCGCCATCATCCCCGCCGACGGCGGTGCTCCCATCTCTGTCATTGATGTGCCAACCACGACCAGCTCGGGCCGCGGGCCTGTATGGACACCCGACGACAAGGGCATCACGCTGATCGTCGCATCCGGCGAACAGCAAAATCTATGGCTCCAACCTGCGGATGGCAGCCCCGGAAAAGCGATGACCAACTTTACGACTCCGGGCATAGCCCGCCGCGATTATTCGCGCGACGGCAAACGGATCGCAATTGTCCGCGCCGAGGGGATCGGCAACGCGATCATGATCACCGACTTTAGGTAAATAGGAAAAGTATGAAACGATGCCCTGAATGCAGGCAGGATTCTTACGACAATACACCGTCGTTGAAGATGACAATAGGCACACATTTGTGATACTTTAACTTCGTGAAAACCTACGCTTGGAATCCAGAAAAGAATGATCTGCTTCGAAATGAGCGTGGAATCTCTTTTGAGGATGTTGTGTTTCACATTGAGGCTGGGGACGCGGTTGATATTTTTGCGCATCCAAATCAATCGAAATATCCCAGGCAACAGATAATCGTGGTTTGCGTCGAAGATTACGTCTATCTCGTACCGTTTGTGGAAAGTGACGAAGAGATATTTCTAAAAACGATCATTCCGAGCAGCAAAGCCACTAAACGATATCTTGGAGAGGAAAATGAATAAGCTGGACATTGAAGAAAAAGAAATTTTGGCTGCGTATGACAACGGTAAGACGGTTTCGGTTGCGGGTGTCAAAAAAGAACTCGCTCGACATCGTAAGGTCGCCGAAAGTACTTTCAAAAAGGACGCTCGAATCAACATCCGTATCGCCTCGCGCGATCTGCGCGCCTTGCAAAAACGAGCCCTAGTCGAGGGCATACCTTATCAAACACTTATTGCCAGTATTTTGCACAAATATGCGGAAAGTCGAACGACTTGATTCATTCAACAGAGCTATGTAGTGTGATCAGCCGAAAAGCCTCGGCAAGCGTCTTTGCAGATTTTTTGGCAGGAGTATTTCCATCGCGTCATCGACAGTGACGATGCCGGCGATGTCGCCTTCGTCGTCGATGACGGGCAGGGCGAGCAGATTGTATTCGGCGATGGTCTGGGCGACATCCTCGGCGGACTCGGAGGGGTGGGCGAAACGGAATTCGCTCCGCATCACTTCGGAAAGTTTCTTCGTCGGGTCGGCGAGTATCAGCGATCGTAAACTAATAAGTCCGCACAGCCGCCACGAATCTTTTTCCTCGACGACATAGAGGTAATAGATCATGTTTGGCGTCTCGGCCATTTCCCGCAGGCTGCGGATCGTCTCGCCGACGGTCAGATCTCTCGGAAAAACCACAAACTCCGTCGTCATCAGACCGCCCGCCGTGTCGTTGTCAAAATGCATCAGCTCGGCAACGTCGGCTTTTTCGTCGTCTTCCATCAGGGCAAAAAGCTGCTCTGACTTTTCGTCGTCCATTTCATCTAGGACATCGACGGCGTCGTCGGGCGACATTTCTTCGAGAATGTCGGCGGCACGTTCCTCGTCCATGTCTTCGAGGATGCGGGCTTGCGCCTCGGTGGACATTTCCTCGAGCGTGTCGGCGGCGATCTCGTCATCGAGACTTTCGACGACCTCGGTCCGATGGATCGGCGAGAGCGACTCTGCCAACTGGGCGATCTCGACCGGGTGAAGCCGTGAAAGTTTGTCTTTCGAAGATTTAAGCTGCACGGTGACGGTCGCCGTGTCGGTCGCAAGATATCCAACGTCAGCCCAGTCAATGACTTCAACCACACGGTCGCTGCCAAAAAATCCCTGCGGCATCAGCCGCCGGACAAATCCCTGCAAACTCACATCCGCTCCAGACACACGCCAATCCTCGCCGGTGACGATCAACTGCACATCATTTACCCGCACGACGCGTTTGCCGTCGACGTCGATAAGCTGGTTGTCGAGCACATCTTTTCCAAGCAGCACCTCGCCGTCGCGGCGGATAAATGGCGTCAGATCCAATATCGCCGATGTCATCCGTGCGCCATGCAAACCGAGGTCGGTGAAATCGCGGCTCGGCATAAAAAAATTGCGGCGGCGGTAACGCGCGACCAGCCCGATGACCGGCGGATACTCTTCGTCGCCATAGCGAACGATGACGTCGTTGATGACCGCGATCTTTTCGTTGCGGGCGTCAAAGACGGGGCGATTGAGTATCTGCGAGACGTAAAGCATTTCCGTTAGTTGTCAGTTGTCAGTGGCCAGTTGTCAGTACGAAACCACATTCTAACACCGACAACTGACAACTGACTACCGACAATTAAGGCACAACATTGTTAAATATTTTTGTATTTTGTGGAAACACTTTCCGCTTATACATTTCTATTAAGTAGGCGATGGAACGCCGGCAAGAGCCCGATCCATCGTGTAGATACCCGTCTGTCAATCCAACCAAAATGAAAAAAGCATACCTCACGATCATCCTCAGCCTAGTCGCAATGCTCCCCGCATTTTCACAGGAACGCCAGCGTTTCTTTGACAATTTTGACACCTCACGCGGCGTCTCGGTCATCCGTCCGGACTTTGTCCCGGTCGGTGCAAAGCCCAAGGCTACCAATACCGCCGCAAATACTAAGAACAATAAAGTGATTGTAACCAACGCTAAGTACAGCCCGTCGGGCAAACAGTTTGTCCAGCCGACCGCGATGGTTACGCCGTCCAAACAAACCCGCACGGCCCGCATGAACGTCAGCGACGGCTATGCCGACCGCGAGATATTGAATGCGTCAAGCAGATCCGGTGCGAGAGTTTCGATGGGCTCTTCGTCGGGCATGAAAGGCTTTACGACCGGCGATGCGACGATCGACTCGTACATCGTCGATTCGAGCCGTCGTTACAACATCGACCCGCTGCTGATCTATGCACAGATGCATCAGGAATCTTCGTTCAAGCTCAAGGCAACCTCTAATAAGGGTGCCAGCGGGTTGATGCAGCTAATGCCGGGGACCGCGCGTCGTCTGGGTGTGACAAACATTTACGACCCCAAACAAAACATCGAGGGTGGCATCAAATATATGCGTATGCTGCTGGATATGTTTGGCCAGGACGTGAGCCTTGCACTAGCGGGCTATAACGCCGGCGAGGGAGCGGTGATGAAATACGGCAACAACATCCCGCCGTACAACGAGACCCGCGAATACGTCCGCCGCATCACAGCTCGTTACGGCCAGATCTCGGACGGCAGCTTTGCCCGCAACTACAAACGCGTGAACACCTCAACGGCCGCCAAGTTAGAACAAAAAGTTTCACGCCCGCTAGCCGTCTACGAACCAAACCCCGTCGCTATCAGAACAGCCGACGGACGTATGAGACTTGTTAATCAGTAGGCAGTAGCAGTAAGCGGCAGGCAGTTTTCTTCACTGCTTACTTCCTCCGCTTAGTGTCACTGGTTTTCAAAAAGGTTTCCACAAAAGAGAGCTAAACACTCTTCTCCAAAATAGTCGAAAAGACTTGCGGCCGCGTGCGATCACGTGGCCGCGTTTTTTTGTCTAAACGCCAAACTGCTTTAGGTGGTGGTCGATATGTTTATAGGCGATGTTGGCCCAATCTTTAGCGGACATTTTGCCAAAGAACGGGTGATCGAGGCATTTGTGATCGACGCTCAGTTCGCCCAGTTTTTTCATTGATTCGATCAGCAACTCGCGGTCTGTATCAAACCCCAACGGCTTTCGCCCCTTTTCTTGCTGATCCATTTCAGCCGAGATCTTTACCTCTTTCGGCATTGGCAGCACATGTAATATCAACGGTTTGATAAACGTCCGCGACATAAACGTGCTGCGGTCGTGGACACTGGCCTCAAACGGCAACTCGCCGCCCTGCACAAGATGCGACATCATCTGCTCGGCGGTCATCTTGCCCCACAGAGGCGTTTCATCGCCGGTGAGTTTGTTAATACGCTCGGTCAACCTTGTTCTATCTGTTTCGTTTCTGATTGTTGGCATAGCATTTTCTCTTTATTAATTTCGTAAAATTTCTCGGGAGGATTCACCTAAATTCAGGGCAACGTTTCATAGGCTAACTTCTATTCCGGGATTCCGACTCGTTTGACCAATTCCTTAAATCGCGGGTCGTCTCGCACGAAGTCCCAAGTTTTATTGACCTTGAGGTCGAGCAATCTCTCGTCACGCTCGTCATACGCTTTGTTCAGATATTCGATTGTCGTATCTTTTTTTTAGCCTTTCTTTTGGACATCGTATTATAGTCTCTACTCCGGCAGATTCATTCGTTTCCAAAGGTCTTTGTAGCGTGAGTCCTCGCTCATCGAATTTAATGGTGGAATGCGAGCCTAAACGGCATTGTCGGATTACGGCTTTCAAAGTCCTTTTCAACCAGCAAAAACTTCTTCTTTCTCATTCAATCCGAGATAGATCCATCCAACGTCAGTTCCTTTTGCCTGTCGTTTCGAAATAGCGGTTTTCAACTCCTCTGCGATCTTCAACGCCTCACTTCGTTTACCTGTTTGTGCAAGAACAAGGCCGAGAATACCTAGCGTGCTACTATGACGATTTGATAAATCGACGGATTTTTCAGCTTCTGCCAAAGCCTCTGAATTCCGTCATTTTTGCAAATAACTCAGGGCCAGCCATCGATGAGCGGCATACCAGTTTGGATCGAGATTGATCGAACGTTTGCATGCCTCGATCGCTGAATCCGCATCGCCTCTTGCGAGATGCATCATTGCCTCGTCCAAATTGATGGTTAATGAAAGTGGATCGAAATCCCGCGCTCGCTTGTTTTCAGTCAACGCGGCATCATAGCGGCCATGAATCTCGAGATACTGGCCATACCATTGGTGGCCGATGGCGTAGTTTGGATTCAATTCCAACCCCCACCTAAATTCCTTTTCCGCTTCTGCCCAATTCCACAGCCCCAAATCGGCGATCGCTAACGAAATGTGAGCTTCGCCTAGTGAACTATCTATTGCTATTGCCCGCGTCGCGTAAGCTTTGGCTTGCGGCAAAAACTCACTGGATATAACGGTGCTGTAATATGGCAGCACACCGTAGCAATCAGCGACGCCAGTGTAGGCGAGCGCAAAATTCGGGTCTTTATCTATCGCCGCTTTAAATTGCTCAATGGCTTTGTTGACATTTTCATCCGTACGTTTGTTCCAGTAGTAACGCCCCTTCAGATAAAGCTGATAGGCCTCAGGGCTCTCGGTGTAATTCTTGGCAAGTTTTTGCTCGCCTTCGCCCGACAGTTTTAGCTGCAGTTTGCTCACGATCTCGGTGACGATCTCGCGTTGCGTGGTCAATAATTCCGAAAGTTTCCGTTCATACTGCTCGCCCCACAGCGACTTGTTGGTGCGGGCATCCACGAGCTCGACCGTGATATTCAGATTGTCGCCCCGCTTGGTAAGGCGTCCGGTCATCACCGCATCTACGCCAAGTTCGGAGGCGATCTTTGCAACATCAGTCGATGCTCCTTTGTAACGCATCACCGAACTCGTCGGGCTGACCCGCAGATCAGGGATCTGCGTCAGACGAAAGATCACCGATTCCGCCAAACCATCAGACAAATAATCCGTGTCGGCATCCGAATTCCTATTCTCAAACGGCATCACGGCGATGGAATTGATCTGCTTGGAACCAGACGCTGAGAAATATCGATAGCCGAAGAATCCGCCAACAGCAAGGATCAAGACTGCAATGGCTAAAACTGCCAACTGCCGCTGCTTACTGCCCTACGTTCCTCAGGGGCTCCGCCTCCGCCCCAGTCGGAAAAATGGCGGTCTGCTCCGTGGTATGAATCTGCGCAACGGTCGGTGATTCGGACGCAGAGCCGTCTATAGCCGGGACTTCAAGCCCGGACAAAATCGCAGTTGCGGGCTCATCCGGTGACGGCACTGAGCCCTGAACGAGCATTTCCATCCTCGAGACAATACAGCAGCGTGTCGTCGTAATAATCCCGCCTGCATTCTGGGCATCTTTTCATAGCCATTATCTAAAGGAGTTTTATTCGGGGAATTATAGCATTGAAACAAAAGATCTTAGCCATTTTTGCGGTTTACTGCATCAAACAAGAAAAACGAGCCTTGTCGGTATGAAACCGTCGTTCGAATGTGTTCGTAAAAACCAAAAACACTTGTGCCGGACATCGGCTGGTTGTTAAACTAGGGTTATATTTTAGATCGGAGGGGTGACTATTATGAAACGAGCTATTTTATTGTTCACGGCGATGATGGTATTCGCTGTTTCGGTGAGTGCACAAAGCATCGCTATCGGTGCAACGATGGAAAACTTTTCGTTGTCAGACGGAAACGGCAACATGAAGTCGTTGAACGATCTCAAAGGCAAGAACGGTGCGGTCATTATGTTCGTCTCGTCGCAATGCCCGGTCGTTAAAGCTTATAACGAGCGAATGAACGAGATCGCTGCGGATTACGCTGCTAAAAGCATCGCGTTTATCGGTATCAATTCGAACGTCGGCGAGATCGAAAAGACCGAGGCAAAACCGGTCGGCTGGGTCAAAGACCACATTGCCGCGACTTATAAATTTACGGTCCTTTTTGACAAGGGCAACGTCTTTGCCGACAAACTCGGTGCGACAACGACGCCCGAAGCTTATTTTGTCGATGCCAAAAATGTATTGTTGTATCACGGTGCGATCGACAACGATAAATCCGGCGCCAATATCACAGCGACTTATCTGCGGACGGCTTTTGACTCGGCTCTCGCCGGCAAAAAGATCGAACGGACGACGGCCAATGCTTTTGGCTGCACGATCAAACGGGTCGAATAATTGAGAAATATGCAGTCACTTTCAAGGCATTTGATAAGAGCGGTGCTAGTCGCCGCTCTTGTTGTCATTGCGCTTCAGGTCAGTAATGCTCAGCCTTCAGGGAAGGGAAAAAGCCTGTCTGGGACGGGCCAAAGGTCACACAGATCGACATTGACGGGCTCCGCAAATTGCTCAAACCAAACGGCAAGCCTGTGCTCATCAATTTTTGGGCGACGTGGTGCGACCCGTGCCGCGAAGAGTTTCCCGATCTCGTAAAACTTGATGCAGCGTACAAGGGCAAGATCGATTTCTACACCGTTTCGCTCGACGACCTTGCTGATATCAAAACCTACGTTCCAAAATTTCTTGGCGAACAAAAAGCCGAGATGCCCGCCTATCTACTCAAAACACCGGATGATAACGCCGCGATAGCGCTCGTCTCCACCGAGTGGACTGGCAACCTGCCGCTAACAATTCTCCTAAAGCCCGACGGAACCACCGCATACCTCCGAAAAGGCATCGTAAAATACGCGACCATTACAGTTGAGATCGACAAGGTGCTTGCACCTACGCCCGTAAAATAGGCAGAGCGTGGGATTTTCAATAAGAGTTTATGCCGTCGGATTTGAAATGAACGTCCGAAACGCATAAACTCTTTTGTTTATTTCAAGTGACTTTTTGGCCGCTTATTAACCCATGACCACTATCACCGCAGAGATCGTCGAGCAGCACGGACTGAAACCAGACGAATACGAAAAGATCAAGGAATTGATGGGCCGCGAGCCCAATCTGACCGAGCTTGGCGTCTTTAGCGTGATGTGGTCGGAGCATTGCTCGTACAAATCTTCGCGCGTGCATCTCAAACGTCTGCCCGTCACCGGCCCGCGTGTCATCGTCCCGCCGGGTGAGAATGCCGGTGTCGTCGATATTGGCGACGACTGGTGCGTCGCGTTTAAGGTCGAGTCGCACAATCACCCAAGCTTTATAGAACCTTTCCAAGGTGCTGCAACAGGTGTCGGGGGTATCCTCCGGGATGTTTTTACAATGGGTGCAAGGCCGATCGCGGCGATGAACTCTTTGCGATTCGGTCCGCTTGGTGACGCTAAGAATGGCAATCGTAACAAGTCAATTCTAAAGGGCTGTGTCGAGGGCATCGGCCATTACGGCAATTGTTTTGGCGTGCCGACAGTCGGCGGAGAGGTCGTTTTTGATGAGAGTTATTCGTTAAATCCGCTCGTCAACGCCTTTGCGCTTGGGCTGGTTCGTAAAGATCAGATCTTTTTTGGCAAGGCGTCCGGCATCGGCAACCCCGTGCTTTATGCTGGTGCCAAGACCGGCCGCGATGGCATCCACGGTGCGACGATGGCGTCGGCGGAGTTTGACGACGAGGCTCTCGAAAAACGCCCGACAGTTCAGGTCGGCGATCCTTTCCTTGAAAAACTGCTGCTCGAAGCCTGTCTCGAAGCGATGCGCTCCGGTGCGATCAAAGGCATCCAAGACATGGGAGCCGGGCTGACTTCTTCATCAGTCGAGATGGCCGCACGTGCCGGAACCGGACTCGAGATCGATCTCACGCTTGTTCCCCAGCGTGAGACGGGCATGACGGCATACGAAATGCTCCTCAGCGAATCGCAAGAGCGGATGCTCATCGTCGCTCGCGAGGGACGCGAAAAAGAGGTCGTCGAAATATTTGCGAAATGGGACCTCGACTGTGTTGTCATCGGGAAAGTCGTCGAGGGTGACCGGCTCAAGATCATGCACAACGGCGATCTCATGGCAGACCTGCCGGTACTCGCACTGACGGATGAAGCTCCTAAATATCAGCGTTCCATGTCTCAAGTCTCAAGTCCCAAGTCGGGCCAATCTTTAGACTTGGGACTTGGGACTTGGGGCCTGGGACAAGCTCTCAAAGAGCTTCTAGCAAGCCCGAACATTTGCAGTAAGCGGTGGGTTTATGAGCAGTACGACACCATGGTCCGCACTAATACGGCGATCTTGCCTGGTGCGGACGCGGCGGTCGTTCGTATAAAAGAAACACGTCGTGCGATCGCGATGTGTCTCGACGGCAACGGCAAATTTACCGCCATCAACGCATACGAAGGTGCAAAACTCGCCGTCGCTGAAGCTGCTCGTAACGTGGTCTGCGTCGGAGCTAAACCGATTGCCGTCACTAATTGTCTTAATTTTGCCTCACCCGAACGTCCAGAAGTGATGCGTTCGTTCTCGGACGTGATCGACGGGATGAAAGATGCGTGTGAGGCGTTTGAAACTCCGGTCGTTTCGGGAAATGTATCGTTTTATAACGAAACGGACGGACGTGGTATTTTGCCGACGCCGGTCATCGGCATGGTTGGGCTGATCGAAGACACGCGAAAGCTCGTCACGCATGGTTTCAAGAACGAGGGCGATATCATCGCCGTCCTGGGCGTAACCCGCGACGATCTTTCCGCTAGTGAATACGCTCAAACGATAGCCGGTTTATCGACCGATCAGCTTATCGCGAGCGGCAATTGCCCGATGGTTGACCTTGAAAAGGAAAAGCTCGTACAAGAAACGCTGCTCAAGCTGATCGACCAATGCCTGATCAATTCGGCCCACGATTGCTCTGACGGCGGCTTGGCAGTGACCATTGCTGAGAGTTGTTTTTCATCGCTCGGACGAGAGGCCGTCGGTGCCGAGATCGCAATGATCGACCGCGAGTTAGCGCATGAGGCAGACCTTTTTGGCGAAACGCCGTCACGCATTGTCATCAGCTTTGCCCGCGAAAACGAAGCAAAGATACGCGAACTCGTCGGCGAATGCCCGATGACGGAGCTTGGTTGGGTGACCGGCGATACGCTAAACATCTCGATCAACGGCGAAGCCGTCGTCTCAACAGCGATCGGCGAGCTGGAATCGGCCTGGCGTGATGCTCTAAAGAACCGCCTCGAAAGTTAACCGCCCAATGTCAGCCGGCATTTATCTACATATACCTTTTTGCAAATCGCGATGTTCATACTGCGACTTTGCTACCGACGTCTTGCGTAGCAATGATGCGGTCGAGCGTTACGTTGACGCGATCTGTTCGGAAATTCGAAATTCGAAATTTGAAATTCGAAATTCGACGGACTCCATATATTTCGGCGGCGGCACACCGTCTTTATTGAATCCTGCACAAGTTAAAAAGATCCTAAACTCAGTGTTCTCCGAGTTCTCTGTGGCTACAAATTCCGAGATCACAATGGAGATGAACCCGGCGACCGTTACGCCTGAATCGCTTGCGGCATATCGAGCCTTGGGTGTAAATCGTGCCAGTTTTGGCGTGCAAACTTTTGACGACCACGCACTGAAACTGCTCGCCCGCGGGCATGATGCGAATGATGCCAGGGCAACATTCCAAATGCTTCGCGAAGCGGGATTCGACAATGTCAGCTTTGACCTGATCGCCGGGCTTCCCGGCCAGACGCTTGACGCGTGGGAACAAAATCTTGATGAGGCCATTGCGATGTCGCCGGAACATCTGTCGCTGTATCTGCTTGAGATCCACGAGGGTACGCCGCTCGCCGAACAGCTTCGCAGCAACAGACAGCCGACCCCAGACCCTGAGCTAGCCGCCGAGATGTACGAGATAATGCTCGACCGCCTTGCCGTTGCCGGATACGAGCAATACGAGATCTCAAACTTTAGTAAACGAGGGCGTGAGTCACGACACAACTCAAAATACTGGACGCTCGACCCGGTCTTCGGCTTTGGCGTGTCGGCACACTCGTTTGACGGCCGCGAACGGTACGCAAATGAGCGAGACACGGCAAAGTATGTCGAACTGATAGAACAACAAACATCAGCAGAAACGAACCGCGAGAGTATCGATATCGCATCCGAATACGTATTTCTTGGGTTGAGGCTTGAGGAAGGTATTGACCGTAGTCAATATACAGAGCGGTTTGGCGAAGATCTGATAGGAAAATATCAATCCGAGATCGAGCGTCTGCTGGACAGCGATCTGATCGAGATAAACAATAATCGAATAAAGCTCACCCGCAAGGGCAAGCTTTTTTCCCAACGAGGTTTTTGCCGTGTTTGTTTAGTTGATCGAGTGATCCCGATTTTCGGTGCCCGGAGCGATCGTCGAGTTTGGTTCTGAGCGTATCGCTTTTCAAACACATCCGAGTCTTTTGGAGCGGTTTGCGGCGTCGGTCAGGATCTTTCCTTCTTTCAGCATTGTGTAACCGTCCCCGCCGCGTGAGACGAGGAAATCTGATGTGGCAATCGTGTAGTTAGTACCATCGACCACCCTTTTACCGGAAACAAATGCCTCGACGACACGCTTACCGGCCGGTTTGCGGGGATCATAGCTAAAGGTCAGCCCACTGATCTGCGGGAATCTGCCCGGTTCGTTATCCTCGCCGGGTCCGCTGCGGGCGACGCCGTGTTCGATGATCCGCAACAGCAGCTTACCCGAAACCTCGATCTTCACTATCGGATTGTTAAAGGGAAGTATCGACAGCACATCACGTTTGGTCAGCGGGCCGGGCTCGTAGGTCATATCAGCGGATCGAACCGCCGTTCACAAAGCCGATATCAGCGTTAACCGCGTTGCGGTAAGAGTCAACGATAAAATTACCAATATTGGTTTCCTTTTGCCGGTTTGACTGCGACAGTGCATCGAGTTGGACAGATGTCGCTCCGACGTTAACCACCAAGCTTTTCAAGCAAGAGCTGCCTTACTTTTCATAGACCTGGGCAAACTCCGGCGCGTCGGCGATCTTGTCGGTGACGGGTACGATCTCCCAATCGAGTCCGACAAATTGCTTTGTCGCCGCGTCAAATGTCAGGTTAAATTTGCCCATCTCACGAGCATCGGCCGTCATCTTGAATATCGGCGTCCGGTTCGATGACGATTGCAGCAGCGTGTGCTCGTGGCCACCGAGGATCAGGTCGATGTCGGCACATTTTGCAAGCTGTTTGTCCTGTGCCATCGACAGATGGGTTAGTGCGATAACGGCAATCACCTTCCCTTTTTTCGCATATCTTTGACTATCTTTTTGCGGTCGAGCAAAATCAGCAACGTTGAGCGTGTCGTCCATCGACGATGTTTGCTTGGTTTCAGGCAGCAGCAGCCCGATGAAACCGATCTTTACACCGGCAAATTCTTTCTCCCACACATACGTATTTGCAAAGTTCTTGCCCCGTTTTCACCTCCGGAAATGACATTGGCCCGAGCGGAGTAAATTTCGACTCTTTCATCCGATCGAGCGAGGTCCTGAGTCTTGAGATCAACTTCATGGTTGCCAAAAACCGCAAGGTCAATGCCGACAGCATTCCAAGCGTCTATCATCTGAGCGCCTTTATAAGTCCGTGTCTCGACCGAAGGCGAGATCGTATCGCCGCCGAGTGTAAAGACCGTATTCGGATTTTGTGCAAGCGCGGCATTCTTAAGCGTCAAAAGCCGAGCAAGGCCGCCGCGAGTTCCCCCGTCGACCGGGGCGAACTGATAGACGTCATTGACATGCAATATTGTGACGCGGATGTTCTGCCCATATACTGCCGCCGACAGGATCAGCAGAAAGCTATTGGTAAATACCGTTTCATATTGTCCGGTGTGTCCTCGCCTCCCAGATCTCCGGGAAAAATTTCTTGCTAAGTGTTGTCATCAGATAGCCGACGCCTTCCGCTCCGCCGGTGCCGCGTTTCTGCCGAGCATCCGTTCGACCATTAGGATGTGATTGTATCGCCAGAGAGATGATCTGCTCGTCATGATCGATCAGCAGGTCCTGCATCAATTGGCTCGGCGTACTTTTCCGGATGCGTGGAAATTTCGACCGTTGCCGCGACGCTGTCTCGTGCGTTTCAACCGCAAATCCGCTGCGTGACACGGTGCCCAAAATGAATCCGCAAGCGTCGGTTCGCTAAATCGCCGCTTCAGCCGTTCGTACGCAAATTCGTCTTCTTTGAAAGTCGCGAGGATCTTTTCATCTTTGGCACCCGATGCAAACTCCAGTTCGCGAAACTGCATCGACTGAAAACCGCTCGCCGGGTTGAGTTTGTCGCGAAACTCCAAAAAGCCGATCGGTGCCATCGATTCGAGAACGTGGATCTGCGTGACCAATATCCGCTCGATCGACACAACGCCACGTTAAGCTGTGGTTGGCCCGAAACATGCCTCCCCTCGTCCAGCCATTTTATCGTCGCATCGACCTCATGCAGGATCTGTTTGAAACCACAGCTCGTAAGTCTGATGGATAATGATAAAGAGCAACTCGTCGTGGCTGACCGGAACCGACAGCGTCCGCTGCGGATCGAGCAGATCCGGGACCTTGGGTATTCGTTGTAAGAAAGAGGCTCGTTCAGCCGTATTCCGATGCCATAATTTTTGATCCAGTGGCAGAAAATCTGGCTTTATCTTCGTTTATTACGGGATTTATGTCAATTTTCAGCTAATTTTGCAAATTTAGCAAAAATTTCTTGACAGACCCCAATATTTGTTTAAATTTCCTTTCGTCTATCAAAAACAATTTAAAGATAAGGCTTCGGATCTTGTAGTTTAAGATCAACCTAACTTTGGTTAGATTTAGTGCGACTAAATTTTTTGCACTGCCGCGCGTTTGCCGCGTTCAGATCATGCGGGTAGTTTTATTTTTCTGTCCGTCACCCGCGGATAAACAGAACATTGATTTGAAGTTTCAGGAGGATTTAACAAGTGATGTCAAAAGCAATCGGCAGGTCAAATGGTTTAACAACGCCAAGGGCTACGGTTTTATCGAGCAACCCGGCGAGCAGGATATTTTTGTCCACTACAGCGATCAGCGGTGACGGCTACAAGACCTTGATCCAGGGGGCGAAGTAGAATTTGAGGTGACAAACGGCCCGAAAGGCCCTCAGGCGGAAAACGTCGCAAAGGTTGCAAGACTTAAAATGTCTTGGCTTTGAAAGAGCGAACCCTTTGCGGTGTTCGCTTTTTCGGCCACTCATCTCTTCGCCTTTAGCTTTGAGCGGTCGCCGCCATAGTTCGCGGTACGAGGGTAAAGCGGGCGACCAGCATGTTGAACTGATAACGCTGGGCGTACGACAAATTGCGATTGTCGGCGATCCGCTTGATGTTTGAATCAAGCCGGGCCCGTGCCTCGAAGCGGCGGCCGTTTCGTCGCGCCGTTGAAGAATAATGTCGAAATCGATCTTTGCTTGCGTATGTCGTCTTCGAGACGCGTTAGCTGTTTTTCGAGATCGGCAGCATCGTCCTGTTTAACTTAATATATCTCTGTATAATTTATTGCCAATAAGTGCCATTGATGGATTACCTCAGGTGGGAAGAAACGGGCAGAACAGCCCTTACTTAAAAGAAATCAATAAAGCGACACGATTTCCAAAGATATTATGGCGGGGCAAATTCCCTAACCATTTCGCTCAGCAAAATCCTGCATAAAATTGACCAAAGCCGTGACGCCTTCGCGTGGGAACGCGTTGTAGATCGACGCACGAATTCCGCCGACCGAGCGATGCCCTTTTAGACCGTCGAGTCCGGCGGCGGTCGCCTCCGTGCAAAATTGCTTTTCGAGATCCTCGGACGGCAGACGAAATGTGACGTTCATTAGTGACCTTGCTGGTCGTCGTGCGTGGCCCGTGTAATAACCGTCGCTGGCGTCGATAGCGTCATAGGTATTCCCGCCTTTCTGATTCTTAGCTTCCATTGCCGACACGCCGCCTTGCTCTCTAAGCCATTCACAAGCGGGGCTAGTCAGATAGATGCCCCATGTTCCGGTGTGTTCAGCATCGGTTGTCTCTCGGCGAGCAGCCGGTATTGCGAGCATCGAATGTTGGTTTTCCGGCACGTGGGCGACCATATCGTCGCGGATTACTCACAAGCGTGACGCCGCTCAGCCGATATTTTGAGCACCGGCGTAGATCAGCGCTTTCACGGACGTTGATCGGCTTGGATCAAGTATGTGTTTGATGAGGCATCGCAAACGACGGGCACGCCGCCGCCATCGAGATCGTATTTAAATTAAACGGCCCCTCGATCGTCTCGTTAGATGTGTAATGGACATACTTGGCTTCCTTAGTAAAACACCTTCTGGCCTGGGTTGGTACGGAATTAAATCGTGTTCGGCAGTCGTAAAAATAACATTCGTATTGCCGCATCCTTTGCTTCTTTTGAGACTTTTTTGCCCCAAGCACCGGTTACTTGACATAGTCGGCGGTTTCGCATCCGCACCCAAAAAATTGAAGAGGTATCATC
>JADJRV010000013.1 GCA_016712045.1 Chloracidobacterium sp. | reverse complement strand
GCATACCATTGTCGGTTGCGATTACGGGCGTACCAAGAAATAGAGCCTCGCGGACCGAGATCGCATCGCCATCAAAAAGCGTCGTCCGCAAAACGATGTCCGCATCCCGCATCAGATGTAGCGTGACAGCGTGATCGACATTTCCGGCAAGATAAATATTGTCGGCACAGCCGCTATTTTGAATTGCCGTCTCGACTTCTGTTTGCATTGAACCACCGCCAACGATCATCAGCCCGGCGTTTGGAAGATCGCTCACAATATCCTGCATAGCCGCAATCTGCGTCAACGGATCGTAATCTTTTTCAAGCCCGCCAACAGCGAGCAGCAACGGAGAATGTTGTGCGTAAAACGAGGTAAGGTCTGCCGGAACAGAGACATTTTCATTAGGAGCTTTGAGCGAATAAGGCAGAACAACGGAGAGTTTTTCATCCGCCACGCCGTATCGGCTAAACACGTCGGCGAGGTCTTCGTTGACGGCGACGATTCGCGAGAACCGCCGGAAAATGCGGCCAGCGAGAGACGATGGCTTTGCGTTTTTTGCCGCGTCGGTCGTCGCATAACCGCTGGAATGGAACGTCAGCACAGACCGTTTGCCGCCAAAGACCGTACACGCAACTGCCAACGCCAGCAAGCGTTTTGTCACTTTCACCACCGATGTGCAGGTGCAACACATCGTAGTCCAATTTTCGCAGGAGCCCGATCAATGCCGTCTTTGAACGTGGATGATAAATGTCAGGTTCGGGTGATTCTACGGTGCTTTTTGATGTCGCAATGATCGAGCATCGATGCCCGGCCGACCGCAATTCATCACGGATCGCGAGCATATTGCGGCTGATGCCGCCCTCCGGTGGCGGTACGGGCCCGAGTTGTAAAACGTGCAGCGGCATTATCTGTTTAGAAGCGAATTATATAATCGGAGCGTGTTGTTTAGCTGTGCGTCGTTTGAAAATTTATCACGAACGATCTCTCGTCCTGCGTTGCCAAAAGCGGTCGTTTTACTTTCATCATTAAGTAGACCGATGAGACGTCCCACCATCGCCGCATCGTCATCTGACGCGACCAAAAATCCCGTTTCGCCATCAACAGCCTCGGCAGCACCGCCGACGTTTGTCGCGACGACGGGCTTTCCGGCGGCCGTGTATTCGAGTAGGGAGTTTGAAAACCCTTCGGCGGTTGATGTCAGAACACACGCCGATGACGTCGAAAGCAGCGCCAAATATCCGAGCATCTGCCAATGGTATGAACCTTTTATCTATGCCAAGTTCGGCCGCCATCGCCTTTAATTCTGTTTCGAGTTCGCCCTCACCTGCAACGACAAATTGCGTATTCGGCAGAGCGTCCGCGACTAGCTTCGCAACCCGAAGAAACATCGGAACGTTTTTGACCGCATGACGCAGGTTTGCGACGAGCGTGACAAGGCGTATATTTTTGTCGGTAGGCAGGCCAAATTTCTCGCGGCTACTCTCAGCGTTTTCAAATCGCGAAAGGTCGAGTCCGTTGTAGATAACATTGATCTTGTCAGACGAGATACTGCGTGCGGTCAGATGATCACGAAACGTGATGGAATTAGCCAACGATCGTCGGCGCGGCCAAAAGCCAGCTTTTCGACAAATTCCTGCGACGATGAACGCATCCCGCCTGTTTCACGTTTGACGCGACCTTTGCGCTTACGCCCGCAAGGCTCCGCCGCTCATGCCGGAAAACATTTGTGTAGAAATCGTGTGTGTGGACGAGGTCCATGTTGTTTTCTTTGAGATAAGCCGCACAGGCTCGCACCTGACGGACAAAATTTGCGTTGAAAAATGATGTCAGCGGAAATTCGGGTATATCGATAAAACCCGCCGCTTCCATACCAGCACGCAAAACGCCGTCGTTATTTAGCGTTGCGACATAGATGTCATGCGTTCCCTCGTTTTTTAAGGCGCACGACAGCGCCGTTGCCTGACGTTCGGAACCGCCCTGATGAAAGCTGCCGATAAATTGTAGTATGCGTTTTTTCACCTGATACGGTGTTTATTTTAGCTGTGTTTTCCGGCGGCCGTTTTTAGCGTTAATGTAAAATTCGCCGCCGAGCCGACGAACCGCCGCGTAGCCATCGACCGGCTCGTCAAAAATATCGGTCATATCAACACGCAGTTTATCACCCTCGATCACAATAAACTCGTCCGGCAAAGCGTCAGCGTCGCTCATGCGTGCCCACGAATATTTAAAATTGGTGGCAAATATTTCGGTCTCGATCATCAGACCCGGCTCGTCGTTAAAGACAAACAAGTCGGTGTAACCGTTGTATTTAATGACAAAAGCTCGCCCACCGCGAGTCGGCATTTCCGTGACAATTGGCGGTTCGGCTCCTGCCCCAACCGGCAAGATGATCGTAAAAAACTCTTGCGTTCCGGCTCCGTGTGAGACATAACGCATAAACGGTGCATTAATCTTGTTGCCGTGGTTGTTCGAGATCCAGCTCTCTTTTTGCTGCCACTCGCCGTTATCGCCAAAGGTGAAAATGCGATGATCGTCGCCCCCGACAAAGCCACCATCGTCGCCGATCGCTGTCTTGACGCCGTTGGCAAAATGAAAATTGAGGGCGTATTCGTGCTGGCCGAGCGTCTCGACCGTGTCACGGACGATCCAGTAATCGTTCTTTACAAATAGGATGCTGCGCTGATGGGTCGCGGGATGTTCGAGCCGTTGATAGCCGTCGTGCGAGCCGTCGAAAAGGTCAAAGCGGTCCTCTTGAATCCACGTTTTAAGCTCAGATTGAGCCTGGGTTTTCCAGTTAAATGTATTGCCCGGAACCGACGACGAGAGGCCGTCGATGGTCAGAGAATTGTGAGCCATGCTTGAACGAAAATGGTCGCGCATGTCGCGTGATTCGTGATATGTGTATGTGCCGGAATCGACGAGGAGCGTCTTGCCGTGAACCGCGACCTCGATTGACAAAGCGTCAGCGTGGCCGTGGCCGCCCGCCAGCGAGCCTACCTCGCCGCAATCGACGACGAGCATATTGTCGGTCGCGTCCCAGCCGTCACGCATCACAAAATAGCCGCCGTCATTAAGCCCTTTTGACGCTGCAACGGGTTCGGCTGAGGCATGTGCATCAAAAGCCGCGACACCCGCCGCACCCATCAGCCAAAATATTTCCTCGCTGGCGCGTTCGGCAACCTGTTTTTGATCTGCCCGGTCAAATAAGACAGAGCCTACGCCAAGCGTTCCGCGAAAGTCATCCGGTGCATTATGCGTTAGCGGCAACATCCGTCCGCCGTCGTCGTCACCGATCAGCGGCGTCGTGCCGTCCGGCATCGTCATGTGCATCATGGTAAATGCAAGCTCGATCCGCTCTTCAAATTCCTGCCCACGCAGGTCAAATCGCCATCAGGATCGAGCGAACGCAATATCGAAAACTGGCTGTAAATATCCGCCGTATATCGCTGATACCAGGTGCTCTGCTCAAAATAAACGCCGTCCGGGTGGATCTGTTTCATCACCTCGGTAAAGAGGATGTCCTCGCCGAGTTTTCGCCAGCGTTCTGAGCGTTTGAAAAACGGCAACTGCGTTCCGAGATAATAAAGCCCCAGAGCCTCGCCGGTCAGGTGCGTGTTTGGGCTGTAATATTTCGACAGATATTGCTCGATGTGACGGCCGTGAAGATACAGATATTTGAGCGCCCGTTTGAATAGCTCCGGCGTGAAATGGTCCGATTCGCGAAACAGATGAAACGCCCAAATCCACGACATCGCCCGAAATGAAACCTCAAGGCTGCTCGACCAATTCACACCCATCGCGGGCGGATTTTGCTCCATCCACGACTCAAGCTGATCGGCAAAAGCGGCCGCAAAACGTTCGTCACCCGTCAACACAAATGCAACGCCAAGCGTAAAGAAATGCTGATGGCGGTTAAGTTCCCAGATGACTTTTTTATTGCCCGTCTCGCCCGTCTCAAGATCGTCAAATTCTTTCCAGTGTTTTAAGGGCGAGCGTTTGGATGAAAGCGGTTCGCGGTGCCAGTCGATCTGTGTGCCGACGTAGAGATTTTTAAATGCGAGCAGATCGACGCGGCCCTCGAGGATCTCTTCGGCGGCTTCGACAAAACTGTCGGCGGACTCGACAAAGGTTGATCTGAATGACGCGGACGTTCGTTCGAGATCTGCGAATGCGGGGAAAAATCCGGTCTCGCCGTTCTTGTAAAATTTCTGCCAGAGAGTCTCGGAAATGATCGGTGCGGAGCCAAACTGAACAGCATCGATCAACTCGACGAGTTCCCAATCGGTCGGCACCTGGGGAATGCGTTTCTGCTCACGAAAAACAGAAAAAGCCTGCCCGCCCCGGGTACGTATCTCGTCCCAGCTGCGGATCTTTTTCAGTTTTTCGAGCGGTTTCGCCATCGCCTCAACTGCCATATTATCAACCTTTACGCCGTTTCCGTCATTATCGATCTGAGACGGTGATCGCGATATTCTCCAGGTTCGCCTCGTTTACCCTCAACTGCGGCGGACGCGATATTAAACGCCTCACGCGCCGATGCAAAATGCACCTTATAACTACCCGATTTTTCGCCCGCCTCGATCATTTCGTTAAAGAACCGCTTGGCGTCCTCGCCAATGCACGTCGATTGGTCGTGATCGAAAAAACCGTGGCAATAGAGCTTTACAAATACCCAATCCGATTTGCCCGCTACCGTCACATTTGCCGATCGCCAGCGGTTAAAACGAGCGGCGGTCAAGCCCTGATTCGCCGTCAGAGCACCGTCCTCGACACGCGGCACCGGAATCCCCTTGATCGTTCGCGTCCAATTAAAAACAAGCGGCCCGGTAAATATCAGTGGTAATTGGTGAGCGTTTCCATTAACGGAAAGTCGCTTTCCCGTTCGGTGCGGAACGGCTTGGTTGAGCGGCAAGCCGCATTCGTAGATCTGATTTATCACCGCGACTTGCGACTGATCCGGAGCGGATGGCAGTGTCATGTCCGCGTAGCAGCCCGTGTCGCGGAGTGTTTCCATCTCGTTATCGACGCCGCAAAACCGTCCGCCGCACGAATTGGCGAGAGCTAGGTTGCCGTGGACGAACGCATACATCGGGTCGCCTGCACCGTCCATTCGCGACAGACATTTGTGACGCGTCGCGAGCGTGTCACGAAAATCAACCAGTGCGTTTCGCAAATTCTCAGCCGTGTCCGGCTCGTCAACGCCGTGGTGCAAATGCACCTCGACCTCACCGAGCCCCTCGGCCTGCATCTCGGCCATGATGTCCAGAATCTCGGGATGATACTGCTCCGCCGGGTAAAAATTTGTGTGCCGAAACTTTGTGCCGTCAGCGTCGCGCGTCGCTTCGCCCGTTGCACGTGCCAGCTTGTGATAGGCTTTGAGACGCGATCTGAGCCTTATGATCGAGCATACCGCCCTCGCTCCATGCGGGTTCGAAATGGTTGGCGACGGTGATAATGATGTGCTTTTTCTCAAATGCCGTCTGCTCGAGCATCGAACCCAGACGCGACACCGGATACCGGACGAGCCACGGCAGGTTCCAGTTTAGCTTTGTTAAAAATGTAGGTTCGGTCGGGGTCATTTATGATTATTGTTCGCTGGCAACGGGCACAAAGCGGCGGGGCAAAAAGCGGCGAAAGATGCGTTTAACGGCTTCTTTCTCGTCATCCTCGATAATGCCAAAGAAACTCGCCGCGATCAGATAGATCGGGACAAAAACGCACGCCGAGACAAAAGCACGAGGCTGCCGCCGACAAAGTTCAACGCCCCGAGGCTATGTGTAGAAAACGCCTCTTCGGCAAAATGTTCGCCAACCCCAAGTAGATATACCTTAACGTTTGAATAGACGACGTAAGTGACCGCACCGGCGAGTAATGAGACGGCCGCTGTTTTTGCGACGTTTTTGAGCAGCGGCAAATGCTGCAAGCCGACACCGAGTTTGCGGACGACCATGGTCTCGGTGATCGCTCTTTCGAGCAAGATCGCCCCGACCGCCACGGCGATCATCCCGGTCAGGCCAAAATATCCGAGGCCGTAGTATAAAACACCGATCATTAACGTTAGGACGACGACCCGCACGAGTAGAAACAGCCGACCGAGTTCTTTAAACGACCGCACGATCGGATCGGTAATGAGTATGCTAAAAGGTAGCAGCGTTAGATTTATGATAAACACTGATGCGCTCGCCTGATACTCTTTGGTAAAGAGCGTGATGATAAATGTGTTTGCGGTGATCATCAAAAACACATAGATCGGAAAGTAAAAGAATGCCAGTTTCTGCATCGCACGGGCCGTCAGTCGGATCATCTCGTTGCGGTCGCCTGCCTGTTGCAGGGCGTTCATCCGGGGGATAAGCACCGACGTCACAGATTCCGCCAGCATCGTCATAAGCGGGATCTCAAAGCAACCGTACGCGTATATCGCAAATTCGGCTGATGTAAATTTGTACCCGACAAAGTAATTGTGGATGTCGTTCTGAGCGATCCAAAGAATCGCGGCTAGCCCAAATGGCAAAGCATATACAAGCTGTTCGCGAAAAAATCTTGCCTGAAAGCCGCGCCAATAGCCCGGGAAACGCGAGCGGATATAGCCGAGTAATATAAAGGTCTGTATGACGCCCTGGATCATCGCGGCGTAGATGAACGCCTCGACCGTGCCGAACATGAGCACAGCTCCGCCCATCAGCAGCGTCTTGCTGAGTTGGGCTCCGACGATGAAAAACGTCGCGACGCGTGCTTCTTGATTGGCGATGGCGATGGTTTCGAGAAAGGTCGAAAACATCCATATCCAGATGACGATGCCGATCTTTGGTGCGAGCCGTGTCAGCTCGTCGCTGCGAAACACATCGCCGATAAGCTGCGGGAATAGGTTCAATGTCAGACAGGCCAGCCCGCCCATGACGAAGTTGAACACCAAAATGTTAAACACCGCCGTACCGCGCCGCTCGGGCGTCTCTCGGGCGAGATAATAATATGCGCTCATCGATACGCCGAGCGGCAATATCGTCGCGGCGTTCATTATGACCTGAAACGCTTCGCGGTAGTGCCCGACGGCCTCCTGCGTCAGCGAACGCACGATGAGCAGCGGCAGCATGAAGCTCAGAGCAAAGCCAATGACCTTAGCCGCGAGCAGCCAAGCGCTCTGTTGCCTTAGCGATTCTGTCGGCACCGGTGCCGCTTTTGGTTCTGGCGTGACCGATTTATGACGAGCGTGGGTGTCGTACCAGCCTGGTAGAGAACGCCGCACTATGCGCTCAAGAAAGGTGATAAATCTACGGCCCTTTTCGGTCTGGATCAGATACGAATAATCGCCAAACAACCAATATTTGACAAACACGCTTCGGTAATCTTTGATGGCTCCGCTGCGGTCTTTCCAATCGCCTCGTGACTCTTCTGCAAAAGGCCCGGACGCACCCTCTTCGAACACATGAAACTGCCGCTCGCCATCCGAAGGAACCTCCGGCGTGATGCCGTCAAAATCCTGTTTGACCGCCTTAAATTTGTCGTAACCGAGCTGCTCAAGCAGGTCAAATTCCTCGCCGAGCCGCTCAAATATCACTTTTTCAGACCTGATCGAGATATAATCGGGCTGGTTCTCAAACTTGAGCATCGCCCGCAGACAGATGCATTCAGAACCGACGATATCGGCCTTCAAAAAGTACGGCACACCGTATTTTTCGATGCATTTGCCAAAATCAACCGCCGTCACGCCGATGATCTCGTTGGTCGTGCCCATCACCTTGTTTCGCACGGCCCAATCGTCAGACGTGCTGCCCCACAGCGAATGGTCCTCGTTGCGGTAAAAACGCACCTTGCCGTCAGGCTCGCCCGCCGCCGGATCCTCGGTAATGGCTCCCTCGACGATGGTCAAACGACCGTCAGCGATCTCCTCGGCAAAACGCTCACGGCAAAACGCGGCGTTCTCAGGAGCAGCCTCAAACGCTACAACGCGATAGCCTTTTTTGAGATAAAAAGACGTATCCTGGCCACGATGCAGCCCGACGTCAAAGATCAGGTTAGGGTCTTTTGGTGTTTGTAAAAGCTTGGACATGGCACTCTAACAGGCAAACTACACTCAAACGATCGGGGCGGACCGCTAGTTCTCCATCCAAAATAAAGACCGAATCACCGATTAATTTCAATTATTTGTATGGGAAATAACGAGTTTATCGAATTCGCTCGTTGCGGGATCTTACAACGATTTAGTCTCTTTTTTAGCTCATTAGACTCACATAAAGCTCAACATACTCATTTGCGACGGACTTGGCTGAAAATTGGGTGGCGAGGTGGCGGTTGTTGGTGGACATTTTTTGGCGGAGATCGGGGTTGTCGAGGAGTTTGGTGATGCGTTCGGCTAGGGCCGAGGGTTTGTGGGGTTCGGTCCAGAGGCAGTTTTCGGGGTCGGCCATGTAGTCGGCGGCGCCGCGGATGCGGGTGGTGATGATGGGCAGGCCGGCGGCGATGGATTTTAGGATGACGATCGGGAGGCCTTCGTCGTGATAGGTCGGAAAGACGAACACGGTGCTGTTTGCATGAAAGGCGGCGGTGTCGGATTCGGGGATGTAGCCAAAAAATCGAACGCTGTCCGCAATGCCCAACTCGGCGGCGAGGCTCTCGGCTTTCGCTCGAACCGGGCCGTCACCTAGGCAAAACAGGGCAAATTCGCGCCGTGCTTTTTTTAATTCACCACACGCAGCGATTACATCGAGCAGGCCTTTGGCCTCGACAAAACGGCCGCTGTAGAGCAGGACGGGCGTGTCGGGGCTGACGCTGTGACGGGTGCGGAAACCGGGATCGGCGGAATAGATATCGCCTTCGACGACGAGTTTGGCAAGCGACAGCTTTTCGGGCGGGCAGCCGGCACGGATAAAATTTTCACGCTCTTCGCTCGACAGCACGCCGATGCCCGCCGCCCTCGCAAACAAACGTCGCATCGCCCATCGCCAGACAAGACTTTTTGTCGCAAGAAACCGGGCGATCGAGCCGTGCATTTTGAGATAGACCGGTACATTTGCCGGCAAAAAAGCGAACGTCACGAGATCCCGGACAACACATTTTTCGTCGATCGAGGTGTTGAGATGGATGATGTCGTATTTGTTATCGCGCGTCCGGCGGCGAAGCCGTTTTGCCGCATCGAGCACGCGCTTTATCCGTTTTAGCAGCGGTGTCTGATCCGCACTACCGCCATATACGTAAGTTTCTTCGTCAACCTCGACACCGCCCGCACGAAGCGCGGCGACAAACGGCGGCTCGCAATATATCGGCCCACCGAGCGAATCTTTGTCAGGCATTCCAACTAAAACACGCATACGGGACTATTTATCGGTGACAAGGTTTTCGTAAATCGCTTTCAGCGTCGTCAGATGAGCCTCGATACCGTAATATTGCTCCGTCTGGACGCGCTCCTTTTCACCGAGAATTTTTAGTTTATCAGGGTTGCTCAACAGGGCGATCACCTTTTCGGCAAGGTCGTCGGCACTGCCCGTTTTGAACACCTCGACGCACAAACGTTCGGGCGTGGGCCCCACCAACCTCAAGCATCGGCGGGATGTCCGAGACGATCATCGGCACGCCCAGCATCAGAGCCTCGACCGCCGCGACGGGTAAACCCTCTTGGACGGTCGAGAAAATAAACAGGTCTAGCTCACGCAAAAGATCAGGGATGTCGCCGCGTTTGCCCACAAAATGCACGCGGTCGGCGATTCCGTTGTCGCGGCAATGCTCGACACAACGGCGATGATAATCCTCAGCCCCGTCGTGAACGGCACCGACGAAGACGAAATGGGCGTTTGGATGCTGAGCGAAAATTGCCGTTAATGCACGGCAGATCGACCACTGATCTTTTCGCTCGTCGGGATAAAAATTACCGACCATTCCCAGTAAAGCCCTGTCATCCGAGATGCCCAATTCCTCTCGTAACGACGGAGTTCCCGGCTTTCTCGTCGGCCCCAGTCGGGCCGCGTCAACGCCGTTTGCCAGCACGTGATATTTGTCAGTGATCGTAAATCCTTCGCCCGACCGGTACCATTCCTGCATCGATGCGCTCACCGGACAGACCGCGTCCATACGCGGGACAATCATCTTTGTCGCGATGCGATTTTTGGTGTCCAGGATATAGGCTTGCAGGCTCATCACGCATTTTACGCCGGTGCCGCGGGTCGCGAGATAGAGGTGGATCGCCTCGACCGCCTGTTGAGCATGGACTATCTGAGCGCCGGTTTGCTTGATGATGCGGCGGAGGTTTTTGACGAGAACGGGGTCGATCGGCAGCCGTCTTTGCAGACGGAAATACGGCGCACCTGATCGCTCAAATTCTCTCTCAAGATCCCCGCCGCCGGTTGCGACAAACGTCAGATCGAGCCCTGCGTTACGGGCGTTGCGGCACACATCGAGCGTGAGCATCTCGGCTCCGCCGCGATTTGTTGCATCGAGGATGTGCAGCACTTTTAGCGTCATTTGTCCGAAAGCAAGTTGTCGTAAACGCCTTTAAGGCTCACGAGATGGGCTTCGATCGAGAACCGAATTGGCGTCTGGAGTCGTGCTTTTTCACCTAACTGCTTTAACCGCTTAGGGTCGCCGAGCAGAGCGATGGTCTTTTCCGTAAGATCTGCGGCATCGCCCGTGCGAAAAATTTCGGCACATCGCCCCTCGGGCATATCATCGCCGACGGCTTCGAGTACGGGCGGTATGTCGGATGCGATCGTCGGCACGCCAAGGCCCAGAGCCTCGACAACCGCGATCCCTAATCCTTCCTGTACGGTCGAAAATACGAAAAGATCTAGCTCGCGCAGGATATCCGCAACGTCGTTTCTAGTACCTAGAAAATGCACTTTGGTATCGATACCCGATTCACGGCAAAGATCCACACATTTCGCATAATATTCCTCAGCTCCCGGATACAAATTGCCAATGAACACAAAATGAGCCTCTGGAAACCGTTCAAAGATCGCCGGCAATGCACGGCACACGGTCAACTGATCTTTTCGCTGATCGGCGTAAAAATGGCCAGTCATGCCGAGCAGTGGAACATCGATACCAATCCCTAGCTCATCACGCAACGTGGCCCGTTGCTCCGTACGAACGGGCTCAAGCCGTGCAGCATCGACAGCGTTGTAGACGACGTGCGACTTCTCGGCAATATCAAACTTTTCTTCTTTTTGATACCATTCCAGCATCCATTTACTGACCGGGCAAATGGCATCCATTCGCGGGATGACAAATTTACCTATTTTGCGATTTAGCTCATCGGGAAAATAGTTTTGCAGGCTAAGAACGCATTTAACTCCGGTGCCAAGTGTCGCAAGATACAAAACCAACGCATCGATCGGCTGTTGGCCGTGGACGATCTTGGCACCACGATCTTTGATCAAACGCCGCAGCCGCCATAGTTGGATCGGGTCGATCGAGAGACGTCTGTCGATCCGCTGAAAATCATCCAGCTTTGTAAATTCCGGCTCGAGATCGCCGCCGCCGCCGGCGACAAATGTTATGTCGATACCCGCGGATTTGGCGTTACGGCCCACGTCAACCACGAGGGTCTCAGCCCCCCCGCGATTAACCCGGTCCAGATAATGTAATACCTTCATTTAATTACGTTGCGTTTTGCTTCACGAAATAGCCGGTCGCAGAGCTCAGGAGCTCGCGTATTTCTTTCATGCGCGGGATCAAAATATCGGACAATTTCTTTCCAGTGTCTCCCTTAAAAAATATAAATATAACGACAAAGATCAGAAAATAACATACGGTCGAAACAACCGCTGCCCCACGCCCGCCAAACATTGGCACGATCAAAATATTAAGAATAACACTTGAGACAAAAGTGATGACCCACGCGAACGGCAGCTTGACCGGCAAGCCTGTTCCGACAAAATATTGTGACATCACGACCTGCATCGCGGCAAAATAAACCCCCGGCAGTAAGATCCAAAATTGGATCGGCAGATCGTCAAACCCTGTTCCGTACACCATTTTGACAAGCAATATCCCCGGAATGCTGAGTGCACACGCACTGAACATTAAGAGCGATGTGTGCCGTGCCACGCGACACGTGAATTCGACGTTATCATCGCCGCGAGCAGCGACGCGATTCTGCAGCAGATTTGCGACCGCATAAGGCAAGATGAGCAAAAACAGTGTGCATTGCGTCGCGACCGAATAAACCGTCGCCACAGCCGCACCCTTAAAATAATTGACGATTATCAGATCAAACCGATAGAGGAAAAAGGTCGAAACCCAAAGTACGTGGATCTTTACAGCGTACGATAGCATCTTTCGCAGCAACGATAGGTCTGCTTTCCACGGAAAATCGGCAAAATGCTGACTAAGATATCGGTAGAGCAAAATGAGTGTCAAAACGCTCACGCCTGCACTTGCCGCAGTGTTTAAAGAGACAAGCATCCGCAGCCCGCCGCTGAAAAACAGCAACACAACGACGACGTTTATCAGTACAAATGATTGGTTGAGAAACTCAAGTATATTAAATCGTTTGACTTGTCCCTGAGCTAAAAAAAGGTAATTGACGATCGACGTGACCAGCTGGCACGGGATGCTGAGGACGCCGATGGCAACGAGATCCGTTTCGATGCCGGGCAGCAAAATGGGTGAGGCGGTCCAGATAAAAAATGCACAGATAATGCCGCTAACGAGTACAAATAAGGTGCCGTTAATTGCTGCCGGGACAACATTCTCGCGATCGCCGGCAGTAAATACGAATTTGTGTTGGCTATGCCGAAACCGCCGAGTTGGATCGCGATGACGATCGCCACATTTAATACCGCGAGCTGGCCGAGACTCTCGGCCCCCAAAAAACGAGCGACCAGTACGCCGGCGATGACGCTGTTTCCGGTCATGAGAAACCGCGAGGCAACGGTCAAAACGACGCTAAATGAAAATTTTTGTTGGAGTTCGGATCTCAATGTTGTTGTCAGATCACGCCGGCACAGCGGCCTTAGTCGCTCTGGTTGCGATCGAAATACTCAGACCCATTATGACGAAAAATATCATCACGACCTCAGAGTCGCCCCAATTGTAATGGACCAGGCCGCTTGCGAGAAAACCTACGGCACCGCCCAGAGCACCTAGCAAAACGCCGCGTTCGAACCAGTCAAATTCCCCGCTGCGAAAGCCCCGCCAGAGCATTCGCAAGTATAAAAACATCCATATTATCCAAGCGATCAGCACCGGCACGCCGCGTTCGAATGCCAATGAAAGCGGCGTCGAATGCATATGGCCGAGCGGCAGTCGGCCGTTATCAAACATACCCCAGTCCTGCCAATGGGTCTTGAGCGAGTCCATTCCGATGCCAACGGCGAGGTGCCGCGGGTTTGAGACGAGTACGTTGACGCCTTCACGCCAGACGGTCATCCGCCAAGTAGTCGAGTTGTCGCCGGCATCAACAAAGGCAACGTCACGCTTTTGCTGTAAATAATACAGGCCGCCGACAGCCAAAGGGACGGCACAAAGGATGCAGACCAATATCGTCTTTCGCGATGTGCCGATCAGCACCATCGCCGCCGTTGAGATCATAAATCCTGCCCACGACGCCCGGGTAACCGTAAGAAAAAGAGCAAAACCAAACGCCGCAAGCACCGCTCCGAGCAATAACTTATTCCTAGCAAACAGCCCGCCCGGAGCCATGATAGGTAGGCCTAGTGCGACCGACGCAAGCAACTGAACGGCCTCAGCATAGGTTGTGTAATGCCCAAAGAAACCCGATGCCCGCACGTCTCGACCGGGCGACCACGCCTCGATGCCAAATCGGGTCATGGCGTCGGTTTGCCGCTGCGTCGGCGCCATATAAAAATCAAGAACCTGCTGATAGCGATAGATCTTGACGAGGATTTTCGTATCTTGCGAAGCATTTACCGCCGCCGCAAGCTGGTCCGGCGTGGCGATGGTTTTATCGCCCGTTATGAGTATCGTGTCCCCTTCTTGCACACCTGCGGCCCGCAGAGGACTGTCGGCGGTGAGCTTTGTGACCTTTAGATTCGCTCCGACGGCAAACTTTCCGATCGCATACGCAGCCGCAACGGTGCCCGAGAGCAATAAGATAACGATCGCACGCCGCACCATTTTTGTATCGCGGATATTTTGAGCTACCAGATGCACTATCGTCACAAGCGACACGGCGACCATTTTCCGCAGAGAAATCTGCGGCTCATACGAAAAAAACGACGAAACTAGTGTGAGGCCCACAAACGCGAGGATCGCGGTGGTGATCCCGTCCGTTTTAAATGTCGGACGGACGAACGCCAGCCTGATGAGCCAAAACAAAAGCGCGAGCGACCATGAAATCTGCGTCGCAGCGATCGATACCGGTGCGCACAGAGCCAGCAGCAACAGAGATAGCTGCAGAGCCTTGTCGGTCAGGCGGTAGATATTTGAGTTTTGGTCCACTTAATTTTTCGCAAATCGCGGCGAACTTTGATTATAGTTAAAGCCTCTAAAGTCCGCATCTACCGAAACGATTACAGATTGACAGAAAACGGATTGATTTGTGAAAAGAAAAGAATATAATCCCGCTATGACCGCAAATTTACAGCGAACCTTGCGAGCAGCCGGCTCTTTGCGTAGGACTGCTCGTCGCCGGCTATTTCTTCCTGTTTTACTCATCTGCAGGTTCAGGTTCGACGGCGGCAAAGGACGATCCTATCGAGCTTTTGCTTCGGCTGCCCGCTCCGGCACCGCCAAATCCGCTCGTCCCACAGACTTCGCTTTACAACCGCGACGAAAAATTTTACAGCAAATCTAACGTGCCAAAGGACAATGCTCCTATCGACGAGCTGCTCGATTACTGGCTTCGGCAAAACAATTCGGCTCAGGATCTGCGTTACATGCCGGAGATTTCCGATCAGGCCCGGAGCCGGATAATGAAAGAGATCAGCAAAAAGCCGGCTTTGCTGACAAGCTATCTCAATGTGCTAAAGGGCGACGCGAAAGCTGCCGATTTTGTTAAAGATTCAATAAAGAAGAACGTCGAATGATCAAAGAGTGGCTGATGTATAATAGCCCGTATTTTAGCTCCGATCTCGCCCGCAAAGCGTCGAGCGTTAACGACAGCGGCGAATATGTAACGGGGCAAACCGAGTTGCTCTCGCTCGCACGGGTCGATTTTGACCGGGCAAAACCGATCATTGATCGGCTGTTAGGCGACAGTTCGCTAAAAACATCAAAGGTGCTGGCGACCTGGGCGCAGTATCGCCACGCACTCGATACCAATTCGACCGGCGATATCGAAACATACCGCGACGCGCTAAAAGCATTTGTTGAGGACAAAAATGCGATGCCCGGAATGCGTGATCTCGCGATGGACGCGCTTTTCAGCGAAAAAGAATGGTCCGGACGCGACGAATGGTATTTCTCGCTGCTCGGTGACGAGACACTTGCTAAGCTCGTAGTCAACGGGCAGACGAATACCGGCCTCACCACCCTCATTCTCAATCCGCCCGAGGACACGTACGTCGACAAAATGATCGAGCTTGTCGGTAGCAATAATCCGACAGCTCGCAGCAATGCGGTTCGCAATTTGATAGCCCAGCTAAACATCGGCAACGCGGCGGTCGTCAAAGCTCTGCTGCCGTGGCTCGAGGATCAAAAATGGGCGATCGACGTCGATGATTCGCGCGGCGCTCTTGTCCGAAAACTCAGCGAGATCGAGGTACCGGAAAGCGTTCCGGGGCTGATCAAGATACTTGACGAAAAGCATATACAGTCCGTGCCGGTTGCCAATGCTGCATTCACCGCAATGCTGCAGCAAATGCGGCGAATCCGGCATCCAATCGTGCCAGCATTTGGCCAACCGTCCGGCGTCAAATGTCCCGGATCATCAAAGACGTCTCAAGTCATCGCCTTTCCATTTAGGTCATCGGCAGTCGCGGCTTTGGCGAAACAAAAAGACGGACGGGCTGTTCCGGCGTTGCGTCGCGTTTTGCCTGAGATGTCGCAGTCGTATGAGCGTGACATTGTCGTCAGTGCGATTTGGGAATGCAATGGATTTTCGCTTACTGAGCAGCTAGACGCGCTTGAGACCGCCGCCAAAGGCGTCCGCACTGAGATGGACAACGAAGCGAATTTGGCCGCTAACGCCAACGCCGTTGCATCTAATTACGCAACAACTTACGAGAACGAAGGTAAACGAGCCCCAACGCCCGCTGAGATCCGCGCGAGCCTTGGGCGGACGCTGCTACAGGCACCCGCGATCCCGGATGTGCTAGCCCGCGGTGTGGTCGATCGCATCGCCGTGCTCGACACAAAAGACAAACCTCTTGCCCTGGCTTACCGGAGGATGATACTCCGCTGGCAAAATGCGGCGATCAATATACTGCTGCTTCGTGATCTGAAACGCGGCGTCGCCGATCTCGACACGATCATCAGATTGCTCGGCCAGCGAAAGGAGCTTCGCGAAAAGCAATCGACCGATATTTTTGATATCCGCACCGGCACGCCGACGGCGCTTGGCATCTCGGCGTGTCTGCTTGAGGACTCTGCCGATTACGACGCGATCCTCGACAACGGCAATATCGAGAGCAAGACTGCCCTGTTTGCGTGTGCCCGTCTGCTGCGGCTGCCGCTGCAGGTGCCAAAGGTTGCGGAAAATCTCAAATCGCCAAATCCGCTGTTGCAGACCGCAGCCGAGCGTTATCTCGAATCCGAAGATTCGCTTGAGGCGCGCGCGATCGTGCTGGCACGTCACCCGAACGAGGCAAAGATACTTGGGGCCCGCAGTGCGTTTATGGTCGATGGGGTTGCCGAAACTTATAACGAATATCTCTACGCCGTCTATCAGAGCCTCGGCGACAGTTCGCTCTACAACGGCTGGTCGGGTGCGGGTAATGACGACCAGATCATTGCCACCGAAAAAGAGCTACAGGCCGAGGTCAAGAAATCTGACGACCTCGTCGGCATTTATTCCTACGACGACAATTACATCCGGATCTACAAGGACCGCGTGATGTTTAGCTGGGACGAGGACGATTCGCGTTATCGCGAGCGACCGCTGAGCGGCGAGGAATTTGACGCGATCAAGGGCTATCTCGCCCATAACAAAGTTGACGAGCTGCCGCCGTTTATCTCGTGCGGCGGTGCGTATTGCGAGGCAAAGGAGCTGATAATGCTCAGTCGCGTCGGCGGACGCCGCGTCTATATGACGGGCACCGACGGCGAATACGGCGGCGGCGGCGAGTTTGAATTTTTTGTCGGGCTTGATAAATATTTTGCGGGACTCAAGCAAGCTCCCGCAAAACTCAAATACCGCCTCAGCCGCGAGATACCGGGGCTGGAGATAGTACTTGCGGCGGATGATCTTAACGCCGTTGCCGTTTGGAAAGACGGGTCGGATTTTCGCGTGGCGGCAAGCGAAAAAGCCGTCCGCGACAAGATCAAAAAAGAGATCGACGGCGACCCGGATGATGAAAACGCCCCGGTCGAGGATTATTCCGAGGAAATCGAGGGCAAAAAGGCCGAGCTTCGGGCAAAGCGCCGCTATGAGGGCTACGCCTGGTACAAGATCGAGGGCAGCGAGGTCGCAGGGATCACATCCCAACCCGCCGGTGTCGAGTTTTTGCCGATGCGTGACGGGCTCGGCGTCCCGGCGGGTGAGGAGCAGTGGAAAGCTCGGCTTGCGGACCTTGAGATACGTGCGTCGGAGGATGGATTGTTTAAGGTCGTTCGCGGACGTCTGACCAAGGTGCGTGACGGCAATTATCGCAACCCCGTCATTACGCCAAACGGGCGTTGGGTGCTCGTCGGCAAACAGGATGACCAATCCGGACAGGCCATATTTCGCGTCGATCTGACCACCAATAAGGAATATCAAGTCGAGTTAGAGGGCTACGGCGAGAGCTATCCGCTCGCGTTTATTCCGTCTATAAACAAGATCCTCGTCATCCGAAACGACTATCGCTATTACCGTTCGGACGATGAAGATACTGCACTCGCTGATTCCGAGCCGGGCAATTTACTGCTCGTCGATCCGGCGACCGGAGTCGCAAATCCTGCTCCCGGCGAATTTCGTCCCGTTGCCCAGCAAACCTACCGTGCGCTGCAAAAGACCGCAAAACCCAACGAATACTGGGCCGCAATGATCGACGAGGAAAAGGGATTGACCGAGATCGGCATTTACGAGACCAAAACCTTTGGCTTTAAGCCCATAATGAAAGTGCCAAAGATCAGGTTTAACAGTATGAATATGTGGGTCGATGAACCCGGCAAGAAAGTTTATTTCGTCTATCGCGGGCATCTGCTGTCGCTGCCTTTACCGTAAGGTGCCAGACGGAGCCCTTGCGTTTCTGTGGCAAATCAGGTTTAATAGTTGTTTGCTCGATTGAGCAAAATTTTTAGCCGAGAGGAGGGTGAGCAAACAAAATGGCATTTATATCAGTAAACAATAACGAATCGATCGAGTCGGCATTACGCCGCTTCAAACGTAAGGTTATCAGTGAAGAGATCATCAAAGATCTCAAAAAGCACGCTCATTTTATCCCACCCGGACAAAAGGCAAAGCTCAAATCGGTCAACGCCCGCAAGCGCAACCGCAAGCGTTTTCGCACGCAGCGTCCGATGGGCGGCGGTACCGGCAGCGGACCAGGTCGTCCGCCGATGGGGCAGAACCGATAACTAAAGTGAAAGAGTTAAAAGGTGGAAAAGTGAAAAAGCTAAATGCTCAGACACTTTTTCACTTTTTTACTTTTAAACGTATATTCTCTTAACATGGCATCCGAACGAACACGAATTTTACTGACCAACGACGACGGCTATCACGCCGAGGGTATCGTCGCACTCGAAGCGGCCCTGAGCGAGATCGGCGACGTCTATGTGGTCGCCCCCGAGGCCGAGATGAGCGGAGCTTCGCACAGCCTGACGCTATCGCGGCCGCTGCGTATCCGCCAACGCTCTGAACGGCATTGGACGGTCGATGGCACGCCGACCGATTGCGTCACGCTCGCGATCAATCAGATATTTCCCGCAGCCGAGCGGCCGCATATTTGCTGCTCGGGTATCAATCACGGTGCCAATCTCGGCGACGACGCCACGTATTCGGGCACGGTCGCCGGTGCACTAGAATCGACGATCCTTGGCGTTCCCGGCCTCGCGTTCAGCCTCGCGTCGTATCGCGACCAAGATTTTTCAGAGTCGGCAAAGGTCGCGGCAGAGATAACTAAAAAAGCTCTCGCCGAGGGCTTGCCGGTTTGGACTTTGCTCAATGTAAATGTGCCTAAGGGCGTCCGAAAGGCATCCGCATCACAAAACAGGGTTTTAAAAACGCACGTCCCATTATTAGCGAACACATCGACCCGCGCGGCAAACTCTATTATTGGATCGGCGAGGTCCGCGAAGGTTTTCGTGCCGAGGGCGGTACCGATTTTGAGGCGATCGACGAGGGTTACGTTTCAGTCACGCCGATGCGAAGCGATTTGACCAGCCACAGCGGCGTCGAAAAATTACAAAACTGGAACACCAACTAGTGAACGCAACCGCCATCACAGACGAAATGACAATGCAGAGGCTCGCGATGGTCGAGCAGCTCCGCACGACGCACAAGATCGCCGACGAGCGGGTGCTCGATGTCATGTCCCGCGTCCCGCGTCATTTGTTCGTCCCGGTCGCGATCAAATCACAAGCCTACAAAGACAACGCCCTGCCCATCTCCGGTGGCCAGACCATCTCACAGCCATTTATCGTCGCCCGCATGACCGAGCTGCTCGAACTTACGGGCAACGAAAAGGTGCTCGAGATCGGTGCCGGTTCCGGGTATCAGACTGCGATCCTAGCGTCGCTGGCGCGATCTGTTTTTGCCATCGAGCGTCTAGCAAATCTCGCTGACGAAGCTACTCGCCGTCTGCAAACCCTTGGCATCACAAATGTTACGCTCAAAGCCGCTGATGGCACGACCGGCTGGGAAACGTACGGCCCGTACGACGCGATACTCGTCGCGGCGGGTGGGCCTGACATTCCTGAACCGCTTGTAAAGCAATTAAAGATTGGCGGCAAGCTCGTCATTCCCGTCGGCGACGACCAACGATCGCAGACGCTTATCCGCGTAACCCGCACTGAAAGCGGCTCAACACAAGAAAATTTTGGCCCTTGTGCATTTGTGCCGCTCATCGGCGAACATGGCTGGTGACTTAGTCAGAACCGGGAGCGATAGCGCTGGGCCTGGACGTTTAAAGCCCGTTACGCTCCGGTTCCAAGATTTTATGGATTCGATAATCGATTTTTATATCAGGCAAAGGATTTTCTAAATCCCGCAAAGCTCATCGACTATATGTTGGCTTTGCTTGGCAACTATGTGTATCTCGGGCTTTGGTTCATTATCTTTGCCGAGACTGGTCTCGCGGTGGGCTTTTTTCTGCCGGGTGATTCGTTGCTGGTGGTTTCCGGGCTGTTTGCTGCGGCCGGTAAGCTAAATGTCTGGTGGGTGATGATCGCGTTTTTTCTCGGCTCGGTGATCGGCGACAGTACCGGTTATTGGACCGGACGCGTAATGGGTAAGACGCTGTTTAACCGCGAAGATTCGTGGATATTTAAGCCAAGCAGAGTAGAAAAGGCTCACGCATTTTTTGAAAAATACGGCGTTAAGACGGTCATACTTGCGAGGTTCGTTCCCATTGTTCGCACCTTTGCACCGATCGTCGTTGGGGCTGCCGAAATGCCATATCGCCAATTCCTGCCGTACAGCATCCTCGGCGGATTGCTGTGGATCTGCAGCATGGTGCTCGCGGGTTATTTCTTGGGCGGTGTGATCGAAAACGCTCTTGGTATCAAGCTCCAGGATCATATCGAAAAGGTCGTGATCGTGGTCGTTTTCCTGTCGTTGCTGCCGCCGATCATCGAATTTATCAAACACAAATATGGCAAACGGCCGGACGTGATCGATGAGATCGCAGAGGTCGCAGAGGACAAGTAGTGTCAATGCCGGCCCGTCTCCGGGCAATATCGTTGGAGATAACGGTCTTTGTCTCGGGCGGGCTGTTGATGACGTACGAGATCATCGGCTCACGCATACTTGCTCCATTTATCGGCACATCAACCTACGTTTGGACAAGCCTGATCGGCGTCATTCTCGCGAGCCTCAGCCTCGGTTACTGGTTCGGCGGACGCCTCGCCGATCGCAGGCCGGACGTACGAATCCTCGCCGCCGTGCTGTTTTTGGCAGGAACACTCGTTTCGGTCACCGTCCTTGTCAAAGAGATCGTCCTTTCTTTTATCGCTTCGGCACCGGTCGGTGTCGAACTGCAATCGCTTCTTGCCGCTTTGCTATTGTTCGCCCCCGCAAGCGTCTGCCTTGGCATGGTCACGCCTTACGCCGTAAAGCTAAGAATGTTAGTGCTCGCCGACGTTGGCAAAACTGTTGGCCGCTTATACGCCCTTTCGACCGTCGGCAGCATTGCGGGCACGTTCCTCGCCGGGTTTTTCCTCATCCCTTTTGTCGGCAGCGTCCGGACGCTTTACATTATCGCTGGCTCATTGATCGCGCTGTCGCTTTTACTAGTTCCATTCGCGATCTCTAGGATAAATATCGCAGGTTTAGTGCTGCTATTTTGCGCGGTTTGCTGGAGCGAGGCCGCTGCCGGGATAAGTTTTCGTGCGAACGAACTCCGCGATATCGATACCGAATACAGCCGCGTGCAAGTCTTTCGCTCAACCGACCGCAACGGTCGGGCTATCCGCGTGCTGACGACCGACCCGTATGCAATCCAGTCCGCGATCTTTCTCGACAGCGACGAACCCGCACTCGAATACGGACGCTTTTACCATCTTGCGAGGCATTTCAAACCGGCGTTTCGAGACGTGCTCGTTGTTGGCGGTGCAGGCTATTCAACGCCAAAGGAATTTCTCCGACGTTATGACAATGTTCGGCTTGATGTGGTCGAGATCGATCCGCGAATGACCGATATTGCCCGCGAGCATTTTCGTTTGAAAGACGACGCGAGGCTCAACATCATTCACGAAGACGGACGGATGTATCTCAACCGCGCCGACGCCGGGCGGTACGATGTCATTTTGATGGATGCTTTTGGGTCGATGTTCACGGTTCCCTTTCAACTGACGACGGTCGAGGCTGTCAAAAGATACAGTGATTCTTTATCGGACGATGGTGTCGTTATTTTTAACCTTGGGTCGTCAATTACGGGACCGGGAAGCGGATTTTTTCGCGCCGAAATGGCGACGTATCGCTCGGTGTTCCCGAATGTTTTTGTGTTTAAGGTAAGAACCGACCGCACGGATGAATCGCTACAAAATCTGATAATCGTCGCGTTAAAATCGAGCGAGCCGCCGCAACTCGCGAGCGGTGATGCTGAGATCTCAGCACTTTTGGGAATATCTACTCCGAAATCGTATTCCGACCGACTTACCAATACTCACTGACGATCTCGCCCCGGTGGAATACTATAATTCGATCGCTCAAAACCAGTATATGCCGTAGCAATAGCAGCCGCAGGTTGACTTGAACCGAACCGTATCATAAACTCTAACATTGGTTTGTCGGGGCGTGGCTCAGCCTGGTAGAGCACTCGGTTCGGGACCGAGGGGTCGGAGGTTCGAATCCTCTCGCCCCGACCATTTAACAAAAAAGAGGCAGTCTCGTACGGGACAGCCTTTTTTTATTTCGGCAAATGAGCATTAAAGAACTCGGATATCAACAAACGCCGCTTGGCGACCTGACGCTGCGGCGGCGGCTAGAACCTCTCTTGCAGAACCAAGAGGTTTTTGAGGTCAAGCTCGGCGACGAATACCTCATGTCGAGCCTCTTTACAGAGAGCGAACGACAGCTCGCTACACTCGGTCTTGCACCTCTCTATGGTGAATTGGATGTCGTGATCGGTGGCCTCGGTCTCGGCTACACTGCGGTCGAGGCACTGAAAAATATAAACGTTAGCCGCCTACTCGTTATTGATCTGTTCCAACCCGTGATCGACTGGCATCAGGCTCGACTTGTTCCAAATGGCGAAGTACTTACCAGCGATACCCGATGTGAGTTGCGGCAAGGAGATTTTTTTGAACTCGCCCGCAGCGGTTTTGACACGAACAACCCCGACCGCAAATTCGACGCCGTCCTACTAGACATAGACCACTCACCCGAACATTATCTCGATCCCAAAAATAAGTCTCTCTACACCACCGAGGGCCTCACTGCGATCCGCCACCAACTAAAACCCGGCGGCACATTTGCCCTTTGGTCGAACGACCCCGCGAGCGATGAGTTTACCGCACATCTAAAGTCAGTATTCGCTACCGCGACCGCCCATAACGTCGAATTTCCAAATCCGTATAACGGAGCAACGTCTGTCAATTCTGTTTACGTCGCAAAAGATCTAATCGTCTAAAAAACTGATGATAGTCAAATAGACCGCATTCAAAAAGTTCGCTATTGTGTTCCAACGCACAGATAGTAAAACTCAATACCAGTAGCCTGAATGTAGGTTCAGACAAAGATCGCTAACTGAACAAGAAGGTTTGCGATGAAAAGATGGTTTTTGATTTTACTGGCTGCGTTACTTTTGGTTCCAACGACCGCCCGAGCCGACATCTCGTTTCTACTGCATGAAAGTATAGGTGCCGCCGGAGAATTTACCGGCTCGGGGCATGCGGCGATCTACCTATCTAATATTTGTACAGAGGATGGTTTCAGCCTTAGGCTTTGTCGAGAGGATGAATCCGGCGTAGTTATCAGCAGTTACCGAAATTTTGGCAATGGTTCAACCTATGAGTGGATGGCTGTGCCGTTGGTCCCATTCCTGTACGGGGTGGACGATCAGTCCGAAATACCTATTTATGCCAACAGTAAGATCCGAAATTTCCTTAAAGAGAAATATCGCCACAAGCACCTAAACGCCATCATCCCCGCCGCTCCGGACGGTACTATGCCGGCTGGTTTATGGCAGATGATGTTGACGACGGTGTTTAACCGCGATATTTACGGCTTTACTGTCAAAACTACAGCGGATCAAGACGCTCAATTTCTACGGGAATCAAACAGTAAACCGAACAATGGTACTTTTCATACGCTAACTAGCAATTGCGCGGATTTTGCGGGGCGAATTATCAATAGATATTTCCCGGGAGCTGCCCGTCGCGATTGGATCAATGATGCCGGAATTACCACACCCAAAGCTATCGCACGCTCATTTTTCAACTATGCCAAGGATCGCCCCGAAATGGGGCTTTCTATAAGCCGGTTTCCACAAATACCCGGCCCGATCGTCCGCAGTTCCGACAATCGCAATCTCACGGAAATGGCATACACTTCTAAAAAATATTTGATCCCATCGATCCTCTTCAAGCCCGAATTGATCGCCATCTTTTCTGCTACTTATTTATTGACCGGACGCTTCAATGTTCATAAGACGTATGAGAAATATGCCAACGCAGAGATCGCCCGTCTCGAACGCGAGACGCGAACGGCAAGCACCATGGGGATTGATGTATTTTGCGGGAAATCCTGGCAGCGAAGGTATAGATCAAAAACCAAAACGCGCGGGTGACGGGCTCTTGGGCAACAAGGAAACTTGGAAAGCTCACAAGGCCAGTTTTGCACCGATCCTAAAAGACCTTATCGCCCAAGGACTCTTTCGCAACGAGAAAGAGTTAAAGACATTTTTCAATGATCTCGAACTTCAAAGCGAGCCTGCGACCGATCAAGACGGACGACTGATACTCAAGGTAAAATATTACGGGCAGGATCGTATTTTGCTAGGTATCACCCGGCTCAATCTATTGGCCGGAAACATCAGATCCGGAGCTCGCTCTCAAGCTGATCGTGGCTCGCATCTACGCCGATCTCAATGCGGACGCAAAGAACCGCAACCTTTACCCTGAGTTTTGGGCGGACTGGCTGACGATGCGGCAACTCATTCGCGAACAATCATTGATGCTCGCGAACATCGACAGAACTCAGGGCCCGTTTGTGACGAGCCCACAACCCTCAAATCCAAAGCAAAAAGCTTGTAAAGCTTGGTGATCGAGGTTATGCATTGATCGGCCGATCTTACTTAAGATGTTTCGCGAAAAACGCAAGCGTCCGATCCCAGGCCAGTTTGGCAGCTTCGGCGTCGTAGCGTGGTGTTGTGTCGTTGTGAAAGCCGTGCTGTTTGCCCTCGTAGGTGTAACTTTCGAACTTTACCTTGTTCGCTTTTAGTGCCGTTTCGTAAGTAGCGATACCGGCGTTGACGCCTTGGTCGTTGCCGGCGTAGTTGAACAAGAGCTGAGCTTTGATCTTCGGCACGTCGGCAACACCTGCCTGACGGCCGTAGAACGGCACACCCGCTTTGAGGTCTTTACCAAGACGGACGGCGAGTTGATTGACCATGCCGCCGCCAAAACAGAACCCGACCGCACCGAGCTTACCTTTGCTGTCTGGCCGTTTTTTGAGCCACAGGGCCGCTGCGACAAAATCTTCGGTCATCTTTTTGCCGTCAACCGTGCGAAACGCCGCCGCACCTTTTTGTTCGTCGCCGGGATAGCCGCCGACCGAGGTCAGGCCGTCCGGAGCGTACGCCATAAAACCCGCCTTAGCCAGACGGCGGACGACGTCTTCGATATATGGATTGAGGCCGCGATTTTCGTGGATGACAATGACGGCGGGAAACTTTTTACCTTTTGACGGTTTTGCAAAATAGCCCTTGATCGAGCCGTTACCGGCAGGCGACTGGACGGTCTCATAACTGGTGATGATGTCTTTGTCGTCCTTTGCGATCGTCTGTGCCCAAGCGTAGTTTGGCTGCAAACTGTTATAGATCGCCGCGGCCGTCAGCCCGCCGACGGCAAACTTGCCTATGCTGCGCATAAACGAGCGCCGGTCCATATCACCGTGCTGATACTCGTGAAAGAGATCCAATAATTCCTGTGGATAATCGTCTGCGGTTTTGCGTTCCATATAATTCTCCTTGTTTGGAAAAGGATACTAAAATTCGAGCGCAGTTGTAAAAAAGAAGAGGCTGCCCCCGGCGGAGACAGCCTTGCTAGGCATATCTAACTGCTGCTTAGAATTTGAACCGAAACTGAGCCGTAAAGCTGCGGCCCGTGCCGTCGATGCCCCAGCTTGGGTTACGGTATTTTTGATCAAAGATATTCTCAAAAGCCCAGAAAATATTGGCGTGTTCGTTGATCGTAAACCCGCCGCGAACATTTGCAACGCCGTAACCCGGGAGATATGTGTAGAGCGGCACGACCGTGCTGTCATTGACGATAAGGACGCCGTTGATGGTCGCACCGATCGGCAACAGGCGGTTTTGAACCTGTGCCTGTGTTTCGCCGGTCGCGACCAGGATGCCGCCGGCACTACCGCAGCCGCTACCGCCGGGAGTGGTCAAACCGTTGACACACGCTCCGCGACGAAAATAGTTTTGGATCTGTGCACGCGAGCGTGCCGCCCGGTTCGCCGATCAGCCAGATCACCGCTCGACAATCTATCCTGTCTCGATGCAAACGTCGCATAGCCCTCGACCCAAAACTTGGCCCAATTGTGACGCAGGCCAAGAAAACCGGTTGCAGGAGGCGTTCCGCCCTCGATATTTGGCGGTACCCCCGTCGCTTTGTCCGAGGCCCGAACGTAGGTGTAATTTCCTTTCAGATTCAGCCTGTCGGTGAGCCGTGCCTGCAATTCATACTCGACGCCCCAGATCTTGGCGGCGGTGAAATTTGCCCGGACAAGTACAGGATTTCCCGACGCCGCAACAAATACTGTTCCGTTAGCGTTCTGACTGGTAATTACATCGCTGCCGAGAAATTTGCCGACCGCTCCGGCTGGCAAGATCAACGCCTGTTTCGTGATAGCATTTTCGATATCAAGGCGAAATACCGTGAATGTCAGAATCGACCCGTTTGTTTTGATAGCGGACAGAGAAATCGTAATTATTACAATTCTGACTCCTGCTGTGCGACCGGTAGGCCGGTCGAGATCGCCGAGGCGGCGGTCGTACCGATCGTTCCGCCATAGGCACCCGCCGTTATGTGATCAACCTCAAAACCATCACCCGTCAGCCCGAGCGTACCGAGATCTGTCATGCTCGGATAGCGAAATCCGCGGCTATAGTTAAACGCAAATCTCAGCTCGTCGGTAGCACGAATGACCGCACCGATACGGCCCGAAAGATCACTCGTTTTCAAGGAATCGCTAACCCACAGTTGGCGGCCGGCTACGATGGGTGATTTGCTTCCGTTTGCCTTATAAGACATGCCGCTATAACGGAGTGCTCCGGTGATCCTAAGCCGCGTTGGGATAGCTTCCCACACGTCCTGGATAAAGACGCCGCCCGAGACGAACGTCGCATCATCGGGCACGCGTGGACGCGAAATAGTGACTGCGTTCGATACGGGGTTGCGTATGAAAGCAGGTGAGTTGATCTTTTCACGGTAAAAGTCGCCGCCAAACAGCAAAGTGTTGTTTCGGCCGACCCTTTTATCAAGAAATGCGCTGGTTCCCCACGTAGATGTCCGTTCGTATTGGTGAGTAATGTCACCAGCCGGGTTTCCCTGTCCGCCTTGATTGACGCGCTCTTCGCGTTGGCTGTTGTATGAGCCGGTCAGCGACAGGCTGTCAAACGGGCCGACGTTGCGTTTTACATAACGCAGATAGCCAAAATCGAGCATCAGATTTCGCAGGTCGGCGATCAGGTTTCCGTCACCGCCCAGCATCTGGTCAAATCGTTTGCCGCCATCTTGCTGGCTGCGTTGATAGAAAAATGTGATCTGCTGGTCGTCGCTTGGCGAATACGCGAGCTTGCTGGCAAAACCGTATTGCTGAAATCCTGTACCCGGGTTTACGTCATAAAGAATGGTTGACGGCAGCCCAAGAAAACGCGTGACCGCCGAATGCGTATCAACGCCGTCAGCCGTGCGGACATCGCCGATGCGGCGGCCGTTGACACTGACAAAGCCGCCGAACCTGCGGGTGCCATAGCTCAACAATGCCGACGTACCAACGCTGCGGTCGGCGGTGCCAAACAACGGATTAAACTCGCCGTGAAACTCAGGAGCGTCAAACCCGTAAGCCGGGGTTTTTGAGACCAAATTGACTGTTCCTGACAGCGAATCCGAACCATATTGGGCACCGTTCGGGCCGCGAAGTACCTCAACGGACTGCAGGGCTGCTCGGTTCGTTTAGATTGAAAAAAGTATTAATGCCGCCGCGTTGGCCGCTATGAGTAAACCGGACGCCATCGACAAAATTCACAACATTTTTACCCGTCAGTCCGCGGATGACGATCGCACCGATGGTCGGGCTCGTCCGCTGATAATTAAGCCCCGCCTCTTCCTGGCCGGCCTGGCCCATGACGGAAGTTGATCGCTCCATGATCTGCTCGGTGCTGATCACATTGATCGCTTGAGGAACATTCTTTGCTTCTTCAGATTGGCCGATCTCGGCAGTCACGGTAACGCGGCTCTCGCCAATCGCAAGCGAAACCGCAACATTGCTCGCACCCGCATCGATCGTCTGCTCGGCAACGGCAAACCCCTGAGCGAGTACACGCAAAGTGTAAGAACCCGCAGGTACGGCGTTGAATGTAAATACACCCTCACGCGATGTCACGGTCGTCATTCCGACGGGGGATGATTCGCTGCTGACCGACACCGTGGCACCAGCAACCGCGTCGCCGTTCTGGTCTTTGACTGTGCCGGCGATCCGGTCCTGGCCGAACGTCTCGGCAGCTAGCGCGGTTAAGATAATGAGACAGAATAGTAAACAGCGGCAGTAAATGATCATTTATAGTCTCTTGTTGTTACCGGTTTTGGCTTTTAGACCCGCTTTATATTACTCACGAGAGAAAACTACTACCATAGGCCGTAGTTGCCACGATCTTTTACTTACTTTATGTCGGTGCAGAACGTCTTATTAGTGGCAGATGTCAAAAGCCAAAAATAAAAGGCTTCAGTCTTTTATTACGAGGTAGCAGGTTATGAGAACGCAACAAAAAATATACGGATTTCTGTTCGGCGGCACACTTTTGGTTGTCGTTTTCTTTTTATTCGGTATCGCGGTCAGCGGGCAGACCAATTCCGATCTTAACGAAGAGTTTTCATTCAGCCGAGTGAAAACCTGGAATTTTATGACGGAGAGGGTAACCTCGAGCGACAAGTTCGGGTCGAACGAGATATGGGACAAACAATATTCGCGAATCCCTGACGGTTGGGTCGCAAAGGCTGGTTTTATCCACCGACACCAGTCCGACCCTTACGCATCCGATATCGGCTCAGTACAAAAGAAAAAGAGAGCGGTCAACGTCATTCGCGACAACTGGGACTATACGTATCATCGCGGAGAGCGGAAATATTGGCGTTGGCGGCCGCCGCCGAGGATATCGACGGTCTATCGTATCGCCTATGACCAATCGACACTCGTTCTGGACATTGTCGATGTCCGAACAAAAGAGTTGGTCTGGCGGATACGATCGCCGATCGGTTGATGACAAATCGGAAAAGAGTCTTAAAAAATCAGTGGACAAGCTGATGGATCGTTTCGCCAAGGACGTGCGCGAAAGCCTCAAAACCGAAGAAATGAGCAGGTGAACTACTCTGTTTGGTAGGTCGCCACGCTAGTAGGCGTTTCGAAACAGCGGACCTTGTGGACGCGTACGCGGTCGTCACCGACGCGTGTATTGAGGTATTCGAGAAAGTAGCGGGCGAGGTTTTCGGCCGACGGATTAAGTTCCTCGTCAAAAGGCGGCAACTCGTTGATATTACGGTGGTCGAGGTATTTCACGATCTCGTCAGCGGCAGTCTTTAGATCGCCAAAATCGATCAATAGGCCGATATTATTGAGCTCCTCGCCGCGTGCATAGATCTCGACCTTGTAGTTATGGCCGTGCAGATTCTCACATTTTCCCTTATACCCGCGCAGTTGGTGGGCGGATGAGAAATTGCGTTCGATCATTACTTCGTAAAATGAGGACATTGTGAAAATTATATCTCACCGTCGCCGGATTGCGTAAATATCTCGGCGACATCGTTTAGATCGGCAGTTATTTTCATCCTCGGCAGGCTGTTAAGAAAATCGCGTCCGTAGGATTTTGTCCTGAGACGCGGGTCCATTATTGCGATCACGCCGCGATCGGTGCGGCTGCGGATGAGGCGGCCGATGCCTTGTTTGAGCGATATCACCGCTTGTGGAACGCTGTAGTCAAAAAACGACTTACCGCCGTTGTCATCGATGAATTTGCTCCGAGCCTGTACCAGCGGATCGGTCGGCACGGCAAAGGGCAGTTTGTCGATGATGACGCACGACAACTGGTCGCCGCGAACGTCAACGCCCTGCCAAAAGCTCGATGTCGCAAAAAGCACGGCGTTTGGCGTTGACCGAAACTGCTCGAGCAGGCCGGTTTTGGACATTGTTCCCTGCAAAAAACACGGATAGCCGATGCGTGATGAAACCATCTCAAACAGCGCTGTCATCGACGAATTGCTCGTGCACAAAACGAACGCATGTCCCCGCGTCACTTGGATTATCTTGATGATCTCGGTCGCCGCCATTTGCGTAAACTCAGGCGTTCGCGGGTCGGGCATCGTTTTTGGCAGATAAAGGATCGCCTGTTTTTCGTGGTCAAACGACGATTCGGCCATAAACGTTTCGGTCTTACTTTATCGAGGCCGAGCCGGTCGCGAATAAAATTGAAGCTGCCGTTGGTCGAGAGCGTCGCAGATGTCAGGATGCAGGTCTCGACCTTATCAAAAAGCTTTTCCTGCAGCAAAGACGAGACATCGACCGGCGACGCTTGCAAGAAAATGCCCCGGCCGCGGCGTTCGAGCCAATAGACAAAGTTGCGGTCGGCCTGTTCAACGATAAATTTGAGATCGAACCGCGTTTGTCTGACACGGCGAACGACGCTGTCCGCCTCGGGCAGTTTTTCGCTAAAAACATCGGCCTCGGTCTCAAGCCGTGCGAGCGCTTCGTCCTCGCCGTCGATGCCGCGATGGGAAAAATGCATCCGCAAGCAGCGGAAACGCCCGTCGGCGTCGCGAGCCTGTTTGAACCGTACCCAAAACTGTTCCGCAAAACCGTTGATCCGTGATGCCGACCTAATAATCTGCGTCGCCAAGACCGCATCCGATATGGGCAAAACGCTGGCGTCGCGGGCGAGTTCCTCAAGCTGAAAATTCGAAACCTGAAATCCAAAATAATCCGCCGCTATATCCTCGATCAGATGAGCCTCGTCAAAAATGACCGCTCCGTAATCGGGTATCACCTTACCAAACTGGTTGCCGCGCACATTTAGATCGGCACAAAAGAGGTGATGATTGACGATAACAATGTCGGCGGTCTCGGCTCGGGCACGCATCCGCGTGATAAAACACGGCTCATAATCGGCACATTTTTGGCCGATACAAGTTTCACTTTTGGCGTTGATGCGATTCCAAAAGGGCAGATTTTCCGGCAGATAGGTCAGCTCGGCACGGTCGCCTGTCTGCGTTTCGTGCGACCATTCGCGGACCTCCTTGAAATGATCGATCTCGCCTACGCCATCGAGGATCGGCTGGTGATCGGATTGGAGAAGGCGATAAATACAGGCGTAATTTGACCGCCCTTTCATATAAGCGGCGGAGAATTTTTTAGGCAAGATCTGCTGCAAAAAAGGTATGTCCTTTTCCATCAACTGCTCTTGCAGATTTTTTGGTGCCGGTCGAGATTATTATTCGTTTCTTTTTCTTGGCAACGGCCTCGATCGCAGGTATCAGATACGCGAGCGTCTTACCGGTTCCCGTTCCGGCTTCGACGATGAGGTGCTTTTTCTCTTCAAAGGCGCGTGATATTGCCTCGGCCATTTTGATCTGGCCACTGCGATACTCGTAATTTTCGTGATGTTTCGGAAACAAGCCCGCCAGGGCCGAAAACCTGTTCCGCCAAACTATCGCTCATCGTATAATGCCTGTATTTATTGACTTTAGGCCGTTTTTAGGTGATAATCGTCCAATACCAAATCTAACTGCGGTCCGGATGTTGTCCCCTCTACCAACCAACCTATCGCCAGTTTTGATAATCTTAATGCTATCAAATATCGGGGAGTCTGTCTGAATGAGCTTTTTTAACTTCGAGTCCGGCCGCAGTGCGTTTCTTGCCCTTTTTGTCTTGGCGGTCATTACTGCGATCTTTGCATTGCCTTTTCAATTGAGGACAAATGCCGCAAAAGGATTCTATTTCAAAACGGTGAGCCATGAAAAGGGACTCGAAAATTACGATATCCGCACAGACAAAGCGGCTTACGACACGATCGCGAGCTACCGCTCGGCAATGGGCAAAGATGCGGTCGCGGTTGCCGATGCCCGCGATGCTTTCGTCCGGGGTGAGAACGAACTAAAAAAGCGTGTTCCCACGCTCAAGATCGAATATAACGATGACATCCGAATACCTGAGATCATCGCTCCGACGTACAGCAGGGCAAGGCGTTTTTACCGGCCGGTCATCCCAAAAACGCTCGGACATACTTATCGACTTTCTCAACGAGAACAAAGATCTCGTCGGTGCAGGCGGCGAACAGATCAGCCAGTTAAAGGTCGCGGCCGATTATACCAATCCCGACGGCAATCTGTCGTTTGTCGAATTGAATCAAGAGATTGGCGGCGTTCCGGTGTTTCGCGGGGAGGTCAAAGCCGGATTTACAAAGAGCGGAGAGCTTTTCCGCGTAGTCAATAACTTTGCACCGGGGCTCGATTATTCCTCGATCTCAAAAGATTTTGGCGATCCAGCAGCCGCCGTTTCGCACGCCTATCGCCACATCAATGCTGAAAACACGATGAAACGGGTGCGGTTAAACGAGAAAGTCTCGACCGATATCAAAACCGTCTATGGCACCGGCGATTTTGCGACAACGGCGGAGAAAATGTATTTCCCAACCGAACCCGGCGTCGCCGTTCCCGCATGGCGAGTGCTGATCTGGCAGCCGGTCAACGCATATTACGTCATCGTCGATGCAAATACGGGGACGATGCTGTGGCGAAAAAATATCGGCGAGGACCAGACCCAAGCTGCGACATACAACGTCTACGCAAACTCCAACGCGATGATCAACGTCGCCGACAGTCCGTTTCCGCGTTCTCCCGGCCCAATCTCGCCCGATGGCACTCAGGGTGCCGGTATCGCCCGCACTTCGATAACACGCATCGGAAACGAGGCACCATACACATTTAACAATCTTGGCTGGATAACGGACGGCGGGAACGAGACGGACGGCAACAACGTCGAGGCGGGGCTTGATCGCGATACAACGAACGGTGTCGATGCCGTCAACGGCCGCGTCACCGGTGCGGCTCGCACGTTTGATTTTCCGATCAACCCGTTCAACCCAAACACAAATACCGGCGACTCTCCGGTTCCGGCGGGAGAGCCGACTGTTGGATCCAACACGCCATACTGCACCTCAATAACCCAGCCGCATGGCATGGTCGACTATCAGCGTGCGTCCGTTACACAGCTTTTCTATATTGCTAACTGGTATCACGACGAGACTTACATGCTCGGATTTACCGAAGCAGCCAGGAATTTTCAGAATACCAACTTTACCGGACAGGGCGTCGGCAATGACCGCGTTACTGCCGAGGGACAGGACTGTTCGGGTGCAAACAACGCAAACTTTAACACGCCTGCGGATGGCGGCCGCGGCCGGATGCAGATGTATTTGTGGGTAGCCCCTACGCCCGATCTTGACGGCAATCTGGACGCTGAGGTTGTCATACATGAGGCAACTCATGGCCTTTCAAATCGGCTACACGGAAACGCTTCAGGACTCCAACTAGATCTTGCACGCGGCATGGGCGAGGGCTGGTCTGATTTTTACGCTCATTGTCTGCTGAGCGAACCGACAGATCCGATCAACGCCATTTATGCTCTCGGTGCATACGACACGTTTACGGCACCTGGCGGCAATAATAACTATTACGGCATCCGCCGTTTTCCAAAAGCAGTGATGGCCTTTACCGGCGGTGCGTTAAACCGGCCGCACAATCCGCTGACGTTTCAAGACATCGACACGACCAAGATCGATCTTTCCGACGGCGCTTTTGGTCCGCGATTTAACTCCACCGCCGATCAGGTTCATAACATCGGCGAGGTCTGGAGCATCGCCTTGTGGGAAATACGAGCACGGATGATCAACCGCCTGACGTGGGCGGTCGGCAATCGACGTGTATTGCAATTTGTCACCGACGGCATGAAGCTAGCTCCGCTAAACCCGACGCCTCTTACCGAGCGCGACGCGATGATCGCCGCGGGCTTAGCGAGTGGTACACCCGCTGACGTTGCAGATATGTGGGCCGGATTTGCTCTGCGAGGTTTTGGAGCGAGTGCCAGTATTCAAAAGGTCGGCGGAGCCAGCACAGGCGGTTTGGGAACCGTCCGTGTGACCGAGGCATTTGACCTGCCAAACCTGTTCCAAAATCCTAATCTGACGCTGTCCGACACGATCGGAAATAACAACGGCGTTGCCGATCCCGGCGAGACTGTCGCTCTGACGATACCGCTGACAAATTCGACCGGCATCGTCGCAAATACGACGACATTACAGATCGTCGGAGGCAACTCGGCAAATTACGGACTATCAACAGCGGTTCGACAGCCAGCCAAACGATATACTTCACGGTCCCGGCAGGTACGCCTTGCGGCAGTGTTGTCACGATAACGCTCAACGTCAACAGCAGCCTCGGTGCGACCAGCTTTACGCGGACGATACCAGTGGGCACACCTGTTACGACATTTGTCCAAAATTTTGACGCCGTTACGGCCCCGACGCTCCCGGCCGGCTGGATCGTTACCTCGGCGGGTGCCTCGACACAGCCGTGGATCTCGACCTTTGTCAGTGCCGACACGGCTCCGAATTCGATGTTCGCAGCTGATATTGCCTCGACCGGAGGCCTCACCACGTTGACATCACCCGCGATCGCGGTGACGGTACCGGCGGCAACGCTGACATTTCGGCACCGCTACAACAGCGAGCCCGGTTTTGACGGCGGCGTTTTGGACATCAGCATACCGAGCGTTTCTGGCGGTGCGTTTCAGGATATAGTGACGGCAGGCGGCTCATTTATCCAAAACGGATACAACTCCATACTGCCTGCAACGAGCACCAACACGCTTGGTGAACGTTTCGCGTGGTCGGGCGACTCAGGCGGTTATGTGACGACGGTTGTCCGAATGCCGTCCGCGGCCGTTGGTCAGAATGTACAGCTTCGCTGGACGTTTGGCTTTGACTCGAGCGTTGCTCCCGTCGGCGGCGGATGGAATGTGGACACCGTCCAGTTTAACGGCAACTCGCAATGTATCGTCACCGCCGCGGCCGTGGATATTTCCGGGCGTGTGTTCACGAGCGGCGGCCGAGGTCTTCGTGGTGCGGTCGTTAGATTGGCCGACCAAAACGGCGTGATGCGGACTGCCGTCACCGGGGCATTTGGCTTTTACCAATTTACCGAAGTCGCTCCCGGCCAAACGTATGTCGTCAGTATCATGTCGCGCCGATTTAGTTATTCGCCGCGTGTTGTTCAGTTAAATGACAACATCGCCGGGCTCGATTTTCAGCCTGAGTAGCCAAAGCTGGGACTCAAAGAATTTGGTTGACATGCTCTTTTGCTGACAACTATCCTTACACAAGATATGTTTTGCAGACTTTTAGGCGTCAAGAGCCGTCAAATAGGTTAGCTTCTCGTAAAGATTTTTCCGGAGTTTTATTCAATGATTTCTCAAAAAAGCGGTTTGGCCGCCATAAAACTAGCCGTAATCGCGGTGGTGTCAACCGTAGTGTTGACCGCTTTTTATTGGAACGGCACCGACCACGTCAAAGCATTTTCCAGCGGCCCGCCGTTTGGTTACTCTGGTGCCCCGGTCGAGAATAGCTGTACCGATTGTCATGGCTCATTTCCGGTCAACAGCGGCTCAGGGACGGTCGAGATCCTCGGCATTCCGCATGACTACAAGCCCGGCCAGCAGTACACCGTTTCGGTCAAGGTATCGCAAGAAGATGCGATCCTATATGGTTTTGAGGTGACGGCGATCAATCGGCTTGGGACGCAGGCAGGTACGCTGGCGGTTACAAATGCGACCCGCACGCAGTTTGACGAGGGACCGGTCGGGCCAAATAATCTCTGGCGTCAATATATTTTTCACACCCTCGACCGGGACTATCCCAAAAGGTTTCGGTTCAAACACATGGAGCTTTACCTGGACGGCACCGGCACAAAAAATGGGCAAGATCGATTTTTATGCTGCCGGTAATGGAGCTAACAGCAACGGCAATTCCGGAGGCGATTATATATACACGACATCGTCGTCGACACTAGCCGGATCGGCGCTTTCAAATTTTGATGGGGATCTCGCAAGCGATGTCGCTTTTTTCCGCCCCGGACAAAACAAGTGGTTTAGCCAAAATATTCAGACCAATGCGACGCTCAACACGACCTTTGGCGGACGCGGCGACCGCATCGCTCCCGGCGATTACGATGGCGACGGCAAGACGGATAATGCAGTATTCCGTGGCGGCAAGTTTCGCATCCAGCGATCTACGCTCGGCTATCAAGAGGTCACGCTCGGCACGGCCGCCGATGCACCCGTTCCCGGTGACTATGACGGCGACGGCAAGACGGACTGTGCAGTCTTTAGAGCCTCAACCGGCGAGTGGCTACTGATCCAGTCAACCGCAGGAGCGGCGACGCTCACGCTCGGACAGACGGGCGACAAACCCGCACAGGGCGACTATGACGGCGACGGTAAGACCGACATCGCTGTATTTCGTCCGTCAAACGCCACTTGGTACATAACCCGCTCGACGCTCGGCTCGACCTCGTTGGTGTATGGTGCAAGCACCGACCGCCCCGTCCAAGGCGACTACGATGGCGACGGCTTGACCGATATTGCTGTATTTACAAAAACGACCGGCACCTGGGGATTAAACCGCTCGGCCGATGGCAACACGACCGTCACGCTCGGCTCCGTTAACGACATACCCGCACCCGCTGATTACGACGGCGACGGCAAAACAGATGTAGCCGTCTATAGCCCGCCGATCTCCGCAGCAGCCGGCACGTGGCGTATCAGAAAGAGCACTGACGCAACACTCTACACCCTAAACCTCGGCCTAAACCGCGACGTCCCCATCGCCTCCGGTTACATCGCTCAGTAAAAGAAAAAGGCTTCGCGATATGCGAAGCCTTTTTTAGTCTGCGGAGCAGACGGTATATTTGTAGCCCACATCGCAAGATGTGGGAAAGGATTTACCAAATAATAGAGCCGTTGGAAACGGCGGCATAATATCCGGCGTTAATTGTTATACCACCGTCTCCGACGGTTCGGGTGCATCGTTCGGGCACCTTACCCACATCTCGCGATGTGGGCTACAAATATTTCACCGTCTCCGACGGTTCAAACCCAGTCGCCGTTGGCGACAGGATACAGCGAATTTGGTCCACCTTGGTCCACCTGGTCCGGACCGGACCAAGAAAACGTGCATACAAAAAAGGCTGCCTGGGATCCCAGACAGCCTTTTTACGGAGAAACATTAACTATACGAACAGGCCTTACGGCTTAATCGGCTGGGTGGCGGATGGTTCCGGTTTTACTACGCCCGGGGTTTGAAATACGACGGGTGACGCATTTTCGACGACCGGCTGTGAGTTTGAAGGAGGATTGCCCATCGGCACCGGCTGGAGTATCGTCGCCGGACGCGGTGCAACACCGTTTTGATTGCCTGCGTTGTAATCAGGACGCGTGATACGCGGCGTGATGAAAAACAGGATCTCGTTGGTATTACGCTGAACGCCCTTACGCTTGAACAGGTTACCAAGCAGAGGGATGCTAGCGAGGCCCGGTGTGCGGTCCTGGCTTTCACGTTCGTCGTCAAACAGAACTCCGCCGACGACCGTCGTTCCGCCATCGGGCACAACGACCTCGGTCATCATACTCTGAGTATTGATCGCCGGATTTGCTCCGCCGACGACTGACGCTGTCGAGCTGTTTTCGGCAGTTACTTTGAGTATGACCGTTCCCTGATCGGTGATCTGCGGGGTGATCGAAAGTTTGAGCGGCACGTCGACATAGGTCGTCGTTGCTATAACTGCACCACCTGCGGCTGATCCGGGCTGGATCGTCGTTACAGGGATCTTGGTCGCGCTCTTGATCTCGGCGGGACGGTTATTGAGGGCCGTCACACGCGGGGTCGCGATGACCTTTGCCTGTCCCTTCTGCTCACCGGCGGTGATCATGGCGCTGATCTGTGCCGTTCCAAATATCCCTGTGGTTAGGCCGATCGCTGAATTTGCGATCTTTGAGACAAGATCGTTACTGATGCTGGGCGTCGGAGTTCCGGGAGAAGGTGTTATGGCAGATGTAGCTCCCGGCATTGTTCCGCCAACTCCGCCGCTGCCGCGGGGACCTGTAAAGATCGCTCCGAGTTGGACGCCGATGTCTCGGCTAAAGTTTCTCGACGCGACGACGATGCGTGCTTCGATCTCGACCTGCGGTTCAGGCTGGTCAAGGATCGAAATAAGCTGTTTGATCGCTGCGATGTTCGATGCAACGTCAGTGATGATCAGTGAGTTGCTGCGCGGATCGGTCTCGATCGAACCGCGACGCGAAAGCCGGCGCTTGATGATCGGGAGCAACCCTGAAGCTCCGCCGCCGCCTGATGACGCCGACGAACTCGAAGAAGAGCTACTGTCAGTTCCGGCGCTTGGGCCGCTCGGTGACGAACCGCCAGATGCTGTTGCGTAGTTCAGACGGATCAACTCGGTATACAGCGGTGACGTGTCGAGCTGATTGTTCATCCTGGCGTTATACAGCTCGCCTTCGGCTGCCAGTATCTTGTTGTCGGCAATACGCAGAATGTTTCCATTGACCTGCACGCCGAGTTCCTGAGCCTGCAGCACCGCGTCAAGTGCGATGTTCCAGGGAACATCATTGACCTTGACCGTGACCGGTATTTCTTTGACCGATTTGTCGATCACAAAATTGATACCGTACTGGTCGGTGATGTATGACAGGATGTCGCGAATGTCGGCATTGACGACGTTGAGATTGATCGGTTCGCCGCGAAAACCCGGCTCGCCGTACATTTTACCTTGCGATTGCGGCTCGACCTTTTGCGCGACGGCTGTTAGAGCAAGGGTGCTCACGATAGCCAACGCGATGATGGCTTTTTTAGCCGCTCCGCTTAATTTGATCAGTGAATTCATGTTTCCTCCGTAACTAAATCGATCGTTTCCCTTTTAATTGAGGGTCGGATCAGGTCAGAACTTTTTTACTGTCCGTCGTTCTTCGCGACTTTGACTGGCTTTTTAGTACCTTTTTTTGGTTTATCAGTTTCGGTTTTGACCGGCTGATTGTTCATCTCGTCAAGCGGCGAGAGAAACGGGTTTGACGTTGGCTTTATAGCTTTGTCAGGTGCGGCGACGGGCTGGCTGCTGGCGACCTCGGCCGGACGCTCCTGGGCCGGAGCCGTGCCCTCGACCTGAGCTTTCATCGAATACTGTTTCAAAGGCTTGTTCTCGACTGATGCGACAAACTTTCCTTCGCCGGTCTTGGTCACCTTGCGGAAAACTAGGCGGTTCTCTTCGACCGCGACGAGCTGTCCGTCAAAGAATTTTTCACCGGGATATATCGTATAAGAGAGCTTGATCGGCGTTGCTTCGACCATCGCGGCATAACCACGCGGGGTTTTGAAGATGCCGGTCACGGCCATCTCGTTGAGCGTCAGCACGCTGGTCACCTTGGGTATCGCCGAGCCGTTGGCGGCGGCAGTTTCGCGCAGGCGTTTGTAATACTCAATGCGAGCCTCGATCGCCGGCGGAGCGTAGCTCATGAGCGATGTTGACGGACCCGTTTTTACGGCCTTAGTGCCAACAGGGACCTGCTTTTTTTCTTTTTTATAGCTTGGCTTGGCAAACGGATCACGCTGGGCGTTTACCTGTGCAAACAAGCCGCAGAATAGTAGCAGGCCCGCGGCCGCGGCTCCTACACTGATATTTCGAAGTATTTTCGATGTGTTGATCATGGCTTTTCTCTCGTAAATCATTTATCGGTGGGTTATTTGGAGACAGGTGCTGGTGCGGCTGGCTGGCCGGGTGCAGGTGCTGCTCCAGGAACTGCGGCTGGCCCCGGAACTGCCGGTTTGGCATTCGCATCGGCGGGGACGGCATAGAACGCGGTCAACACAAATTGTGCATGCAGCGTCTTTGTATCGGTCTGTTTATCAAGCTGATTGAGTTTGAAATCTGTGATCGATACGATACGCGGCAGTTTTGCCATCGCGTCGAAGAACGCACGAAGGTTGGTAAAGTTGCTGTCAACCTCGACCTCGACCGGCTTGGCCATGATCGAGTCCTGCGTCGTATCGTCACGCGGGCTAAACCGCATCACAATCAGACGGCTGCTGTTGGCTGTGTCCTGTAGCCCCTGAAGCACGTTGGTGATCTCACGCTGTTCGGGCAAGAGGACCTTTAGCTCGTCATACTCGGCCGATTTGCTGGCAAAAAGTGCACGAAACTCGTTGATACGCTGCGTTGCAACGCGTGCCGTCTCATTCTTAGCCTGCAGTTGCGATACTTGGTCGTTGATGGCTGTGACCTCTGCTCGCAGTTCGCTGGTGTAGAAATACCAGACGCCGCCGTAGATGAGTGCGGCCAGGCCGACAAGCATCATCAGGTGAAAGTGCCACTTTAGATTTTTGATTTTCTCTAACATTTTCGTTTCCTTCTATTTGGCTATTGGTCGATCGATCAGTTTTTCGCGACCTGAACTGGCTGGGCAGGGGTTCCGGGGCTGGTGCTGACGCTGTCGTAGGGTTACCATTATCTGCGTTCGGAGCCTTAGACGGCGTGTAAGCACAACGGATGGTAAAGTTGACGATCGAAAGCTTAGGAGCCTCGCCCTCAGCGTTTACTTTTTGCGGAGCATTCTGATTCTGAACGTCGGCACGTGTTGTCTCGATACTCAGATTCGAGAACAAGCCGTTTGAGAATTCCAGGCTGCGGCCAAACTGGGTCACCTGTGCCTCGTCCGGCGAATTTCCTTTCAGCACAATACTGTCGCCGGTCTGCTCGATATTTTCGATGTAAAGGCCCGGAACCATCGCGATGCGTTCGCGCATCGCATCGAGCACCGCACTCGGGCCGGCCTGTGACGATCGGAGCCGTTTGATCGACTCGATTCTGGTATCGATATTTGCGATCTTTGCCTCGAGTTCTTTCTGCTCGTTCATGACGACCTCAAGTTCGGCAGCGATCTGTTTTTGCTCGTCGAGTTGACGTTCGGCCTCGGTCTTTGCCATGGATGTACTGATGACATCCCATCCAATGACCGCTGCGAGCATTACCGATACGACGACCGACATCAGGATCATCCGCGATTTAGCGCTTGAGATCTTGCGGTCGACGGCGACGACTGCACCGCCCTGTCTTTCTGTAACCGAATTGAGTAGATTGATCTTGATCATCTTTTTTTATTACACTCCCCTGATAGCTAATCCGACGGCTACGGCCATTTCGGGCACGATCTCGCTGAGATAATCGGGGTCGAATTTTTTGGTATCAACATTTATGTTGCGGAACGGATCGAGAACCTCGACCGGCAATTCGAGCCGTGTGCTGAGCTCCTGCGAAAGTCCGGCAAGCTTAGAACCGCCGCCCGAGATGAGGATCTTTTGAACGACGGTCTCGTTGTCCTCGGTCGTCGCACGATAAAAATCAAATGTTTTCTGTATCTCCATCGCGACGATCTCGGTGACGTTATTCATCAGAGGCTCGATAGATTTTTCTTCGACGCCCTCGACTGCTTCGGCGACGCCGCGTTTGACGGCCTCGGCCTGCTGAAAGTTCAGCCCCAGGCTTCGCTGCAATACGTCGGTAAACTGGCTGCCGCCGACGGTGATGTCGCGGGTAAAGAGCGAACGCGTACCCTTGACGATATTGACGTTCATCGTCGAGGCTCCGATATTGAGCAGCGTGACGACGTCATCCTCGGTCGGGTTATAGTTCACCTCGTAGCAATTTTGCAGGGCAAATGTATCGACGTCGATAACGACGGGTGTCTTACCGGCAAGCTGGATGGCCTGTTTGATATTGTCGATGCGCTCGCGTTTGCAAGCAGCGATCAATATGTTGGTTGAATCTTCGGTCTCGGCAGTCACCTGATAATCAAGGCTGACATCGGCGAGATCGTATGGGATGTGTTCCTCAGCGTGCCAGTCTATCGACTCTTCGAGCTCATCTTTGCTCATCGCCGGCAGAACGATGTTCTTTAAGATCACCGAATGTCCGCTCACGCCGGTTACGACGTTGGTCGCGTTGACCTGATGATTTGTACAGACGCTCTGGATCACGTCCGAAACAACATTGAGCTCCATGATCTGGCCGTCGATGATCGTGTCACCCGGCAGATTTTCAAAGCCTAAGCTCACCAGATTGAGATTATTAAGCTTGCCCTCAAGCTCAACCATCTTTATCGAACTGGATCCGATGTCTAGACCGGCTACACTTTTCTTTTTACCGAACATTTTCTGTTTGCTCCTATTGGCTGCAATATCTTTTTTTGGACTAAAAGTTTTCTTGAGTTCCCATCCGAAGATGCGTGTTCTGATTTATGAAGGTTTTTGCCACTCAGTAATAGATCGGAAAGTTGGGACTATTCATTCGACAGGTCAACTAATAAGATGTGCCTAAAACCCGCATTTTTCGGATGTGTCGATCACGAGACGTGATCAGCGGAACCTAACTACATTCAAGAAAACTTTGCCGCTTGGTGGCGAAAGGTGTAAGACCTGTAAGGTCATTACTCTATAAAATTTACAGTAATGCACAACGTCTGTCAACAGTTTTTTACATTGTTTAACTTCACATTGAAAGAAAATCGGGCAGGTTGATCTAGCGTTACGGTCAGAATGACCTTATTTGGTGGCGGAACTTGAACTGGCAAGCGCAATAAATGATATCTGCGAGCCTTTAACTAATGCATTCAGTTGGCTTATTAAGGTTTTTTCAATTCCATTTTTGCGATCGATTCAAGATGTACTTCGTCAGGGCCGTCAGCCAGACGAAGGGTGCGGGCGTAGATCCAATACTGTGCAAGCGGAAAATCCGGTGAAACGCCCCCGCCGCCGTGTACCTGTATCGAGCGGTCGATCACTTTCAGAGCCATTTGCGGTACGAGTGCCTTGATCATAGCGATCTCGCGGCGGGCGGCTTTGTTGCCTACGCTGTCCATCATCCATGCCGTCTTGAGCACTAGCAAACGTGCTTGGTCTATGGCTAGGCGAGCCTCGGCGATCCACTGGCGAATGACGCCTTGTTCGGCAACCGGCTTGCCAAATGCAACGCGTGACTTTGCCCGCGAGCACATTAGTTCGAGCGAACGCTCGGCAATACCGATCAGCCGCATACAATGATGAACGCGGCCCGGACCGAGACGCCCCTGTGCGATCTCAAAACCGCGGCCCTCACCAAGGAGCAGATTATCCTTTGGTACGCGGACATTAATAAATGAGATCTGCGAATGACCGTTAGGTGCGTCGTCGTAACCAAATACGTCAACCTGACGCTGGACGATGACGCCGGGCGTGTCCATCGGCACGAGGATCATAGATTGCTGCAAATGCCTGGGCGCGGTGTCATCAGTCTTGCCCATAAATATCGAAAGCTTACAGCGGGCGTCGCCTCCGCCGGTCGACCACCATTTCTCGCCGTTGAGGACATAGTCGTCGCCGTCGGATACGATCGAGGCCTGAATATTCGTCGCATCGGACGACGCGACATCGGGCTCGGTCATCGAAAAGCACGAACGAATATCGCCGTTGAGCAGAGGCGTGAGCCACTGTTCCTGTTGCTCGGCGGTGCCGTAAAGATGCAGCACCTCCATATTTCCGGTGTCGGGAGCCGAGCAATTAAAAACCTCGCTTGCCCAAACAACGCGGCCCATTATCTCCGCGAGCGGTGCATATTCGAGATTGGTCAGGCCCGATTCGGACGGCAAAAACAGATTCCACAATCCGGCGGACTTTGCCTTTTCTTTTAGATCTTCGATCAACTCGCTCGGCTGCCAACGGTCACCCGCGTCGATCTCGGCCGTGAAAGCGGCTTCGTTAGGATAAATATGCTCGTCCATAAACGCCGCGAGCTGTTTTTGCAGTTCAATTGTTTTTGCTGAATAATCGAAGTTCATAGGGTAAATTTAGCCACAGATTAGCACAGAAATCACAAAATGCAGGAAACGAAACCGGTCCGTGCCGGAGAGGAATTAGATATCGAGCGTCTGAGCGGGTATTTGGCCCGGCAAATGCCATCCGCGAGCGGCGAGATCATCGTCGAGCAGTTCCCTGCGGGCAGTTCAAATCTGACGTATCTCGTTCGCATCGGCGACGCCGAATACGTCCTCCGCCGCCCGCCGTTTGGCAATACCGTCAAATCGGCCCACGATATGGGCCGTGAGTTTAAGGTCCTTTCAAAACTCTCAGCCGTGTATAAACCCGCCCCAAAGCCTTTACTATTTTGCGATGACGAATCAGTCATCGGCTCTGAGTTTTACCTAATGGAACGGCGCAACGGCCTCATAATCCGTGGCCGTGTCAGCGGTTGCGGGCCTACCGCAACACTGGCCAGCTCTGAGGCCAGAACCCCGCACGTGAGTAAGGGCTCCCTCGAAACTTCTCAAGCCTATAGGACAGAAGTCTGCAAAAGCTTCATCCAAAACCTCGCCGACTTACACGCACTTGACTACAATGCTGCCGGACTCGGCGACCTCGGCAGGCCCGACGGCTACGCCCGCCGTCAGGTCGAAGGCTGGACAAAACGCTACTTCGCGGCGAAGACCGACGACCACTCCGCACTCGAAACGGCGATCGGTTGGCTCAATGACAATATTCCGTCCGATTTCGGTGCATCGCTTGTTCATAACGATTATAAATTCGACAACGTCATGCTCGGCCCCGACGATCTCACAAGGATAACGGCTGTCTTGGATTGGGAAATGGTGACGGTCGGCGATCCACTGATGGACCTAGGAACAACACTCAGGCTATTGGATGTCACGCGAGGTCGGCGACGAGCTATTGAATATGCCCTTTAACCCGCGTGTCCTGATGGAAAATATTACCCGCCAAGAGCTTGTTGAAATGTACGCCGCAGCATCCGGCCGCGACGTATCAAACATCCTGTTCTACTACGTCTTTGGCACATTCAAGATCGCCGTCATCGCCCAACAGATCTATGCGAGGTATGTAAAAGGATTTACGCAGGACAAGCGGTTTGCGAACTTTGATAAATTCGTCGCGGCTTTGGGACACATAGCCGATAGTTCGATTCAGACACAAAGTATAGGTTAAATGGAGGCACACTCCCTACCGGTCGTGTTTCCGCCTTAATTCCCTGCCGTCCGTTCGCGCCAGCTCTCGGTCGGGCCGCCGGCGTCGCGGCGTTCCATGGTGATCGCTCCGGGTGAGGGGCAGATGAGATAGCAGAGATTGCAGCCGACACATTCGGCCTCGATGACGCGGGGATAGCGTTTGCCGTCAACCTCTTCGAACTCAAAGCTCTGATGTGCACCGTCTTCGCAGGCGACGTAGCAAAGATTGCACTGGATGCATTTATCTTTGTGGACGAGTGCTTTGACGTCGTAGTTTAGGTCGAGGTCGCCCCAATCCGTAATGCGTCCGACCGACTTGCCGACAATGTCGCCGACGCTCGCAAACCCCTTTTCATCCAGGTAATTATTGAGCCCGTCGATCATGTCCTCGACGATGCGGTAGCCGTAATGCATCACCGCCGTGCAGACCTGCACGTTTGCCGCTCCAAGCAGCATAAACTCGACCGCGTCACGCCAAGTATTGATCCCGCCAATGCCAGAGATCGGAATATTAAATTCTGTATCGCGGGCAAGCTCCGAAACCATATTCAGAGCGATCGGCTTGACCGCCGTGCCGCAATAACCGCCATGGGCGGCCATTCCGTTCACATTCGGATATGGGATCATCGTATCGACGTCGACACCTATCACTGAGTTGATCGTATTTATCAGCGAAACTGCATCAGCACCACCGCGTTGTGCAGCCTGGCCCGGCGGGACGATATGCGTGACATTAGGCGTGAGTTTTACGATCACCGGTATATCCGCAACCTCTTTGACCCACTCCGTGACCATGCAAGTATATTCCGGCACCTGCCCCATCGCGGCTCCCATACCGCGTTCACTCATACCGTGCGGGCAGCCGAAATTAAGTTCAAACCCGTCACATCCCGTGTCCTGCGTCCGCTTAGTGATCTCCTGCCAAGCCTCTTTTTTCGACTCGACCATCAAGCTCGCGATGACGGTGTGGTTTGGGTATTTCTTTTTGCACTCAGCCATCTCTTTGAGATTGACCTCAAGCGGACGGTCAGTAATCAGCTCGATATTATTGAGCCCGATCATGCGAACCTGTCCCTGATCGAGGGCGGCGAGACGAGATGAGACATTCGTGATCCGCTCACCAAGCGTTTTCCAAACCGCTCCGCCCCAACCGGCGTCAAACGCACGCTCGATCATCGAACCCATATTCGTCGGCGGCGCCGAAGCGAGCCAAAACGGATTAGGAGATTTTATTCCTGCAAAATTTGTAGTTAGATCTGCCATATATTAATGCGGATTCGGATCGACCGGTGCTTTTGGCGGGTCGCGTAAGATCGCCCCTGCAAACTCGACCTTTTCTCCCGTCAGCGTTTCGTGAATACCCATCGCGGCGTGCTTTCCCATTTGTGACGCATCGACCGCCTCGGCACCGCCATTGGCACAGTCGCCGCCGGCAAATATTTTCGCGTCGGAGGTCTGCATCTGTCCGTTAACAACGACGCGGCCTTTTTCATCTACATCGACACCCGCAATATCAGTAAAGAACGACGCCATTTTTTGCTGGCCGATGGCCTTGATGACCATGTCGCAATCTATCTTAAATTCGGTGTCACCCTGCCGCACACGCATCCCGCTGGCGCCTCCATCACCAACGATCTCGACCGGGATGGTTTCCCACATAAATTCGATGCCGTCTTTGCGGGCGAGTTCCATCTCGTATTCGTATGCGGGAGCGTCTTTTTCGGTGCGGCGATACATCAATGTGACTTTCTCTGCCCCGAGTCGCTTGACCTGTGTCACGGCGTCGATCGCCGTATTTCCGGCGCCGATCACTACCACATTTTTCCCCAGCGGGACCGACTGCCAATCGCGGCTCTTGATCTTTTCAATGACTTCGAGAGCGTCGTAAACGCCATCGAGGTATTCGCCGGGGATACCGAGTTTGTTTGTTTCGCCCAACCCGACCGCGAGAAAAACGGCGTCGTGCCATTCCCTGAGCATCACCATGCTGACGCGGTTGACCTTGCCCAATATTTCGGTCTCATCATCACCGCCCGTGATCAGCGTGTTGAGAATAAATTTCACGCCCATGCGTGCGATATGATCGACCTCGCTCAAGGACACAGTCTGCGGCATTTTGTATTCGGCCATGCCAAATGTGTCGAGCCCGCCCGCCTTTTCTTTTGCTTCATAAACGGTCACATCGTAACCGAGCCGCGCGAGATACGCGGCACACGACAGCCCCGCCGGACCTGAGCCGACGATACCGACAGACTTGCCGTTTGGCTCGCCTTTTTCAAATATCTGTTTATCTACGGCCATCGCGTGGTCGGTAGCATAACGCTGTAATCGCCCGATCTCGATAGGTTTTTTGATGAGCGTTTTCTCGACACACGCACCTTCGCACAGTACCTCGACCGGACATACGCGGGCACAGCTCGCACCGATCGGATTTGCGTCAAATATCACGCGAGCCGATCCGATGACGTTGCCGCTTGCGATCTTTTTGATAAATCCGGGGACATCGATATGCGTCGGGCAGGCGTGCATACACGGTGCGTCGTAGCAATAGAGACAGCGGTTCGCCTCTTGCATTGCCTCGGCGGCGGACATTGCCGGGTTGATCTCGGCGAAATTATGCTCGATCTGTGTTATGTCCAGCGGTGTACAAAATGCCTTATCCATACGCTTGTTAACTGACCTTTACAAAATATTTGCCGTCAAAACGATAGGTGATAAATTTGCTCGTTACGCGACCCTGCGGCGTGCGTTTGTCTTCGATAACGACCGGAAATCGAAAACTCCTGTTCGCCTCGTTGTAAGAGAAAAGCCTGACCGGCCGCTCCGGATGATCGACGACAGTAAAAAAATCAAAGGCAAAGCCGACCGAATTTTTGATACCCGTCGTTGTTTTAACTACCTTGGCTTCGGTATCGAGCTTTTCGCCGTTTATGCGAAATGCTTTGAGCGTCTGCCCCGCTAGTGATGTCGAACCGATAAAGGTCGAGACACCCAGATATATCGGCCCGCCCGGCACATCGGTTTGAAATATCTGATGGTAAAAGACCCCGGCACTCTCGTCCTCAAGCGTTTCTGCCCAGCTATAAACTTTGCCGCTTTTACCTTTGTATTGAAATACGCTGGCAAAATCGTGCATCGTACCGCCGGTTTCCTGATCCCACGAATAGATACGCAGCCGACCGTCCTTTGACGTCGTTACATACATTTTGTCTTTCAAACCAGGAAAACCAAATTTTAGTGTGTCGGCCCGCTTGCCGTATTTGAGCAGTTTGTCCCGCAGATCTGCGTTATTTTTAGCCAGCTTTTCGTCGTCGTAACCGCCGTTGTAATTGCCGTATTTGGAAATGTTGTCGAGATAACCGACAAACTCGCGCTCGACAGCCTTCGGCGTCTGTGCAAAAGCAACGCCCGCGAAGACCAAAAAGAGAATGACTAAAATGCTGTGTCTCATCATTAACTAATCGTCGATGATCGGTCCGTAAGCGTCCGGTCGCCGATCTCTAAAGAACTGCCATGTGTTGCGAACTTCGCGGATCTTGTCCATATCGAGGTCAGCAACAACGAGCTCGTCCTGATCACGGCTGCCAACCGCTAGCATCTGGCCGCGCGGGTCGCAGAAATAGCTCTGGCCGTAAAACTCGCCGATGTTCCAAGGGGCTTCAGTTCCGACGCGGTTGATCGCACCGACAAAATAGCCGTTAGCGACCGCGTGAGCGGGCTGCTCTAGTTTCCAAAGATATTCCGACAGACCTGCGACAGTCGCAGACGGATTAAAGATGATCTCGGCCCCGTTCAGCCCGAGACATCTCGCACCCTCCGGGAAATGCCGGTCGTAGCAAATATAAACTCCGATCCGTGCATAAGCCGTGTCAAAACACGGATAGCCGAGATTACCGGGCTTAAAGTAAAACTTTTCCCAAAATCCGGGAGCGACGTGCGGGATGTGCGTCTTGCGGTACTTGCCGAGATATGTGCCATCGGCGTCGATGACGGCGGCTGTGTTGTAATATACGCCGGTCTGCTCTTCCTCGTAGATCGGCACGACGATGACCATGCCGTGCTGTTTGGCGACCTCTTGCATTAGCTTGACCGTCGGGCCGTCGGGAATGCGTTCGACCGCTTCGTACCAGCGGGTCGTCTGCTCGGCACAAAAATACGGCATCGTGAAAACCTCTTGAAAACAGAGCATCTGCACGCCTTGCTTGGCCGCATCCTCGACCATCGTCATCTGATGATCGATGTTTGCTTTGCGGATCTGCTCGATCGGAGCATCAGTCGGGGCGACGTTATGAGCCTGTATCAGGCCGGCCTTTATTATTCTCGACATACGGTTTTTGTCCTCAATATTATTTTTTTACCGCCGGTGCGGCAAATTTGTCATCGCTGACCGCCGCGTTATTTTTTACATCAACGATCTTACGCATCCACTGTATCTGCGGCATCGCATATTTGATCGTTGTCGGCAGTTTGACACCGCCAAAATCTTTATGGTCTAGATAATCTACCTGAAAAACGTGGTTACCCAAAATCGTCATGGATGACGCCGTTCGACGTATGAGAAAACCCGTCGCAACATCAAAATAAAGCCGCTCGCGTGTATTGTCGGCAAGCGTACCCAACACCAGATACACATCACGCCCGTCGATGCGGTCGAGGAAGCGAAATTCGAGTTTTGTATAGACTGGCTTGAGATCAGCGTTGGCAAAGATCTGAGCCTCGCGCTTGATCTGTTCTGTTTCATCTATTTTCAGTTCGATCTTCGTACTGTCACCCGTCTTCCAGGCAGTTGTGCCGTCAAAAACTTCGCTTGCGATGTACTTACCATATGACGTGTTCGCCGCCATCTTGCTGCCTTTTTGAAAGATCTGTTCAGGTTCCGTCGTCTTGCCATCGGGCTCGACACGTGTCGCTTTGATCTCGCGTGACGTTATTTTGGCGATATTTGCTGCACCGCCCATCGCGGCTTCGTATTTAGCAAGTATTTCCTCAACCGTCGGTTTCTTTTCAGGTTGTTTGGGCCGTTCCTCCGCAGGTTTTGCAGCCGTCAGCGGAAAGCTTGGCTGCGGATGCGAGCGGCCGTTGTGACAAGTGTTGCAGTTGATCTCAGGCCGCCCGTTAAAATTGACCTTATTCAGATCAAACGTCATCGTCATCATCTTGCGGGCCATGTCTTTGTGCTCAAAGCCCTCTTTCTCATAGTCGCCGTCGTTCGACGCGTGGCAAAAAGCACAGTTGACGCCGAGCGATGCCGACATCATGTTCATGACCTTGCCCATCTGATCGGCAGGCATATCGTTCAAAACCTTGATGCTTTTGAATTTCTGCCCCGCCGTCTCGACCTTGGTCTGAGCCGTCGCCGTTTGTGTTTTCAAAACGAGCATTACTACGAACGGAACGCTCAATAAAATGGTAATTATCTTGATTTTCTGCTTCATTTATATTGTCCTAACTCATCCAATTGACGCCGGCTTCGGGATTCCATTTCGTCGTAGTCTTCTTTAACTTTGTCCAAAATTCGATCGAGCTTTTGCCCGTAATGTCGTTGGCACCAAACCGCGAATCGTTCCACCCGCCAAATGAGAACGGCTCTCGCGGTACGGGCACGCCGATATTGACGCCTATCATCCCCGCACTGGCGTGTTCCATCACATATCTCGCCAGCCCGCCGCTTTGGGTAAACACAGCCGCGGCATTGCCATACGGGTTGGCATTTTCGATCTTGATGGCTTCGTCGAGCGTGTTAGTTCGCATGATCGAGATCACCGGGCCAAATATCTCTTCGGTGGCGACAGACATTTCCGGGGTTACATGATCGATCACGGTCGGGCCAACATATGTACCGCCTTCTTTCCCGGCGACAACCGCTCCACGACCGTCAACTAAGATCTTAGCTCCGTCGCGTTCAGCCTCAGAAATAAATCCCTCGATACGCTCTTTCGCCGCTTGTGATATAACGGCACCAAGATTTTGACCGGGCACGATCTTACGGGCCTCGGCACATATCTGGTCGATGATCGGATCGACATCGCCGACCGCCAGCATTGCTGACGCAGCCATGCATCGTTGACCGGCACAGCCCGACATCGACGCAGTCACATTCGAGGCGGTCATCACCGGATTTGCATCTGGCAGCACAAACAAATGATTTTTCGCTCCGCCCAAAGCGATGCACCGTTTCAACGCGTTGGTGCTTTGCTGATAAACGAGCTTTGCGACCTTGGTCGAGCCAACAAAACTAACTGCTTCGATATCCGGGTGAGTACAAATACCCTCGACGATCTCTTTGCCGCCAATTATGACATTGAAAACACCGTCCGGCAGCCCTGCATCTTTTAGCAACTGCGCCATTTTCAGAACCGAAAGCGGCACGAGCTCGGACGGCTTCATAATCATCGTGTTGCCGAGAACCAGAGCATTTGGCATTGTCCAATTCGGCACCATCAACGGAAAATTAAATGGTGCGATCGATGCCACTACACCGACCGGAAAATGCTCAGTCCGGCATTCGACCCCGCGGCTGACCTCAAGGACCTCATTGGAAACAAGCTGCGGCATCGAACAGGCAAATTCGGTCAGCTCGATACTCTTATCAACCTCGGCCTTGGCCTCATCCCAGGTCTTGCCGTTTTCTTCGGAGATCAATGCGGTCAATTCGTCCGAGTTTTGCTCGAGCAGATTCCTATACCGGAAAAAAACCTGAACCCGTTCCTTGATCGGCAGTTTGCTCCACGATTCAAAGGCGCTTTTTGCGGACGCAACCGCCTTGTTTAGTTCGTCAGCCGTTGACATCGGCACCGTTGACAAAAAATTGCCGTCGAGCGGTGAGATGACATCGAGATCTTCGGACGAGCTACTATCAACAAACTCGCCGTTATAAAAATTCTTAACTCTTTGATACTTCATTATTTAATTTCTGCTTCTTATTCGGATCAAACCTAGAGCTATTCCCCAGAAAAATCCAATTACTGTGTAGCCCATTATGGTTGAGATCACATCTACGTCACGACCAAAGAAAAAGTGAGCAGCAACGACTCTAGATATTCCGAACAGCAGGCCTATAGGCAGGCCGAATTTGATCGCGTTTGCAAGTAAAAATGGGATATTGCTACTCATCATTTTCCACCGACACTTTAACAGGCGGCAGGGCTTTCATTAAACCCCAATGCACGATAAATGCAATGCCAAATCCGACAAACCAGCCGTAATCAAATAGTGCCTTCGCCTTTGGCTCAATCGAAACAAAGAAGTCGGCTGGAATACCCAATTCCTTAAGTCCTAATATTATCCACGAACTCCACGCCAATGCACAGCCCAAAAGCGTTGCAACCACCGCTCGCCAGTTCCAACCGCCATATATTCCCTTGCTGCGATAGAGGTCACTGAGATTTAAGCTCTTGCGGCGGACGAGCCAATAGTCCGCGATCAACACGCCCGCGATCGAGCCGAGCCCGCCCGAATAGCCGACGAGCCAGCCAAAGATGTAACCGCTTGGGTCGGCAAGCAGTTTCCACGGCTGCATTAAAATGCCGATTATTCCGGTTATGAGCCCACCGGTGCGAAACGAAATAAGCTTTGGAAATGCATTGGCGAAATCATTCGCGGGGGAAACGACATTTGCTGCGATATTCACCGACAACGTCGCCACAACGACGGTAAACATTGATATCGCAACGACGATCGGCTGCGAGAACTGGCCGACAAGCTTAACGGGATCCCACGCATCTGCCGGATTCATCTGCGGGAAAACAACGACCGCCGCCGACGTTATCAAAATGCCCATTGCCGCAAATACGACCATAGTCGTCGGCAGAGCGACAACCTGCCCGACAGCTTGCTCTTTTTGGCTCTTACCAAACCGTGTAAAGTCAGGCATATTGAGCGAAAGCGTAGCCCAGAAACCGATCATTGCGGTCAAGCTGGGTATAAACACCGGCCAGAACTCGCCAAAAGTGTGAAATTTCCCGGGCTCATGCAAAAGAAAGCCGATGCCGCCCGCTTGGTAAAGTATCCAGCCGAGCAACAACGCCGTCATTATCAAAACATAAGGTGCGGCCCAATTCTCCACAATCCGGAGCAGATCCATGCCGCGATAGATGATGACGATGTTCAGACCCCAAAAGAGCATGAAAGACAGCCATTCCGTCGGCGTATGTCCACCAACCGGCCCGCCAAGCAGCGTCACCCAGCCGGGAATAAACGCAGCAAAAAATGTCTGCAAAGCCTGTCCGCCGATCCATGCCTGTATGCCAAACCAACCGCAAGCCACGATCGCCCGCATGATCGCGGGTAGGTTAGACCCCCAAGTTCCATACGCGGCGCGAGCGAAAACAGGAAACGGGATGCCGTATTTTGTGCCGGGATGCGAATTGAGCAATATCGGTGCGAGAACGATAATGTTCCCCAGCAGGATCGTCAGCAGAGCCTGCCACCAGTTCATCCCCGCCGAGATCAGCCCCGACGCCATCATATACGTCGGTATGCAATGTGCCATCGATACCCACAGAGCGGCGAAGTTGTACGTCGTCCAATTGCGTTTCGCCACCGGCACAGGTGCAAGGTCTTCGTTATAAAGCGCCGAACCCTCGATCTCTCTGCGAGTTTCTTCCTTTAACTCAACTCGTCCGTCGTCATGTTGGATAGTTTCGGTCATGGCATTTTATTCGTCCGAAAGATCTATAGCTGGATTGTGTTGATATATCGAGTTAATTCTAACTCAAAAGCTGCCATTTTGTGCGGGTATATGCTATGTGAAAGCCGTTTTTCTGGGCGTTCTTTTGCGACTGGCTGCCGGGCAGAGCACCCATTATAGCTAAAGTGCAGCCTTTCTCGGCGGCAAATTTCATACGCGCCGCGAGCAGAGCATTTTGAGCTCCTTGGTTGCGGCCCTCCGGAACCGTACTGGCACCGGCAAGCATCGCCATGTCATCTTGGACGTACAACATCCCGGTCGCGATCGCTTTGCCATCAAGTTCTGCAATGTACGGATACGCTCCGGAACATTGAGCAGAGATCCCGCCAAACTTGTACATAAATTCGGCAAGCCCCTCGTGCTCAGTCGCCCACGCATCGGCAGATGTTTTTGCCCAGAGATCGACCTCATTCGGGGAGATGACACGCGTTGTAATACCCTCATTTCGCACGACAGTTTTGACGTCACCTGCGATCTGGCGAACTAGGATGCTGGTCAGTTCGATCGGACGATAGCCTCGAGTCGATAGCAAAGACATTTGCGAAGGGTCAGTCAACGGACTTACCTCGTGAAAAACCGGTGCCCCGCGTGTCGTGAAAAACTGTTCGATCTCGTCGAGATGTTCAGGTGTTGTTACTTCGAACATGCCGAGCCCAAACGTCTGTGTACACGGCGATTCGGCTCCGTCAAACATCGCATAGGCTCCACTAACCTCGATCCACGCCGCCCCAACCTCAGGCATCAGCCTCGCCCGCGTTTCGACAAAATCAGCATTAGAGCGAGCCTCGGCTCGTTCGATCTTTTGTGATAATTCTCGGTCAATGTAGATCATTTGATTTTGCTATAAATTCCTCGCAATTATAGGTCAACATTGTGGTTTTCCCATAATTTCAAAACCGTCATTCAGACTTTTGCTGATATTTGTTTACAATGTGTGCAAGCGATTCTTTAGCTAATTCGCATTTAAAAAAGGAGACAAATATTTTGAAAAAACAATTCCAATTGATACTCACCATTGCGGCCATCGGCGGAGCCGCTCTAATGATCGCATGTGATCAGATAGACGAAGCCAATAAGCTTATCAACGCGTCGAATCAAAAGGTGCTTGAGGCTCAAAAGATCTTTGAAAAAGCCAACGCGGATAGCGACGCTCTGCTCGCGGGCGAGGTCGATGATCTGAAGACGAAAAATCAGGCCAAGGCTAAAGAGACGATCGCAAACTATGAAAAAGCAGGCGAGATGTTTAAGGCAGCGGCAAAGGATTTTGACGACGCCGGCAAACTAAAACTCAGCGACAAGCTCAAAACCTATGTTGGCTTAAAATCCAAACAGCTCGTCAAAACGGGCGAATACGTAGCATCGCTCAAGGACGGCCTACAGGTGCTGATGTCCGCTACCGTTGAGGATATGGAAAAGAAAATGAACGACTACAAGACAAAGAACGAAGCGCTTTCAAAAGAAGTGGACGATCTCGCCGCCCAGGTCAAAAAGTTTGAGGACGAAAACAAAGACATCATCAAATAGTTAGTGTTGAGAGAAAAAATGGTCCGCTGTCAAGAATGTTTTTGGCAGCGGATCTTTTTATTTGACCGTTGCAAGAGGTTGAAAGCCGGCGATTTTTATACCGGCATTTTCGAGATCACGCCCCTTTGACGTATTGCCTGTCAGCAGCGTTACTGACCGTACACCTAGTTCTGCAAGAAGCTCTGCCGCCGGGCGATAATCACGGGCATCCGCAGCAAAACCGGCCTTAACATAAGCATCAGCCTGGCTCATTCCCGCTTTTTTGAATGGGATACTCTTCATCAACGCGAGATGCCCATTGCCCTTGCCTTCCTGATCGAGGTAGATGATCACGCCTCGTCCGGCTTGCTGAATTGCGGCCTGTGCAGCGGCCATTTCATCGGCACATTCACATTCGACGCTGTTAAAAACGTGGCCGCCGATACAAGCGGAATGGATGCGACACAGTATATTTTCACCACCCGCGATGTCCCCCATCACGAGAGCGATCGACTCGGCTTGGCCGTCGTAATAAAGCGTCTCAGTAAATATTCCGAATCTCGTTTTGAGTTCTCGTTCTGCGAGGCGAATGATCATTCCATATAATTTACTATTTGATCCGACATCATGGCTAGCCCGATCATCCTAAGATCCGATAGCTGCTTGCGCCGCTGCGAGTCTGGCGATCGGCACTCGAAACGGTGAACAGCTTACATAATCCATGCCTAGTTTGTGACAGAATTTTACGCTGTCGGCGTCTCCGCCATGTTCGCCGCAAATGCCAACCTTTAGCTTGGGCTTGATCTCGCGGCCCCGCTCGATACCCATACGGATCAATTCGCCGATGCCGTCAGTATCAATGGTCTGAAACGGATCGTACGGCAATATCCCAAGGTCGAGATATTTTGGCAAGAATCCGCCGATGTCGTCGCGGCTAAATCCAAAGCTCATCTGCGTCAGATCGTTGGTTCCGTAACTGAAGAAATCAGCCACTTCAGCCATCAATCCGGCCCGGATCGCGGCCCTCGGCGTCTCGATCATCGTACCGTATAGGTAAGGTATCTTTTTGAGCTTCTGCTTTTCGCAGACCTCTTTGTACACCTGATCGACGATCGTCTTCTGATGCTTTAGCTCGTTGAAAGTACATGTGACGGGAATCATTATCTCCGGCAGCGCTTTTTTTCCCGCTTTGATCAATTCCGCAGTCGCCTCGAGGATCGCTCGGACCTGCATCTCCGTTATTTCCGGATAGCTGATCCCAAGACGTACGCCGCGATGCCCAAGCATCGGGTTGTTCTCCGCGAGAGCGATAACTCGACGCTTCAAAACACTCATACTAATGTCGAGCACTTTGCTCAACTCTAACAGTTTCTCTTTATCGTGAGGCACAAATTCATGCAGCGGAGGATCGAGTAGCCGGATCGTTACCGGCCGGCCGTTCATTACTTTGAGAGTTTCTTTTACGTCTTTTTTGACGAATTTGTACAGTTCGTTCAAAGCCTTGCGGCGCTCGGTTTCCGACTTGCTTACGATCATCTTGCGCAGAAGGAACAGCGGCTGCTCACCGCCTTCGCCGTAGAACATATGCTCGGTCCTGAAAAGGCCGATGCCCTCAGCCCCAAATTTTAAGGCCTGCGTCGCAACCTCTGGAGTCTCAGCATTTGCCCGTACACCCATTGTTTTGACCTTGTCGACGAGCTTCATCAGGTCCTTGTACGACTGGTTCTTATCAAGATCGATATCGACGAGAGGCATGCTCCCGGTGTAAACAAGCCCTTTGGTGCCATTCAGGCTCAGCCAATCCCCTTCGCGGATTACTGTCCCGTCTTTCGCTTTGAAATTTCTGGCATCGTGGTTGATCTCGATGTCGCCGCAGCCGACGATACAGCACTTCCCCCAACCCCTGGCAACTAATGCGGCATGCGAAGTCATTCCGCCTTTCGAAGTAAGGATCGCCTCCGCCTTGTGCATTCCGTCAACGTCCTCTGGAGACGTCTCCTCACGCACCAAAATCACATTTTCACCTTTCTTGGCCCATTCGACAGCGTCATGCGAAGAAAATACTACCCGACCGCGTGCCCCGCCCGGCCCGGCCGGCAGTCCCTTGGCGATCGGCTTTGTAATAAGTTCAGCCTTCGGATCAAGCATCGGGAGGAGCAGTTCGACGAGTTGATTCGGCCCGACTCGCATGATGGCCGTATTGATGTCGATCAGCTTCTCTGCGTACATCTCAGTCGCCATTCGAACCGCGGCAACGCCATTACGCTTTCCGACGCGGCATTGCAGCATATAGAGTTTTCCTTTTTCGATGGTGAACTCAATATCCTGCATGTCCTTGTAATGCACTTCGAGCCGTTTTTGATATTCAAACAGTTCCTGATAGAGCTCCGGCATTAATTTCTCGAGCGTCTTGAACTGCTTGCTCTGTGCGTTCTTGGAATATTCATTTACCGGAGCCGGCGTCCTCGTTCCCGCGACCACGTCTTCGCCCTGAGCATTGACGAGATACTCGCCGTAAAACTTATTCTCGCCATTTCCGGGATTCCGCGTAAACGCAACGCCCGTGCAGCTATCCGTACCCATGTTGCCAAATACCATCGCCTGTACGTTCACGGCAGTTCCCCATTCATCGGGAATATTCTCGATCGCACGATACTCAACCGCCCGCTTGCCGTTCCAACTGCTAAATACGGCGCTGATCCCGCCCCACATCTGGTCCCAAGGGTCCTCAGGGAAATCGGTCCCCAGCACCTTCTTTACCGTTTTCTTAAAGTCGGTAACAAGTGCTTTCAACTCCGGAATGGTAAGGTCTGTGTCGCTCGCATATCCCTGTTTGACCTTGATGGCGTCGAGCTTTTTGTCTAGCTGCTTGCGGATGCCATTTCCGCCTTTCGGCTCGATACCGGCACCCTTTTCCATCACCACGTCGGCGTACATCATGATCAACCGCCGGTAAGCGTCGTACGCAAACCGCTCGTCGCCGCTTTGCTCGATAAGGCCATGAATGGTCTTTTCGTTTAGCCCCACATTCAGCACCGTTTCCATCATCCCGGGCATCGATCGCCTCGCTCCCGAACGGATCGACACCAGCAGCGGGTTCGATTCGTTGCCGAATTTCTTGCCGGTCAGTTTCTCCATCCGGAGCATCGATGCCTCGACCTCGGCTTTCAGCGTCTTCGGATAGGACTTTTTGTGGGCCGTCAGATAGGTACAAACCTCGGTCGTTACCGTAAAACCGGGCGGAACCGGCAGCTTTAGTTTCGGATGGCCCGCCATCTCAGCTAAATTCGCCCCTTTGCCGCCCAAAAGGTCCTTCATTGACTCATTCCCGTCGGCCTTGCCGCCGCCGAAGAAGTAAACATATTTATTGTTTTTTCCGGTCGTTGCCATAGATTAAAATCACTCTCCTTCGTCGAGATTATGACCACGCTCCGTCAAAACATAGGACGCAGATCACAAAGCCACCGCTCCGAAAGCAAAATTTGGGTTTCAGTTGTTTGAACTTTCGAATTTAATACGGCGACTAAACCTTCACACACTCGCCTCGTTTGAGGAATTGTCCATCACCTTGCTTGCCAGTGTGCTCGCCGTTTTGGATGACGACACGGCCGCGTGAGAGGACGGTTTCGACCTTGCCTTTAACCTTCCAGCCTTCGTACGAAGAATAATCGACATTCATATGCTCTGCATCGACGCCGAAGGTGTGTTCGGTGTCCGGGTTAAAGATGACGATATCCGCGTCCGAACCGACAGCGATAGTGCCTTTCTTGGGGAAGAGGCCGAACATCTTCGCCGCGGCGGTTGAGGTTAGCTCGACAAATCTATTCAACGATATTCGCTGCGCGACCACGCCGCCGTTGTAGATGAGGTTCATGCGGTTCTCGACTCCGGGTGCTCCGTTTGGGATCTTGGAAAAATCACCGAGCCCGAGTTCCTTTTGCTCCTTCATGCAGAACGGGCAATGGTCGGTCGAGATGACTTGCAGGTCGTCCATCTTGAGGCCTTTCCAGAGCTCGGCACAGTTATGTTTCTCACGCAAAGGCGGCGTCATGACGTATTTGGCACCTTCCCAGCCGTCGCCGTAATCGTCGATCGAGTGGAAAAGATATTGCGGACAGGTCTCGGCAAAAGCCGGAATGCCGCGATCTCTCGCTTGTCGCACTTGATTGAGAGCGTCGGTACACGAGAGATGAACGATATACACCGGCGACTCGGCCATCTCCGCGATTGCTATCGCACGATGAACGCCCTCGGCCTCGGCGATCGTCGGACGCGTCAAAGCGTGATACTTCGGAGCCGTTCGCCCCTCGGCTAAAAAGCGTTTAATGATCTCGTTGATAACGATGCCGTTCTCGGCGTGCATGCAGATCAGGCCTCCGCGTTTGCCCGCCGCCGACATCGCTCGAAAGATCGTCGCGTCGTCCGCCAAAAACACTCCCGGATACGCCATAAACAGCTTGAACGAAGTGATGCCCTCGTCCATCAGCTTGTACATCTCTTTCTCGTCGCCGTCCTCAAACTCGGTCGTGATGAGATGAAACCCGTAGTCGATCGCCGTCTTGCCCTCGGCCTTTTTGTGCCACGCATCGACGCCCGAGGTCATCGATTCGCCCTTCGTCTGCACCGCAAAATCAATGATCGTCGTCGTCCCCCCAAACGCCGCCGCCCGCGTCCCGGTAAAAAAATCGTCCGACGCAAACGTCCCGCCAAACGGCAGCTCCATATGCGTATGCGGATCGATCCCGCCCGGGATCACCAGCCTCCCCGACGCGTCCAGCACAACATCCGCCTCCATATCCAGCCGCTTGCCGATAGTCGTCACCGTCTCGCCGTCAATAAAAATATCCGCCCGATAGTCGTCCACCGCAGTAACAACCCGCCCGTTTTTGATTAGTGTTTTCATAGGAATTTTAGCCACAGAGGGCACAGAGTTCTTATTTAATATTCGCACGCTTGATATTTAAGGCACATTCTTCGCACACGAGCTGAATATTCGCAAATGAGTGCTCTACAAATCCGGTAGTCAAGACCGCGATTGATTCGCAGTCATCACAGTTTGCTCTGATACAGCCATAGAAAGGGTCGTCGGGTGATTCTTCGTCTTGGATTGCATCATTCCATCCTACATTCGATTCGTGAATCAAATGCCAGCAGATAAACGCCGGTTTGGATTTGCCGTGACTAACGCATTCAACAAATTTGTCTCCCACTTCTCTGTGACCTCTGTGGCAAACTTTCCTAACAAAGAGCCAAGCCCGCATCCAACGCCTCGATGACTTTGTCGATCGAATCGGTGGTTGAATTGAGCATGACGCCGGTGCGAATGACGTTGCCGTAGAGGCCGCCTTTGCCGATGAGGACGCCCTGGCGTTTGGTCTCTTCGAAGACGCGAAGGACGAGGTCGGGGGCCGGTTCTTTGGTTTGGCGGTCTTTGACGAGTTCGATGCCCTGCATCAAGCCCATGCCGCGAACATCGCCGATACAGGCGTATTTTTCCTGCAATTTGAGCAGCTCATTATGAAAATAATCGCCGACGACGCGGGCGTTTGTACGGAGGTCGTCTTCTTCGATGACGTTGATGACAGCGAGGCCAACCGCTGACGAGACCGGATTGCCGCCGAATGTCGAGAACGTCAGGCCCGGGAACGCATCGGCGACCTCAGGCGTCGCGATCGTCCAGCCGATCGGCACGCCGTTGCCCATGCCTTTGGCCGAAGTAATGATGTCCGGCTCGACGCCCCAATGCTCGATGCCAAACCATTTGTCACCCGTGCGGCCCCAGGCGGCCTGGACTTCGTCCGAGATGAACAGCCCGCCGTGGCGGCGTGCGATCTCGGCCACGCGGGGGAAATACTCTTTCGGCGGAATGATAAATCCGCCGACACCAAGAACCGTCTCAGCCATAAACGCCGCGATGTTGCCGGTCGTCGTCGTATTGATCAATTCCTCGACATCATCCGCACAAGCAACGCCGCACGTCGGATATTCGAGCTTGAACGGACAACGATAACAATACGGAGCCGCCGCATGAACGATCCCCGCAACCTGCGAAGCGATCGGCTTCCAAGTCTTATGCCCGATAGTCGACAAAGCCGTTGCCGAACGCCCCGCATAACTGTGCCGCAGCACCACGATCTCGTTATTCCCCGTCGCGATCTTTGCCGCTAGTATCGCCGTGTCGTCGGCCTCAGTGCCGCTATTCGTAAAGAACGACTTCTTCAAATTGCCCGGCGTGATCTCCGCCAATTTCTCCGCCAGATCGCCCTGCGGCCCGTTGGCGTAGAGCGTCGACATGTGCGCGATCTTATCGACCTGATCTTTCCACGCGGCATTAACCCGCGGATTCGCATGCCCAACGCTCACGGTAAGAACGCCGCCAAAGGCATCGAGATACTTATTCCCCTGATCATCCCAAACGTACTCGCCCTCGCCCTTAACGAGAGCCAGCGGCTCTTGGTAGTAAGTCGCAACTGCGGGAAAGAGAAATTCCTTGTGCTTCTGAATAGCACTCTTCAGCGGTGATTGTTGTTCTGCTTGAGTCATATATTTAAGATAGAGAAAACTGAATCAGACATTATTCTACTCCAATTTCAGGCGGAATATTTTTAAAAAGATCTATTTACAGGGCGTAGTGATTGTGTCGCCTAGTTCGGTCACTTTCCGTTCATCTGCCCGCGCGAGCGATTTGTTTCCCATAGCACAATGCACGTTAGCCCGGGCTTTGAAACCCAACGACCATTGTGGCTGGAGTTCGACGATCTTATTTGCATCTGCAAGCGCCGAAGGTTTATTACCGACCTCCAAATACGCATAAACCCTCGAAACTGTACACCAATGATCCTTTGGCGAATAGACGAGACAATTAGTCAGATCGCCGATCGAACCCTTGAAATCCAGAATCGAACCTCTCAGTGCCGCATGTTTAAAATACAGGCCGCTAATCTTTTCCGCCGTTTCCTTATCGCCCTTGTCCCGATTTTTTAGATATCTGATCTGCTCAAAGATATACAACGATGCCCAGACAAAATCCTCCGCAGGTGGTCTAACGCCGCGGTCGCGCCAAGTAGTGATCTTATCAAGTCGTTCATCCTCAGCTGGTGTCGGCTGACGTTCGGGCAGTAGTTTCGTTGGGCTCGTCTTTACAGCGACCGACGGCGACGAAGTAGGTAACGGTTTCGGCTTAGTTTCCGCACCTTTGTCGTTCATTCCCAGGGTAGGCGGGATGCCCGGGATTATATTATCGGCAGCCTGGGTGATGGTCATGTAGCCAAGCAGAGGGTCGATCTTTTTCTTGGCCTCGGTAAATCCCGGATCAAGTTTTACCGCACTTTCATAGTCGTCCTGAGCCGCGGCTTTGCGGCCAACTTTGTCATATATCAACCCTCGGCCATAGAGAGATTTTGCCGTGAACGGGCCTGTCGGCTCTTTGGTTATGACGGCCGTGTAATCATCAATTGCTTTCTGGTTCTCGATACGTTTGCTATAGAGCTCGGCCCGGTAAAATGAAACTTTGCCGCCCCTTTTGTCAGTCGTATCAGCGAAGTGTAGTCGCCGATAGCGGCCGAGTAATAAGCGATCTTCTCGTAGGCGGATGCCCGCAACTGAAACGCGTCGACCGAATCCGGCTGAGCGTCGATGGCCTTGGTACATTTAGCCACCGCATCCTGATAGTTCTTTTTTACTAAACTATCCGAACATTGAACTAAAAATTGGCCTGCGTTCTGACCAGCGGCTATCCCTGTAGAAGCCAGCGATAGAAAAATAAAAAAACCAACTCGGTGCATCTTCATAGTTTTAGAAAACATACTTAAATCCTCGTGCTTATTGACGGGTAAACTCTCAAAATTTCTAGCCGCTATTATTTTTTGTTGTCGTTGGCCTTGTCAGGCGAACCTTTCTTCGGCGGGCCGAATGCCAATTTCCACATACCATCCTCTTTGATAAATTCCATCGGCTTCCAGCCGCCTTTTTCGTCAAGGTATTCGATCGTTGCGTAATCGCCATCGATCTTTTCGTTGCGGGCCTCGGCGGTCGCGGCCTGAGGCTTGTCACACAATTCTTTTAACTGATCGTCGAGCGACATCTTTTTCTTTTCGTCGGCGTCGCCAACCATCGTTAAAAATTCAAGCACGTCTTTGGACATCAGCTTTTTTAAACCCGACGATGTCCTTATTCTTGCGCGCAGCGTAAGCCGCTTTGTAAGCAGAGGTCGGCGAATCGGACGCAGGCGGTGAAAGCACCGCGGGCGGAGGCGTCGCCGAATTTGCAGCCTGATTGGTATTCGTCGCTGCCTTGCTGTCGTTAGCGTTATTTGCGGCTGGTTTTTGGCACGCCAACGTCGCACTAATAACGATAACAGCGAGGAAAAGAAATGTTTTATTTTTTTGGATCGCATTCTTAGGGGGGCGATATTTGTTCTACGTGTGTCATATTTTTTTTCAGATCGCGCGTAAAAGCCGCGAAAATTGGGTCTGTCTTTCTACTCTAATTTCGTATCGTTCGGGATCAGCGATGTGGCCTTTGAACAAGATCTACATTCCTGAAACTTTGGCTTCGAGTCGTTCCCACAGTTTAAGATTTTCAAGTTCGGCAACCGTGTAAAATTTCTTCAACGCTTCATAAACTTTTCCACCTGCATGTGATTTGTTACCTGATTTATCAGTAACATAATATTGCACCAATAAAGGTGACAAATATTTGACCGCAAGTTCAGCGGGGTTACGTCCAACATTATTGCAATTAGTACCAAACCACGTCTTGTATTGGTTACTAGTGATCAACAATTCGTCCGACGGAAATGGTAAGTTGCTGTTATCCGAAGCCGGTTTCGAAAACAAATTATATAGATCGTCGCTGTGCGTGAGATATAGATCGTCGGCAACAAAATGCGCGAGCGAGTGCTGACAGGTAAATTTTTGTTGTACCGGAATATTGACCGCTCGCAAAACTCCGGATAGAAATCCAGTTGTGCCGAAACACCCTGCCGTCCAGTTCCCAACGTCTTTGAGAGTCTGCGTTTGATTGATGGTTCCGTTGATGACCCTTGAAAGCGGCGGCATCCCTGCGTATTGCCAGTGTGCTTTCATATTCTCAGTGGTATAGTCTCCTGCAAAATGCAGAAGGTAATAGCGGCTCCAATCAAATAGGCGGGCGATCGTCCGGACGCGGGCATTCTTTGCGGTCGGGAGCGATAACGGGTTCTGCGGACGGCCCGTCTGTTTTGGTACTGTTTTTAGGCCCGGTATGATTCCGAGTCCGGGGATCGAAACGGCTCCGATCTGGTTAAGAAATTTCAAGCTAAGCTCCGGCGGCGACGGAGTAAAATAACCATTATCTGATATCACCCGAAAACCGTTGAGCGAATTGTCCCACTTATATAGCTTTTCCGCGTCAAACAGCACGGCGAGAACCTCGCTCGGATATGTCTTAACCGACCACGGCACACGATTACCGATCTCGATCGCAAGACTTTGTGCGACACTCGCCTTGAAGTAGCCCCAAGCTTGATCAGGCGGGATCACGGTCGCCGGAAAATTACTAGGTATCTCCAAATTGGTCGGCAGATCGGGAGTGTTGCTCGGCTGATTGTTCCAAGCCGCTTCAAATGCTTTAACTAACTCGTCCTTTCGCGTCGTGACCCAGGCTTGAAATGACTGCTTGTCGGCCTTAAAGGTCTTCATGTTTGGGACAAGCCAGAAAATCGAATCGCGAACATTCGGATTGGCGTTGAGCCACTCATAGAGATTTGGCGGAGCGTAGAGCGAAGCTCTTACCGAAGATCCCGATCCGAGCAGTCCCGACATTGCCGTGCTCCCCAAAGCTACTTTCACAAAAGATCGCCTGTTAATTTTCATTTTCCGTTTCCCGCCTCCCGATTAATCGAGATTTTACAACAAAATGATAAATTTGACAGGTAAGTCGATATTGACCACTATCAAAACTATGTTAAGTACGATCGAATATTCACTGCCAAACGATCTCGAAGCCATTGTCAATAATGAGACGGAAAACTGGAAACTCGATGATACGATCGCTCGGATCTGGGCAAAGGACGCATCCGTTTGGACAAACGACGACGAGGCAAAGTGGCTCGGCTGGTTAGATATCGTTGGCGAAGAACTCGGTGATCTACAAAAATATCGCGATCTGCAAACCGACCTCGCAACCGCCGGTTTTAAGGATGTTTTGCTGATGGGCATGGGCGGTTCTTCGTTGTGTCCGGAAGTTTTGGCGATGACCTTTGGCAAGGCAAATTTTCACATTCTCGATTCGACCGTCCCGGCGCAGGTGAAAGCGGTCGAAGACAAACTTGATCTACTGACGACTTTGTTTATCGTCGCGAGCAAATCCGGCTCGACGCTTGAGCCGAATTGTTTCACGCAGTATTTCTTTGAGAAAGTCGCCGACGCCGTGGGCCGCGAAAACGCGGGCAAACAGTTCATTGCGATCACTGATCCGGGTTCGAAGATGGAACAGGTCGCGAATGAAGACGGCTTTCGCCACATCTTTTACGGCAAACCACAGATCGGCGGGCGTTTCTCTGCCCTGTCGGCGTTTGGAATGACTGCGGCGGCGGCGATGGGGCTGGAAGTCGAGAGCTTTTTGGGCAAGGCGAACGAAATGGTCGATGCCTGTCGAGTCAAAGATGTTTCGGCAAATCCTGGGGCCTCGCTCGGCCTTATTCTCGGCATTTGCCACAAAATCGGACGGGACAAACTGACGATCTTTACCTCACCGGAAATTCACGATCTCGGAGCGTGGATGGAGCAACTCGTCGCCGAATCGACCGGGAAAAATGGTGTTTCGATAATCCCGGTTGACCGCGAACCTATTCAAGAAACGGCTAAATATGGCGACGACCGAATCTTCGCGTTTCTGAGTCTGAAAGGTGATACGTCCTTCGATGACGCCTATCGCGAACTAACCTCTGCCGGACATCCGGCGGTAAAGATCGAACTGGGTTCTATCGATAATCTAGGTCAGGAATTCTTCCGCTGGGAATTTGCGACCGCAGTTGCGGGTTCGGTGATGCAGATCAATCCGTTCAACCAACCGGATGTCGAAGCCGCAAAGATCGAGGCCCGAAAGATCACCGACGAATACGAAAAAACCGGCTCCCTGCCCGATGAAAAGGCGTTTTTCGAAGCTGACGGCGTTTTGTTGTTTACAGGTGACGATCATGCGAAGAAACTGGAAACGTTAGCTGACGCTGCGGGCGAACGTTCTTTGCGGTCGGTCATAGATGCTCATTTGGCCCACGTCATTGACGGTGACTATTTCGCGATCCTCGGATACATCGAAATGAATTCCGAGACGGAACCTCTGCTTCAGACAATTCGCGAAAAAGTTCTCGCTCGAACGGGCGTTGCGACCTGTTTGGGTTTCGGCCCGCGATTTCTACATTCGACCGGACAGGCTTACAAGGGCGGTGCTAATAACGGTGTGTTTTTGCAGATCACGTCTGACGACGTTTTTGACCTGGCGGTTCCGGCGCAGAAATATACTTTTGGCGTCGTCAAATCTGCCCAGTCACGCGGTGATTTTCAGGTATTGCTTGACCGTGGGCGACGAGCGTTGCGGGTTCATCTCGGGACGGATGTAAAAAGCGGCCTCAAAATGCTATCTGATCTTGTTTGATGGTCTCGATCCGGTGATCTTGAGCAGATGCGTCTGAATTTGTTGTTGATTGATGCTGGCGTTGAGTTGACCTGACGAAACCGTCGCCGGAGCTATCGTTGTTTCGATGTGTGTTAGACGTTCGGCTGCTGTTATCGGCCGCGAAAGAGACAGAGAGTAGTTTGACGGCGAGTTGCCCTGATTCCAGACCCTTGCGACGATGCCGCGGCCGATGCCGTCTTCGGCAGGTTTTAATGCCCACAGGAAAACGTTTGGGTCGGTGATCTGCAAAAACGAATAATTGTCCGCCGGATAGGCTCGCTCCTGCGTTCCCGTGCCGTTGATCAGGATCGTGACCAGTGGATTCTGATGTTCGAGCGAAAATTTCATCGCCGTTGGCTGATTGAAATTACCATGTGTCTGTATCGCGAACCGCTGTAAAAACTCGCTGTCGCCGCCTTGATCCGGGATCCCAAGCGAAGGGCCGTCGGTCTGTCCGCCGGCCAGAATGTTAAATTGCGGTGTCGTGGTATCGAGGGCCGTGATCGTGCTCGAGCCTAATTGCATAAAATGATCGTCTGCGTTAGATACTGTCACGCCAAAATTATTCGTCACGCCATCAGTGACATCGGCGAAATGATTCATCGTCAGCCAGTCGTAACGAGCATTCCTCGTCGCATAGTGGCCGCCATTGGTCGTGAGTTTGCCGCGAATAACGGCTCCGACTTCTTCGTGCCAGACGTCAGGTGAATTAATATCAAACGAATAACTCCATGTCTTGAGGTCGCCAAAATTTGCCGAGATCGTGTTGCTAATGTCGACACGATCTATGTCTTTATACAGCGTCACGCGTGTTGTATGCACGATCGGGCTCGACGAGACGGCTTTTAACGTTACGCTGACCGGCCCGGAGCTTTCGACTGTCACGCTGCCGCTGCGGTTACCGCCCAGGTCATTGAGCACGCGGCCCCCGATGTTTCGCACGGTTTCGCGATTGCCTCTGGTCTTATCGATCAGGCTGGTGATCGCTCCGTCGGGTGCGAGCGTGACACTATAATTGGCATTCTCCACCGTCGAACCGTTCACCGCGGGTGCGCCCAAGGAAACTGTTCCCGCCCCGTTCCTGATCTCATAAACCCTATAACCGGCTGAGGGAACATCTCCGGCGAGAATCCGCAGCATCCTTTGCGAACGAGCACCGATGATCTGCGACGGCACTTGCAGGCCGGTCGAAACATCGACGACATGGACCTGTTTATTTCGCGACGTTAATGGAATATCAGCAAAATCTGTCCTCGTCCAACTGAGCGGGTTAAAAACGGCAAATCTCTCCTCAATGCCCGATCTGGATATTTGCGAGCTAAGCGCAGCCTTGGCATCATCGTAGAGTGTGTCGACGTACGAAGTGATCTGCTGCTCGATGCTACGGTTCCAAGCTGCCCGCTGAGCACGCGTGATGAATGGCCCATCTGCCGTCCAATCGTGCTCGAAATAGAGCCCTAAGTTGATCATCGCCCGGTCACGAGCGGCGATGCGGGAATCCATGAAAGTCGGCTGATTTATCGACACGAGCGTCGCCATTGCCTCGGCACTTCTCAGCTTTTCGGTACTGCGTTTTACCCGTGCCGAGACCTCTGTCATCGATGCAATGAGCGTGTCCCATTCATTGCCAAACGACGCGGAATAGGTCTCGAGACCCGCTCCGTAGTTGGTCTCAAAATCCTGAAAGAAATCTATTTGATTAGAAACGATCAACCGGCGGTTGGCATTTGTATGCTGCTGGGCAACGGTGACAAATTCGTCGCTCGTGTATTCTAGGTCGTCCCAACCGCGGCCAAAAGCTCCAACTACAGGATAGGGATACTTTAACACAAAGGTCGGGTCCACCTCAGCAAAGATGATCGACGCCAACGGATCAAATGCCTCTGCATATCCGCCATACTTCTTGTTAGTATTTAATTGCGAATGCCACTTTAACAAAACTTTGCTGCCATCGCGTCCGCCCGCGTAATATATCTCGCGGTCGCGGTTGTACAATGCCGTCACTTGCGTCGCACAGTCGCAGACGCCTTTCCATGAATACTTAGCACCGGAACCGGCCCACAGCGAAGCGAGTCCGAACGGCATCGTTTGATCCTCCATCGCGATAGCTAGTGGAAACTGCACCTTGTGACGCCGCTCGATCAGCCCCGGATAATACATCCCGCGAAGCACCGATTCTGTTGGAGCCCCACCTTGGACAAGCACAAGCGGATTGAGAGCAACACTCATATGCCCGTCACGAACACGCGACATCATCCGCGCAAACTGTGCGGGTGTGCGATTCCGCTCGTATTCCCACATCCACAGGCTGCCGTCGCAATTCCAACGCATCTGCTGATCCGAGGGATTGCCAGCGGTTTCATCCATCTTATTTAGGTAATAATCGATCATCGTCAGGAACGCCTGACGGTAGGTCGCCTCGTCGGCAACCCAGTAGTAATCGGTATGGTCATCAGGTGAGATGTAGATACGCTTTTGCGCTGTTACCGGGGCAACGAGTAACAGTATTGCGATCACCAAAAGGAAACCTAATGTTGAGAACGTCCGCATATCGTAACAATAAACAGGTAAAACACCGTGTTTTCCATATCGGGTGGTATGTTGATCGTCCTATTGCCTTAAGGCTCACCTGGCTTTGGTAACCTCGGTGATCATCCGCCCGGGAAATGTATGAAAACCGCGCTCGACCAACTCAGGTGTCGGACGTCCCTGGTCATCGACCTTGCCCATTAAACGCAAAACGGTCGGCATAAAACTGAGGTTGTCGTACGGTTCCTCGATCAACAGCCCGCGTGGAATCCCAGTTTTTGCTCCGCCTGCGAACATCAATGTCGAATTTGTCGAAACGCGAAAGTACGAACCGTGATTGCCGCCGGGATTAAAACTGGCGACATTAAAATTCCAGTGATTCGCAGCCAAAACAAGCATATCTGCCTGGGTCATGTCACGTTGACGCTGACGGAATCGCCTCATCAGCCGCCCTTCGGCTGAGATGTCAGCATCGTCGTCGGCCGGTAGCTTATGACGGTCTATCTGCTCATTTAGCCCGATGATCGCATTAGAATATATCGTCTTATGCGTTGCCCGCAGCCACTCGGTCTCATTATGCCAATCATTGATCCAAGCCTCACGATCTGACACGGCTAGATTCTGATCCTCAAAATACTTTAACGGAAAACTTTCAGCCCATTTCTGTTTAGTAAAGGTAACTTTTCCGCTCGCATCCTGACGAAGAGCCGAGATCGGCATGTATCGATAGCTCTGCCCCCCATCAGCGTCTACCCGCGTTAAAATCAGTGCCTGTTTATCAAATCCACCATATAACCAGATAGCGTCCTCGCTTGAACGAAGTTCCGACGGCAACACTTCGGCCAAAGCATCTTGTGGAATTCTGGTGGCTGTAAAGTCAACCGGGCGGCTGCTGACCTCCGCCTGGACATTGCTCCGCACCTTTTGTTTGTACAAAAGGTCGAGATAGTCGACTCGTCTAAAACTCTTTTCGAGATCAAGGCTTTGGTCTGCGTTCAGAGCCAGTCCGTTCGGCGAGAGCCCGACGACATAGTTTTGCAGGTCGAAAACGCTATTTTGCTCACCCATCGCCTCCGGGGCGATCAAGTCTTCGATCTTTAGTTTTTTGGGGTCAAGTGTCTCGCGTTTTAGACCTATGAGGTTGTTTAAGATCGCAATATATTTCCGGTAATCGGTCTCTGACCGCTTCGCGAGTTCAGCAAGGGCATAAACGCGGCGAGCCTCTTTATCTATACCATGAGCAAAGTCCTCGGGGGTAAATTTGTCGGGCTGAGCGGCTATGACCTTTTCCTGTTTTTCTATTGAGCGATGAAGAGCGTCCATCTCTTCGCCGAGTTGGGCTGCGGTAGTCTGCCAGCCTTTTCTATACTTATCAACTATCTGAAAAAACAGGTCCGTCGCGGCTTTTTGTTTGGGCTGCGACAGGCCCTTGACCTTTAGTTGTTGCAGCAGTATCTGCAGAACATTTAAGTCATTTTGCCGAAGGTGGATAGATGCCCGCTCATTACCGTCGAGATCGACGAGAGCCGTCGGGTAAAGGTCGTTTTGGCCTTTTAGGTAAAAGGATTCCTTAGATTCATTCGTGACAATTGGCAAAAACGGATAGATCGCTTTTATCGAATAATCGGACATCATTCTCTGCTTGGTTACAACATGGTGTCCGCCGCCCGGCGCGCTCCTGAATAAATTCACCAAGTTAAATCCCTGGCTATAGATTTTCTCTTCAGAATTAAATCCGTGATCGGAAACTAGGATCATTGCCGTCTCGTCTGCACGAGATGATGATTGGATAGCGACCCACATTCGACCGATAGTGCGGTCAAGGGCCTTTAATCCGGCTAAACGAGAGGCTGTGTCGTTATTGGCGTGCGACACATGGTCAAAGTAGCCTGTAAAATAATCGAGATAATTAAGTTCGGGCATGGTGACGACCTTGTCCACAACGTCACGTTCGGCTTGATTGATGGTTAGATTCAAAAAGTCGAGCCCGATCGACCATTCGTCAACAAAATCCTTTGGCTTGCCGGGATAAAGATTTACAAAGCCGCTAGCGAGATTTTCCCAGCTATTACCGCGCTGATAGAGCTGCTGGGCGGTATAGCGTTTGTTATACGGAAAAGCGTCGCACATCAGCGGGATCGACATTTGATCGAGCACCTCTACGGCGGGCATATCGGCCTTTTTCTTGAAAAGATACCTCACGTAATATGGAACGATATAGAGATAATCATAGCCGTGCTTGGTTAGACGATCGTATTCGATATTTCCCTTTATCTGGAGGTGCTGTCCGGTATCAAGCATGCTCCATGACGGAGCCGAGAGGCTTATTCCGCGGGTGTAAAAATTGCCAACCCTAGACCCATTTTTATAAAAGATCTCATCAAACCACGGCAGCACTGACCTGCCGGTCACCGGGTCACGCTGCTTTACAAATTGGTCAACATAATAAGCCGGCAGGCCGTCAACCTTTACGACGACGACGCGCTTTACATTTTGTGCAAAGCCGCCAGCAGCACAGATCGCCGCCAGCATCATTGCACCAAATAATTTGAAACACAGTGGTCTCGATGACATCGATCTAAGATGATTGAACACTCTTAATTCTCTGGGGCTACGGTGATCCCGGCAATCGCAGCTGCATCACGCGTTGAGATCCGCTGACCTCCTTCGAGAGCCCGTTTAAGGTAATTGGCACAAATCGTACGCCAGCGTTCATTAATATTCACGTTTCTATACATTGCAAGAAGTTGATTCTTAGCCGCTGAATCATCGATCTGGTAGAGGCCGGCTAGACACATCGACCGGATTTCCTCATCCTCACTCAACGCAAATATTTTTGACAATGAACGGACAGTCTTTTCATGAGCGTCTGAGCCGTGTTCAGCGACAAACCCCAGCGAGCGTTTTAGAGCGGAGACATCACTATCGATCTCCGGTTTTGCCGATCGATAGGCTATCTCGTTTATCACTCTTTCGTGATAGTTTAGTTGCCGCCGAATATCCAATTTCGCAAGCATCTCAGGCGTTGCGGTTTCTCGATGTGTGTAGAGCCCGAGCGTAAGAAAATGCGCCGCGGTATAAAGGGCTCGACGCTTTCCTGAATGCGTCAATTTGACCATCTCTTCGCGCCGATCTCGATCGAGTCGTGCAGGTAGGCCATCAATCCGTTTCGCATACTCGATCAGATTACTGTACTGGCGGCGGGCAAGTGCCGCCTCGACCGCGAGGTCGTTTTCGAGCGGATTTAAGGACACTTTCTCCACTCGAGCCGCAATATCATCACGGAAATTTACATCGATCGTTGCATCGAGGGCAAGCAACAACTTTAATTGGGCATAGGATCTCAGCCGAGAGGCCTGATTGATATCGGTACCGCGCCGGCCCGTCAAAAGGTCATAGGCAAACTTTCCTAGGAAAAGGGGGAGACTGCCAAAGGGCGAAACTGAGATCACGCTGTTCGTTAGGTCGGTAAGCACCCGCCTAGACATCTCACGCCGCTTTGCGTTCCGCGTATCACGAAAATCAACAAGGATCGTTGGTATTTTAGGGTTATCGAGGCCATACAATGCCAATGGGATCAATGTTTTTGGCTTAGCATTTGCACTATTAGGCTCAACGATTCGATTCTCGTCATCAAACCATTTCACCTGAGTGTAGCCTTTCCAATTTGTAAGTCTTTCGTCATTCCATGGATCCTTGATATTCAAAAATCTTGATTCAAACTTACGTCCTTTATTTCCAGCCAGATCTTCTGCGGCTACCCAAACGGTGGCGTGGCGTGCCGCGCCGTCCGGCATTTCCATCGGCTCAAAATACAGGCCCTGAGCCTCAGAATACTGCCTTAAAAGCTCCCAATTTAGGCCGCGTCTATCCCGTTTTTTTACAAGCTCTTTGTCGTAAACGCGATTTAATTCCTCATCCGGCATCATCGATCCAAAAGTTTTGTCTGTTAGCCAAAGCTTTGCCTGGATATCTTTTGACTCGGCATCGCTCAAAATTTTTTCGCCTCCGACGGACTCAAATAGCGCCAACACGCTCAAGGCCTTCGCGACTGCGGTGCGTCTGTAATCCTGTCTATTTTGGCGGTATTGGAGCACAGACGCCTTAGGCCCGACGCCCATTTCACCGAGAATGATCCTTTTAAAAACAACCCAGAGAACCTGCCCCCAAACCCCGCTATGGTTACTATTCATATCAACCACATGCGGCGGAGGTTTACTGCCAATGTCTTTATTATTCGTCGTCCGCATGTAGAGAAACGGAACAAATGCGGCGGCCTTTTGCCAAAATGAAGCTCGCGTATAGGAGTGCATCCAGACGTATCTCAGGCGGTCGTTCTCGGGACGGTCATCGCCGAGTGTGTCGCGCATAACGCTCAAAAGAGGTATCTCCGCCGCACCGTCACGCATCCCGTCACCAAAATTGTCCCTACGGGCAAAGATCGTGATAATCTCAGCACCACCCGCTACCGGTATTTTTTCAACGCGAAAATCCGGCGTGTCGTTCGACTCTGCCTTGACCTGTGTTGCCGGTTCCTCAATAGTCTGGGCACGGACGCTGATCGACAAAACGGCAAAAACAGCCATCAAAATTACGATCGAGTGAAGTCTGAGGCGTTTTGTCCTTTTTTGAAGAGTACTAGCTATCATCAACTATCGTCGCGATCGACTTTAACGGTCTCAATTTCGGCAGGAAGTTGCAGCGTATCGAAAAATTAACTTTACTATCTTTTCTCAGCGTTTGATGCAACAACTAGAGCTCTGGTTCGAAACATTTTACCAGACCAAGTGCCTAAAACTAGTCGTAATTAAGAGCCTCGACCGCGTCGAGACGGGCGGCCCGCAAGCCCGGATACAGAGCACCGATCATACCGCTGATCATTCCGACCACAACGATAGTGCCGATCAGCGAAGGGTCGATCGCCACTGTCAGCGTCGTCCATTTGGCAAAAGCGTACTGCAACCCAAACGTAGCGAGAACCCCAAACGCGATGCCGCCAAGGCTGAGCATCAGAGCTTCCTGCACGATCGTCCACGCAATGCTCGTTTTAGACATACCGAGCGATTTCAGCACGCCGATCTGACGCGTTCGTTCGGTTACTGTAGTGTACATCGTTAGCAAAATAATGAGGGCAGAGATCGCTCCCGCGACGCCGATGACGACGTTGAGAAAAACGTTCAACGCCGGAACGCCCTGCATATAGAGCTCTTCGAGTTCGCTGGTGAGGATGATCTGGTCCTCCGGAAATTTGGCGTGCAGGTTGTCACCGACCATTTGCGGGGTAAAACCTTCTTTGACCTTTACCAAAAACGCCGACGCTTTGCCCTCAGCTCCAAGCTGTGTCTGCATCGTCGATAGCGGGATCTTGACCCGGGCACCCGCGCTCGGTTCGTATGTGCCAACGATCTCAAAATCGCGGTCATAAACGCTCAATTTGTCGCCGATCTTTTCTTTACGCGTCGCCAGCCACGCGCTATCGCTCATTAATTCGTCTTTACCGTCAACAAACTTTCGCCCCTGAGTTACCTGCAACCCGGCCACCGCCGCATACTTTTCCCACTCAACGCCATCAACCAAACGGCTGCCGGTGATTCCTTCTTTTGACGAAACGCTGTTCTGCCCGATCGGCACCGCCGCCGCAACGCCCTCGATCTTTTCAATATCCGGCCCCATCGTGACGGGCAGCCGCAGCACCTCGGATCCGGTCAACCCCATACTCCCCGATGGTCGAAACATGATCTCGGCACCGACGTTTGCCTCGCGTTTTGCTCGCTCGCGCAGACTGCCGTTGGCCAGACCGACGGTTACAATTATCAGCAAAATGCCAATGCCGATACCGATGATGCTGACCGCCGTACGAGCCGGACGATGGAGCATGTTTGAAAATACGAGACTATTCATAACGAATGCTGAATGAAGAATGTCGAATATCGAACAAATATTATTCGATATTCGACATTCGATATTCTATACTTGCCGAAAAACTAAACCCCGACGGTTTCCTCTTCCTCAACCAAATACGGCGAAGTCGCGGGTGCGTCGAGATCTTCGGAAACGATTTTTGCAATAACCGGAAGTGATAGCGACCGTGTTTTGGCGATCCCCGGAACCTCTTTACCTTTTGCGTAAACATCGTGGCGGCCGTGCTCTTTGTACCATTCCGAAAGCGATGCAGTTTTGTGCATTTCTTCGATGATCTGACGCCAGCCAACGCCCGTGTTATAGGCACAAAAACTAACCTCGCCGTCTTGCGTTCCATAGGGAATAACACACATCTCGGTGCGGCGAAAATCGTAATTAAACAGGTCCTGAAACCACATTCCCTCGACGCACAGTACACGCCAGGGATCGTCGTCTTCGCGCGTAACCATTCGGTCGTTGCGGTCCGAGTTTGAGTCGGCAGTCGAAGGCCTGAACAGATTAAGAATCTGCGAGATCGGGAAGCCTTCCGGGGCCTTGCCGGCGTCGAAGTTTCGCATGATCGCCATGCCGAGTTGAGCCATCGTCAGCTTCTTGCCGCGAGCCGTGTCGGTGATGACGGTGACGTCCTTCATGAACTGCTCGTAGTTAAAGAAATCGAACAGCGACGTCATTTGGTTCGTGTTCTTATTGACAACGATCAGCGTGAAAATGCCGCAGTTCGGGTGGCAGTTACACGAAGACCAACCCCACGGAGCGTCCGCTCCTTGCAGCATGTCCATAACCGATGTGAACGCCGAATACGAACTGAGTGGGTACCAATCACGCAAAGGCTCAAGCACGCCGTCGAGTTGCTTTTTAAGATCATGCGTCATTCCCGACAGCGTATAACGCTGTGCGATGCGGTCTTTGTCGGAAACGTCTTCGTCGCGGCCGGTGAACGACACGGGCTGGAACGCGATAGTCTGGACCTTGTCGATGTTCTCAGCCGCAAACTTAACGATCGAACCGATGCCCTCGTTGTTCCACGAGTTAACAATTGTCGTGACGAGCGTCACCTTGATGCCGACCGAAGCGAGATTTTCGATGGCCTTGAGCTTTACGTCAAACAGATTGCCGACGCCGCGATGTTTGTTGTCTTCGTCGTTGGTGCCGTCAAACTGCAGATAAACACCGTGCTGCCCTGCGGCCTTCGCGGCCTTGCAAAATTCAATGTCCTCAGCGTATCTGATACCGTTGGTCGCGGCCAGAATGCGGTAGAAACCGATCTTCTTGGCGTAGGCAACGGACTCGAGAAAGTGCGGTGCGATAGTCGGTTCGCCGCCGGAGAAGAGGATGATGATCTGCCGACGCGGCTTGAACGAAACGGCCCTGTCGAGGATCTCTTTCGTGTCCTCGAACGTCGGTTCGTGCACATAACCGACCTGATTTGCATCCATGAAGCACGGATTGCACATCATGTTGCAGCGGTTCGTCAGATCGACGGTGAGCACCGCTCCGCGGCCAAATTTAATATCCGAAGTCCCGTGATGATGGACGTGCTTGTCCTCAGCCGCCTTGAAATCGCGACCGTAAAACAACGATTCGATGCGTTCGAGAAACTTCGGATCGGTCGCCATCACATCGACAAACTCGCCATGCGTCGGGCAGGTCTTTTTCATCACGACCTGGCCGTTTTCCTCGACGATCTGGGCTTTGATCTCGCCGGGATGCGAATTCATCAGGATCTCAAGCGGGATCGTTTTATTGATCACGCCCTCGCGAACGCTCTTGACGCACGCCGGGCAAAGCGAATCGGTCTCACGCGGAAACCCAAGCGGCGGCGCCGTCCGCTCGTATGATTTGAGCAGCGGTTCGGCCGCCCATTTCGGCGTGATCGCCTCGCTCTCAGGCAAAGCCTTGTTCACCGCCTGAAATGCCTTCCACCCAATATCCGCCGCCGCCGAAGCCATCTTCGACCCCTTCCGCCCCTTCCCGCCTTTTTCCCCGCGTCTGAAATTGTCACTAAACATAGGTTTCTCCGTCTTCAAGACACAATTCTATAACCTAAAATACTAGCAAATTTAGCTAATATTTACGAATCTTATTGATCTTCAAATGCCTCTAAATATTTGATGCCGGAGCCTGTATTAAATATCACGACACTATCGCCTTCGTTCACCAAACCGTCCGCGATCAACTTTCGTAGGGCGGGGAGGCAGGCAGCGCCTTCGGGGGCGGTGAAGATGCCCGTGAGGGCTCCGATCTCGGCGACGGCGGCGGTTAGTTCGGCGTCGGTGACGGTGACGGCGGTGCCATTTGAGGCCCGGATGGCGTCGAGGATGAGGAAATCACCGATGCACTTTGGCACGCGAAGCCCGGAGGCGACCGTCGAGGCGTTTTCGAATTCGTCGGCAAAACGTTCGCCCGCGTGAAAGGCACGCACGATCGGAGCACACGTCTCGGACTGCACAGACACCATTCGCGGCCGCTCGCTCCCGATCCAGCCCATCTGCTCCATCTCGTCAAAGGCTTTCCACATCCCGATCAGGCCGGTGCCGCCGCCGGTCGGGTAGAGGATCACGTCGGGGAGAAGACGAGAGACGGGAGACGAGAGGCGAGAGACTGAGTCTTCGTCGCTCTTGCCTTCTGTCTCGTGTCTCATGTCTCTGAATTGTTCATACAATTCGTAGCCCATCGTCTTTTTGCCTTCGACGCGGTAGGGCTCTTTTAGGGTGGAGACGTCGAACCAGCCCATTTCGTCCTTTCGTTCGGCGACTATTTTGCCGCAGTCGGTGATGAGGCCGTCAATGAGCGTGACGTTGGCTCCGGTCTGCTGGCATTCGACAATGTTCGCACGCGGCGTGTCCGCGGGCATAAAAATGTTCGCTTCCATGCCCGCGAGTACGGCGTACGCGGCGAGCGCCCCGGCGGCGTTACCGGCGCTTGGGACGGCAAGTTTCGTCACGCCTAGCTCTTTTGCCATCGAGATCGCGGCCGTCATTCCGCGAGCCTTGAACGACTGCGTCGGATTCTGGCCTTCGTCTTTGATGTAGAGATCGACCTTGATAGGCAAGGTCGCGGCGAGCCTATCGGTCTTGAACAAAGGCGTCATGCCTTCACCTAGGCTTACAATGTTTGCCTCGTCAACGACCGGCAAAACCTCGCGGTAACGCCACAGGTCCGATTCGCGTGTCTTTAGCGATTCGGGCGTCAATGTCTCCGCCGCTTTTTCGAGGTCATAGCGAACAAGCAAAGGCTTGCCGCACGTGATGCAGAGATTTTGCAGCGTATTCGCTTCGTGGCGTAAGCCGCACAAGGCACATTCTAGATGCGTTACGTTCATAGCAACGATTTTGCCACGAAGTACACAAAGATAACGAATTCAAGAGACAGAAGAGGATGTTCCGAGCGATAAGGGGGCTGTTATTTTTTAAAGATAAACTCCCGGACAAGATTAAACGCGGCATTGGCAGCCAGCGATATACCGCCGCGTTTCATACCGTCTTTCCAGTCGAAACGGGCCGGATACCAAAACTGATTAGCGACCACGTCTGCGGTATATGTTCCGACGATCCGCGGGATGCCGACCGTCCGCTTGCCGTTTGCCTTTCGAGCCGTCACAACCGATATGAAAGCGTTGCCGACACGCGAGCCTACATCACGTTTGGTGCTGGGGTAGAAGCCGCTATCGAGTTTGAACGCCTCATCGAGGCCATACATGACGGTGTTGCGGACAACGTTTCGGCCGAAATTTGAGGCGACCCGACGGCCAAATCCTTCGCCCGACTTACCCCATTCTTCAGGGCTGTTGAATGCGGTAGAGAACGCTGCTCCCGACACCAATCCGATCCACGCTATAGGGCCGACAGTGTCCTTGACATATCGCTTAAATCGCTTTTCGGCGGTCGGACGTACATAAGATGGCTGTGGTGTCGTCAGGGACCGGATCCGGTCCTGGCCGGCCACTGCGAATGCACCGACCAATGTCAGCAGGAGGGTAAAGAACAGTTTTTTTCATAAAATGGTTTTCGAACGAATCACGACAACGGATTCATTTCGCGAGCATCGGTTTTAGAGCTTTATAGACGTTTTCAGTCATGATCTTTTCGCCCTCGGCGTTCGGATGAATGCCGTCGGCCTGGTTTAACTCTTTCTTTAGTGCAACGTTTTCGAGTAAGAACGGCAGAAATTCGACCTTATGCTCAGTAGCGAGATCGGGGAACGAAACGGTGAATTGCTGTTGATAATCGCTACCCATCGACGGCGGAGCGAGCATTCCGCACAACAAAATACGCAAATTCTTGGCTTTTGCCTTGCGGATGATCTGGTCGAGATTTTTCTTCATTTGGGCAACCGGTATGCCGCGAAGCAGATCGTTGGCACCGAGTTCGAGAATGACGATCTTGGCATTGTCCTGTTCAAAGACCCAATCGGCCCGCTCCAGTCCGCCGAGCGTTGTGTCGCCCGAAACACCCGCATTTATCACCTCGAAATCATAGCCGTCCGCCTTGAGTTTTTCCTGCAACAGATACGGATACGATTCCTTTTCGGACAGGCCAAACCCGGCGGTCAGGCTGTCGCCAAAGGCGATGATCTTTGGGCGGTTGGCAACAACTTGCGGTGTCGCGAGCGGCTTCTTTGAGACCTCGTTCGCACTCTGTTTGCTGCACGACGCCGCAAACAACGTGAAATATGAAACTAACAACTGCTGTTTTTCGAATAAGATAACGCATAATTGAACGCTTTATTGTACGCTAAAATAATAGCGAAAGATGCAAAAACACAGGACCATGATCGAACTTAGAAATATTACCAAAACCGTCCGCTCCGGCACCGAAGACCTGACTATACTCAACGACGTATCGATCGAGATACCCGACGGCCAATTTGTCGCGATCACCGGAGCATCGGGCAGCGGCAAATCGACATTGTTAGGCCTGATCGCGGGGCTTGATGCCCCTTCGTCGGGAAAAATATTTATCGACGACGATGAAATAACCGCCACCAGCGAAGACGGCCTCGCGCGTATCCGCAGCGAAAAGATCGGGTTTGTTTTTCAGTCGTTTCACCTTATACCTAGCCTTACTGCATACGAAAACATTCTGATACCGATGGAGATACTCGGCCTCGATGGTGTCGCGGCTCGAGCCGATAAATTGCTCGACGCGGTCGATCTGACAAACCGCGGCCACCATTATCCGGCGGAGCTTTCCGGCGGCGAACAGCAACGTGTAGCGATCGCCCGAGCCTTTGCCAATTCACCCAAGATACTCCTCGCCGACGAGCCGACCGGCAATCTTGACAGCAAAAACGGCCAGCACATCTTTGACCTGATGACCCAGCTTCACGATCAAAACAAGGTAACGCTCGTGCTCGTAACGCACGACCCTACTCTGGCGGCTCAAGCTCAACGGCAGATCGTCCTCGCGGATGGAAGATTGGTTTCTGATGAATTGAACAGTAATAAAGGAAATTTAGCCGCAGATTAGGCAGATGACGCAGATAAGAAAACTAAATATATCTGTTTTGATCTGTATAATCCGCGTCATCTGCGGTTAACAGCCTTGGCCAATCACGAACTTGACGATGAAATTCATCTTTAATCTAACCCGACGCGAGATCCGCTCTTCTTGGCGGCGTTTGCTGTTTTTTTTCTTATGCATCGCGTTGGGTGTAGGCTCGATCGTCGCACTCCGCTCGCTTATACAAAACATTACAAAGGTTGTCGGCAATGACGCACGGGCGTTGATGACGGCGGACTTTGAGGTCAGTTCGACCAACGATTTTTCGCCGACCGATATCGCTAAGATCGAAGATGTGATAGGCAAATCAACGATCGTCGAGGCGCGAAACGAGACCATCTCAACCGCCTCGATGGCCCGTCCGTCAGATCCGGCGAACGAGAGCCTCGAGTTTGTTGAGCTTAAGGGCATCGAGCAGCCGTTCCCGCTTGTCGGCACCTTTGTGACATCCGACGGGCAGACATTCGACTTCAAATTGCTCGAAAATAACGGCGCCGTCATCGCCCGCATCCTACTCGAAGAGCTAAAGGTAAAAGTCGGCGACAAGCTCAAGATCGGCGAGGCCGAGTTTCAAGTACGCGGCACGATCGACGAGGAACCGGGAGGAACAAGCGGTTTTCGCATGGGTGCTCGGATCTTTGTTGAGAAAAAATCGTTTGACGACGCCGGCATCACCCGCAACACGAGCCGCATCCGTCGCCGCATACTTTACCGCACGTCAGAAAATCCGACCGCGCTTGTTACGCAGCTTCGCGATGCCCTGAAAGGCACGACGATACAGGTCAACTCCTACCGAGAGCAGCAGGAAAATCTCAACGAGCAATTTGCCCGCACTGAAAATTATCTATCGCTGACGGGCCTACTGATCCTCGTTCTAGGCGGCGTCGGTGTGTGGAACGTGGCCCGAGCCTTTATCGAGCAAAAACGAAAAACCGTCGCCGTACTCAAATGCCTAGGAGCCACCGGCAATCGCGTGATCGCCGTCTATCTGCTGCAGATTCTGACGCTCGGGGTAGTTGGCAGCCTGTTTGGCGTCTTTCTCGCACAATGCGGCCTATGGGTCGCAAAATGGCGGTTTGTCGATGCTCTGCCGGCAAAGATGAGCTACGCAGTCACCTTCGCAACATCGTGGCAGGGCATCTTGCTCGGCGTACTGATCTCAGTGCTTTTTTCGGCTCTGCCGCTGCTCCAGATCCGCTCGATCAAGCCAAAGCTGCTGCTCCGCGACGAGAATAATATTAATATCAACCGGCTCGATTGGTCAAAATGGATCTTTGGCGCATTGTGCGTCGCGGCACTGTTAGGCATTGCCGTATGGCAAGCGGGTTCGTTAAAGGTCGGAGCTTTTTTTCTAGGCGGGCTGGCCGGGACAGGGCTAGTACTTTACTCCGCCGCC
>JADJRV010000012.1 GCA_016712045.1 Chloracidobacterium sp. | reverse complement strand
TTTAAGAATCTCGTCGAGGGTGCTGACAGCAAATCGGTTCGAGGAAACCGCCGGTGCGGGCAGCCGATAAATCATCGGCGTCATCTGCCTTGATGAACACCGTTGCGGACAGCAAACGCATCATGGCGTTGATCGTGATCTTTATTATCGTGATCGTGTTCTGGATGGTGTTCCACCAGAACGGGTCGACGCTTACGTATTGGGCAGACGACAACACTGATTGGAATGTTACCGGAACGATCGCCAACTCGATCAATGCATTTTGGGTGCTGACACTTACGTTCCCGGACGGCAAGACTACGATTTTCGGGGTCAAATTTGCTAAAAAGACCGACGAGGCGACCAAGGCCGATACGACCGGTGAACAACAACTCGTCGCCGCTATCAACGCCGTCGCTCCGGGCGAGGGCGATAAGAATAAAGCCGCATTAGTGCAGAACGCCTATCTTTTCCGCGTTTCGCCGTTCTGGCTGATACTCGCTTACGCGATCGTCACGCTAGGGCGAACTGATGCTGTCGCCGATGGGGCTTTCGCTCGTGTCGAAGGTCGCTCCGATCAGCAAACGCGGCCTGCTCATGGGCGGATGGTTCGTTGCGACAGCGATCGGCAACAAGCTGACAATGATCGGTATCTATTGGGATATCTGGCTGCAGTCCAGTTTCTTCCTGCTTCTCGCATGTATGGCCTTGGTAATGGCGGTGGTCCTATTTTGATCTTAAAGCCGTTGAAGAAGGCGATGCCGGGAGTGTAGGTCAGAACCGCGCGTAGCGGGCGGCCAGTTATTCAACTACGGGCAAGTGGAACGAGAGAGACGAACCACTTGGTTTTCTTATTACGTTCCGCACTTTCCGGAACTTGGCTAGCTGGCGATGAACGAGGATTAGTTGATAAATACTCGCAAATACGGCGGGCCTCGATCTGTGTCCAGGAAGCCCGTCGGATCCCCACTATTCACTGCTAAAATCTGGAGCTTCCCTTATCTTGGCGGCAGCGGCTCGTCGGTGCGTCGAGGAAGCAATCCGTGAAGTTTGTCTCGTGGCTGGGTTTTGATCGCTCTAAATATTCGAACCAACCATGTTCACTTGGTCGTTGCAGCAAACCGCATCAGTCATCAAGATGTTGAACGACTGGAAGGCGTACTAACGCGGAGGCTGCGGGAAAAGGTAATGGCCTTTGAACATAGTCCGCGGTCGATAAGGGGTCCGCCGCAATTTGGGATCGAAGATCACATCGCCCGTGCTGCGGATTATGAGTCAATGGTCAGGGCAGACGATCTACCGGAATTTGATTGAATGTACCCTAGCGAGCTGGCCGCCCGCTTACTTGCAATCTCCGGAAACGCCTGGGTTCGGGAGGTCAGCCTGTTGATTTGTAGAAGGATTAACAATCTGTCGCCCGCCTACGCAGGCGGTTCTGACTTCATTTGCGCGAAACGCCGCCATTGCCTCCGCGGCTCCGGGCGTGCATTATCTCCGGTTTGTGGTATTTCCAGTATTTTTCAAACTCTTCTTCTGACATCTGCGTATTCTCCAGGCGGGTCCTTTCTTTCAAAAAATTTTCCGCCCAGGCACGAGTATCCATATCTGTATTCAACGCCGTGCGGGCGCCGTGCATCAAATTATCGCGTTCCATAGTTTTTTACTCCTTGTGGTAGATTATTAGACGAAACTGACATTAACAAATGCCGCTCCTCTCAAGCTGCGAAAAAGGGTCCTACGTGAAAAGAACAATAACAATATTTTTAATTTTAGCGAGCTTTGTAAACGCCGGATTGGCACAGACCAAGCCGCCCGCAACCCCAACTGCTCAAAAGGGCATCGAGGTGCCGTTTGTAAACAAGGTCTTGCCAAATGGCTTTGAGATCATAGTTTTGCCGGACAGTTCGATCCCGCTAGTGACGGTCGAGATCGCGGTGCGTAACGGTTCATTTACCGAAACGCCTGAGCTAAACGGCCTATCGCATCTCTACGAGCACATGTTTTTCAAACCAAACAGTGCCCGGATGATCGGCCAATGCGAAGCGGCGATGCGTCAGGGCGGTCTGAGCACCATCGGGCAGCAGGTCTGCGGCCCGCAGCTCAAATTAAAATCGCAGATCGGCGATGTCAGTTACCTCAATGAGATAGACCAGATCGGCATCGTCAACAACGCCGAAACGCACGAAGAGGTGGTCAATTATTATTTCACCACCACGCAGCCACATCTAACGACAGCGATGCGTTTTATCCGTGATTCGATCCGGTTTCCGGTCTTTGACGAGGATCAATTTGCGGGCGAACGCGAGGTTGTTTTAGCCGAATTGACCCGACAGGAATCGCAACCGGGGCTGTATCTAGAAAACGCGATGATGGAAAAACTTTTTTACAAATATCCAACACGCAAACAGCCCGGCGGGACCCGTACGACGGTTGCGGCCGCTACGACCGAACAAATGCGTCTGATCCAATCGCGCTATTACGTTCCAAATAATTCTGCCCTGATCGTGACCGGTGACGTTGATCCGCAAAAGGTTTTTCAGCTTGCGGCGGAGCTCTTTTCGGACTGGCAGCGGGCTCCCGACCCTTTCAAACAGTTTCCGATGGTACAGCATCCGCCGCTGCCAAAGAGCGAAGGCGTGATCGTCGAACAGCCCGTAAGCAACGTCATTATGCAGATCGGCTGGCACGGCCCGTCGATCGGTGTCGATGACAGATCGACCTATGCCGCCGATGTTTTCTCGTACATTGTCGAACAGCCTAATTCGCGTCTGCAGCGGACGATGATCGATTCAAATCTCGCGGTGGCGACGTCGGTAAATTACTACACCCAGAGAAATGTCGGGCCGATCAGGATCACGCTCGTTACATCGCCCGACAAAGCTAAACAGGCACTCAAAACGCTGTACAGCGAGATCGATAAATTTACCGACCCCACATATTTCACCGACGAAGAGCTCGAAAACGCCAAAACCCTGCTCGAATCCGAGGACCTGTATCGCCGCGAAAAATTGAGCGAATATTCGCACACTCTGAGTTTTTGGTGGTCATCGACCGGTGTCGATTATTTTCGCGGATATCACAAAAATCTGAGGGCCATCACGCGTGCGGACATCGACCGTTACATCAAAACTTATATTCAAAACAAGCCGCATATCGGAGTTGCCCTGATCTCAAGCGAATTGCAAAGCGTCGCGAAATTAACACCGGCAGACCTGACAGGGGGTAAATAATGAAAAAACTTAATTTCAGCATCGCTTTACTGCTCGCTCTCTGTTTCTCTCTCGTCAGCGTCCCGGCCCAGACAACCGGAACAGCGACGACATCGTCAACCGACGCTGTCACCGAATTGGACGTCAACGGGCTAAAAGTTCTAATAAAACGCCGCCCGAGTTCACCGACCGTAGCCGCAGGGCTTTTCGTCCGAGGCGGCTCTCAAAACCTGACCGCCGCTACCGCCGGCATCGAGAATATGACCCTCAATGTTGCAGCTGAGGGCAGCAAAACTTATCCCAGAGCGGCTCTCCGTAAGGAAATGTCGAGTACCGGGAGTAGTGTCGGAGCCGGTAGCAATCAAGATTTCAGTGTCATGTCGCTGGCGTCGACCCGCCAAAATTTTGAGCGGTCTTGGAAAGTTTTTGCCGATCTCGCAATGAATCCGGGTTTCGCCCCCGACGATGTCGAGCTGGTACGCGAAAGGATTTTGACTGGCCTGCGCGGCTCTGAGGATTCGCCCGAAGGCTCGCTCGCCTCACTCGAAGAAAAGGTCATCTATGCCGGCCATCCCTACTCCAACGACCCGAGCGGCACGACCGAAACCGTCAGTCGTTTCAAAGCCGCCGACCTGCGTGCCTATCATCAAAAGATAATGCAGACCTCTCAACTACTGCTGATCATAGTTGGCGACGTGGATGCTACCGCCGTGCAAAAAATGATCTCCGATTCGCTAGGCAAGCTGCCCCGTGGAGCCTACAAGGCAAAACCAGTACCGGCTGTAAGTTTTACGAAACCGACCTTGGACGTAACATCGAGATCGCTCCAGACAAATTACGTTCAGGGCATTTTCCCCGCACCATCTCTCGGCAGCACTGATTACTATGCGATGCGTGTCGCTGTTTCGATCTTGGCGGGCCGCGTTTTTCAGGAAGTTCGCGTAAAAAACAATCTTTCGTATGCCCCCGGTGCCGATATGAATAATATGGCGGCAAATACCGGCAACATTTCTGTTTCCGCCGTCGAGGCCAGTCGGGCCGTTAGTTTGATGCTTGCAGAGATCAATGGATTGAGGACTGTGCCGGTTGAAAAGACCGATATTCTGGAAACCAGCGGATTCTTTTTAACTAACTATTACATCAAGCAGGAAACGAACGCCGCCCAGGCCGCCGAACTTGCCACCTACGAACTGATCGGCGGCGGCTGGCGTAATTCGGCTAATTTCCTCGACCGCATCCGCAGCGTTACACCGGCGGACGTCCAGCGAGTGTCGCAGACGTATTTCAAAAATATCCGCTTTGTTGTCATCGGCAACCCGGCCCAGATCGACCGCAATGTGTTCGTCGCTTCGGATTAGCCATGGGCACAAGCCCGCACGGAGTAAGGGCGTTACGTGTAGGTTCGATGTAACGCCCCTACTCCGTGCGGGCTTACGCCTACATATTTATAAAAAAGCTCCGTGAGAATTTACCTCTCACGGAGCTTTTGGTTTACCGGTTATCCTTTTTCCTGTCGCTATCCGGCTGACGTGACGGCTTATCCGTCTTTGGCTCACTCTTTGTCGTCGGCGGCGGATCGCTGCGCGGGGTTGGTTGTCGCGTAGGCGGATCCTTGCGCGGCTCTTGCCGAACCGGCGGAGAATATACAGGCGGCTCCTGTTTCGGCGACTGCCTGACGGGCGGTTTATACTCGGGCACGACCTCTTGACGAGGCTGCCTTTCTCGCGGCTTTTCCTGTGGCGTATAGACAGGTTCCCTCGTGGTCACTGTCGTGTCGTCACGCTTGACCGGCCTCTGCCTCTCAACGGCTCCGGTCGGACGCTTTTCAGTCACATCTTTCGGAAACACAGGGCCGTCTTGACGATCGACACGTACAACCGGTGAACGCTCGCCATAGATCCGTTTTTGCCGCAGCTCCTGATCAAGCGGTTTGTCATTTTGACGCTCAGCCGCACCGATCTTGGTCGTCGGTTCAAAACGCGGTTTTGCCGCAATTATCTCCCGGTCCATCGGGCGTTTTCGCTCAGTAGGATCCGGCAGCCTGACGTTCGAAATGTCCGCCGGATCTTTTGACAAGATCTCTTTAGCGATCAAATCGGGTGCCCGCCGTCCGCCTTTTGCAGTTCTGCCAAAATCGTCTTCCGACACAGTTATGACACCGATCGGCGGAGTGTCGCCCGGATTTAGCCGACCGCCGCCTTTCGCGTTAGGGTCGATCTTGCCGGTAGTCGAACCACCCCCACCCGGCACACGGATAGGCGGTTTTCGCGTCGGGTCAAAACCTTTTGGCCCACGGCCCGGGCCGTTGCCATTACCGTTTCCATTCCCGTTACCATTTCCGTTTCCTCCCCAGCCGCCTCCGCGGGGCCGCGGTGCCAACCGTAGAAATGGCAGTTATACGGCAGCGGGTACCAATAGACGTTGGTGCTGATGATATTTATCACGACCATCGCCGGCGACCACCAACTGCGGCGTTGGCGATAATAGCCATACGGAGCCCAGACCCAGCGGCCGTTGTGGTAGATCCAGCGTCCGTGGTGATACGTCGCCCAGCCCCAAGGCTCGTCGTTGACCCATGTCCAACCGTATGCCCCCAACCAACGCCAATGCCCGTACCGATACGGCGACCAGTCGGCGTAATTACTGATCGAAGTGTTGTAAGGCTGCCAGACATAGCCGTAGTTGCTGGTGTGAACCCAATCACCATATCCATTAAGATCGTCGGCACCGTAAATGTCTTGATCGTAATATTGGTCGTAATAGGCATTGCTCAGCCGCTTTGCGATCGTTGAATCGCGATCCTGCGACCACGTGTCAAACTCGTCAGAAAACCGTGCGACATCAAGCGTTTCCCACTCACCGGCATTCGCACCGCCGATAAAGACGCGTGCTCCACGCCCGCTCTTGAGCGTAAACCCGGCATTGTCCGAATACACACGGGCCTCGCCGCTCGCAACGCTCACGCGCAGGTCCTGATCGCCGGACTGTCCGGCATCGATGCGATATGAGCCGGCTTTTTGGATCGCGACCGTCGTGTTCGGAGCATCGATCTCAAAAAAACCACCTGCCTTTTCGAGATCCGCAACCCTCACGGCCATCGTCCCTTGCGACAAGCTGACGGCGATACCGTCATATTTCAGCGTTGAAAATTTTAGAAACGCATTGCGGTCGAGCCTGATGTGGGAATAATTATTGAGCTGTATCTCGACCCGCGCATCATCGCCGGTCACGACTTGATCGCCCTCGATCAGCGGCAAATTTAGTACGGCTTTTTCCCAATCTTCGCTGCCAACGCGGCGGATCTTGACATCGCCGCGAATAAAACTGATGCGTGCGACGCGATCCGTCACCTCAGGGTCAGTGTCGTCTTCGACCACGGCATCTCGGCCGCCTTCGGGCAGATTAAGCGTCTGCGAAGCACTCGCACCAAACACAAAACTGGAGCTCGTCACCACAAAAACGGCGAGCCAAAACACCTTTGCCAAACTACGCATAAGAGTTTCCTCCGATCTGATCATTAAATTTTTTATCCTTAGGGGAAAGCAGCCGGATCCTAAGATGACAGCCTTTAGCAATATTTACAGCAAAAATCATACCGCTCGAATAATGGGTGGCTCGTGATGCTCAAACAGCGGTGTTTATTGGCTCTCGATCAAACAATAGATCGAGGCTGACGCGTAAATCGTGCAGAACCGACGCTTTCGTCACCAAATCGTGCGCATGACCGAAGTCATTTCTTACTTTGCTTTTTCTTCGCGCCCTTTGCGGCTTTGCGGGAAACGGTGTTTCCGTCTAACATTTCGTTAGAGGTTACTGATATGAAAAGAACTGCATTTATTTCTCTGTTTATTTTAACGATGGTGGTTGCCGGTTTTGGCCAAAAGGCGGGTGCGGCAAAGGTCGATGCGTCCAAAGGCGTTCGCGACGCGTTTGACCGTCTGATCGACGGCATCAAACAGGTCGACGCCGAAAAGGTAATGGCCGCCTACGAAAAATCCGACCGGCTGCTTATCTTTAACAACAACGGCACAGCGACCATTGGCTGGGAAACTGTTAAGACCAACGTCGAAAACACCTATGCCAAGGTCTCGAACGTCACAATGGACATCACCGGCCTGCGTGTCGAGATGATGGGCAAAACCAACGCCTATGTTTCGTGCAAATGGCGGCAGTCACAGGAATTTGACGGCAAGCTAGAAGATTCGTCCGGCCGCATGACGCTCATTTACAAACTCGTGGGCAAAGACTGGAAGATCACTCACCGCCACACATCACCCGACAAACCTGACGCCACAAGACCCGTCTTCCCGTCTGAGCGGCAAAATTAATATTTTGTTGGAAAGCAAAAGGCTTCGCGAATTGCGAAGCCTTTTTTCTACTGTAAACGACTGCTTAATTTTAGCGGTCCACCTTGGTTCACCTGGTCCGGAACGGACCAAAACTTTCACTAGATCCCGTCCACAATTGCATTCAGCGTTGCCGATGATCGCATCGCGGCATAGGCCTTTGCCGTGTCGGGATGATAGTAGCCGCCGACGTCCTGTGGTTTGCCTTGGGCGGCGATCAGTTCTTCGTTGATCTTTGCTTCGTTTTCCTGCATCGCACTTGCGACTGGGGCAAATTTTGCGGCAATCTCAGCATCGTCGGTCTGGTTGGCAAGTGCCTCTGCCCAATACATCGCGAGATAGAAATGCGAACCGCGATTATCGATCCCGCCGACCTTTCGGGAGGGGGATTTGTCCGTTGCGAGGAATTTTGCATTTGCCGCATCGAGGGCATCGGCCAAAACCTGGGCCTTTTTGTTGCCTTGAGTCTGAGCCAGATGCTCAAAGCTCGCCTGCAACGCTAAGAATTCACCAAGCGAATCCCAACGCAAGTAGCCTTCGTGTAGAAATTGTTCGATGTGTTTTGGAGCAGACCCGCCGGCACCGGTCTCGAACAAACCGCCGCCGTTCATTAGCGGCACTATCGAGAGCATCTTTGCCGAAGTTCCAAGCTCGAGGATCGGGAACATATCGGTCAGATAATCTCGCAAAACATTGCCCGAGACGGAAATTGTATCCTTGCCCTCTCTGGCTCGTTTTAGTGTTTCGCTCACGGCGTCTTTCACGTCCATGATGCGAATATCGAGGCCGGTCAGATCGTGATCTTTTAGATACTCCTCAACCTTTTTGATGATCTGCGCGTCGTGTGCCCTACCACTATCAAGCCAGAAAATGGCGGGCGTGTCGGACAGCCTCGCACGGTTCACGGCCAATTTTACCCAATCGCGGATCGGAGCATCTTTGGTCTGGCACATCCGGAAAATATCGCCGTTCTGCACGTTTTGCGAGAGCAAAACATTACCGGTTTCGTCCTCGACCTTGACGGTCCCCTCGCCTGAGATTTGAAAGGTCTTATCGTGCGAACCATACTCCTCGGCCTTTTGCGCCATCAGGCCGACGTTGGGAACCGAACCGAAAGTTTTCGGGTCGATCGCCCCGTTGCTGCTTCATGTCCTGGATGATCGCAGCGTAAAAACCGGCGTAGGTGCGGTCGGGGATCATGCAGACGGTGTCTTGCTCTTTGCCGTCCGCATCCCACATTTTCCCGCCGCCGCGAACCAAGGACGCCATCGACGCATCGACGATCACATCCGAAGATACGTGAAAATTGGTGATCCCTTTGTCCGAATTGACCATCGCAAGGCGCGGCCCGTTTTCGATCACTTTTGCGATATCCGCCTTGATCTCGGCCTCAAGCGGATGTCCGGAGATCTTCTCTTTGAGCGTCGCCAATCCGTAATTTGGATTGATGTCCAACGCGGCAAAAGCGTCCTTATATTTCTCAAAAACATCTTTGAAATAAGTCTCGACGATCGCCCCAAAGATGATCGGGTCCGAGATCTTCATCATCGTCGCTTTCAGGTGCGCTGAAAGCAGAACATCGTTTTCTTTGGCTTCAGCGATCGCATCCTTTACGAACGCTCTCAACGCGGAGAGCGTCATCACCGACGAATCGATCACCTCGCCGGCCTTTAACGGAGAAAGATCTTTCAGAACCTTTTCCGACCCATCATTGCCGCAGAAAACGATCTTAAATTTGCCTTCGGTTTCAACGGTCGTCGAGTTTTCGGTACCGTAAAAATCGCCTGCATTCATGTGAGCGACCGAGGTTTTAGAATCCGATGCCCACGCGCCCATCCGGTGCGGATTTGCCTTTGCGTAATTTTTTACTGCATTTGCCGCACGGCGGTCCGAGTTTCCCTCTCGCAGCACAGGATTTACAGCACTACCCAAAACCTTTGCGTACTTTTTATTGATCGCTATTTCTTCGTCCGTTTTCGGTTCGACCGGATAATTTGGCACTGCGTAACCCTGTTTTTGCAACTCGGCGATCGCCTCTTCGAGCTGAGGTACGGATGCGGAAATATTTGGCAATTTTATGATGTTGGCGTCCGGTTTTGTTGCCAATTCACCCAATTGCGCAAGTGCATCCGGAGTTTTTTGGTCATCGTTCAAGTATTCCGGAAAGTTCGCCAAAATTCGCCCCGAAAGCGAGATATCCGGGACTTCGATATCGATATCCGCTGACCTCGTAAATGCTTTTACGATCGGTAAAAAAGAAAACGTCGCGAGCATCGGTGCCTCGTCCGTCATTGTGTAATAGATCTTTGATTTGTCTGTCATTTTATTTTATTTACTACTCAGTTTTGATCACGAGCAAAAGCCTTGCTAGCAACACAATAACTACTGTATTTAACACTATTTTAGGTCGCTTTCGGGCAAAAGGCTATTCGACGCATGCCATCTGTTTTGACGGCGATGAATTGGCGGAAAAGATGTTAAAATTGCATTTTTCCTCTCCTGTTTCCGTTTCGTCGCTGTTATAGTTTCCTTTTAGATCATGGTCGGCAAAGCACAAAAACCAGTTGTTTCTATCATCATGGGCAGTAAATCGGACTGGCCCACGATGGAGGTCGCGTCCGAGACGCTAATCGAGTTTGGCGTTGCTCACGAGACCAAGATAGTCTCAGCTCACCGAACGCCGGATCTGCTCTTTGAATTTGCCAAGGGTGCAGAGGAACGCGGGATCGAGGTCATCATCGCCGGTGCCGGCGGGGCGGCTCATCTGCCGGGAATGTGTGCTTCGCAAACTGTGCTGCCTGTTCTCGGCGTGCCCGTTGAAAGCAAAGCACTCAAAGGGCTCGATTCTCTGCTGTCGATCGCCCAGATGCCCGCCGGTATTCCGGTCGGGACGCTTGCGATCGGTCAGCCGGGAGCAAAAAACGCGGCGCTACTCGCAATCGCGATCCTTTCAAATTCGCGGCCGGAGCTGCGGCAAAAACTACACAAATTTCGCTCAAAACAGACAAAAACCGTTCTCCAAACAAAACTCACAAAATAGGGACATGATCTAAACGTGACGAAAACGATCCTTCCAAATTCAACCATCGGCGTTTTCGGCAGCGGGCAGCTCGGGCGGATGTTTGCCATTGAGGCGCGTAAGCTGGGTTATCGAGTGCATACCTTTTCGCCGGAAAGCGATACGCCGACCGGACAGGTTGCGGATGTCGAGACCTCGGCGGCTTACGATGATCTGTACGAGGTCAGAACGTTTGCTCAGAGTGTCGATGTCGTGACATTTGAATTCGAAAATGTGCCTTCTGCGTGCGTCGAAGCTGCGGCGGAATTTGTGGACGTTTTTCCAAAAGGCGAGATACTCCACACAACGCAAAATCGTCTGCGTGAAAAGACGTTTCTGTCTGAGAATGGCTTTCCGGTCACGCCGTTTCGCCATATTAAAACTCTCGACGATCTGAAAATTGCAGTCGCCGAACTCGGAACCCCTTGCGTCCTAAAAACCGCCGGATTTGGCTACGACGGGAAAGGGCAGAGCAAGATAAAGACCGTCGATGATATTGGGACAGCATTCGCGGCCCTAATCGGCAACGACGCCGTGCTCGAAGCATTTGTAGATTTTGAAAAAGAGGTCTCGATCGTCTGTGCCCGCGGCCAAGACGGCAACTTCGCACATTACGGCGTGATCGAAAACGAACATGCGAATCACATCCTCGACGTGTCGTCTGCCCCGGCTAACGTTTCGGACAGCACACACAACCAGGCTGTTGAGATCACGCAAAGCATTGCTGAGAATTTGGATTACGTCGGCACGCTCTGCGTTGAGTTTTTCCTTACACGAGATGGGCAATTGCTCGTAAATGAGCTTGCACCGCGTCCGCACAATTCCGGCCACCTGACATTTGGACCGTGTGTGACCTCGCAATTCGAACAGCAGCTTCGTGCCGTGTGCGGACTGCCGCTTGGCTCGACGGAGTTTTACCGCCCGGCGGCGATGGCAAATTTGCTTGGTGATGTTTGGGCAAACGGTGAACCAAATTGGGCGGCAGCGTTAACCGACACAAACGTCAAACTTCACCTTTACGGCAAAACGGAACCCCGAGAGGGCAGGAAGATGGGGCATCTGACGGCGGTTGGAGAAGCTGCGAGCGACGCGGCTAATATCGTGCGTGCCGCCCGCGAGAGGCTAAACCCGCTGCGTGTAAATAATGATTGATTTTTTGTCTGTCGTCTGGTAAAAATTGTGTACAAATCTTTAGTTCAGGAGAATTAAATGCCCACAACCCTCAAATCGATTCAACTTACGATCGCGCTTTCCTTTATTTTCCTGGTTCCTTCAGGAGCTATTTGCCAAGTAACAACTGCGTATGAGTCAGCCAGCAAAAATGATGCCTCGCTCAATCGAACGCGTGGCAAGAACATGCTCGACGACATTAAAAAGACCTTGAAAGAGTATTATTTTGATGAAAAATTTAAGGGCATCGACCTCGAGACACGTATAAAAACCGCAAAGGAACGAGTCGACAAGTTGGATATGAATTGGCAGATCTTTCAGGAGATCGCCGAGGTTTTAATGGAATTTGATGATTCTCATACGTTTTTTATCCCTCCTAATAGGTCTAACCGGGTTTCTTACGGATTTTCGATGCAGATGGTTGGGCCGCGATGTTTTATCACCTCTGTTAAAAAAGGGAGCGATGCCGAAGCTAAAGGATTAAAGCCCGGAGACCAAATACTCTCTATCGGAGCAAATCCGCCTTCGAGAGATTCACTTTGGCGTATTAACTATCTGATCTATTCGTTGTCTCCGCAAGAGTTGCTGCAGGTCACGGTTGCTGATCCCGAGGGTGTTCAACGTAAGGTCATAATAAAAGCTAGTTTTAAATCGCAAGCCGAACGTAGAAAAGAGGCCGAGGCCAGACGAAAGAAAAAGGTCGAGGATCCTTATAAGTGTCATATACCTAATGACGAAGTTGCGATATGTAAACTCAACACGTTTGAAACAGAGAAAAAATACATCGACCGTATGATGGCCGAGATCGGCCTAAAACGTAAGGTCATATTGGATCTGCGTGGAAATGGCGGCGGATTCGTCGACACCGAAGAATATCTCGTCGGGCATTTTTTCGACCATGATGTAAAAGTTGCCACGTCATTGAATCGAAAAAAGCCAAAAGAGCGCGTAGCAAAAACACAAAAAGGAAGAGTAGTGACGGGAGATCTGATCGTTCTGATAGATAGTAACTCGGCATCGGCTTCGGAGATATTTGCGAGAGTGATCCAGATCGAAAAACGAGGAAGAGGTCTGGGCGATATTAGTGCTGGTGCGGTTATGACTAGCTATATGATCCCTATGCAAAACGATCGCGGTGTACCTGGATATCAGGTTTTCTCATTGTATGGCCTGAGCGTGACGGTTTCAGATCTCATCATGGGCGACGGCAATCGTATCGAAAAAGTTGGGGTTATGCCCGATCAACAGGCCCGGCCAACGGCTTGGGCTTTACGTGACAATCTAGATCCGGTTTTGGCTTATGCGGCAACTCAATTTGGAGTGAATATGACTGCTGAACAAGCAGGCAAACTAAATTTCTTGAAAGCCGCTGATGATCAAGAAGACTCAACGACAGACGACCCGGGCGACGGTGACAAAGATAAATGAATTTACGGCTGTAGGAAGAGCTTCTTTGCAAGTTCGATACCGGCTACGACGCCGATAAATCCGACAAACACGCTGAGAAAAAGATAGAGAAAGCCGGTCATAAACTCACGATCGCGGATGAGCGAAAAGATCTCCATCTCAAAAGTCGAAAACGTCGTGAATGCTCCTAAAAAGCCCACGATCACGGCGATGCGGACATTTTCATTGACTGCCCATTTGTCGGCAAAGACTATCATCAAAAAAGCCGATCATAAATGACCCGACAATGTTGATGACAAATGTCGGAAACGGAAATTTGCCAAACAGGCCCGCCAGCGACGATATATTGACGAGATAACGGGCAACGGCGCCAAAAGCACCGCCAACGCCGACCGCAAATATCTTTAGAGCAGCTTCCATCGCCGAAATTATACATTTTCCGCAAACTTAAATCATTTGCACACCGTAGCAAGCACAGGCTAAACTTGCTGTTTATGGCGGAATCGATCGCGTTCACAGCAAATGCTGACAGGAAAATTATTTACGACGAGATCGTGCCTCAGATCGACTCGCTCGTATTTGGCGAAACCGATGTCGTCGCAAATCTCGCCAATATAGCTGCCGTGCTCCGCGAGGCATTTGGCTTTTTCTGGGTCGGTTTTTACGTGGCAAAGGACGGCGAGCTTGTCCTCGGACCGTTCCAAGGGCCGCTTGCATGTACGCGGATCGCGTTTGACGCGGGCGTCTGCGGCCACGCTTACACGACGCGGGAAACCGTGATCGTGCCAAACGTTAACGAATTTCCCGGCCATATCGCCTGTGCGACAGCGTCAAAATCGGAGATCGTCGTGCCTATATTGAACAGCGACGGCACCGTTTTTGGTGTGCTCGATGTCGATAGCGATACATTGGACGATTTTTCACAAACCGATGCCGACGGCCTGGGCCGCGTCGTCAAAACAATTGAGAGATTCATTTAGATTCACACGAATCCTAGCTAACCTATGACAATAGTCGAATTTCCATATTGGGTCTGGATATCATTTTTCGCCCTGGTCCTCGCGGCGCTCTTTGTCGATATCGGCATCGTCAATCGCAAATCGCACAAACCCACGCGTAAAGAGACGTTTGTCTGGAGCTTTATCTGGGTGTCGCTCGCTCTAATTTTTAACGGATTTGTCTATTGGTTCGTTAATAGCACCTACGGCCCCGCCGCAGCCGCGATCAAAGCAAAAGAATTTTTCACCGGTTATCTCGTCGAGATGTCGCTCTCGATCGATAATCTGTTTGTCTTTTTGCTGATATTCAGCTATTTCAAGGTTGCCGAAAAATACCGTCACCGCGTACTGTTTTGGGGCATTTTCATGGCGCTCGTGATGCGCATGGTCATGATATTTGCTGGCGTCGAGCTGGTCGAGAGTTTTCACTGGGTCCTGTATCTCTTTGGCGCGTTCCTGATCTATACGGGTTTGAAGATGTTTGGCGAAGACGAATCGTTCGAACCCGAAGACAGCGCGATCGTCCGTTTGACGACAAAATTTGTCCGCATCTCAAAGCATTACGACAAAGAAAAATTCTTTGTCGTCGTTGATGGTAAACGCACCGGCACGCTGCTGCTGCTCGTGCTGATCGTCATCAACGTCGCCGACCTGGTGTTTGCCGTCGATTCGATACCCGCGATCCTCGGTATCACGACCGACCGGTTTATCGTTTACACATCGAATATCTTTGCGATCCTCGGTTTGCGGACGTTTTTCTTTTTGCTTGCCGATCTTGCCGACCGGTTTCATTTTTTGAAATATGGCCTCGCTTTTGTGCTAAGTTTTATTGGTATCAAGATGCTGCTGCCGCTCGCCGCACACGCGTCGGTGTTGCTGTTAGGGGCTGAGGACCAAGGGGCATTTTCGGTAGTCGTCAGGCGGTATCTTAACCACGAATTTGAGCAGCCGGTTATAAATATATCGCTCGGGATCGTGGTGGGTGCGATAGTCGTGGCCGTGATACTGTCGCTGATCTTTCCGCACAAACACCCTGCGGACGACGCCGAACCTGAAACCGAGTAACTCCCCGTCACATGGACGACAATAATTACCGCAAATTTTACGTCGACTGGTGGAACATCCGCAAAAGCACCATCTATGGGCTGATAGCGGCGGTTGTTTTGCTTGCGGCTCTCGGCGGTGGTTTGTGGTACGCGTCACGAAATAATTGGTTTATCCCCAAAGAAAACGTCGACATTCCAAAAGACGCCGCACGGATCATCTCTTTCGAAGGCGAGGTTCGCGTCACCCGTGCGGCTACCCGCGAGACGATACTCGTTACCAAAGAAACGTTCGTGATGGCCGGCGACACCATCCAGACTCAAGCCGACGGGCGGGCGTCGATCCAAATGATCGACGGGTCGTCGTACAAGATCGGGCCAAACAGCACCGTCGTCGTCAAAGACACGACTTCGCTATTTGGCGGCAAAAATGTCCGCGTGTCGCTAGATGACGGCCAGCTAAATGTCCGCACCGACGATCAGACGGCGGATGCCCGTAACATCGTCGAGGTCGCCGATTCTGAAAACCAATTGATGCCAAAAACCGACGCCAGCTTTAATGCCGACGGTGCGAACGGCGGCGAGATCCGCATCAGCCGCGGCGGAGTCGAGACGACCATCGGCGGCGAAAAGACGATCATTGGCGAAAACGAATTTGCCTCGGTCAACAACGGCAAACTCTCCGCCCGCGAACGCCTCATGGCCGCACCGCGTCCGCTTGCTCCGTCAAACTCCGCACAGATCGTCGATACTGGCGGCGGCGTGAGTGCGGCATTTACTTGGCAAGACGCCGAGGGCAACCCGGCCAAAAGCTATTACGTACAAGTCGCGCGTTCGCCGATCTTTGCGTCCGATTCGATCCTCGTTGACCGCAGCGGGCTGACGGCACGCGAGTTTCGCCTGTCGGGCCTCTCGCCCGGCACATATTATTGGCGCATCAAAGCGACCGCCGTTTCGGGCCAAGTCACCAACTGGAACGACGCGTGGAAATTTATGGTGGTTCGTGCCGGCGAAAGCCAGTCGATCGACGCCACCGATTTTAAGGTCGAACGCGTGGGCGGCAACGTCCATATCTTGACCGGCCGCACGCGTCCCGGCATGATCGTACGTGCTGCCGGACGCGATACTTTTGCAGGGCCGGACGGAGCGTTCAAGTTGCAGATATCGACACCGTCGATCGAGCTGGCCGTCGAAGTCGGCGACGACCGCGGCAACCGCACCGGATTTATCATCTCCCTCCGCAACGGCGCCGTGCTCCGCCGCTATTAGGATTTTTTACCGCGGATAAACGCAGATGGACGCAGATAGGTCGAAATCAAAAGTTACTTGCTAAATTTTTCTGATCTGCGTTTATCTGCGTCTATCTGCGGTTAATTTCTCTGTGTTCTCTGTGGCGAATATGTCTTTATCCTCTATCGACCTCAAATACGGCCGCACCTCGATCCCTATCGAATACGACCCGGAGCGCGTTGAGATCCTAACAACCGCAGCCGAACCCCCGCCGCTCACCGACGCCGAGATCAACGCAAAACTAGACGCGCCCATCGACGCTCCCGTTATCGAAGACATCGTCGCCCCCGGCGAGACCGTCCTGATCGTCGTGCCCGACGCCACCCGCCGGACCGCCGCCGGACAGATCGTCAATCTGCTCGTCCGCCGCCTGATCGCGAACGGCTCGGCCCCGCACGAGATAAACATCATCTTTGCGACCGGCATCCACCGCCGCGTGACCGACGCCGAAAAAGAGTCGATACTGACCCCGTTCATCGCCCAGCGTATCAAAACGCTTGACCACGACCCTCGCGATCTCGCGCAGATCGTCCGGCTTGGCGAGACCTCCGGCGGCATACCCATCGAGCTCAACCGAGCCGTCACTATGTATGACCGCGTCATCCTGGTCGGCGGTGTCAATTTTCATTACTTTGCCGGCTTTACCGGCGGACGCAAACTCATCTGCCCCGGGCTCGCCTCCACCCGAACGGTGTCCGGCACACACAAACTCGCATTTGACTGCACAACGCTCGACCGCCGCGACGGTGTAGACACGGGCGTGCTCGACGGCAACGCCGTCCACGAAGCCTTCATGGAAGCCGTCGCCCCCGTCGCACCTGCTTTTGCAATAAACACCATCACAAACGAAGCGGGCGAGGCCACCGATCTATTTTGCGGCGACTGGGTCACCTCACACCGGGCCGCGTGCGACGCGTACGCCGCCGGCCACACCGTCCACATTGGCGAGCGACGCGACGTCGTGATCGCGAGCTGCGGCGGCTATCCGCACGACATCAACCTGATTCAGGCACACAAAACGCTCGAGGCCGCTTCGCACGCCTGCAACGAAGGCGGCACAATAATCCTCATCGCCGAATGCCCCGACGGCCTCGGCCGCGAAGACTTTCTCGATTGGTTCTCAGCCCCAAACAGCCGCGACCTCGCCGCCCGTCTCTGCAATAAATACCAAGTCAACGGCCAAACCGCCTGGAGCCTCCTCCAAAAAGCCGAACGCTTCGACATAAAAATAGTGACAAGCCTCGACGAAGCCCAAACAGAAAAAATGCGCCTCACAAATATATCTGTCTCGTCACTCATCACTCATCACTCATCACTCATCACTTCTTCATCCGGTTTCATCATCCCGAACGGCGCAAAAATAAAGATCATTGACTCGTTCTAGAACGCCTGTGAGAAACGGAAATGGATGTGGTCTTGGCGGAGTTGGTAGATCGCGTTTGGGGGGACGATCTGGGGGATCAGGAAACGCGGCGGGTTTAGCAGACGGCCGTAATCGATGCCAAATTCGCCGCCGACGGGGGTTTTGATCCGCAGGCCGAGGCCCACGGTGTGCGTCCAGACGGCGCGTTGGTTTTGCAGCTCGACGTTTCCCGGCGGATATGTGGGCGGCCTAAAGATGTCGCTCACACGGCGAAAGACGTTACCGCCGTCGTAGAACGGCACCGCACGGATCGATCTGGTAATGGGTATGCGAGCCTCGAGATTTACGACCGCGATGGCATTGCCGCCAAACGGCACGGTGAAAGGTTCGAGAAAGATAGGATTTCCGTTGCTGTCACGATATGTTCCCGTTGGCACGACAGCGACACGCGGCCCCGCCTCTTCGAAATCAAATCCGCGCAAGCTGTTTGCACCGCCGGCAAAAAATCGCTCGCTGATCGGCAATAGGCCATTGAGCGACGGATATTGTGAGCCGGTAAAACGGTCACCGCCCGAAAAAACGGTCGCTAAGCCGATCAATGCACGTCCGGCAAACGTGGTGTTATTGAGCTGTCGGATGGTGTGGTAAATATTGTAGCTCGTTTGAAACTTGTGAAAACCGATGTTCGCACCCATCTGTGGCAGCGAGACGTTGTAGTCAGCCGTGAGGAAAGCGCCCTTTGTCGGATCGCTGGCATTATAGCGGCACGGCTCGGACGGCTCACCCTTCGCGATCAGGTCAAGTAGCGAATATTTGACCGAGCAGTTTTTTCGCGTATCTCGGACAAACGTCAGCCCAAAACCGGAAATACGGATCTTTGAATCCGGTTCGAGCAGATCTTTGATCAGGAGGCTCTCGATGTTGTAAAGCCGTACGTCCTCAAAGCGGTACCGCAGAAATACCAAGCTGCGGTTTTTCCGGCTGATGGTCCGGCTGGTCTCGGCGGTCAGCGAAAGACGGTTGAGTGTCGGGCTATTGACATTGACACCATATTGGTCGATCGGGTTTCCATCGGCGTCGAGCCGCTGGACGATGCCAAATGTGCCCTTGTCGAAAGCCGAACGGAAAAACCGCGTCACCGTCGTATCACGCTGGTATTGCGCGGTTAATGTGAGCGGCGTAAATCGTTTTTCGCCGTCACGTAAAAATCGCGGATTGATAAAGTCAAATTGTACGAGCTGTTGGCGTTGGCTCATCTTGACGCGGGCGCCGCCCTGCCACAGATTGCCAAACAGATTGACGTGGCGAATGTCGAAAAATCCGTTTGCACCGACATCGGTCGAATAACCGCCGCCATAGGTCGCGAGCCGGGCGGGCTGTTCCTCGACATTGACGATGACGTCGGTCAGGCGTTCGCCGTTAGGGCCGTCGCCCTTTGAGATAGGTTTGACATCGACGCGTGAAAAAGCGTCCGTGCCATACAGATTTTGCTCGCTCGTATAGATGTCGGTCGCCCGCAACAGATCGCCATCTGTCAGCGTCAGAGCACGTCGGATCGCCGATTGCTTTGTTCGGATATCGCCATTGATCAGCACCTGGTTGATACGGACCTTTTTACCCTCGTTCTCGACCTTGAGCTCGATCGTGACCTCGCGTTTATCGGCACCCGGTGTGGTGGGCGTGTCGACAAACTTTGACGTGACCTTAGCGTCGTAATAACCCTGGGCCGAGTAATATTGCGACAGTTTTTGCACGGCGTTGCGCAGGCGGGCCCGCGAATAATTTCGCCCCGCGAGTACCGGCAGTTCGCCCATTAGCCGGGCCGTGTCGATGGCCGTGTTGCCAATTATGTTGACTTCACTGACGACGGTCGGCAAGCCTTCCTCGACCATAAATGTAATGATCAGGTCCTCGCCGTCCGTCGATACACCCTGATTTGCATAAACAACGGCATCGCGATAACCAAGCTCGTTCATTAGCGATTTGACGGTCGCCACGTCTTCCTCAAGGATCGCCGCGCTCGTGTATCCGCGGCCGTAACCGAGCAGCGGCACGACACCGAGCAAGCTAGCAACACGCGAGCCCAAAACGGTCTGGATATCCTCGATCGTCAGTTTATCCGTGCCGCGAACGCGCATCTTTGATAGTGTCAAACGGCGATCGAGATCGACCTTATAAGTGACCTCGACCGCGCGACCCATCAGGTCTTCGCTACCGAGAAACGAGCATAAAAACGTCGTGCCGTTTGCGAGCGGATTGTTTTCGTTATCGTTCAACCCCGGCTCTACCGAGCAATAGGGCGTGACGTTGGCAAAGAAATATCCCTGTTCCTGATAGTAATTCTCTAGCCGGCGTTCGCCCTCGACGATCGTGGCGTAATCGAGCGACCCGTCGCGTTTGATCGGCAGCAGCTTATTTAGCGTTGAGTTGCTCGGTTTACCCTTTTCGGTCTCGATCTTGACGGTCACGGCGGGGCCGACCTTGCCCTTTAGCTCGATCGCGACTGTGTTTTTATCGCTGTCATAAACGATACGAGGCTCGTCGAGCTGCGGCAAAAAAATCGTCCTCACGCAAGATCTCGCGGATCTTCGCGAGATCGGCAACCAGCCGTTCGCGGGAATAATTACCGCCTACTTTTAGTTTGAGGTCGCCGGGTTTGATGGTTTTGCTGTAGCCGTCGATCTTGATATCAAACGTCTCGACCTTGGCCTGGGCGTTTGGCATCACGCGAAACGTCACGCCGACCTCGTTCTCATTTTGCAGCGGCCGGCGCTCGTATGTGACCTCAGATTGATAAAAGCCGCGTTCGCGCAGGTAATCGAGTATCTCATCGGCGTTTGATCGCAAGGTCTGATCAGTGATCGCCGTTCCGGGCGTGAGCAGGTTGAGCTTAAAGAGTAGGTCTTGTTCGAGCACCTTGTCCCCGATGGTGGTGCCGACGACGACCGTTACCTTTTCGGCCTGTGTCTTTCGCTTGACGTCAAACCGCAGATCAACGCCGCCCGAACTATTGAGCGTCGCCGCAACGGTGATCGTATCGACACGCCGTGTTGAGTAAAGAGCATCGATCGCATCGCGGATCCGAGGAGCAGAATAGACCGGCCCGAGAGCATCTTTCACAAGCAGGCGATACTGGTCGGCGAGCGGCAAGTTTGCCTGGGTGCCGCCAAAATTGATCTCGATGCTATCGATCCGCTGTTTGTCGTATTGGCTCTGAGCAACCGCCGCAAGCGAGCAAACGAGGATGACGGCCACGCCAAAAAACGCCCTTATAAGACGTATTGTTTTCGGCATGTTTTTGACGGGCAGACTCATCCGCAGCTATTGCTAAAACCTCTTTCTAAAACGAACCTCAAAACTAAAATTGTTGCGTGCCCGCGTCACATTGCTCAGCGGCCGCTGCTCGTACTGGGCGACAAACGACAGCTTGTTAGACACGCGGTATTCAAACGCCAGCACCTGATTTTGGTCCTGCGAAAGATTGGCCGAATACGTCACACGCAGGTTGTTGTTTATCTGGCGTCCGACCGTCAGACGAGCCGTCGGGTTTGCCCTCTGGCCGGAAATGATCGGGTCGATCTCAAAAACATTCAGGCCAAATAACTTGTCCGTCGCCTTTCGCACGGGGTTATTAATAATCGAATCGGTTAAGATCTCAGCCGCCGTATTAATACCGCCCTGGGCGAGGGTCGGGATGCCGCCGCCGGTGTTAGCGAGATTACCGGTTGTTATCAACGACACGACATCGGCTTGCGGCAAAGCCGGGCTTGACCTGACCGTCGCCGTAAGTTGCTCAGAATCTTTTAGCGGCCCAGAGAGATCGACAAAAACCTGATAACCGCCGATATCGCTCTCGGCCTGCAGATTGATGATCGGTTCAAAAGCGGTGTCGGGCGGAAACTCTAAGACACCTCGCTGAACGACATAGCGGTCTTTGCGGAAAAAGATCGTGCCGCTATTTGCCGTAATGCGGCCGGTGATCCGCGGATCGGACGCATCACCAGTCAGCACTAGTGACACCGACGCCGTCAGATCGGCGACATTGTTTCTAACGACGAGAGCATCGCGGCCCTCGATAACGAGGTCAAACCTTGGCGAGGCTCCACCTCCGTTGCTCGATGAGAGTGTGACATCACGGCGTCCGCTGACGATATTTGCAAGGTCGATATCTTTTGAGTAGAGACTGCGGCGGGCAAACACACGTCCGCGTATGGTCGGTATCAGCGCGGTCGTTCCCGGCTCACGGCGCGCCGATATCTCAAGCCGTGCATCGCCCGTTGTCAGAAAATCTTTTGGCAGAGGGACGGTGACATTAGTACCGTTGAGTGAAAAATTGTACGCCGTTACCGCTAACCCTTCGAGCAGGCCGCCGCCGGACGCTATAAATTTACCGCCACCGAGATAGCCTGACGCTTCATCGATCTCAAACTGGTTTGTCGTAAAGATAACCCGTCCGTTTACGCGGTCAAATGTAAATCTGTCCGAACCAAGAAATGCCGCGACCGACGCATTGACGAGGTTGGCCGTCCCCGAAAGCCTCGCCGTCGCATTTGGCCCGACGAGTCTCATGGACGCATCGGCAAAGCCGGAAAAGAACGTGTCTTTGGTAAACAGATTGACCAGATTCATATTCACCCGGCCATCGATCGAGAGGTTGTTCGTCCCAGATTCCGTCAGAGCCTTGGTCCCTGCGATGGTCATGTTTGAGCCGCCGCCTGAGAATTTGGCGTTCTCAAAATTGATCTCGGTCGTGTTGAACCGGATCATTATCGGCTCGGCTGCCGAAAGCGGCGTGTCCTGTATCTGTAGTGCTAGCTGCGAAAATGCCGCAGTTCCGCTCAAGCCCACCGCTGAATAAACTCGGACGCCTTTGCCGTCTATTTGCGACAGGTTGCCGCCAAATTCGACGCGGCCCGTTCCAATTCCAGTGATCGGCACAGTCTTTAGCTGCGGAATAAACGCCAGGAACGGAGCGACCGGGCTCTGGTTAAAATCGGTAGTCACGATAAACGGCAGATCCTCATTGCCGAGATTAATAAGGGCGGATATCACCTGCGGGTTGCCGTTGAGATCGGCGGTCAGATCGGCCGTGAGTATCTGATTGACCGTCGTGCCCTTAAAGCTCACACTACCGATCGAGCTTTCGCTGACCAAGACGTTTGGTGCCGAGCCGCTAAAATTGACGTTGTAGCTTGCAGTTGAGTTGGAATTACCTGTCGCCTTTGCCGTAAAATCGACATCACCCGTGATCGGAGGTATCGCGTCGTTTGGCGGAGCCAGTGCCACCAGCAGCGGCAGCGGAATCGCATTGCCGCCAAGGTCAAAATTAAATGCGGTCGACCCGCGGTCGTACGTTCCCTTAGCGGTGAGACGGCCGGCACCGAGCTTCATATCGCCCTGCTGCAGATCGATCGTCGTGCCGCTAAAGACAGCTTTAACGATCAGATCGTCAAACGATTGACCGGCGATCGTGCCCTTAGCGGCGTTTAGATTGACCTCACCCTGGGCCTTGTCAGGCAGCCCGCTCAAAGCGACCGTACCGGTCGTGCTGCCGCTAAGATCACGAATGCGTTCGGGCAGTTCGATGGGCAGAGCGGCGATCAGGTTGCCGATATTCACGCCCGTCAAAGTCGCGTTGACCGTCGCGCTGTTTGCGATCGCACTCGGGATATTAACGGCAAATACCGCACTGCCGCCGTCAGGTTGTTGGAGCTTGCCATCCTTGAGATCTGTGCCAAGCGGCGTCACAAGAATGTCGGTCGAGACACTGCCGACATTGCGTCCGCGCATTACCAGAGAATCAAGCGAAGCCCGCCCGTCCACATCCGGGTCGGTCAGATTGCCGGTTATACGGCCGTCAAACGTCAGATTCCCGGCAAACTGTACCTGCATCGAGTCGAGCTGGCTTTCGAGTTCGGATGATACGCCCAGAACACGAATCAGACGGTCAACCTCATTTGCATCGGTCGAACGCAACGCCACCGTCAGATCAGAATTCTCGTCCTTAAGGTCAAATTTCCCGGTCGCTGTCAGCTTGCTGGCTGTTGTATTTAGGTTGGCGAGATCGACATTAAATAGTCCGTTGACGCCGGTCAGTTTTACCTGGCCGTTGACGGGTATCGCACCGCCGCTCGCGTTTCCGGCGTTCGCCGAGATGTTCGCATTGACAGTGCCGCTCGCCGTACGAAAATTGGTCCCTGCAAATGTAATATCAACACGCCCCGTCGTCTCGCCCTCAAGCGGTATCACGCGTCCGCCCTGCAATGCCAAAAGTTTGCCGATATCAAGATTTGCAAAATCGCCGTTAAATGTTGATTGCGTGCGGTTGTTAAAAGCGATCGCGGCCGAGCCGTTGAGGCTGCCGTTCATCACTGCGGCGGTCAGATCGTTCAAAGCAACGCGGTCGTTATTGACATCGACCTTTGCCGTCGCGGCTCCGAGAGCAATACTCCCGACCGCACCGCCGCCGAGACTCATATCCGCCGACGCCCGATATCGGCCGGACGGTTCGAGGACAAAGACGGGCTTCGTGAGCTTGACCGCATCTAACGATCCACCTTCGGGCAAGCTTTTGGTTTTTGCCAAAGTCACCTTTCCGGCGTCGATATCATTCGTCCGTCCTTCGACGCGGCCCTGGCGGATGGTGAGGCGGACGCCGCCGATATTGAGGCTGCCGAGTATCGCGGAGCCTGCGTCGATCTTTGCGACACGCAGCTTGTCGGCATAAATGACCGTCGTGGTGCCATTGTCATTTAGCTCGACCATCGGCGCATCGAGCCCGCCAATGACGACGCCGTTAGCGTCGAGACGGTCAGCCCGCAGATTTTGTGCCGTTAGCTCGGTCGAATTGGGCAGGTCGGTAAAGTTAAATTTATCCGCCGAAACGTTCTTTAGTCTGTTGCCCTTAAACTCCGCATTGTCCGAACGGAGCCCATCAACATCGACGCTCGTCCTGCCGTTGCCGTTCTTGACACGGACGTTTCTGCCCGTAACATTGTTTAGCTTGTAATCGGTCGTCGAGAAAGACCTCGCTGCCGCACTTGTCGAGGTCAAATTCATCCCGCCGTTTGGCGTCGAAAGCCTCAGGTTTCGTGCGGTCAGATCGGCAAACTCAGTATCGCCGATCGCAAACTTTTTCGCCCGCCCGTTACCGACCTCGGCTCGAAACTGCTTGTCCTTATATTCCGCCAGAGCGTCAGACAGATATAATCCGCCGATGGTCATCGACTTGGTTTTTGCCGCCGCCGCCTGCAGTTCGCCAACCCAGCGAAAATCCGTGCCGCTGCCGCGAACGTTACCCGCCATTTTGACCAGATCGATACGAAAATCGTCAAAGGTCATCATTTCAGCGATAGCGGTGCCGTTCGCCGTGTAGTTTGAATTCGTCCCCTCGACCGTCGCCGCAACGTTCAAGGCCTTGAGAGAAATACCCGCAGCACGCAAAGATGCGGCATCCGCACTGCCCTCAATGTGATAATTTTCGCCTTCGCCGGTGACTTTGCCCTTAAAATTACCGACGCCCACGATCGGCGTGCCGCTCATAAAAATGCTCGACGCCTGAGTCATGTCGACCGACGACTGAATGTCAAAATTGTATTTTGGGGCCGCCCAGTCGGTCAGGTTTCCCGAAAGATATGATTCGCCGATCGGCGTTCGGAGTTCGAGGCTTGTCAGCTCGGCACCTTTGTCATCGGCAATGCCGACGGCTTTGATATTGATCTGCTCGACCGTATTGGTGTCGTAGACAAAATTCGAATCTTTGGAGGTAAAGTCAAAACTGTACCGTTTCGGCTCGCCGAGCGCTGTCATTTCCATCGGCGAGAGCAAAAACGCGATGTTATTCGCATCCGCAGATATCTTTCGCGTTACATCGCCAAAATGGACGACACTGTCGGTGAGCGAAAATTTGACGGAGTCGTACTTAAAATTTACCGCCGAACCCGCCTGATCCTCGACGATCTTGAGATTTGCAAAATTTGACTTGCCGTTCTCGTCAAATTTGACCCAAACCTCGGCACCGCTGATGTCGGTCTTTTCGATGTTGATATCGCGGCTCATCCTCAGAGCAAAAAGATCGACGATCGTCATCCCAAATGAGCATCGCGGATAAAAAAGAGCTTTTCGCCCGTTGTCTTGTCGTTAAATGTTGCGTTTTTGAGTTCGAGTTCGAGCGGAGATGCCCTGACGCGGAAAACGTCCGCCTTAAAATCGATACCGATATCGGCAAGCTTGGCGGTGAATTGGTTCTTAGTATATGTGTCAAAAACACCGGCACGAAACATTATTACCGCGATCACGACCGTGAGCAGTACGCCGAGCAAGACGACGCCGACGGCGACAAACACATTTCGTCGCCTGAAAAAACTGCTCCCGCCGGTCGGCTGGTCGCTCGCCAATTCACTTTTTTCGTTGTCGCTGCTGGCCATTATTAGGAAGTCAGATCTACGGTCTCTACGATCTCCAGATCGTACGCCTCAAGAGCGCTGATCTTTGGCGGATGATTAGTCAAAAGACTTATCTTTTTCACGCCGAGGTCCTTTAATATTTGTGCACCGATCCCGTAATCGTGGACCTTTCCATAACCGGTCTCGATGCGGGCGGCGGCAAAATCAACCTGTTTTTCCTGCATCAGCGCATATGTTTTGAGCTGATTTACCAGATCTAGATTATTCTCTCTCTGCCGTAAATACAGTATGATACCGCACTTAGCGTCGGATATTTTTTTGAGAGATGCCTGCATGGCGGCGGCGGCTTCGCCAAGGCTGGCGCCAAACATTGCAAACGTGACGTTCTCAGTTTGGACGCGAACAAGCACCGTTTCCGTTGCACTAGAAACGTCGCCAAGGGCCAAAGCAACGTGCGTTTCGCCGTTTATCACGTTTTCAAACAAAATGGTGCGAAACGTGCCGTAAGCCGTCGGCAGATCGGTCTCGACGACGCGGCGTACCAAAGTTTCCTTTTCGATTCGATAGCGAACTAGATCAGCGACGGAGATGATCTTTAAATCGTGTTTTTTAGCAAAAACCTCGAGCTCCGGCATCCTTGCCATCGTGCCGTCGTCGTTCATTATCTCGCAGATAACAGCCGCCGGCTGCAATCCGGCGATGCGGGCGATATCGACGCTCGCCTCGGTCTGGCCCACACGCACAAGCACGCCGCCGCGTTTTGCCCTTAGCGGAAAGACGTGTCCCGGTCGTGCTAGGTCGGACGCCTTCGAGGCGGGATCGACGGCCGTCAATATGGTTTTTGCACGATCCGCCGCCGAGATGCCGGTCGTCACGCCGACGCGAGCCTCGATCGACGTCGTAAACGCCGTACCCATGCTCGACGTGTTTTCCGTGGTTTGCGGATACAGCTGTAGCTCATCGCAACGCTCCTCGGTCAGCGGCATACAGATCAGTCCGCGGCCGTGGACTGCCATAAAATTGACGATCTCAGGCGTGATTTTTTCGGCCGCACAGACGAGGTCGCCCTCATTTTCGCGGTCTTCGTCATCGACGATTATGATCATGCGGCCCTCGCGAATGTCGCGGGCGGCGTCTTCGATAGTGGAAAGCGGCATCTTTTTACTACTCAAAACCGGCGATCTAACGCGCCGTAACCGACATATTGATTAGATTTTATCGAATCGGCGTGATTTAAGCGAATATTAGATCGAGAGCCTCTTGGTCCACCTTGGTCCACCTTGGTCCACCTTGGTCCACCTGGTCCGGACCGGACCAAAGGTCGCTAGCGGGCGAAAACAACTCTCGGCTTTAACACGCGGTTTCGACCTGTCACAATACCTTTTTATGCCGCAAACCCATCGATTTCTTAGGATCGTCCTGCACATACTATTTTTCCTGTCGGGCATCGTCACGGTACTGATCGGCCAGGTTTTACCTGTGTTTGCGAGGCATTTTTCGCTCAGCGATCTACAGGTGAGCTACTTTTTCCCGGCGCAATTTGCCGGGTCGATCGCGGGCACTTATTTCACCAGCCGCTTTGCCCGACGCAACAGCTATCTCGCCGCATCCATAGTCGGCGGCGTTCTGATGGTAGCCGGCATTCTACTGATGAACGTCGATCTCTTTTCCGTTTGCCTCATCGGATTTTTGATAAATGGCATCGGCATCGGCATGACTTTGCCGTCAATAAATATGCTCGTGCTCGAGCTAAACCCAGAACGCTCGGGGTCCGCTCTCAGCGTCCTCAATTTTTGTTGGGGTGTCGGCGCCATCGTCTGCAAACCGTTCGTCGATATATTTAGTACGCCTGAAAGCGTCGGAGCGACGACTGTGATACTCGCGTTTCCGATACTGATCGCGTCGCTGTTACTGCTGTTCGTAAATCGCGATTTTGAGACGATACATCAAACGACCGCTGAGACTGACGGCCGTGAGATAACGCCGATCTGGCGACAGCCGATCGCGTGGATGATCGCTCTGTTCAACCTCATCCACGTTGGTTTCGAAAGCGGTATCGGTGGCTGGCTGACGACATATACCGGGCGTCTCGAAGGCGAACCGCTCGTCCATTGGGTCTCGCCAACGCTGCTCTATTTTCTGTTTTTTGTGATCGGCCGCGGTGTCGCACCTGTGCTGTTTCGCTTTCTCAATGAAAACAAAATGCTGCTGCTCGGTCTCGGACTAATCTTGATCGGAATGGTAGTCGTCCTGTCTGCGGGTACCGTGTTGGGTCTGAGTGCTGGTGCGACCATCGCCGGATTTGGTACGTCATGGATATTCCCGACAAACGTCTCGCGGTTCTACAAAACATTCGGCCCGTCCGCCAGCCGCCGCTCGACGCCGCTATTTATCGCCGGCACGCTCGGAGCCGCAGGTTCGACCTGGCTCATCGGATTTATCTCCGACCGCACAGGCAGCCTCAACTCAGGGATGTATGTGCTGGTAATTAGCGTAGTGTTGCTGATCGTTTTGCAGATCGTATTGGGAGCAAGAGCGAGCCGACAAGCTGCGTGATCACGCGTTTAGATCGAGCGACTTCAGATAGTTTCGAAATTCATCCCCGAGGTCTTCGCGTTTTAGCGCAAGTTCGACCGTTGCGATCAAAAACCCGAGTTTGTCGCCCGCGTCATGCCGTGTGCCTTCGAGTTTGACGGCGTAAAAGGGACGTTTTTTGAGCAAGAGCCGCATCGCGTCGGTGATCTGTATCTCACCGCCTGAGCCGGGGGTTGTTTGTTCGATAGCCTCAAAAATATCCGGTGTGAAAATGTAGCGGCCGATGATCGCGAGGTCCGAAGGGGCATCGGCGTAGGCCGGTTTTTCGACCATGTCATTTATTTTATAGACTCCGGGTTCGACCTCGTCGGCGTCGATCACGCCAAAACGCGAGATCGCCTCGCCATCGACCTGCATCGTCGCGATCACCGGGGCATTGTATTTTTCAAACACCTCGATCATTTGTTTTAATGCAGGTTTCTCGCTGTCAACAATATCGTCGGCGAGCAGAGCGGCAAACGGTTCATTTCCTGCAAAATCTTTTGCCTGATAGATCGCATGGCCTAGACCCAGGGCCTGTTTTTGCCGCGTGTAGCTGATCTTGGCGATGTCCGACACGGCCCGGACTTGGGCAAACATCTCGTCTTTGCCACGCTCTTTGAGCAACTGCTCAAGCTCAAACGATATATCAAAATGATTTTCGATCGCGCTCTTATCACGGCCAGTGATTATCAGGATCGACTCGATGCCGCTCGCGACCGCTTCTTCGACGGCGTACTGGATGAGCGGTTTGTCCACCAGCGGGAGCATTTCCTTAGGGCTCGATTTTGTCGCCGGCAGAAACCGGGTCCCTAAACCTGCGGCGGGGAAAACAGCTTTGCGAATTTTGTTGGCCATACTAAACTTTGATAAATTCGAAACGTCTTTTGCCGACGACGAATGGTTGATTTTAGGCTAAAAAGAGTCAAGAAACAACCATTTTAATGTCAGCCGAAACCGCGCCCCGCGATGTGATAACATTGTAGCTACATTTTTCTATGTTGGATTTAAATTTTGTTAGAGAAAATCTTGATGCAGTTCGAACGGCGCTCGGGACACGTAATTTCCCCGCCGAAGCGCTGGACACATTTGTCGAGCTAGACGCCGAGCGTCGCCGTGTGATTGGCGAAGCCGACAGTATCAACCAAGCCCGCAATGCCGCCAGCAAAGAGATCGGCTCTCTGATGCAGTCGGGTAACCGCGAAGAGGCCGAGGCGAAAAAAGCCGAGGTTGCCGGTCTCAAAGATCAGCAAACCGAGCTTGAGACAAAACGCGATGAGGCTGACGCTGCAATGCGTGAACTGTTGTCAGGACTTCCAAACATTCCCGCAGCCGACGTACCTGTCGGTGCTGACGAATCTGCAAATAAAGAGATCCGCCGCTGGGGAGAGGCTCTCGAATTTGATTTTGAGCCAAAAGACCACGTTGACCTTGGCGAGGCTCTCGGCATCATCGATTTTGAGCGTGCGACAAAGATCGCCGGTTCACGCTTTGCGATCCTCAACGGTGCGGGTGCGCGTCTGAGCCGAGCACTTATCAATTTTATGCTCGACGTCCACACGACCGAGCATGGCTACACCGAGACTCTGCCGCCGTTTCTAGTAAACCGCACCGCACTTTTCGGCACAAATCAACTGCCAAAATTTGAGGACGATCTGTTTCACATCAAAGACGACCGCGGCTTTGCGTTGATACCAACTGCCGAAGTCCCGGTGACGAATTATCACGCCGAAGAGATCCTCGATGCCACCGATCTGCCAAAATATTACACCGCATACACGCCGTGTTTTCGCAGTGAAGCCGGCAGTTACGGACGCGACACGCGCGGCCTGATCCGTCAGCATCAATTTGAAAAGGTCGAGCTGGTAAAACTCGCCATGCCTGAAAACTCTGAGGATGAGCACGAAAAGCTGACAGCCAATGCCGAGCGTATCTTGCAGCTTTTGGGGCTGCCATACCGTACGATAGTTCTCTCGACCGGCGACATGGGCTTTGGTGCGAAAAAGACATACGACATCGAGGTCTGGCTTCCCTCGCAAAAAACTTTTCGTGAAATATCAAGCTGCTCAAACTGCGGCGACTTTCAGGCCCGACGTATGAATCTGCGCTTTCGCCGTGCGGGCGGAGCTAAGCCTGAGTTTGTCCACACGCTCAACGGCAGCGGCCTCGCCGTTGGCCGGACATGGATAGCGATAATCGAGAATTATCAACAGGCCGACGGTAGCATTCTCGTGCCCGAAATATTACACAAATATATGAATGGCGTCACCAAGATCGGTTGACGAAAATTATTGATGTAATTACGATGTAATTATGAAAACCCAGATCATCCAGATCGGTAATTCACAGGGAATTCGTATCCCAAAAGTGCTGCTCGAAGAAACCCGCATCACCGGAGAGGTGGATCTCGAACTGCACCCGGACGGCATCCTTATCCGCAACACCCAAAAGGCTCGTGCCGGTTGGGACGATGCTTTTAAGACGATGGCCGAAAATGAGGATGACGAACTACCGGACGGCAATGCACCGACCGCTTTCGAGAAAAAGGAGTGGCAATGGTAAAACGATTTGAAGTTTATCTTGTCAATCTGGACGCTGAGGCGTCAAAGGACGCTAAGAATACGCGGCCTTGCGTTGTTGTTTCGCCCAACGAGATGAACCGCAACATCACGAACGTCATCATCGCCCCGCTCTCGTCCGCAGGGCCAAAATATCCGACCCGCATCCCGGTCACGTTTCTCAATAGCGAACGCGCGATCGTCCTCGATCAAATACGCGTCGTCGATACTGTCAGGCTTGTAAAAAAGATCGGTGAGATCAGCAAAGCCGCCCAAAAGGCTACGCTCGAACGGCTGCAAGAGATGTTCGCTGAGTAGGTTGTCTTATTTTGCCGCCGCTTTAGCCTCATTCCAAAGAGCGTCCATTTCACCGATGCTTGCGTCATCTAGCGTAGTTCCTTTTCGCTTTAGCTCATCCTCGATAAACTTAAATCTTTCACGAAACTTTCGGTTAGTTTTCTTCAAAGCCGTCTCGGGCTCGACACCCAAGTGTCTAGCGAGGTTCATTACGACAAACAGTAGATCGCCGATCTCTTCGGCTGCGTTTGCCGTGTCGCCGGATTTGATCGCGGCTCGCAGTTCACCAGTTTCTTCGTCCAGCTTTTCAAATATCTGATCTGCATTTTCCCAATCAAAGCCTGTCTTTGACGCTTTTTTGGTCAGCTTTAGTCCCTCAAGGAGCGCCGGAAAATGTATCGGCACTTCGTCGAGGATAGAGTCGCTCACCTTTTCGACCTTGCCCGACGCCGCCCGCTCATCGGCTTTGAGCTTATCCCAGTTATCAAGCACATCCGCGGCACGCTCGAGTTTTGTGTCGCCAAAAACGTGCGGGTGACGCAGGATAAGTTTTTGCGTGACGCCCGCCGCAACATCGTCGATATTAAAATCGCCGCGTTCCTTACCGATCGTCGCGTGAAAAACCACCTGCAGCAACAGATCGCCAAGCTCTTCGCGAAGGTTTGTTGTGTCTCCGGTCGCGCCAGCCTCCTGGATCGCGTCAAAGGTCTCATACGCCTCTTCGAGCAGATATTGCGACAGAGACTGATAAGTTTGCTCGTGGTCCCAAGGGCACCCGCCCGGATCGCGCAGCCGCTGCATTACGGCAACGAGTTCGTCAAAGGTTTTGGACATAGCCTAAATTTTGAATTCTTTTTCGGCAAAATGCTACTATCGAAACAGGATAAAAAATATATGATCGGCCACGACGATAACGACGAAGAAGTTCACTATAAGGTTGCTGACAAGCGTAAATTCAACTCTGACGGCAGCTTGCGCGAGGGCGTGACGCTCGACGCCGAGCCTGTAAGGACGCCTGTTCCGGCGGCTGAAACGCCCGCTCCATCTGAGCCACAAGCCGAGGAAACCTTTATCGACCCGATGGACGAGGAAGCAGAAATATCGGCTGCAACCGAGGGCGAAGACATTCCCGGAGCCAACGATCCGGCGAGTTTTGTTAATTTTCTCTCGACCCTCGCAACCAACGCTGCCGCCTCGCTCGGAGCCGTACCGCATCCGGCGACCGGAAAGCGTTCACTCGACCTTGATACAGGCAAATACTGGCTCGATGTGCTCGCGATGATCCGCGACAAGACCAAGGGCAATCTACATCCAAAAGAAGACCGCCTGCTCGAAGGCCTGCTCGCCGATCTGCGTTTGCAGTATGTCCAACTTGTCCGTGCGACCGAAGAAAAGCTAAAAGCACAAGCGGCACAGCAATTCTCCGGTGCGGACATCCTAGGAAAGAAATAGCCACCGAGCACACAGAGTACACTGAGTTAATTTTTCTTTTCTCAGCTTCCTCTGTGCTCTCTGTGGCAAATCGTTATGAAGCTTACGTTTCTCGGCACAGGCACATCGACCGGCGTTCCCTCGATCGGCTGTGATTGTGAGACGTGCCTCTCGGATGATCCGCGTGACAAACGCCTTCGTGTTTCCATTCTCATAGAACATCGCGACAAAAAGATCCTCGTTGACACCTCGATCGATTTTCGCCAGCAAGCCCTCCGAGCAAAGATCAGCCACCTCGACGCGGTACTGATAACGCATTGCCACGTTGATCATGTGTTTGGGCTCGACGACATCCGCCCGCTCAATTTTCGACACGGTGCGATGGGCGTCTATGCTAACGAGATCGCCTGGACCGACCTGCGGCGTATCTTTCAATACATTTTTAACCCGACACATTTCGGCGGCGGCCTACCGCAACTTGTTCCGCACACCGTCATACCAAATGCACCGTTCTGCATCGGCGATGATCTTGAGATCACTCCTCTCGAAGTCATCCACGGCAAACTACCGGTCATCGCGTATCGATTTAACGATTTTGCCTATGCGACAGACCTCAAGGTTATCCCGCCCGCGTCGATGAACGGGCTTCGCGATCTCGACGTTCTTGTGCTGGATTGTGTTCGAATCAAACCACATTCGACGCATCTTTGTCTCGAAGAAGCTCTCGCCATTATCGAGGACCTAAAGCCAAAACGCGCCTATCTCACACATCTCAATCACGACATCTTGCACGAACGCGATTCGCGGCTTTTGCCGGACAATGTGCAGTTTGCCTATGACCAGTTAGTGATCGAACAAGCCTAAAAACAGCGTTAATTTACAGTGAATTTTGTGTTGCTAAATGTTTAATTCTTGACAAGATTAGACTTGCATAATGCTCTCCGTTTTTCGGCGCTGCGATTTTAAGGCGTTACATCACCCAACGCGCTTTAAATGTTGTAAAAACAGGGTTTAGAAACTTATTTCAAAACCACTACATTTTGTGTTGACAAAGGCTTTTGACTACCATATAGTCTATAACACTGTAGGAAAAGCCTTTGATTTTTTATCCAAAGACCCGCCTACATTTACATAAAAATCAAGGTGTGAAACACGGCCCTGCTTGCCGCTTTCGTCACGCAGGGAGGTAGAACTTTCTGCCCATTTTTTCACCCCGACCGGCTCTAAAGCGTTACCTTTTTTTCGAAGTTCAACGTGAGGAGAATTGACGACTCGATATGGATAATTTTGCAACACAGACAGGAACCGCCGCCACACGTCAAACAGACAATTCGACCCAGACAATGATGCAGGTCAAAAAACGAAATGGTTCGCTCGAGCCGGTCGATATTAATAAGATCGTCCGGGCCATTTCGCGTTGCACCGAGACGCTGCCCAATGTCGATGTCATGCGGATCGCGACCAAAACGATCAGCGGGCTGTATGACGGAGCGACGACGAGCGAGTTGGACAAGCTGTCGATCCAGACGGCGGCGAGCCTTATCTTTGAGGAACCGGAATATTCGCGTGTCGCCGCCCGTCTGCTCAATCAATATATCGAGAAAGAGGTTCGCAATCAGGAGATACATTCTTTTTCGCAATCCACAGCTTTTGGCGTAAAAGAAGGTTTGATCGGCGAGCGTGTCGCTCAGTTCGTAACTGAGAACAGTCGTAAGCTAAACGACGCTATCGATCAAACGCGTAACGCAAAATTTGAATTCTTTGGCCTGCGCACATTGTATGACCGGTATCTTTTAAAAAATCCGGAGACACGAGACGTGATCGAGTCGCCGCAATTTTTCTGGATGCGTGTTGCTTGCGGATTGGCCGAGAGCCCGCACGAGGCGATCGATCTCTACAATTTGTTTTCGTCGCTTGAGTATGTGCCATCGACGCCGACCCTCTTTAATTCGGGCACGCGTCACGAACAGCTCTCTTCGTGTTTTCTGCTCGACAGTCCGCTGGACAGCCTCGACAGCATTTATAAAAAGTATGCTGACGTAGCGATGCTCTCGAAATTCTCCGGCGGCATCGGCATCGCATATCACCGCGTCCGTTCGCAGGGCTCGCTGATCCGCGGCACCAACGGCCACTCGAACGGCATCGTGCCCTGGCTCAAGACGCTTGATTCGAGCGTGTCGGCGGTAAATCAGGGCGGCAAACGCAAAGGGGCTTGCTGTGTGTATCTCGAAACGTGGCACGCTGATATCGAGGATTTTCTTGAGCTTCGCGAAAATACTGGCGACGAGGCACGCCGCACGCACAATCTAAATCTAGCGAACTGGATTCCCGACCTGTTTATGAAGCGCGTCCAAAATGACGGCGTCTGGTCGCTGTTTGATTCAAAGGTCGTGCCGCATTTCCCCGATCTCTACGGCGAAGAATTTGAAACGGCTTATGCTCAGGCCGAAGCCGATGGACTTTTTATGCGGCAGGTTCAGGCTCGCGATCTCTACGCCAAGATGATGCGTGCGATGGCACAGACCGGCAACGGCTGGATGACGTTCAAAGATTCGAGCAATCGTAAATCGAACCAAACAGGCCGGCCGGAGAACGTCGTTCACCTTTCAAATCTTTGCACCGAGATCATCGAGGTCACGTCGGACAAGGAAACCGCCGTCTGCAATCTCGGTTCGATCAACGCGGCACGCTATGTAAAAGACGGCCAGTTTGACTACGAAAAGCTGCACCGCAACGTGCGTCTCGCCGTCCGCCAGCTTGATAAGGTGATCGATCTAAATTACTACGCGATCCAGAGCACCGCCGATTCGAATAACCGCTGGCGCAACATCGGCCTTGGTTTGATGGGCTTGCAGGACGTTTTCTTTCAAATGCGTCTCGCGTTCGACTCCGATGAGGCTCGCGCCATCTCAGCGAAAATTCAAGAAGAGATCTATTACGCCGCACTCAATGCATCAAGCGATCTCGCTGTCGAAAGGGGAGCACATCCGGCGTTTATCGAAACCCGTGCGGCACAGGGCGACCTGCAATTTGATCTGTGGGGCGTAACGCCCGACGATATGGGCCGTTGGAACGCGATCCGTGAAAAGATCAAAACGACTGGCCTGCGCAACAGCCTAATGATCGCCATCGCACCAACCGCGACGATCGCATCGATCGCCGGCTGTTACGAGTGCATCGAGCCGCAGGTGTCGAACCTCTTCAAACGCGAGACGCTCTCTGGTGATTTTGTTCAGATCAATAAGTACCTCGTTGAAGAACTCAAGGTCCTCGGGCTCTGGACCGACGAGATCCGCAATAAGATCAAGCTCGCCGAGGGTTCGGTACAGGACATCGAAGAATTTAACGATGAGTTAAAGCTGATCTATCGAACCGCGTGGGAGATACCTATGCGTTCCCTGATCGACATGATGGCCGACCGCGGGGCATTTATCGACCAATCGGCGTCGCTCAACTTGTTCATGGAGAGCCCAAATATCGGCAAGCTCTCGTCGATGTATATGTACGCGTGGCAAAAGGGCCTGAAGACGACCTATTACCTACGTTCGCGGCCAGCAACACGCATCGCTCAGGTCGCTGCAGCGGATAATATAGCGTCGGTTATCGATGAGCCAAAAAAGCTCTATACCGATGAGGAAGCACTTGTGTGCTCGCTCGAAAACCCGGAAGCCTGTGAGGCGTGTCAATAGGGTCGCGTAGCGACCGATTGAATTTAGCCGTGGACTTCAGTCCACTGAGGATTGAAATAAGAATTCACGTCGCGTAGCGACGGATGAATGAATCAATCGTCGCTGACGCGACGAAATCATCATTACCGACCTTTCCGTGGACATAAGTCCACGGCTAAAGTCACCTGCCGCTATGCGGCAACCGAAATTATGCTTTTAGACCCCGGATTTGATCTAACACTTCGCCCGATGAAGTACCCGGACTTTTACGAAATGTACCGGAACTCCATTAAGAATACTTGGACCGTCGAGGAAGTCGATTTTTCGACAGATGTGATGGACCTGAAAAACAAGATGACGCCGAGCGAGCGGCATATGATCAACCGTCTGGTGGCGTTTTTTGCGACCGGCGATTCGATCGTGTCGAATAACCTCGTGCTCAATCTGTACAAGCACATCAACTCGCCCGAAGCGCGAATGTATCTCTCGCGGCAGCTTTATGAGGAAGCTGTCCACGTACAGTTTTACTTGACGCTGCTCGATACCTACATCCCAGACCATCACGAACGCGAACAGGCGTTTGCGGCGGTCGAGAACATCCCTTCGATACATAAAAAAGCGGAGTTTTGCTTCAAATGGATCGATTCGATCAACAATCTTGAGAGCCTAAAGGGCCCGGGTGACCGCAAGATGTTTTTGCTCAATCTGATCTGTTTCGCGGCGTGTATCGAAGGGCTTTTCTTCTTTGCTGCGTTCGCTTATGTATATTTTCTGCGGTCAAAAGGGCTATTGCACGGGCTTGCGGCCGGTACAAATTGGGTATTTCGCGACGAATCGGCTCACATGAAATTTGCCCTTGAGGTCGTCAATACCGTCCGAAAAGAAGAGCCGCTGTTATTCGACGCCGAGCTCGAACGAAGCGTCGCGGCAATGATCGACGAGGCGGTTGATTGCGAGATGCAGTTTGCTCAGGACATTTTGAGTGGCGGTATTTCGGGACTGTCGGTCGGTGATATGCGGCAGTATCTTGAGTACATCGCCGATCAGCGGCTGGCGATGCTCGGGATGCAGAAAGTGTACGGAGCGAAAAATCCGTTCTCGTTCATGGATCTGCAAGACGTGCAGGAACTCGCAAACTTCTTCGAACGCCGCGTGTCTGCTTACCAAGTCGCCGTCGCCGGCGAGGTCAGTTTCTCCGAAGCCTTCTAAGAAATAAACCACGAAACACACGAAATAAGAAACTCTCTTGTTCCGTGCCTTTCGTGTGTTTCGCGGGCGCAAGCTAAGGTCAGATCGATAGTCCGACATTGCCTTCCAAAACCTTTACATCGAGATGTGGCCGATCGCCGGGTTTCCACAGTTTGGCGACATGAGCGACTCGGTAGCGTATCGGGCCGCCATCCGGCTCCGAGCTGCGGGTGATCGGCCGCGGGATGCATACGAACTCCGTCCGCATCTCCTTGCCCGTTACGCTCACCTTTGCGTAGCCGTGGCCGCCCAGGTCGGCGAACTCGAGGTGCGGAGCAAGCTGAGGGTTCGAGAGAGCTCGAGCGGCCTTGAGATCGAAACTTTTCGCATATTCGATACAAGAGCGGACGCCGTGCCGGAGCAGCATGTTGTACGTCCACTCAGGCTTGCCGCCATCTGGGCGGTCAGCTAGAAAGAGGGCTCGCAACGGGTGATCTTTACGTAAGCCATGCTCCAGGCCTTCCATTCCCCCCGGACTTATCAACGACCCACCCACGAAACTCAATCCAACGGGTTCGAATTTCCGCGGCGGGAGATGTGCCGCGGCATATCCGGCCCAGAATGCGTGGCGGTCGCCGGACACGATCGCAAATCCCGTGATCTTCGCATCGCGCACGAGGTCATAGATCTCCCCGCGCTCGGCGTATGCCCCACCAAAATCGTAGCTATTGGCCATGCCGTAAGTGTCGGCCGGCCATGGATTCTTCACCATTCCGGTGGGAAGATTTTGCATGTCGACGCGGTTGTCGAGGGTCCCGAGCGAATTGCCCCAGATCTTCCACGTCGCTTTTGACTTGCGTAAAGATTCTTTGAACCACGCCTTTTGCTCGACGCCAAGGATGGTTCGCGGCGCCTTGCCTTTGCTCGGGTTCGCGATCTTTACATCGCGGAATTGGAGTTCGGCGGGCGGCTTTCCGCCGTCGTATGCTTTGCCCGCATCGAGAGCGATCATAGCCTCTTCCGAAAAGTAGCCTCGGAACGCCGGGTCGTAGATCTTCCCAACCTCTTCGACGTCGCTCGGATCATCGCCGGCGAAGCTTCGCTGGTCGGTGACGAAGAGGTCGAGGTGCTTGCCGTAGCGAAACGCTCGGTAAGCGATCAGGCTATTGATCGCGGCCAGGTTATTCGGCTCTTGCCCTAGCCCGTTCTCGTCCCAATTGTCGATCTTGATATTTTTGACATCGACCTTTCCGAATTCGGCGAGCGAACCGCTCGGCGGGTTGACACGTGCCGGAATATATTCGAACCAGGCTTGGTTCGCCGCCACCTTGACGGTCTGGCCCGGCTGCGGCGGGCCGCCTGCCTGGACGATGCTTTGCCGGCCCTGCCACGAAAATTCGTGATTATCCCACATGCAGACGAACGGCCAGCGCGCACGGGCATCCTGCAGGTCGGGATCGGCAAGATAACCTTTGTACACGGCACGGAAACCTTCGACGGTCAGAGGATAGTGGAAATTGCCCGACTTTCCACCGCCCTCGATGCGCGCGACTTCGTAGATCGTGCGGTCGTACCGCGTCTTCACCTCTTCCGGGTATTGAACGACCTCGTAGATGAAGTCGCCAAGGTGCAGCACGAAGCCAAGCTGTTCCGCGGCCCGCGCGCGTTCGTCCTCGAAGATCATCCGGCGATAGGCGTTGAGCTTTCCTTCGTTGACGTCCTGACAGCTGACGAAGGTAAAGTTTACTGGACGGTCGTCTTTGTCCGCTGGCGCTGTCATTGTTCGTCCGACACGACTGCCAAAACCGTTCTCATCGGTAAATCGATACCAGTAGACTGTCCGCGGCTTGAGCCCGGCAACCAGAACGCGGCACGTCCAGTCAGCATTGGCCGAGATGGGTGTCACGTTCTTTCCAACGACGCGGCGAAACGCAGCGTCTTCGGCGATTTCGACAGTCAACTTTGCCGCAACCTTATCCATAGGCGGCCGCCGTGTCCACAAAATGATACTGTCGGGTGCAGGATCTCCAGAGGCCACGCCCTGCGGGAAAAGGTCGCGCCGCTCTTGCCAACCCAACGACGAGGCTTGTGCCCCACTCGTCGCCCACATTAACGCCGCACCAAAGGACGCAGCCTGTTTTGCAAATTCTCTCCGACTGATACTTTTCATATCTTCTCCTGCCGTATGTCACGGGTTTTGCTATTTTGTGTTACTAATACGGCTAATTGCGAAGAGAAGTTTTACTGGGCGTTATTCATACGTTCGGCCATTGTGTTTTAGCCAGCCGCTCACAAGATGGGACCGCGGGTCGCGGTGCGTCCTATGGATCAAGCCGCCTTGTTCGTTCCAGACGTATTCGCCTAAGAAACTAACGGTATCGCCAGTTTTAAGATCGTCGATCCTCGGTGCGAGCGCGACGTTGTGGCTCATCAGCACTGTCTGGCCCGATGCGAGTTTTAGTATGAACCGCTGATGTGGCGTGCCGGAGCGGTCGTCTGAGAGTGTACGCAAAACGGTGCCTTCGCCGGTTACTTGCACATCGGATGCTCTTGTATTGAAAGCACGTTCGACATCACCGCTGCCGGATTGTGGAAGCTGTCCGCAACCAGCGAGCAGGGCAACGAGTATCAGGATCTGTAATCGAAATAACGCTTTCACCATCACATTTTACACGAGAACAAATACACGAAAACACGCGAATAGGATATTATTTTCTATCGCGTTTTTGTTTTGTTTCATCTCACACGAAACACGATTTTACTGAAACATGAATAACCAAATAACAGATTTTATAAAGCATCACTACCGCCATTTTAACGCCGCGGCGCTCATTGACGCGTCTGAGGGCTATGTCAAGCACCTTGGCTCGGGCGGCAAGATGATGATCACGCTCGCCGGGGCGATGTCCACGGCGGAGCTGGGGCTGAGCCTGGCAGAAATGATACGTCAGGATAAGGTGCAGATCATTTCCTGTACGGGAGCCAATCTCGAAGAGGATCTCTTTAACCTCGTCGCTCACGATTATTACGAACGCGTGCCGCATTACCGTGACCTGACGCCTCAGGACGAGCAAGAGCTGCTTGACCGCCACATGAACCGCGTCACCGACACCTGCATCCCCGAGCACGAAGCGATGCGTCGGCTCGAAAAGCGATGGTCGATGTCTGGACCAAGGCTGACACCGAGGGCAAGCAGTATTTTCCGCACGAATTTATGTATCAGGTCCTGAGTAACGGCTCATTGGAAGAGTATTATCAGATCGACCTAAAGACTCGTGGATGTACGCCGCGATGGAGAAAAATCTGCCGATGGTCGTCCCGGGCTGGGAAGATTCGACGATGGGCAATATGTTCGCGGGCCATGTCATCACCGGCGATATCAAAAACGTCCACACCGTCCGCACCGGTATCGAATATATGACGATGCTTGCCGAGTGGTACACGGAAAACGCTAAGGACGATTCGACCATCGGATTTTTCCAGATCGGCGGCGGCATCGCGGGCGATTTTCCGATATGCGTCGTGCCAATGCTCCACCAAGATCTCCAACGTGACGGCGTCCCCGTTTGGGGCTATTTCTGTCAGATATCCGATTCGACAACCAGCTACGGTTCGTACTCCGGTGCCGTCCCAAACGAAAAAATAACATGGGGCAAGCTCGAAGCAACAACGCCCAAATTCATCGTCGAATCCGACGCCTCGATCGTCGCACCGCTGATGTTTGCTTATATTTTGGGGTGGTAGGAATCGCTTTGATATGAAATCGTTTCCATTTCTTTTTTTATTTCTTTTCTCGGTTATTACGATCAATGCTCAAATGCATAGCTCGGCCGTCGAGATTTGGACACTTTACTCTGGAAATGGCCAATACTATTTGAAATCAATCCCATGGGACGATGAAAGTCCTAGTCTAAGAGGCACGACATCCGTTTATCGAAAAGGAAATAGTGATCCGCTCTACTCCTTTGCGCGTGGTTTCGATGATGCGGAAAAGAATCAACTCGTTCTTAGTAACGATGGCTCAGTTATTTTTTATGCTATCACTTGGGGAGCTGACGAAAGCAAAGAAGGACTTAAGAGCATAACAATTTATAAAAAAGGTGTAATTACAAAGAGTTTTACAGAGAGTGAACTGACTGGTTGCGATGAAAATAAAGAACATTGCGGGTTACTCTACAACAATTACGATAAAGTTGTGGATATCGAAAAAACGCGCTCCGCCCATAGAACGATTTTCAAAGACAATGTAAGCAACGATGAGCGATTTCTTTATGACCACCCGATTGTTTCTTCCGGGGATATCGTTTACCTAATTGATCCCTACAAAAAAGTACATAGATTTGATTTGAATACTGGCTCGTATTTGGGATCTATTCCTCTCGATTCTGTATTCAACGACCTTCGATCTGTTAAAAATCAGATCAAAGTAGAGTCTCAAAGATTCGAATCTCCTATATTTCTAGATTTTCCCAAGCTTCGGTCTGGGAAAGATAGTTATCAAACGTTGGCAGCGTCCCTCGGTATGAAGGTCTACGATAGCAGTTCGAAGAAAGATGAGGTTTATAAAAAATATGGATTCAAAATAAATGGTTACCTTCGGCAGGACGGTTTCTTTGAGCTTGAAAATATTGAAATATTTGACGATTTGCCAAAAGACAAGATCGCGGCTTTCTTCGCATCAAATCGATTTGTAAGCAGCGAAATACCTTCCGTTTTTGAAAAATGGCACGTGCGAGATGAATACTTCTTTTTTCGAAAGGTAGATAACGGATTGGCGCGCAAGGAACGGCAATTTGAACTAAAAGAGGAACGAGAAAACTTCAAGAAACGCCTGATTGCTGAGAAAATTGGAGATAGATATATACCCGCGAACCTAGGAGAGTGCTTTGTCGAACTGGACAAACTCATGTCGGAAATTAACAAAAATGACATGAAATCTCTTAAAACCAATAGAGATATGATCCAGTATCACATGGGCCTAGGAATGTGGATGCGAAATAACTGGGGTTTGTGGGGTGGGTCACGACTACAAAAATACTTCACAGACAAGGGAATAACCCACCCAGACAATATGTCTAGTGTAGTTCTTTTCTTTTATTGGGATTGGTTAAACGGCAAAAAGGAATCATGGAAAAGTTGGGAGAAAAATCCCAAACAGGAAATATATTGAAATCTTTGGCCTTTCGCCGGGCTGTTGTTCATGGAACATTTTGACGTCTTAATTATTGGCGCGGGTTTGTCGGGGATCGGTGCCGGGGCACATTTGCGGACGGAATGTCCGGGCAAGACGTTCGCAATTCTTGAGGGACGTGAGCGAAGCGGCGGGACGTGGGATCTGTTTCGCTATCCGGGGATCCGTTCGGATTCGGATATGTTCACGCTCGGTTATAGCTTTCGGCCTTGGAAAGAGCAAAAAGCCATCGCTGACGGCCCTTCGATCCTCAATTACATCCGCGAAACAGCTCGGGAATATGACCTTGAAAAGGAGATCCGTTATGACCACAAGGTAAAACGAGCGGAATGGTCGTCGGAGGAGTCTCTTTGGACTGTCACAGTAGAAGCGAGCGATGGCCCGACGCAACTCACTACGAAATTCATCTATCTCTGCACCGGTTACTATAAATATGAGAGCGGTTTCACCCCCGATTGGCCGGGTTTTGGCAATTACAAAGGGACTGTGATCCATCCGCAGTTCTGGCCTGAGGATCTCGACTACACTGATAAAAATGTGCTCGTCATCGGCAGCGGAGCGACCGCTGTCACGCTCGTTCCGGCGATGACGGATAAGGCCGCTCATGTGACGATGCTGCAGCGTTCGCCGTCATATATTGTTTCTCAGGCTTCGCAGGACACGATCGCAAATTTCTTCCGAATCGTACTTCCATCAAAAGCTGCATACGCAATATCGCGTTGGAAAAACATCATCCGGCAGGCTCTGTTTTTTGAAGCGTCAAGAAGATACCCCGATTTTATGAGGCGCTTGATCGGCAAAGGCGTCCGCATAGAGCTCGGCAATGAGCATCTCGAACATCATTTCGAACCGCGCTACAAACCCTGGGATCAACGCGTCTGCGTCGTGCCCGATGCCGATCTGTTTGAAGCGATGAAAGCCGGCAAAGCATCGATCGTGACGGGCAATATCGAGACGTTCACTGAAAACGGAGTACGGCTGACCAATGGGGAAATGCTAGAAGCCGATATCGTCGTAACGGCGACCGGGCTAAATCTCAAGATCATGTCGGGACTCGATCTTGTGGTTGACGGTGCGACTGTCGATCTGTCAACAAAGATGGCGTACAAAGGCATGATGTACAATGACGTGCCAAATCTCGCACAGGCATTTGGCTATACGAACGCCTCATGGACGCTCAAATGCGATCTTACATCCAAATATGTCTGCCGCTTGCTAAAACACATGGACAAGTACGGCTCTTCGACCTGTGTCGCACGCAACAACGATCCGACCATCGAACGCACGCCCGTGCTCGATTTTAATTCCACCTACATTGTTAAGGTGCTCGACGAATTGCCAAGTCAGGGTTCCAAACACCCGTGGCGGCTACATCAAAATTACTTTAAAGATCTCTCGATGCTGCGCTATGCCCGACTTGATGATGGTGTGATGGAATTTCGCGTCGCCGCAGCGGCTGACAATTCACCAACATAGTCCAAAGTTGTATCATTGACCCTAATGTCTCAGAAAAAGATCATCGTTACAGGCGGAGCCGGGTTTATCGGCAGCGCGATCGTTTGGCGGCTCAACGAGCTGGGCCACGACGATATAATAATCGTTGACCGCCGGGACGATCCGGCCAAGGAAAAGAATCTCGCACCGCTGAAATTTGCCGAATTTGTTGATGCGGACGATTTTATCGCGCGGCTCGATGATTTCAAACAGACTGACGTGATCATTCACATGGGTGCGGACTCATCGACGACAGCTACTGACCGCGAGTGGATGATGCGGAATAATTATCAGTACACGCTCGACCTCGCGGAATTTGCAGTCGCCAATGACATCAGATTTATCTACGCATCATCGGCGGCGACATACGGCGACGGTTCGGCCGGGATGGCCGATGGTACGGACGATCTCAAAAAACTTAAACCGCTCAATCTTTACGGTGAGTCAAAGCATCTATTCGACCAATATGCCGCAGCGCACGGTATGTTTGACCGCATCGTCGGGCTAAAATATTTCAACGTTTTTGGCCCGAACGAGAACCATAAGGGCGACATGCGTTCACTAGTGAATAAGGCTTACGACCAGATCCTCGCGACGGGAAAGCTACAGCTTTTCAAAAGTGCTCATCCGGATTACGCAGACGGTGAATTTGGCCGTGATTTTGTATATGTAAAAGATGCTGTCGATATGACACTGCAGTTTCTCGACAACGATATTGGCGGGTTGTTCAATGTTGGATCGGGTCGGGCGAATACTTGGAATGCGCTTGCGGATGCGATCTTTAAGGCGCTGCATCGTGAAACCAATGTCGAATACATAGAAATGCCCGAGATTCTCCAAGACAAATATCAGTACCACACACGGGCAGACATCACCCGTATCAGACAGGCCGGATACGCGGCAGATATGACGCCGCTCGATGCGGCTGTTGCCGATTACATACAGAATTATCTCGCTACAGGTAGATATCTCGGTGACAATTGAATACGACCCCAATTGGCGTGGACTGGTGCTCGTCTGGGATGAGCAGGCTATCTTTCTCGGCCAAGCGGCTGCCGCGAGCTTGCACGAATCGCCCGCGATCAAGGTCTGTGTCTCGCTCAACGGCAATTTTGGCTTGCGGACAAGCGACGATGAAGATTGGTCGGACTATGATTCGGCGATCATTGCCCCAGGCCAGCCGCACACGATCGACGGGCGGCAGAACCGGATGGTCATGCTTTTGCTCGCGCCTGAAACCCGATTGGCACAGCCACTAGCACCTATCTTTTCGCAGAATGGAATTACGAGACTTGAGCTCAGGGTGGTTGAAAGGATCCGTGCGATCTTTGCGAACTTTGACGTAACGAAACCAGGAGCTGAGCCAAACGTTTGTCACCAAATGGTCGAGGCCATCGGCAGCGGCGACAGTCTGCCGATCGACAGCCGCGTCGCGCGGAGCATAGAGTGGATCAGGTCAAGCCGCGAAGAGGGCATTTCTTTTCAGGACATCGCCTCGGGCGTAGAACTTTCCGAAAGCCGTTTTTCGCATCTTTTTACCGAAAACGTCCGCATCCCCGTTCGCCGCTACTTGCTCTGGCTGCGTTTGCGCGATGCTATGCATCTGCTTGCCCAAGGGCGTTCGCTCACCGAAACTGCTCACGAAGCCGGATTTTCCGATTCCGCGCATCTCGCCCGCACTTTCCGATCACTGCTCGGTATTGCTCCATCCGCTCTGACCAAAGAAAGTTCGATAACATCTTTTCTCAAATAGCAGGAGCGTTCAAGCATTTCCCCAACCAAGCATTTAATCTTTGTTTTAATGGATAAAGATAATCTGATCTATCCGGAGCCTGTTGTGATCGGCGCCGACGAAACTGAGAGTTGGGAAAACTGGGGTTTTCGCGACACGAGCTTTGCGATCAATGACCGTGATGTGGTCGAGATCACCGGCACGCGTTACGAGCTGAGCGGTAAGGAGTTGCCGCGTTTGCTGCCGTGGATCCGCGAAACTCTCGGCATCGATCTGGACGCCAAGGACCAACATACAAACGCCTATCCGACCGAGATCCCGCCGCCGGTCGAATCGCCGAAATTCACAGATTCGATCCGACAGTTTCTCAGCGAAAATCAGATCGACGTGGACGGCGAAAACCGTCTGCGTCACGGCCACGGCCATACGCAGGAGGAAATGTTTGCGATCAAGCACAAAAAGCTCGGCCGCATACCGGATATGGTTGTCTATCCCGAAAGTGAGGAGCAAGTCGCTTCGCTCATCACGGCGGCAAAAGAGCATGACACCGTTCTGTTACCCTTTGGCGGCGGGACAAATGTTACCGATGCTCTTCGCTGCCGAAACGACGAGAAACGCGTCATCGTCTCGGTCGATATGCGGCGGATGAACCGCATCAAGTGGATCGACAAAGAAAACATGATGGCCTGTATCGAAGCCGGTGCGGTCGGACGCCATATCATGTCGGAGCTTGCAAAATATGGTGTTTCAATGGGTCACGAGCCCGACAGTGTTGAGTTTTCGACGCTCGGCGGCTGGATCGCGACCAACGCGAGCGGTATGAAAAGAACAAGTACGGCAATATCGAGGACATTGTCGTCGACATCACAGTCGCGACGGCGGACGGCAAACTAGAGCGAAGCTCCGCCGCTCCTCGCGAGTCGGTCGGCCCCGATCTTCGCCGTCTGATCTTTGGTTCGGAGGGCACACTCGGCATCGTTACCTCGGCGATCGTCAAGTTGTTTCCGCTGCCCGAGGCTCAGGAATACGGCTCGGTGCTGTTCCCGTCGTATGAGGACGGCTACGCTTTTATGCACGAGCTGGCCCACACATCGACACCGCCCGCGAGCGTAAGGCTGGTGGATAATCTGCAGTTTCAATTTGGCCAAGCTCTAAAGCCCGCGTCAAATAGCTCTGCGGCAGACATGATGAGCAAGGCTCAAAAGTTTTTCGTGACCAAAATTAAGGGCTTTGATCCTTACAAAATGGTCGCCCTGACTCTGGTTTTGAGGGAACAAAAGACGAGGTTGATCGCCAGCAGCGTGACGTTTATCGCATCGCCGCCAAACACGGCGGGATGAAAGCCGGTGCCGAAAACGGGCGCCGCGGTTACCAGTTGACGTACAGCATCGCTTACATTCGCGATTTTTTGATGAACTATTACATCATCGCCGAATCGTTTGAAACGTCGTGTTCGTGGAGCGACGCTCTCACGATCTGTGACAACGTCAAGAAAGTTTTGCGTGATGAATACTCAAAACGCGGTCTCCCCGAAAAGCCGTTCGTAACCTCGCGGATCACGCAGGTTTACCGAACGGGTGTCGCGATCTATTTTTACTTTGGCTTTTATTACAAGGGCGTCGAAAATCCGTCTGAGGTCTACCTTGAGCTTGAAAACATTGCCCGCGAAGAGATCCTACGCTGCGGCGGTTCGCTCTCGCATCACCACGGTATCGGCAAGATCCGCGAGTCATACTTGCCCGACATAATGTCCGAGACCGCCCTAAAATGGAAGCAAGAGATCAAGCACGGCCTAGACCCACAAAATGTATTTGGAGCCGGTAATCAGAATCTTAGGCAGAGAATATGATGAGGGCCGAAAAACTGATCCAGATAATTAAGACCGCAAAGCTCACCGGCGGCGTGGACGATCCGCCGTCATGGCAGATCGAAAAGATACGGTTTCAGTCAACTCTTTGCCGAGTGCTGTTGCTGCCGGTCGGCGGTTTGCTGGTCGTATTGATGAAATATTTTCGCGGATATCGTATCAACGATATGGCGGCGATCCGTGCGCGGTTCAAAGAGATCTGGCAGGAAAAAGAACGCGGTGGGTATCCGCTCGTTATCTGTTCAAACCATCTGACATTTATCGACTCGGCGCTGATTATCTGGGCTTTGGCGTCAAATTTTTGGTATCTGTTCAATTACAAAGCGTTCACATGGAACGTCCCGGCGGGTGATTTTTTTAAGAAAAAGCTGCATTATCACGCGGTTCTTTATCTTACAAAATGCATCTTTATCGACCGCAAAGGTTCCCCCGCTCATAAAAATGCCGTACTAAATCTTTGCCGCTATCTGCTCGCCAAGGGCAACATCGTGCTTATTTTCCCTGAGGGTCAACGAAGCCGCGACGGGCGTTTTGACAGCGGACGTTTGCGATTTGGCACCGGCAAAATACTGACCTCGCTCGAAAATGCGAGAGTGCTTTGTATATATCTGCGCAGCCCTTTGCAGACCGGATTTTCCAATTACCCGCCTAAGGGATCGCTCTTTGACCTGCGGATGAAAGTGATCCAGCCAAGCGTCGACGGCACATCCAAAAAACTGGCAAGCATCACCGCCGTCAAAGAGATCGGCGCCGTGATCGAGCAAATGGAGACGGAATTTTTCGCCGCACACGGTCTGACAGATACGCTAACATCAGAATAATGAACTTGCTCGCAATTGCATTGCTGCTCTCGTGCCTGCCCACGGCTCTCATTGATTTTGCTCTGCCAAAATGGAAGGCGGACAACAATGTGCGGATCGATGACGCATACAAGTGGACGTATCAGGCGACACGCGGCGGTGAACACGCCGTTCCCGACACGGATTCAGCCCGTAAGTGGCTTGAAAACGAATGGAGCAGCATGGGAACTGCGGCCAAAGACATCGCAGTCTGGGAGCCTCTGTGCCCCGGCGGCGAGATCGGCAGATTGAACCTGCGGCCATTCAAAACCAAAGGCGGCGATCCGGACGATCTGCTCGACGCATTTCTCGCCAGCAGCCGCGAATATCGCTCGGACGGAGTAAATTTTATTGCGGCGTGGAATGAACTTGGCAAGCGTCTCAACAAGAAAAGCTATGGCTCGCTGACTCACAAAGACTGGTCAAAACTCGATGCCGAGATGAAAGCCAAAAATTATCCGGCTGTGCATCACAGCGATAAATACAACAAAGCGGAGCAACCGGCTTACCGCATTTTGACCGTCACCGAATACAAGAAATTGCTCGCGACGCTCAAATAATGCGTCCATGAGTCCGTTTGCCTATTACACGGCGCTCAAATACCATTTTAGGTAACGATGAAAATATTTCACGGGACTGAAAATGCCAATATTTCGAAACCGACGGTGCTGACGCTCGGCGTTTTTGACGGACTGCATCTTGGCCACCAGCAGATCATGCAAACCGTCGTCGATCGGGCAAAACTGGCCGGAGCAGTGCCGACGGCGATCACATTTGACCCGCATCCGCGTGCTGTTTTACATCTTGCGTCAGCCCCGCCGCTATTGCAGACGCTCGATCAGCGGCTATCAAATTTCGAAGTTCTCGGCATCAAACAGGCGATCGTTATCCCATTTACACTCGATTTTGCCAGACAGCCGGCCGAGTTATTTCTCGAAAACATCGTCCGCGAACGGCTCCATGCCAAAGAGGTCTATCTTGGCAAGGGTTTTGCCTTTGGCAAAGATCGCGGCGGCAATATCGAGCTGTTGCGTGAGATGAGCAGCAAGCTCGGGTTTGTCGCCGACGAGGTCGATGAGGTGCAACTTCGCGGGCGGCGGGTCAGTTCGTCAAAGATCCGTGAACTACTCGCAGACGGTAGCGTCAATCTCGCCCGGCGTATGCTTGGCCGTCCGTATGGCGTCGAGGGTGTCATCATTCGAGGGAACCGCCGCGGCCATACTATCGGATTCCCGACCGCAAATCTCAAACCGCACAACCGCGTCATCCCGCGCTACGGCGTCTATGCTACCGCGACGCTCATTGACGGCACTTGGCGAAAGAGCATTACCAATATCGGAGTCCGTCCGACATTTGAATCCGATGCCGACCCATCGATCGAATCATATATATTCGACTTTGACGGCGATCTGTATGGTGACGTGCTTCGCGTCCGATTTTTGCATCGAATACGGGATGAGCGAAAGTTTAACGGCATCGACGAATTAAAAGCCCAGATCGAACGCGACAGTGACCGTGCTAGGAACTATTTCAGCCACCCGGGCGTAAAGAATATGCTTGCGATACTATGAAGATTACCGATCTCAGGCCAATGATGACCACCGAGGATCTACCGGGTACGATCGATTTTTATACGAATATCCTTGGCTTTTCGTGCGGCGAGTTTAACGAAGATTGGGGCTGGGCAACATTGTGGATAGACGATACAGCGATCATGATCGCTCGTCCAAATGAACATGTGGCGTACGACAAGATAGGCTTTACCGGAACATTTTACTTTACAACGGACGACGTCGATTCTATGTGGACAAAAGTAAAAGACAAAGCCCGGGTTTGCTACGGCATCGAAAACTTCGAGTACGGAATGCGTGAATTTGCCATTTACGACAACAATGGCTATGTGCTGCAGTTTGGGCAGGAAATATCAGAATAATGAACGACATCGCGGTAAAAGAAAGAGTCGATCTGGCTAATGCTAACGGCTCGTTCGTGCCCACAAATAATCTTGAGATCGCAAAACGGACTTCGAACGAGGAATTGATCGCCGAGGAGCGTGAGCTGCTGCAGGTCGAGGAAACGGTCGAGAGCACTTATTTTGGTATTCGCGGCTATCTTCGCCTGTTTCAGATTTCCCGCGTCATCTCGATGCTGTCGCTCTATCTTTACCTCGACCAGTACGACCTTCATCACAAACAGCACTTAAAACGACAGGCCGTAAGACTTGAACGTGCCCGTGAGTTAACGAGGGCCGCTTATTACGGTGAAAAACTTTACGGCGTAAAACAATGGTTTTTTCACGTCATTATGCTCGGACTTCGGCGATTCTTTATTGGTAATTCGACCAACAAAGAGGCGAACCAAGAGAAACAGGCCGTCTGGCTCAAGGAAAAACTCATCAAGCTCGGGCCGACGTTTATCAAGATCGGGCAATCGATGGGGACACGGGCCGATCTATTGCCGCTGCCATTTGTAAAAGAACTTGGGACGCTTGTCGATCAGGTGCCGCCGTTTCCAAATGATGTTGCATTTGCGATCATCGAGCATGAGCTTGGCAAAAGATCAACGAGGTCTATGCCGAGTTTGAGCTTGAACCCGTTGCTGCCGCTTCGCTAGGACAAGTTTATCGAGCCCGTCTGCACTCCGGCGAAGAGGTCGCGGTCAAGGTCCAGCGGCCAAATCTTGATGCCACGATCAAAGGTGACATCGTCATTCTCAAAAAGGTCGCAAACTTTGCCGAGCGTTTTCCGCAGCTTAGCGAAAATGCCGATTGGCCGGGGATGCTTCGCGAATTTGACGTGACCGTCCACGAAGAGATGGATTACGTCGCCGAGGGCCGCAATGCTGAGCAGTTTCGAGAGAGTTTTAAGACCTGGTCAAATATCCACGTGCCGACGATACATTGGCACGCGACGACCAAAAAAGTGCTGACGATGGAGTTTATCCACGGCACAAAGGTCACTGATCTTGAGGGACAAGCGCAGCGCAATATCTCGCCGGCAAAGGTCAATCGTTTGCTGATCAAGACGTATCTCAAACAATTGCTAGAGGACGGATTTTTTCACGCCGACCCGCATCCGGGCAATTTGCTTGTGATGGAAGACGGCCGGCTCGCGTTCTTTGATTTCGGCATGGTCGGCCGCATATCACCGCTGTTACAGGCAAAGATGATCGACGCGTTTTTCCACGTCGTTGACAAAGATCCCGGCGGTATCGCTCAGGATCTGATCGAGCTCGATTTTCTCAAGCCCGGAACGAGTCACGACTCTATCAAACCGGTCGTCGAGCGGATGTTTGAGTTTCATTTCAATTTGAAACTCAAGGATGTCAATTTCAAAGAATTGACCTACGACCTTGCCGACGTGATGTACGATTATCCGTTTCGTCTGCCGTCAAATTTCACCTATATCATGCGTGCGCTGATGACGCTCGAGGGCATCGGCATCGTCACCGATCCGGAATTTAATTTCTTTGAAACGGCCAAACCGTACGCCAAAGAATTTATGCTCCGTCGCGAAGGTAAAGATTTCCGCAAAATGTTCGTCGACAAGATCATGGGCCGCGACGAGGGCGGTTCGATCGACTGGGACCGCACCTGGAAACTGGCAAAAATGGCGTTTCGCACGGTACTAAACACCGGAACTTGATGGAATTGCCCTCCGAGACATCCCCGACGGCATATAAACACGAAAACCCAAATATCTCTCGTGCTCGCAACCTTGTCCTCACGCTCGGATGGAATTCCACTTCTTTTCAGATCGTTAATCCCGGCATTCGGCGATGGTTTTCAGCCGGCGGCGATGCCGTGGTAGGTTACATCTCTTCTGACAGAGTCAGGGTCGTTGCGGGTGCTCCGGTTTGCGAAAAGGAACGATTGATCGCTGTCGCCGCCGATTTCGAAAACGACGCACGAAATGCGAAACAACGTGTCTGCTATTTCGCCGCCGAGTCGCGCCTCGAATCCGTCTTTGCTAATTCGAGTGATCATTCAAAATTTCTCATCGGGGCCCAGCCATCATGGCGTCCGGAAAACTGGCCTTCAATTGTGGATTCGCATCGATCGCTGCGCGCCCAACTAAATCGCGCCAGAAATAAGGGCGTTTCCGTCACCGAGTGGCCTGTCGAAAAAGCCGCCAATAATCCCGAATTAGCAAGAGTTCTGCGCGAATGGCTTGAAACCAAAGGTCTACCCCCGCTTCATTTCATGGTCGAATCGGACACGCTTGCACGTCTCGAAAATCGGCGAGTTTTTGTCGCTGAATGCCATGACTGTGTGGTCGGGTTTATTGTTTTGTCTCCTGTGTCGCAGCGAAACGGTTGGCTCTTTGAGCAGTTTCCTCATGTTCCGGGTGCTCCTAACGGCAGCGTCGAGTTGATGATCGATACTGCAATGAGGGCTTTGGCTGACGGAGGTTATGGATACGCGACACTCGGGCTTTCGCCGCTTTCTACAAGGGCTAAGGTCGAGCCATTCGACAATCCGGTTTGGCTCCGGGTTATGCTTGCCTGGCTGAGAAAGCATGGCCAGCGGTTCTATAATTTTGACGGGCTTGATGCATTCAAATCAAAATTGCGGCCGGAAACGTGGGAGCCCGTATTTGTGCTTTCCAACGAATCGCGGGTATCATTCAAAACGTTATCTGCGATCGCCGGAGCATTTAGCGGAAATGCGACAGGACGAATGATAGTTGGCGGATTGGTCCGCGCGATCAAGACAGAATTACGATGGCTTAGAAACCGCATTCGGACAGGTTACCGAAAAGAATTATGAGGGCGTTTATATTTTTCCTATTTTTTATTTTTTCCGTCACGATGATTAGCGCACAAACGATGAAAACAAGCTGGTTGAAGGTCCGCCATATCCAAAATGATTTTGACGTGAGTACGTTAAATTCGGCACCGTGGAATAAGGCCGAAGAGGTGTCGATAACCAAGTACTGGTCGGGTGTCGCAGCCACGTCGACGCGGCAATTTAAGACTCGTCTCTTGTGGTCAAACACGGCGCTGTATGTGCGTTTCGAGGCGGAGCAAAACGAGCCGCTTATTGTCAGCGAAAAGCCCGATCTGACAAAAAAAATCCGCGGGCTGTGGGATCGCGACGTGTGCGAGATATTTATCGCTCCCGACAAAAAGAACCGAAACAAATATTTTGAATTTGAGATCGCCCCTAACGGTGAATGGATCGATCTGGGTATCGAGGTTACGCCAAAAGCTCGTCTGACCGATTGGGATTACAGATCGAATATGACATCGGCAGCTTTTATCGAGGCTGAAAAGGTCGTGATGGCGATCAAGATACCGTTTGCTGCTCTCGGCAAAACGCCAAAGGCTGGCGATGTCTGGCTAGGTAATCTGTTTCGCTGCGTTGGCAAAGACCCTACACGCGGCTATCTCGCGTGGCAACCCACAAAGACGAAAGAGCCCGCTTTCCACGTACCAAAGGCGTTTGGTGAATTTCAGTTCGTGAAATAATCTCGGTCTTGGTCCATCTTGGTCCATCTTGGTCCACGTTGGTCCACCTGGTCCGGACCGGACCAAGATCTAGACCGTCATACCGCCATCGACAGCGATGGTCTGTCCGGTAACATAGCTCGACGCATCTGACGCCAAGAAAATAGTCACGCCTTTTAGTTCGCCCTCATCACCGACACGCGGGATGACGTTGTTTTCCTGTATCGAACGTTCGTAAATATCAATGACGGCATCGGCGAGCCGCGAATGAAAAAAGCCCGGGGCGATGGCGTTGACGCGGATGCCTTTGCGGCCCCAGCTTGCCGCAAGCTCGCGCGTTAGGCCGATAAGGCCCGCTTTGCTGGCGACATATCCGGCGTAAAAAGGGCCGTTTGCCGACGAGGTTAATCCGGCGATCGAGGCGATATTGATTATCGAGCCGCTGTTTTGCTTGAGCATTTCGCGACCCGCCGCCTGTGCAAACAGGAAACAGCCCGTCAGATTTACATCGATAACTTTTTGCCATTGATCGAGCGGCATGTCCTCGGGCATTGCCCCCCACGATATACCGGCGTTGTTGATGAGGATATCGACTGAGCCAAATTTTGCTACGGTCGCATCGACAACTGTTTGGACATCCTCCGCGTTTGCGACATCACAAACCGTTCCGGCGGCCGTAAACCCTTTGCCCTCAAATTCTTTAACCGTCTCGTCGAGCCACTCGGCACGGCGGGCACAGAGCATCAGGTTTGCACCGGCTTCGGCAAGAGCCTCGGCCATTTCTTTACCGATCCCGCGTGAGCCACCCGTGACGATCGCGGTCTTGCCCGTAAGGTCGAAAAGTTCTTTCACGTTTTTTGACATAATTGATTAGTGAATAGTAAATGGTGAATCGTAATTAGTAAATGGCGGATCACGAGAAGTTCAAAACCTGATTCACGATTTACTATTCACGATTTACTATTTACGATTAGTGTATGACTAAGACCCAAAAAGAACTCGCTTTTTTGCTCGACCTGTCGGTCGCGAGCGAGTGGACACAGCGTTTTGCCGATCTCGTGGACAAGCATCTCGATCTGAGCGACTCGGATAATCTACTCTACCTCAACGCAGGAACGGGCAATCATGCGCTCGCTATAGACGAGAAATTTGGCACAAAGACCGATATTTTCGCGACGGCTGAAAATGAGGATGTGCTACAGATCGCTCTGGATAAAGCTGCGGTATTGAGTTCGAATGTCGATTTTTCGATGCTGCGATTTGAAAGTGATGCTTTTGATACTGTGTTGGCTGACGGAACATTTGTCAGGCCGCTCGAGGTCGAAGATTTTATTGCAGACGCCATGCGGGTTGCCCGAACGGGTGGTGAGGTTGCCGTTTTTCTGCCGACGGCGGGCAGCTTTGGCGAGGTTGCGTCTATCCTGTGGGAAGTGCTTTTTACTGAGGGTCTTGCCGAACACGGTGCGGCGGCGGAAAAACTTATCAGCGATCAGCCGACCGTCTCGCGGGTAGAGGAGATCGCTAAGCAGATCGGGCTTGTAAATGTTCAGACAAAAACCGAGCTAGAGGCGTTTGAGTATGAGAACGGTGCGGAATTTATCGCCTCGCCGCTCGTCGCCGATTTCCTATTGCCCACGTGGCTAGAGATGCTCGATGAAAACGAAAAAGAGCGAGTTACGGAAAAACTCGCTCAACTAATAGACGCCGAGGGTGAATCGCTCAGCTTTAGATTTACGGTAAAGGCCACGCTGCTGACGGGTGAGAAAGAGTGAGCGTTTAGGCCTGCTTTGCCTCGGCACGCTTGCGCATTTCTTCCACCAGAGCCTCGTCACTCATGTTGGTGATCTGCGGCGTGTCGGCCTTAGATTCTAGCTTTTGGACAGCCTCGGCTTTTTCTTCTTCTTCGGCCTCGCGCATACCATCCTTGAAAGCTTTGCGTGTCGCACCTAGCGATTTTGCGAGTTGTGGTAGTTTGGTCGCACCAAATAGCAGGAAAAGCACCGCAACGATCAATAAAATTTCTGTTGTTCCAAAGTTCATATAAATATCCTGGATATTAGACGTTTTGACGCGGGCTATTGGCCAACGCTTTCAATATATTTTCATCATACCGCTAATCGGGCTAAGATTCACGCTAAATTTCAATCCTATGGGCGGAATCTGTCCATCGCTTCGACCAAAGCTGAGGTAATTCCGGGCTCTGAGACCGAATGTCCAGCGTCAGGCACGACGATAAATTCGGCCTCGGGCAATGCTTTGTGCAGGTCCCAAGCTGAGGTTATCGGGCAAACTACGTCATAGCGGCCCTGGACGATAACGGTCGGGAGATGGCGGATCTTATCGACATTTTCGAGCAGATAATTTTCGGTCGGGAAAAACGAGTTGTTCGTAAAATAATGGCACTCGATGCGAGCGAGGCTCAGAGCCTCGTGAGCTCCTTCCCAGTGGTTCATCAGGTCTTCGCTCGGGTAGAGCTTTGACGTCGAGCCTTCCCAAACGCTCCAAGCCCGTGCCGCCGACAGTCGAACCTGCTCGTCTTCGCTCGTCAAACGCTTGTGATATGCCGCGATAAAATCACCACGCTCGTCCACAGGTATCTCGTCGCGGTAGCGTTCCCAAAAATCGGGGAAGATCTCGGACGCACCGTACTGATAAAACCACTCAAGTTCCTTTCGCCGCGTCAGGAAAATGCCACGAAGAATGAGCCCCAAACATCTGTCCGGATGCGTCACCGCATACGCAAGGCTCAGCGTGCTGCCCCACGATCCGCCAAAAACATACCATTTATCGACGCCAAATTTCTCACGCAGCGTTTCCATGTCCGCGATCAGGTCCCATGTCGTATTACCCTCAAGCTCGGCATGTGGCGTCGAATCGCCTGAGCCGCGTTGGTCAAACAATACGATCTGATAAACCGCCGGATCAAAATATTGCCGGTACATCGGTATCAACCCGCCGCCCGGGCCGCCGTGCAGAAATACAACCGGGATGCCGTTCGGGTTGCCAGCACGTTCGTAATAGATCGTGTGAATATCCGAAACGGCGAGCATACCGCTGTCAAAAGGTTCGATCTCAGGATAAAGTGATGCCATAAATTTGATAATACGCGAATCTTTTATGATGCAGAAGCCCGCGCGTGAGCAAGGGCGTAGCTATTTACGTTGGATGGTACGCCCTTACTAACGTGCGGGCTTCTGCAACAAGAGCCTCCACAATCACGGCCTCTGCAAAAAGTTATCGTACCATAGCTGAAAAACCAGCAGTGTCCAGAGCTGCTTATGATGGCTGGCGGTGCCGCGTTCGTGTTCGGTGATTAATTGTTGGACGTACTCCGCATTAAAGATGCCCTGATCTTTTAACCTCACCGGCGCGAGCAGATCGTTCATCAGCGGATTGAGACGGCCCTTGAGCCATTCGGCGATCGGAATGCCAAAGCCTTTTTTGGGACGGTGCAAAATATTTGCCGGCAGCAGATCGGCCATCGCCTTTTTTAGGATGTGCTTTCCGTTTTTGCCGCTGAGTTTGTATTGGAGCGGTAGCGACGCGGCAAACTGGCCGATACGCGGATCGAGGAACGGCGCACGCGTTTCGAGACTGACGGCCATCGCCGCACGATCGACCTTGGTCAGGATGTCCTCGGCCATGTAGTAATTTATGTCGAGAAACTGCATCTGTTCGATCTCGGTCGTGGCGTCGCACAATGCAAGCAATTCACGCGGACCACGATAGATATCGCCGTCGCTTGCTGCAAGTATCTCGGGCGTCAGCAGTTGGCCTTGTTCTTCAAGGCTAAACGAACCGAACCACGAATGATGCCGTTCGACGGTGTCGAGATTAGCTCCGCGAACAAAGCGTTTTGCCTTGTAATCGAACGACATATTTTTTGTCGAAACGGGCAATCGTTTTACGACTGGTTCGATAAAGCCCTTGCGAAGAAAGGACGGAACGCGGGCGTATTTTGCCGCGACCGTGTGGGCGTAATACATTGGGTAACCGGCAAAAAGCTCGTCACCGCCATCGCCGCCGAGAGCGACGGTGACGTGTTTTCGCACAAACTGAGCGAGCAAAAATGTCGGGATCAGCGAGCCGTCCGAGAGAGGTTCGTCGAGCCACGCGCCGATATCAGAGATCAGATCACCCGCAGTCGTGGCGGACAGCTTTTCCTCGTAATGCTCTGTGTCTAGGTGTTTTGCAACCTGACGGGCATAACGTGACTCGTCAAATGAATCTTCTTCAAAGCCGATCGAAAATGTTTTGACGCGTTCCGTCGCGTGTTGCGTTGCAAACGCCGCGACAGTCGATGAGTCGATGCCGCCGGACAGCAAGATTCCAAGCGGTACATCAGACACGAGTTGCATGCGGACAGCGTCGGAGAGCAGGTCGCGAAGTTCAGATGCTTTGTCCTCAATAGAACCCGCTTGTCTTGCCGACCAACTCATATTCCAAAAACGCCGCGTTTTGATCTCGCCATTCTCGACCGTCAGCATGTGGGCGGCGGGTAGCTTTGAGATGCCGTTGTAGATCGACATCGGAGCAGGCACGTAATCATATGAGAGGTAGTGCCGCAGAGCGTCCGTGTCGAGTTCGGCGTTGACCGACGGATGTTCGAGCATCGCTTTAGGCTCGGATGCGTAGATCAGTTTGCCGTCAAAGACACCGTAATACAAAGGCTTTTCGCCGAAACGGTCGCGGGCGATGATCAGTTTTTTCTTACGCGTATCCCAGAGCGAGAACGCATACATCCCGTTAAGGTGGTCAACGAGATCCTCGCCGTATTCTTCGTAAAGGTGCGGCAAAATTTCCGTGTCCGACTTAGTTGTGAATTTGTGGCCTCTCTTTTCGAGTTCCGCACGAACTTTGCGATAGTTATACAGCTCGCCGTTCATCATTACGATAACCGACTTATCGCAATTAAAAACGGGCTGGTCGCCGGTGTGCAGATCGATGATCGACAGCCGCCGCATCCCAAGTGCGACAGTGTCGTCGAGCCACAGGCCTTCGGAATTTGGCCCGCGGTGAATTATCCGTTCACACATCGAATGCAGAACCGATTCGGTATGATTTTCTTTAGATTGTTGTAGGTTTATCCACCCGGCGATGCCGCACATTGATTAGAATCCTATTCTCTCACGCACAGCGTAGATGGCCTTGTCCTGTGACTCGTGATAGGTGCGGACCGAGAGTTCGGCTAGCAGTCCCATCAGGAAAAACTGTACAGAGATCGCAAGCATAACGACCGTCACCACAGGCAAAGGAGTTTGGATAAACGAGACGCCGTAAAATTTCAGTACGATCGCCCATATACCGGAGATAACTGAGAGCAAAAACGCGAGCATGCCAAACATGCCGAAAACATAGATCGGTTTGGTCTGATACGACGCCATAAATTTGATCGTCATCAGGTCGAAAACAACTTTGATGGTGCGCGAGATGCCGTATTTTGATTTGCCCATCGTGCGGGCGTGATGATCGACCGGTATCTCGGCAACGCGGGCGCCGGCCCAGCTTGCATAAATCGGGATAAAGCGGTGCATCTCGCCGTAGAGCTGCACGTCCTGGATCACATCGCGGCGGTAAGCTTTGAGCGAGCAGCCGTAATCGTGCAGCTTTACACCGCCGATCCAAGAGATGATGCGATTGGCGATCTGCGACGGTATCTTGCGTGAAATGAGCTTGTCCTGACGGTTTTTTCGCCAGCCCGACACGACGTCGTAGCCTTCATTTAGTTTGTCTAAAAGCCGCGAGATATCCGCCGGATCATTTTGCAAGTCGGCGTCCATCGGGATGAGAATGTCGCCCTTAGCAGCGTCGATACCCGCCGACATCGCCGCCGTCTGGCCGTAATTACGCCGAAGCGAGACCACACGAACCCGATCGTCCGAGGCGGCGATCTCTTTTAATATCTCCAAACTCTTATCCGTCGAACCGTCATCGACATAGATGACCTCAGCCGTCTTGCCAAGCGCGTCCAGCGCCGCCGCGATCTTTGCGTGCATCGGACGCAGGTTCTCTTCCTCGTCTAAAACGGGGAGGAATAGCGACAATTCGGGATTCTTATCGTGCATCTGATTCTAATTCTTTTTTTGCTACGACGACGATCGACACGCCGAGCGGAAAATTAAAGTGCTTTAACCAAAACCGCTCGGAACCGAAGAGCTTGCCAAAAACACCGTTCAGGCCGGATATCGTTATGTTATTTTCAGACTCGGGTTTGATGCCGGTCAGCTTCATGATCGTTCGTCCGGCGAGAATCGGTGCGAAAAATGTCCAGTTGGCGTAAGTTGCACGCTCGACCGTATAGCCCACCGCTTCTAACCGCTCGACGATCTGTTTTTTGGTGTAGCGAATGCGGTGATTCGAGATATCGTCCTGCACTCCCCAAAGCCACATAAACGCCGGCACAAAGATCAGCGAATAACCGCCACGTTTTGTCACGCGAAACATCGCTTTTAGGCCCGCTATATCGTCGTCGAGATGCTCGACCACGTCGAGAGCGGTCGTCAGTTCAAACGACTCATCCTCGTACGGCAGTGTTTCGGCCAATCCTTTTTGAACGTTTAATCCCTTGCGGCGGCAAAATTCCAAAGCATCATCCGAAACGTCAACACCCTCGGCCTCGCCGAATTGCGAGAGCATCTCGATGTTTGCCCCGGTGCCGCACCCAACATCGAGAATGCGGATTGCGGATTGCGGATTGCGGATTTTTTCAACGATCGGGCCTAGAAAACTCTCAAGGATCGCGCGCCGGCCGACAAACCACCAATGCGAGCCCTCGACCTCGTCCATGATGGCGTATGTATGCTGCTGCATTTCCTGCGGTAAAGCGGCGTTCATATAATTACTATTATACTCTCAGTCCCATCATCTCACTCGCGAGCGAACCTGGGTTTCCTGTCATATCGAGGCCGTAACTGTCCTGCAATCTTTTCATGATGCCGTCATCGCTAACCTCGCATTTGCCGTCAGCTTGGCAGAGGATCATGAGCTGCAATCCCTCGTCAATGAAATCCTGTTGGTCGCGGCAGAGCATATAATCACCGGCGGTTTTGTGGGCTTCCCATTCGAGCTCGTAAAGCGTCGGGTTAAATATGCCGATCGGATTCATATCGGCGTTCGAGAGGCTTTCGAGCGTCTGTGCAAAATCGTATGCGTGGCGGCCCTCGTGGACAAACGTACCTTCGCATCCGCGCTGCCCGCCGGTGTCGATCGTTTCCTCGGCGATCGCGATGTATATCTCACCTAACGATTCACGCAAACTCAGCCGCTCGGTCGCGAGTTTGTAATTGGTCTTGACCGAATTGATGACGCCGGTAATACCCGAAGCGTTTACCTTGCTGACCGGCAGCACCTGAACGAGCAGATCGGATTCGATGATCTCGTTCATCATATGACGATGAAAATCATTGCCCTTGGCGACGATCGTCTCGAACGCATCCTCGACCGATTTACGGTATTTTTTGTCTATTCCACGATCAAACTTCATACGATCTTTCCGAATCCGCACCAGCTATTCTCATTATGCCACGTTATTTTAACGTCCTCGGCGGCGATCTCGTTCCACCAACCGGCGAAATCGTCCTTTGCGATATAAAACGCCGTCGGCGCGACGAGATGATCGAATACGATGTTGTGCTGCTCGCGCCAGCCAAACGTGCCGAGGTGATTGAGATATTCGTTGTAAAAAAGCTTGTTTGCGACCGGTTTTGCGACCGCGTTTAGTGGGCGGTAGATAAGTTTTGTCGTTAAAAATACGCTCAGCGTCGGTAGCTTTGATAATTGATACAGAATCGGCTGGCTGATCTGCGATGTAAAACCCGTGCGGACAGGATCGACGTATCGTGTGATCCATTCGTTATTCTCGGCGCCGTAAACCCAAGCCGAAATATGACCGCCGCTTTTCACCTTTCCGGCGAGTGAAAGGAATGCCTTTTGGGATCTGGGGTATGGTGCAACACGCCAACGCTGAAAGCATAATCAAACGCCTTTTTTAGCGGGAGTTTGAATATGTCGCATTGGACAATATGTGTATTTGGCATATTGCGGGTCAACGCAAATGCAGATTCGACACCGTCACCGAGGTCGATTCCAACCACTTCCGTTGCTCCCCATTCAGCAGCGAGTTTTGTATGACGGCCTTTGCCGCAACCGCCTTCGAGGATGACTTTGCCTTCAAAGAATTCTTTTTTTACGGGCTGGAGCCAGCCGAGAAATTGTTCGTTGTACTTTGGATCTTCCTGCGTAAAATTCGTCCACTGCCAGCCAAAATTTTCCGCTGTCGCGGCCTTGTCTTCTTCGATCTTGCCGAGGTCGGCAAAACGGGGCACACCGCGAACCACTTTGTATTCGCGGTCGCATTTTTTACACGTCAGCACGCCTTCGATGATCTCGCGGTCGTCGTATTTGCTCGCATATGCCAGCAAAATATCACCGCCGCAGGTCGGGCAAGCTAATAGATCTAGTAATTTCTCTTTCATAAGAATTTAGCCACGAATAACACGAATTTCACGAATAAGACTGCTTCCGACCATTCGTGTTATTCGTGCAATTTGTGGCTAAATCATCCTCTTCTTAAATTTTTCGTATTCCGCAAACGGAAATGGCTGACGCCAGTTGAACTCAAATTCGTCAGTGTCGCGGTCGACGTAAAGCTGCTCGAATGTTGTCGCGAAGGCCCTGAATACATTTTCCGCGATGTCCAGATGCGTAAAGACGAGTTCACGCTCGGCAAACGAACGGTCGTCGGTCGGATACTGATATATCTGCAGCAGCATCTTATCGCCCTCGCGGACGAATCGAAAATCAAACTCCTCAGGATCCCGATTCCATTTTAGGGTGCGTTCGCGGGGAGCAGACGATTCCGCCATCAGGTCAGTCAAAATACGCATCAACTCGGGTAGGGCCGACTCGTGCGGAGCATGAGCCGTCGTCGTGTGAAATTCACTGGCGCCGTCGTCAAAACCGATCGACATCCAACCGCACTGCGGACTGTTAAAACTGACCTCAAGTTTCCCCGACATAAGCTATTTATGGTAACTTTTAGACAATTAATCCACAAACCTACGATGAGGCAATACCACGATCTACTAAAGCATATTCTTGAAACCGGCGTCCGTCATGAGGACCGCACGGGGACGGGCACGATATCGACGTTTGGCTATCAAACGCGGTTCAACTTACGCGAAGGGTTTCCGATAGTGACGACAAAACGTGTGCCGTTTCGCTGGGTCGCGGAGGAACTATTTTGGTTTTTGAGTGGATCGACGGATGAAAAGGACCTGAAATCACGCGGTGTCGATATCTGGGCAGAATGGGCGACCAGTGAGCAAACTGCAAGATTTGACCGCGATGAGGGTGACCTCGGGCCGGTCTATGGTTATCTGTGGCGTTCGTTTGGCGGTGAATATCCGCAGGTTAATGGAATAGATCAGATCGCCCGGTTGATACGTGAGATCGAGACTAATCCCAATTCGCGACGATTGCTGGTCTCGGGGTGGGACCCGCGTGTGTGCGACGATGTCGCCTTGCCACCGTGCCATACGTTATTCCAATTTAAGGTTGAAAATGGCAGGACACTGCACTGCCAGCTTTATCAGCGAAGTGCTGACGCATTTCTCGGTGTGCCGTTCAACATAAGCAGCTATGCACTACTCACGCATCTTGTTGCCCAGGTTTGCGGATTGGAGGTTGGTGATTTCGTTCACACGTTTGGTGATCTTCACATTTACAGCAACCATCTCGAACAGGTCGATGAACTGCTCTCACGCGAACCAATGGAGTTGCCAAAATTGGAGCTTGTCGATGCAGACGGGCTGAAAGGTTTGGACGGTTTGCTCAATTTCAAGTTTGAAAATTTGAAATTGGATAATTACCAGTCGTGGGGAAAGATAGCTGCGCCCGTCGCGGTCTAGATCACTTTACCTTCAGCGTCGTCTTTGCAAAATACTCAGTAAAATTGCCGTTGTGGACCAAGGACTCGCGTTTGCCCCACGAGATGATGTAAACGCTGTAGGTTCCGGCGGGGAGCTTAAAATTATCGCCGACGGTTGCGTATTTGCGGTATTTTGGGTCCATCTGCTGTTGGTATTCGTTGATAAACGCGACATCCTTTCCATCCGAGCCTTGTTTGTGAAAGACGATGCCGATAAAATCGACGCCGACGGGCACAGAGTTTACAAAGAGCACATTAAAATTGGTGTTTGCAGCCCACTCGGCTGATTCGCCGACGCATTTCCAGTCGTCATCGATCTCTTTACAGACACTGACCGTTCCAGTTGGAGATGCGGTCTTCTGAGCCGCAACAGCTACGGACAAAAACATCGTCGTCAATGCCGATAAGGCCAATAATCGAACAGATCTCCGCACAAACATCGCATTTACCTCCGTGAATAGCTTGGATTTTATCGCGAGTGTTGGAGTAACGTCAATGAAATTTGCGTGTAACGAAGTTATTTGACGTTGGGCGGTTGAAAAGATTTTGTGCGGAGCGTTATGCCTTCGTCGCCGATCAACAGCAGACGGCGAGCGTCGTAGCTTGAGACGTTTGCGGGCGTGTACGAGAGTAAATAGCGGTTTTTGCGAAGCTCGTCGCAGATAAATTTTGCGGCGGTTGAGGCTTCTTCAAACGGGAATACCTGGCCGCCGGTCTCCTCGGCAAGCTGATTCATTATCACCTTGGCTTTGGGCTGGTCGCGGCGGTATGCTCCGCCAGAGCGGTCAGGGATCTGCAGCGAATACACCGTCACATTCTGTTCCTGCAGTTCGTTGAGCATCTTGTCATAAGGTGTTTTGCTGCCGCGGTCTAGGCCATCACTGATGAGGATAACGGCTGTTTTCCTGGTCCCCGGCATCAGCGGTATAAGCACCTCGCTAAGGGTTGAGTTGATCGCATCAAAGAGATACGGGTTGCCCTTTTTCTGAGGGTTCCGAGAGACACCTCCATCTTTTTGGCGTCGTCCGTCCATTCTTGGATGATCTCGGCGTGCGTGTCGTATGCGAGCACAAAAAGCTGGTCGCCTTCAAATATCTCGTATGCAAACTCCATCACCGCTTTTTTCATTGCTTCGAAAGATATCTGCAGCGTCTCGGAATTATCGATGAGGATGACTATCTTTGACGGGCTCGGGTCGTAGCTGAAATTTTTGATCTTTTGCTCAATGCCGTTTTCGTAAAGATTGAGATTTTCGGGTCGGATGATATCAGTTTTCTTATCCTGACGGGATGCTACGACGGATAGAACAGTCCCGGTCGTAGCAGCATCACCCTTGGCATTACGGCGCGATTGCGCCGAAACAATGCCCGCAAACAATAGCGTGCAAACTATTGCAAATAAATATTTTTTGCGGCCGAGGGTCATGCTTTGTCTGGCTTCGAAACGGTGTCTTTTACCGCCGAACTTGTTTCGCTTGCAGGTTTTGATGCAGTATCAGGCGTTGGCGTTGATTCGCTTGAGGAACTTTTTTCCATTTTGCCTTTTTTTCCGGCGTAGTCGGTTACATACCAACCCTCGCCCTTAAACTGAAAACCAGACAGCGACCATTGCTTTTCGAGTTTTCCGTGGCATTTTTCGCAAGCCGTCAAAGGTGCATCAGAAACGCTTTGGCGTTTCTCAACATGCAAACCGCATTGCTGGCATTTATATTCGTAAATAGGCATAAAAACTTGAACCCGGATCAAAGAGATCTCATCTAAATATTATAATCCATAAATCCAATCCGGGTAATATGGCGAATTACTAAGCGACGGTGATCAGGAGAGTTTATGAAAAATATTTTTTTTACTAATACATTAACGGTTTTGGTTTTATTTATTTTTGCGGGCTTAATGTCGGCACAATCCACCGCAAAACCGACATTGTCGCCGGTCAACGGGATCGACATTGAACGTTACGCCGGACGTTGGTATGAGATCGCGAAATATCCTAATAGATTTCAAAAGCAGTGCGTTGCCAATACGACCGCAAATTACACCGTCAAGAAAAATGGACGAATTGAGGTTCTCAATGAATGTGTAAAAAAGGACGGCGTCAGTATGAAAGCCGTTGGCGAGGCAAAGATTGGCGACAAATCCAATAACGCCAAACTCAAGGTGCGATTTGCTCCGGGATTTACATCGTTTCTTCCGTTCGTATGGGCGAATTATTGGGTGATTGATCTGGCACCTGATTATAGCTACAGCGTCATCGGTGAACCCGGTAGGGATTATTTTTGGATCTTGAGCCGATCGCCGGAAATGAATACCGCGATCTACCAAACAATACTTAGACGAGCTGAAACAATGGGTTTTGACCCCAATCGCGTCGAAAAAACCCCTCAGAATGCCGACATCCTAAAGGGTTCAGTACAAATAAAAATTGATGCTTACGCGGCCGTCGCTGATTCGGTTTCGTGCTCGGCGAGAAATCGTTCGGCGTCGATAGCGGCCATACAGCCCGTTCCGGCGGCGGTTATCGCCTGACGGTAATATGCGTCCTGAGCATCGCCACAGGCAAAAACGCCGTCGATATTGGTACGCATCGTTTTGCCTTCGGTGATGAGGTAGCCAACGTCGTCCATATCGAGTATGCCTTTAAAAAGCCCGGTGTTCGGCTCGTGGCCGATGGCGATAAAGACGCCCTGCGTCGGGAACGTGCTTTCCTCATTGGTCTCGCTGTTAAAGAGCGTAACGCTTTCGACTCCTACTTCTTTAGTGCCGTTGATCGCCCTGACCTCGGTGTTCCACATAACGTCGATCTTGTCATGTGCAAGCACGCGGTCCTGCATGATCTTCGAAGCACGAAATTCGTGACGGCGATGGACGAGCGTCACCTTTGACGCAAATTTTGTAAGGAACAAAGCCTCTTCCATAGCGGTGTCGCCGCCGCCGACCACGACGATCGGACGATCGCGGAAAAAGAAGCCGTCGCACGTCGCACACGCCGAAACGCCGTTGCCGCCCAAGCCCTCGGGTACCGGAGCCTCGCCTGGAATGCCGAGCCACTTTGCGGACGCCCCGGTCGAGACGATCAGCGTGTCGGCTTTGATAATGGTTGTGATCTCCGTGCTGTCTTCGCTTTCCTTTCCAAAAAGTGTAAATGGCCGCTGCGTTAGGTCGACGCGGTCTATCCAGACATTGATGATCTCGGTGCCAAACCGCAGAGCTTGCTCGCGAAACTCATCCATCAGGATCGGACCCATTATTCCGTTAGAAAATCCTGGATAATTTTCGACATCCGTCGTGATGGTGAGCTGGCCTCCGGGCTGCGGTCCGTCAATGACAAGCGGCTCTAGCTGAGCCCGTCCGGCATAGACGGCGGCGGTCAAACCTGCGGGGCCGGAGCCGAGGATCACGACTTTGCGATGTATTTGCTTTTCGCTCATAAAGTTACTATCGGCGGTATGTAAAACAATGCTTTGGATTTCGCCTGTGCTTATAGTATAACTATCGTCTAACGGGTTCGTCTAATAGGTTAGTTGTAGCCGCAAGGCACTAAAGCCGCCCGGAATTTTTTACCACTTCCACATTTTGTTTTTGGATGGTAACGGTAACACGTTAAAGGGTTTCGTGTTACACTGTTGTTTTACGTTCCGTGTTTCTAGACCACTTATTAGGTATTGGCGATGAGTTCCATCCAACCTCATTTTGAGGAAAAAAGGTTTGCTCTCAGAATGGCTCTCCGACTGCCAATCGTGGTGTCAGGCAGGACCGACGACGGTGCGACTTGGAGCGAACCGACCGAAACCGACGATATCTCAACGCTCGGAGCCCTGTTTCAGCTAAATCAGCCCATCGCAAATGGTGACAGCCTTTACATCCGCTCGCACCGGCCAAATGGCGTTCCGGTCGAGGTCAAGGCTCAGGTCGTGCGGGTTTTGCCGGCAAGTTATGGCACGCACCGCATCGGTGTCGCTATCGAGGAACCGAAAGAAAGTTGGCTGCGGTTGTTTGTCGCTTGGATCGCTGACGACAACATAGTCGAGGGCGTCAACGAATAGGATCAGTTGCGGAAGCCCGCACGAAGTAAGGGCACCATCGACGTTGAACGATGCCCTTACCTCGTGCGGGCTTCTGCATTAAATTTATGTCTTACGAAACAGTATCAGTCGAAAAACGTGGCAAGGTCGCCGTCCTGACCATAAACCGTCCTGACAAACTCAATGCACTTAGCTCACAGGTTCACGCCGAGGGCGTTGCCGCTTTGGATCAACTGCGCACCGACGACACCGTTCGCGTGCTGGTCATCACGGGTGCGGGCGAAAAGGCGTTTATTGCCGGGGCGGACATCAGTGAGTTTGAGGGGCAAACCCCGGTTACACAGCGTGATCTTTTTCATCAGCGTTCCTTTTTTAATACGATCGACACGTTTCCAAAACCCGTGATCGCAATGGTCAACGGATTTTGTCTCGGCGGTGGTAATGAGCTGGCGATGGCGTGTGATATTAGAATGGCGAGTGAAAATGCTCGGTTTTCGCAGCCTGAAATAAATCTCGGCATCATGTGCGGCGGCGGCGGTACACAGCGTCTGCCGCGTCTCATCGGCGAAGGCCGGGCGATGGAGATGGCACTGACCGGCGATATGATCGATGCCGCGACAGCCGAAGGATTTGGCCTCGTCAATCATGTATATCCGAGTGATCAGCTTGAGGCAGAGACGATGAAACTCGCCGAAAAGATCGCTGAAAAGGCCCCGATCGCATTGCAGCTATCTAAAGAGGCAGTGAAATTTGCTTCACGATCAAATCTCGACGAAGGTCTGCGACGTGAGGTCGATCTGTTTGCGATCTGTTTTTCGACCGAGGACAAAAAAGAAGGCGTCTCGGCATTTCTCGAAAAGCGTAAGCCAGAATTCAAAGGAAAATAGAATCAATTTCGAATTGCGAATTTCAAATTACGAATTAAAAGGCGGTTGTTTGCTCATTCGTAATTCGTAATTTATAATTCGTAATTGCTTTGGGGACGTAGCTCAGTTTGGCAGAGCGCTGCAATGGCATTGCAGAGGTCAGGGGTTCGACCCCCCTCGTCTCCACCATTTTTTCGTGGACATCATCTAATGGTGTCCTTTTTAGTTTGAAGCGGTGAGATTTGTCCGTGCCAATTCAAGATCGCGACGGAGTCTGGCGTTTTCGGGCGACCTGGCCAGGAGCCTCTCGAAAGCATCGACCGCGGAACGCAAATGTTCATTAGCAGCCGGCTTATCTTTTTGCCGCAGGAGATTCTCTCCGGTTTTCAATTCGCAAGACGCCAACCAATCCTGCCAATTGGTATTTTCCGGGTCACTGGCAACCAACGCCTGATATTCTGCGAGTGTTTGTTTATATAGCGCCGCAGCACGTTTGAGATCTCCGGACTGTGACACTGTGTCAGCAAGATACCTCTGAGACAGTAATATTTGGCCTTTTGCGTTGAGGTCATTTATGTCATTTTGCCAAACAGCGGTGTAATTCTTGATCGCCGTTTCAAATGACTTAGCCGCTTTTGAGTTTTCGCCCAACTTTAACTGAGTCACTCCAACTTCGAGATTAGAGTCCGCAACGTTGTTTCGATAACCAACATTTGCCGGGTCCGCTTCGAGAAACTTTTGGTTTATTCCCATCGACATCATAAGCTGCTCGAGTCCGCCGCGGGCATCGCCGGATTCGCGTAGGGCAAAACCGAGCCAATGGTGGCCCGTAGCAAGATCACCCCGAAATTGGATATTACTTCCGTCGGTCGCAGCTACGCCTTTGTTGATCTCAAGAGCATCACGAAAATACTGTCCGGCCGCCTCATATTGCAGCATTTCCATATGGACATAGCCGATGTAATTGTCGATAACGCTGAGGGCACGGCGGAGATTGATGTCATTCGGATTCTCGGCGACCAAGTCGACGGATATTTGTCGTGCACGTAAGTAGTGGTCGAGAGCAGTATTAAGTGAGCCGGTGCGCAGAACATTTTGGCCAAGCCGGGCGTTGCTGCGGCTCAAACCGGACCGAACATCTACATTTTTGGGATCCAGGAGCAAAAGCTGCTCGCCGAGAGCGACTGCGTTTTTGTAGTGATTGCCTGCCTCGCCTATTTTGCCGCTCACTGTGTAGATGTCGCCCACCAGCATCAGGCTTTTGATCACGTCTGCACCGCGTGATACGTCTTTTCTATCACCCGCAAACAGCTTTTCGCGGATCTCCAAAGACTTTTGGTGGCTAGCTAGAGCGTCGGACGATTTGCCGAGGCTTGGGTTAAAAAGCTCCGCCTGTACATGCCCGATCTTTTCGTAGGCCGTGGCAAGTTCCGCTTGCAGTTCAGGGTCGCCGTCGGATTCTTGAGCGAGTTTGTCGAGGTATTCGAGTGCGCGTGTGACTAGAAGCTCGCGGGCCTTGATCGGGCTCTCACCGATCTTTTCGTTGATCTCAAACATGAACGAATTTGCCAGTTGCCGCACATCATTAAAACGCTGCTGTGCCCGGACACGTTCACGGCGGGCAATATTGGCTTGGTAAAGTGTTGCCCCAAACCCTGTAATCAAAGCGGCGAGAATGAGTGTCGCCGTAACGACACCATACCGATGCCGGCTCGTAAATTTTTTGAGCCGATACCGCCACGACCCGCTTCCGGCCGTGATCGGCAGACGGGCGTCATGTCGGCGAATGTCCTCGGTCAGTTGCTCGACCGATGAATAGCGCAGCTCGGGCTCTTTGCGTAGAGCTTTGAGGATAATATTATCGAGATCGCCGCGTAGCTTTCCGCCATCGGTAAGTGCAACGCGGCTTGGAGCAAGCGGATCGGTCTCGCAGACGACACGAATGATGTCACCGAAATTATTGCTGTCCACTTTGTACGGACGTTTACCGGTCAACAGTTCGAACAAGATCACACCGAGGCTATACACGTCGGTTGCGGTGGACAATTGTTCGCCACGAACTTGTTCGGGTGAGGCATAGTCCGGGGTCAAAATGAAATGCTGCGTGTGGGCGACGAGCCCGCCATTACTCGCCGTCAGAAGTTTTGCGATGCCAAAATCAAGTAACTTTGGAGTGCCGTCCGAGGTGACAAGAATGTTTGATGGTTTTAGGTCACGGTGGATGACAAGGTTTTGGTGTGCGTATGCGACGGCCGTCGCGACGCGAGAAAATAGCGCAAGCTTTTCATCTAGGTCTAGGTTCCTATCATTGGCAAATTCGAGTATCGGCTTGCCTTCGACATGCTCCATAACAAAATATGGAACGCCGTCATCTGTCGTGCCGCCGTCGATCAAGCTGGCAATATTGGTGTGAACAAGGGATGCCAAGATCCGCCGCTCGTTGTAAAAGCGTTCGAGCACTGCGTCCGAATCCATGCCGCGTTTTATCAGTTTCAGAGCGACTTGCTGGTCAAATGCACCGTCCGCACGCTCGGCGAGAAAAACCAGCCCCATCCCGCCACGCCCAAGTTCACTGACAATGCGATAGCGGCCAATCTCTTTGCCGACCCATGATGACGGTTCGTCGATGATCTCGTCATCGTCGAATGCAAACGCAGGATTTTCTAACTGCTCGTCGCTCTCTGTCTCAAATTTCAGGAAAGACTCGACTTCAAGGCGAAGCTCGACGTCCCCAGCACAAGCCGTTTCCAAAAAGCCCATCCGAGATGACGGCTCAAGCTCGGCAACCTCCGCCAATACAACCTTTATCTTTTGCCAATACTCCGGCGTCATATTTTTATCGATCTTTGCCAAATAACGCCCGCTGCAAGTAAAGCTTGGCGGTCGTCCATTCGCGTTTTACGGTCGCGGGCGAGATCTCTAAAACCTCGCCTATCTCTTCGATCGTCAGGCCACCAAAAAATCTCAGTTCAAATATCCGTTCCTGACGCGTATCGAGCAGAGCGAGCTCTTTCAGAGCTTCTTCGAGTTCGAGCAGGTTTAATGCCCCTTCGCTAAATACATCGACAGCACGGTCGAGCGTGACTTGCAAATATGCACCTTCGCGTTTTTGTCGGTTGCGTTTGACGGCGTGATTTACCAATATCCGCCGCATCATGTTGGCGGCGATACCCAGGAACTGAGTGCGGTTGAGAAACGCATCCTTTTCCTGTTGGGCAAGTCTCAAATATGTCTCGTGAACAAGTGCTGTCGGCTGTAGCGTATGATTTGACCGCTCCTGACGCATATAAAACTGAGCCAGACGGCGCAGCTCGCCGTACACCTCAGGATAAACCTCGTCGAGATGCATATTTGCCGCCAGGCCAAACTCCCGCGTTTCGGGCGTGTCGTTCATAAACCTGTAGAGATAACGAATCGAGTATTTATTTTACGCGCAAATCATTTTTTGAGCTATTGTGATCAAAAATATTGCGTTATAATCAAGAGCCAAAATCTTACTTAATTCAACAGGTTTTATCGACGGATAAATGCAGGTCAAAACTGCCTATTCGTCAGACCGCATTATCAGTCAGAAATTAGACAAAGGAGCACATATATGGAACGAATGCTAATCAAACACCTGAGCGGTTCTAAAGCGAATCAGGTCGAGGAGTTTGCAATTAAACATCACAGCGAGCTGATATTTGGCCGCGACACTTCGGCGACGGTCAAATATGACCCCGATCGCGACGACCTGGTCGGACGCGAACACGCCAAGATCGCAATCGACCCCGCTAATCCGAACGGCTTCTTGCTGACAGATATGAACAGCACTAACGGCACGTTCGTCAATAAACAAAAAGTGACCGGTACTGTAAAGCTAAATATTGGCGACAATGTGCAGTTTGGCCCCGGAGGCCCGGAATTTACATTTGACGTCGAGCCGCGGCCCGAAAATTTCGCTAAAGCGACACGGATGGTCGAGACCGGAGCCTCTGCTCCGCCCGCGACTCGAATGGTCACCACGCCAACAGCTACCGCAGGCGGTAAAGCCCCCGGAACCGTCGGAAAAGCAACTGTCGAACGCATGATCTCAGAGACAGTTACCGAGACGAAAAAGGCTCAGGGCCGTAAATTTGGTGCGATCGGGGCGGTTGCTGGACTGCTCGTCCTTGTTTTGGTTGCCGCAGCAATTGGTGGCGGATATTGGTATTACAGCAAACGCGAAGCCGCGTTGAAAGATGAGCTCGGCGGAAAAACTGCTGATCTGCAGAAAAAGGTCGATGACGGTAAGGTTGTGAACGCTACCGAAGTCAACGAAAAATACGGCAAGGCCGTTGTATATATCGAAGTCGCTTGGAGGCTTATCGACACACAAAAACAAGCACAGGTATATCACCAATTTGTCCCTAATAGCCGCGAAGTATTAGGCAAATTGCTTGGTGTAAATCTTGGTAAAGGGCCGATCGATCCGACAGCCGGTGGATCTGTTCCGGTCTACATGCAGGTAGGCGACACATACGAACCACTATTAACGGAGTCAAAAGAATCTTCTGTCCCCATTGGCGGACGCCACACAGGTACAGGCTTTATCGTCACAACAGACGGTTTTGTCCTGACAAATCGTCACGTTGCCGCAACGTGGATGACCACATACCAGTTCCCGGAATCCACGCCGCGCGGCATTGTGATCAATGCAATGGGACAGCTTGCGAGTTCATCGCTCGTACCCCCGCCAAACGATTGGGTTCCGGCCAATACCAAGCAAGAGGGCAAGCAGCTGCAAGGCGGCCTCAAGGGTGTCGATGACACGCTCGACGTTACCCTCGCCGGTAAAGAAAGCCGTATGGCGGCTCAACTCAAACAGGTTTCGGACCGTCACGACGTAGCTTTGATAAAGATCGACGTCCCCGGCACATTGACCAAGGTCGAGCTGTTTGACAACTACGACGCTCTAAAAAAGGGTGAGAACGTCACCATCATGGGCTATCCGGCGGCAAGCCCTCGCGTCTACGGTGTGATCGCTTCTAAGGATGTCTTTAACCAAGGGACACAACTCAAGGTTATTCCAGATCCGACAGTCACCTCTACGAATATCGGCAACATCATCCGCGACAGCGATGAGAAAAATTCCGATAAACGCGTCAGTATGATGGGCGATGTGATACAGCTCGCTACCGGATCAACCGGTGCAGGTAATTCCGGCGGCCCCGTCTTTGACACGCAAGGACGTGTGATAGGTATCTTTTTTGCCGGAGATAAGGCAAACGCGATTACCTATGCCGTCCCGATCCGTTACGGTAAAGAGTTTCTTGCGGGAGACTAATTGAAAAACGAAGCTTAGGCCTTTGAATCTCGCGCGGTTCAAAGGCCTAAGCCCTCACGCCCAAATGAATAAGCGTTTTCAGGTCAACGAAATGATAGGCGAATACCGCGTCACGAGTTTTCTCGGTGAGGGCGGCATGGGCGAGGTCTATCTTGGCGTTCACGAAAAGCTTGGCCGTCCGGCGGCGATCAAGATATTGCATTCTAATGTTTCGGACGAGAGTTTTAAGACGCGGTTTTTTAACGAAGCGCGCTTACAGGCAAGTCTGCACCACCCAAATATCGCGGCTCTTTACGACTTTCAGGAACAGGGCAACGAGCTGCTGATATTTATGGAGTTTGTCGATGGCGAGAGTCTCGACGACCTTGTCGCTCGGCGTGCATTTTCGATCAATGAGTCGCTTGAGGTTTTTGCTTCAGTGTGTGGCAGTAGGATACATACATCAAAACGGTATTGTCCACAGGGACATCAAGGCTCAGAATATTAAACTTACAGCCGCCGGAAAAGCGAAGCTGCTCGATTTTGGAATTGCAAAAGCGACAGGCAGCCACGGCTTGACCCGAACGGGCGGCGTGATCGGACGCCCAACTATCTGTCGCCTGAGCAACTCAGCGGCGAAAAGGCCACGGCGGCGGCGGATGTCTGGGCTCTCGGCGTTTTGCTTTATGAAATGCTGACCGGAAAGCTGCCGTTCAACGGAGAAACTCTCGGCGGGCTTGTATTGCAGATCACGAATGCCCAATTTACGCCGCCTGAGCAGATAAATCCCGGCATCCCGCGTGAGGTTTCTAACATCATTAAGAGGTGTTTGAAAAAAAGGAGCCTCATGGCCGCTATCAAACGGCTGACGAATTGCTAAAAGCGGTGCGCGCGACGCTCGGCCACAGAGAGTCGGGTTCTACACAGGTTGGAGCGACCATAAAACAGGCTTTTGGGTTTAAGGCACCAGCGCCGGCACCAACACCGGTCTCGGCTGAGGCGGAATATGGTGAAACACCTCCGGCTTATCGCCCGAAAACAGAGGAAACAAGGAGTTTCCCGACGGTTATTGTCGCGGCTGGAGCCGGAGTATTACTGCTATTTATTGTTGCCGTTGTCGGTATCGGTTTGTGGGCATATAGCGGATCGACTGGTACAAATACGGCGAATACATCACCTCAGCGACCCGCAGCGAACGGCGTTTCGCCGCAAACGGCCGATCTTAAAGGCGGGAAGGTGCGTATTCGGATAGACGTTGACGAGGAAAGGCCCAGGTGGTTCAGAACGGTCAGGTCCTCGGCACAACGCCGTTTGAAATGGATGTCAACGCCGGCGAAAAGCCGAACCTAACGCTCCGACGTGAGAGTTTTGAAGATAAAAATGTGCAGATAGAGGCCGGAAGCGGCAAAAAGGTTTTTACCTTTTCACTAAAGCCAAAGAGTTAAGGAAATAGATCTACTAAGAAATGCTAGAAACCAGAAAGATAGATATTACCGAAGGGGCAAGAAAGGTGATCGCCAGCATCCAGACCGATCCAGGTTGTGTGCGCGAGGCGAACGAAGACAGCGGACGGCACATCAGCCCAGCCGATGATGTGACACGGCTCAGCAAAGGAACGCTGACCATTGTTGCCGACGGCATGGGCGGACACGCCTCCGGCGAGGTAGCGTCGCAGATGGCCGTCGAACTAATAAGCGAATTTTATTACGCCGATGCACAGGTGCCGGCGGGAGAGGCACTGAGAGAGGCCATCGAGCAGGCAAATGCGGCGATCTTTCAGGCATCGACCAGCGACGAGCAATATTTTGGAATGGGTACGACCGTTATAGCTTTGGCTTTGCTTGGCGACACAGCGATCTCGGCACACGTGGGCGACAGCCGACTTTATCGCTTTCGTGACAATCACTTAGAGATGCTGACCCTCGACCATTCTCAGGTGATGGAAATGGTCAAGCACGGCGTTATCTCAATGGAAGAGGCCCGCGAACACGAAGATAAAAACGTCATCCTGCGTGCCGTCGGCACTCAAAGTTCGGTCGAGGTCGAGGTTTCAGAGCCCTTTGCGGTCGAAAACGGCGATCTGTTTTTGCTTTGCTCAGACGGGTTAAGTGATATGCTCGAAGATTCAGAAATCGAGGCAATTCTCAGATCCGAAGCCAACGCCCACGACGCTTGTGAGCGTCTGATCGCCGAGGCAAAAAATAACGGTGGGCACGATAATATCACGGCAGGGATAGTGCGTATCGGGGCCGAAGCAGTTATGGAATCAAGCGGTAATGTCCGCGTCACAAGAGAAGTGGAGGCGTTAGTCTAAGCCATGATCGGACAAATAGTAGGTAATTACAAGATCGAGGAAAAGCTCGGTGAGGGCGGCATGGGAGCCGTTTATAAAGGCGTCGATACGATGCTCGACCGTGAGGTCGCAATCAAGGCTCTGCGCCCTGAGCTTGCCAGCCAGACTTCGGTCGTCGAACGCTTTCGCACTGAAGCCGTAACGCTTGCCAAGCTCAACCATCCAAATATTGCGACGCTTTATTCGATGTTTCGCCAGGGCGACGAACTATACATGGTTCTCGAGTTTGTTCGCGGTGAGACGCTCGACAGCATCATGCAAAAGCGGGGAGCATTGCCAGCCGAAGAGGCGATCCCCGTATTTTGCCAAGTGCTTGATGGCATCGATCACGCCCATGAGTTGGGTATTGTCCACCGCGACATCAAACCGGCAAATATGATGCTCACCGAAAAAGGCACGCTTAAGGTGCTTGATTTTGGTATCGCCCGTCTCCTTGGCAGTGCCCGCATGACGCGTGCCGGCAACATCATCGGCACGCTCGAATACATGGCCCCTGAGCAAGTCAAGGGTCTTGAAACCGACGGCCGGTCTGATATTTACGCACTTGGGATGATGCTTTACGAAGTGTTGACCGGGCGGCTACCATTTCAGACTGAGAATGAGTTTGAGCTGATGAAAGCGCAGACTGAAATGATGCCGACACCGCCGCGTGAGATCAATCCGGCTATCCCAGAGGCCGTCGAGGCAGCGATCTTGCGGGCGATACAAAAAAATCCAGATGACCGGTTTCAATCAGGCGGTGATTTTCGTGAAACTTTGCTTGAGGCCGGATTTAGCAGCGACGGACAGATGCACGGTGCGACGGGGATGTTCAAAAAAGCGGCAACCCGCCCAACCACCAGCTGCTGCTGCCGGCTTGAAAGCAACTCGGCTGGGTGAGCCAGTCACAGCCTCCGCTTCTGGGCTTAAGGCGACACGGCTTGGAACTGTTGGTGAAACGGCGGTTGGTCAGGGTACGGCTGCTGCAGCATCATTCTTTAGCAAGCTAACGGCTGTTCATTACGTCGGAGCCGGTCTCGTCGTGCTTATTCTAGTCGGAGCGGTGATCGCGATACCGGCGTTCTTTTTGCTCAGCGGATCGACCCCGGCAAACACGGAGACCAAAGCGAATACACCGAGTCAAAAACCGGAAATTATCACCCGGCAGCCGGAATCGCAGCAGTCTCAGACGAGCACGCAAACGGCACCGCCGCCCAGTTCTAATAGCGGAGGCTCGTCACAGGGCGGACAGCCCGGTGACCTGACGCCGATCGAGTCTAAGCCAAAAGATGATAGCCCTGCGGGTGGAGCCCCAAAACCGGTTCAGCCTAAAAAACCGGCTGCAAAACCTAAGGGTGGTAAGAAGAGTGCTGAGGATCTGCTAACAGGAAATTAGAGAGGAGTTTTGGACCATGAAGTGCCGAATTTTCACACGATCCGTTATGGCCCTTTCTTTCTGCTTTTTGCTGATGTCTTCCACCGGTGTGCTTGCCCAATATAAGGGCAATCCGGTCAAAAAGGAAAAGCTGGTAAAGGTCATCCGGATGAAACAGCTTTCGACCCGCGAGATCGTCGCCGTTATTAAAACGAATGGCGTCGATTTTAAGGTCACCGCTCATCGAAGCGGGAGCTTTCCGGTGCGGGAGCGCGGCCTGAGGTCGTCAGCGCCGCGACTGCAAATTACCGTGCTCCGACGTTTCAAAAACAGCCCGCTCCGACACCGATCGAAACCACAGCTGAGGATTACGACCAATTATTTGATCAGGGGTATAACACTTTGAGCCAAATGGCCACAGTGACGTCTTTGGATCAAGCTGCGCAAATTTCCCGCTCAGTCATCGAGATCAGCAACAGGGCCATCAAGCTCGACCCGACGCGGCCTGACGCCCATAAACTGATCTGGACTAACCATGTTCTTATGCGGAATTTTGTCGAGGCACAAAACAACTGTCAGTCGGCGGTCGATCGCGGCGGCAGCATCGCTTTTCCGGTTTACCACCTTTCCGGCACGCCGCATCTTGAAACTTTGTATATCGGCAAAGCCTCGTCCGTCGATCGAATCTAATCAAAAACCGCTTTCAGTTCATTGACTTGAGTTAGCCCAATCTCCAACGAAAATGATTACGACCTTGGCACACATGAAGGTGGCTGCTTTCAGCATGCAAACATACAAGGATGGTAGGCCGGATATTTGGAATTACACGCCCGGCAACACAGGAACTGCGCAGGAAGCAAATATGATCATGCAGTTGATCAACCGCAATTCAATTGGCAACAGATAGGATGTTATCGGTATGAAACACACTAATTTTTTACGACAAATCGTTTTAATATTACTCGTTTTGTCTTCGTCCCTCGTCGTGCTTGCCCAATACAAGGGGCTCCCGGTCAAAAAGGAAAAGCTGGTTAGCGTTCTACGTTCGAGACAGCTTCAAACCCGCGAGATCGTTGCGGTGATCAAATCGAACGGCGTTGATTTTAGGGTAACTGACCTGGTCGAAGCCGAATTAAAAGGTGCCGGTGCCAGACCCGAGGTAATTGCTGCCGCAAAATCAAATTATCGTGCCGGAGCCGCTACGCCTGCCCAAACAGGCAAAACAACTCCTGGCAAATCATTTACGGGCCAGCCTATGACCAAGGACGTGATCGTCACGCTGCTCAATAACGGTGTTTCGGATGCGCAGGTTCGCAGTAATGTGAGCGACCGGGGCGTTAATTTCAAGCCGACGCCGTCAGACAAGAACGAGATCAAGAGTGCCGGCGGTAGCGCCGCTCTGATCGCGTTGCTAGATAAAAACTATAACAACCCCAATCAAGGCTCGGCCGGTAACAACGACACCGGTGGTGGTGGCGGTAGCTATGACGCGCTGGTGGACAAGGCCGTAAACGAATACGATACGCAAAAAATGTGGCGGCTTCGATCTCGACTCTGCAAGCGGCGATCGCTTTAAACGCTGCGGAATCAAGGGCTTACCAGTTACTTGGGTTTAGTTATCTGTACGGGCAAAAGAATTTTGCCGAGGCTGAAAAGTATATGAAACTCGCTATCGACCGCGGCGGCAGCGCCGTGTTTCGCGTGTTTCATGATCACGGAGCCTTGATGACTGACACTTGTACGGGATCGCTTTTTATTGCAAAAGATACGGTTCGTTACGAATCAGACGACAACATCCACACTTTTGAAACCTCCGATGGCGACATAAAAGAGGCAAAGATGGCCAATAAATTTGCCTCGATGTTCAACGTTAGACAGGGTTCATTTAAGATCACTCTCAAAAGCGGTGAGAACGCCAGCAAAAATTACAATTTTGCTCCGGCGACTAATGACTCGCAGGAATCAAAGATGATCATTCGAATGATCGGAAAATGATTCCCGATGATCAGGTTTATTTGAAAAAGGGTGCCGCACGGCACCCTTTTTTTGGTCCGGTCCGGACCGGGTGGACCAAGATGGACCAAGGGTGGACCAAATCGGAAAAATACAACAAAGTCGGAAAAATAAGTCAGAACTCAGGACGCGCGGGCATCTTTGACTATCTGGATAAACTGCTTTGCCCGCTCGGTGACGATGTGGGCGTTGCCTTCGCGGATGGCTTTGACGTCGACAAGGTCGGTGCCGACACCAAGGGCCGACGCTCCGGCTTTGATGAAGTCCGCTGCAGTCGTGAGCGAGACACCGCCAGTCGGGATGATCTTGACTTGGGGGAAAGGGCCTTTTAGATTTTTCACATAGCTAGCACCGCCGACAGATCCGCACGGGAAGACCTTGACGAAATCAACGCCTGCACTCCAAGCCGTGATAACCTCGGTCGGGGTCAAAACGCCCGGACAGATAGGGGCACTGTAGCGATGGCATAGAGCGATCGTATCGAGATTGAGCGCCGGGCTGACGATGAACTGCGCTCCGGCCAGCAGACAGGCACGGGCCGTTTCAGGATCGAGCACGGTTCCGGCACCGACGAGCACTTCGCTGCCGTATTTGTCGGCGACCTTTTCGATCACACGTACGGCTCCGGGCACCGTCATCGTGATCTCAAGCACATTCACGCCGCCGGCCTTGATCGCCTCGATCACCTGCATCGCCTCATCCGCCGACGAGGCCCGCACCACCGGCACGAGGCCGACATCTTCGATCTGTTTTACAATTTCTGCTTTAGTCATAATTTATTTGCCCACGAAATACACGAAAGGCACGAAAAAAAGAGGTTTCTTTTATTTAGTGTGTTTCGTGGGCGATCTCCTGTTTAGCGGGCAACTCTCGCTCCGCCGCCTTTCATCACTCTAAGGACGTCAGCGAGCCCTACGGTTGTCGTATCGCCCGGCGTGGTCATCGCGAGCGCTCCGTGAGCGGCACCACAGTTGACGGCCCATTCGGGTGACTCGCCTGTGAGAAATCCGTAGATCAGCCCCGACGCAAACGAATCGCCGCCGCCGACGCGGTCAAAGATATCGAGATCGGGCCGCATGATCGCCTGATGAAGCTGGCCTTCTGTAAAACACACGGCTCCCCAATCGTTGACCGATGCCGTTTTCGCATTACGAAGCGTCGTTGCCGCGACCGCAAAATTTGGAAAATCGGCCACCGCACGGCGGATCATTTTCTCGAAATTGACGATGTCGAGTTTTGAGTGATTTTCGTCCTGCCCCTCGACCTCGTAGCCGAGACAGGCGGTGAAATCCTCTTCGTTGCCGATCATCACGTCGACGTATTGGGCGAGATCGCGGTTGACTTCCTGAGCCTTTGCCTGGCCGCCGATGGCTTTCCAGAGCGAGTCGCGGTAGTTGAGATCGTACGAGATGATCGTACCGTGCTTTTTGGCGATCTCCATCGCTTCTTTGGCGACGTCGGGCGTCGTCTCAGATAAAGCGCAAAAGATGCCGCCCGTGTGCAGCCATCTGGCGCCTTCTTCACCAAAGATCTTTTCCCAGTCGATATCACCTGCCTTGAGCTGCGAAACTGCCGTATTACCGCGATCTGAGCATCCCAAAGCCGCACGCACGCCAAAGCCGCGTTCGGTGAAGTTCATCCCGTTGCGGACGTGCGCCCGACGCCGTCGTATTTGACCCATTTGACGTGCGATTGATCCACACCACCCTGATAAATCAAATCCTGCGCCAGCCGCCCGACCGGGTTGTCGGCGAGTGCTGTGACAACCGCTGCATCGAGGCCGAAGCATCGTTTCAAGCCGCGTGCGACATTGTACTCACCGCCGCCTTCCCAAACTTCGAACGTGCGCGTCGTATGTATCCGCTTGTCGCCCGGATCGAGCCGCAGCATAACTTCGCCGAGGGACACGATGTCCCATTTACATTCGTCTTTTGATTTGATCTTTAACATAAATCTAGGTCTTTGGTCTTCGGTTTTTCTCTCGTCTCCCGGTCTCCAGTCTCTTGTCTTCTATCTAGCCATCCATCCGCCGTCTACGATCAAAATATGGCCTTGCAGATAATCGCTCGCGGTCGACGAAAGAAAAACTGCCGTTCCGGCGAGATCGTCCGGCGTTCCCCAGCGTCCTGCGGGAATGCGTTCGAGGATCTGGCGATTACGGGTTTCGTCGGCTCTCAGGGCGGTCGTGTTGTCGGTCGCCATGTAGCCGGGGGCGATGGCGTTTACATTTACGTTGTGCTTGGCCCATTCGTTGGCGAGGGCTTTTGTGATGCCAGCAACGCCTGATTTTGATGCTGTGTATGCCGGAACGGTGATGCCGCCCTGAAACGACAGGAGCGACGCAATATTAACGATCTTGCCGCTACCCTGCTCGATCATGTGCCGCCCGGCGGCCTGCGATGTGCGAAAAACGCTCGACAGATTGACCTCGATGACGGTTGACCAATCTTCTTCGCTAAAATCGACGGCCGGTGTACGACGGATCATTCCGGCGTTATTAATTAGAATATCAATACGGCCAAACGCAGCGACCACGTCGGCGACGACACGCTTCGGCGTTTCTTTATCCGACATATCGCCGGGAATCGAGACGGCTCGTTGGCCGAGAGCTTCGATCTTTGCGACCGTTTCATCGGCTTCACCTGCATTTAGGCAATGGCAAGCGACATCGGCCCCGGCTTCAGCCAATGCCAACGCCATTCCTTGTCCGAGTCCGACCGACGCACCGGTAACGAGCGCAATTTTTCCGTCGAGTTTGAATTTATCAAGGATCATATTCTCTATTTCTGCGACGCCTCCAATCCCGATCCGCCCGTCGCGTATTCCGGTTGGACGTTGACGACGCCAAATTGTCGGTCGTCGCCCTCGCGGTTGGCGGCCATCATCCACAGGAAATTGATCGAGCCGCCGGGTGCGGCGACATTTGGGTGATAACCCTGAGGCATTATAACGACATCGCCCTCGCGGACGACTTGAACCAGCTCGGGGTCGCCCGGGTTTGTATAGACCATCTGGATACCCCACTGCGGAGCGGGCATATCGATGTAAAGATAAGCTTCTTCGAGCATATTCTCATGTTCGTGCGGCGGCCACGAGGTCCAGTTGCCTTCGGATGAAAATGTCACGCCCGCCATGATACGTCCGGCCTCGACATTTTTGCCGATGAGGACGTTGAGATCCCGTTCGGCGGGCGGCTTGCCCGCGACAAAATGCAGCGCCGAATCTTTACGGATCTCTTCGAACTTAACTAATTGCAAAGGATAATGTTTTTCGACCGGCGACGACAATTCGGCGAGGTCAAAATCGCCATCACTTGCTGCAATGATCTTTGAATCCCGCGGCACATACAGAGCGTCGTAGCGGTTCATCGAAAAGGTTTGACCTGCGGTCGTGACCATACCGCTACCGTTAAGACAGACGAGGCCGGTCTCGTGACCGCCGTTCTCAAACGCCACGGGAGTATCACCAGCCTCGATACGGACGCGTCCGTAAAACAGATTTCGCGATGCGGTCTCGCCGGGTTTGACGGAAATATTACGGCCTTTTTTTAGGTGAGTTTCTTTTACGACGCATGTCGCGGGATCGATATTTTCTAGTTTTACTTGTGCCTGCATATTTTTTTACAGAGTACTTAAATATTCTTCGACGGCGACCTCGAGAGCACCGCCTATCGCTGAGCCGACCGGTTCACCGGCCTCGACTGACCAACCGTCTATCTTGCCGATAATACTTCGCTCGATCGCCGCATTCAACGGCTCCTCGATAAACTCCCATCCGTACACGAGTCGTCCGCTGATTATCACACGGGAAATGCCGATGCCCATTATGACGTTTGCGATTCCGATACCGAGGTAATCGCCGATCTTTTCAAGTGTCCGCCGAGAGCGGACGTCACCGACCTTGGCCTTGCTGACGATCTCGACAAATCTCGGCTTGCTCTCGCCTCTCGCCGGTGGCCTGTCACCGAGATAAAGTGAGGCAGCTGACGCCGCCGATGCATATTGTTCCCAACATCCACGGTTGCCACAAACGCAATGCTTGCCGCCCGCGACAATGGTCATGTGCCCAAATTCACCGGCGATGCCGCGAATTGAGCCGCTGCCGCGATATACTTGGCTGCCGATCACCAGCCCGACGCCGATGCCTGTCCCTGAGCGGACGAGGATAAAATTTGTCATCAGGCCGTCGTCAGAATCTCTGATCTTTAGCCGGGCCTCGTACATCGCAGCCGCTGTCGAATCATTTTCGACGGCTACGGCGACGTTTCTATCTGGCCTCAGGATTTCAGCAATTTCAATGTCACGCCAGTTAAGGTGTGGGGCAAAGATCAATTTTTGCCGCTCCGCATCCACCATCCCCGGTACGCTCACACCGATCAATGTCGGGAGTCGTCCTGATCGACTGTGTATTATCTCGTCGATCCTCTTACGGGCCAGGCGAAGTGCGGTTTCGGGCTTTGACGGCGTTTCAAAATCGGACTCATCTGATATCTCGGAACCTAGTGTTGTCACACCGACTTGCGAACGGCGAACGCCCAAATTGACGCCGATAAAATAGCCATTTTCCGGCGTGAACGACAGTACGCGTCGCCGTCTTTCTTTGCCGTCGATAATGTCCTGCCGCAGCAGTCCACGAGAAATAAGAGGCTTGACGTTCTCGGTGACCGTGCTCTTGTCAATACTGAGCCTTTCGGCTATTTCGGTCCGCGTAATGGGCTGTGCCGCACGGATCAGCCTGAGCAGTTGGTTTCCTTTTCGAGAAACCAACTGGCCTGCAAGCTCGGGCCGATATAACAAACTGTTATTCATCTCTCGTTATAATAACGTATTATAACGATACAGTCTGCTCTGCCCAAAACTGAAATTCGCGATGTTTTAGTATCTCGGCTTTAGCCTGAATGTCGCCGCTCGCCGTTTGGCGAACATGTTAAAAGAGCCTTGTGCCCGCCTGCTCGATGCTCTCGGTGCCTTCGATCACATCGCCCGCAGAGATATCCAGATCCTGCGACATTTTCTCAAAGACCCGATTGTTTGACGCGAGTTTTATGACCGGAGCGATTGCGTTCCCGATAGTCGTGCCGTTGCCGGTCGTAAAGACGACAACGGTCGCACCGGCGGCTACAAGTCCTGGCGTCGATTCCTGATCGTAGCCGGGGCCCTGCATCAGGTTGATGCCGCGTGAAGTTGGTGTTTCGGCGTATTCGACAGTGTCTTCGATACGGGTCGTGCCGGCTTTTACGATAGCTCCGAGAGATTTGATCGTAATATTTAACAACCCGCCGGCTTTGTTCCCGGTGCTCGGGTTTTGTCCCAAAACGCCGCCAAATTTTGATGCGTATTCTTTATACCAATCGACGAGCGCGTAGATCTTGCGCCCGGTTGCCGAATCCTTTGCACGGTTGGCAAGTATATGTTCGGCTCCGCAAAATTCAGGCACCTCGGTCAGCAGCACCGTGCCGCCGCTTTTTACTAGCAGATCCGAGCAATAGCCAAGAGCGGGATTTGCCGAGATGCCCGAAAATCCGTCGGACGAGCCGCACTTAACACCAAGCACGAGTTCGCTTACGGGAAATTCTTCGCGGACGCTTTCGTTTACGATGGGCAGCATTTTTTCGACCTCTTTGAGGCCGATCTCGATCGCCGACTGCGTGCCGCCAACATCCTGTATGCCGATCTTAAAGACAGGCTTTTGTATCGGCTTGTCACGATTAGTCAGATATTTTTCGACAAAAGTCAGGTTTGTTTTTTCGCAGCCCAGATCGATCAGTATGACGCCGCCGACATTGGGATGATCGGCGTAATTCGCCAACGTGCGCATCATCACATCGAGATTTGACCCGTCCTGACATCCGCAGCCCTTGTTGTGCGGGATGGCGACAACACCGTCAACATTAGGAAATTTTTCACGGCTGTAATGTATAAATTCGGCCATCATCGAGATCTGCGTCGCTTCGTGGCTGGCACACATCGACGTTGGCACGATCAGCACAAAGTTTCGCGTTCCGACGCGTCCGTCTGGGCGTCGAAAGCCCATAAAGGTCTCGATCTCACTCGCGTCAAAATAATCCGGTGCAGGTGTATGCAGATCGTCAGGCAGATCGCGGACAACAGGTACGTCGTCACTCATATTTTCGTGCGTGACCCACTCACCTTTTTCTATGCCTAGACTCGTGCCGATCGGCTGACCGTATTGACGAACAAATTCGCCCGCAGGTATCTCGCGAGTCGCAAAGCGATGCCCCGGCGGCACGGCTCGCTTGATGGTTACCGTTTCGCCCGAGACCAGCGTGACTCTCAGCCCGTCGTGCGTCTCATTTTTGACTACGGCGACGTTATCGTCCGGGTTGACGATGATCGCATAGTCGCTGATAGCGACGGCTTTTTCTGTAAGAATATCCAGCATAATTGTCACGCTATCAAATCGGGCAAAACATACGACCGCACATCCGGGTGGAGCCTGATAAGCAGACCGGGATTTTCGTCAGTCTGCCGGGCAAGCTCGGTTGCGTCGGGTGAAAGTTCGGTCTCGATCATTCGCTTAAAGCTCTCACGCTTTGCCGGAGCTGTCGATGAATCGACGATCGACTGGACGATCCGCTTGGCTCCGAGAATTGCCGCAGGGCCGAGCGTCAGGATGTATGTCGCATTTCTGCATTCTGTTTCATCTGCTTCTGAAACGCTGCTGCCGCCGACCTTAAATTTTGTGATGTGGTGCTCGAGTATGCTCTGGCTGATCGGTATGATGCCGGCGAAATCGTCAAATCCGGCCCCGCAGCCGGGCTTGATGTAGCACAGATGCGATGCGGCCTCGGCCTCAGGCCCTAGGCCTAGAAAGAACAGGTCGATGCCGCCGAGGGAATCAAGTTTTTCGAGATAGCCGGTCAACGCACCTTCGATATCGTCGGTTTCAGTCAGCATCGGCGTAAAGCTTTTGACCTTAGCAAAAAACTTGTCGCCCAGCAGACGCTCAAAATCACGGACAAAACTCAGTCCGTTCGCCATACGCATTGGGGCTAGGGCATCTTGCGTAAAAACGTGCAGCCGCCCGAGCAGATCATCGATCTCATTGGTTTCAGCAAGGGCATTTATCAGACGGTACATCGCCTGAGCCCCGCGACCGCCGAGCAAAACCATCGTGATGTCGCCGGGCTTTTCGTCGGCGTATGCGGTCAATTCCGCGAGCATCGCTTGGCCAACCGCGTCCTCGGACTCAAGGACGTTGTACTTAAATTCTCCCGTACCGATATGCGGGGCGGTCGCAACATGAGAAAACCCTAACCAAATGTTGTTTCCCGCGACGCGACGAACTATTATCTTTCCAGCTGAAGTTTGCACTTTATTTCTGTTGAGTTTACATTGTAATTGGTTTTACCAATTAAAATCAAGTATAATCCTTGTAAATTTCGAGATCGCGTTTCGCCGCTGGCTATTTTTTCATAAATATAGGTAATGATGAGCTTTTTGTGACATGAACGAGCATAACCGTAATATTTAGGTGTGGTGGAAATATTACCAAGTGGTAATACCTTTACGTGTAACCAATTGTCTTAATTACAACTTTTAAGTTAATTGTATGAGCTTTTCTAAATTAGATCTTACGGGCCGCGTCGCGGTCGTTGTCGGCGGAACCTCCGGCATTGGACGGGCGATCGCTCACGGAATGGCTGACGCCGGGGCTGATGTCGTTTGCACCTCGCGCCGCGCCGAACAGGTTGATGTTGCCTCTGCCGAGATCGAGGCCAAGGGCCGCCGCACCATCCGTGTCGCGTCGGACGTGTCAGATCGCGGTTCGCTTGAGAATTTGCTGGGCGAATGTGTGACGGCATTTGGCAAGGTAGATATCCTTGTCAATTCCGCTGGGCGTACAAAACGCGAACCAACGCTCGATCTCGACGACGACACATGGAACGCTATTCTCGAAACAAACCTGACCGGGACGCTACGTGCGTGTCAGGTCTTTGGCCGGCACATGATCTCAAACGGCTATGGCCGTATCGTCAATATCGCTTCGCTTTCGACCTTTGTATCGCTCTTTGAAGTTGCCGCGTACTCTGCGAGCAAGGCGGCGGTCGCAAGTCTTACTAAATCGCTCGCGATTGAATGGGCGAAACATGGCGTTAACGTTAACGCCATTGCACCGGGCGTTTTCCGTACTGCGTTAAACGAAAAGTTGCTCGATGAGACACCGCGAGGGCAAGAGTTTTTGACGCGGACACCAATGGGGCGTTTTGGCGATGTAACGGAGCTGGCCGGGGCCGCAATTTTCCTTGCGTCGGATGCCGCAGGCTACGTGACCGGCGAGGTCTTGGTCGTTGACGGCGGATTTTTGGCAAGCGGTGTAAATCAATAGTGTGGTATCCGAACTCGATGAGAAAATCGGAAGATTGCAGCAGGTGCTTGAGCGGGAAAAGCTCGGCGGCGTGCTCGTCAATGCACAGCATAATTTTGCGTGGCTTACTGGCGGTGCGACAAACGGCATTGACCTAAGCCGCAAAAACGGTGCAGCATCGCTGCTAGTCACGGCGGACGGAAACACGTACATTCTCGCAAGCAATATCGAGATGCCGAGGATGCTTGCTGAGGAGGTTTCGGTCGCGGATTTTGAGCCGGTTGAGTATAGTTGGCAGGATGAAAAAGCCTCGGGCAAGTTTGTCATTGATAAGGCAAAGAGCCTTATCTCAGGCGGCGAGGTCGCAACCGACTATCAGATCGAGGGCAAGGTCGCTCAATGCCGATATAGTCTGACGCAGGATGAGATCGGGCGTTACAGATCGCTCGGCAAAGATGCCGGAACGGCGGTTAGAAGGGTAATTGATAATATTGAGCCGGGCGAGTCGGAGATAAAAATCGCCGAAAAGCTGCGTCACAATCTCGCAGTCGGCGGCATGACATCGGTCGTGACTTTGGTCGCAGCCGATGAGCGGATATCGCAATATCGCCATCCTGTGCCGACAGCAAAACGTTGGAACAACACGCTGTTGCTCGTAACCTGCGCAAAACGCGGCGGCCTGATAGCGAGCCTGAGCCGGATGGTCTGTATCGGCGAGGTGCCGGACGAATTGAAAATAAGGACCGAGGCTGCAGCTTTTATTAATGCTCGCTTTATGCACGCGACCCGACCCGGCGTTACGGGTGCCGTGCTTTATACGGTCGCCGCAAATGCTTATGCGGAACAAGGATTCGCTGACGAGATAAAACGCCATCATCAAGGCGGAGCGGCCGGATACCGGACACGCGATTGGGTCGCACATCCAATTAGCGGCGAGGTCGTTCAGGAAGATCAAGCGTTTTCCTGGAACCCTTCGTTAACGGGTACAAAGGTCGAGGAAACTTGCATTGTAGCCGGCGGCGAGATCGAAGTGATAACCGCCACAAAAAATGTTCAGGTCATCACGACAGTGATCGATGGCATTGAATACCACTCTCCCGGAGTTATTTCGTTATAGGAGCCAATACTCAATGAGTGATGAATCAACGGTCGCATATTCGGCCGGTACTAAAATAGGCAAATTTCGCTGGATGATATGTACGCTGTTGTTTTTGCAGCGACGGTTAATTACATCGATCGTCAGGTTATCGGTATCTTGAAACCGACGCTTGCGGGCGAGTTTGGGTGGACCGAGCTCGACTACAGCTGGATCGTTTTCTCATTTCAGACGGCATACGCTATCGGCTTACTCTTTGTTGGTAAGCTGATGGACCGCATCGGCACTAAGATCGGCTTTGCCATCGCGATCGTCGTTTGGAGCCTCGCAGCAATCGCTCACGCTTGGGCCCCTGATATAGGTATTTTTGCATCTCCGGTCGTTGCTCCGATCGTGCAGGGAGTTGTCTCGGGCTTTAATGCGGTCAGCTCGATGTTTGGTGCGGCTCCGTGGACATTCACCCTGTCGGCGTCGGTGATCGGGTTTATGGTCGTCCGATTTTTGCTCGGACTTGGCGAGGCGGGTAATTTCCCGGCGTCGATCAAGACCGTCGCCGAGTGGTTCCCTAAGAAAGAACGGGCCCTTGCAACCGGCATTTTCAACGCCGGAACCAATGTCGGTGCACTTGCGACTCCCTTGCTCGTGCCGATGATCGTGCTTGCCTGGGGATGGTACGAAGCATTTATTTTTACTGGAATTATTGGGTTTCTCTGGCTCGGCTTTTGGCTCGTTATCTATAAACGGCCCGAAGAGCATAAGAGCCTGTCTGCCGAAGAGCTTGCATATATCCAAAGCGATCCGGTCGAGCCGGCGGTTCGTGTTCCATGGAAACGGCTTTTTCCGCATCGGCAGACGTGGGCTTTTGCTTTGGGCAAGATGCTGACCGACCCGATCTGGTGGGTCTATCTGTTTTGGCTGCCTGATTTTCTGCAAAAGAAACACGGACTCGACCTCAAAACTTTCGGCATACCGCTTGCGATAATATACATCATCGCAGATGTCGGCAGCGTCGGCGGCGGCTATCTCTCGTCGGCGATGATCAAACGCGGCTGGTCTATTAACCGCAGCCGTAAGACGGCAATGCTCATCTGTGCTCTGGCTGTCGTCCCTATCGTTTTTGCCTCGATCACGACAAATCTCTGGGTTGCGGTAATCCTTATAGGCATTGCGGCGGCAGCTCACCAAGGCTGGTCGGCCAATATATTTACGATCTCGTCGGATATGTTTCCAAAACAGGCGGTCGGCTCGGTCGTAGGTATCGGCGGTATGATGGGGGCGGTCGGAGGTATGATAATCTCGCCGCTGGTCGGTTATATTCTCGACCGGACGGGCAGCTACGTGCCTATCTTTATTATCGCAGCGTCAGCATATCTGATCGCTCTGCTCGTAATTCACCTGCTCGCCCCAAAACTCGAGCCGGCGAATATCAATTACGATTAAGTTACTTCTCAAACCTAAACCAATCGACGTCGGCGGTGCCGGCGTCGTTAAATTTGCCGGGTCGGGTGAAAAACAGCCCGACCTTTGCTCCTATCCAGCGTCCTTCGCGGGCGGTGAACGGCGTCCCTACGGTCGTAAATGTTTTACCGTCAATGCTAGAGCCAAATGTGGCAATCCCGCCCTTTTGGATGCGAACTCGTAAGTAAAATTCATTTGAACTTAGCAACTGTTCCGTACCCGTTGTCTCAGCGGCCCCTTGTCGGCGTCATTTGTTACGGCCTGGGCAAGCAATAGTTTTCCCTGCCGGTTGGTTACACCGATATACGAATAATTGATGCCCATCACGACAAGCCCAAACCGTTCACCCTCAAATCTTGGCTTGAGCGACACCTTTGTTGTCACCGTAAATTCCTCGCCCGGAAATTTTTGCAAAAGCAGATTTGGCAGGTCCCAAAGATTTTTGTAGCCGTCGGGAAGCTGGACCGAATTCATGCGAAGAATGCCCTTTTCGGGAAAAGGGAAAGCCCACTCGGCCTGTGGATTGCCGTGCCATTGCCATTGCGGGCCGACGGTAGAGCCAATAAATTCATCACTGTCCTGCGGTGTTTCGATCGGATATGTCTTGCCGACGTTTGGTTTCTTAAATCTCAGCACCGGTTCGCCGGTGCCGTCGCCGTCCGGGTCGGAACCGATCACAGGAAGCCGTTTTTCCATATTGCGGGTTGTAGATGGACGATGCGGCCGTATGCCCCGCGGTCTTGAAAATGGATAAACCACCATTCGCCGGTCGGTGTATCAATAAGGGCACCTTGGTGCGGGCCGTTGATAGCAGTTTTGCCCTGAGCGAGCACGATCTTTTTCTCATACGGCCCGTAGATATTTTTTGATCTTAGGGCAAGCTGCCAGCCGGTCGGCACTCCGCCTGCCGGGGCGAAGATGTAATAATATCCGCCGACTTTATAAAACTTGGGACCCTCGACCGTCGAGTCTGTTTCGTGGCCGTCAAAAACCATCACGCCGTCATCGAGCAAGCGCGTGCCGTCCGCACTCATTTTATTTATGACGAGAACGCTTTTGATCCCGGCGCGGCTCCCGGCGAAAGCGTGGACGAGATACGCGTTGCCGTCGTCGTCCCACAGCGGACACGGGTCGATCCAGCCTTTGGCCTGGCGGACGAGCAGGGGTTTTGACCATTCACCCGACGGATCCTTAGCCTTGGTCACATAGATGCCAAAATCGGGGTCGCCGTAATAGATGTAATATACGCCCGCGTGAAACCGTATCGACGGAGCCCAGACGCCGCCGCCGTGCTGCGGCTTGGCAAAAACGTCCGATGGGTATTGTTCGTGAAAAACGTGATTGACGATGCGCCAGTTCACGAGGTCTTTGGAATGAAGTATCGGAAGTCCCGGAGCGGCGTTAAAACTCGACGCCGTCATGAAAAAGTCCTCGCCGACGCGCACTACGTCAGGGTCGGAATAATCGGCGAAGATGATGGGATTTTTGTAAGTTCCGTCGCCATTATCGGCAACCCAAACGTTGGAAACAAAGGGCTTGGATTGAGCCAAAACTCCGATTGCAAACAGGAACAGCGTGATTGTTATCCGAACGAGCATCTGCCGCCCCTTATGAAACTCCGCCGTTCAACGAGGCTGCAGTTTCTTCTTCTTCAAGCCGCTGTGCTTTTTGCGTCTCGACCAGATGGTCGTGCATTGCCCAGCGAGCGGCCTCGGGGTCGTGCTCGCGCATCGCACGGTAGATGTTGTGATGCTGTTCGGCGGACTGCTTGAGATCCTTGGCACGCTTTACGGTCTTGCTGCGGCTATCGTAAAGAATGGTCGCGATCATATTCATCAGCGACGTGAGTATGCGGTTATTCGACGCCGACGCGATCGTCTGGTGAAACTGCATGTCGTGCAGCAGATACTGTTCCGGTTCATTTAGCGAAGCATACATGCCGGTGATCTCCTCGGCCATCCGCGTCATCTGTTCGCTGCTCGCACGCTCGGCCGCGAGTCCTGCGATGCTCATTTCTAGCGCCAGGCGAGCCTCAAACATTTCATCCGAAGTAAATCCATGCAGAGCCGATAGCATCCGCAGCGGATTACTGTCTAGCGTTGGCGAATCGTCCTTTTCAACGACAAATGTTCCCGCACCTTGTTTGGATTGCAAAATACCAACGGTCGAGAGCGAACGGATACCCGCTCTCAAAGTCGGACGGCTAACGCCGAGCAGCTTAGCCAGATCGCGCTCAGGCGGCAGACGGTCACCCGGTGACAATTCGCCGTCATGGATCATTTTGCGCAGGCGTTCGACGACCTCACCGACGGTGGTGCCGTTTTTTTCGGAGTTGAGAGATGTAAAAATGCCGGGTTTCGATTTTGGCATGCGATTATTTATCAATGTTATATCAGTGGCAAAAGTTTGTCGAAAATTTTTCGCCGTCTATTTGGCCGGTTGCGTTTGTGCAAAAACCTTTATCAGAATCATCGAAAACTTTTTATCCGTGACGGTGCGTTGATGAGCCGTGCCACGCGGGACAACTATCAGGTCGCCCTTTTTGATCGTCACTTTTTGGCCGCCGGTCGCCGTTTTTGCTCGCCATTCGCCGGGCGAGATCTCGTTTGGGGTGTCGAGCGTACCGCCAAGCATCAGCGTCGCCGTGCCTTTGAGAACGTAGTATATGTCATCCGACCCGTCGTGTACCTCGACATTATCATTTACCCGTTTTTCGTCATGAAAGATCGCGACCCGCATCTGCGTCCCGGCTGCGGCAGCGATGTCCTCATTCGTATTACCGGGCTTTTGTTCGAGTGTCTTTTGGATGTCCTCAACTTGTTGCTTTGTCTTGATGACAAACGGACGGGTCGCCGTCGAAGGCTGACGAGTTTGAGCAGACGCCGCAAGAGAAGCGGCAACGATCAATAAAAAAGTGAACAAAATACGTAGCTTTAGCATGATTATCTTTTCCTTGCGTTTGTCAGCAGCCAGCGGCTGAGGTCGTTTGCCGCCTTAAAATTTTCAAATTCGAGCGGCAACCGCCGCCCGTCGAGGTATTCGTTGTAGAGCCAGGGGTCGCCGATGACAAAGACCGTGCCCTTGCCATGTTTTGCGATCGCCATAACGACATCGCCATTTGCCGTGACGAGAGGTTTTGCATTGCCGCTTACTGCCAGCGTGGAAATCTCTTTTACAAACACTCGTTTTGTCGTCGTGAATATCGGATTACCGGCGGCGATCTCGACACCGCCCATTTTGTAATCGTTATTAATGACCTCAAATTTACGGTCCTTATTAAATTTGATCCCAAATTTTTCGGCTATCAAGTTAAATTTATCAAGCTCGGCGTTTTGTCCGTCGTTGCCCATTAGTAAAAGAACACCGCCGCGTTTCACCCAATCAGCGACAGATTTTGCGTCAGGTTCAGACACATAGTATGGCTTGGCAGTTTCTTTTTCGGTGTCAGGATCAACAATGACATAAACGCTTGCACCCGCGAGATTTGCCGCTGTCGGAGCCGACGAAAGTGTCGAAAGCCTCGCTCCGTTTGAACGAAATATTTGTCCAAAGGCATAAAACCCTGCGTCGGGCCGCTCGTCCCATTTGTAATGCCACGACTCGTCGCTCGAGGTATTTTTGCTCTTTCGGATCTCGTGATTAAAATAGTCGTCGATCACGACGGTTTTGCCACGTCCCGGCCAGCCGCGCTCGTACGCCTCGATCTCGATTGCCGCACGGATCGCCGGACCGAGGCCTTTGGCGTCGTTGGTTCGCAGCTTTTCGCTCATGTAATAGTCAAAACTGCCGTCCCGATACGGGTTGCCGCCGAGACCGGAAACAGAAACTGTACCTTCCCAGTCGGTCTGCCCCTGAGCGTTTGTTTTGATAAATTCTTTCTTAATACCAGCCCAACCGCGAGTCGCGGTTTTGAGATATTTCTCAGGCAAATAGCCCTCACGCACGCCACGCGTGAGTGCATAGACAAACATTGCCGAAGCGGACGACTCGAGGTAATTCTTCTCACGTCCGCCGAGGTCGATGATGTCCCACCAGACGCCGGACTTGGCGTCCTGATATTTTGTGATCGCGGCGGCCTCGCGGTTGAGGATCGCAATCAGTTCGGCACGTCGCGGGTGACCGGCGGGAAAATGCTCGAGCGTATCGACCAGAGCCATAGCATACCACCCCATCGCCCGGCCCCAGACGTGCGGCGACATTCCGGTTTCCTTATTAGCCCATTTTTGCTGCTTTGATTCGTCCCAGCCGTGGTATAAAAGCCCGGTCTTTGGCTCGCGGCTGTGCTTTTCCATCCAGACAAACTGATTGGCGATGTCGTCCCAATTGTCCTCGCCAAAAATGCTCGAATACTCGGCGTAGAAAGGCTCGCCCATATAAAGCCCGTCGAGCCACATCTGGTATGGATAAATCTTTTTGTGCCAAAAACCGCCCTCATTTGTCCGCGGGTGCGTTTTTAGCTGCGACCGCAGTAGCTCGACCATCTTGCGGTATTTTTCGTTGCCGGTCACACGATACAGCAGCAGCATAGCCGTGCCGGGTGTGACATGGTCGATGTTGTATTCCTCAAGGTGGTAATCCTTGTGGTTGCCCTTTTCGTCTATCCAGTGGTCCATTCCTTTTTGGATATGGCGAAAATATTTCGGGTCGCCGGTCGCATACCACATCTGCTCAACCGCTTTCAGGATCACGCCTTGCTCATAATTCCATTTTGGCGGGATGCCCGGTAGATTGCGGTCATCGACCCAGATGCGGTTCATCGCCGTCTCGGTGAGCTGTTCGGAAAGACGCGTCTGGGCGGTCGCGGCGACCACCGACATTAGTAATAATATTGCTGCAATAAAGGTCTTCATTTCTTTATATATTTGCCTAATTTCAGTTTATCTTCGCGGATGCCTTCGACGACGAGTTTTGCCATTTCTTCAGCGCCTTTTGGGACGAAGTGAGTGTTGTCCTCGATACCCTTTGGATAATTGGGCTTTTCGTCGGGTTTGAGCTGTAAAAACAAGGCTCGCGAACCCTCGACGCCGTATCGTTTTATAACGGCCTCGCTCTTTCGGTGCATGTCGATGAGCGGAACCTTTTGTTCTTTTGCGACGGCTCGAACGGCGTCCGGATATTCCGGTGGATGCTTATCCACAAAGTTACCCTCCTTATCAAAGCTTCGCCGCATCACGGGGGTCATTAGGACAATATTGGCCTTCTTAGCCTTTACATCGTTGATAAAGCGGATCAGATTAGCCCGGTAATCAGCCGGCGGAGTATAACGCTCGCCTTTTTCTTTTGACTCATCATTATGGCCAAACTGAACGAAAACAAAATCGCCTTTTTTGAGTTTATCGACGATCGCCTGCCAGCGTCCCTCAGAGATAAAGGTCTTTGTGCTACGGCCGTTTTGAGCGTGGTTGTCGATAACGACCTTGGCTGGGTCGAAATACTGCTGCATCATCTCGCCCCAGCCGGTTTCAGGACGCTTTTCAGGTAATTTATTAGCACAGGTCGAATCGCCGGCAAGATAGACCGTGATCTGTGCCGGCATACCTATCGTGCTTAGCATGAGCAATATACTAACGGCGACAATGTTTTTCATTACAAGCTTTCAACTAACTTACGTCCGATCTTCACGTTTGAGAGCTTTAGGCCCTTGACGTTCTTGACGATACTCGCGTTTTTCATCGTTCCAAACGTGCAATTTTTGAGAGAAACGTCATAGATCGGCGCGTTTTCGAGCCCTTGCAGGTCAAGCGCTCGATTTCCAGTTCCGCACGTCAACCCGTCAATCTGTACATTGCGCACCATGGGAATATGGTCACCCTTGGCTCCTTCTTCGTAATTGAAATCGATCTCGATCACGGCGCGCGAGACCGTGCCGATGGTGTTGTTTTTGTAATAAAAATTTTCGAGCTTACCACCACGCGACGCGTTGTTTTTGAATCTGATCGCCGTCCACAGATCGAGGCTGTCGAGCTTATTATCGTGGGCGAAAACATTGCGGACGCCGCCTGATATCTCACTGCCAACGGTAATACCGCCGTGGCCGTCTTTCATCGTGCAATTGCGGATGATGACGTTCTCGGTCGGTGTGTTAAGTCTGCGTCCGTCATTGTTGCGGCCGGATTTTATCGCGATACAATCGTCGCCCGTGTCGAAATAGCAATTGTCGATCAGCACGTCTTTGCACGATTCGGGGTCGCACCCGTCGTTATTGGGGCCGTGCGTAGCGATGTGCAGGTTTCGGATCGTCACGTTCTCACAAAGCACCGGATGGACTTCCCACATCGGCGAATCAATGATTTTTACCCCCTCGATCAGCACGTTTTTACATTTGTAGGGCTGGATGAACTGAGGCCGCAAATAGTCTTGCTCCCCGCCGAAAATACGCTCGGCGACAGGTGCGTTGCGGTCCATGTATTCGTAGAGCTTGGCCCGTGCGGCACGCTGACTGATCCCGTCGGGATTACCGCCGTATCGCGGATTGCCATGCCATTTCCAAAAGTATGACGCTCCTTGGCCGTCTAGCGTACCCTCGCCCGTGATCGCAATATTTGTCTGCTCGTAGGCGTAGATGAGAGGCGAAAGATGCATTAGCTCCATGCCCTCCCAACGCGTGTGGACGACAGGCAGGTATGCTTCGCGATTTGTCGCAAACTTAAGCGTTGCACCTTTGGAAACGTGCAGATTGACGTTGCTCTTGAGCCGGATCGCACCAGTCAGGAATATACCCGCCGGCACAACGACGCGTCCGCCGCCCGCTTTGCTACAAGCGTCGATCGCTTTGTTTATCGCCGCGCGACAATCAAGCTCTCCACCGGATTTCGCACCGAATTTTAGAATGCTGTAGTCTTTTTTCTTAAACTTTGGCGGCTTGATGCGTGCAAGTATCTGCTTGTACTCGGCCGCCCAAGGGTCGCTTTGGCCATATGAAACTCTCGGAAATATTGCGAGCCCCGCCGAGCCAATTATTAGGGTTTTTACAAAATCACGTCTGCTTGTCATAAGAACTACTGCTTTACCTTTGGCGTTTTCCATTTCGGATATTCTCGTTCGATCAGGCCCAACGGGGTCTCAACATACCAGGCATAGCCGTTGCGACGCTCCGCCTCGATCTGGGCAACGTCGTATTTGATGACCGAGTCGCGTCCGATAAATATGGGTTTCATCGTATCTAGCTCGTAAAACCGCGCCCATATCGCCGGGGCGGTTTTATCTTTTACGACCCCACTTTCGCCTTTTGTTCGAACCCAACGAATGCCGTTGATCTGATTTGCTTTGTACCAAGTGATGGCGGCTTCGATCGCGGCGGTGATCTCGGGCGTCTGTTTTTCCTGCATCAAAAATCGGACGATGCCGACGCTTTCGCCCGCCGAGAGAGCGGGCGGCTCGAATTTGCGCGCCCACGCCGGTTTGAGACTGACCTCATCATACTGCGGAGCCCAGACGGTCTTTTTGCCATTGATCTCGACTTGGAGTTTTAGTATCAAAGCGGTCGCTTTGGCGACGGCCTTTTCCGCTTTTGCACGACGCTCTTCGTCGACAAATTTGTAGTCTTCGCTGCGTGTTGTGATGTCACGCAACAGACGCAAGACGCCGATCATCGCGTCATCGTTAAATGTGATATGCGTATAATATCCCTTTTTCAAAGGGAAATACTGCGGAAAACCGCCGTTCTCATATTGGTATGACAACAGATAGTCAACCCCCTTGTTAAAGGCATCCTTGTATTTCGGCAAGTTACCTGGAGGCGAAGATTTTAGCAAGCTAGCCGTGATGACACGCCCGAGATAGGCGACCTGAGTATAGGTCGTGCGATTGTCGATCGTCGTCTCAGAGATGTCGGCCTTTTTCGACGCGAGAGCGTCACGCTCGGGTTTTGTGAGCATCAGAGCCATATCGACATTTTTTTCAAACCCGCCATTGTCCTTTTGATAGAGCAATAACTGATCGGCGATGCGTGCGGCTTCGTCAGTCTGATACCACAGAGGCTTTTGCTTGAAAACCTCCCCCCACGTGACCAGTTGCCAGTCGGGTGCTGTCTTTTCCTGCCAAGCGAAATTATCACCGCGATATGGATCCCAGCCATCTTTGCCGCCAAGGAAATACTCGACGGAAAACACTTTGATATCCGCATCGCCGAGTTTACGTGCCCAGGCGACGCGAGCTTCGGGATTAGCTCCTTTGCCGGTCGAGCCGTATTCGGCAAAGTATGCGGTCTTTTCGCGTAGAGGTTCCCAGTGGTGCCAGCCTTCGGGGCGGATCTCGGCGTCCATCTGGGTATTTAGAAATACGGTACGGCCGTAGTCACGCCACGGCCGCCCGAGATAAATGCCGTTTTTCGTGTTGTTGCTGGTCAAACGGCATTTATGAAAAATGAATCCTGCGGGTTCCTCCGCGGCGAAACGCATCGGAGCTGTAATATAGCCGTCGGCCTTGCTGTGAATGTGGCAATTCTCAAACACCGCCGTTGCCATGCCGAATATGTAATCGACATGGCCCTCGATGTAGCAATCCTTGTAATATTGTCGGCCATTCTTGGCATAGAGCGTGTCCTGCCAGCCTAGAAAACGGCACGTGTTGAACATCGCACGGTCAGCCTCGACAAGCACGGCGACGGCTTGTGAGCCCTGACCAAACGAATTTTCAAACGTAATATTCTCAGCGTAAAAATCGTGCCCGCCAATATAGGTGCTGTAACTTGCCGAGGTCGAACCCGCGTCTTTATTAGACAGGTCAAAGGTCAAAACAGTCTTTTCTGCGTCCGTCCCGACAAACGAAATGTAAGGCTTATTTGCCGGGATGCGGATCTGCTCTTTGTAAATCCCGGGTTTGATGGCGATGATGAATCGCTTTTTGTTATTCTCCGGCACCTTATCGACCGCCGCCTGTACACTTTTGACGTTACCGCTGCCATCGGCGGCAACGGTAATATCTGCGGCCTGTGCCGAAATGGATATCAGCAAGACGAGCAATGATATTGTGAAAAGTCTAGCGGCGTTCATGTTAAAAATTTAGATAAAAAAGCGTCACATAACCGGCCGGTAAAGCATGGTCGTCTATGTGACGCTCGATAGTTAGATGCAAAAAGCAAACTACGTCACATTAGAATGTGAAGCGTGCTGCCAACTGTATGTCACGCGGCGGCTGACGAACCGGAGCCGTCGTAAATCCAAATGACGCATTCGAAGGCGTGACGTTTGGCGAGCTGAAATAAGGAGTATTCAGCGCATTTATGGCATCCATGCGAATCTGCAACTTCTTGCCCTCCCCGATCCGGAAGTTCTTGGAAAGTCCCATATCAAATTTCAGAAAACGCTGGTTGCGCAGGTTGTCTGTCGTGAAAGGAAGATTTCTCAACGTGAGGGCACTGCCGCTGGCAAAGTTATTTTGAACGCCTGGAACGACACCGCCGATGTTAAATCCAGAGATGTCCCAACCGGGCCTGTCAATACCAAAGCGTCCAAAATTAACATTCTTATTGGTGTAGTCGCTCTTAAGTTGAGTGATGTCACCGTTGTAGTACATATTTGGCAACACGAGAGGTTCGCCGCTCTGTCGTTCAAAGATACCCTGCATCTGCCATCCGCCAAATATAGCGTTGACGACCGAGTTCCACGAACTGCCAAACTGACGTCCCTTGCCGAACGGAAGTTCGTAAATGGTGGACAGCGTGAAACGGTTTGGCCTTTCATTCGGCGAAATGTATTCGTTGAGCTCAGTGTCCTGCGGATTGAGGTACTGGTTCTTGAGACGCTCACGCGACCAAGTGTATGAACCGTTGAACGACAAACCTTTTGTAAAGCGTTTGACGACCTGCAACTGGATCGAGTTGTAACTGCTCGAACCGTTGTACTCTGCGACCCCCACATTGCCAAACTGCGGGAATGCCGTCAGCAATCTGCGCCGGGCGATGGTCGCACCGTTCCAGGCGGTGCTGCTGGGGATCTGCGTCCTGAAAGGATTTGAAACGGTCACCTAAATAGGTCGTTAAGTTTTGAAGATCCGCAACGAGTGTCGTCGGATTTGCCGTGGCGAGATCTATCAGACATGGCCCACCTGTATCCGAGCGGACACAGTTCCGTGGAATGAAATTAAGCTCACGGTTTACGGCCAGATTCTTACCGCTTGAGTAAACATAAGTTGCCTCAAAGCCGATGCCGCCCCATAGTTCGCGCTGTACGCCAACAATGTATCTTGTGTAAGTGGCGTTTTTTCTGTCTTTTTGCAGAATTACTGTTGTTGGGCCGCTGCCGCCGGCTGATGTGAGATCAGTTCCGGCAAATGTCATCAGGCCGTTAGCACTTCCAACGGACGGGAGAATGCCGCTCGGGAACGCATTTGCCAGGGTTGCCACGAATGTGAGTCCGGTATCAAGTGTAGGTGTAAACGTAGTCGGTGTCGAAAATCCCGGTTGGAAAACAACGCTTTGTGTGACGATCTGAAATGGAGCGGTAAAAGTACCAAACCCCGCACGAATGATCGTTTTTTGATCGGGTGAGTATGAAAGGCCTATACGCGGCTGGAAATTATTTTTATCCATCAACTGATTGGCCTGTGACGCTCCATTTGCAAAAACAAACCCGCCTTTCAGGCTTTGAAAATTGGTGATCGGTACGCCCGGAGGCACACCTGAGTTGTAGTTGGCAAGCACTCCGGCCGCGATCGGGCTTGCTGCTGTGCGATCAAAATCAACGACCATTCGGCCTTCTTTTTCTTTATAGCCGCCTTCGATCTCGTAACGTAATCCCAAATTTAGGGTTATTTTAGAAGTAACTCTCCAGTCATCTTGTACAAAGACTCCGTGATAAGCCGACGAAATGTCATAGACTTGGGGATTATCGATCGAACCCGAACCAGGAATGCCTAACAAGAAAGATGCGAGATCGCGGCCCGGGCGATTCTGCTCTGTTGCTCCCGAACTCGAATTTTGCATCGTATAGGCTCCCGTAAATGTGAACTGTCCCGAGGCATACCCGCCATAATCAAATCTTTCATGAAGCCGACGGAAATCATAACCGAATTTCATGGTGTGATTTCCACGAATATAAGTCATTGTGGGTTGAATCGTCAGCATGTCGAACGGCCTATCTCGACCGTCATTGTAATCCGCACGAAGCGAGCCCACGGTCATGAAGTTGGTGAAATTAAATCTTGGAAACACATTAGCCTGCCGCGAGCTTGGGATACCGGTAAAGCCGAGATCGGCGGCAGTGGGCTGTCCGTCCTGAAATCTAATCAGCTCAAATTTTCCCCAACTGCCACGCAGGTCAAAGTAGAGGTTTGAACTTAAGGTCGAGGTCCACGTCGCGCTTGCACCGTTGTTACGGCGGTTTTCGAAACCGCGGAAGATCGAATCTGGTGCCATGGTCAGATTGTACCGGTCCTCGGTATTTCGGCTGTGGTAGTACTTACCAAAAATAGTGTTTTTATCGTTGATGTTGTGATCGATCCTGCCCATGAATGACCGGTAAGGACGAATCAGATTTTGGTCAGTAATGAAGTTATTTTGAACGCCCGGCAGATTCGGAGCAGGGAAATACTGCATGAACGCAAGAGCCGGAGCATACATGCTACCGATAGGGATGATGTTGCCAGCGAACGCCGTGCGGCACACACGGTTTAGGGTGCCGGTTAGGCCGCAGGTCGAGTTGCCCATAAACGCTGATGCTGGATTGTAGATGGGCGTGGTGGCGAGTATCTCAGAGAAATTGCCCTGGCGCATCAATGCAGTCGGGACAGAGTAGGTGGTCGTCTGTGCAACGTTATCTTTTTGACGTTCATAGGAAAATAGAAAGAACGTCTAATCCTTAAAGATCGTGCCCGTAAGGACGCCGCCATAACGATTGTATTTGCGTTCCGGCTTGGGCAGGCCCGCTTTGTTATTAAAGAAATTGTTTGCCGTCCTGCTCTTGTCGCGGTCGTAAAAATAACCTTCGCCATTGAACTTGTTCGTACCGCTTTTAGTCGCAACGTTCACTGTCGCACCGGCGGTAAAACCCATCTGAGCGTCAAAGCTGTTGGTCTGGACCTTAAATTCGCGGGTTGCTGCTGACGGCGGCGTAAATGCAACCTGTCCGTCATAAGCAAGGTTTGGCGAACCATCAAGGTTGATCACGTTTCCGCCCGAAGCGTTGACCTGATTTCCCTGAGTGCCGTTGCTGCGAAAACCCGCGAGGTTGCCGTTAGCAGTTGGGCCCTGGAAATTTGGGTCGCCGGTGTAGACCATGCCAGGTGCCTGTGTGGCGAGAACGTAAGGAGCTCCTTCGGCAAGCGGAAGCTCTTCGATCTGACGTTGGCTGACCGACGTACCGATCGTGACCGTTCCGCGTTCGAGCAGCTCTGTATCAGCGATAATGCTGACCTCGGCAGCGGCGCCGATCTCAAGAGTGAAATCAAGCGGCAGGCGGTCGTCCACCTTTAAGACAATATTTTCCCGTGTCGAGATCTTAAAGCCGCTACTGGTCGCCGTGACAGTATAAGTTCCGGGGACGATGAACGGTATTACGTAAGAACCCTCGCCGTTGGTCGTTACCGAGACGGTGATGTTTGTTGCATTATTCTTAACGGTGACCGTTGCTGCGGCCACGGCCGCACCGTTAGGGTCGGTTACATTGCCATTAATCGTCGCACGATAATCCTGTGCGGCGGCAAGTGATACAAACGCGGTAACAAGTAACGAGAATGCTGTGAAAATAAACGCTTTGCGGATCAATGTTGTCTTCATAACCTGATGTCCTTCTTTTTTAATATCTCAAAAATACTTTGTGGCGACAGTACGCCTGTACAATTTGCTAATTTTACTAAATTGGTAACACCAATTATACGAACGGTTGCGGAAATTGGTTTCAGATGTAATTCTCTCGGACGTTCATATTAGCCTGTGTTCTTTGTACTTGAGTGCGCAGTTATTATGTACCAAGCCAAAAATAATTGTCAAGGGTGTTTGACCAATTTAGAAATTTTTTTTATATGGGTTTTACCAATTACAGTTATTTCCTACTTCATAAGAAAAACAAAAACATAAAAGAGCCGGCATATTTGCCGGCTCATATTAATTATCTAGTTAGCACTGAAAAGGCTATTTAGTTGGCTCGTCCGACACCTGGAAAAACTCGCCAGTACCGTTATTTGTCCGTAGCATCTTCATAACGTCTTCAAATCCAAACGGCCTCGCGCCGCGGCGGCCAAAGACGGCGACCTGATTGCCGCTCTCGTCGGCGGCACGATCGCGGTCGAGCCCCTTGCTGATAGCAACCGCCTCGCCCTTCGTCTTGAAAGTTGCGATCAGTCTTGGCTCGGGACGCGGGCTAAACCCGGCGTAATTGGGCATCGTCTCAGGGTCGGTGAGTTGCAGGATCTTTAAGCCGTTCTTGCCATCTGCGACATAGGCGTAGAGGCTTGCATTGGTCATCGCTACTTTGACGGCGTGGGCGTCGTTGATCGTACCGTCGGCATTGAAGGTCTGGTCGAGCTTTGGCTGCTCAGGTTTTTCCACATCGATTATCGCGATGCCATCCTCGCCATTTGCGACATATGCATAAGTACGTGCGATGTAGACATCGTGAGCATGGGCGAGCGAAACTGAAGCCCCATCGATAACCTTTACCTGCCCGGACGTCTGTAGATCTTTGATATCGAGCACTTTCAGTCCATCATGATCGACAACAAAGGCGTAGAGAAACTGAACGGCGACCGCCTTTGGACCATTGAGCGGAACCTCAGCGGTGACCTTTGGCTGTGTTGGTGTTGAAAGATCGACGATGACGAGAGCCCTGTCTGTCGTCACGTAAGCAAAATTACCGGCGAGCATAATATTATTAGCACCGTTCAAAACTCCGTTCGGATTGAAGGTCACAGCCCGGCTTAGGAAATTGTTACGCGGATCGCCGTCGAGCAGAGTCGCGGCGTTGACGAGTATTAGCCCTTCAAATTTGTCCACTACATATAAATATGCATACAGCGGATGGATCGGCCCCTCTTCGTTGATCGCGGGAGCGGGTTTGCCGGCTTTAGCAGCCTCGGCATTTAGCCGCAAAGCTTCGTCGGGGGGAACCTGTTTGAATGTGCCGTCGTCATTCTGCACAGTTCGCCAACGCGCCGGATCGACCGCAAGCGTCGAAGGTGCGGCGACGGCTGTCGCGTATTTGCTGGGTACGTAGAATTTTTGTCCGAGCGGCGAAACAGGCGCCGTGGTTATGCGTTCCGAAAAGCCTTTGTGGTCGATCTGGGCGACATCATAAACCCGGAGTCCGCCTTTCCCGGCGGCGACATATGCATATTCACCACGGACCTGAACCGACAGAGCCTCGGGTCGGCCCTTATTCTCATAGACCTCTTTTAGCTCGCGGCCATTCTGAACAAATTTATCGAAATTGTTTTTATACGCGAGCTTTTGTAAGTTGCTGCCGAGAACGGCCTGAGGTTCGTCGTGTTCCGTGACAACCACCGCGTCGAGCGAATGGGTCGCGGCAATATAGACGTAACGGCCCATGAAATTCACAAAATTTGTACCCTGTAGCATGACTTGGGCAAGCCATGCATTGTTGTCCTTTTCTTTCGAGACATGGCAATCGGAGCAGCTCTTTGTCTCGCGGCCGCGAACGGTGTGCGGAACATGGGTATTAAATGTCTGGCCCGAAAATCCCTCGGCCGGAAACGGTCTGTTGCTGGCTATAGATCCACTCGCGGTTTTGATTTCGCGATGAGACTAGTACCGCCGACCTCGAACTGACTGGGGCAACGCGGTGGCCGGTGACCGTGCCGTCTTTGCCGAGCATAAAAATATCGTCACGCAGAACTTGAAAATTGTAGCTCGTAAAATTACGCGAGTCGCCACCCTCGTTGTGGCGATTTGGCATCTTTTTATTTGCCTCCATCGACAGATGACAACCAAAACAGCTTGTGACCCAAGAGGTATGGCAGGCGTAACAAGTCATGGTCGTATCGCCGTGAGCGAGCTTGTCTTCACCTGCGTCGATGTTGTCCCAAGTCGTGTTGTCTTTTTGCATCAGCTTGGCGTAAGCCGACTGGACGTTGTAATCGCGTTCGCCCTCGATGACCGTGTCGCGGGTTTGCTTGACCCGCCACCACATATCCGGGTCAACGATCGAATGCTGGACGATGTCGCCTTTCTTTAATTGTATCTCGCGGCCTTTCGACACGGGGTTAGGACGTTTTTCGTCCTTGGTGATCACTTCAAGCACAGCTTGCCGTTTACCGTCGGGAGCGCGAAACCGCAGACGCGTCAGGTCGCGGCCGATCAGCTGTTTATTGGCATTTTTACGTTGATTTATTTCGTTCTTGTTTTCGGGGGCCTCGGCGGCAAAGCTACTCGTGATGCCGTTAGCTTTAGCCTTGACCGAGCCGTGGCAATCGACGCAACTGATCTCGACCGCGGCACGCGGCTCATTATAAAGTATGCCCGTTCCGTGGCTGTCCTGCCGGAAATGGCAATCGACGCAATGCATACCTTTCTCAAGATGTATGTCTTGCAGGTGGACAGCCTTTTGGAATTTGTTCGGGTCGTCAGCCGGGACGATGCGGTCGGCGGCGTTCAAAAGATTGCCTTTGCGGTCCTTTTTATAGACGTTCTTGAAAATCCAGCCGTGGCCGTGCGAGTCGGCAAACTGCACATTCTTTAGTTTGCTGTTAAAATCCGCCGTTCCCGTGTTTTGCAAAAAGATCGAATCAGACCAAAGCCCGCGAAGGCTCGCTCCCTCAGGATTTTTATCGAGCTTGGCGGCCATCTCAGCCTGTGTCGGGTCGATCTGCTTATCCTGCGGATACATCATTTTGCCGTCGCTCTCGTTGTCCCACCACATGCGGCCGAGATAGGTCGCGACCATATTTGTGCCAGGATGCATATGACAGGTCATGCACTGCGCCGTCGGGATGCGCGATGTGAACTGATGCTTGATCGGGTGACCCGATTCGTTTTTTGGAATTTTGGTGTCCGCCGATTGTGAATAGCCCCGGTTTCCGGCGATCGCATACGGCCCTGAGGAGGCTTTACTAGTGTCATTGGCGTAAACGACATGACACGAGCTACACCCTGACGAACGATAGTCGCCCGCATGGTCATTAGTGCCAAGAAAATTCGATGTCGGGTCGAGCAGACGCGTTTTTTGCAGCCCGAGATAGACCGGGTCGGTGCGGTTGTTTGTGCCGAGGCCACGGGGGCTCAAGCCTTTGTCAGGTTTACCTCCCTCTTCTTCCTTATCAGGGTTGCCGACCTCGTTGCGCCGCCGTCCGCCGCGTTCGAATACGCGTAGGATATTACCCGGTTGTGAGACCTCCCAACGCGGAAGCGGGTACAGCGACGAGAGCCACCCTTTGAAAGCCTGTTGCTCGCGGGTCGGTGAGGGTTCGTGGAGCAGAGCTTGCGGCTTGCCGTCTTCGTTGTAGCTTTCGCCAAACCGTGCGTCCTTGATATGAAAACCGCCGTTGTTATAAAGAGCGGCTCCCCACAGCATCGAACCGTGTGCCATCATGCTGCGCGATACTTTTTCGTTCTCGTCGGTATGACATTGGCCGCACGACTGGCTGATAACGCGAAAATCGCCAGGGTTTACAAAGCGGACAAATTCGCGTGTTTCTTTGGCGAGCAGCGTGTTGGTGCGTTCGGGGTTGCGGCTCGAACACTCGCCGTTTTTACAGCCCCATTCTTTTGGAAATTTTGGCTGGACGTGGGCATCTTTTTGCGTGGTCGCCGCCGGGTTGCCTCCGTGGCAAGAAGTACATGTCAACCCTTGCGCGTCTTTGCCCTCGTCGAGCTTGTCAAAAACATCGCCCTTATTGTTGTAGCGGTGCATCGGCTCGATGTTGTCATGGCATTTGGCACAGCCCTCGATCTTAGCGTCCTCGGCTTTCGGCGTTTCAGCCAGATAAGTTTGCTCCGGCTGTGCAAGTACGGTTTGAGGTGCGGTCTTGGCGGCCGGGTCGTCATTCTTTTTTGCCAGCGTCTGGTCTTTCCACAGTGCCGCGGTGAGAAAAAACGCGAACACCAGCAGCACGATCAACTTGATGCGGACATTTATGTTAGCTCGACCGGCCATTTATATCTTTCCCCTCGCGCCTTAAAAGATCAGCTTTAGCTGGCTAAATAATGAGTATTGCGGTTTGCTCGGATTGACGATCTGCGGTCCCGGCGTGCAAAAATTTGGTATCGGGCAATTTTGCGTCCTGTCAGTATAGACATCGCGAAACCCTTTGCCCGCAAAAAACATGCTGCCGCCAAACGTCATCGTGATGTTATTAATAAGGAACGGGCGATAGACCGCCCCGAGGCTCAGATCGTATCCGATATCGTGCCGCACTACCGGCTCGAACAACACATACTCAAGCACGTCCGTCCGGTGAAAACGCAGGTAATTGGCGTTAAATACCGCCTTGATCGTCTGTGTTAACTCGGCGTCGACGCCGGCGTTAAAGATCATGATGCCCGGATTTACAAAATTTGATTGCCCCTCGGTCTTGCTCGAACGCAATGTCGGCAACAGGCTGTTGCTTTGAACAAGGCCGACCTCGGTCGAGACTAGACGTATGCCTTGGCGGTTCCAATACGAGAATTGTCCACCAGCAAAATTGGGGTCGTCGAGTATCGCGTCAAAGCCGTTTGCTTTATCGTCTGTCGGGTTCTTATCGCCCGATGCGAAAAAGACCGAGCCGCGAAATCGCAGCCAGTTTTTATCTATCGACGCCTCGACAGCCGCCATGTGGGCACTGATCTCGGTGCGTTTCCCCGCGATGGGGTTGAAATCGTCATGCCCAAATGCGTAGTAATACGAGTTGGTCAGATTCAAAATGCCGATGTGGCCGTCGCCGTTAAAGCCAAGATATCCGGCCTTAACGTTGTGTGGCCGAGCACTGCCGATCAGGGCGGGCCGGACGAGAAAGCCGTTTTCGTCGTAATGCTTGTCGGCGCGGTCGTCGTTATATGCAGCAACCGCTTGGATCGTGTAGCCTTTGGTCAGGAAATCCTGCCGGTAATAATTGGCGATGTAGATATTTTGCGGGCGAAGCTTTTTCATCGAGTTGAGCCCGCTGTTTGTATCTTTTTCGATCGAGCGAAAATACGCAAAGTTGAACTGAGACTTGTTATTCGAATGTCCGCCAAATACTCTGAATCCGAGGTTATTATCCGAGAACAAAAACCCGCGAAAATCGGCGTTAAAAGGCTGTATGCCCGCCCTGACGGAAACGAAATCGTAATTGTCGTTGACGTCAAACAGCTTGACCTCGGCAAAGGCCTCTTCGAGTGAGACGTGATAATCGGTACGGGTCGTGCCGCGGCGGACATCGACATTGACGATGCCATTCTCTCGGGCATTAAGATAGTTTGGCAGGCTAAACGTCGGCGATACTTTCACCGCCCAAGCGCGCGGGCGAAAGACGGTCTGGCCCTTAAAAAACTCAAACGAAACCTGCATCGTCTGGCCCAAACTAAAACTTTCGGGGCGGCCAAAAAAGTTGTTGCTGTTCGGGCTTGCCGACGAGACATTGTTGCCGGAAGGCGTGCGACGCAGTTCGACGCCGGTCGTGCTGACGGCCGAAAACACCATAAAATAGTCGTTGCCGATGACGGGTTTGTCGCCCTTTAATACGTTGGTGTCATATGGGTTATACCATTTGTTGGTCTTTCGGAAAGGGATATCACGGCCGCGGACACCTTTGTCGCCGTAGCGTTCGTATTCGGGAAATTCGATCCGCCAGCGGTCGAGCACCTCGCGGGTCTTGAACGGCGATTTGGCCGTTTCGCCAGGTTTTGCCGCTGTGTCTTTGGCCGGATCGGTAACGGCAAAGTCTATCTTTCGTTCGCTGCCGTCGATGATCACATTTTCCAGTGCAGTGCACATTTTTTGTGCGTTGCAGATCAGATTGGCAAATGCGCCATATTCATCCGTCTTGCCCCGGTCAAACCTGGCCTCATAGGGCTCGGCGACCGTAATTCGGTACGCTCCATTAGCGAGCCGGATCGTGTAGCTACCATCGGCCTTTGTCCGTTGCGTTTTACTTGTTGAGTTGGTTTGATTGGTTGCAACGACGGTGATGCCCGCCATCGGCTTGCCATCCTTATCTGTTACCTTGCCCGTGAGCCGCCCGCTAGACGACTGACCGCTCACGACCGCCGACATAGCGGCCACGAAAGCCACGAGCCAAAGAGTCAGTTTGGGCAAACTCGACAACATAAGGACACGATCGCAAACTGTGAAATTTCAGAAGAAACTGACTATGTTATTAGCACATATTGTGTTCAAAAACAACAATTTGAAGTTGGGTCTTGGTCCGGTCCGGACCAAGTGGACCAAGGTGGACCAGGGTGGACCAAAAAAAGGCTCCGCATTAGCGAAGCCTTTTTAGGAGCGAATCCAAATTGCATTATGGGTATCAGCCGATGAACATTTCCTCGTCTTCATAGGCGCGGTCGATCTGTTTTGGAGCTGGGGCAAAAAGCACCTCGAGGCCTTTTTTCACACCTGCCATTACAGCGGCGATCTCGCGGGCCGGGACAACGATCTTTTGCTGGACAAACTCGGTCGTATCCGTCACCTGCATATGCGTCCGGTCGATCGAACGGCTGACCATTGCGACCTTGTCTTTAGCAACGATCGCAGTGTCGTTGACCAGCAAACGTAGCTCGGCGATCTCGTCTTTGATAAGCTCCGTCGATTCGGCCAAGTACTTTGTCGTGGTCGCGAGGTTCGCCGAGATCTCGTTAAAATGCACCGATATCTCGCGGCCCTGCACGCTGATGGCATCAACCTTTATGAGCAAAGGTTCTACCTTTTCCTCGACGTTCTTGACCGTTGCGACAACCTTTCGAACCGTCAATGCGATCCACAGCAAAGCGATCGCCATAAAGACGAAACACACCGCGATCACGATGGACGATACCATCTGCCAAAATTGAGGGTCGTTCGTATTCATCGACTATTTGCTTTCTTTTTCGTCAACCGGATATGACGCACGTCCATCGGTGATCGATTTCGACTCGTTTTTACGCTTTTCGGCGGTGTATGCGTCCTTTCCTGCTTCGATAGCGGCCGAAAAAGGATTTGCCGTGGCGGCCGCCGCGGTCTTTGCCTTTTCGCTCAACTCGTGAGCTTTTTCGGTAGCCGTTTCATAAAGCTCTCCGGCCTTCTCTTTCGAAACTTCGTAATATTCGCCGGCCTTTTCCTGTAATTGAGCAGCCGTTTCCTTACTCTTTTCGATGCCCTTGCGGGTTGCATCAGCGATGTCACCGCGAAGCTCTTCGCCGGATTTTGGGGCAAAAAGCAGTGCGAGTATCGCACCGATGCCGCCACCGACGATCAAATATGTCAGCTTTGTAGCTGCGCTAGTTTCTTCTCTTTCGTAATCACGTCCCATATAAAACCTCCCACGCATAAAAAATGCGTCAAAAAATAACAACGATTTGTTATGCGCTAACTATAACAAAAATACAGTGTGTCGGGCAATGGAAAATTTACGCGGCCGGATACTTGAGCCGTGATGAGTTCGTCTCGGATGTTACGCCCTTACTTACGTGCGGGCTTCTGCACTAAAGCCTCGTGAAAATGCGCGGTTGCCCTCGATTTGTTACAATTTCTGTTTGCTTGGTGCTTATGGATCTCGACCTAATAAGAAATTTCTCGATAATAGCCCATATCGATCATGGTAAATCGACGCTTGCCGACCGGCTGCTGCAGTTGACGGGCGCCGTCGCGGACCGCGATATGGAGGCACAGATGCTCGACGATATGGATCTCGAGCGTGAGCGCGGCATCACCATCAAGGCCCACGCCGTCCGTCTCGATTACAAAGCAAAAGACGGCAAACAATACGTCCTCAACCTGATCGACACGCCGGGCCACGTCGATTTTAGCTACGAGGTTTCGCGTTCGCTGTCGGCGTGCGAAGGGGCTCTGCTCGTCGTTGACGCATCGCAGGGCGTTGAGGCTCAGACGCTGGCAAACACATATCTCGCCATCGAAAACGACCTCGAACTTGTCCCAGTTCTCAACAAGATCGACCTGCCCTCTGCCGAACCGGACCGAATTAAAGAACAAATTGAGAACATAATCGGGCTCGACACAAGTGATGCCGTGCTGACATCCGCTAAAACCGGACTCGGCGTTGCCGAAGTTCTCGAAGCTATCGTGGCCAAGGTGCCGCCGCCCAAGGGTGACCGTAACGCACCGCTCAAAGCTCTTATTTTTGATAGTTGGTACGACTCGTATCGAGGCGTGATTGTGCTTTTCCGCGTGATCGACGGCACGGTCAAGAAGGGTACAAAGATCAAGTTTTTTAACACAGGCCGCGAGTATCTGGTTGAAACCATTGGAGTTAACCGCCCGCGTCCTACGCCGATCGGCGAGCTTGGCCCCGGCGAGGTAGGATTTTTGACCGCGTCGATCAAGACCGTCGCTGACGTGCAGATCGGTGATACTATCACCGATGCTGCACGACCGGTTGCTGAACCTTTGCCCGGTTTTCAGGAAGTAAAGCCGATGGTTTTTGCGGGGCTGTATCCGATCGACGCGGCCCAGTACGAAGACCTGCGCGATGCGATGGAAAAGCTGCGGCTTAATGACGCTTCGTTTTTCTTCGAACCGGAAAGCTCGACCGCGCTGGGTTTCGGGTTTCGCTGCGGCTTTCTCGGACTGCTCCACATGGAGATCGTCCAGGCGCGTCTGGAACGCGAATTTAACCTCGAACTCATCACGACCGCCCCCGGGGTGCGTTACCGCGTGACGACGACCGATGGCGAGGTTGCGGAGATCGACAGTCCTTCGAAAATGCCCGACACCGGCCGCATCGTTAAGATCGAAGAGCCGTTTATCGAAGCGACTATCCTGACTAACGACGATTATCTTGGCGGTATCTTGCCGCTGCTGGATGAAAAACGCGGTGTACAGAAAAAGTTTGAATACATTACGACGAACCGCGTGATGCTGGTCTATGAGCTGCCGCTAAATGAGATCGTTCTCGATTTTTACGACCGCCTCAAAAGCGTTTCAAAAGGTTATGCGTCGCTCGATTATCATGTTTCGGGCTATCAGGCGAGCAAGCTGGTCAAACTCGATGTCCTTGTATCAGGCGAGCCAGTCGATGCGCTTTCACTGATCCTCCACAGCGACACCGCCACGTCAAAAGGCCGCCTGCTGACCGCAAAGATGAAAGAACTCATCCCGCGGCAGATGTTCGAGGTTGCCATCCAGGCCGCCATCGGCAGCAAGGTCATCGCCCGCGAAACCGTCAAAGCCATGGGCAAAAACGTCATTGCCAAATGCTACGGCGGCGACATCTCGCGCAAACGTAAACTGCTCGAAAAACAAAAAGAAGGCAAAAAGCGAATGAAAAAAGTCGGGCGGGTAGAGATACCGCAAGAGGCTTTTCTGGCTGTTCTCAAGGTCAATGAAAGCTGACGAACAAATTTCGTCGGAGATTCATTTTTGCCGATTTCCGAATTACAATGTTTGCAGCATGAAAGTCCTACGAATATTAGTTCTGACGTCTGCTCTTTTGTTCTGCGGCAGTTTTTCAGCTTATTCACAACAGGACAGTCCCAAAGACTTCATACTGACGCTCGAAAGAACGATGTGTTTCGGGTGGTGTCCCGCTTATACGCTGACGATCAACGCCGACGGAACGGTGAAATTTACTCCGGATGGAGGGTTCGCCTATCGTGGGAACGGGCCGATGCCAAAACTTCCGCTGACCGGCAAGATAACCAATGGCCAGTTAAGCACACTGCTTTCCGAAGTCAAAAGGGTCAATTTCTTCTCTTTACGCGGAGATTATGGTCAAGCTGGAGGATCCAACCGTAGTTCCAAATGTCCTGAGTATTGGACCGATAGCCCTTCGGCAACAATTAGGATAGTTGCAAACGGAAAGCGGAAGACGGTCAGTCATTATCTCGGTTGTAGCGGCACAAAGACGCTCAGCGATCTAGAGAAGTTTGAGGTCGGGATCGACAAGATCGCAAATACAGATCAGTGGACTTCGCAGTTTGGCTGGGGCGGAGCTTCGGTCGTCGATCTTCTTCTAAGCAGCAACGAGCTTGCCGATCTCAGCACTCATAAGCAGATCAGGGTAAAAACAATAGCCGCCGATCCCGATAACGACCCCTTGGTTTATATTTATTCTGTTTCCGGTGGCAAGATCATCGGCAAAGGGCTCGATGTGATTTGGGATCTCTCAGATGTTCGTGTCGGAACTTACTCGATCACCGCCGCCGTTGATGATGGCTGTGGACCATGCGGCAAAACCATGACGAAAACGGTCGTCATTAAATAGAAAGTCACTGAACTCAATATCCAATTTTCTTCACCAGATCTTTAAACCGAGCATCTCCGCGAAGAGGTTCTAAAAGCGGCTCGTATTTTGCGTAAACGATGCCGCGGTCACGTTGTTCATAGGCTTGTTCAAGCCACGAGAGGGACGTTTCTTTATCACCTAACCTGATCGGTACGAGCGATTTTAGATATCGTGGATAGTTTTTGAGATGCGGGCGGGTTTCATATTGGTCGAGGCGTTTGTGCCAGACGCCGCTCATTCCGTTTTGCCGATAGGCCTCTCTTAATTCCTCGCCGATCTCGGCGGGCTCGCCAAAAAGAGTTGCGGCCATGGCAAAAGCATCGACCGCCTCAGATTCCATACCGTTGAATTCATAGCCAAAACCCAAATAAAAATATCCGTATGCTGATCCCGGATCCAGCCCGATCACATTTTTGCTCTGCGCAATAAGCCGCGCGGGATCGCGTTTTGTGTAGTAATATCCTGCGAGCCCGACCGCGATCGATGCCGAATCAGGAGCGAGGTCGATAGCTCGTTTGAAATGCTTTAGTGCCTTGTCGAATTGCCCGGTGACGCAAAGGTGGTCGGCGTACCATTGATGCGTGGTGGCGTGATCAGGGTCGAGTTCGAGTGATTTCTTGAACGATCGGTCGGCTCCGGCCCAATCCCAATCATAAAAAGCCTGTGCATAGGCGAGCGTGGCGTGTGCCTCGGCGAGTTGTGCATCGTTCTTTTCAGGAGTAGCTTTGGCGCCGTTGCCGTTTTGTTTCAACCGGTCGGGAACCGCAGCCGCGTAATACTCAGCCAATAGCTGATGGCTGTCGGCCAGGCCTGCATATGCCAAAGCAAAATCCGGGTCTTGCCTCAGAGCCTCTTCGAAACGCTTGACGGCTTGTTTCAGGCTTTCTCCGGTGCGTTTATTCCAGAACGAGCGGCCCTCGATGTAGGCTTTGTAAGCATCAGTATTAACGGCTCCACCCGTACCAAAACGCTGAAACCTATCAGCTCTCAGGTTTTTGTCGTCAGCCTCGTTTACAGCGGCTATGAACTGATATCCGCGGCTGGGCGTCGTGATGATGTATCTCGGCTGGCTCTTGTCTTCGCCCAGTGTTTTTCGCAACACGAATATGGTCTGAGATAGATTACCTTCTTCCACATTCGAACCGCCCCAGACGCGGTCAAGTAACTCCTCTTTTGTCAGCAGCCGCCCGTTGCTGCATACGAGCGTGATCAAAAGCTGCACGGCCTTTGGCGTAAGCGGCACCGCTTCGCGCGAGCGAAGGCTATAAAGCTGGCGGGCATTCGCATCTAGACGAAAATCCCCGAACTCGTATATGCGGGTCCTATTCATTTCAGCACTGACAGGCAACAAATATGGAAATTTGACCTTAGTTTTGAGGAATTTTGAGAACAAGTCAAGCGAAAATCAGGTTGATATTTATTACGAAATGGCAAAGGATCGACGTTTTAGGTCTGATCTCACGCTAAAGATATAGGCGGACAGGGAGAAAAATGTGATGGGAGCAAAGCGAGCTTTTGCAAAACTGGCAAACGGTTGGCGGATGTACGGGTCAATATTATTGTTTTTAGTCACCGTTCTTTTTACCTCGGCGTTTGACGTTGGCTGTCCGCCGCCCAACGCAACACCGCTACCCATCGGTAAGTTTGATCGGAGGTTCTACGAGGGAGGAGCGGGTACGAACGGGGTCATCCGAGCAGTGGTCGAGCACCCAAGCGGCATGATATTTATCGGTGGTGAATTTAGTCAGGTTGCGAATCACGAAGCTTTCAACATAGCTGTCTATGACCCTGTCGAGAACTCCATTCATCCTCTTGCAAATAAAGGAATAGATTCGGGTGACTTTGGTGGAAACCAGCTATCTTCCAAGGTTTCTGCGTTGGCGATCGCCGGTAATTATCTTTATGTTGGCGGATTGTTTTACCAAACGGCCGACGGCGAACTTTCAACGTTAACGCATATCGCTCGCTACAAGATAAGACCTGACAACCCGAACGATCCGGATGAGCAAAGGTGGTTTCCGCTTGCCGAAGACGGCGTGAATAAACCGGTCGCTGCTCTAGCGGTCAGGGGAGATAAGCTGTTCGTGGGATTAGACGGATCGGAGCCACCCCAATTTGGTGGTGGTCATGCGGCCCACGGTTTTGCCATATATCAACTCGACACCGGTAGTTGGCGTCCCGTGCGGGGCGACGGTGTGGCTCAGGGTAATGGCTCCGAGGCCCAAGTGACGGCTATGGCAGTTGATGGTGATGACGTTTATGTCGGTGGAGATTTTGTAAAGCCATTCTCCGAAACCGGCCCGTTGATGACACGAATAGGGCGTTATCATGTGGGAAACACGCCGGCCTCTGACATATGGCATTCCCTTCAATCGTTTGGAACCGATACCGGTTTGAACGGCAACGTGCTGTCGATGGCCATAAAGGACAGCGACTATTTGTTTGTCGGGGGACTATTTACACAGTCGACGGGCACGGGATCGACGGCCCTCGGCAGAATTGCGCGCTACAAGATATTTGCCACACCTTCAGAAAACGCCTGGCTCGGTCTCGCTAATCAGGGCTTGAACGGTAGGGTTAAGGACATCGAGGTATCCGGCAACAAGTTGTTTGTTGGGGGCAGCTTTTCTTCGACGGGGGACAACACCGTCTTTCCCGCTAATATAGCGTCCTACGACCTCGGTACTAACCAGTGGTCCTTGTTAGACGGCGGAGGGTTGCTGAACACAGGCGGCCTTGATACTGAGGTGAATGCGATCGCAATCTCAAACAACAGCTTTCTTTACGCTGGAGGAGCCTTTCGAATAACCGCGGACGGCCTTAACCAGGCGTTGAACGGTTTTGTAGGATACAGTCTCTCCGCAAGTCGGCAGGCAAGTAAAACATCTGTCAAAACTGGTGCTCTTGGTGGCTGGGCAAAGCTAGGAAATCACAATGGCAAGGCGCTGAATAACATCATCACTGGACTTGCGGCGGACGCAAGTGGCAAGATCTACGCCTGCGGGTCATTCACCGAAACACACGACGGGTCAGTCACCGGTCTTAACTTTATTGCGCAATACGATCCCGTAACTGCTACCTGGTCACCGCTCGCGAATGGCGGGTTAAATGCCAGTGTTTCGTCCGTTGCGGTTGATGGTAACAACCTGTACGTCGGCGGTTCGTTCACACGGACTGCGGACAATACTGTTATCTTGAACCGCATCGCCCGCTATGACCTTACGACTAATACGTGGTCGGCGTTGCCGGGCAACGGTCTGAACGGCAGCGGCGTTTCGGGGGTTGCTATCTCGGGCAGCAACCTGTTTGTCACCGGCGACTTTTCGCGAACGACGACCAGCTCCGTCATAAATCTAAACCGCATCGCCCGTTTTAATACCACAACAAATGTCTGGACGCCGCTGGCCGATAATGGTTTGAACGGCACTGTAGTCTCGCTTGCGGTTTCCGGGAATGACTTGTTTGCGGGCGGTTTCTTTTCACAGACTTTTGGCGGTGCAACAACAAATTTGAATTTCATTGCCCGATACAATATTGCGACGAATATCTGGTCGCCTTTGACGGGTAACGGCTTGAACGATTCGGTCAAATTAGCGATCTTTGGCGATTCGCTCTATATGCGGGGCAATTTCACGCAGACCTTTGACGGTTCGATCATGCTCAACAAGCGAGCCTATTACAATACCTCGACCAGCGCTTGGTCGCCGGTTACTGGATCTCAGAACGATCTCGACCGGGCGATACTTGCCAATGTCATGCTGCGGGTTGGGAATGAATTATATATCGCGGGCAGTTTTTCTGAGATGGGTGACGCTCCAGCTGTATATCTCACACGCATTTACCTTCAGCAATGGAATGTTCCGGCGACCTCGTCCGATTGGTTTGACAATGCGAACTGGTCAACCGGGACCGCTCCTGCCGCCAACTCAAACGCGGTAATTCCTGTCGGTGCAGGTAATATAAACATTGCCGTTGCCGACGTTGTGATGAACGACCTAAACGTCAACGGCGGGACTCTGAATATTGCTCAAGGCCGCACATTGACCATCAACGGAATCCTCTCGCTAAGCGGGGGAATAATCACGGGCGGCGGAACTGTAGTGATAACCAGCTGTCTGCCCGATGGCATTATGGGCGGCGAGCGATTTGCCTATATCCAGACCACGCTTGTCCGATGCGTTAACAATTCAGATCCGTTCATTTTTCCCGTGGGCACGGCAAATGGCTATTCTCCGGTTATCGTGCGAGATATTGTGGGATCAGGCAATGTTTCCGTGAAAGCAAATCAGGGCGCGTATTCAAACCCCGCTAGCGGATTGCCTGTAAACCGTCTGTCCCGTTGGTGGCAGATCGAAAATCCAGGCGGCGGAGTGACGTCTTCGAACGTTATCTTTGGTTACAAAGACACGGATATTTCTGGTGTCGAGGTTGGATATCGGGCGTATCGCATTTCGGGCGGCAATGCCGGTCTAATAACCAGCACGGTCAATGAATATTCAAACCGGGTAACAGCAACGGGTGTGACGGGCTTTTCCGACTGGACGCTGGCACAGGGCGTCTCGACTGCGGCTGGCGTCTCTCTGTCAGGCCGCGTGATCACGGCAGAGGGCCGCGGTATCACAAATGCCGTGATGACGATCACTGATCAAAACGGGAATCAGCGAACTGCTTTGACCGGTAGATTTGGCACTTTCCGGTTCGATGGCCTGACCCCGGGAGAAACCTACGTTCTCTCGGTGCGGTCTAGACGATTCTCCTTTGAAACACCGACACAGATCGTATCGTTGGTCGATAATCTTGATAATGTGGATTTTGTTGCTTCGTTGCCGCAGGTAAGATCGAAAGCGGTGAGGATCAATTACAGGACGTTTCGATTAGTTCGTTAACCATTGTTTCGACTCGGTTTTGGATATTAACGAGTTCGGCTTTGGAATCAGCCTCAAATCTCATAACAAGTAACGCTTGGGTATTTGACGCACGGACGATGCCCCAGCCGTGGTCGAAGATGATGCGGACGCCGTCGATAGTGATGACTTTGTGGTCGTGGGCGAAGTGGTCGGCGATCTTTTGGACGACGTCGAATTTTATTTCGTCAGGGCAATTGATACGTAGCTCTGGCGTCGAAAATGTTTTTGGCAGATCGGCGAGCATTGCGGAAAGCGGCTGATCTGTTTTTGAAAGTATCTCCATCACGCGGGCTCCGGCGTAGGCCGCGTCGTCAAAGCCGTAAAAGCGGTCGGCGAAAAAGATGTGGCCGCTCATCTCTCCAGCGAGCACGGCTCCGGTTTCTTTCATCTTTGCCTTTATTATCGAGTGTCCGGCTTTCCACATTAGCGGTACGCCGCCGTGGTTTGCGATGTCGTCAAACAGCGTCTGCGAGCATTTTGCCTCAGCAATTATAGTCGCTCCGGGATGCGTGGCAAGCACCGAGCGTGACAACAAGATCATCAGCTCGTCGCCCCAGATGATGCGGCCGGTCTCGTCAACGACCGTTATGCGATCAGCATCGCCGTCAAATGCTATGCCGAGACCTGCTTTTTCTTTTCGGACGGTGTTTATTAAATCTGTAAGATTTTCGGTGATCGATGGATCGGGGTGATGGTTTGGAAATGTCGGGTCAGGGTCTGTGTAAAGCCCGACGATGTCGACGCCGAGGGCTTGGTAGATCGGAACGGCGGTTATGCCGCCCATTCCGTTGCCGGCGTCAACGACGACCTTTAATTTTCTTGGCCCGAGGTTGAGACGCGAAACTAGGTCGCGGCAATAGTCCGCCAGGACGTCTATGGTTTCATTAGTGCCGTGATTCTGGCCGCCCGCTAACGCATGCGGTTCTGACAGGACGATCTCTTTTATTTCCTGTATTTGTTCGCCAAAAAGGCTGGCGGTGCCGAGGCTGATCTTGAAACCGTTGTGTTCGGGCGGGTTGTGCGAGCCGGTGATCATGACGCCGCCATCGAGGTGTTTTGTAAAAAGAGTGTGATACAAAACGGGCGTCGGCACCATGCCGATCTGAAGGGTGTCACAACCGGCCGCGTGGAGGCTCTCGGTCATGATCTCGCAAAATCCGGGCGAGCGTTCGCGAGCGTCATAGCCGATGGCGATGCGTTTTGCTCCGTGCTGACGCAAATATGTCCCGATGGCATTGCCGATCACGGCAACAGTTTCGTCGGTTAGTTGTCTACCGACAATGCCGCGAATGTCATATTCCCTAAAGATATTTGCGTCTATAGTCGCCATCGGTAACGTTATTCTTACCTATGGTAGTGAGCGGCGCAATCGTCGTTTCCGCAATTTATGTGTGAGATAGCGATTTTTGCTATACTTTGACAGCGCATTCGGGCAACAGGCGGCTGTGGGCTTGCATCGAAAGAATGCGTCAATCTATTGATCGGATATTGCCGTTTATGACAAAAATGGGTTTGAAATTTGTATTTATCAGCTTTGTTTTGACGTTTGCCTGCGCGATGGGGGCATCGGCGCAAAAGCCAACTCCGGTTCCGACCCCGACGCCTGATGACACTGGCGCGACCAAGGTTTTTGAGGTGCGTCTGCCGGTGACCGTGACGCAATCTACTAAGGAAAAGAAGGACGATCTTGTTAAGGGCATGACACGAGACGATTTTCTCGTTTTTGAAGATGGCGTTCAGCAAGAGGTCACATTCTTTTCCGACGAAAAAACTAATCCGCCGATATTTGTCGGTGTTTTGATGGACACGTCGCCCTCGACGGCGGGTAAGATCGGTTTTTCAAAGGAAGCCGCAAAGAATTTTATTTACACCGTCACGCGTCTGCGAAAAGATAAGGCGGCGTTTATGACTTTTGACCACGAGATCACCTTGCGACAAGATTTTACCGATAAGCTCGACCTGCTTGATAAAGCGGTTGATAAGGTAAAGGCGACCGGTTCGCAGACGGCTCTGTATGACGCGATATGGCAGTTTTCGGATGAAAAGCTGCGAAACGTCCCAGGCCGCCGCGTGATCGTGATGATCACGGACGGCGACGACACATTTAGCCGAGCGGATCTCAGGGACGCGATCGATATCGCCCAGCGAACTGAGACGACCGTATTTGGCATCTCGACAAAGGCGGGCTTTTTGGGCACCGTTCCGGGGGTTGATGCAGGGACCGCCAAGGACAAAGGTGACAAAATATTAGAACAGCTTTGCGTAGAGACCGGGGGACAGGTTTTCTTTACCGGCGACATGCTCGCCCTCGAACGGGCTTTTAAGAAAATATCCGACGAGCTGCGTTCACAGTACATCATCACCTATAAGCCTGCCGACCAAAATTACGACGGACGTGTCAGAAAGGTCGAGGTGAGATTTAACGACAAGACTAAGACCGAGAAATATAAGGTCCGCACAAAGGCGAGCTATCGTGCGATCAAAGATAGTTTGAAATAGAAGAGAAGTAAGATGTTGACGAAAAAGGGATTTATCACAGGATTTACGATCGCGGCCGCCGCAATTTGGCTGATCGGGTTTTCGATCGCCGATGCTCAGCAAAATCCGCCCAATCCCACTACAACATCGGCTTCGCCGACACCTACACCCGTACCGACGCCTGACGACGAGGTCATCAAAGTCGATACCGAGGTCGTCAATGTGCTGTTTACCGCACAGGACCGCAACCGGAGGCTGCTTACGGATCTGAAACAGGGTGATATTCGTCTGCTCGAAGACGGAAAGGAACAAGAGCTGGTGGCGTTTTCACGACAAGTCGATCTGCCGCTGAGCCTTGCTATCTTGATCGACACGAGCGGCTCGCAAGAGCGAACATTGCCCGAGGAAAAGGCGGCCGCGATCTCATTTTTGGAATCGGTCGTGCGTCCCGCAAAGGACGAGGTTTGCATAGTCTCGTTCACCGGCGAAGCAACGCTTGAGCAGGGGTTTACTAATAATTTAGCCCGCCTCAGACGCTCGGTCAGCCAGGTCAGATTTATACCGCCTTCAGGATACATTGGTGGTGGGGTGATGACCGGAACGCCGCCGATCTCGGGCGATAATCAAGCTGTCGTCGGTTCGACGGCGATCTGGGACGCTATTTGGGTCACCTCCGACGAGATACTCGGCCCTGCGCCGGAAAAGACACGTCGGGCGATCATTTTGCTATCTGATGGGGTCAATACATTTGGCAAAAAGAAATTGGATGATGCCGTTCAAGCTGCTCTACGGTCCGAGGCGGTCATTTATTCGATCGGCATCGGCGATAATTTTTACAGCGGTGTCGATCGCGGTTCGCTAAATAAGATCTCAGATCGAACCGGTGGACGGGCTTATTTTCCCAAAGACGAACGCGAATTACGCGAGGCGTTTAACCAGATCCAGGACGAGATGCGTTCACAATATCTGATCGCGTATGAGCCGACAAATCAAAACCGCGACGGAGTTTTCCGCAAGATCGCGATTGAACTGACTAACCCGCAGATGCAAAAAGACAAGGTCAAGGTTACACACCGCCAGGGCTATTTTGCTAAAACGCCTTCGAAAAAATAACGGTTGGAGCTCCGACTTTAATCGCTAACCGACGTTATCCACCAAACATTGCCGAACGGGTCGGTTACTCCGCAACTGCGGCCGTATTCTTGGTCATCCGGCGGCATTACTGTTTCTGAACCCGCATCGACTGCCTTTTTATAGGTCGCGTCGGCATCGTCAACATAGACAAACATATTGGCTGTCGCCGGTTTCCACTCGTCTCGGCTCTGCGAAAACATTATCGTGCTGCCGCCCAAGTTAGCTTCGCAATGTCCGACAATGTCGCCGCGTACGTCCTGATGGGTCATCTCGGCGTCAAATACGGTTTTAATAAATTCGATGAAGCCCGCCGCGTCTTCCATCATCAAATACGGCATTACGGCCTGATGTCCTTTTGGAATATTCATAATTTATCGGATCAATAGGTATACATCTCTACCTTAGTAACCGCTCCTTTTTTAGTTTTTATCACCCAATAAACTCCATACTCTGTATCCGGCAGCTGCTTGAACACTTCTTTTTGAATATCAGATTTGCGAGCGCAGGCGTCGTGTTGCTGTGGCCGACGATCAGATAATGTTTTGGCTTGCCGTTTAGCATTAGCGGTATTAGGTCAGCCTGTTTTCCGGGATCGTAAGTCTGAACCTCTTTATGGCGGAGTTTTGCGATCGGCTCGGCAGTTTGTTTTGTACGCTTGTAGTCTGTGGAATAGATCACGTCAGGCTTGTATTTTTTTACGGCTTTTGCCAGCCGCTCGGCACGCTCGAGTCCTTCGGGCGAAAGCTCAGGGTCGCCCTTAGCCATATCCGTGGCATTACCCGTGGTGCTTTTTTCAGCATGACGAACGAGGACAATGGTTTTTTTCTGGGCGATAGAGGTTTGCGCAAAGAGCCCGAACATACAAACCAACCCAAAAGGCAATAGCCGTTGAATTTTCATAATGATCCCTAATATCTGTTTTTGAAAGCAGTGTAGCAAATTTACCAAATTAGCCTAAATTCTGCTAAACTCACACAAATTCTCGACATAAGATCATTGCGTTACAGGAGACGAAAACAATGAGCGAACAGGACAAGGAACCGATCCCGACTGACCAATACGACCGTGAGATAGCGACCGATCTTGACGATAATACTGCGGACAAGCCAAAGGGTATTGCTCTGCATACCAAGATCCTGATCGGCTTGCTCGTCGGCATCGGCGGCGGATTGATCGCCAATCAGGTCTGGGGCGGTAGTCATGAAAATGTCGCGTGGTTGATCTCAAACATCACGCAGCCGGTCGGGACGCTTTTTCTAAATCTGCTGTTGATGATCGTTGTGCCGCTCGTGTTTTCATCCCTAGTAGTCGGAGTTGCGGGTATCGGCGATATTCGCAAACTCGGCCGCATCGGGCTCAAATCTTTTGTTTATTGTCTTGTCATTTCAGCCATCTCGGTCGTAATTGGCCTCGGGCTCGCAAATACGATACGTCCGGGCGAACGGATCAGTCCTGAGATCGCGACGCAGCTCAAAGAAAAATTTAGCAGCGGTGCCAAGACGGCGACCGAGGCCCAGGTAAAGGCCGCCGAAACGGCAAAATCTGATTCGCCGTTGATGCAGGCGGTAAAAACAATCGTACCAAAAAGCGTGTTTAATTCGATCGCGGGTGAAAATCCGAACATGCTCCACATCATGTTTTTTGCTCTGATAGTTGGGGTTGCGATAACGCTGCTGCCGGCACCGGTTTCGGCTCCGTTCGTCAGCGTGATGGAATCGCTCTTTGCGATCACGTCGAAGATCATCGACATAATAATGAAGTTCGCGCCCTACGCGGTGGCGTGCCTCATTTTTAGCAACATTGCCGTGTTTGGCATCGACCTACTCAAATCGCTTGGGTGGTTTGTAGCGACGGTGCTGATCGGCCTGGGCTTACATTTCTTCGGCGTCTATTCTCTGTCGGTGTGGCTGTTGTCGAAAATGAATCCCATCGACTTTTTCCGCCGCATCTGGACGGTAGTGGTAACGGCGTTTTCGACCTCGTCGTCAAACGCAACCCTGCCGACCGCGTTGCGTATCTCCGAGGAAAACCTCGGTGTGCCGAAAGAGATCAACAGCTTTGTGCTTACCGTCGGAGCGACCGCAAATCAAAACGGCACAGCCCTTTACGAGGGTGTGACTGTGTTGTTCCTTGCCCAACTCGCAGGCGTCGAACTTACGCTTAGCGTTCAGCTAATGGTCGTCTATTTGGCAATACTGGGCGGCATCGGCACGGCCGGCGTTCCTTCAGGCTCGATACCATTTATCATCGGCATCCTTGCAATGATCGGCATTGACCCCGCTCTGATCGCGATCATTCTCGGCGTCGATCGTCTGCTCGACATGTGCCGCACGACGCTCAATGTCGTTGGCGATCTGACGGCGGCAACGTTTGTTGCCCGCAGCGAGGGGTACGAGTTGTTAAAGGCTAAGTAGATGTTCCCTATCGGCGACGACAATTCAGACCGGCACATCACGCCGGTGGTCAATTACGCGATCATCGGCGTGAATATACTTGTTTTTTTGCTGCTACAGCGGCTTGGGTCGAACGAAGCGTTTGACTACGCTTTTGCGCTCGTCCCCCGTGAGATCATGACCGGCGTCGATATCGTCGGGCCGCAGGTGATACAGGTCGGGTCTGATGCCGCCCGCGTAAACCATTACGCGACGCCGCTGCCGGTGTATTTTAATTTTCTCAGCTCAATGTTCATGCACGGCGGGATCATGCATATTTTTGGCAATATGCTGTTCCTCTTTGTCTTTGGCGACAATATCGAGAACCTGATCGGTCATATCAGATATGCCATCTTTTATCTGCTTTGCGGGTTTGGGGCGGCTGCGGCTCAGATAATAATGGGGCCGGATTCGATAATCCCGATGCTGGGGGCTTCGGGGGCGATCTCAGGAGTGTTGGGCGGATATCTGCTGCTATTTCCTAAGCGAAATGTTCGGGCTTTGATATTTAATTTTGTGACGACCGTTCCAGCGTTTGTCGCTATCGGGATCTGGATCGTATATCAGATCGTACTCGGTTATCTAACACCGTCGGGCGGCGGCGGGGTCGCATACGCCGCACACATCGGTGGATTTGTCGTAGGTTTTGCTCTAATAAAAATATTTACGATCGGCCGCTCGGAGCGGATCGCAACATATTGATCGTGCTATTTTGTCGCGATCAGCTTTACCCCTAACAGAAAACTTGCGGCACGGTTGTGTGTCAGCAGCTTTCTGACCCGATGCGGCAGCGTGGCCAGTATTGCCTCGGCAATTCGATACGGCACCAGCGGCAGCTTTAGCACCAGCGAACCAACTCTGAGAAATATCCGCGTTTTAGAAAATCCCGCATCGCGTAGTATGCCGCTCAGCTCCGTCGCGGTGTACTCCCGCAAATGCAACCCCGTCGCCTCGTCGTCAAAATCTCGCGAGACATCATGCGGCCCGCTCAGACGGTTTGGCGTAATGCAGAAATAAGTCCCACCCCGCTTTAATGCCGTGTAAATATTTTTTAGCTGTTCGAGTGCGTCGTCCGGGTGCAGATGCTCCATCAACTGGTCGCTGTAGACGACGTCGATGGTTGCGGGCGGTACGGGAATGTCGGAGCCGTTCGATATGATGAGCTGAAAGTTTGCCGGAGCGTCGGCGTTTTTGGTGACCTCGTTAGATACGTCGATCGCAAAAACCTGCTTCGCTACATTCGCGACCTCAAGCGAAACCGAGCAATCGCCGGGTCCGACCTCGACGAAAACCGTATCTTTATCAATAAAGCCCGCGAGATTGCACACATGCTTTTTGAGCTGACGCTGGTGCGCGATCGGCGATTGCGGCTGGATGAGCGGATGATGGGGTAGCCTGGTAAATAGTTCGTCGTAAGCGGCAGTGTAAAGCGTCTGGCGCTCCACAGCGGACGAGTGACGCAGCCGGTCGGCGATCTCGCGCTCGACCGTGTAATGCTCAAGTATTTGTTCGCTCGTCCGCGTGTCCATTATCTAAGCCCGATTTGATAATAGACCAAACCAGCGGCTATTTTGCAACGCCGGTTAACATTCGCCGCATAAACTCCGTGTCATCCCACGTCCCAAAATTGCCTTGGCGGACGATCACCATATCCAGCGAGCGAATGATGTAGAGCCGCTGATTGCCGGCCCCGGCTGCCATAAATAGATCGCTGACACCCTCGGCGATGCCGTTTTTCATTATCCCCTCAACAGCTCCGCCGATCGAACGGCCGCGGGGATCCTGGCCCTTTTGATTGAGCCAAAACGTGATGCCGTATGCCGGGTTTGTTTTTGATCCGACGGACAGCTCGTCCAATATTTTTTTACTGACGATCTGTTTGCCGTTCCATTTCCCATTGTTTTTGAGTAGCTGCCCAAACTTTACCCATTCGCGTGCCGTCAGGCTCGCACCTTGTGGTAGCAAAGGCTGGCCGTCAACGCTCCGCCAAAAACCCACGCTTAAACCTATCGGGTCTAGTATCCGCCGCTTTAGATACGCCATCACGCTTTCGTTTTTTGGTTTTAGCTTGCGGGTCATCAGCTCGCCAAATATCTGAAACGGTGCCGGGCCGTACTCGAAATGCGTGCCCGGCTCGTGTGTCGCGGATGATTTGGTCGCATCGGCGTAGCTCGGCACACGGCCGATCTGTCCGGCGTCGATACCGCTGGTCAGTGACAGCAATTGGCGGATCGTGATCTTGGATTTACGCAGATCGCTTTTCCATTCGGTGATAGTGTCGGCAACCTTTTCGTCGAGATCTTTGATCAGTTTGTCGTCGATCGCGGCGGCGGCCATCACCCCTGAGAATGATTTTGTCCCGCTCGCTAGTATCCACGGCTGGTCGGCGGAGCGTCCGTTTTGATATTCCTCAAAGACGATCTTGTCGCCCTTCATAACCAAAACAGAAACGCCGCGATTTTGCTGCGAATAATCGGCAGCGAGCCTATAGCGTTCCGTTTCGGAAAGCGTCCTTTGAGCAAAGCCATTACAGACGGTAATTATTACGGCCAGCGTGATTGGTAAAAATCTATTCATATAAAAACCTACACAAAGAGCCGGAGATCAGCATGACTGTTCCCCGGCTCTGAGCGTTTCCCTGGACTATTGGCGTTGAAACTCAGGAGTTCCAAGTACCAAACTTACTACTTTAAAGACATCTGGATTGCCGCTCGGGTTTAGCAGACGAGCCTGACGGTTTTGGCCGCCTTGCTGTCCCTGACGCATATTTGGAACATCCACCGGGTCGTCCAGTTCGTTACCGGCTTTGACCTCGGGCAGCGGCTGCTCGATCTGTTTTAACAGCAGAGTTTTGCTGGCTGCGGAGATGTCGCTGTCGAGTATCCCCGCCAGAGCTTTGTCGAGGATCTGAGATTTATCTCTTGACTCAAACCCTTTCAGATCGACACGCGTTCCCGGTATGCGGTTGCTGGCAATAGCGACGGCAAAATTGAGCCGTTCGAGCAGGGCACCGGTGTTTACCCAGTCCTCAGCGGTGTCCGGATATCCGGTCGGGGCCTGATAACCGTATGGCACCTCGCCGAGTTTGTTGAGCATCGCGGCCAGTGCAGGGCTCGCGTTGGTATCGGCACCAAGTGTGCGGATCGAACTGACGGCTAGTTCAAATGGCGATTTGATCTTTGCACGGTAATTTTCAGGTGCAAAAATTCTTTGTCGCTAAACAGAGCCTTGAGGGTGGTTTTGATATCGCCCTTAGACTTTTGAAAAGCATCGGCTACGCGTGCGACAAGCGCATCGCTCGGCGTGTCGCTGACAAATTTAACGGCCAGCTTGCGTGCTATGTATTTTGCGGTCGCGGGGCTCGACACAAGTATATCGATGACCTTGAGCCCGTCTTTGACGCCACCCTCATCGACCTTTTGCCCGAGCACGGTCTTAGCTCCTTTCTCATGGTTACGCTGGTTAAAGTAAAACTCGCCGCTCTCGATATCGTCCGGCACGCCTGCGAGCCGCTGGATGCGTTCGAGTGCTTTGTTGTCCGTGCCTTTGATATCGTACGCCGCCGCACGCCGGTAGCCACGCGGATCAGCAATGGTCCAGCCGGTAAAGCATTTGGCGACCTCGATGATGTCGTTTTGCGAATATCCGCCGTCCACGCCAAGCGTGTGCAGCTCCATCAGCTCGCGGGCGTAATTTTCGTTGATCCCGCGTTTTTGACGCTGCTGTTGGGCGGGCTGTTGCGGGTTATTTTGAGCGTCTTTGATACGCTGGTCGATCTGGGCGTCGGTCGCACCGGTCTGCTGCTTGATGCGGTCGCGCTGTTGCTGATTGATTCGTCCGCCATTTTGCATCAACTGCTGCAAACGCCTCGCGTTCTGACCGTTACCCGGCTGCTGTGCATTGGGCGAGACCGACTCAAAATTGTCGAGGTAAAAGAGCATCGCAGGATGCTGTGCCGTGCCGGTGACTAGGTCCTTAAAATTACCAAGTGCATTTTTACGCAGCACGTCTCGCTCATAGCTGGGGATGTACCAGCGAACTGCAGCTTTGCCGGCAAAGACGTTAAAATGATTTTGCCAAAAATCGACCATCACCTCTTGCAGCTGCCGCTCGGAATAGACGGCACGCATCACGCGGTTTGCGACGATCGCGGGCAAGATCTGTGCGGCAGGCTTTAGATCGTATTTGGCGTAAAGCTCGGCGATCTTTTGCCGGCGTTCACGCTGCTGAGCCTGAGTCTGCTCGCCCTGTGCCTGATTAGCGTTTGCCTGATTATTACGGCCCCCTTCAAGCTGTTGCAGCAACGCTCCCGGATTAGGATATTTTGCAAAAAGCTCGGACGTTGACAGGTTAAATATCTCGAGGTTTTTAACCTTTAACTCCGCGACCGGATCATCGATCGTCGCCGGGTTCAATTGTTGATCGATGTATTTTTGGATGCCTAAAGCCTTTACTTTCTGCACGTCGCCGGGACGGGCACCAAACCCGAGCCTATTTAAGACGTGCATTATTTTTTGCTCGTCAGAAAGCGGCTTTGTGGTAGGGCGTGCGTCAGCCCGCAGTATAAATGCCGGTGCGAGCAGAGCGGCCAAAAGAAGCGGCCGCAAAAGCGTTGGATATAAGAAGTAGTGCGTTTCATTTTAATAACCTCGGAAAATATTATTGCAAAACCAAACCTGCTGTGAGGTTAGACGCCCCGCGCCGCAAAAAAGGCGAAGAAATAAGCAATTGCTCGCGGTGCTCTGCGGCCTCCGCGGCTTTAGGGGAGAAAAGTGTGTTAAAACGTCAAGACAACAATTGGCACCGCAAACACATCTAATCCCTCGAAATCTAGCGGCGATTGCGTTAGAATTGCGACTTGCAGAGAATAGTCTCGAGAGTGGGAAAAACAATGAAAAAGATCACAGTTTTTTATGCGATTTGTGCAGTTGCCCTGTTGGCTCTCGCGGCGTTTGGCCAAGAAGAGCTTTTTAGCAACCCAAATGTCGAATACACATTTACCCTGCCCAACGAGAAATGGAAACTGACGGTTCCGCCTTCCGCGACCAGCCCAAATGTCGAGTACGTCTATGGCGACCGCAACGAAGGCCATCTCGAAGTTCGCAAACTCACCGTTGCCAAAGGCACGATCCTCAGCGACATCATCCACGGCGACGAAGAGCAAAAGCTGCAGTTCAAACCGGGCTTTGTCGCGGGTAAAGAAGAGCGGTTCGCGGGGCGTTTTACCGGCACGGTCTATAATTTTGAATACGTCGCCTCGGGCCGCAACATGTCCGGCCGCTACTATTTCCTCAAGGCAAACGAAACGACGATCTACGTTCTCAGATTCGCCGGCCGAAAAGATTCCCTCCGAGCGATCCTCAACCAAACCGACTCGATCGCCCGAACTTTTGCCGTTAAATAACAGTTTCGAATATTTCGAATATTAATAGATAAAGGCCGCGAACAAAAGATTCGCGGCCTTTTCCATATTTATCATAGTTCTTAATTTATCGATCTTGAGGCTAAGACGTGGGATTCGTCGAGTTCGACGATGAGGTTGCCGCTGGAGATCTTGTCGGGAGGGGCGGCGTCTGTCGGGCGGCCTGAGGCGTTTGTGATGGCGAGCAGGCGTTTGCGGCTGATCTTGCGGGTGTACATCGCCTTGTCGGCGGCGACAACGATCTGGTCAAATGTGGCTCCGGCTAGCGGATAGCCCGCCGAACCTAGGCTGACGCCGACGCGGGCATCGCCTTTTTCGCCTACCGGCAACCGGAAATCACCGACCGCACGTTCGATACGTTCGCAGAGATCAGCGACATCTTCGGGCTCGGCGTTTGGCACGATCGCGACAAACTCATCGCCGCCGTAGCGTGCTAGGAAATCATAATCGCGGAGCTGGCCGAGGATCACCTGCCCGACCTCACGCAGCAGTTCGTCGCCGACCTTGTGGCCGAACGTATCGTTGACTAACTTAAATCCGTCGAGATCGAGCATCAGCAATTGAAACCCGGTATCGCCGCGGCTGGCACGTCCGGCCTCGCGTTCAAACTGTAGCTGCAAACTGCGGGCGTTTGGCAGGCCGGTCATCGGATCGGTCAGGGCGTGGGTCGTCGCTTCGTCGTGGAGCAGCGATTTGCCGATGGCGTCAGACGCGATACGCGAGATGGTCTCGAGCAGACGGATGTGCTCTTCGCCGTAGGCGGCCAGCTCGTGCGAATAGATCGTGACGGCCCCGAGCAACTCGCCGTCCGCAATAAGCGGGACCGCGGCCATTGTCGAATACTGTTCGAGCAGCTCGGTTTGCGAATATGAAAAATCTAGATCGGGTTCAGCATTTATGACCGTCTCAGACGATTTGAGCGCGAAACCCGTCGCTCCCTGGCCGACCTTTATCCGGCGGAGCGAGAGCACATCGGCGTTGTTTCCCTCGACATGGGCGGCGGAGGCTGACTGTTTGCCCTCGTCGAGCAGATAGAGAATGCAGGTGTCGTATGGGACAAATTCGCCCACCTTTTTCGCAAACATCTGTAACGTTTGGAACAGCGTCACCGAACCGCTAAATTCGCGTGCAAGCTCATAGAGATTAAACACCTCGCGGTTGGCGAGCTTGATCTGCTCGGCAAAATGCTGGTCCTGCGGTTTTGCGACCGGCATATATTCGGCGGACGGGTCGGGATATGCGTGACCCTGCTCTACGATCTCGGCCTCGAGAAAGACCAGATTCTTGATCAGGGCCTGGACGATAGTCGGGTCAAACCGCCCGCCCGAACCATCGAGAATTATCTGACGCGACTGATCGCGTGGGATCGCCGGGCGATACGGCCGCGCACCCCGCAGCGTGTCATAGGCATCGGCAACACACAATATGCGGGCCGTCAGCGGGATGTCTTTGCCCTGTAAGCCGTCAGGATAACCGGTGCCGTCCCAGCGTTCGTGATGATGCCGCACGGTCGGCACGACCGGATAATCAAAGCCGACCTTTTCAAGGATCGATGCACCGACCACCGGATGGATCTTGGTTTTTTCGAGCTCGGCGGGTGTGAGTTTGTCGGGTTTGCTCAGGATGTGATCGGGGATGGCGAGCTTGCCGATGTCGTGGAGCAGTGCTCCGGTACGCAGGGCGTTGATCTCATCTTCGGACAGGCCCAGTAGCTCACCAAGGCGGACTGCATAGATCTGGGTGCGGCGGACGTGGCCGATATCTACCTGGTCGCGGGCGTCGATCGCTGTCGCGAGAGCCTCGACGGTCGCCATGTGAACGCGGTTAAATTCGGTCAGCCGACGGGTCTGCTGCTCGACGCTCTTGAGGTGGATCCGGTATCCGATCGCAGCAAGACCGAGCAACAACCCGATCAGTATTAGGCTGGCGTGAAATAATTGGATCACGGAAAGCGCGGTTAACAAGACGACGGCCGCCATGATCAGCAGCGACGAACCGCAGATTACCTTGGTAGATGTTCGAAATTTATTGAGGGGCCGTATTTTCATTACGAACTAAATATTCTCGGGATCAAACCGTCCCAGATGTCGTTAAAACATACAATCCGCGTGCCAGAAACCAGGACGAAGCGGAACGCTGTTTTTAGGGGAAAGTAAAGATAAATGAGGACAAACCAATAGCAGGTCGGTCAGAATGACCAGTCAAATTGAATGGATGCGGTCAGGTGGACCGGTGGGCGGAACATGAGAGGATCTAGTAATTTTGATCGTCGTAGCCGTAGCCATTGAGATCGTCGTCGTCCGACTTGCCCTCACCACCGCTTTCCTCATTGAGATCGAGCTCAAATGGATCGAGCCCAACAACGACGAGCTTTGAAGAGCACTCTTCGCAGATCACGGTATCGCCTTGCTCAGACTCGGCGTCAACGTAAACTTCTTCGCTGCATTCGGGGCAAATGGATGTCGGCATTAATAGTCTCCGGAAAACTTGTGAGAACCGGGTTGTGTTTCACTCGGCAGCCAAGTGAAAATAGACCCAACATCAAATCTAACTTGAACAAGGATGTTTTGGCAAGAATAATTTGTGAACTTTAGTTTTTTGAGTGATCAGTTCGAAACATGCAATTTCCATTTCACTTAAGCAACGATAAAGATTTTGACGTCGTCGGTTTTGGGACGAATGCGGTCGATTATCTGATCACCGTTCGCGAGTACCCGGCGTTTAATTCAAAGGTCGAGCTTGATCATTACACCGACGCGGCGGGCGGCGAAGTAGCATCGACCATGGCCGGGCTGCAGCGTTTGGGGCTGAAGACGGCGTACGCGGGCAGATTTGGCAGCGACCGTGCGGGTGAGATCGGGCTAGCCTCGCTCATCGACGAGGGCGTGGAGGTTTCGTTTGCTGAGACGGTTGAGGGAGCCAGGACGCAGATCGCCTTTATAATGATCGATGCGGCAACGGGCGAGCGGACGATCCTGTGGCAACGGGACAAATTGCTCGCATACGATGTAAGCGATGCTCCGGTGGACGCGGCAGCCCGATGCAAGGTTTTGCACATGACGCCGCATGACACGCGAGCCTGTGTTCGGATGGCGACTGAGGCTAGAGCGAACGGTGCGATCGTCTCGGTTGATATCGATAATATATTTGATGGCGTCGAGGATCTGCTGCCGCTCGTAGATATCTGCATCGCGTCGGCTGAGTTTACGCAAAAGCTGCTTGGAATAACGGATCTAAAACAGGGGCTGAGCGAACTAAGCTCGCGTTTTGGCTGCGCCGTGTATGGAGCAACTGTCGGTGATCGCGGCTCGGTGGTGCTGTGCGACGGTCAGCTTATCGAAACTCCGGCGTTCGCTGTTCCGGGCGGTTGCGTTGACACGACGGGAGCGGGTGATGCGTTTCGAACTGGTTTGCTTTACGGGCTGCTTTCGGGAGAGCCCGTCGAAGAAAGCTGCCGGATGGCAAATGCTCTTGCCGCGTTAAAATGTCGAGGCCTGGGTGCGAGATCTACGCTTCCAACTGAAAACGAGCTAAAAATATTGTTAAAAAAAGTATAGACTTTTTGTTCCTCGGTGTAATACAATTTGTATGTGGTCTCCCGCCCACCGCACTCATCCCTAACAGTAACTCCAACCTCTGCCGTTAGACCATACAACCTCTGAACACATAATATGGACTCGAAGATAGGCCTTATAATCCAATTGGCGGGAGTTTCGCTAATAACGCTATTGACGCTTTTCCTTAGGCGTTCGATCAACGTTGTAGCACTCAAGCACTGGACCAATGCGTGGCTGTTTCTTTCGTTTGCCCTATTTTGTCTAAGGCTTGCATTTAGCTACGAAGACTATTCGACCCAGCTTTTTAGTTTTTACTTTCTTACCGAATACGTTTTCGGATTTTTGCTCATAGCCGGCTGCCGGAGTTTGACTCAAAATAATGACATGAAGGTACGGCAGGAAGTGTTTGTCCTGCCTTTCATTCTCGTCGCGTTCGGACTGCCATTTCTCGGGGACGATTTTAATCTGGTATTTAACATCCACTCGCTGATAATGTCCGGTTTTTTCCTGATCGCAGGCATCGCACTATGGAAAACAAAGATCAGGACATTTGGTTGGAAAGTAATGCAGGTCGCACTTGGTTTGCTGGTGTTTACATTCCTCCAGTATTTTGTTGTGTTCTCAGCCCGGCAGTACCTAGTGATCGAGTTTGATTACCTGCAATACAACTCAGTGATCGACCTCGTCTTACAAATATTGCTCGGATTTGGTATGGTCATCGTCCTGCTCGAACAGGTGCTGTCCGACGCCAAGAGCGCGAACGAAAAATTAAAAAAGGCCCATGAAAAGCTCGAGGAATTGGCCCACATCGACCCGCTGACCACGGCTCTGAATCGGCACGCATTTCACGGCTATCTAAAACGGAACGGGGATGGTAGCCAATCAGTTTCAGGATGCGTTGGATTTTTTGACATCGACGATCTCAAGGAAATTAACGACAGCTACGGTCACAGCGTCGGCGATCTAGCAATACAAATAGCCGTTAAAGCTATGCGCGATATGATCAGACCCAAAGATCTCATATTTCGCTGGGGCGGTGATGAATTTTTCGTGATCATGATCGGGCTCGATGCCGAGGCAGCTTACAGCCGAATGGAAAAATTTGAAAAGATGCTCACTAACGTCTCTGTCGAAGGTGCTGACAAACTATTGACGATCGGCGTTTCCCACGCGTTTGAGAATTTTGGGGGCCTCGCTGATCTCGAAAACACGATCGCAAGAGCAGATGCGATGATGTATCTTAATAAGCAGCAACGCAAAGTAGCAAGCAAAGCTGCTTCAGTTGCCTCTCAGAGTCAGTCAGGGATAGAAACGCTCGCACATCGGTAGACGTATTGATAGACTTCAGATTTGAAAGGCCGGGACCAAGTTGGTTTCGGCCTTTTACAATTTGTCTCTGAAAAAACCGGTGATCAATGCCCACGCATCTCCCGCAGCAGTTGCATCATAGACCTCAGGGCGCGTGTCGTTAAAAAATGCGTGGTCGGCGTCGTATTTGACCGAGGTTACGGGTAACTCGAATCTTTCTGTAGCGTCTTCTAACGTGGCGACCTTTTCCGGGTTGATCCATGCGTCGCGGGTACCCGACACAAAGATCGTCGGCACGGTCAGTTTTTTGAGGATGTCTTCCTCGGGGATATCCCCGTAAAACGGAGCCGCGGCACTCAAACCCTCAAGCTCGCACGCTGCTCTTAGTGCAAATGTACCGCCCATGCAGTAACCGCTTATCCCAAAATGCGGAATGGCAAACTTGGCCGATGCGGCTGCAATGGCATTACTTATCGTGTCGAGCCCGTCCTCGACGGCGAGTGCTCCCATCATCCAGGATGCCTCGGCGCTGTCAGTCGCGACCTTGCCGCGATAGAGGTCCGGAGCGATCGCGATAAATCCTTCGTCAGCATATCTGCCGGCGATATCTTTGATGTGAGCATTCAAACCCCACCATTCGTGGATAAGAATGACGGCTTTGCCATTGCTTTTATCAGGCAGCGTGACATAAGCCGTAGTAGTGCCGTTCGCTGTTGCGATCGTAAGTATTTGATCAATCATAATTTCTGTAAAATTAGAGCATTCGCAAACTCTTACCCGGGGCGTTAGATGTTATAGTCATTTCCAGTGAAGGCTACGGCGCCGTCCGGACAGCTCTAAAACTCCAAAAATTACACATTTTTGCCACTACTTCAGCAAAATAAAATAGCTTGCCTTGTTCGGGGTGCCCCCGGCAGCCCCGCTGCTCTGATTTTCGCCATTTCTCTGAAATTTTTATTCTCAGTGATCATCGCCGACAACGCTCTTTTCCACTTTCCCCCCCCAGACCGCCCGGACCGAAACAAGAAAAATGCCTAGGATCGACGTCCGTCCCTCATTTGTAGTCATGCGGCAATATTACACCAAGATCGCCCTAACACATCAGAAAAATCTTACTGTATAACTAAATCTCACACCGCGACCGATCTCGGGCGAGATATCCTTGATAAACGAGATGTGGTTAAAAAATAGCTTGTTATTTAGGTTATAAGCACTCACCGAAAAAATATTTGCGGTGTGTCTGGTCGGGATGATATACGACGCCGTCACATTTGCCGTGCCGTAACCAGCGGTCGGCGTTTCATTAGTAAAGACTCGATCCTGCCGCCCGACGGCAACAAACTCGGGCTTTACGCTAAAATTGCCTTTGTGAATGTCCAGCCCGATGCGGCCTCGCAGCGGTGAGATACGCGGCAGCGGGCGGCCGTCTTTTAGCTGGGCGTTTACATAATCAACGCCGGCAATCACGTTTACATACTTATTCGCTGAAACATCGAAACTCAACTCCGTCCCTGTAAATCGGCTGTCACCCTGCAGATAATTTGCGATCTCAAATCCGCTGCCCGGGTCAAACGTGTTTGTCGGGGCGAGAAACACAAAATTGCGAAACGCATAATAGTAAAAATTTGCCTCGGCCTTGAACCGCGAATTTTGTTGTCTCAGCGACAGGTCGATGCCGTTACTGATCTCGGGACGCAGGGCGGCATTGCCGACCTCAAAAGCGAGAGTCCCGTCGTGCGGGCCATTGTTATACAGCTCTTCGAGGGCGGGGGCTCGAAAGCCGTGCGAATAATTCGCCACGAATGCACCGCCTTGCCACAGCGCAAACCGAGCACCGGCCGCGGCAGAAATACCGGTGAAAGAGCGGGCGGGTAAAGCCGGATTGACCGGATCGTATCGATTATTTTCGACGCGGCCGCCAAACTGCAGGCTAACGCGTTCAAATTTCAATTCTTCGAGAGCGAAGACGGAAAATGCGTTTTGTGTGACCGGGCCGTCTACGAGCGTTTCGAGACCGACGGTGGAATAATCGCGATGATAGCCATCGAAACCAAACCGTCCGCTGAGCTTCCCTTTCTTTTTCTGCTCGAACATCCCGCGATACGAAAATACGTTATTCCGAAAGGTCGTTCCGACGACGGCTTCTTCGATCTCCTGATGCTGATACCGGCTTACAGCAACGGTAAATTTGACGTCGCTGATCGCCCAGTCGAGGTCCTTGTAGCCAAAATTGAACTTGACGTCATTGCGGTGCATCTTGATGCTGCGCAGCTCGGGGTCGATCTCGCGAAAATCCAGCGGGATGCCGTATTCGTTTTGGTAGTAGCTGTAATTGGTCGTAAGAAACGCTTTCTTTGCAAAATAGCCAAAGCCGCCGCTGCCCGCTGCGTTTCGCGTAAAGGTGTTTTCCACCGTGCCAAAGTCGCCGCCCGCCTTGTAGTTACCGGTCCGCTGCGAGCTGCCGTTGCCCCACAACATCCAATTGCCTACACCGTACTCGACACCGCCGCTCGCCCCGCCTTGGGCGTTATTTGTGCCTCCAAGTGCGGAGAAATAGCCGCGAATCCCGGGGTGCGCATCTTCGTCATGGCCGCTTATCGCGTTGACGACACCGCCGATCGCGTTGCTGCCGTAGAGCAGCGTCGCGGGGCCTTTGACAACCTCGATCCGCTCGACCGCCAGCGTATCCACAGGCTCGGAATGATCGCCCGACTGCGACGCGAGCGAACCTACACTGACGCCGTCCGAAGAGACCATCACCCGGTCGCCGTCGAAACCGCGAATGACGGGTCGCGAGGTACCGGGACCGGACGAGCGTTTTGCGACGCCGGCCTCATTACTGAGAACGTCGCCCAAACCAACTGCGGCTCGCGAAATGATCTGCGTCGAATCAACCGTGTTGACCGTCGCGATCGAATCAAATGTCGATTGTTCCGATCCTGTCGCGGTAACCGTGACCTGTTCCTTTAGCCCTGTGAGCGTGAGTGCAAAATCGGCTGTTGCGTTCGCACCCGCAATGATCGTGACCTTTTTTGACGAATCGGCAAATCCTTCTTGGTGAACGGTGATCACATACGTCCCGGCGGGAACGCCTGTAAAACGGTACGTGCCGTTATTATCTGTAGCGGTCGTGCGTTTTAGCTCGACGATCTGGACGGACGCGTCGTGGAGCACCGTATCCTCACCGGCTAGACGCACGGTTCCTGTAAGGGTGGCGGTATTTTGTCCAAGACAAGCAACGCTTGCCAAAAACAGTGTAGCGAAAAAAATAAAAATTCTATTCATCATCAACCTCATAAGGCTCTCGGCCTTTACTGCCGGAGCGTTTCAAATCCGATAAAAATACAGACACTTATGCCAACGAGGGGCAGTGGCCTGTACGGCGTTTTACTCAGTTATGAGGTCTGTGGAGGATGAAACGGAGGGCTCGGCGGCCGGAAAAGACGGTGTCCGGTCGAGAACGGAATTTGCGGATCTTTATGAATGTCTATTTGTGGAAGTTGTCCGGAAGATGTGTCAAACAATGCATTGTGCTGCGAAGCGTCGTGGCCGAGCTTTGGCACCTGTTTGTCCCTACGGCCGCTGTCGCTGCAAAGCACCAGCGACTTACACGGGTCGTCATGATTTCCCTCATACGACGAGATCGATTGTTCGTCCATCGACGAATGATTTGCGCAAATGACGACGTGAGAGCCCATCTCAGCAAGGAAAAAGAACAAAAACAACGCCGCTAAAAGCCGCCGTTTGTTCTCTTTTTTTGCCAATGTCAGGAAAAGGTTACGCACAATACTTGTAAGTGTAGATGTTTTCGGAGCAATGCTCAAGACATTATTACGGCTGGGTTTTGTAAAAGGTTTTGAAATTTGCCGTTTTGCGACGGCAGGCGTAAAATCGCGAGCATCGATGAAAACGCTGTATCTACTTCGCCATGCAAAATCGAGTTGGGATGATCCGGCCCAAACGGATTTTGAACGCCCGTTAAATAAACGTGGATTGAAAGCCGCTCCTTTCATGGGCGAACTGATGGCGAAAAAGCGATTTGAGCCGTCAGTGATCGTCAGCTCACCCGCAATGCGTGCGAAAACAACCGCCCGCTTAGTTAAAGATGCCGGATCATTTTCCGCTGACATTATTTTTGAAAAAAGCATCTACGAAGCCAGCCCAAATGCGCTTCGTCAGGTTATTTCTGAGATCAGTGACAACCACTCATCCGCTTTACTCGTCGGCCACAATCCGGGGATCGAGGGCTTTATCCGCTATCTCACTGGCGATCTCGAACCAATGCCAACCGCCGCTCTCGCGGTGATCGAATTGGAGATCGAAAAGTGGGATGAGATCAATGATGGGAATGGTGAACTTAAAGCCGTCTATCGTCCTAAAGAATTAACATCTTAGTAACATTCCATTAATACGCTATTCACGCCCGCCGCATAGACTGTCGCAGAAAGCTTAAGAATTCTTTACAATCAGGTTACGCTCTATGCAGCAAACTATTCTGATCATCGAGGATGACGCGGACATCGCCGAGAGTCTGCACTACAACCTCAAACGCGAAGGGTTTCGGCCGGTCGTGGCCGAATCGGGGGAAAAAGGACTGCGCCTGGCATTGGATGACAAGGCGGCGCCGTCGCTGATCTTGCTCGATCTTATGCTGCCCGGCATGAGCGGGATGGAGCTGTGCCGGAGGCTTCGCCGTGAAACTCTCACCGAAAAAACACCGATCATAATGCTCACCGCCAAGGCCGCGGAGGGCGATAAGATAATGGGGCTTGAGACCGGGGCGGACGATTATATCGTCAAGCCGTTTTCGATCAAAGAGGTCATTGCCAGAGTGCGGGCGGTGCTGAGACGCTCGGAAACTGAGATCTCACCAAAATACTCGGACGAGCGTCTAACTGTGGATTTCGCCGATATGCGCGTCACTTGCGGCGACACGGCGGTTAAGCTCACGCGAAAAGAATTTGCCCTGCTCGAACACCTCATAAAAAACATGGGCCGCGTCGCGTCGCGTCAGCAGTTGCTCGACAACGTCTGGGGTTACAGCTATTTTGGCGACACGCGTACGCTCGATGTCCACATCCGCCGCCTGCGGCAAAAACTCGACGAATGCGGCAGCTGTATTGAAACCGTCGTCGGCGTGGGTTATCGTTTTACTGGATGTAACTGAAAGGAACTGTGCCCGCGAATTACGCGAATCAGCACGAAAAGAAGAATTTGCCAATTTCTCTTATTAGTCACTCCAGTTCTTAAATCCAAGATTTTATGAATGCCGCCGCTATAGAACTTGCCGAAACACCCACCTCGGTCCAGATCCTGCAAAAGATACTCGATACGGCCCGTGAATGCGTGCTTGTCGTCGATGCGAATATGCGTATTGCGAACTGCAACGTCCCGGCGGCGGTGGCGTTTGGGCGTGACGGGCTTGAGATCGAAGGGATGCGTTTGAGTGAGGTTATCCGCGACCTCGACCTGCACGAAGCTTTTCGGAGGGCGGTTTCGACGCAGCTTGCGTCAGATGTCAGGCTTGAACTTGCACGCGCCGGGAACAGAAGGTTTGACGTTCACGTTGCTCCGATCGAGCTTGATGGTGTGACGCATTCGATCGGCTTTTTCTATGAGACGACACAGATCGACCGGCTGGAATCCATCCGTCAGGAATTTCTCTCAAACATCTCGCACGAGCTGCGCACGCCGCTGACCTCGATCCTCGCGTTTGTCGAAACGCTCCAAGCCGGCGGCATTGATGATAAGGAAAACAATCTCAGATTTCTCGAGGTCATCCGCCGCAACGCCGAGCGGATGCACAGCCTGATCGCAGATATTTTAGAGCTGTCGCTGATCGAATCGGGGAATGTCTCAGTCGAAATGCGTGATGTCAGGCTGGCTGTTGCGGTTCAAGATGTGGTTGCCGCCTTGTCCGCCAAAGCTGCGACGCGCGACATAACGCTCAAAAACGAAGTGCCTGAGGGTGCGGTTATCAGTGCCGACATTGTCCGGCTTGAGCAGATGCTGACCAACCTGATCGACAACGCTATCAAGTTTAATCGTGAGAGCGGCAGCGTCACCGTTTCGTTCGAGCAGGCTGACGGAAAGGACACGATCCGCGTTGCCGACACCGGCGAAGGCATCCTGCCAGAGCATATCGACCGTATATTTGAGCGATTTTACCGCACTGACCGGGCACGTTCTCGCGAGATCGGCGGCACCGTTTGGGCCTCGCGATCGTCAAACATCTTGCTAAACTCCACGGCGGCGAGGTCTCAGTAAATTCCATTCTCGGCCAAGGCACGACGTTTTCGATCGTTCTCCCGTCGCTGCCCGCCTAGATAACCCGCACAAAATTTCTACCACGCGCTTGCATTAACGTGCTATACTCAAATTATATTGAATTAAGATCTAACGCGAAAAGGTCGTTGTTTGAACTTTTAGCACAGTGTTTCCACTCTCTGAATAAGAGGAGAGTAAGGACAGATGCAGCTTACCATCGGACAAAAAGTAGCGTACCCCAATCAGGGCATTTGCCTGGTCGAGGGCACACGAACATGCACCATTGCAGACACTGCGATGGAGGGCTTTACGCTCCGTGTGCTCGCCGATAATTCGACGATCTTTGTTCCGAAATGCAACGCAGAAAACATCGGTATCAGGCCGATAATCAGTCTGGCAAAATGCCGCCAATTCATGGCGACCCTTTCCGATGATTTCGAGTGCATCTCATGCGACTGGAAGATCCGCTCACGTGAATTTGCCGACAAACTCCACTCCGGCAGCATCTTTGACGCCGCCGATGTGCTCAAAAAACTTACGTTCCTCAGCTACGAAAAGAAACTGTCGTTTCGCGAGCAGACGATGCTCGAAAAAGCCAAATTCCTGATCGTTTCCGAAGTTTCTAACGCCGACAACAAACGTCACGGACACACAGAGACCGAGGTTTGTCAGCTCATCGAAGCCGCCTGTCTCAAACACCGCGAGATCCAGCCGTCGATGGCCGCAACGGCCGCGGCCCACTAAAACCGTTTATTTACATCCCGGACAGCCGCAATCGCAAGCGATCTCGGCAATGTCATGCTCAGTTGCTTCGCGGCAATGATCGCTGCAGTACGTATCGTCGCCCGATACGGGACAGTTGCAAATGTTATGTGTACATGTAGTGTTATCAGCCATTATCGTTTCTCCTTTAGCGGGCCACATCAATTAACGTGCGGGTGCCGGCGCAGCCGGAGCTGTCACATTGATATCAACTTCGGTTTTACCCGGTTTGGTTTTTAGGATGCCGCTGTAATAAACTACGGCTCCGATGATCGCCACGATGATCACAAATGCGATCGCCCATACCGCGTTGCTGCCTGTTCCATTATCTTCTGCCATAAGTAAGAGTTTTCCTTGTTATTTGATCGAGAAAATTTAGGACGGATAGGTTTTCGACAATTATTCGAGAACTTATCCGTCCCACCCCTTGTAACCCCCTTGTCAGTACGATCTATGCATCACCATAGATATCCTTTGGGTATTACTGTAGGAATCTTTTTAACCGCAACCATGCGAGTTGGTCGGTCAGACGTTCTTTTTTTGTCACAGGACAAATTTCTTCTTCGGCACATTGCCGGATATCGTTTTGCATTTCCTTGACCGCGGCCACTGCCTCTTCGCGGGAGTTGGTGAATTTGAGAGCCAAGTCCCACAGAAACTCGTCGTAGGTACCCGCCTCATCTTTGCCCGGGCCTTTTAACTTGGCCGGCTTAAACGGCTGTTGGTACGTCCGCGTCAAAAATTGTGTTGCTGAACTTGCCATCTCCCTATCTCCTAATCGGGTCTCATAAATTTATGTAATCCGGGTGCCGCCAGCGCCATCCAGGATTTATCGGATAAAACGTGCGGCGGTTGCCAAACCATACGCCGAGCACCAATCTGCAATAGCCGGGAACAAATGCCATCAATTTCATATCAGTCTCCTGAGAAGCGGCGTTGGCGCTGGGCACGGTCACGCTGTTGCCAAAATCTCCATCGCCAATTAAGTCCGAGCGGGTGCGACGTGTGACGGAGCCCAAAGATCACGCCAAGCTGTAAATTAACGTAATACATCGAAAATCTGACCACTTTCATCACATACCTCCACGCTGTACTTTCAAAAACGAAAGGACGGCTTTGTTTCCAGATAAGCCGTCCTTCCCAGTAGCTTTCGCTAACATTATTTCGAAAGGACATATTGTCAAAAGGCCTTGAGCATTAGAGCTTTTGTTAACACAGGAGCGTTAGCAGAATGCGATGTTTGGTGGTGCACTCAATTTATTCAATTGTCTCAAGGCTTAAAGACATTAAGCCATGGACCAAAGGCCATGTATGTGCGCTATCGAACATTAGCGGAAAAAAGGCCGTTTTTGTCTGATTTGTGCGACAGCGCACTTAACTAGATTTTTTTTTGAATATACTAAAACGCAGAAAGCTTTGAGACGCCAGTCTCGGCTTTCTAACTTAAAGGTGTCGGCTACGTAGTGGGAGACGGAGCCGACACCTTTTTTTGTCTCTAGCGGTTGGTTATGCGGACAGTTTGACCGGGACACCATAAGCATTTTCTTCGTTGCGTATCAGTGTGTAGCAGTCGCAGGCTGAGGACAGTAGGTTTGGGCGGTCGATGATCTCGAGGCAGCCTTTGCTATAGCGGATGAGTTCTCTTTTCTTGAGGCCATCAATGGCGCCCTCTGCCTCTTTGGGGCTCAGGCCGAGAATGAACGAGAGAAAAGTGCTCGTCACCGGGATCTCCTGTTTTGCAGGCGGTCGCTGGTCATCAGTATCCAGCGGACAAGCCGTTTTTCGAGGCCGTGAACCCGATGGCACGCAGACGCAAGGGACGCCTGCATAAATCTGAGCTGCCCAAACCGCAGCATCATTTGCCGCAGTGTCTGATCACGTTTACATTCAAACTTAAAATCTGCGGCCGTCATCCGCATCGCCTTGCCGCTGCCGAGTACGATCACGCGAAAGTCCGAACGATCGTCGCCCACAAACACCGGATATCCCGTCATCCCCTCGCGGCCGACGACACCCATCTCAAGCGTCAATTCGTCGGGCCCGACCGCAAGCCGCGAAAAGAGGCTGCTGGTAGGAAAGTAAACATATTCGATCTTTCCGCCTCGTTCATAGATCTTTTCGCCAAACGTTAGTTCCACCTCTACGAGCTTTGGCAATATGCTTACGAGGTCGTCGGGCAGGCGGCTAGAACATGGGCCATAATTCTCCTAAGTAGTTGGGAGAGCTAATCCTGAACTATAACTCCGCGGAAAACAACCTTGTGCACGCAATATACTGCTCACACACCACACCCACTTTCGCAAAAATCGCGCAGGCACTCAAAACGGGATCGGCTTTAAAAAGATTGTGCGATAGCGCACATATAAATCCGATATTTATGATAGAGTCGCACTGTCTTCAATAAATTCTGCTTAGTCTTAATCACTAAACAAGGAAATATGGCTATTGCGGTAAACATCGCCGACGCGCGAAAAAACTATCTGTTGGGATCTCTACCGCAGAAAGAATTAGAGCGCGTAGCATCCCACCTTGAGCTGGTCGATCTGCCGCTCGGCAAGGTTTTGTACGAGTCGGGAGATAAGCTATCTCACGCTTATTTCCCCACGACGGCTATCGTCTCGCTGCTCTACATAATGGAAAACGGCGGCACGGCCGAGATCGGAGTGGTCGGTAACGACGGCATACTCGGCATCGCTTTATTTATGGGCGGCAATACTCAGCCAAACCGGGCAGTTATCCAAAGTGCCGGTAAGGCTTTTAAAGACCTGTTGACCGAATTTGCACTGGGGGGTAAGTTTCAAAATCTGCTGCTGCGTTACACCCAGGCATTGATGACACAGATATCGCAGACCGCCGTCTGCAACCGGCTCCACAGCGTCGAAGAGCAGCTCTGCCGCTGGCTATTGCTCAGCCACGATCGGCTCGACTCAGACAAACTAGTGATGACCCACGATCTGATCTCAAATATGCTCGGCGTCCGCCGCGAGGGTGTAACGCTTGCCGCCAAAAAGCTCGTCGCCCGGAAATTGATCAAAAGCGTTCGCGGAACAATGACGGTCATTGACCGCCAGGGCATGGAAAGCGCAGTCTGCGAGTGTTACAAGGTCGTCAATGACGAATACAACCGTCTGCTCGGTCGTGGCATTTCACGAACATTCGGATAATTAGATAGCTATCAGAGCTGTTTACTGTTAGGGTTACGAGTGACGGTCGTCAATTCGGATGATCGTTGTTTGACACTCACCATACGACATCGGAATTGAATTCATCAAATTACTTCTTGTGCCGTCTGTTGTTTTTACAACTGACCCGGATACAAGAGGCAAATCGATGTTTGCTTCTGCACCCCCAAAAGATAATTTACTGGCCGGACTGTCGGCGAAATCTTTGCACCGGCTGACGCCAAAACTCGAGCGCATCGAGCTAAGCTTTTCCGAACAGATCTACGGTAAAGACGATATTTTTAGCCATGTCTATTTTGTCGAGAGCGGTATCATCTCGATACTCGCCTCGGATGGAGGCGAACATTCAACCATCGAGGTCGCCATGATCGGTCACGAAGGGATGGCTCCGCCGCCTGTTTTTTTGGTATAAAAGATCTACATGCTGCGCGATCGTCCAGGGCGAAGGAACGGCTATTAGAATGACGGTCGAAGCTTTCTTAGCAGAATGTGCGGAACACAATGATCTGTCGCGTGTCATGGGCCTGTTTACAAACTCGATAATTGAGCAATTGACCCGCTCAGCTATCTGTAACCGCTTTCACACAACCGAATCGAGGCTCGCCCGCTGGCTATTGATGACGCAGGATCGAATGAGATCAGACGATTTTAGGATCACGCAGGAAATACTTTCCTATATGGTAGGTGTCCGACGCGAAGCCATCAATAAATCCGCCACCAGCTTTGCCCGCCGCAACCTCATCAGCTACACACGCGGTCATATGTCAATAACCGACCGAAAAGGCCTGAAAGATATTGCATGTAATTGCTACGGAATGCTGGCGATGCCGGTGTGAAATTCGAATTACGACTTTGTGTAGCTGGTTCGAACTATCGTTTTGATATTTCCGCGAACGTGATAGTCGCCTTCGAGTTCAACTTTTACAGGGTCGCAGGCGGCAACAAAATCTTCGAGAATTACATTGACGACGTGCTCGTGAAAGATCTTGACGTCGCGGAAAGAGTTGATGTAAAGTTTCAGGCTTTTCAGCTCGACGCAGAGTTTGTTTGGAACGTATTTCAAGCGTATCACCCCAAAATCCGGGAAATCCGAAAAGGGGCAGATCGCCGTAAACTCGGGCATATCAAATTCGATCCAGATCTCACGGCCAACAAATTCATACGCAAACGTGTCGAGCGGAAACAGGTTCATTTCCTCACGCGGTGTCGCGCGGATATCTAGTTGTTGGTTGTTCACGCCACTTGGCGTTGATTCATCTAACATATTTTTTGCCAGTTGTGGGCCCACGTTAGGGCGTACCCATGTTACGCCCTTACGCGGGCTTCTGCACCACTTACCTGACGTATCGGTTTTTTCGCGAGCTCATATTTCGCAAAGCTCCGAGATCTTTCATGCCATTTTCGTGGAGTCTAGCAAGCAAATTTACAAAAATATGAGCGGTCGCGTATGCGTCGGCGCTCGCACGGTGATGATTTGTCAGGTCGATCGAGTAATGCTCGGCGACTGTTTTTAGTTTGTGATTGACGATGTCAGGCAGCAACTTTCGCGACAACTGCACAGTGCAAAGACACGGATTTGCGAGGCGATAATCCGGAAAGATCCGGCTAACCTCATGATTCAAAAACCGCATGTCAAACCCCGAGTTGTGCGCGACGAGCACCGAATCGCCGATAAACTGCAAAAAATCACCCGCAACATCCGCAAAAAGCGGAGCATCTTTTACCATCTCATCGCTAATGCCGGTTAGCTGAGTAATAAATGGCGGTATCGGCATCTCTGGGTTTAGTAGCGATTCAAATTTTTCGGCGACTTCGCCATTTCTGACGCGATAAGCACCGATCTCAGTGATGCGGCACGGCGGAGCTTTGGCACCGGTCGTCTCGAGGTCAAACACGACAAAATCTGTCCCGGCCAGCTCACGGTCCTCAAACCCGTCCAGCTCCAGCTCGACCATGTCGTCATTCAGGTTAAGCCGAGGGTCGCGGTCGATCAGATCAGCAACCAGCATTTTTGCCATTCGCGGGTCGGGTTTGCGGATCTTCATCACAAAATCGACGACGCTAACCGCCGACGCTTTTCCGCCAAATGAGCGGAGCAGGGCCACGGTTTCACTTATTAGCAATGACTCGGAAATTAGGTTAGGATACGGTGTCATTAACGCTAGTCTAGCAGAGTCGGTGGAGTTTATTGAGTTAGCAGAGATTTTTGGTTACCGTTGTATCAATGGATATTTTAGATAAGTTTAGAGAAACGAACGCGCTGTTCGAGGGACACTTTGTACTGTCAAGCGGGCTGCACAGTCCGAAGTACCTGCAGTGTGCATTGGCGTTGCAGCATCCGGCGGATGCCGCGAGATTTGGGCAGGCGATCGCTGAACATTATGTCGGGAACGACATCGCTACGGTCGCGTCACCTGCGATCGGGGGATTGGTTCATTGGTTTTGCCGTAGCTCAGGCATTAAACGTGAGGTTTATTTGGACCGAGCGTCAAAACGGCGAAATGACCGTACGTCGAGGATTTTCGGTAAGTGAAAGCGAGCGGGTATTAGTTGTCGAGGACGTTATCACTACGGGTGGTTCAACCCGCGAATGCATCGCTGCTCTTGAGGCAAACGGAGCAACGGTCGTTGCGGCCGCATCGATCATCGACCGGTCAAATGGAGTCGCCGATGTAGGCGTACCGCGAATTTCACTCGTCAGCCTTAATGTGCCGAGTTATTCACCCGAAGTGTGCCCGATGTGTGCCGACGGAATCGAGGCCGTAAAACCCGGCAGCCGGACGGTGGCCAAATAGTATGCGGCGTATCTGTTTTCTCTCCATGGACAGCCTCGACGGTTACGTTGCCGACGACGAACTCGCCGTCGAGCCGCTTGCCCGTTTGGGCTTTAGGGTCGACACGCTCTCTTGGCGCGATCCGGCGGTCGACTGGAATAATTACGAAGCGGTCATTATCCGCACGCCTTGGGATTATCAGCGATCACCAGCCGAATTTTTGAACGTGCTCGAAACGATCGATAGTTCGTCAGCACGACTTGAGAATTCGCTCGACATCGTTCGCTGGAATCTCGACAAGCGTTACCTGATCGACATGGAGCAACGCGGCTGCCGCATCGTGCCGACGATCTGGGATGCGTCTTACTCAGAGGTAGAATTTGAGAGTTGGCTGGAGCAGTTTGACGTCGATGAACTGATAATCAAGCCTACGGTTAGCGCGACGGCAGAACATACTTATCGGCTCAAAACTTATGACTCGGCGTTAGAAAGTGTTTATGCCAACCGCTCTTTCATGGTCCAGCCTTTTATGCCGAATATCGTCGCCGAGGGCGAGTACTCGCTATTTTTCTTTAGCGGTGAATATAGCCACACGATCAACAAATCTCCGAAAACAGCAGATTTTCGCGTGCAGGAAGAGCACGGCGGTATTATTACCGAGGTCGAGCCCGACGATAAACTCCGCGACGCCGCGCAAAACGCGCTTGATAAAATAGGTGAACCGCTGCTGTATGCCCGCGTCGATCTGGTTCGCGATGACGAGGACGAATTTGCTTTGATGGAGCTTGAGTTGATCGAGCCCGCACTTTACCTGCGGATGAGCGACGGAGCACCGGAACGATTTGCGGCGGCGATAGAAACTCTGCTCAAATAATAGCAATGCCGTATAGTGTAGAAGAATTTTGGGCTGAGTTTTGCAACGCGACCGGCGTCAGCCCCAACGAGTCCTATCAGGTCTGGTATTTTGGAAACACGCCCGAGATGGCGCTCGAACTCGGGAAGTTAGTCCTATCCGGAAAGAAATTTGCGACAGCGAGCCTCGCGGCGGTAAATGAGATCAAACCGAATGAAGCCCCGATGATGGGCGGCTACAGCGTGGTAACAAATTTTAGGGGCTTTCCCCTTGCGGTAATTCGCACAACCGAGATTCGGCACTTGCCATTCGCCGAGGTGGACGCACAGTTTGCGGCGGACGAAGGCGAGGGCGATCAATCGCTGGAATATTGGCGTGATGTACACACGCGATATTTTACGCGTGAGGCGGCCGAATTAGGAATAGAATTTAGTAAAGACTCGATCGTTTGCTGCGAACGATTTACGCTTTTGTATCCGAAATGAATTATAGGCTTTTGATCCAATACGACGGCACCGATTTTCACGGTTGGCAGGTGCAGGAAAATGACCGCTCGATCCAGGGTGAGCTTGAGCGTGTGATCGGGATGCTTGTCGACCAGGATGTTTCCGTGGTCGGTTCGGGGCGAACGGATGCCGGGGTACATGCCGAGGGCCAGGTTGCAAATGTAAAACTGCCGGATGGTAAATTTACGCCCGAAAAGCTCAAACACGCCATCAACGGTAATCTGTGGCGTGACATCCGTATCCTCAAGGTTGAAAAGGTGCCGGACGAATTTCACGCCCGCTTTTCGGCAAAGCAAAAAACATACGTCTATCGCGTCGTAAATGCTCCCGGTGATGTCGCCGTTTTGGCGGCGGTTCGCTCATCACGAAACGCGTCCGCTCGACGTCGGGCGGATGAACGAAACGGCAAGGCTTTTTCTTGGCAAGCACGACTGGACGGCGTTTTCGGCCGCCAAAGCAGACGGCGACAACCGCGTCCGTAACGTCATCGATTTCACCGTCGAATCGCATTGGGACGACCGTGCCCAAGGGGCGATGATCGAGTTTCGCATTACTGCGGCCGGCTTTTTGCGGTACATGGTCCGCTCGATCGTCGGCACGATGCTCGAGGTCGGGCGTGGCGAAAAAGATAGTGATACAATTCAGACGGCCATAGTCACAGGCGACCGTGATCTGGCCGGAAAGACGGCGTCGGCCGCGGGATTGACGCTTTTTAAGGTCGAGTACGATTGATCAAAATGCTCATTTACCACATAGTTTTACCGGATATCTGGGCGGCGTTTGACACGGAGCTTTATAAACACGCGAGCCTCGAAACCGAAGGGTTTATCCATTGCAGTTTTGCGGATCAATTGGACGCAGTAATTGACCGGTATTACAGCGGCGAGAAAAGCGTTGTGGTGCTAGAGATCGAGAGCGACCGCCTGATGTCGCGGATGATAAAAGAGCCATCGACCAATAACGAGATCTATCCGCATATCTACGGTCCGATAAATCGCGATGCTATCGTCGCGGTCACAGAACGGCAGGTTTGACCATGCACGAGAATTTTGACGGGATCGTAAAACCAAACTCCCCCGAGGGCGAATTGCTCGCGGCGATCGATCCTGCACGTCTGCCTCAGCACATCGCCGTCATCATGGACGGCAATGGGCGTTGGGCTGGGGCAAGAGGCAAAGCTCGTATTTTTGGCCATCGCGAGGGTTCAGAATCGGTCAGGGCGATCATCGACACATGTGCGCGTATGGAGGTCAAGGCGATCACGCTCTACGCGTTTTCGACGGAGAATTGGAAACGTCCGAAAACCGAGGTCAGCGGACTGATGTCGATGCTCAAGCGGGTTCTCAAACGTGAGTTGAAAACTCTGCACGGCAACAATATTCGTTTTCAGGCGATCGGCAATCTTTACGGGCTTGCCCCGGATGTGCAGGCAGAGCTTGCCGCCGCGACCGCATTTACAAGAGAAAATACTGGAATGGTGTTGAGCGTTGCTCTAAATTATGGCGGGCGGGCTGAGATAGTAGAAGCCGCAAAGAAGGCCGCAGAAAAGGCGAAATATCTGAGGAAACTATAGAGCAAAACCTCTATACAAACGGTCTGCCTGAGGTCGATCTGATGATCCGCACGAGCGGCGAATTTCGTGTTTCAAACTTTTTGCTGTGGCAGATCGCATATAGCGAGATCTATGTGACGCCGGTGCTGTTTCCCGATTTTCGCCGGCCGCAAATTTTCGAAGCGATCATCGATTACCAAAAACGCGACCGTCGTTACGGCGGTATCAAGAAATGAAAACACGCATTCTGACAGCCCTCATCGCCCTACCGGTCATCATCGCATCGATCATACTACCGCTATGGTGGCCGCAAGCGGTGTGGATATTTGTCGGCATTGCGGCAATTGCTCTCGCTGCAGGGCTGTTCGAATTTTATTCGCTGACAAAGAAACTTGAGCTCAAGGCCGACGCGGCTATCGGATATTTAGGAGCGGCCGCGTTGTTTGTCGGATTTGTATTTGACGCTCCGGCAAAAGCTCCCGACCTGCTGCTCGCGACGCTTGCGGGTTTCACCATCGTCCTGCTTATATCGCAGACGTTTCGTTTTAAGCTCGATTTTACAAAGATGCTGACGGGCATCGGCGTGACGATGTTAGGCGTGGTCTATGTCGCGTTCATGGGCGGGTTTTTAGTATCGATCCGGACGGGTTTTGAGAACATCCCTGGCCTATCGACCCATCTGCTCGCGTATTTTTTCTTAGTCATTTTTGCCTCCGACATCGGGGCGTATTTTGCCGGACGAGCGTTTGGCAAGCATAAACTCGCACCCGCGATCTCGCCCGGAAAGACGGTCGAGGGGCTCATTGGCGGGCTCGTTTTCGCGACGGGTGGAGCCGCACTTGCGACGTGGTGGTTCTTTCCTGAGTTGCCATACAAATGTTCGATACCACTTGCGATGGCTCTCGCGATCGTCGGCGTACTCGGCGATCTAGCGGAAAGCGCCATGAAACGTGGAGCCGGAGCAAAGGACGCCGCGTCGATCTTGCCCGGCCACGGAGGATTTCTCGACCGGCTGGATAGTTTGCTCTTTGGTGCACCGATACTGTATTATTTCGCTAGGTTTTACTTTTCATGAACGCAGTTCGGTTTGACGACAATAATAATACGTAGGCGAGAGTGTTAATTAGTTGATGCTCCGCCTTTCGTTTGTCACAAATCGAAAGGCGTTTTTATTTTGAATTTTTGCCCACGAAACACACTAAAAGCACGAAAGGTAAGAGTTTGTTTTTTCGTTTGTTTCGTGTCTTTCGTGGGCAAAGGATCTTATGCTTGATGTTTTAGGAAATTTAGAGAGAACGCATACCTGCGGCGAACTGCGCGAGACGCATGTGGGCCAGCAGGTCGTGCTGATGGGCTGGGTCGCGAAAAAGCGTGATTTTGGCGTGCTGACCTTTATCGACCTCCGCGACCGCGAAGGCGTGACGCAGGTCGTGCTGAGCGAAGAGGACAAGGGCGAGGCTCATGCCAAGGCTAAGGGGCTGCGGGGCGAGTTTGTCATTGCGGTCAAGGGCGAGGTCGTCGAACGTGAGGGCACGCACAACGCTAAACTTGCGACCGGCGGTATCGAGGTCCACGCGTCGGAAATTTTGATACTCAACGATGCGAAAGTGCCGCCGTTCCAGCTCGAAGTTGCCGGATCGGAAAATCTGGCGGACGAATCGACACGTCTCAAATACCGCTATCTCGACCTGCGTCGGCCGCAATTGCAGCACAATATCCGCATGCGTGCCAAGGCGGTCGCGGCGATCCGCGAGTACTTTGACAAGCGCGATTTTATCGAGATCGAGACACCGATCCTGCTCAAATCCACGCCCGAAGGTGCCCGCGATTTCATCGTGCCGTCGCGTATCCATTCGGGCAAATTCTTTGCGTTGCCGCAATCGCCGCAGATATTAAAGCAGCTCACGATGATCTCGGGATTCGACAAGTACTACCAGATCGCCCGATGTTTTCGCGACGAAGACCTCAGGGCCGACCGCCAGCCGGAATTTACGCAGCTCGATATGGAGATGTCGTTCCCCAACCGCGAGACCATTTATCGCGAGATACAGGGGATGTTTAACCACGTGCTGCGGCTGATCGGTGTCGAACTCCCCGCCGAATGGCCGCGTCTGACGCACGCCGAGGCTATGCGTCGATACGGCTCGGACAAGCCCGATCTCCGTTTTGAAATGGAACTGCAAGACCTGAGCGACAATCTGCGTGGCACGGACTTCGCCCCGTTTGCCGAAACGCTAAAGAGCGGCGGCGAGATCAAATGCATCGTCGCCAAAGGCAAAGCCGATTATTCACGTAAACAAACCGACGAGCTGCAGGAATATGTGAAACGCTACGGTGCGGGAGCCTTGGCGTGGATCAAGGTCGGTGATGAGACGACATCGTCCCTGTTAAAAGTGCTTGGCGAGAAAAAGATCGCACAACTTGTCTCGACCTCAGCCGCCGAAGCCGGTGATATTGTCCTCATCGTTGCCGGTCGCAAATCGGTCGTCGCGGCGGCGTTAGGTGCGCTTCGCAATGAGATCGCCCGTCGTGAAAACCTGATCGACCGTAGTAAATATGCCTGTCTGATCGTGACCGAATTTCCGATGTTTGAGCACGACGAAGAGAGCGATACTTACGTTGCGGCGCATCATCCTTTTACGTCGCCGATGGACGAGGATCTCGAACTATTCAAAACAGCGGTCAATGATCCGTCGCAGCATCACCTGCTCGGACAGGTGCGTGCCAAAGCCTACGACGCCGTTATCAACGGCTACGAATGTGCCGGCGGCTCGATCCGTATTCATCAGAAAGATATCCAAGCGTTGAATTTCAAGGCGCTTGGGCTGTCGTCCGAAATGGCACGCGAGCGGTTTGGGTTTTTCCTCGATGCTCTGGAATACGGCACACCGCCGCACGGCGGTTTTGCCGCGGGCATCGAACGAACCTGCATGATCTTGTGCGGAACTGAAAATATCCGCGATGTAATGGCGTTCCCAAAAACGGCATCGGCGCAAGACTTGATGATGGATTCGCCGGGCGATGTCGATACGTCGCAGCTAAACGAACTCAGTATAAAAATCGCGAACTAATCTGGCTGCAACGTCGTAAAATTACCAGAACGATGGCTAATAAGTACGATACAAATCCGCTCGATCCCGAGTTTCCGGACAAGGCCGGGGCGACACAGGTTTTTGAAAAGACCGGTGCGGCGACCCAGACTTTTCCGCAGACGCTGCCGACCGAGGAGCAGACCCGGAGGTTTGCCAATCAGGAATTTCCTACATATTCAGCACCGTACAACGGCCAATATGTTCCGGCACAGTATCAACCGGCGGGCGTTTCAAACGTCGCACAGACCTCAAACCGTAAGATCGAAAAGATCGGCCTGCCCGAAAATATCGTCACCGCTTTGCCGTATCTGCCGTGGTTCATCGGCCTGATCGCGGGCGTTGTGTTGCTATTTTTAATGCCCAAAAGCGAGACCAAGGTGAGGTTTCACGCAGCCCAAGGCCTGGCGGCACATATCGGTATTTTGATCGTTAGCACCGTCTTGGGTATCGTCGGCAACGCCACTAATGTTGCTGACGTAGGCAATTTTATCTTTCAGATCGTGACGACTATTATGCTCTTTGTCTGGGCGTTCAAGGCGTGGAAAGGGCGGCCCGTTCATATCGAGACGCTCGACAGCCTGACGAACTGGCTCGAAGAAAAGATCGACACAAAACTGGTAGGAAGCTAAGCTCAGCCTACTTACACTTAGCCTCGGGGTTCATCGTCGAGGCGCATCTCTTAGAACAGGTCTCAGTCACGTAAGACATTAGGTCTTTGTCCTTGAAGATCGCCTCTTGCTTTGACGGCGAACCGGCGGCTTTGCCCTTTGGCGAATCAAGCCAGATGCGATACATCGCGTCGTATTCGGGATCGGCATCGCGACAGTAATTGTTACATGCATTGCGTTTAGCCTGATCGGCAGTTTTGTCTTTACCCTCGAAAGTTTTACCTTGATAACTAACTGTTCCGACACATTCACCGCTCGATCCACCGCATCCTGCCGAGACGGTAAAGAAGATAATACCGACAAACGTCAATGTCACAACCGAGCCTAGCCCATATAGTTTCATATTTACGATCCTCCAAATGTTCGCTAATCTGCCAATACTTTGCCTTTTGTCTCGATGACAAGCGGCAGAGTTAACAGCCCGATTATCGGCACGACGCCGACCCAAAACAGCACCCGAATCGCACTATCCAAAGAGTTTGCACCGCCCGCCGCGATACTGCCGACGAGGAATGGACCAAATGCTGCGATGAAACGGCCGATGTTGTACGTAAAGCCCGAGCCCGTCGCCCGCAGACGCGTCGGGAATAATTCGGGCAGGTAAAACGTAAAGCTGCCAAAAATGCCAAAGACCGAGAGGCCGATAGGGAAATAGAAATACAGCCGCGTGTGCGGAGCGAGATCCAGCCCAAATGCCGACATTATCGACGCCGCGGCAACGAGGTAAAAAATAAAGAACATCGTTTTGCGGCCAAGATATTTTGCGACCGGTATCGTCAGCAGCGTGCCGATCAGGCCGCCGAGGTTAAAAGAGTTGGTCGCCGTTCTGACCCATTGCTGGCCCATGACCTCGATCGACGGCAGGTCCGTAACGCCCGCATTTGTTAGTTCGGTCCACTCACGCGAAGCGAGTCCCTTTGCAACGATCGGGATAAAAGCGTTGCCGCTCCACCAAGTGATGAGAGCAGTAACAGCCATGCAAAAACCGCTGATCGTGAGGGCACGATATTTAGGCGAGAAAAGCTCAGAGATCTTTGCCCTCTGCTCGTGCGCGACTTTTTGCCAGCGTTCGGGCTCCTTAATAAAGAGCCGGACGAAGAAAGCGACAGCTGCCGGTATCAATCCGAAAAGGAACACATACCGCCAGGACGTGCCCGGATCAGTGAAATACACGCCCGTGACTTGATAGGTCACAAACGTCGCGAGAAACAATCCGAACGGGGCCGCGGTGTAAAGCAAAGCTCCCGCCTCAACACGCCGTTTCTCAGGCACGACCTCGGCGACCATCGCCGCTCCCGCCGCCCATTCGCCGCCGATGCCGAGACTCGCGACTATGCGAAAGAGCATCAGAACCCAGATGTTTGGTGCAAACGCACACGCCGCCGTGCCGATCGAATAAAGCAACATCGTCAGCAACAGTGTTTTTGTTCGCCCGATTCGATCTGCGACCTTGCCAAAAATAATGCCGCCGACCGCCCATCCGATAAGCAAAAGCGAAGTAAAGACACCGGTCCACCAAAGGGTAGCAGCCGCAGCTTCCGGCGTGCCGATCGTCAAACCAAGCAGCGTCGGGACCGCATTTGGTGCGACGTAATTCATCAGCAGGCTGTCAAAAATGTCGAATCCCCAGCCGAGCCACGCGGCAAAAAGGACGGTCCATTGATAGCCGTTCATGTCGAGCAGCGTTCGCCGCTCACGCCCAGTGGTTTGCTCCATAAATGTCAGGTGTGTGTGCTAGTCTTAGAGAAATATACTATGAGCAATCAGCTATCTTTGCAAGAAAAGTACTCGCCCGCGAGCATCTGTTTTGGCTGCGGGCCGGCGAATGAAAAGGGATTACATATCGCGAGTTTCCCGGAAGGCGACGAGGTCGTAGCGGTCTGGCACGCGAGCCCCGAACATCAGGCGTTTCCCGGAATGCTCAACGGCGGCATTATTGGTGCGTTGCTCGATTGTCATTCGAACTGGACCGCCACCTATTTTCTGATGAAACGCGATGGCAAAACCGAGCCGGACTGTACGGTAACCGCTGATTTTCACGTCAAACTCAAACGCCCAACACCCGTCGACGCACCAATCTATTTGAAAGCAAGAGTCGTCGAATCAAGTGAAGATCGAGCAACCGTCGAAGCCGAGCTGATCGTAAATGACAAGGTTTGTGCTACATGTCGAGGGACATTCGTCGCGGTCAAAGAAGGCCACCCGGCGTATCATCGCTGGTAGGATTTGCCCACGAAATACACGAAACAGACGAAAAAAAAGAAAAGGTTCTATTTTTCGTGTCTTTCGTGTATTTCATGGGCAAATATCTTTTGTAGTTGGGTTTCAAACTCGCCGGTCAATCCAAGTTTTTCCAGCCACGCATTTTGCTCGTCCATTAGTTTTGGCAGATGGATAACATCCGACAGAGCGTAATCGACCAGATCTTCGGTCCAGATTCCGTCCCATTTTCGTGAAAATTTTGCTCGCTGTGATTTATCGAGATCGACCGCAAAGTAGCGGTAGAGCGTTTCGGCGAGCGAGGCCGATTGGCCGGCTCCGCGTGTCAGCACCTTTTCGGCGATCATTGTGTCAAATATGTTCGCAACACTGTAGCCGTTTTCATTGAGAAAATCGAGGTCAAATTTGGCGTTGTGAAATATTTTTGTGACCGCGGGGTTAGTTAGGATATCTTCGAGCCGTCCGAGCGGCACGCCTTCGCTGATCGGGACAAGGACGTTAAATTCACCGTCAGAAAATTGCACTGAAAAAAGACGCCCGTGACGAGCGCTCAACCCCGAAGTTTCGGTGTCACAACCCAGCCTGACCGCAGTCGACAGTCGCTCAAAAGCCATATCGATCTCCCGCCCGGTTCGTGCAATTAGTATATCCACGCTCTTGATTGTAAATTACAATAGATAAACGGGAAAACCGTATCGATATCTATGCCTGAAATACTAAACGAAACTGAGGCCCGAATTTTGGGCTCGCTGGTCGAAAAGCAGCTGACGACGCCCGAGTATTATCCGCTGACGCTTAATGCGCTCGTCAACGCCTGTAACCAAAAGAACAACCGCGAACCCGTCGTGTCTTATGACGAGGGAATTGTAAATACGGCGATCGAGATCCTGCGCGATCGCAATCTGGTGTATGTCTTTTACGGCAGCACGAGCCGTGTGCCGAAGTATAAGCACATGCTGCCGTCGGTGTATGAGCTTGAACCGTCGGAGGTTGCGGTGGTCGCCGTAATGCTGCTTCGCGGAGCTCAGACGCTAGGCGAATTGAAAACGCGAACTGAGCGGCTGCACAATTTTTCCGGCCTCGGCGAGATACAGGAAACGCTTGACGGCCTAGCCCGCCGCGAAGATCCGCTCATCGTCAAGCTCCCCATCCAGCCCGGCCAAAAAGAAGCCCGTTTTATGCACCTGATGTCGGGCCCGATCGATGTCGAATCATTTGCCGCCGCCATCGCTGCTGCCCCAAGACGCGGCAGCGTTGACGAAGAGCGTATCTTAAAACTAGAGGAAGATGTCACGGCATTACGCGGCGAGGTCGACACGTTGAAAGAGACGTTTGAGGAATTTAAGAAGCAATTTGAATGAAATTAATTCGGAGGGAATATGGATCTTGCAACATGTCGGAAAATGCTAGCGTGGAGCCTGGTAATAAACTACGTAATTCTGATCATCTGGTTTGTCGTGTTTATCGCGGCACATGATCAGCTAATGGGCATCCACCAGCGATGGTTTAGATTGTCAGTTGAGCAGTTCGATTCTTACAACTATCTGGGAATGGCGATCTACAAGATCGGCGTATTGCTATTTAACCTCGTGCCTTACATTTCGCTGCATATCGTGACACGCCGTCATGGCAAATAAAAAAGAAGCCCTGCAAAACAGAGCTTCTTTCTCTCAAGGACGTTGGAGGGGTTAGTAAGAATCCTTGTCCTTGTGTCTATAAACGCCGATCTTCATTTTAACGAGATCTTCGATCGTCACGTTGGGATCGGTCGCTCTGGCCTTTCGGACAAATTCGGCGTCGATCTTAAAAATACGGCACTTTACAATGTCTTCGCTGTCCATTTTTGACAGGCCGGCGGCTTTGAGTTCATTGAGATATTCGGGCGTCACCTTAAAGATGCGAAACTTTACCAGCCCCTCAAATCCGTGGTCGCTAAAACCCATCTCGTGAACCTGTTTGACGTAGTCCGCGTCGATCTTAAAGATACGTGCTTTGACCAGGTCTTCGAACTTTAGATCGGGAAAGCCTGAATTTTTCATTTCGACCATAAATTTCGAATCGACCTTAAAGATCGCGGCTTTGAATAGGTCGTCAACGTCGAGCTTGCCAAAATTTGCTGAAAGTAGATCGTCCGCGAGAGCGGTCGTTACGTTAAGAAACGCAGCCGCCATCAGTCGGCTCGAAACATCGTCGTCATCGTGTTTGCGTGTTTCTTTTTCAAAGTCAAAACCCTTGGCTCGCATCGCACTAACGAACGACTGATCCGGCGTGAACCGAAAAGTGCCCGATCCTTGGCCGCCGGCAAATGTGCCTTCGCAGTCGATGGTCCCGGCTTCGCGCACGAGTCGAAAATTGACCTTGCCGTCCTGCATCGTCTGTTCACGGGTCAATCCCTGAAGGTCACTGTAGGCGAAGCTCGAACCATTTTGATTTTTGCCGTTCTCAGTGCGGCGGGTAAACGAAAGATGGATCTTGTCGGGATTTTCCTTTTCATTCTTTTCACTGCGTACATCGGCTTTCCAAGTACCGGTGACGGCCTCTTGGGCAACGATGACCACATTGCCGATTACGATAATAATAAATACCAGGCCCGAAAGGGTCAGGGCGGCTCTCGCCAAACTACTTCTCATTACAAAAAACCTCCAGAAATATTGCTTAGGATGTGCTTTACATGAGAAATACACCGCTCAAGGGCGTGTTGTGACAATAAAATGACCAGAAGCTCAAAAAGGTCAGGATGCGAGGCGGGCGAGGGCATCGCCGGCGAACTTAAAGTGGCTCTCGTCCGAGTAGCGCTCGGCACCGTGTTTGAGATAAAAGTTGATGGCGGGTGAGTTCCAATCGAGCACGAGAAAATCGATGCGTTCCAGCCCTCGTTCTTTTGCGATCGAGGCAATTTTTCGCAACAACTGCAACCCAAGTTTATGGCGGCGATACTCAGCCAGGACGTAAATATCCTCAAGATACAGCCCCATCTCGCCGCGAAAGCTAGAGAAATTTGGATGAAAGAGGGCGTAAGCGACCGGCATCTCGTCGTCAAAAGCGATCAACCCTTCGACAAAACCCTCGTCGCTAAACATTGCACGATGCAATCGCTCCGTCGTCACCGTGCAATATTCGGCGAGATTTTCATACTCGGCAAAGCTGCGCATCAGCTCGACGACGGCCGTAAGGTCATCTTCGATAATATTTCGGATATTGATCGACATAAAAAAGCCGTGCCCATTTTAACAGGCACGGCATATGTACGTCATTTGAGTAACATTACGGTTTTTTCTTTCCGCCGGTCGTGACCTTTTGCGGAGCCACATTTGAAAGCGTTTTCAGCGTATTTATCGCTTCTATCGCGTCCTTTTTATATCTGTGAGCGTCCGCAGCAATGCCGACAAATTTCTGCAAATAATTGGCCGCCTCTTGCAGCATTGCTTTGTCATCCTTGATATAACCATAATTGACCAGGCTAAGGCCAAGGCCGACAAGAGCATCTACATTTTCCGGCGAAGTTTCAAGGATCGCCTTGTAAGATGCGATGGCATTTTCAGAATCGCCTGCGACGCGGTACAGATCGGCAAACAACAAATTTGCTGTCGCCTTTTTTGCTGCGTCCGCTTCGGCCGCGACATATGCGGGGGTCAGGACCTTGGCCGCTTCGATCACCGTTGGATCGACCTGTTCCGTAAGCACCGCCATTCGAAATGTTTCTTGTGCACCAACTAGTGCGGCGGTCTTTGTTGCTTCGTAATTTACCTTGTCAACAATATCCGCCAAGGGCGCATTTTTAAGAATATTCCAGGATTTTAAAAAACCAGTTGCAGAATCCGCCAGATCTTTCTTAGCTTTTTCGAGACCGGCAAGTTTTTCGGTGGCGTCGGTCAGCTTTATCGCCTTATTGCGCACATCAACCGCTCTGATCCTAAGCGATATCGAGCGGTTATTGTTGAAAACAGGTGCACTTCCGACAAACTCAGGGTCAGCCGCAATACCTTCTTCGTATTTTGCGATGGCAAGGTCATAATTCTTAGCATCAAAGGCCTCTTTTGCCTCTTTTGCCGCCGCTGTTATGATCTCATTGGTTTTCGAGGCTTTTGCATTCTTAGCCTCGATCTCAGCGGCCTTTTTTTCAAAGTCTGACTTGGCTTTCTTTTCTTCCTCAGTCGGCTCCCGCGGACCTTCTTCACCAGTCTTTACCGCTTTTATGCTTCGCGCATCTGATTCACTAAATTTTTTGCCGTCGCCCGGAGTCAGGACTATGAGTAACTTTTCCTGGCCCGCCCTGACGTTGGGAAAGATCATCGGAGCACAGTTGGGAGCGCTTACAGCAAATGTAAACACACCGGCGTATGGCATTCCAGCAAATCGGAATTGGCCTTTTGTATCCGTCTTCGCTGACGGAAAACCCGCTTTGATATCGGTTCGATAAACCTCTATTAGAGCCCCGGCCACTGGTTCTTGTGTTCCGTCAGCCTTTTTAACTTCGACCGCGCCGCCTACCGGAGCGGTCTGGGCAAAAATCACCAAATGACCGGCCATAAATACGGCAGTGGCCACAAGAAATGAAAAATAGAACTTTCGCGACATTTAGATTCCTCCGAGAAACTTTCGAACAGCCGTAATGGCTCAGATATGATGCCATACGACTAAAAGGAGTTCGTTATTTTTCTTATTCTAACGCAATTGGCGAGAAAATTCGACAATAGTTGATGAGGTTGCGGCTAAATCTACAAAATTCAAAAATCGACGCCTGTGTGATATCTTAACCATTCGATTTTGTTCAATTTGTTTTGGAGATTTGATGACAGACAAGATCTACAATTTTAGTGCCGGGCCGGCGATCCTGCCCGTTCCTGTGCTTGAAAAGGCCCGTGAAGAGCTGCTCTCGCTTGGCGGTATCGGTATGAGCGTGATGGAGATCAGCCATCGTTCAAAACCCTTTGAGGCAATACTAGCATCAGCCGAGCAAGGTATCCGCGATCTGTTGTCTGTGCCGGACAATTACCGCATCCTTTTTTTGCAGGGCGGCGCGACGCTGCAATTTTCGATGATACCGTTGAATTTTTTAGGTGCGGACGAAACTGCCGACTACGTCATAACCGGTGCTTGGGGCAAAAAAGCTCTAAAAGAAGCAAAGCGATGCGGCAATACGAATGTTATTTTTACGACTGCCGAACACGGATTTAATTCCGTACCAACCCAGGCCGAGTTGCGTTTTACCAAGGAAGCCAAGTATGTCCATTACACATCTAACGAGACGATCGAGGGGGTCGAATTTAAATACGATCTCGATGGCGGCGGCGTGCCCGTCGTTTGCGATGCCTCATCAAACATACTTTCGAAACCGATCAACGTCCGTGAAAGCGCGCTGATCTACGCCGGTGCTCAAAAAAATATCGGCCCGAGCGGCGTCACGCTTGTGATAATCCGCGACGATATGGTCGCCCACGTTCCGGAAAACCAACATTCGATGCTCGATTACCGGCTGCTCGCCGAGAACAACTCGATGCTGAACACACCGAACACATGGGGCATCTATCTGATCAGCCTCGTTTGTGAATGGCTTAGAGAGCAAGGCGGCGTGTCGGCAATGGAAGTTAAGAATCAGGAAAAGGCGGCAATACTCTATGACGCTATCGACGCCAGCGACGGTTATTACACGGGCCACGCACGACGACCAGCAAGGTCACTAATGAACGTCACATTTCGTCTGCCGTCCGAGGATCTCGAAAAGCAATTTTGCACCGAGGCGACGGCCGCGGGGCTCGACGGACTAAAAGGCCATCGCTCGGTCGGCGGAATTCGTGCGTCGATCTATAATGCGTTCCCACGCGAAGGCGTCACCGCTTTGGTCGATTTTTATGCAGGATTTTGCTGAGCGAAATGATTAGAGGCCTTGCCAAGCCATAAAATCTTTGGAAATCGTGCCGCTTTATAGATTTCTTTAAAGTAAGGGCTGTTCTGCCCGTCTTCCCGCCTGAGGTAATTTAAACAATGGCACTAATTGGCAATAAATTATACAGAGATATGCGTTCGAAACAGGACGATGCGGCTGATATCGACCAACAGCTATCGCGTCTAGAGGACGACATCCGTAAGCTAAAGATCGATTTTGATATCTATTTTAACGGCGCGACTAAGCGGCCGCCGCTCGAGGCTCGTGCCCGGCTGGATTCAAATATCAAACGGATCGCCGACAACCGAAATTTGTCCTACTCACAGCGCTACCAATTCAACATGCTGGTCGCCCGCTTTACCTCATACCGAGAACTCTGGCGACGAACGCTAAAGGCCAAAGGCGAAGAGATGATGTAACGAAAGAAGCTGTCCTTTCAGACGGCTTCTTTTTTCTATCCTAAACTCCCGCTTTATCGCTCACGGCTAGTTCCCGTTGATCCAATAAAATCGGCGTCGGTGACGTTGTCGTTAAGCGTGATGACACGGCTCGGTTCTGTAAAGAAGAACCGTCGTGAAATTACCGTAACGACATAGGTTTCGCCAGCCATCAGTCCCGGAACGGTGTATCGTCCGTTGACACCGGTCATGACGTTGATCGGCGACACAAGCGGAATTGCCCGTGACCGTTACAAACGCCCCGCGAATACCACGGCCCTCGCTCGTCAACACACGTCCCGCGATCGACACCTGCCGCCGTCGGTTGTTGGACCTCGACGGAGCCGATGTCCGAGCCGTTGCCGCCCGGTGCGTTGCCCATGCCGGTAAAATCATACGGCCGCAGAGAGCCGCGCTGATCGATGATCAGAGCCGTCGGCGTGACAGCTCCGCCCTTGTCGATAACGGGGCTTGATAGCAGCGGATGGTGCGTCATCGTCGGGCCGCCATTATTCCCCAGCGGTGCCAGCAGCGGGTTCGTATTGATCTGGTCGGCCGTTCCCGTTAGAAATCCGCCGCCGTTATCCGTGCTGAGGTTATAGCCTTGTGAGGCGATGATCCCCGGTGCCGGAATCGTACCATCGGTGAATACGCGCATATTTGGCGTCGCGGTCGCCGGACTGCCGCCGACTATCGTATTCCGTAACGTGACCGTCGACTGGAAGCCGAAGTTACTCGACTGGATCTCGTCGGCGGTCGCATCAGTACTTGACTGATTTCCAGTGAATGTGCTGTTCGTCAGGTGGCATTGGCGTCGAAACCAGATGCAACGTTCACTAAACCGCCGCCGTCAGTAGCGACGTTAGCCGACATGGTCGAATTCACCATGATCAAGGTTGCTCCCTGATTAAAGATCCCCCTCCATATGAGCTCTCATTGCCGGAAATTGTACTGTTCGTAATCGTCATAACGGTAGGCGGGTCACCCGTAAACCCTAACGTTTGTTATACCTCCAGCAAACGATGTTGTAGTGTTGCCGGAGATCGTGCTGTCGAGTATCGTTAGCGTCCCGCCTCGATTATATACACCTCCACCCGAAGATCCGCTATTTCCGGTTATGACCGATGAAGTGATCCTTACGCTGCCGCCTGCTTAAAAATGGCCCGCCGGCGGTGGTTGTATAGTTCCGACACCGTTGCCGTTCCTGAGGGTAAGGTTACTCAGATTGAAGGCGAATGCTCCGACGCGGAATATACGGCTGCTATTATTACCGCTGATCGCGAGCGTACTTACCCCTGGCCCGGTGATCGTCAAATTCTTGTCGATCACGATCTGGCCGCTGGTGAGCGTGATCGTACCCGTTACCGCCGGTGCAAATGTGATCGTCGAACCCGACACGCCTCGATCACCGCCTGACGCAGGCTGCCCGCTCCGCTGTCTAAAGAATTTGTAACTTCCGGAACTGTTGTGCACGCCGTGATAACGGCATCGTTTCTGTTCCGCCGATGTAACTGATCGCCGCGTTCACTCCGGGATGCACCGAGGAAATTCGGGATCGTCGCACCTTGTGCCAGTCCGTTGAATGTGCCCGTGATCGCGTCGGCCCCATCGTTATTGACGATGACAAACTGCTGTCCTACCGTCGACACGTGGCTTCCGCTCAGAGCGAGCGAAACGCCGGTCAAGTTGACCGCACCAACGACGTTGAGCTGGTCGTACTGCGTATCGACCGTTGGTCCGTTAATGGCGATCGCGAGGTCGCTGCCGAATGACAATGTGCTAGCAGTGACATCGGTCAGCGATTTCGTTGGCCTGACGGCGTCGGGTGATGCGTCCGGATCGAGCAGCAGCGTACCGCCTCCCGTGTTGACCTGACCGCCGCTGATGACAACATCGCCATCGCTGACAAGCGTCACCATTTGTCGCCGCCGCGGTAATATCCGCCAGTCGTGATCGGTCCGTCACCGCATTGCCGATATTGATTTCGCCCGCCGTTATGCGGTCGAGTTCATCATCGGTCAGCCCAAGAGCCGTCGCGGAATCTACCCCACCTAGATCGATCGCTGTGCCGGCGGTTTTCGGTCGGATGTTGACCGTGTTGCTGCCAAAGCCGACCGAGGCAGAGGCTGTCGCAATTGCAGGCTGTCGGAAATGAGCGTCAGATTCGCCGTCCCGGTCGAAGTCACGCTCTCGGCTGCATTTCCTGGATAACCCAGCGTGATGCCGAACGTATTATTGACAACGCCGCCAGCCCCGCAGTCCCAGTGATCTGGATGTTCCCATCCACTGACGTCACGGCTGGGGTGCCTCCTTCAATGTCCACGCCGTAGTTTTCTGACGTGCCACCGCCGCCTGTTCCGGGTTATTGTGATCAAGCCCGCCCCGCGCCGGTGCCCGTGGAACTCACCTTCGCACCAATCTGGATGAGGACGCCAGCATTGTAGAATCCCGTCGCCGTGCCGTTGGCGGTCCCGGTAATCGTGAGATCGCCGTCCACGACGGTCACGTTTGAATTCGCCCTTCTATATCAACACCGATGCCCGACCCACCGCCGGCTGTCCCGGTGATGGTGGTGGTGCCGGTGCCCATGTTGGCGATCACCCCGCCATTGGCACCTCCGGCCGGAGCGACAACGACCCCATAATTGCTTCCCCCGGTTCCCGTCAGATTGCCGCCCTGGCCTCGACAGTAATAGTTGAGCTACCCGTCGCCGTAATTATCCCGGTATTGCGAACAATTACTCCGTAATTTTGCTTGCTCGCACCCACACCGCCGCCGGTACCATTCACCACCACGTCGACGCCGCTTGACGTGATCGTCGAACCAGTGACACCAGCAAAGACATCGACACCTGCATTGCCGTCACGAGTACTAGCTCCGCCCGCCTCCTTGTACCTTCAAAAGCCCGCTCGTCCCGCCGATGATTCTCGCACCTAACCGAACTCGCACACCCATCTGACTCGGCGATAAAGCGGAATCGCCGCCCTTGCCCTGAACCGTCACGGCTCCGTGCCGGTGGCCTGGATCAAGCCGTTATCGATATCGACACCGGAAAAAACCCCGATGTCGGCGTCGGCATCTGCTGATTAGCCTCGACGGTCAAATTGCCGTTTTCGACCACAAAGCTCGAGCCGCTTGCCATTGCGACACGCTGGCTCACCTTCACCGTGATCGTACCCGTGCCCGAGGTGATAAGGTTTGCGTTTGCACCGACGTTGACCGCATCGACGCCAAGGGTGAGGCATCATCGTTCTGCAAATCAACGTCGAGGCTGTTACCGCCGGCAAAATCAATGTCTGCGTTTAGGTTTACCAAGTCATTTCCGGTACCGCCATTGATCGTCAAATTGGCCGTAAATCCACCGCCGCTAGTGCCAAATCCGTTGACGTTGATCGTATCGTCACCCGTATCGCCGCCATTGATCTCGAGCGAAGTGGTCGGATTAAGGAACGAGACCGATTCGCCGCCGACGTTTGAATCGACCAGCGTATTGGTCGGCATTCCCGCATCCTGCGAAACCGTTATGGTCTCGGTCACGGTGCTGTAGTTCAAAACTACGTTCGCCGCTGTGATCGTCGAACTAACCGGTTCGAGCCCTGTGTAATTGATCGTTCCGGCGACCGCTCCGGTTAGGACGACGCTGCCGTCGTTCTCATTTGTAAGTTAAACGTCTGCGTTGTCGTCGAACCGCCAATAATGTTCAACGTATCGCCCGGTGACCCCGACTGCGTGCCGCCGTTAAAGAACAAACCTCCGGCCGGGATAAAGTCGCAACCGGCAAGGTTCAGCGTCAACGTATCATTCCCGCCGAGCGTATTGACCGTAATATTGCCCGTAATGGACGTCAGCAGAATGCTCTCGTTTGGGCCGTTGGCTGCATTGGTAATGACTAGGTTCGGCGATGTGCATGAGATCGTAATGTTGTCATTCAAAGCGGCGCCATTTGCGTCCGTGATGACAAGATTGCCCGAACCATCTACCATCACCGGCGTCTCGGCTACATACGTAAGATCAGTGGCCGCAGAATTCGCCGAGGTTTTCGTCTCTCCCGTTTGGACCAAAGGCGCGGCGGTGCGTGTTGGCGTCGTAACAGCCGCCGTGCCGAAGAAGTCCTGTGCCTCGTCTATAAATGCGAATGGGGTCGATCGTGTGGCGGCGACGGTGATGGCCGCAATGGCGATCAGGACAGATGCAACCATAGCTACGCGGGACGTAAGGCGGTTCTTAAACATACACTTAGTTCTCCGGCAAGTACTTGTTAGGGCCTATAAAACACAAAGACCTCCGCATCAGGGCACACGGAGGGTGTTCTCAACTAAATTCGATAAAAAAATTGCTTAATTCCGTGATTATAAGGACTTATGGCACATTGTCAAGAAGATTCCAGCAGCCCGTAACGAGGTACGAGGGACTAGAGACGAGCGACCGGTGACGAGATGAGAGATCAAGAACGAAATTTTAGCCACGAATAACACGAATAAAAAAAAGAGACGAGAGCAATCTCCTGTCTCCTGTCTTCGAATATTGTTCCTTACTCGTCCCCGCCGAGCCGCTTAAAATTTGGTCGGTGTTTACTTAGGCTACCTTTGCAACGTTTTCTGCCTGTGGGCCTTTGGGGCCGTTTGTGACCTCAAATTCTACTTCGTCCCCCTGGATCAAGGTCTTATAGCCGTCACCGCTGATCGCGCTGTAGTGCACAAAAATATCCTGTTCGCCGGGCTGCTCGATAAAACCGTACCCCTTGGCGTTATTAAACCATTTGACCTTGCCGATAGCTTTTGACATCACTTGTTGTATTCCTCCTGAAACTTACCCTTCAATGTTCTGATCCGCGGGTGACGGACAGAAAATAAAACTACTCCGCTGCCGTTATCTGGAATGCGGCAAACGCGTGCAGTCGAAAAATCTATGTCGCACTAAATCTAACCAAAAGTTAGGTTGACCTTAAACTACAAGATCCTCAGCCTTATTTTTAAATTGTGTTTGATAGACGAAAGGAAATTTAACCAAATATTGGGGTCGTGTCAAGACATTTTTGGGCAAATCAGCAAAATTAGCTGAAAATTGACATAAATACCGTAATAACCGAAGATCAAGCCATATTTTCTGCCACTTGGATCAAAAAATTATGGCATCGGAATACGGCCAGGACAGCCTGCTTTCTTACAACGAATATCTCAAGGTTCCCGATCTGCTCAAGTTGCAGCGGCCGCTATCTGACCCGGTCAGCCACGACGAACTGCTCTTTATCATCATCCATCAGACTTACGAGCTGTGGTTCAAACAGATCCTGCATGAGGTTGATGCGACCATAAAATGGCTCGACGAGGGGCGTATGTTTCGGGCCAATCACAGCTTACGTGGTGTTGTGTCGATCGAGCGGATATTGGTCACGCAGATCCACGTTCTCGAATCGATGGCACCGATCGGCTTTTTGGAGTTTCGCGACAAACTCAACCCGGCGAGCGGTTTTCAGTCGATGCAGTTTCGCGAACTGGAGTTTGCATCGGGTGCCAAAGATGAAAAGATCCTCGCGACTTTCAAACAAGACGAATTTGCGTACGAACGGCTGACGCGGCGATTTAGCGAACCGTCGCTTGCGGATTCATTTTGGGCACTCGTGTCACGCAGCGGATTTGCGGTTGAAACGCACGAGACCCGAGTTGCCGCGACAGTCGAAATACCACGCATCCGGAAAAATCGCCGAGCTTTACAATATGCAGGACCTGCTGGATCGAGCATGACGAGCTGATCGTCTCGTGGCGGTATAACCACATCCTGATGGTCGAGCGGATGCTCGGCATGAAACGCGGCACCGGCGGCAGCGAGGGCGTCGGCTATCTGATGACAACACTTAGCAAGAAATTTTCCCGGAGATCTGGGGAGGCGAGGACACACCTGACAATATGAAACGGTATTTACCAATAGCTTTTCTGCTGATCCTGTCGGCGGCAGTATATGGGCAGAACATCCGCGTCACAATATTGCATGTCAACGACGTCTATCAGTTCGCCCCGGTCGACTGGGGAATCGCGGCGGCCTTGTTCGGCTTTTTGACGCTTAAGAATGCCACGCTTGCACAAAAATCCGAATACGATCTTACACTCGGCGGCGATACGATCTCGCCTTCGGTCGAGACACGGACTTATAAAGTCAGATGATAGACGCTTGGAATGCTGTCGGCATTGACCTTGCGGTTTTTGGCAACCATGAATTTGATCTCAAGACTCAGGACCTGCTCGATCGGATGAAAGAGTCGAAATTTACCTGGCTCGGGGCCAATGTCATCGAGGTGAAAACGGGCAAGAACTTTGCAAATACGCCGCCGTATGTGGTGAAAGAATTTGCCGGTGTAAAGATCGGTTTCATCGGGCTGCTGCTGCCTGAAACCAAGCAAACATCGTCGATGGACGACACGCTCAACGTTGCTGATTTTTGCTCGACCGCAAAAAAGATAGTCAAAGATATGCGGAAAAAGGAAAGTGAATGCCGTTATCGCACTAACCCATCTGTCGATGGCAAAGGACAAACAGCTTGCAAAATGTGCCGATATCGACTGATCCTCGGTGGCCACGAGTACGCTGCTGCAATCGTCGTCGAACTGGCCGCCGATATTCAAGATGACAGCCGATGCTCGTGAGATGGGCAAATTTAACCCTGACATTTGACGCGGCGACAAAACAATTTGTCGGACTCGATTGGGAGATCGTGCCCGTCACGGACAAGATCGCCGACGCGCCGGAATTTGCCCCGGTCTATGAAAAGTACAGCCTTTGCTTGAAAAGCTTGCGGTTAAGGTCGGAGCGACATCTGTCCAACTCGATGCACTGTCGCAGTCAAACCGGCAAAAGGAAACCAATATTGGTAATTTTATCGCTGACTCTTACCGCAACGCGGTTAACGCTGATATCGGCTTTGTGAACGGCGGTTCGATCCGCGCCGATATGACCTACGAGCCCGGCCCGCTGACCAAACGTGATGTGCTGTCGATACTTCCCTTTAACAATCCGATAGTGAAGATCGAGGTTTCGGGTAAGCTGCTGTTGCGGATCATCGAACACGGCGTCGCCCGCAGCGGACCCGGCGAGGATAACGAACCGGGCAGATTCCCGCAGATCAGTGGGCTGACCTTAAGTATGATCCCCGCAAACCGGCCGGTAAGCGTGTCGTCGAGGCATTTGTTTCCGGTAAAAGGGTGGTCGAGGGTACTAACTACACGATTGCCACATCAGATTTCCTCGTCTCACGCGGCGGGGACGGTTACACAATGCTGAAAGAAGGAAAGATCCTGACCGACGCCGCAACCGCTCCAAAAGACTCGGATGTGTTTGAAAAAGCGATACGCTCAGAACCAAACTCGACGATCGCTCCGGGCACCGAAAATCGGATCACTCGGATCAACTAAACAAACACGGCAAAAACCTCGTTGGAAAGAGCTTACCCCTGCGGGTGAGCTTTCATTCGCTTAGTTGACCTCGATCAGGCCACTGTCACACAGGCAGCCTGATCTCGGCTCGGTATTTTGTGATCAGATCTGCTCCAAATCGTTCTGTGTGTTTTCCCAAGGTCAATGCCGTCCTCGAAGCCTAACAAGAAATACATACTCCGATTGATATCGGTTGCCTCGTGGAGAGTTTCCGCCGATGTTTGGTTCTATCAGTTCGTCATATTTTGCCGTGTCTCGCTCATTTGCGTACCGTTCGCGGCCGTCAAACGGGTGTGCGACACGCCAAAGCCGAAGACCGGGTCGAGCGTCCAGTATTTTGAGTTGTGTCGTGACTCACGCCCTCGTTTACGTAAAGTTTAAAGGATCCTGTAGTTCTCGTATCCGGCAACGGAGAGAGAGAGAGAGAGGAGAAAGCGGTCGAGACGTTATCAGTACATCTCGGCGGCTAACTCAGGGTCTGGGGTACGGCTGTCTGTTGCGAACCTGTTCGGCGAGCGGCGTACCCTCGTGGATCTCAAGCAGATACAGCGACATATGTTCCGGCGACATCGCAATGGCCTGTTCAGCATTTTGTTCCCACGCGTCAAGCGTCTGACGGAAGCCGGCGATCAGGTCAAAGCGACATTGTCGAATCCCGCTTCGCGAAGCATTTGGAATGTTGCCGACTGGCTCCTGCATCATGCCCGCGGGCGAGCAGTTTCAGTGCGTGGTCGTCAAAAAGTTTTGCCCAGACGCCGCAAAACTGGGTACGATTTACACCCAAGGCTCGATATGCCGCAAGTGATTCAGGCGTAACGGTCATGCCGGGTCATCTCCATTGTGATCTCGGAATTTGCAGCCACAGAGGGAACCGGAGAAACACCGGGGTTTGGATCTTTTAACTTGTGCGGGATTCAATAAAGACGGTGTGCCGCCGTCGAAAATATATAGGAGTCCAGTTTCGAATTTCTTAATTTCAAGAATTTCGAATTTCCGAACAGATCGCGTCAACGTAACCTGACCGCATCATTGCCGCGAAGAGTCGGTAGTGTCGCAAGAGTATGAACATCGCGATTTGCAAAAAGGGTATATGTAGATCAATGCCGTGTGGCATTGCGAGGGGCTAACGCTTTCGAGGAGCAGTTTTTTAGAGCATCACGCCACGCGGATTCCGGAGTTCGTCGATCGCGGTTGAGACGAAGACTTCGCCAAGTTACTTTGAGATGTTTAG
>JADJRV010000011.1 GCA_016712045.1 Chloracidobacterium sp. | reverse complement strand
ATATTTAACACGTGGGGCGATATCGAGGTGTTGCCTCGGTCGCGTCGAAACTCGCTGATCTAACAGGCGACCAACGTTTTAATGACTATTGGAAATTTGTCAAGGGATGACCGGACCGACGTTATCTTCAGCGTATCCTTGACCATTCGACCAATACCAAGGGCTATTCGCCCCAGGAGCCTTCATGAAAAGGCGATCAAGGCATTTCGGCCATAATGAATAGCCGAACGACGCCGAAATCGGTCGGCTCCGATCAGGTCGCCAATTCGACGCCGTGGTACAAAAAGCGGCCGTCTCGAATCATATCGTGAGGAAGACGAGTTTATAGAGGCGGTGAGGAATTTGCCCGTACACCGCCAAGACGGTCGATTCAACGTTTTACGAACCGAACATCATCATTGCACCGCCGCACGAGGCCATGCGTCCTAAGGGGCCAGGCCTACGGCGCCAAGCGCGATGACCTTCGTGTGACACTCGCCGCGGCCGGATGTAGTCTACAGCTGTTTATACGTGGCCGACGCCAAGAATACCGCCCATCCGCTGATCAAGGATGATTACAAATTCATTTTCCACACGCCGAAATATCGCCATGGCTCGCATACCACGCCGATCGATACGGATATGAACTCAATGCTCTTCGGTCCGTTCGGCGACATTTATCGCCGCGATAAACGCTCGCCGTTCGTTACCGAGGGATATGTTGCGACATCAACCCAGCCGATGCTCAGGAACTTGGGGTCAAGGACGGCGATTATGTCTGGGATCGATCCCGACCCCGAGGACCGTCCGTTTCGCGGCTGGCAAGGGCGGACAAGAAGACTTACGAGCTTGCCCGGCTCTTTGCCGAGAGCAAGTTACTATCCGGGAACGCCGCGAAATGTGACCCGCATGTGGTTCAATATGTACGGAGCAACACCGGGCTCGCAACAGGGGCAAAAGGAACGCAAAGACGGATTGGCAAAGAACCCTCGGACAAATTATCAGGCGATGTTTCGTTCGGGCTCGCACCAGTCCGCGACGCGCGGCTGGCTAAAGCCGACGTGGACAATGACCGACTCCTAGTTCGAAAGGAAATGTACGGTCAAAGCATCGGGCAAAGGATTTCTGCCAGACACGCACTGTCCGACCGGTGCTCCGCGTGAATCATTATCAAGATCACTAAGGCAGAACCAGGCGGCATTGGTGACGAGCCGCTATGGCGTCCGACTAAGCTGGGCATCCGGCCGAGAAATGAATCCGATGCAATGAAGCGTTACATCGCCGGAGATTTTATCGGCAAGAAATAGTGGAACAAATGGATCCGACACGAATACACATTCCTTTTCTAACTACCTACCCCTGATCGGGACGGATCCTGGGCACTGCGGCGCTCCCTTTACGGAATGTGGCGGTCGGCGCGCCAAGTCAGACTGGTGCAGTTTATGGGTATTTCTAGTGACGGCCTTAATAACGTTAGCGGTTTTTGCGGCGGGTGAGATAGCAGGGAGAGGTGCGGTCATTGATGGCCAAGGCCGCCCTGGACAAACATAATTGCCCTCAGAGCATCGGCTCTGCCGCCCTTTGTCGCGATCGAACTGACCGGCATATTCGCTCTCGTCGGTTTGATCCAAATGATCCGCGGCAAGGGGCTGGCACGCTGGAATGCATTTGTCGTGCTCATTCTCGCGATCGCCTCCCTTTTTCTGAGTCGCCTGACGACTCGCATGGAAGGCAGATCTTCAGTTCCATCAGCTTCGTTCGCTCCCCTGCAACAAATGAATCTCGCGGAACACACCGTAAGATAACAGACAAAGACAACCACACGGAGAAAAACTATGGCTCGCGTAAATAACTGGCAGCTCGGACGAGAAATGTCCTATTGGTATCCGGAAAGCCGTCCGCAAAAGCAATTTGCCGCCGCTTTCGATACAAATAAGTGTATCGCGTGCCAAACCTGCACGCTGGCATGCAAAACGACATGGACTTCGGGCAAGGGCCAGGAGTATATGCTATGGAACAACGTCGAATCCAAACCGTACGGCTCGTATCCGCTAGCCTGGGATCTAAATCTGTTGAGTTTGCTCGATGGTCAAAACTGGGGCGAGGAGAACGGTCAACCGGTCTATAAAGGCAGCACGATCTTTGAATCAGCACCGGCAGGCGAACGCGTCCTCGGCTGGCGTCCCGAATCCGAAGATTATGCATATCCAAACGTCGGCGAAGACGACTGTGCCGGTGGCATCGAAACACGGCGAGCATCGACATACCTCACCAAATGGCATGGTTCTATTACCTTGCCCGCATTTGCAATCACTGCACTTATCCCGGTTGTCTGGCGTCGTGTCCACGCGGTTCGATCTATAAACGCCCCGAGGACGGCATCGTCCTGGTCGATCAGAACCGCTGCCGCGGTTATCAGGAATGTGTTCGCGGATGTCCGTACAAAAAGGTCTTTTTTAATCCGATGACATCGACTTCGGAAAAGTGTATCGCCTGTTATCCAAAGATCGAGCAAGGGCTGTCGCCCCAGTGTTTTGCAAATTGCATCGGAAAGATCCGTGTTGCCGGTTTTATAAACACGCCGGATAAAGCCGAGGGCTGACAATCCGATCGATTACCTTGTCCATATCAAAAAGGTGGCCTTGCCGCTTTTCCCGCAGTTCGGACTCGAACCGAATGTATATTACATTCCGCCGATCCACGTACCGACCGCCTTTACCAAACAGATGTTCGGCCCCGGCGTTGATAAGGCAGTTGAGGTCTACCGGAACGCACCGAACGATAAGGATCTCACGAGTTTACTAGGCCTATTCGGTTCGACCGAGGCCATTATGCGGAAATGGAAGCGGGTCGGCGACAAGGCCATCGGAATGGATGAAAACGGGAAAGAGTTAGTCAACGTACCGTTCAAAGAACCCGTCCACATTCGACCGGCCTATGACAAGCTTTATCAGATCACACGCACCAACTGTCCGTGAGGAGGTTTTTATATGCGATCCATTACATCGCTGATTCTAGTTGTTCTATTATTCACGGCTGCCTGTAAAAAGGCTCAGGTCCCAACAGCAGAGGTCAACGTCGCGCAGGTCAAGGAGATCACGCTTGACCCGAATGCTCCGGTTTGGGATGCGGTTTCGCTCCACGTGTCGAAAATGATCCTGCAAGATCTGGTCGAGCCGCGTCTAATGGAGGCATCAACCTCCGAGACCCAGGTCAAGGCGATCACAAATGGGGCCGAGATCGCATTTCGGCTGGAATGGCTGGATGACAGTCAGAGCGACATGCCTGGGCCTAAACATTTTATTGATGGTTGCGCTGTGCAGCTGCCGGCAAAGGTCGACCCAAATGTGCCGGCACCGCAAATGGGCGAGGTCGGTAAGACCGTAGAAATCTCATTCTGGCGAGCCGATTGGCAGGCGATAGTCGAGGGGCGAGCCGATAATATTAACGCGATATATCCAAATGCATCGATCGACCATTACCCGGAGGATGCAAAATCACTCGAGAATAACCTCCAAGCAAGAGCCGAGACATCGGCTCGTTATGCTCCGGCGAGAGCACTGGGAAACCGTCGTGCTGGCCCGCGTGACCAACCCGTTGAAGACCTGATCGCCGATGGGCCGAGCACTTTGTCACCGGCACCAAATGCGATCTCAAAAGGAAAAGGCGTTAGAACGAAAAACGGGTGGGCAGTCGTGATCACGCGTCCGATTCCAGCCGGTTTTACGGTTTCTACACCGTCGCAGGTAGCGTTCGCGATTTGGGAAGGTTCCCATGTCGAGGTTGGGGGCAAGAAAGATGAGAACGGGCTGGGTCCCGCTCATCCTAAAATAGACGATCGAATCCATTAGCTATGACTTACATAAAAGATCTAATGAACGTGCACACCTTGGTAGACGAGATGTTCTTTGATCATCAGAAGGCTTCTTCATTTTGAGTTTGATAAGGCTCTGAAATTGCTTGAGATGTATCAAGCGACACTGGTCCGCCATATGCAGGATGAGGAGCTAATATTGCTGCCAATCTATGCTGATCGGGCGCAGCAATCGGGTGCTGGAGCTCCTAAGCTTTTTTTTTGATGACCACGAGAAAATGAGTTCGTTTTGTAAAGCTTTTCCTGGAAAGGATCGTCGAAATAAAAGGATCAACCGGATAAAGACAAGGCGGTGTTGCAAATTCTAGATCGCGAAGCTTTCTACTTACGGCTTTGCAGCCATCATGACAAGCGTGAGGCGGACTTCCTCTATCCTATCCTTGAGGAGATCCTTACCGATGCTGAAAAACGGGACATTATGTCTCATATAGATCTCAGTCCGGAAGCCGCGTCGATCCAGATCCGTAATGCTAATGATCAATGCTGATCATTTGAATGTGAGGGTAAAAGATGAAAACATGATTCCGCAAAAACAATATCTGGTTGATGCGGCCGAATGGCGCCTTATCAGCTTACTTTTCGACTGCCCGACCGGTGACTGGTTCGCGCAGGTCAGAGAGCTTGGTCGGCAGGTTTCAGACAAGAAATTGAGACGAGCCGCAAGGGCTGCTCAAAAACACGCAAGCGAAGGGCTATTTCATTCGATATTTGGCCCCGGCGGCCCGGCTCCCGGTCGCGAGGTCAGCTATCGGGGCTGGGTTCAGCCCGGGTATTTACTGTCGGAATTGTCGAGCTTTTACGACGCATTCTCTTACAAGCCTGCGACGCATGAGGTTCCGGATCATGTCGCCGTGGAAACTGGGTTTATCGCATACCTTCGGCTCAAAGAACTATATGCTTTGGAATGCGGCGACAGCGAAAACTCTAAAATCACCGTTGACGCATCGCGGACATTCATCGACGATCACTTGTCGAAATATGCCGAAACACTTTCCAAACTACTTGCAGCATCCGGGATCGACTATCTCGAACTTGCGGGCTCGGCACTTTTTGAGCGGGTGGGACCTGATAAGGACAAGTCGAAACAGGTATATTTGCCCGTGCTTGAACAAGAGGATGAAACTCTATTTGCATGTGGCGTTGCAACATGACGGGCCTTATAAGCTGACTCAGGCCATCGTCACCAGAATAGTTTACGTTTTGTCCGGGTTGATGATGGCCGTTGGGTACTTAAAAAATTGCGTCAAAAGCCAGCAAAACGCCCGATCACTAACGAAAGAACCATCAAGGATCCGTAGATCACCTCCCAGATTCCGATCTGCATAGCGCGCATTTTCGTGCGGTTTGGCGAAAGACCCGAAACTGATCTATACAGCAGCAGGAGCATAGCAAATATCGTTAAGATCGGACTAAGGCCGTTATAGGCCAAGGCTGCGGTCATAAATAGCGCCGCGATATGGGCGAGTGTCGGGAACATCCGGGAATAATGCTTACCTTTTCCAGACGAAGTCGCTCGCGAACATACAGGATAGAGGCAATTGACCTTGCCGCAAAGATTGCCCAAAGGGCGGCGGCATTTACCAACGGCATATTGGCCGATAGTCCGATTGCTGCGATCGAGGCAGACATCACGACCGCTCCAGTCAGCTCGGGGTATTAACTTGCGGCTTTGTCTTGAGGCGTCAATGTATATCTGAAAAACAGCGAGCGGCAAGACCCCAAAAACGGCAGTAGCGACTGGGCGCCGACCGACAAGAGCGTACCAGCAAGCCCCATCGAAAATATCGCACCGTAGCAAAGCAAAAATCGAAAGGCCAGGCTCGCACGCTCCCTGTTTCGCATTCCAAAGCGGTCGGCGAGCAGAACCTTCAGTGGCTGGCGTGAGAAATGCCCCGATAGTAAGACAGGCGATCCAAGGAGCTCCGGTTGAAAACGCGATCGCCAGGCCAGCGACAAGAGGTTCGAACAAAAACGCCCATCCGCCGTGTTCAGTAGGTAGAGCGACTTGCTGCATGCGAACAGCTCGAACGGGGGCTGTTATCGGTGCGGTAGTCGACATATTTAGGTTCATTCCGAGCGAGTGTTAGGCTCGGGCTTTTTGTTCGAGCTCGATCGCACGTGGAAAGAGCAGATTGTTCTCAAGGTGAATATGCTGGTGCAGATCACGCTCAAATTCCCCGAGCCGATGGTAAAGAGCGGTGAAACTCGGGCACGCCTCCGCCGGCAGAGTGTAGTCATTAGTAACTCGGCGCATTTTGACAAGTAGTTCGCCTACTTCTTCATGCTCGATGTTCATCATATTCACCGGATGCTGAACAGTTCCGAAGGGCGGAAACGCAACGTTAAGATGATTTGAGTAACTATGCTCTAGTTTTTGAATATAAGGGACAGAACCATTTCTTCTTTCATCATGTGCGGTTCCAGATCATCACACAATGCTTGGAAGAGATCTTTCAACTCAAGTAGATATGTATAATGATCACCATGACGGCTCGCGACCTTAGCCATCAACGGGGTCAAATGGCTCATTTCGTCGCGTGTATAGACGTGGTGTTTATCCAAAATATGATCGACGAGATCGCTCAAGTCCATTTTAGAGAACGATTCGTGATCACCGGTTGTTGATAGGTCCAAAACACCGTCGATCTTTTGCAATACTATCTCCGGACTAGCCCCGACGTTACGGCAGGCCTCGTCAAAAGGTGTATCTCCGTGGCAACAATAATCGATCTTAAATTCCTCAAATACGCGGGTCGTCAGCGGCATCTCAAGTGCTATTTCGCGGACGGTCTTACCTTGAACACTGATCATTAATTCATCCTCCAAATGTATACTCCGGCATAATTGTCGCCGATGTTTACAGGATGAAATATGATCTCGGTAATGTTCCGAAAATGTTATTATGGTTAGCAGGCCTTATCGCCTTTGGGATGTGGGTAGCGGTCGGTCTGATCTTCGTCGTTGTGGGCATTCAGACAGACAAAATCCTTTTCGATCAATATTTTAAGTTCAGTTTGTTCGTCCGGCCGAAAGGTTCCGGCAAGGCTAACCTCATCCGAGCTGGCCCAGCTATTGGCATCGGAGGCAGGTACGCGCACCACAATTATTCCGTCCGCAAAAGAGGCCGAAAAATTACTGTCGGGCGACTTTTCTAGCAGGTAACCAAAGCTACTTTTTCCTAGCCCAAACCGCACTTGGTCCCCGATGGTTCCTGTTTGATCAAAAGTTTTCACTTCGGAGCGGCCCAACCGAAAACGAAGAGTGTTTTCTCTAATTCGAAGTTTCATGATCCAATTCTCAACACAAGTTTTCGAGTCAAAAATTTACCACGAATATGGGAGCTGAAACATGATCCAGATCACTTTCTTATATGGCCTAACGGACAAGAGTGCGAAGGTGGTCCGTTGTTTCAACTAATATTCTTCCGCCAACTATTTTTAGACAGCCCTTTTCCGAGAGCTTTCGGATGATCCGGATCGTGGTCTCAAGCGAAAGCCCCGCCATCTCAGCTATATCTTGTCGTCGGTGCGTAATTTTCTTGACTTCGCCGCCGTTCATTTCCCCGATCAGCCGCAAAATAACGGTCGCGATACGATGTTCGGCCGATGGCGTGGCCATGATCTGAACGGTTTCGGCCCGCTCACGGAGAATGCCGCACATGCGGTTCATCACCAGCGAAGAAAATTCGGTTGAGGCTCCCATCAAAGCTAGAAAGTCGTCTCTCGGGATCATCAAAAGTTCGCTTTCCTCGATCGCCACAGCTGTAGCAGGAAACCGCTTTCCGTCCATCGCAGGCGGGATGGCAAATATCTCGCCCGCCTTAAACATGCCAATTATGATCTCCTTACCTGCCTCAGGATAGCGAACCATTTTGATCTTTCCAGAAAGTATAATCGGCAAGAATGTGGCCCGATCACCCTCAAAAAAATGTGTTTACCGCTACCGAACGATCTTTTGCTGCCAATAGCAAAAAGGTCCTCCGTTAATTCGACACTAAAATGGTCTGATATTTGACTCATAGACATATGTAAGTTGTCATCGTCAACAGCTCCAAAGCAATCCTAAAACTTAATATTTCACATTTTATGGCCAGAATCATAAACCAACTGATCGAAATTTGATAATCAATAAAGCTACATGAGATGACACAATGCGATTTTTTGTGACTTTAAGCTTGATGGTCGCCGATACTTCTTAATCTTACGGACAACTAAAATAGGTTTTCTATCAGCGCGAATTTTTACGCGGTACACGACATAAATACGCTCGGTTAGTTTCTCGACTCATAAGAATCAAATATAATAGCCGACGTTAGTCTAAGGAAATTACTCTGCATTTTCCGGAAATTAACACATTTTTGTGGTCTGGCATCTATTTTGCAAATAACAACGGTCTGCATTTAATGAAAAACCGAATGCCCAACGATAATACGAAGACAGCAAATTTAGTTAACTACCGCGACCCGACCTTGATAGGGCTCGGCGCGTCAATCGTCCTTACAACCTTAGTTATTATCGGTTCGCGCAATCTTGAACATTTCGATTCGGCACTATTTGGATATTTGATCGCAAGTATCGTCGCGTTCGGCGCGATCTTTTCGATATGCATTGTGGCTGCAGCGTCCGGCGACGCGGGCATATTTTTCGCGCGGCTAAAGCTGTTTTTCCAGCGAAAGAAATTTGTCCGCAATACGATAGACGCGACAAAAACGGTCGGGATCAATATGCTCGCCCAAAAATTCATCTTTGAACGGGCAAAAACGAGATGGCTGATGCATTTTCTGATCATGTGGGGCTGTATCCTGTCCGCGGCCATCACATTCCCGCTTGTTTGGGGCTGGATACATTTCAAACTTGAGAGCGAGACAGGCTACAGAGCTTACGTATTCGGCTTTCCAGTGCAGTCGATGGACGTCCACAGCGTAATGGCTTTTTTTACGTTCAAGGCACTCAATTTTACTGCCCTCATGGTGCTAGCGGGCTGTGCTATTGCGATCCATCGCCGATTAAAAGACCGTGGAGCAATTGCGGTTCAGCAATTTCTTTTGGATTTTGTTCCCCATCTACTATTGATCGCGATCTGTGTTTCAGGGCTAATGTTGACGGCATCGAGCACGTATTTCGGTGGTTATATGTACTCATTCATTGCGCTGAGCCATCAAGCGATCGTGATAATGACGCTTTTCTTCTTACCGTTTGGCAAGCTATTTCATATTGTTCAGCGTCCGGCTTCGATCGGCGTTGAGCTCTATCAACAGCGAGCGAAAGAAATGGAGCAGGCAAAATGTCGGCGGTGCGGCGTAGAATTCGCATCTGTTATGTGGCTCGGCGATCTGAAGAGCGTCGTCGAAAAAGTCGGGTTTGACTACACAATGGAAAATGGTGAGAAGTTGCAGGATTATTGTCCGCGTTGCAAACGTGTGATGCGGGCCTTGCATACTCCTGGTCCTAATGGATCGCCCCGATAAGGTGTTTCACGGCTCACGCCGATAACGAATAGCAAATAATGTCGAAGTTGAGAATCTCGCAAGTATCATTGATCGTTTCGGTCCTCATCTGCACGATGAGCCAATAGGCGGTTGGAGCGCCGAACGAAAAGTTGATAAGATGGTTCCCACCCACTGTCCATATTGCGGAATGCAATGCGGCATGAATCTACTGGTCGAAAAGAACCACGTTGTCGGCGTAGAACCGCGTTACGATTTCCCGGTTAACGAAGGCCGCCTGTGTCCCAAGGGAGTGACCGCATATTTACAGACGCACCATCCCGACCGGCTAGAGTATCCGCTGTTAAAAAGAAACGGCAATTTTGAGCGGGCAAGCTGGGACGAGGCTCTCGACCTGATCGTTTCAAAGTTTAAGGGGCTGCAGGAAAAATACGGAAAAGATTCGATCGCCGTGTACTCGGGCTCGTCACTGACGACGGAAAAAACATACCTCGTTGGTAAATTTGCACGCCTTGGATTGCAGACCAGGTATATTGACTACAACGGACGACTTTGCATGGCATCCGCCGCGGGCGGCAATAATAAGGCGTTTGGCATCGACCGGGCGGCAAATCCGTGGAGCGATATTCCGCACGCCGAGGTTTTGATCATTGCCGGAGCAAATTGCGCGGAAACGTTCCCAATCCTCAATGGCTTTCTATGGAAGCAGCGTGACAACGGCGGTGTGTGGATAGTCATCGATCCCCGTGAGACCCCGACAGCTCGACAAGGCGATCTCCATTTACAACTCAAGCCCGGTACAGACGTCGCGGTCGCCAACGGCATCTTGAATGTCCTGATCACCGAAAACCTGATCGATCAGGCATTTATCGATAGCCGAACCAACGATTGGGAAGCGGCTAAAACGGCTGCATTAAATTACCCGCCCGACGTAGCCGCCGAAATATCAGGCGTCCCGGCCGAGAAGATCATTCAGGCCGCTCGCCTGTACGGCCGAGCAAAGACCGGCATGATAATGCATGCTCGCGGCATCGAGCATCATTCCAACGGGACGGAAAACGTTCTGAGTTATATCAATATCGCACTTGCGACCGGGAAGATCGGCTCGGAAGGCCGCGGTTACGGCACGATCACCGGCCAGGGTAACGGACAGGGCGGCCGTGAGCATGGACAAAAGGCCGACCAACTTCCAGGCTATCGGTCGATGCTCAATCCTGAACATCGGAAATACATAGCCGAAGTTTGGGGCATTGACGAATCAGAATTGCCTGGAGCGGGCGTATCTGCTGTCGAGCTTTTTAACAAAATGCGCGAGGGCGAGATCAAAGGGCTACTGTCGATATGCAGCAACATGATGGTCTCGCCTCGATACCAACAAGGTCCGCGAATCGCTAGAGGGGCTCGAATTCAACGTCTGCATCGATTTCTTTATGTCCGAGAGTGCCCGTTATGCCGACGTTGTCCTTCCCGGAACAACATGGTCCGAAGACGAAGGCACGACTACCAGCGGCGAGGGCCGCGTGATAAAGATCAATCAGGCGATAGACCCGCCCGGTGAAGCTCGCCATGATTGGCGAACACTACAGGAGATCGCGCGTAGGATGGGTCGCGGAAAGTACTTTCAATTTGAGTCGCCACGCGAGATATTTGATGAACTTCGCGTCGCCTCCAAAGGTGGCAAGGCAGATTATTTCGGAATAACCTACGAAAAGATAGACAAACAGGACGGTGTTTTCTGGCCGTGTCCGACCGAGGAAAGTAAGGGGACGCCACGCCTTTTCGAGGAGCGTTTTGCTCACGATGACGGTAAGGCAAAATTTCACGCGATCGAATACAAAGGTGCCGCCGAGAAACCCGATGACGAATATCCATTGATCTTCACCAGCGGGCGTATTGTTCATCAGTATTTGTCGGGTAACCAGACTAGACGTATCGGCTTTCTTGTTCAGCAGTGTCCGGAGCCATTCGTCGAGATCCATCCCGAAACCGCGATGAAATACAAGATCAACGACGGCGAGCGGGTTAAGGTCATTTCGCGTCGTGGTGAAGGTATCTTCCCCGCTCTGGTCGTAAAAACCATCAGGCCGGACACCATTTTTGTCCCGTATCACTGGGGCGAGGAACTCGCCGCAAATCAGATCACAAACGCGGCCCTCGATCCGACGTCGAAGATACCGGAATACAAGGCATGTGCCGCCCGTCTGGAGAAAATACACACGAGAGAATTGCCAATACTGGGCGAGGTGAGAAAGGGAACGTCGCTAAACGAAGTGCAGAAAGGGAAATAGAGCATGAATGAAACGATGTTTATCGATCCGCAGCGATGCATTGGGTGTAGGTCCTGTGTAGCCGCTTGTCGCGAGTGTTCGACGCATAAGGGCTACTCGATGATCTTCGTCGATTACATCGACCGCAGCGAAACCACTGCAACCATGCCGACCATCTGCATGCACTGCGAAGAGCCGACTTGTGCTCTGGTCTGTCCGGCGGACGCGATCAAACAAAACGAGGATGGCGTTGTGATGTCGGCTCTCAAACCCCGCTGCTTGGATTGCCGCAACTGTGTAAATGCCTGCCCTTTCGGCGTACCGAAATACAACTCTGCGATGCATCTGCAGATGAAATGCGACATGTGTTACGACCGAACGAGCGAAGGTCTCAAGCCAATGTGCGCAAGCGTTTGTCCGACTGGAGCATTATCGTTCGGCACCTTTGAGCAGATCGTCCCGTTGCGTAGGACTAAACCAGTCAATGCTCACGTTTTTGGTAATCAGAGCGTTAAAACGAAGGTCTATATGATGCTGCCGACTGACGCTGATGAGGTAAGCGTCGACGGGTGCGGCGTTTTCGAGGGACAAATATCCCTTGACGGAGCTCACGTGAAAGAAGAATCGTGGATAGATACTCAGGTGGAGGATTCCGATAAGAGCAATGAATTCTAAAGCATTAGATCAAGAGACGATCAAGAAGATACTAGCGGAAGATAATGAAATATCGGACGAAGTAAGTGTCCGCACAGCGACGGCTCCTTTTCAGGCCGAGTTTCCTTACGAACGCGACAGCGAAGCACAGGTTACAAGGCGGGAGTTCTGCAACTTTCTCTTTTTGACATCGAGTGCATTGTTTCCTTGGTGCGGCCGGATTTGCGGGGAAAGCTGCCTATGATGCCGGATGGCCGGAGACCTTTGCTCCGGCGAAGATCGACGGTGCGATGAATATCGAACCTGGCTCGGCATTGAATTTTTCGTATCCGACCGAAGAGGATACTGCGATTCTGGTCCGTGGCACCGATGGCACCTACGCCGCGTTTGGACAGAAATGTACGCATCTATCTTGCCCGGTCTACTATTCACAAGCGAACGACCGCCTTGAGTGCCCGTGTCACAACGGCGGATTCAGCTCCAAGACAGGCGAGGTGTTGTATGGCCCGCCGCCGCGCCCCTCGATAAGATTGAGCTTGAGACAAGGAACGGCGAAATTTTTGCAGTGAAACGAGAGGTGCGTGGCAATGAAGGATAACGCCATATCGCAAAGGCCCCAGAGTCGCGGACTTGCCGCCGTCTGGCAGGCCCGTCTGGCGATGCTTGTAATGATCAATGTGCTCAGCTTCGGATCCTCTCGGCGGCGGTCGAGGCCGCCCTTGCTCACGAGTATGCTCAGCTGACACCGCTTGTCATCGCATCAGGTGTTTGTTGGTTGATCGCCCTGAGCATAATCATTTGGTGGAAACCATCTAGCCGTCAATGAAACAAAAAATGAGCATCTGAATCCTACTCACAAATCAACACCTTACTGCGAATTTTCTCGCGCCATATCGGTAAATTCAGGTACGGATAACCGCCTAACAACATTGCTAAACCATTAATAATGCAGAGCTTTCCACCGCTTTCTCACTAAGCACTCGACAGGCATGTCGATTGCGAACCCAGTCGTATTACGTGTTTTCAAAAGGCGTATCGCACCTGACATGGAAATCACCACCCCTCCCGGAGCGATCCGGATATTGATCCTAAATACACTCGCATTCACCGTATGTTTTTCGGCGTGGATGCTCAACGGCGTTCTCGTGACTTTTCTTTCGGTAAACCAAGTTTACAAATGGACCGCCACCGAGATTGGTTGGTTGATGGGAATTCCCGTTCTAGCCGGCTCTATTTTTCGTCTGCCAGCGGGCATGCTAACCGACAAATTTGGTGGCAAACCAGTAATGACGGCAACCTTGATCCTCTGTGCAATTCCAATGTTTCTTCTTTCAAAAGTCGATTCTTTCACAGGTTTTGCTTTATGTAGTTTTGGGTTTGGGCTTGTAGGTGTGAGCTTTTCGATTGGTATTGCCTACACATCGGTCTGGTTCCCAAGGTCAAAACAAGGATTTGCTCTTGGCATATTTGGGGCTGGAAATGCCGGCTCGGCTATCACAACCCTTGTTGCCCCGACCTTACTCAACACGTTTACGGCAAATGGTTCCGACATCGAAGCCTGGCGCAAACTGCCCGTCGCGTATGCGGCAGTCCTTGCGATTACGGGCGTGGTATTTTATTTATCGACTACTAATAAGAAGCCAATTTGGATGGCGAAAACCTTTGCCGAGCAACTAGAACCCCTAAAAAATATTCGCGTTTGGCGGTTCGGACTGTATTATTTTCTTGTTTTTGGCTGCTTCGTCGCATTTTCGCAATGGCTCGTACCGTATTTTGTAAATGTCTATTATTTGCCGTTAGTTACTGCCGGTTTCCTAGCCGCATTATTTAGCTTTCCATCAGGGGTTATTAGGGCATTTGGCGGATGGCTCAGTGATAGATTCGGTGGACGAACGGTTATGTATGGCGTGCTTGGGTTGTCGGTTATGCTTTCTGCCCTTCTGATCATCCCTAAAATGGAGATCTCATCACCGGGCAAGGGCGTGGTCGCCGAACGCGATGGCGTCGTAACCAGTGTCGACGCTGATTCTGTCACAGTTGGAGATAAAAGATATGAAATCAATGCCAAACAGGAAAGCGATCAGATCTCACACGACCAAATGCTGATCTTTCCTACCAAGGAGATCTGGCAGGAACCGGTTGTCCAGCCCGGACAGGTGGTAAAACGAAAAGAGCTATTAGCGAAAGGGACCACTAAGATCTTTTCCAGGCCAATGTCTGGATATTTGCAGGACTCGTGATGTTTTGGGTATTGTCTGGGGGGTAGGCAAGGCTGCGGTTTATAAACATATACCGGAATACTTTCCAGAACAAGTTGGCGTTGTCGGCGGCATGGTTGGTGTGCTCGGCGGCCTTGGCGGTTTTGTCAGCCCGATCATTTTTGGTTATTTGCTCGACAGTACGGGGCTCTGGACGAGTTCGTGGATGATGATGCTAGTTCTTTCGGTCATCTGTTTGCTCTGGATGCACCGGGTGATTCAGAAAATGATGCACGAACGGCACCCTAATTTGATGAAGAAAATGGAGAACTAAGGGAGCGGGTATACCTAGAGGAACTGAATGAATTTTTACTTTCTCAAACTTACTATCGCTGGGGTCGGGATCGGCGCGGCCATCGCGATTGGCATTTACACGTTTGTTTACGCAAAAGGATACTCGTACCTTAGCAACGAGCCGAAAAATTGCGCGAACTGCCACATCATGAATGAACAATACGATGGATGGCAGAAGTCAAGTCACAAGGATGTTGCAACCTGTAATGACTGTCATACGCCGCATGACACTATCGGAAAATATGCGACAAAGGCAAACAAC
>JADJRV010000010.1 GCA_016712045.1 Chloracidobacterium sp. | reverse complement strand
GAACATTGTGAATATTGTCAGCCATCCATTCTTGATTCTGTAATTCATGTAGCCTTCCTGTGTTAATCTGTGGACTAACTTTTAATATGACCGAAAATATCGAAAAATTCCTGACCGAGTTTGCCGCAAGCATCACCAGCGGCACGTTTGTAAAATTGACTCTTGGCAATTATAAAGGCTCTGACCTGCACCTGCAAAAGATAAATATCCGACTGATTAAGACTAACAAGGGCATCCGCCTTTTCTTTTTGTATCGTCACGATTCCCGTGACATAGCAAAAAACTACACTATCCCGAACGGACAGGTATTGATCAAACAATTGCTGGGAACTGAGTTCTTTAGCGGCCATCTTTTTACGACAAAGAACGACTTTCAACTCGATATCGGACGGAAAAATTCGAGACTCAATGTCGGGAAACCTGCTTTCAAAAAAGCACCGCCGCTCGAACACGACCGCAAGAAAGAGAAGTTGATCGACCCGCACAGCGTCTATCTCAATGCACTCGGCATCACAAATACCAATGGCGAGGTAGGCTCTCAGCAGCAGAGTAAATGGAAACAGATCAATAAATACGTCCAGATCCTGGCAGATCTCGTGGACCGTTCTGATCTAAAAGACCGCACATCGCTCACGATCGTTGACATGGGTTCGGGCAAAGGCTATCTCACGTTTGCGGCATACGATTATTTCAAAAATATCCGCGGCATTGACGTGCAAATGACCGGCGTCGAAGCCCGCAGCGACCTGGCAGCGATCTCAAATGACGTTGCCCGTGCGAGCGAGTTTGACGGGCTTGAGTTTGTCCAGGCAACTATCGATTCTTACCCTCTTGGGGATGTAAATATCCTCATCGCCCTCCACGCCTGCGATACCGCAACCGACGATGCCTTGTTCCAAGGCATACGTTCCGGTGCCGACCTCATTGTCGCCGCTCCGTGCTGTCATAAGCAGATCCGCAAGCAAATGAAACCGCCCGCGATGATGTACGACATCCTAAAACACGGCGTCATGATCGAACGAGTCGCCGAAACCCTGACCGACGGTCTCCGAGCATTACTCCTCGAACGAGCTGGTTATGCAACCAGGCTATTTGAATTCATCTCGGTCGAGCACACCCCGAAAAATAATATGCTCGTCGGCACCAAACTCGCTGAGGCTAAAAATACCGACGAGATCGAAAACGCAGATCCACGACCTGAAAGAATTTTACGGCATCGGTTCTCAGCACCTTGAATCTCTTTTAGCATAGAAATAGTCCACAGATAGACACAGATAAACACTGATATTTTGTTCAAAATCGGTGTGTATCTGTGTTAATCTGTGGCAAATTCTTCTTATGCAATACGATGCCAAAACACCTGACGAATACATTGCAGGACTTCCCGAGGACCGCAAAGCGGCGCTGACGGCACTCCGTAAGGTCATTAACAAAAATCTGCCCAAGGGATTTAAGGAAACCATGGGCTACGGCCACATGGGCTGGGTCGTGCCGCACGAAATGTATCCCGCCGGCTATCACTGCGACCCGTCGCAGCCGCTCGCGTTTATGGGTATCGCATCGCAAAAAAATCACATCGCCCTCTATTCGATGTGCCTTTACGGCCATGTGAAGCAACTGGAGTGGTTTCGCAACGAGTGGCCAAAACACTCAAAGAAAAAGCTAAACATGGGCAAATCCTGCATCCGCTTTACCAAGCTCGGAGACATCCCGCTCGACCTCATTGGCGAACTGGCATCAAAAGTCACGCCCGAGCAATGGATCGACATTTACGAAAAAGCCCTCAAACGATAGCTACAAGAGTATACTTGTCTTATGGTGGCTAGAGTGATCATTTGGGGTCGATCGCCTTTGCGATTCTCTTATTCGGATTGAGTTTCGTGTTTTTGTTTATGGAACTCAGATCGGGCAGCGACACCGGCGTTATCGTTCTGCCCTTCTGGTTCCTAGCGTTAATCTTTTTGATCATCGCAGCTGGCACGTACATTGCCGTCAGAAATAAACGATCAAAGGGCATCTCGCTCGACCTCTAAGGCAGCAACACACTTTTTGGACATTACCATAGCGCTCCAAACCTTGACCAAACGCCTTTTTCACCGTATCATTAAAGATTGCGTTAAACCGCATACCGCTTATATACGGCGGAAGGAAAAGAGAAATGAAACAGGAAATACATCCGAATTACAACCCAATATCAGTGATCTGTGCGTGCGGCAGCACGTTTCAGACACGCTCGACGATGAGCGAGGATCTGCACATCGAAATTTGCTCGGCTTGCCACCCGTTCTTTACCGGTAAGCAAAAACTGGTCGATACGGCCGGACGCGTTGACCGCTTTAACAAGCGTTACGCCCGCGGAGCCGCCGAGACATCTGAGGCAGCTAAATAAAATGGTGACACTGGTACAAACCCAGTATTAGCTTTTCAAAATTTGACGCCGACCCTTGGCCGATCGATACCGGTGTGCAAACACCCACCGGAAGGCAAAAAGGTCGGCGTCTTTCACATTTCTATCTCACGATCTGCGATTTTGGATTTATTGAACATCTATTTGTAACAGATACCTATCTAACGAATGATATGAAAAACGTTTATCGCCAAAATGCTTCGTTTTATCCACACCATTTTCGCCATGGAGCGCGACCTCATCGTCGGCGGCCAGGCCGTAATGGAAGGCGTCATGATGCGCACACCGTCGGCTTATGCCATCGCGTGTCGCCGTCAGGACGGCTCGATCGTCTCGACCGCCGAGACGCTGCCAAAATGGAGCGATAAATATAAATGGATGAATACGCCCGTCATTCGCGGCGGTGCAACGCTCATCCAGTCGATGGCGCTGGGCGTCAAGGCACTCAATTTTTCGGCGAAGATCTACGAAGAAGATCTGAACGCGGCTGAGTCTGCGGCAAAGGAAAAGGTTGGAGATACGCAGCTCGCCTTTGTCGAAGGCACGACGGACGAGGATTTCTTAAAGGCTCCAGTAAAGGTTGTTATGCCTGAAAAGACTGAGGGCAAGGTCAAAAAGGCCGGCCAATCGGCGTCCGCAGTTGGTTCGATCATATTCGCCTTGGGCTTTAACATCTTGCTCTTCATCGTCGCACCGCTCGTGCTGACCAATATTTTGTTCATCGGTTTGGGATGGGCAGGTGCTCCGGCTCTAGCGGTTGACGCCGGTTGGCTTGAGACGGTCAAAGCGTATGTCTGGAAGATAAAGCTCGACTCGTTCGGTTCGTGGATCTCATTTAACCTGATCGACGGCGTGATCCGGATGATATTTTTTATCATCATGATCTTTTCGATGTCGTTTTTGAAAGACATCCGCCGCGTTTTCGAATACCACGGCGCCGAGCACAAGACGGTATTCACGTGGGAAAAAGGCCTCGACCTGACACCCGCCAACGCGACGATACAGAGCCGTCAGCACCCACGGTGCGGCACGTCTTTCTTTATGGTCGTCATGCTCGTCGCGATCGTGCTGTTCTCGGTGATTAACTTTGAAGCGACCTGGATGAATTTGGTCGTTCGCATTGCTCTGATGCCGCTAGTTGCTGGACTGTCATACGAAGTGATTCGCTACGCAGCGAAAAAAGAATCGAGTGCGATATTCAAACTAATGACAAAACCGGGCCTGTGGCTGCAAAACATCACAACCCAGGAACCCGACGACCAGCAACTCGAAGTCGCGATCAAGGCCCTCGACGAGTCGCTAAAACTAGAGCCGCAAACGGTTTAATTAACGCAAAGACGCTAAGAAGCAAAGACGCAAAGTTTTCGTATTTGTTCCCTTTGCGACTTTGCAGCTTCGCGACTTTGCGTTGAAAATCTTTTATGTTCGAAAAGCTTGCACAAATCGAAAAGTCCTACGACGAACTGACCGAGCAGATCTCGCAGCCTGAGTTTATGTCCGATATGTCGGCGTATGCCAAGCTGATGAAACAGCACCGCTCGCTTGGTGAGATCGTCGAAAAATACCGCGAGGTCCGCAAACTGCAAGAGGATCTGCAAGGTGCTAAAGACATGACCGCTCTCGCCGAAGACGACGAGATGCGCGATATGATCGCTCTTGAGGTCGCCGAGATCGAGGAAAAACTTCCCGGTGCCGAAGAGCAGCTAAAGTTTCTCCTAATACCAAAAGACCCCAACGACGAAAAGAACGTGATCCTCGAGATCCGTGCCGGAACCGGCGGCGACGAAGCCACGCTTTTTGCCGCCGAGGTGCTGCGAATGTATGCCCGATACGCCGAAACGCAAGGCTGGAAGATGGAGGTCATGGAAGCCTCAGACAACGGCATGGGCGGCATCAAAGACGCCGTCGCGATGATCGAGGGCGACAACGTCTATTCGAAAATGCGTTTCGAATCCGGCGTCCACCGCGTCCAACGCGTCCCGCAGACAGAGACGCAAGGACGTATTCATACATCCGCGATCACTGTCGCGGTATTGCCTGAGGCTGAGGAAGTTGACGTTCAGATCAACCAAAACGACCTCCGCATCGACACTTTCTGCTCATCAGGCCCTGGCGGCCAGTCGGTCAACACAACCTACTCCGCCGTCCGCATTACGCACATGCCAAGCGGCGTTGTCGTTTCGATGCAGGACGAAAAATCACAGATCAAGAACCGTGAAAAAGCGATGCGCGTTCTGCGGGCACGACTGCAGGAGCTTGAGGAACAAAAACAGCACGACCTTGAGGCCAGCGAACGCAAGAGCATGGTCGGCAGCGGCGATCGCTCGGAAAAGATCCGCACATACAATTTTAAGGAAAATCGCGTCACCGACCACCGCATCGGTATGACCGTCCACCAACTAAATCTCGTGATGGAGGGCCAGCTCGACGATTTTATCGCCGCCTTGCAGACACATTACCAGACCGAAAAGCTCAACGCCGAGGCCGTTGCAGCGTAATTTATGCCGCCACCAACAAGACTTTATCTCATCCGACACGGGCAATCTGCCGGTAACGCCGAAGGGCGTTTTGGCGGGCAAGGGCCGACGCCTCTGTCTGAGTTGGGTCAGCGTCAGGCTGATTTGACGGCCAAACTGCTGGCGAAGGAGGGCGTACGCGATCTATTCGAGCGATCTCGCCCGTGCAGTACAGACCGCCGAACCGCTCGCAAAACGACTAGGATTAGAGATAAATACGTCCGACGCATTTCGCGAACGCCACGTCGGCGTACTCGAAGGGCTGACCTTTGACGAATCAAAAGAACGTCATCCAAAAGACTACTACGCCCTCGTCAACCGCAGCGTCAACCACGTCATCACCGAGGGCGAGAGCTATCGCCACCTGCTCCGCCGCATCACGACTAAGCTGCACGATGTCATCCACGAACACAACGGCCAGCGCGTCGCCATATTTTCCCACACAGGTGCCATTTGCTTTCTCACGCTGCACCTGATGGGAGCGATCCATCGCAGCACAAAGACCACGCCGTGGATCATCACCTCGAACTGCGGCATCAACCGATTCGAACTCCGCGGCCGCCGCAACGTCCGCGTCCTCGCCCTCAACGACACCCGCCACCTCGCCGACATCACCGGCAACGACTCATTTGCTGCTCGATAAATGATCCAAACAACAAAAAAGGCCGCCCTTCCGGACGGCCCTATTCCTAAATTAATTTAGATTAAAATGAGTATCTAAACACGAACTGCATACGCCTCGGTATCCCTTTCATTCCCGTCAATGTACCAGTTCCCCCTGAGAGGCTTGAAGGTACGCCACCAAACGGATCTGCGGGCGAAATACTGAACGCTGAAGCAGTATTTTCATCGAGATACTGCATGTTTAGGACATTGAATACTTCCCAACGGAACTGGAGCTGATGGCCCTCTTTCCATGGCATGTCAAAGGTCTTGCCCAGATTCATATCTAACTGCGAAAAGCTGTTTCCGGTAAAGACATTACGGTCACCCGTTTCACCTGGTCGTGCCGGCCTCACCGAATTTCGCAAAAGCTCCAGATTGCTGAATATATTCGGTGTACCGCCGTCTCCGTTTCGTGTGAACGATGACTGGATAGGTGCTGTCCTCACGACCGACGATCTAAGGTTCCAGTTAGTAGCCCAACCCGCCAGATCGATGAGATTATTGAAAGGCAAGCCGCTGTTCCAACGGAAGATACCGCCAAGCTGCCAACCACCTATCAATGCATCTTTCCATTTACCGGAATCAGTGCCAATAAAGCGGCCTTTGCCAAACGGCAACTGATACAAAAAGTTGGCGTTGATAACATGACGGGTGTCAAAATCAGAGAGCGAATAGCTGTCTTGCTGGCGAAGCGGATTGAGCACGAACGCTGCTCCATACGCCCCACTTGTCTGTAAGCCGGACGCGTCGTCCATCGACTTAGAGAACGTATAATTAAAGTCGTATGAAAGAGCCGTACCCAATCTCTGCCGTACCGAAATGCTGCCTCCATGGTAATCGGACTTGCCGGCTGTACTAAATGCGGCAAACGCAGCGTACTGAGGCTGATAATACAAGTTTGCCCAGTTCGGAGCGTTGGCCGAACAAAACGCCGAGCTATCAAACACCGTGCAATCGTCTAATAGCAATTGGAGGTAAGTCCAATCTCCAAACGCAAAGTTCTGGTTAGCCCAAGCAACCGTCTGCGTCGCAGTCGTACCTGGTCCCAAATATCCGATCAAACTAGGAAACATGTTTTCAAAATACGGAATAGCCGCAACCGTTGAATAGTCCTGTCCCGCATAATATGCGTTGTATATTCCATTGGCTGCGGTGTACCAGTCCGTTTTTGACACCTTATCTACTAGATTGTTCGGTGCCATGATATCCCGTTGGACCAGCAGATTCCTTGCCTTTCTACCTACATAAGACGCTTCGATATACATGCCCTTTGGCAGCTTACGTCCGTATGAAAAACTCCAGCTATAGTTGATCGGCGACTTAAGTGTTGAGTCCAAAGAAAACTCAATACGCGTATCTTCGTCGGCCGGAGTCACGAAACGATTAGCAAGCGGAGCCATTCCCGGCAGGTTGTTCACCTGCTGGCCAAACCCTGTAAACAGAGGTCCCCTATTGCTAGCTGATACGCCGTAGGTGTTCGGAGCAATTGTATCTGAGGTCAAAAAGCCCAGTGTTCCTAATCCATTAAATGTGACGGCTAATTGCTGTCCAAAATAATCATTGGTTATCGCAAACCCGCCTCGGAAAACCGACTCGTTGTCAGCACCAAAAACTTTGCTTAAAAATCCCGTTTTAAATCCCGGCGACCAGGCGGCCGAAACTCGCGGCTGGAAGTTATTTTTATGGAGATCGTACCAGCCTTTCGCATTTTTCTTAGGACCCGCGAGCTCAAAATTAAGAGTTCTATTGTATGGGGTGCCCGCGTTTGAACCCGCGACCCTGCTGTCAAAGTACTCACCCAATGGAATATCCGGACGGATCTGATAACCCGATGTTTCATAGACCGGGCGGCTCAATCCATAACGCAGACCTAAATTAACCGACAAATTAGAACGTATCTTCCAGGAATCCTGGATGTACATATCATATTCTTCGGTAGCAAATTCACGCCGAATGGGTGTTCCGCCGGGCAAAACATTACCGGCAAGATCGTAATTATAGTTAGCCGTGTACTGGCTATAGCGCCCGATCACCGCGGCAACTGCAGCTTGCAGGTCAAGGTTGTTTGTGGCAACTCCGTATGGCCCAGCAAGCGGATTAAGAAGTGACCGGCCAGAGCTCGCGTAATACGAAGGGTTAATGACAGCATTATCATATCCGGCCCCCTCATCTACGCGACGATTCTTAATTAAGCGAACATTGCCGCCAAATTGTAGGGTGTGAGATCCTTTGATCCAAGTGAAATCATCCGTAAGATTATGTATTGGGGTAACGCGGCTTAAACCATAAGCAAACGTAGGATTATAGACAAAACGGAAACTCTGCGAATTGCTCGTCGAATTGCCGCCGATCGTAAATGCCTGACGGGTCAAACCATAGCGAAAGTTGTTGACCTTGTTCGTACCGATGGTCCATGTATGCCCGACCATACCGCCGGTGTTATGTTCCCAGTCCTGTGTGCTTAGAGCATCGGGAAAAGGAGGTGGATTATTGGTTACGTCATTCTGCTTATTTGCTCTGCCAAATAATTGATGGTTAGCATTAAGCGCCCAGTCTAAACGCAGAATATGCGTAGCCTGAGTATATGAGCTCGGAGCATTAAAGCTAAATCCTCCGGTGTTCAAGCCATCTCCGGCTCTTCTCGAATTCGCAGGATATCTTGCGGCCGCTGCTGCGAGAACAGCCAACCCAATGGGATTTTGTCCGTTAGGTGATTGCGCGGTCACGAGACCGGGGTAAAGTGTTCCGAATTCGGCAGCAGTAACCGAAACGGTCGGGGAGATACGGATGATCCCCTGTCCCAAATTTGCCAGTGGCACAGTCTGGATCACCGGCACATCAACGTTTTGCCGCCAACCTTCGTAAGCATAGAAAAAGAACAATTTTTCCTTTACGATCGGCCCCCCGATCGCTCCGCCAAATACATCTCTATTAATGTTGGGGCGGGGAATGCCTTTACCTGTATCAACGTCGACCGTAGCATTGTTAAAGAAATCGTTAGCCGAGCCGGCAGTTCGACGCGGCAGCCAAAAACCTACACCATGAAATTGGTTACTCCCACCTTTGGTCAAAAGTGATATTTGGGCACCTGATGAGCGGCCCTGGTCTGCATTTGCATTAGTCGTCGTCACACGAAACTCTTCTGTAGCTTCGGCGAGTGATCGCAGCACAGGTGAAAACGCGGCTCCGGTTTGCTGGTCGTTTACATCGACGCCATCGAGCGTAATGTTGGCCTGATCGCTACGACCGCCGTTAACATAACCCTCGCGAGTTACTCCCGGCTGCAAACTAAGCAGCGCTGTAATATTACGCGAATCGGTCGGTAGTTGCTGGATCTGTATCGGCTGAAAGTTGTTTCCGATGCTCGCATCCTGAGTATTTATGATCGAATCTAAAGTGCCGCCGGTCACCGTGACCACCTCAGCAACATCGCCCACTTCAAGGGAAACATTGATCGTGGCACTATTCGATATTGGAGCCTTTACATCTTTGATCAACGATTTCTTAAAGCCGCCTTTTTCGATCTCTACCGTGTACGAACCCGGAGGAATACCCGGAAAATTATATGAACCTGAATCATTAGTTTGAGCGCTTCGCGAAAACGCCTTTTCCATATTCGTTATTTTCACGGTCGCTCCGGCAATTGCTGCCCCTTGAGCATCTGTGACCGAACCTGTGATCGTGGCTGTGTCGGTTTGAGCAAATATACAAATGCTCAGAAAGAGGGTTATCACTATTCCTTGAATAATATTCCTCGGCCGAAATGTTAGTTGTTTGGTCTGCATAAATCCTCCTCGGTTAGGTAGTCTAAAAAATTGCGAAAGCATTTCACAGTAAATCAAGGCATTTTTCGTTCCAATTATCTAGCGTTTGTTATGAGCCGATCAAATATAACTGTTAAAAGAACTTAATTGCGTACCTTAACCGTTCTAAGTGGCTGTACCGATCAAGACTACGATCAGAACTCTGGAAGAAAATTCATAATTTTGAATAGTTCCAAAGTCTGCAAACCCTCTATCTAATGAAGTTGTGGGCGATAATTTTGGCTGCGGTTGCCCCTTGTCCGGCTGCCGAGTTGATCGTCGGAGAAAGCGGATTTGCAGCGTCACCGACAGCAAATATATCGACCAGATCAGTTGAGCAATCGGCGTTAATGCAAATATATCCTGCTTTGTCGGTCGCGATCTGACCTCGAAATAGTTCGGTATTGGGCTCGACGCCGACACGAACTAGGACTGCGTCAACCGGAATATGCAGGGTCGCACCTGTCGTGTTATCCCTGACGTCGACGCCGTCAACGTGTTCATTCCCAACAATTGCAGTCAGTTGCGAGTTAAATACAAATTCGACCTTTTCGTTCGACTTGGCCTTTTCGATAAATTCTTCCCGGGCGGTAAATTCAGCGCGACGATGGACGACGAAAACTCTTTCTCCTTTTGCACCAAGGATCAGCGCATTTTCGAGAGCGGCGTCACCTCCGCCGACGATCACGACACGTTTACCAGCGACCTCATTTTGATCTCTGACGCCCGATTCCAGAATGCCTTTTCCAAAAAATTCGTCTTCACCGGAAATGTTTAATTTCCGTCGCCGTACACCTGTCGCAATAATGACGGATTCACCTCGTATCTCTTCGCCGCCGACAAGAACCACTTTTCTTTCAACGAGATAGGCAGTCTCGATCTCAACGCCTGTTCTCATAACGACATCTTTGGTCTCTACCTGATGCAGAAACATATCGCTCAATTCGGTGCCGCTCGCTGACCCAACACCGAGGTAATTTTTGATCTCTCCATACGTTCTCAAAAGCTGTCCACCGGTCACCACTTCTTGCTCCAAAATGATCGCTTTCAGTCCCATCTCGGCGCACCAAAATGCGGCAGAAAGCCCACCCGGTCCCCCGCCGATAATGATCACGTCATAGCTGTTCATTTTAGGTTCAAAAAACGCCGTTTAGTGCCTTTATTTGCTACTTTTTAGCGGCTCCAAGTGCCACTTTCTGTCACTTTATTGTGCGCTTATCAGTTCAAATATAATAACCGCACTCTCAAGTTCATCTTTCGCCCTTAATTCTAGGCACTTTTACGGCATTTCACAATTCGCAAAGCCGTTTGTCGGCGGTGGCACTGGTCTTGCTCTTGAATATTGGGTGAAATTGGGCGCTGTGCCGCAGACGCTCTCCCGCACCAGGTCTCAAAAAACCAACCTTCCAACAAAAAAATTATGAGATTAGAATTCGAACCAAACGTAGCAACCCTCCCTCTCGTCGATAACCAAATGTTTGACGAGGTTTCCGTCGCTCCCGACCCGCAAGTGTTCCTCAAACGCGGCATCGCCGCCGCCCAAAGCGGTGACCGCGACCATGCCCGCACCCATTTGACCCGAGCCGCGGCTCTCGACCCTCTGTGCGAAGATGCGTGGATGTGGCTCGCATCGATCAGCGAATACCCTGAGGAATTGCTGGCGTTTCTGAACAACGTCCTCAACATCAATCCCGACAATCAGCGAGCTGTTGAATGGCAGTTCGCCACGATGGGCGTGCTTGCCAAAACATTTGTCCAACGTGCCGTTGCCGCCCACAACGCCGGTTCGGACGACCTCGCAGCGCAGTGCCTAGAACAGGCGATAGAGCACGACGAGAATTGCGACTCCGCTTGGCTCTGGAAAGCAAAGCTCGCAGAGACGGACGACCAACAGGTCGAATTACTAAACCGCGTCCTTAGCATTAACCCCGACAACGAAGACGCCAAAGACGCACTCGTCGCCATCCAGCGCATGCGTACATCAGCCGTCATCGCCGATGCCAGATCTTTGATGGAATCCGGCGAAACCGACGAGGCCGTCGAAATGCTCAACCGCGTTCTCAGCATGGATCCTGACAATGCCGATGCAAAAGATGTCTTAGAGGCGATCGCCGCCACAAAATCAAAGTCGGCAGTATCCGAAGCAAAAGCCGCCGCCGCCGCCGGTGAGACCGCAAACGCAGTCGAAATACTTAATTCGGCTCTCGATAAAGACCCGTCAAACGCCGACGCTTGGATGATGCTCTCGCACCTTTCGTCCAACATGACGGCCAAGATGAATTGCCTCGAAAAAGCCCTCGAACTCGACCCCGCCAACCCCGCCGCCCGTGCAAACCTTGATTTCCTCTCACTTACAATCGTCCCCGGATCGATGCCTGTCGCCGAAATCGAAGCTCCCGCAATGGAAGAGGAAGTTGAAGTTGAGGCTGAAGCCGTGGCTGAACAAGTAACCGAGGAATTTGATCAAGAAGAAGAGGTAGCTTTTGAGGCCGCCGACGAAGCCGAAGCAATGTTTGAAGAAGAGGTTCCTGCTATGGAACCGGAAGTCGCAACCGAGGTCGAGGTCGCCGCTCCTGATTTTGACTCGGAACCAGAAGCAGCTTTTGAACAAGTTGAGGAACCGGTCGCATTCGACGAACTTGTTGCCGAATTCGAAACACCCGAAACTCCTGCTGAATTGGCAGTAGAAATGTCAGCTCCCGAACAGGCTTACGAAGAAGAAGCCGCAGATGAACCGGTCAGTTCCGTCGAGGACATCTTCGCCGCAGCCAATCAAAATATTGACGCCGACACTGATACGCTCGAAAGTCTGCCGCCGATCGACGAGATCTTTGAACAGGCTAATGTCGCATTTGATCAAGAGTTTGATTCGACGCCTGCCTCGCCTTTTTCCCCACCCGCCGTGGAAGCCGCACCCGACGCAGTTACCGAAACGGCCCCACCGCCTGCAGTCGCTGCAATTGTAAATGGTGTCGAATGTCCGTTCTGCTGGTCGCCAAACGAAGCTCAGGCTTTTGAGTGCGGCTCGTGCCACGCTTCGCTTTCGCTTTCAGATCTCGAATCGCTACTCTCAAATGACCGCGTCGAACGCGAGTCCGTTCAAGAGGCCGTCACGCAAATGGAAGCCGAGTGGAACCTTCGCGAATTTGACGAAAAAGAGCTGACCAATCTTGGCATCGCTCATTTCAATCTGCGAAACTACGGTCCGGGCATCCGCTATTTACAGGAAGCCTCACGCCTCAATCCAAACAACGTCATCCTCTCCGGCCAGATCAATACGCTTGTCATCCGCCTCGACGAGATGCGTCGTCAGGATGAGGCTCGCGGCCCAATGGTGCACGGCAAGACCATATTAGTGATCGATGACAGTGCTACCGTTCGCAAACTTATCTCGGGCAAACTCGAAAAATCAGGGCACGCCGTCGTCTGTGCCGAAGACGGTGTCGAAGGTCTCGCGAAGATCGAGGAAAGCCTGCCCGACCTGGTTTTGCTCGACATCACGATGCCGCGTATGGACGGCTATGAGGTCTGCAAACAGATCCGTGCCAACCCCGCGTCGCGTAACGTGCCCGTCGTGATGATCTCGGGCAAAGACGGATTTTTTGACAAAGTCCGCGGCCGCATGGCCGGAACGACCGGTTACATCACCAAACCGTTTGGCCCCGAGACGCTGATGAAAGCCCTCGAAACCTACCTCGAACACGACAATGTTTCGGTAGAATAATCGCTGTCCGCGAGCCGCTGCCCCCTGCTCGAACAATGGAATCCGCAAAATTACAATCCTTTCTTGAAAAGGCTGAGGACAGGCTTGCCGGCATACGCGCAGGCCTGCTTCTGTTTGCCCAAGGCCGCCTGACGGCTGCTGATCTCGTCCACGGACATCGCAAACTCGAACAGCTCAAAGACGAAGCCACGGAATTGGGGCTTGTTAATTCTGCGAGCATTGCGGCGGAGTGTGCCGCTTCGGTTGAAATGCTTGCCGTCGTCGATGGATCGGATCTCGATTCATCGGTCAATAAAACGCTCGATCTCATCTCTCGGCTTGAGGCCGAGATGCTGCAAATGCCGCTAGGGTCCGAGGATTTTCTCATCGATGTGAATGAGCTGGTCGATGCGTCGTTCGAACAATTTAAGAACAGCCTGCAGGACGACGGCGACACTTGGGAAGATGAATATTTTGAGATCGACAACGAGACGATCGAGATATTTCGCTCTGAGGCCGAGGGGCTGCTTGCCAACATCAACTCCAACTTAAAGATCCTCCGCTCGTCACCCGATGACAGCAACGCCATCTGGGAGATCCGCCGAAACGCCCATACATTCAAGGGTGCGGCCGGTATCATCGGCTTTGCCGAGGCATCACAGCTTGCCCATCGCATCGAAGACCTGCTCGACAAAATGGTCGAGCTGCGTTGCTCCGCCGACGCCCGCCTTATCGATCTGCTGACCGTCTCGACGACACGTCTCGACGAGATGACATCCGGCAGATTTACGGATGACGACCCAAAATCCGCCGCGAGACTTGCCAAAGATTTTGACCGCCTCATCAATTCGATCTCATCCTCAGCGGCTGAAAAAGCTGGATCATCAACCGCCGCAAAGCGATCCAACACAATGCAGCCGGTCGGCAGCGATCACAGTGTTCCCGTCTCGACGCCGGTCGTCCGCGTCTCACTCGACCGGCTCGACGATCTGCTAAAGATCTCACGCGGGTTGCTCGTCAATCGCTCAGCCCTCGCCGAACGCTTTGCCGAGGTGCGAAATTCAGGTGCTATTGCGAACGAGACCGATCCGCTCAAGCAGTTTGAAACTCTCCTTGAGATCCAGCAAAAGCTTTCCGATGAGATGCTCCACCGGCTGATGCAGATCCGCATGGTTCGCTTTGGCAATCTTGAAATGCGGCTAAACCGGGCAGTTCCAGGTCACCGGACAGGAAGAAAACAAAAAGGCATATCTTGAGATCGAGAACGGTGACCTTGAAGTCGACACACTCGTCATCGACGCTCTGGTCGAGCCGCTGCTGCACCTATTAAAGAACGCCGTCGTCCACGGCATTGAACCACCCGAAACGCGCCGTCTGCTCGGCAAACCCGAAAAAGGCCGTATTTGCGTCACCGTAAGCATGGACGCCGACGATCTTATTTTGTCCGTAGAGGATGACGGACGCGGTATCTCGGCCGCAAAACTGATCGAAAAAGCCGTCGCCGCCGGGATCATCGACGAGCAAACCGCTCACACGATGGACGAATTTTCCGCTCAGTCGCTCGTCTTCGAAAAAGGCCTGACTACCGCCGAGTCGCTCAACCTCAATGCCGGTCGTGGTATCGGGATGAGCATCGTCAAAGAAAGCGTCGAGGCACGCGGCGGCTCAATGACCGTCGAATCTGAGCAACAACAAGGCACAAAATTTACGATGCGGATGCCAGTCATGCTTGCACCAGTACCAACTCCGGACGCCGAGCCTGAGCCAATAGTCGAGATCCCGCCGCTCGTTCTTGTGATTGATGATAGTGCAAGCATTCGCCGCATGACGGCAAAGATCGTCGAAGACGCGGGTCTGCGTGCGATCACAGCCGCCAGCGGTGCCGACGCTCTCGAACTATTATTAAATGGTGAATGGGAACCCGACCTGATCCTATCCGATGTCGAAATGCCGGTCATGGACGGCTGGGCATTTCTCGAATACGTAAAAACCGACGACAATTTCGGCCACATTCCGGTCGTCATGGTTACGTCGCTCGACGCTCCGCAATTCAAGCAAAAGGCGTTTGGCCTCGGCGCGTCGGATTATCTTGTTAAACCTTTTAGCTCGTCAGAACTCGAGCGTGTGTGCGGATCTTTGTTAAAAACCGAGGCAGTCTAGCGTTTTGGCGGACGGCTCGGACGCAATTCGACCTTGCTTGGCAAAGCCCGCGGATCCATCTCAAGTAGATTCATCACAACTTGTGCGATATCGTCCGGCTGTAGCTGCCACGCCTTTTCATCGGTCGGCGTGTCGCCGCCAAAATAGGTATTTACGCTGCCAGGGCAGATGTAGCTAACCTTGATGCCGTCGTGCCGCACCTCTTGCATGAGCGCCTCGGTAAAGCCATTAAGCCCATATTTCGAAGCATTATACGCCGCCATTCCCGGATGAGCGTTCTGACCCGCAAGCGAAGATATATTAATTATGTAGCCGCCGCGTTTTTTCATCAGCGGGATCGCGTGATGGCAAGCGTAAAAAACACCAAACAGATTGGTCTCGACAGTCTGCCGAAATTCGTCGCCGCTGATCTCTTCAACGGTCTTGCCCATGATCCCGACACCCGCGTTGTTGATCAAAATATCAACACCGCCCAGCCGCTCGTCACACGAGTTAAGCATATTTCGGACCTGATCTTCGCTCCGCATATCACAGACCTTACCAAACGCCTCGCCGATCTCCGATAGTTCCTGCACGGCGGCTTCGATCTCGTTACGATCACGTGCGCAAATATAAACGCGCAATCCAGCTCTGAGCAGGCTTTCGGCAATAGCTCTACCAATGCCTTTTGTACCGCCTGTAACGATGGCGACTTTGCCTTCTAAGCTCACAGCTTCTCCTTCAAAATATCATTCACAACCTTCGGATTTGCCTTTCCCTGCGAGGCTTTCATCACCTGGCCGACAAAAAATCCAAACAGCTTTTCGTTACCGCCGCGGTACGCATCGACGTTTGCATGATTGGCGGCGATGACCTCGTCGACGATCTTTTCAATCGCCCCGCTGTCAGACACCTGCTCAAAGCCCTTTTCCTTGATGACGTCCTCGGCGGTCTTGCCCGGTCGCAAACATCTCGACCAGTACCTCTTTGCCCTGATTGTTGTTGATCTTTCCACTATCGACGTTCTTGATCAGTTCAGCAAGGTCTTCGGCGGTCAGACGCGAATCGGCGATCGCGGTGTTCGAATTATTCAGTTCGCGGGTCAATTCGCCGAGCAGCCAAATTGCCGAGAGCCTTGGGTTTGCGGTGATCCGAGCGGTCTTTTCGAAATATTCAGCCGTATCGATATCACCAACCAACTGACTGGCGTCCGAATAGCTCAGCCCGTACACATCCATAAAACGGTCACGCATCGTGTCCGGCAGCTCCGGCATTTGCTCTTTGACCGACTCAATAAATTCCGCCGTCACGGCCAGCGGCTGCAGGTCAGGTTCGGGAAAATAACGGTAATCGTGTGCGTCCTCTTTAGTACGCATAAACCGTGTCTGATTGTTCTTTTCATCCCACAGACGCGATTCCTGATTGACCTCTTCGCCCGCTTCGTGGGCGGTAATCTGGCGGTCGATCTCAAACTCGATCGCCTTTTGCATAAACCGCACGGAGTTAAGATTTTTCAGCTCGACCTTGTTCCTAAACTCCGTCTCGCCAATCTTTCGCACCGAGACATTGGCCTCGCAACGCAGGTTCCCTTTCTCCATATCGGCGTCGCTCGCCCCGACCCATTGCAGCACGCGGCGGACGTGATTAACATAATCATAAGCCTGCCACGACGTGCGAAAATCAGGGCTTGTGACGATCTCACCAAGCGGCGTTCCCGCCCGGTTCAGATCTACATACGAATATTTATCAGTATCCGGCAGCCCTTCGTGGACGTTTTTCCCGGCGTCCTCTTCTAAATGCATCCGCTGGATATGGATCGTCATCGGCCGCCACTCGGTCGCATGGCCGCTCTCGTCACGCTCCGCCGTCATGATCGTCAACTGCCCGTCTGCCGAAAACGGCTTGTCGTATTGTGATATCTGATAGCCTTTTGGCAGGTCGGGATAAAAATAGTTCTTCCGTGCAAAGATCGACGTTTCCTGTATCTCAAGCCCCAGGCTCAGAGCCGCTCTCGCCCCAAGCTCGATCACACGCCGGTTCAACACCGGCAACGCCCCAGGCAAACCCAGACACACCGGGCACGTATTCGCATTAGGCTCGCCGCCCGTCTCAACCGCGCACGAACAAAAGATCTTAGTCTCCGTCGCCAACTGCGCATGGATCTCCATGCCGATAACTGCTTCCCAACCTGGTTTCATAAATTAATGTCGCGTCACCTTAAACAAAGGCCGCGGCTTTGTCGCCGGTCCGGTCGGCCAAAACTGCCCGCCCGCAAAATAGCCCGGTTGCTGATACCCAACCCGTCCGGTCGGACGCGGTCGTCGGCCACCGTAATAGAATCCGCCAAAATACGACGGCGTATAATACTCAGGAGCACTCTGTTGCTGCTTAGCCCTCAACAAAACGGCATTATACTGTGCAGTTGCTGCGTTTTGAGCCTCGATCCGCTCACGCTCAAGCCGCTCATTGCGAAGCCTCGCCGACAGCTCGACCGACTCTTTTGCCGATTCGGCATTGCGACGCTCGCGTTCTTCGGGAGACGGAAAGCCGAGCTTAACGTAATTATTACGCAGCTCGGCCTCGGCCTTGACCCGTTCCTGTTTGTATTTTGAGAGGTCGTCGTTGGTGACCGTTTTGCTCTGAGCAAAAGCCGCACCTGTCGCCGTGATAATAATGAAAACCAAAAACAAAACTCGAATCTTCATATTTTTATCCCCCGATACAAAGATTTTAATGCATTTGCCCGCGAAACACACGAAAAACACGAAACGTTAAGAAAAGTCATAGTTTTATCTGCAGCCGATAAGTTATCGCCCTCAGCGCTTTACTCTTACTTCCTATTTTCGTGCCTTTCGCGTGTTCCGCGGGCAAACTCCTCTTAAAATCCGAACGTCAGACCAGCCCGAGCCGTCGCCTTGGCAGTTCTAAATCCGTTCTCGTAATACTCTTGGTTAAAGACATTCTCCACCGTACCGTACAATCGCAGCGTCTTGTCGCCCTTTACGTTAAACGTATATCCGCCTGTCAGGTCGCCCTTGCGGTTGCCCTGAAAACGGTAAAGACGCGTTGCAAAGGTTGTGCTGCTGGTCAGCGGAGCAAGGTATGTCGATGTCGCAAGGAAATCGAAATTCACCCAAAAACGCTTATATCGCTGGGTCGCGACAAACGTAAATTGGTGATCCGGCACGCCAAGCGTATTGAGAATACCGCTTCCCGTTAGCTGCGGCACAAGCTGCACACTGCGGGTAAAGGTGTACGACGCAAACAGATCGGTCCTGTCGGTCGCTCTCGCCTTGACGCTAAATTCGCCGCCGCGCGAGGTGCCGCCTTTTTGGTTAACGTAACCGCCAGAGGGCCTTGGCGTCGTGCCTATGCTCGGCACGGTATTGCCGTAGCCGATGATGTCCGTGAGCCGCGTCCAAAAATACGTACCCGAAACCCTAACGCGGTCGTTTGCAAGATTTTGCTCGACACCGGCGTCAAACGCGATGGTCTTTTCCGGCTTTAAGAACGGGTCGCCGATCGCGACAAAAGCGTTTGACGGAAACGTGCTAAAAAACGAACCGAAACGCTCATATAAAGAAGGCACGCGGTAGCCATTACCGACGTGAGCACGAAACTTGGTCCCGCTCTTTCTGACAAAATACGACGCCGCACCGTCAAACGTATAAGCGTTTGGCGGATTGGTCAGCGTCAGATTGTTGTACGGAGCGTTGGTCAAGCTAAAGCCCGGTGCTTTCAAATTAAATTGTTGAAAACGCATCCCGCCTGCTAATTGCAGATCGCCGCCAAGCAGGCTTACGAGGTTTTGAACGTAAAAGGTGTTGCTTCTCTGTCCGGCACTCGTAAAAAAGTTCTGTGTCCCTGACGGCGTCTTACCGTCGTTAAAATATTTTTCGCTTTCAAACTCATACCCTGCGGTCAGCGTGTTTTCCCTGACCGGCGTCCAGCTAACATGCACGTTTCCCGTATGAACATTACCTTCAAACAGGCTTGTCGAAGCGCTTTGAAAACCCACGCCAAGAGTGCCGTTATTATTGACACGGCGGGTCGTCAGGCCCTGATAATAACCGCCAAGGACAAATTTGTCGGTCACGATCTGATTGACGACGATCTGTCCGTTAAAGAACCGCGAATCCTGTCTGCGATCAGGGTCATTTGCGTCAAATGTAAAATTTACGCCTTGTTGAGCATTGACGATCGTCGTATTTGACACGGGCAGAGTTCCCAATGTATCGGGGCTGGTATTGAGCCGCACATCGGCGTCCGAGAAAAATATCCGCCCCGAAATGCTTGTCTTGCTGGTCGGCGTAAAATCTAGCCGCGTCTGTAGATTTGTGTTGTTCGCCCGGTCATCGCCGTCGATGCCCTTGGTATAGGTCGTCTGCGAAACGCCCGCCGTGATGCCAAATTTACCGTTGTCTAGACCGTGCGAAATATTGCCGCGAAAACGCCGCAGCCCAAGCCCGCCAAACGCTCCGCCGATCTGTCCATGCGTCCCCGATTTTGCCTCAGGTGTCTGAAAATCGATCGTACCGCCGATCGCGTTCGTACCATAAAGCGACGAACCGGACCCGCGAAGTACCTCGACCTTACTAACGCTCGTAAGCGTAAAATCACTCAAAAACGCCGTCGCATCACCCGTTATACCCGTCACATCCCGAAACCGAATCCCGTCTATCAATACCACCGTGTCCCAATTCCGAAGCCCTCGCGTCTTGATCGTCGCAAGCTTTCCAAAACCACCTGATTGCGCCACACGAAATCCCGGAATCGTCCGGAGCGATTCGATCAAAGAAAAATCCGCCCGGTCACGCATCTCCTGGGCAGAGATCGTGTCTACCGTCTTCGAAACCTGCTCAATGGTTTGACTCTCACCTGCCGAAACCGTCACTTCTTCCCTTATTGACGGTGTCGGGGTCGGCGTCGCAGTTTGCGCCGCTGCCGAGGCCCCTAAAATAAATATTGAACAAAAAACTAATAACGTCTTCATAAAGCTCCTCTTCTGCCCATCGCAGAATGGTTCAAATCCCCGACAAACGAGCTAGGTTCCAGGCTTGATCAATGCACATTGCACAATGCAGAATGCACAATTAAGAGGCGGATTCCGCCATTGTGCACCGTGCATTTTGCATTCATCATTCATCTCACTGTTGCGTGGGCAGCGTTGGCTTTACACCAAACTTCCCTTGCATCGTCTATCAACATGCTTGAGTCCAGTAGCCTTTTGTTTTGTGCCTTTGTGCTTATCTGCGGTAACTTCTTCAAAACACGTTCGTCACCCGAACGCTCCCACTAGCCGGATTTTGATCCAGCAAAACATTCACGCTAAAAACATCCTTGATATTCTCAGCTGTCAAAACCTCTGCGGGCGTGCCTTTTGCGGCAATCCGCCCGTCCTTTAACAATATGATCTCGTCCGCAAACTCCGCCGCGAGATTGAGATCATGAGTGATAACTACCGCCGATGCCCGACACGACCGGCACCGCTCACGCACCAGCCGAAACATCATCGCCTGATGTGCGAGATCAAGATTCGCCGTCGGCTCATCGAGGAGTAGTATCTTCGCACCCGTCGCCAACGCCCTCGCCAGCACAACTCTCTGCCGCTCGCCGCCGGACAGATGATTCATAAGGCGCGTCTCGTACCCGCTCAGATCGCAATCTGCCAAGGCCCGCTCGGCAAACTCAACGTCAGCCTCGCTCTCCCAACCAAACGCATTCCCGTGAACAAATCTTCCCGACAGCACAAACTCCAAAACGGTAACCGGAAACCGCGTCTCATTTTCCTGCGCGACCACAGCGATATTCCGTGCGATCTCACGCCGCGAGATCTTCGCCAAACTCTCACCATCCAAAGCAATATCACCACTCGTCAACGGCAAAGTCGCATTCAACGCCTTAATAAGCGTCGTCTTACCCGCACCATTCGCCCCCAGCAGCACGATCGTCTCCCCATCGCGCAGCTCAAACGACAAGCCGCCCAAAACCGCCCGCTCACCATAACCAACCGATATGTCTCTTACATCAAGCATCTTCTTAAGCCCCTCCTTACGAAGGAGGGGTGGCAGCGGCTTCCGCTGACGGGGTGGTTCTCCTCTTAATTCCTTCTTAACAAATAAATAAACAACGGCGCCCCGATCAACGCCGTAACCGCTCCGACGGGTAATTCCCTCGGCGCGATCGCCGTCCGCGCGATCGTGTCAGCAAACACAACAAATATCGCACCCGCCACCGCCGAAAACGGCACCACCAAACGGTTGTCGCTGCCAACCGTCAGCCGCACCAGATGCGGCACGATCAGACCGACATATCCAACCGAACCGCTCGCCGCGACCGCCGCCCCGACCACGAGGCTCGACGCTCCAAAAACCAGCATCCGCACGCGCCCGACCTCGACCCCAAAATCAAAAGCATCCCGCTCGCCGACCATCATCAGATTCAAAGCCCTCGCCTGTGACATCAAAATGATCGTCCCGATTATGACCGCCCCGAGACTCAAATAAACGCCGTTCACAGTCGCCTGTGACAGATCGCCAAGCAGCCAAAACGTAAAGCTCCGCAGCTTTGCCGCATCAAGCAGCGTCGTCAGCATCACGATCACCGACGACAAAAACGTCGTCACGATCACCCCCGACAGCACCAGCCGCTCGACGTTCATCCCCGCCCGGCTCTTCGCCATCCGGTAAACCGCCACGGTCGCAAGCCCCGCTCCCGCAAACGCCAGCAACGGCCGCGTGATCTCAAGGCTCTGAAAAAACACGAACGCGAGCATCGTCCCCAATGCTGCCCCGTTCGAAACCCCCAGTAAATAAGGCTCCGCCAACGGATTTCTCAACAGTGACTGCAGCCCCGCACCCGCCACCGCCAAACTCGCCCCGACACAAGCCCCCAACAATATCCGCGGCAGCCTGATGTCATACAATATCGACCGCTGCTGCTCCGACAGATCAAACAAAGGCAACCGTTCCGCCCCAAGCATCACCGCCCGATAAGAACAAGGACAAATAAGAACAGCAGAACAATGCCAAGCTTTATCGCTCGCGTCTTGCCATTTTCCACTTTCCATTTTCCATTTTCCGTTTTCAACGAAATTTCTCCGGATGCAGATCCTTCGCGATCTGCTCCAACGCATCCACCAGCCTCGGCCCCGGCCGCGACAGCAGATCGGCGTTCACCTTATATATACGACCGTTCTTCACCGCCGGCGAATTCTTAAAAGCATCGTTCGGCTCTTTGTTGTCGTCCGATTCAGAAAGGATGATAACTTCAGGATTCAACGCCGAAGCCGTTTCTTTGCTTATTTTGGGGTAAGCTGATTCAACATTCGCTGTGACAGATTTTCCGCCTGCTCTTGCGATAACCTCGGTTACAAAAGACGCTTTCCCGATCGTGAACAAAGGTTCCTTCGATATTTGTACAAAGACCGGCACCGGCTGCACACGCTTTTCATATTCGGCAGGTGTTTCGTCCCGCTGCAGAGTGAATTCACTCAATCTAATGCTTCGATTTTGGAGATCGTCGATGAACGGCCTGGCTTTTTGATCGGTGCCGAACATAAGTGACGAACTGTTCGAGATTATGAATTACCTGTTCCAACGAGTTGGGATCAGTTACATAAACCGCGATCCCGTTCGCCTCAAGCGTTTTCATAAACGCCTCGATCTGCGATGCCGTCGAGACAAATACAACGTCCGGCTTGAGCCCGATGATCGACTCCATATTAGGCGTCATCGTGTCGCCGATCTTGGCGATCGCTTTGGCCTGCTCGGGATAATTGCAAAACGTCGTGACGCCGACCAGCCTGTCGCCCGCCCCCACCGCGAAGATATTCTCCGTCAGATTCGGTGCCAAGCTGACAACCCGCGTCACCTTCACCGGTATCGTCACCGCCCGCCCAAGGTCATCCGTCACAACCCGCATCGGCACCGGTGCCGCAGAGTTCCCAACATTCTTCGCCCCGCCGCACGCAGCCAAACAGAGCCCCGCGATCATCAACACGATCAAATTCTTCTTATTCATCACTGTGCACTTTGCTCCTCATTCTGCAAAGAAAAACGCCCGTCTTCCGCGTCGAATATCGACCGGAAAACAGGGCGTTTTGTTATTGCACCGTGCTTGCCTGCGATGTTTTGACGCGAAACATCCTAACTGGCTTTGTATCCGAGGCAGGCGGCCCGACTTTAACGGTGACGCGATCGTGCGGGAATCTCACCCGGCTTACCCTTATCCTCAAATGCTTTTCTTACCACCAAACAACTAACCTTTGATTGTCCGCCCCCACCGACTCAAAGTCAATTCGCTCTGGCCACCATAAGCAAAATAAGTCAAAGCCCGCAAAATACGTCAAAGCCCGCAAAACAGGGTTCTAACGTCCACAGGATTTTGCTATTTTCGTTCACATGGCAGAACTGCTGGACAAAGATCACGACAACTTTGACGATGCGGACGACGAAGACCTCGACCTCGACCGCTACGACTCGGCCGCCGGTTGGGACGGCAGCGACGCCCCCGAGAGCAACGCCCATGACAGCGAAGCCAACCCCGCAACCACCGCAAACGCGGCTAACAAAGAGCGTTACGCCCACACGCGGCATCTCCCGCACGAAAGCATGTTCGAAGTCCGTCCGGCCAACGCCGCGATGCGGACCGCACCGCCCGCGGATCTCGTCCCGGGCCTGTGGCGAACGGGCGAGGTCGCCCTGCTGATCGGCGAACCCAACATCGGCAAAAGCCTCCTCGCCGTCCAGATCGCCGAATCCATCGCGCGTGGTGTCGGAGTGTTGGCAGCCTTGCCGACACACGCCGCCCAAAGCGGCGTCCCTTCACCCGTCACTCGTCCCTCGTCCCTCGTCCCTAAAGCGCAGCAGGTGCTGCTCTTAGATCTCGACCAAACGGACGCGCAGTTTGCCGAACGCTACACGTGCCCGTCGCCGATCCCCGGCAAGCTGCCGGTCCGCTACCGTTTTTCGCCAAAGCTCATCCGCCCGTCCTATCGCGATTTCGGCTCCATTCCCGCAGAGTTCAACGACAGCCTCACCAAATTCTTCGACGCCTCGATCGACCAAGCGATCGCCGAGTCCGGCGCCAAGGTCATCATCATCGACAACCTCGCCGCCCTCACGCCCTACGCCCGCAACAATTCGGCCCACATCCGCATGCTCAACAGCCTAAAACTAACCGCCACCACCCACAACCTCTCCATCCTCGTCATCCACACCGCCCTACCCCGTCGCCGCCCCGGCCGCCCGTCTAGCTCCCCCTACTTACGAAGGAGGGGTGGCGGCGTCTCGGCGGCGGGGTGGTTCTCTGCCTGATCCCTTGTCCGCCAACTTTCCACTATCCACTTTCCACTCTCAACTGTCCGCGATAGCGGACTCCGTGATGTCGCTAAATCCCACCACCTACGGCCCCGAATACCGCTACATCAAACTGCTCAAATCCAAAAACTCCCCTCCTTGCCTTACGGAGGAGGGCGGCCCTGCCGACTTCGGCTGCCGGGGTGGTAGATCCTGACGTATTAGTTTTTCAACTAGGCCGCGTCTCGTCTCCCGTCCCTAAGCTCTCCTCCTTACGAAGGAGGAGTGGACGCGAAGCGGACGAGGTGGTTCTCTCTTCTTCCGATCTCCCCCACTCCTCTACTCCCCAACTCCCACCCTCGCAAGAAATGGCCGCGCCATTTCTTGGCTTCGAATACCTCGGCCCTGCATCCGAATCCGACCTCACCCGCGACTACGCCGCCGAGCAACGCGCCGCCGAAGCCCAAGAACGCTCCCGGATCAGAAAGCTCCAGCGCAGTTCAAAAGAAATACTTGTTAATGGTGTGCTAGACGGCAGCTACGCGAGGTATCTAAAAGGAGAGTGACCGATTCGTCAAACAGGACGCTTAACTCTTTACCATGGGGCTCCACCGATATAATATTTGCTGTCGGAGAAAGGATGAATCTCGGTTCGCGAATATGGGGTGAGAACGTATTTTCGACCTACTTTCTTGGGGCCTTGCCAGTTATAACGAACAGTGCGTCATAATAGTCTGGATTAGAGCCGGGCTTAAATGAAACCTTAATATCCTTTACTTCCATTCTTGAGACATCCGAAATTGCAGCAATATTACTTTTGTGACTTTGCAAGTAAAGGATCTCATTTATCGACCCCTCATCGATCGCATAAAGATTTGTTATTCCCGTTTCGTACCCCTGTCCCATATCGAAGGCGTCAAATTTCAATGCAAATCGATTCGGTCCGATTTTGACTAGAGATGGAGCTTCTACGTCGCCCCAAGCTCTTTCCAAAAACCTTTCCTACGAGACTGTTGTAGCCTCCACCCGTTGGACGTTTTACTGAAAACCCCGAGACTTACGTGCATCGCGCACGCATGGCAGGCATAATTTTCCTCCTCCGGTGGCGTTTTTGTAATCACGACACGTTTCGGGACTCCCCCCTGTACATAGTCGATGACTTTTACCAATCGTGCATATACAATTTTCTGACTTTTACGCCCATCCTCGTCCCACGTATCCACTTTCCAGGAAGATCGTTTCAAGTTTCGGTCGTAGTTGCCGAATATCAAAAACATGGCTTGTGCCGCGTCTAGATCGCCTCGCTCAAAAGTGTAGTCTCTGCCGAGAATTTTAACCTTAGTACTTATTAGGTATTCAGTTGCAGAATTTTCTAAGTTCAGGTGAAGTCCAACCTTTACTGCTGCGGGGGTAGAACCAAATGCCTGTTTAAACTCTCTCGCATTCGCTAACGGCACTAAAATACTTTTTATCAGTTCGCCATGGTATGCAATAGGAAACATCTGACGATCTGCGTCATAGTTTCCTATATCGAGGGTGTCAGATACTTCATATTCTCCACTGATTAATCGACTCATTTCCCGATAAATCTCTTGACGTTCCTCCCCCTGTTGATTCCATTCCTCCCGCTGCTGATTCCAGCAAAGATCCTCCTTTTGATCCTGACGCTGTTGGAATTGGGCGGTTGTCTCGAATTCACCCTTTACAACAGTGTCGTTATCACAACCCTGGACTGCCTTTCGTTGCCGATCATCTTGTAGACGGAGTTTTGTTTCCAGTTCACTAAGGCGGGCTTTAGCTGCCGCAAGAGTCTGGGCGTTTACGGACAAAGTGCCACTAGCCATAGCGACGCTAAGAACGGCAACGAGCAGAACTAAAGACGTGCCGCGTAAGTCGCACAGAGAGAACACTAATTCGTTACACGCCATAACCATCCATTTTCTAAGGGATAACGTCCCCCTACAAATTGGAATATGGGTTCTGATTGACAGATTTATACCTAATGACATACAATCGCAACGACGGCAGGAAGCCGTCACCGACACTTTGCAGCATGGGCGCTCTAGTTTCGGATAATGGCTTGGAGGTCGCTCAAGGGTACTAATCTAGAGACGACCCCCCAGCCTTTCGCCCATTCGACCGATAGCCGATAGGCAGGAGACTATTATGTCTAATAAACAAGTAAATTCAAATACCAAATCAACGGACGCGACGAAAAAACGTACGTTCATTTCAGGCGGACGTTCCGAGCGTCTCGCTAGATCAGGCCTTAAGAATCCCGCGAGCGATTGCAGATAACTATGCTGGCGGAAGCGTGACCCCACTTCAGCTGGCCTCGGCCCTTACAGTTTCACCTAATGCCGGCCCTTTTAAAATGCTGTGCGGAGCCGCAATCGCATACGGTTTAACCGAAGGCGGTTATAACGCCAAGCAGATCAGCTTAACTGGGTTAGGAAAACGAATTGTGAAGCCATTGGCGGAGGGCGATGACGCGGAGGCACGGCGGGAGGCGGTTTTGAAGCCACGTGTTATCGGCGAATTACTTCGCAAATATGAAGGCTCACCGTTACCGCGACATGATATCGCAATGAATGTCTTAGAGGATATGGGCGTTCCGCAGAGCAGGACTGAAACGGTTTATAACCTTGTTATTGAAAGTGCGCGAAGTGTCGGCCTTTTAAGATCTATTAAGGACAAGGAGTATGTTGATCTATCGGGATTACCTGCTCCGAAAAATGATCAGCTCGCTCCAGATTTCGAAGAATTGTCGCAAGATGATTCCGTATATTTACCGGGTTCAGAGATGGATCAGCCCGGCGATTTTCAGCTCCGGCAGCTCCAGCCGTGGCTACGGGCACCTTGGATTCGGGCCTGGGACGTCGGGTCTTTATCACGCACGGCAAAGACAAGGCATTCATTGATCCTATTAAGAAGCTCTTAGCGTTCGGAGAGATGATTCCCATTGTTTCCGTGGAGCGTGAGAGTGTTTCTAAACCGGTTCCGGAAAAGGTAATGGACGACATGCGTATGTGCGGTGCGGCAATTATTCATGTCGCGGATGAAGTCCGGCTGATGGACAAGGATGCAAAAGAGCATGTAGTAATAAATGCCAATGTGCTGATAGAAATCGGCGCTGCAATGGCCCTTTACGGTCAACGCTTCATACTCTTAGTGAAGGATGGTGTCGAACTGCCCTCAAATCTTCAAGGCCTTTATCAGGTACGCTATCAGGGAGATGTGCTGGATGGTCCAGCCACAATTCAGTTGCTGGAAGCCATTAATAACATGAAGAGCGTCGCGATTCCTGGGCTTCGTCAACCCACCGGGGCCGAATAAACTACCTTCCCTTCAAGGATTGGACTAAAAAGCCTCGCCGATCACTCGACGAGGCTTTTCTATTATTAACTAACGAGACGCTTATTCAGCGATCGCTATTTCTTCGTCGACGGCTTGAAATAACCTGTGTTAGAATCGTGCGATGCAAAGTGGGGCAGGCGGAAATTGGAAGAGATCGCACGAACGGCACGACGATGCCATTATCCAACAGATTTCGGACGATTCCTGTATGGCTGCTGTGGGACAGATGTTATTACGCGCAAGAGGAATTGATGTACCACAGGAAAAAATCAGTGATATTATAGGAGAGCCGGCTGCCTCTAGCGACTTGGCGGAAGCTTTGAATCAATTTGATAAAAGTTGTGAGGGCAAGAAGTGGAGCGGAGAATTCCTTGATGATCTTGCATCTCTAGGAAACTTATTCGAAAAGGTAGAGCCGGGATGTTTCGCGGTAATTCTTCGGGAGCCACCTTCTTCTATAGGCCACGCAGTAATACTTGCGGGCATCTTAGATAATGGGTTGGTGGAAATTGAAGACCCGTATGACCAGACATCGTACAAGATGACTATAGAAGACTTTGATGCCCATTGGGGGTTAGAAGTCATTGCACTTTGGGAGTGGTAAGAATGATACGATCTAACGGAAAAGTAATTAAGGTCTCCTCGTTCAGAAAAGTGAAAAACGGGTCGTACAGACTTGTGGTATCGATTGATACCAAGACTGAGGATTACGATATCTCGGTGAAGAATCGAGACGGTATATTTGCTGTAGATCTACCAAGCAAACTTGCTCTTCGGTTGCGCGAATATCCGGTGAAGCAAAGTAAGGATTTGATCGCTACTGTAAAAGAGCGATACACATTGTTAAATGGGCGGTAGTTCGGAACCCATATCATATAGAGTTAACAAAAAGCCTCGCCGATCACTCGACGAGGCTTTTTCAGTTCTAAATAACTAACCGGTTATTCAGCGATCGCCATTT
>JADJRV010000009.1 GCA_016712045.1 Chloracidobacterium sp. | reverse complement strand
GCCTCTGAGATCATCATCACCAGTCGTGAATACTGCCGTGATCGTCGCGTTTCTTAATGCAGTCTGATTCGCGTTAGCCGAAAATGATTTTTGCCGGCTTCGACTCGTGAAACGATGTATTGACGGAAAATTATTATTGACGAGCAGCCTTGTAGTTTCTCTGCCCGGCCCAGGTGTACCGGGTACCGGGACGGTTTTCTTGATCAGGATCTTCGTACCTTGTTGATCACCCACTCGTCGTTCGAGCCCCCGCCGTCGTGCTTGACGACCACTTCAGAAATCGAATTGATGTCCAGCGTCGCCGAGCTCGGGATCTCTTTGGTAAAAATTCGTTCCGAATTGGCATCCAGTCTCGTGCCGCCGTTCAGATTTGCGAGATCAATGGTTGCAGGAGATCCGCGAAGCCTCAGCGTGATACTGACATTATCGCCGCGTCCGCGAAGATCATCGGCGCCGGTGCCAAGAGTTACCACCAGTGTTGCGTTAATTGGCATTGTTCTGGGAGGAGGCCTCAGGATAGGAGTGAACGTATGTCGATAGACTTGACCCTCTCCGCGTCGAGTCGTCGGATCATAGACAAATCGGAAAAGGTTTCCTCTGGTGTTCAGATCCAATATAACGTTAGATCTCGACACACCATCTTCCCGATAGACAGCGGTTACTTAGTGCTTCCTTGACCGTCCAGTTGTCTCCTTTTCCAGATAATCCCACACGTCTCGCCGGCCAGGACGGTTCTCCCGCTATTGAGGAGCACCTCTGACATGTCGATAACCTGACTCCTCGGGCAGCTCGACTGAAAAGCTTCTCGTTGAGTTGTTTGGCCATACTTGTCCACGACTGATATTTTCTGATCTCTCTTCGGTCGCGGAGCACAACCACCAATTCCGGCTCCTTTTGAAAATCAGCCGGCCGCAGATCATCATCACCGGTTTTGATATCGATGTTCAGAGTAATTTGAGCATTGGCACCATATGCAAAAACGAGGATCAAGATAAATAAAAACTTGTTCATAGCACCTCCTGTCGGGCGGCAATGCAACTACATACGGCGGTTACAAATAGCACGACAATATTTTTGAGATTCATAATATTCAATAATGACCAGTATTCCAAGCTTTTATTTAAGTGGGTTTGTTCTAGGGGGCCTACGGCTATCTTGCCAGCACTTCGTCCATCACGTCGGTAAATTCGTAAAAACCCTTCTTCCCGACGATCCATTCAGCAGCGAGTATCGCCCCGGCGGCAAAGCCTTCGCGGGACCGGGCGGTGTGTTCGAGCAATATCTGATCCGCAGGGCCGTCGAAGCCGACGCGGTGTGTGCCGGGAATATTCCCGGCTCGGGTTGCAGCAATATCGCCAACCTCGACGTGTTTTGAAATTACCTCTTTGATCTTCAAAGCCGTGCCGCTCGGGCTGTCGAGTTTGCGTGAGTGATGCTGTTCCTCGATAAAGGCTTCGTATTCGGGAAATTTGGCAAAAAGCTCGGCAGCAAAATCAGCGATGCGGTAAAAGAGATTTACGCCGATCGAGAAATTCGCGCCGAAGACAAAGGCTCCGTTTCCGTCTTGAACGATCTGCTCAATGTCAGCTCGCTGACCGTTCCAACCGGTCGTGCCCTCGACCAACGGCACGCCCGCCGCAACACAAGCCTCAACATTTCGCTGCACCGCATCCGCCGTCGTAAAATCTATCGCCGCATCAACGCCACGCAGCTTTTCAGCCAACTCAGACGCAGCCAAACCAGCGTCCGCATCGTCGATGATGACCGCGATCTCGTGTCCTTTTTCTTCGGCAAGACGGTGGATGAGCTTGCCCATCGCTCCGTAGCCGATCAGTGCAATTTTCATAAGAGTTTTTGCCACGAATTACACGAATGTCACGAATCAGAAATTAAGAAATCGTGTTATTCGTGCCATTTGTGGCTAATAATTTCTTTACCAGATTAACGTACAAGCCCACCGCGATCTCAAGTTCTTTTTTATCAGCAAGCCCGTCTCGGCATTCGGCGGGATGACGTTGAGGGCAATGCCGCCGTCGAGTGTCGCGATGTTGCATGTCGTCTCGCCAAAAAAATCGTCGTTTGGAAATTTGGTGTGCCGAACGTCTTCGAGAATGTCCAAAAGTTTCTCGATCGCCGAATCGCCCTGCTCCGGATACGCCGAATGTGCTGACTTGCCTTTCGTTTTGATCTTCGCCCGAAAGGCTCCTTTCGAACCAATTGCCAGATCATTATCCGTCGGCTCGCCGTTTATCAGATATTTACACTTCGCGGCGATCGGGTGGTCATTCGCGACCTTTGCCCCGGTCGAAGCTCTCTCCTCTTCGACCGTGTAAAGCAGTCCAATGTCCTCGACTCCTGCCCTCCTCAACTCCTCTGCCGCTGTTATCTGCGCCGCGATTATCCCCTTCGCATCGCATGCACCCCGCCCATATATCTTCTCATCATCCTCGGTCGGCGGGATAAACGGCGGGACAGTATCCATGTGAGTCGAAAGCCAAACACGGGGCGTATCGTTCAAATATGCAATGACGTTGCTCTGATTTTCCGCTACCTTTTGCAGTTCAACCGTCCAGCCAAGTGATTCCAGATAGTCACGCAGGTAAAACCCGACCGCTTCCTCTTCGCCGGAAACGGATGGGATGGACATCAAGGATTTCGTGAGTTCAAATAAATTCATTTTGTTTTAGCCACAGAGAACACCGAGATCACTAAGCAATGCCTCTAAGGTCTCTGTGTGCTCTGTGGCCAATATTCAGAAAAGCCCTTATGCAACCGCTTGATGACATCCGCCGCCGAATCCTCTTTGACAACAAATGTCAGATTCACGCTCGAGGCTCCGTGAGAGATGAGGGCGACGTTGACGTCCTCGATGGTCGAAAAGACGGTCGAGGCGAGCCCGGTCGAGGCTCGCAGGCCCTCGCCGACGACGCAGATAACGGCGTAGCCGGTGTCGATCTCGACATCGCCTAGGCGTTCGAGTTCGGCGACGATCTTGTCGATCTCGGCAGTGTTGTCGAGCGTCAGTGCGATCGAGACTTCGGATGTCGAGATGACATCGATCACGGTGCGAAACCGCTCAAATACCTGAAACACGGCACTCATAAAACCATAGCTGCCGAGCATCCGGGCCGACGAGATACGCAGGATCGTTATGTTCTTTTTGTGGGCGATCGATTTGATCTTGTTTGGCGTTTCGCCGCTGTCGGCAAGCACCATCGTGCCCATCTCATTGGGCTCAAACGTATTGCAAACACGAACCGGAATGGCGTTATCGACTGCCGGTTTGATCGTTTTGGGATGGAGGACCTTGGCCCCGAAATACGCAAGTTCGGCAGCCTCTTCGTAGGACAAAACGGGGATCGTCTTTGCCGAATCGCAGATACGCGGGTCGCAGGTCATCACCCCGGTAACGTCCGTCCAGATCTGCAATTCGTTTGAATGTAGTGCCGCTGCGACGATCGCCGCCGAGTAATCCGAGCCGCCGCGTCCGAGCGTCGTCGTTTCGCCCGCCCGATTCGCAGCGATAAAGCCGCCAAGTATCGGCACCTCGCCGCCCGCAATCAGCGGCTCAAGCTCAAGCCGGACAATTTCATTGGTCTCGTCGATGATCGGCGTCGCCGCTCCGTATTCGTCGTCGGTGACGATCAGCCGACGCGAGTCGACCTGTCGAGCCGCAACGCCTTTTGCCTTCAAAACCTCTGCCAGCAATCGGGACGACAATTGCTCGCCATAGCTGACGATCGCGTCTTTGAGCATCTGTAGCGGCAGAGAGCGGCGCGTGACACGCATCAGCAGATCGGACAATTCACCTCGGGCAAATTCCAGTTCGCCATTGAACGCATCAGGTTTATCGCCGGAGATGAAATGCTCGGAAACCGCCGTGTGACGATCAAAATGCGGTTCGAGCGATGCATAGGCGTCAGCGAAATCACCCTTTTTCGCCGTCTCAAACGCGGCGAGTAAAGCATCCGTGACTTTTGTCATCGCCGACACGACAACGACCGGATGCCGCTCGATTTGCGTCGAAACAATGTGAAAAACGCGCTCAAACGCCGCAACGTCACCGACCGACGTGCCGCCGAATTTCATTACTGTTGGGCCTTGGCTGCTCAAACTGCTCAAATCGTATTTCTAATCTAGAAAAGGAATATTCTACGATAGATTTGACCGATTCGCTCTTGCAACCTCGTAAAGAATCGAGAAATTAAAATGCCGCGAACTCTCCTTGACCGACGCGACTGATGGTTTGATATCCAAACAGCTCAATGTCCGGAGTCAGGTAGCCCTGTTTTACAGGCTCCTCGCGGACAAGATCGGTGCTCAGATATTTTTTGTTGTCGTCACAAAACACAGTGGCGACGATCGCATCGGAACCGAGCTTTTCTAGTGCGATTAGTGCACCGAGGAAATTTGCTCCGGACGAAATACCGACCGCCAACCCCAGCTGGGACGCCAGCTTTTGTGCCATCAATATCGAATCGCCGTCAGAGACGGTGACGATCTCGTCAAGTTTGGGCAGATCACAGATCGCGGGTATGAACTCGTCTGAAATCCCCTGAATACGATGGCTACCGACGTTATGACCGACCGTCAGCGTCGGCGATTCGGCAGGTTCGAGCGGGTGCATTTTGATATCGGGGTTCTTTTCGCGAAAGTATGCAGCCGTGCCCATTATTGTTCCGCCCGTTCCTACGCCTGCGACGAATGCGTCGGGTTCAAAACCGACCTTTTTTAGCTGGGCCCAGATCTCCGGCCCAGTCGTCAAGTAATGAGCCTCGGCATTGGAAAGATTTGAGAATTGATGCGGCAGAAACACGCGTCGATGCTCGTATTTGAAAGCGTCCGCTAGCTCAATACTGCCGACAAATCCGCCCTGTTCGTGGCTGACGAGCGTCACGTCCGCTCCGTAGCTCTTGATCAGCGAGATCCGCTCGTTGCTCATCCAATCCGGCATAAAAACATGCACCGGATTGCCGAATGCATGGCCGATCGCCGCAAACGAGATGCCCGTGTTACCGCTCGTCGCTTCGGCGATGATGTCGCCCTTGCGGATCTGTTCGTCGCGGTACGCCGAGCAAATGATGTGCAGGGCCATTCGGTCCTTGATACTGCCGGTCAAGTTGAGGTGCTCGGCCTTGGCAAATATCGTGCGGCGTTCGCCCTTGTAATGAAAGTGGACAGCGAGGAGCGGCGTGTTGCCGATCAGATTTTCGACATAGCTCGAACTCGTCGGCACGGCACTAAAATGATTTTGATATTCGGCAAGGCTTAAAGTTTTCATGTTGCTTGATCGCGCAAAGTCGCTCGTAATATCTGCATATCACGATGTGAAAATCTAAGCTGTGCTATTTGTCACAATTTGGGAATTATCGGCACAATTTTACCCACAAAGCACTGCCCCACCGTTGATATTGAGGATCTCACCCGTGATATGACGCGACCAGTCGGACAATAGAAAGCAGATCGACAACGCAATGTCATCGGTGGTTGCGATCCGTTTTAGAGGTATCGAATCGATGACGCTTTGTTCGTAATCTTTGTCTTCGAAAACAGGCCGGACCATCGCGGTTTCGATCCAGCCGGGAGCGACTGCGTTGACGCGGATCTTTGGGCAAAGCTCGCTCGCGAGCGCCTTGGTAAAGGATATCTGGCCGCCTTTGGACGCGGCATAGTTTGAATAGCCCGCCCGCCGCGTTGTCCGGCGGTCGACGAGACCATCACGATCGCGGCCGACGCCTGTTTTTCATCGCGGGGACACAAGCCTTGGTCATCGCCCAAGCGGATTTGAGATTGGTGTTCATGACCTTGTTCCAGAGCTCCTCGCTCATGTCTTCGATCGGGGCACCGTCCCAGACGCCGGCGTTGCAGACGAGCAGATCGATGCCGCCAAAACGCTCGATCGTCTCTTTCGCGATCTTTTGCGCGCCGGCGAATTCGGACACGTCCGCCTGCACCGAGATCGCCCCAACGCCTTTGTTTATGCACAAATCTACCGTGTCTTGGGCCTCGATGTCGCTGCTCAGATAGTTGACGACAACATTCGCCCCGCCCTCAGCCAGCCGCAACGCGACGGCACGCCCAACTCCCCTCGAAGCCCCGGTGACGATCGCGGTCTTGCCCGCAAACAGATTCCCCGGCAATCCAATACTTGATACTTGCTCAGTCATTTCAGATATTTTGCCACGAATTGCACGAATGACACGAATCGGAATCAGTTTTTATTCATGCTATTCGTGACATTAGTGGCTAAACTCTCGTTTCTGAAAATCCTGCATTGTGTTAATCTGTGGTTTCAATTTCCTTATGAACGACCAAAACCTCCTCGAAGATCAGCCCATCGCCTGGACGCCGACGCCCGATGTCATCGAACGCGCGCAGCTTACAAAATTTATGCGTCAGGTCGGCGTTTCGACTTGGGACGAGCTTTACGCGTATTCGATCAACGATGTCGAGAAATTTACCGAAGAGGTCATCAAGTTTCTCGACATCAAATTCGATCCGCCATACGAAAAGCTGCTCGACACGACGGATGGAATTGAATTTCCGAAATGGCTCGCTGCCGGGTCAGAACCGGGAGCGGTAGCGACTGGGTTCCGCTCCGCCGGTCTGAATATCACCACAATGTGCCTCGACCGCTGGCAGACGGACGAGATGAAAGAACAGCCAGCGGTGATCTGGGAGGATGAAGAAGGAGCAGATTGGTCACTTACATATCAGGGCCTCTTGGATAATGTGCATGTTTGCTCTTGCATTCTAAGAACCGCTGGCATCGGCAAGGGCGATGCAGTTGGAATCCACTTGCCAATGATCCCGGAAACAGTAGTCGCACTTTTATCGATCAATAGGATCGGTGCTATTGCAGTACCTGTTTTCTCGGGCTATGGCATCGACGCAATAGCAAGCAGAATGGAGGCCGTTGCAGCGAAGGCTATATTCACTTGTTACGGCACGAAGCGAAGAGGCAAGCAGGTTGATATGCTTACGAATGCCGCCCGCGCAGTCGCTAATGTTCCAACTATCAAATCGGTCATCGTACCTGTGCGAGGGAATCTGAACCAGGGTCGAGGTTCGTAAAAACCTCGACCATCTTAAGAACGAGGTATTCGGCGGCCGACAGTCAAGTTGGGGCTGGCAAAGATTTGTACGCCTTTCGGGTCTGTAGCACGCCCGAACCAAATTCCGCCGAAGACCCGCTCATTATCCTCTACACATCCGGCACGACCGGAAAGCCAAAGGGGATCGCTCACACGCATGCGAGCTTTCCGATCAAGGCGGCGCAGGATATGGCGTTTGGGACGGATGTCGGCAAAGGCACGCGGATATCGTGGTACACCGACATCGGCTGGATGATGGGGCCGTGGCTGATATACGGGGCGTTGATAAACGGGGCGACGATCTGTATTTATGACGGTGCTCCGGACTATCCTCAGCCCGACCGGATGTGGGAGTTTTGTGCAAAGCACAAGGTCGAGATCCTAGGCATTTCACCGACGCTGATACGAGCGTTATCAAATTGCGGCGACGACCTGCCGAAAAAGCACGATCTCAGTTCCCTGCGTGCATTTGCCTCGACCGGCGAGCCTTGGAATCCGGCACCGTGGTGGTGGCTTTTTGAAAAGGTCGGTGACTCCAAGCTGCCGATCATCAATTACAGCGGCGGCACCGAGATCTCGGGCGGCATCCTGATGGGCAATCCGCTGCTGCCGATCAAGCCGTGTTCGTTCCCGGCTCCGTGTCTCGGAATGGATGTCGATATCCTTGATGAAGACGGCAACTCAGTCGAACCAGGTAAGGTCGGCGAGCTTGTTATCAAACAGCCGTGGATCGGTATGGCACGGGGATTCTGGCAGGAAAAGGAACGCTATCTCGACACCTACTGGCGGCGGTTCAAAGACATCTGGGTTCACGGCGATTTTGCGATGCGTGACAAGGACGGCCACTGGTTCATCCTCGGCCGCAGCGACGATACACTAAAAGTCGCCGGCAAACGCGTCGGCCCCGCCGAGGTCGAAAGCCTCCTCGTCGCTCATCCGCTTGTCACCGAAGCTGCCGTCATCGGCGTCCCTGACGATGTCAAAGGCACGGCGATGGTTGCATTTGCAGTACTGAATGATGAATATCGAATATCGAATATCGAATCAAATGCCGACGAGAATTCGAAAGTCGAAATTCGAAATTCAAAATTGGCGACCGAGCTTCGCGAGCTCGTCGCCCGCGACATGGGCAAGCCGCTCGCTCCGTCAAAGATACATTTTGTCTCGGCTTTGCCCAAAACCCGCAACGCCAAGGTGATGCGCCGCGTCATCCGCTCTGCCTACCTCGGCGAAGACCCCGGTGATCTGTCGGCACTCGAAAACCCAAGCTCGATCGACGAAATAAAGCAGGCGGGCAGCAAATAAGAAACCGATGCGTCAGCTAACACAAAATCCTTGCCGGCAATATTTGCGACTTTGGTCGGCATGGTGTTCATTGTTATATCGGTTGTCGCCTGTGGCGGCAGTTCGACGCCAAAAGGCCGAATCCATAAAACGGGGCGAGCTGACCATCAACACTTACGCTCCCAAACCCGGCATCGGACACGGCGACGGCACTCCGGGCGGGTGTACATTTACATTTAAGGGAACGACCTACGCCACACCGCCGATGGTCAAGAACGGCGGGAAAATGTTTCGGTGTGACATCAAACCAGATTCGGACGAACCGGTGATCCGCATCGCATTTTACCGTCCCGAAGACGATTGGAAATGCGGCACCCGCTTCGGTTCGGCAAGAGTCAAAGTGTCTGCCGAACCGTTATGAGGCGGTCGGCGGCATCCTGACACCGTCAAGGACGGCGAACTAGCCTTTCGAGGACCACGGTTTTGGGATGTTTCGTACGATTGGGGCGAGCATTCGGTCAAGTTCAAGGACGGCCGCGAATTTGATTACAAAAACTGGAAATGGAGCGGCTGCGGGCCTGAGCCTTTGAAATTTGTTAAGTCCGGCTCGCTAACGGTCGCGAGCGGCCAGTTTTGCAATTCGAACGACTGGCACCGCGTCTATTTTTCCGGCAAAGAGTTTCGTCCGGAGGGTGCGGGCGACCATCCGTTTGAATCGGTGGGGATCACTCAGGACGCAAGCCTACCGAGTGCGGTCGCCTGGCTCGGCAGTGTGAAAGGCTTTGTCTATCTGTCGAAAGGCAAGCCGGTTTTTAAGGAAGTCGGCAACTCGCCGGAATTCTTTGACGATGGCAAAACTGCGAAATGGTGGTCGGAGGACTATCAAACCCGGTTCAAAATGAACATGGCGACTGAGGCGACAACTCAAAACCGAGAACAGGTACGGCAATACTTGAAAAAACGAGTGCCGAAAAGAACATCCTAAAGCAAAAGACGCCGCTGTTAACCTCCGACGAATTTTCAAAATTTGAGATCGATTATAAGGAACGTCATGGCCAATTCTATCTCGGCGACCTCAAGAGATTTGACGAGCTAAATGACATTGGATTTTATCCCTACAGCGGCAAACCCCTGCTATCAGCCGCCGATGACAAGTCTGTTTACTTCGTCTTCACCATGCACAATGTCACTGAAACGCCCAAACAAAACGATCCATGCCTCGGCACATTTATCTCAAGCGTTATCTGGGTCCGAGCCGACCTCGATATGATCGCCCGCGACGCCAGATCACAGGTCATCTCGTCCTGTCTGCTCGACAGAAAACAGATCGGCGAACCAAAGATCGTCGATGGCAAATTAACAGTCAGTTATCAAGACGCATCGGGAAAACACGAGCTGACGTATGACAATGCGACACAGGGGTCGGGCTTTAAAAGATAGATTGAGCGTTCCGAGATCTATCAATATAGAAATTCTTGGTCCGGTCCGGACCAAGTGGACCAAGAATGGCGAAAACGATGATAATGCCTCTCGATGACCGTCAGATCAAACGTGCTTGCGTAAAATTGTCGCAAGAGCACGATGAGATGGCGTTTGTTTACAACACTTACGGTGCCCCGCCGCTGTGGGATCGTCCTACGGGATTTGGCACGCTACTCAATATTATTCTGGAGCAACAGGTTTCTCTTGCCTCGGCAAAGGCGTGTTTTGACAAACTCGCGGCCCATATCGGCGATGTTACGCCGGCAAATTTGCTGGCAATAAATGACTCCGATCTCAAAACAATAGGCTTTAGCCGTCAGAAAACTGCGTATGCAAGACATCTGTCTGAGGCGATCATCAACAATCACGTCGATCTAGACAGTCTTCATAAGCTGCCCGACGCCGAGGTCAAAGCCGAGCTTATCAAGCTAAAAGGTGTTGGCGAATGGACGAGTGATGTTTACCTGCTAATGGCGATGCTCCGGCCGGATGTGATGCCCCGAGGCGAAATTGCTCTGCATGCGGCGTATCAGAAATTGACCGGAGCGGATAAAAGACCCGGTTCGGATGAGTTTATTGTTATGGCCGAGAAATGGAAGCCCTTTCGTTCGGTCGCGGCAAGATTGCTGTGGCATTATTACCTCAGTGAGAAGGGGAAAAAGTAGGATGTTGGGAAATATTTGGCACCGCTTTTTTGGAGCGTTCTATAATAAATCTATGGTTACGCCGCCTCGCAAAGAGGTTCCTTTGCGAACGCCCGAAGAATGTAAAGTAGCCCGAGACCTTACGCCCGAAGAGCGATCTCTAGGTGAATGGCTACTAAAGAATGGTGAAAAGGGGGCGGACAAATTCTTAGATCAGTTGGAACGCGCAAAAGTGGTTGCACTATGTCCGTGCGGCTGTGCGAGTATTGACTTCAGAGTTGAAGGGCTACCAGAGCCTGTCGGGGGTCTCCACCCGCTCGGAGATTTTGTGTTTGGTGACGAAAGCACGGATGACCTCGGCGGTGTGTTTATTTTTGAACAGAACGGTGTCTTGGGAGGGATCGAAGTTTACACTTTTTGTGAAATCACTCCCACAATCTTTCCTAAACCATCGGAACTTAGGCCATTCTAAACGCAATGAAGATCTTAGACGTCGGCTGTGGGGCCAATAAAACTGAGGGTGCGATCGGGCTGGATAATAATCCGCGAACCAACGCCGATGTCATCCACGATCTGGGCGAGTTGCCGTATCCGTTTCCCGACAACGAATTTGACCTCGTAGTTTCAAATCACGTCGTTGAACATGTGCCGGATGTGATGGGATTTATCGGTGAGCTGCACCGGGTCACGCGGCATGGCGGGCGGATCAAGCTGCTCTGCCCCCACTACACAAACCCCGACTGGGCAAACGACCCGACGCATCGTAACCACATAAATTCGTACACGTTTAATACTTTTATTGCGGGTCGCGAGGTTTTTGATTTTTACACCGAGGTGCAACTAAAACCGGTGCGGTGTTATGTTTCGCTATTAAATCTGTGGAAAGCGTTGGGAATCGAATTTATCGTGAATCTCGACACGAGATGGCCCGGGATGCGTTTTACGCGTAAATTTTGGGAGCAGTACCTGAGCTATATCTTTCGAGGTAAGGAGCTACAGTTCGAATTTGAGGTTGTTAAAAAAAAGAAAATTAGCCACCGATAACACGGATAAAACTGATCAAGAATCAGTCAAAATTCTTATCTGTCTTATCCGTGAAATCGGTGGCAAATACTTTTTTCAGCAAACTATTCCCGAACAATCGTGCATCTGTTATCGTTAGGATACCAACTAGAATTTTTGTTGAGGTAAATACATGAAGATCAGATCTATCGCCGCCGCCGTTGTCGCAGTTTTGCTGGTTAATACGCTAGCATTTGCCGCTGTCGACACTCGTAAAAATAAAGTGAAAAAGCGTCAGTCCAGTCGTCTTGTGACGCTGCTGCCGGCGTCGGACGGTGTTGCCGTTTTTGATGCAAAACGCTTTCTTGATGACGCTCTGCCGCGTATGTTGTCGGCAAATCAACCGATGCTTGGCGAGATAATGGCAAAGATCAACGAGATGGAAAACCGCACCGGCATTGATCTACGTAAATTTGACCAAGTCGCCGTCGGCGTTGCGTTCAAAACGATCTCGGCCAAAGAAACTGACTACGAACCGATATTGATCGCGGGTGGCGACATCAACGCCGGGGCACTCGTCGCGGTTGCAAAGCTCGCCTCAAAAGGCACCTATCGCGAAGAAAAGATCGGCGAGCGGACAGTTTATGTCTTTGCTCTAAAAGATGTTGTTCAAAAATCCACAAAACCGACGACATCAAAGGTCGGCGGCATGATCGATGACGCTCTGAAAGGCCTGTCAAAAGAGATCGCCGTTACCTCGATCGACGCAAATACGCTGGCCATCGGCACCTTGCCGCGAGTGCGTGAAACGCTTGAGGGCAAAACACACGCCTCGGCAGATCTGACCTCGCTGCTCTCGCAAAAAGAGACGGCGGTGATGAGTTTTGCGACCCGCATTCCGGGCGGCATGGATTCCCTGCTGCCGCTCGATAATGACGAGATCGGCAACAATATCAAATCGATACAGGTGATGGCGGGTTCGCTCGACGTTGCTGCAACCGGCACAAACCTACAGGTCATGGCCCGCACCGCAAAGGCCGATCAGGCACAGAGCTTAAAAGAAATGCTCGACGGGCTCAAGATGCTCGGCGGAGCTTTCTTAGGCGGCTCAAAACGCAGTGACCAACAGGTCTACTCACGAATGATCAAAAACGCCAAGATCACAAACCGTGCAAACGAAGTAACGCTCGACCTGCTGGTGCCGCAGGCTGATATTGATATTTTAGTCGCGAGCATTAAGTAGGCGTATTCAACGCAGAGACCGCTAAGAACGCGGAGAGTCTAATAAACAAGGGTTAAGTTGAGCGTTTAGCTGCTCCTCTTAACCCTTCTTTTACTTTGCGACCTCAGCGGTCTCTGCGTTTAAACTCTTACCTTCGTCGACGGCGGAAGCCGCCCGGGCTTTGCCGCTGACGGGCAAATTGATCGAGATCGCGATTATACGTGCCGTCGTCGCCCAGCAGCGGAAATAGCTGCATATCGTGCGACAGGTACGCGGCTCGCAGTTCGACCGGACGCGGTCCGGCTTTTATGACACGCACCTTTGTCCCGCGAACTTCGCCGATCCATGCCGCAAATTCCTCAGCACGTCCGACCGTCGCCGAGAGCAGCAGCATCCTGATACGCGGCGGCGAGAGGATTATCGATTCTTCCCACACGTGGCCGCGATCCTCGTCCGCCAGATAATGTGCCTCATCAAAAATCACAAAATCCGTCTCGACCTGATCGCCCTCGCGTAGGGCGTCAAATAGCTGATTGCGATAAATTTCGGTCGTGCCTACGATGAGCGGAGCACCGGAATTTTCTTTTCGGTCGCCGGTCAGGATTCCGACGTTTTCGGCGCCGAATTCGAGCGAAAACTCTGTGTATTTTGAATTTGTCAGCGCCTTAAGGGGAGTTGTGTACCAGATGCGTTTTCCCAGGCCGAGCAAACGGCGTATCTCTTCGCGGGCGATCCATGTTTTTCCGCTGCCGGTCGGTGCGGTGACAAGCACGTCTTCGGTCTCGATCGCGGCGAGGGCTTCGAGCTGAAAAGCGTCCGGCTTAAAAGGCTTTTGCTCCGGCACACCGATGCCGGACAGCAGGCGTTCTATGGCCTTTAACTGTCGCGGAGTCTGCACTACGACCGCTCGCGGAGCGGAACTTTCGCGTGCAATAAAACGTTTATCTTTTCGTTCACCGGTGTGCCGCTTGCGCTTATTTGCAGAGCGGTTTCGGTCACCTGAGCGTGGCATAAGGCTGATGTTAGAGGTTGAACGATCAAAAGTCCATGCATAGTGCAGAGGCCCGCGCGTAAGCAAGGGCGTAACATTCAATTAACGCCCGCTTACGCCCTTGCTTACGCGCGGGCTTCTGCAAGGAAATCTTCCAATCGACGGGTGAAAATGGTAATATACTCAATTGCCTTGCAACATTTTGCAGGGTGCGGGCGTCTAAATCGGCAGCTAGCTTTTTGAGACCAACGCGATATTTATACTTAAGCCTTATGTTCGAGCAGTCATTATACGATACAGAGCCAATCGCCGCCCCGACGAGTGAGGGCGATCTGTTTCATACGTACGAGATCAAAACTTGGGAGTTTGGCCCGCGCATCTACAAGATCCTCGCGATCGCGGCGGTCGGTAATCTGTTTGCTTTGCTCGTATTCGGACAGACGTCCCTGCTAACGATGAAGGGCTGCGATAGTCCGCTGGTTGGACGCGTTTGTGAGGCTCTCGATGTCGTATATGTCGGAGCGATGATGTTTGGCACCGACCGTGATTATGTCGACCAGGTATATGAAAAGACGGATCTTGGCGACGCCGAGATAACATTTGTCGATGTCAGCAATGTCGAGCCCCGCGTTGACTATCCGACGAGCTTTATCGATGCGCGGACCGGCGAGGTCGTCCCGATGTTCCCGCAAGCGGCACAGATCACGGATCTTGCATTTAACACCGACAGCAGCTTCCCGCCGGGCATACCTTATACCCCGCCAACCGTCAGCGGCAACAGTTTGCTGGACACAAAGCCGAACATTCCTAAGGCAAATAATGACGTACTAGATGGCGACCTGCCGAGTTCGTTTAACAGCGGCACGACCGGTTCGACCGACAAGCCCCGAAAACCGCGTCAGCCCAAGGCAACACCCACGCCTAAATCTGACGACAGCACAACTGCGGAGACAGATCCCAAGGTTGACCCGCTCGATCCGGCGACTAAGCCGGCGATAAACAAACGGCCGTTTGTCGACCTTGCCAATAACGTAAATGCTCTGCTTGATAAAAATCAGGTCAATCTCGAATCCGCGTGTATCGTAAATGCGTCAGGCAAGGTAAACAAAAGAGGGCAAGCTCGAATCTCTAAAGTTCGGACAGATCGCCAGCCAGGACCAGAAGATGGTCGATGTGATAAAAGAGGCGATCGCAGCTATCAACGACAGCGGCTATCTTCAGTATCTAAAGGACATCAGCGGCAAGGATTTTAATCTGATGCTGCAGCAGGACGAGACGAATATCTCCGCTTTGGTACAGTCCGAGATGGAAAGCGAGACACGTGCCCGCTCGATCAGCAGTGCTCTGAGCTTGGCGATGTCGATCGCGAAAAAGGCAAAGAGCGGCGAGGGAGCCGATCAGAATGATAAAGATGATCTCATCCTGCTCGAAAATGCCAAGGTCGAAGCCATCGGCAAAAAAGTAGTTATTAAGTTTCTTGTACCTAAAGGCACAGCAATGCCCATGATCCGGCGTAAGTTGGCCGAGCAGAAAGCCGCCCCAAAACAGCAAAACGGTAACGCCGTCGGCGGACTCGCAAACAATACCGCCGCCTTAAAATAAGATTTGACCACGCGTAAACCCCAAAACTCCATCCTGCTTTTAGCGACACTCGGCGTGTATCTCGGCCTGGTGCTGGCTGGCGCGACGCCGCAGGTTTTGGCGAATGCGGCGACGGCAAAACAGTTTGACCTGCGGGACGAGATCGAGTTTGCGGATAATCTAGACAAGAAGCCGGATGACGAAAACTTAGATTTTCAATTCGCCATTAAGGGTTATTTCGACGATTTTGAGGATTTAATTGAAAGCCTTCAAGAATACCGCCGGAAAGGAAATCTTGATTTTGAATTGGAAAAGTTTGAATTTGAGAGATATCGTACGCTGTCGTGCAATGATGGCTATGAGCCTGTTATCAGCGGAGGGTTTTCAAGTAAGCTCGGACATCCAAAAATCGAGAAGACGGTAGATAACGCGACATTCAATTTTGAAGAGTTGGAAAAATTTTCGGACTGTCTGGATGTTGACGGTTTTGAAAATTATCGATTGCACCGTTTTAAGTTAGGTGTCTCTTACGACGCTTCACAGTTGGAATTAAAGATTTCAATTCCCAAAAAGAACGCCCGACAGGCGGAAGTTCTTTCGGAATGGTTTAATCAAGAACTCAGAATCTATAAATTTGATGAACAGAACGAAGTCATCAGTACGATCTATCAAACCACACAAACAACACACGACGGCAATCACGTATTAATCGTCACTCACCTTCCTCGTGCCGGTCTCGACGCCCTACTTGCATCAGACGCAAAGTAGCGGCGAGCAAGATCTCAACATCATCTCGTCATTTTTATTCGCCGAGCGGAAAAGCTATGCTTTTCCGTTGAGCATCCCAAAGAATCTAGGAGGCTGCTCCTCCGGAGGGCGGCATAGCCGCAGAATACTTTGGAACAGTTCCGGAAAAGCCCAGCTTTTCCGCTCGGCAAACAAACATCACGCGTAAACGCGCGAACTCCATAAAGAGGAAATCATGGCTGTTAATAGTTTTGCAGATAAATTAGTTAAGAAAATTTTTGGCTCGTCGAGCGACGTCTTTTTGAAGAACGTCAAACCGATCATCGCCCAGATCAATGCATGGGAACCGGCGATCGAAAAGCTCACGGACGCCGAATTACAGGCACAGACGCCTAAGTTCAAAGAGATGATCGCCAATGCTCTCGAGGGCATTGAGGATAAAGAAGAGCGGCGAAAGGCCGAGCAGGCGGTGCTTGCCGAGATATTGCCCGAGGCGTTTGCGACCGTTCGCGAAGGCTCGCGTCGCGTTACCGGCATGCGTCACTTTGACGTGCAGATGATCGGCGGCGTCGCTTTGCACCAGGGCCGCATCGCCGAGATGCGTACCGGTGAAGGTAAAACGCTCGTCGCGACCTTGCCGTCGTATCTCAATGGCCTGACCGGACGCGGTGTTCATGTCGTGACCGTCAACGACTATCTCGCCTCGCGTGACGCCGAGTGGATGGGCAAAATTCACACATTTCTCGGCCTGACCGTCGGCTGTATCCAAAATGATATGGACGACGTCGAGCGCAAAGACGCCTACGCTTGCTCGATAACGTACGGCACGAACAACGAATTTGGCTTTGATTATCTGCGGGATAATATGAAGTTTGACGTTGAGTCGCTCGTCCAGCCGGACCACTATTTCGCGATCATTGACGAAGTCGATTCGATCCTTATCGACGAAGCCCGCACGCCGCTCATCATCTCGGGTGCGACCGACGAGGCGACCGACAAGTACTACACCGCAAACCAGATAATCCCGCAGCTCGTCCTCGGCCATAAGGACGAGGAGACCAAGGTCACGACCGGCGACTATCTGCTCGACGAGAAAAATCACTCGTCAGTGCTGACCGAGGCCGGTGTGACGAAGGCCGAAAAGCTGCTTGGCGTATCAAACCTCTACGACCCGGCGAACATGGACCTGCTCCACTGCGTCGAACAGGCGCTAAAGGCCCACACGCTCTACAAACGCGATCACCATTACGTCGTCCAGGACGGCGAGGTTATCATCGTTGACGATTTCACCGGCCGTTTGATGTCTGGCCGCCGTTGGTCCGACGGACTGCACCAAGCTGTCGAGGCAAAGGAAGGCGTTAAGATCGAGCAAGAAAATCAGACGCTCGCCACCATCACGCTGCAGAATTATTTCCGAATGTACGAAAAGATCAGCGGCATGACCGGTACGGCCGAGACCGAGGCCGAGGAATTTAACAGCGTCTATGGCCTCGACACCGTGATGATACCGACAAATCAGCCGATGATCCGCGTCGATTCGTCGGATATGATCTATCGCACGCTGCCCGAAAAATGGGACGCGACCGTCGCTGAGATCAAAGAGCTGCACGCACTCGGACGCCCCGTTCTGGTCGGTACAGTCTCGGTTGAAAACTCAGAGCTCGTCGCCGAAAAGCTCAAGGCCATCGGCGTTCCGCACAAGGTCCTCAACGCCAAATATCACGAACAGGAAGCCGAGATCATCGCTCAGGCCGGACGCAAAGGTGCCGTCACCATCGCGACCAACATGGCCGGCCGCGGTACCGACATCCTGCTCGGCGGCAACCCCGACTCGCTCGCCCGCGATTACCTCAAACGGATGGAGATCAATCCGGACGAGGCGACCGAGGAGCAATTCAACGAGCAGCTTCGCAAAGCAAAAGCTGTCGTCGCCGAAGAGGCTAAAGAGGTCGTTGCCGTCGGCGGTCTGCACATCCTCGGCACCGAACGCCACGAATCACGCCGTATCGATAATCAGCTTCGCGGACGTGCCGGACGTCAGGGCGATCCGGGTTCGTCGCGGTTTGTTCTATCACTCGAAGACGATCTGATGCGTATTTTCGCGGGCGACAAGGTTCGCTCGATGATGGAATGGCTCGGTATGGAAAATGGCGTCGCCATCGAATCAAAGACCGTCAGCCGCCAGATCGAACGTGCCCAAAAGGCCGTCGAGGCACGCAACTTTGAGACTCGCAAACACGTCCTCAAATACGACGACGTCATGAACCGCCAGCGTGAGACGATCTACGGATTGCGTCGGCAGTTGATGTTCGAGCCCGAGCATCGCGAATATTTGCTTGGCGAACAGGGCGTCGCACGCGATCTGCTCGCCGATCTGACCGGCAGCTTTTTGTCCAACGCGATCACGCCCGACAAATGGGAAGTCGATACCTACGCCGCTGAGATCGAGAACATTTACGCTATCGATCCGGCCAAAGACGCGGGCGTCGATTTCAAAACGATGAACGCCGCCGAGGTCGAAAACGCCATCTGGGCAAAGGCCATCGCGTCCTACGAATCAAAGGAAAAACAGGCCGGCGAAGAAAGCCTGCGGGCCTATGAGCGTTACATCATGCTCAACATCATCGACAGCCAGTGGAAAGACCACCTGCTCTCGATCGATCAGGTCAAACAGGGCATCGGCCTGGTCGGTTACGGCCAAAAAGACCCGCTCGTCGAATACAAAAAACAGTCGTTCGATATGTTCCAAGACATGCTCGACCGCATCGACACCAACACGACCAAGGCGCTATTTCACCTCGAGATCGTCAACCGCGACGAGCAAGAAGAGATCGAGCGTCTCGAACGCCTCGAACGCCAACGCGCCAACCGCCAAGCGGCCGGCATGGCGTTCACGGGAGCCATGGGAACCGCCGAAGCCGCCGGAGCCGAAGCCGCCCGCCACACCCCCTTCGTCCGCGACCAACCAAAGACAAAGCCAAACGAACCCTGTTACTGCGGATCAGGTAAGAAGTTTAAGAAGTGTCACGGGGCTGGGGCTTAGTGCAGAAGCCCGCACGTTAGTAAGGGCGTAACATCCAACGTTAACTAGAAAAGGCGGCTCCGGCCGCCTTTTTTATTTTCCTGCAAGCAATCGACCTTTCATACGTTCCTCCGATTGGAATGAAAATATCCGATATTTACGGCGGTGGAAACGCTGCCGACGGAGGAAAAATTATGAAAAGGTCATTTATAGCCGGCGCCGTTGTATTGGCAGCCGGAGTTTTTGCGTTCTCGTATTCAGGGGTCCGGCCAACCGGATGGTTTGCTGACTTACCATCTGTCGCGTCGTCGAAACCGCGAAAGACCATGCAGCCGTTCAAATCAGAGGCTGAGTTAAAAGAGCATTTTAAGAAGTTTCAGGAATCACGCCGCCGTGCGGGCCAGATATCTGGACAAGATGCGGACAAATCAGACACCGCTAACAGTTCGGTAATGACAGATGCCGCTCCGTCACCGTCTGCCGGGGCAAAGACCATGTCGGCTTCGAAAGACGGCAAAGAAGAATCGATCACAAACAACCAGCACGCGGGTGTTGATGAGGGCGGGATCGTCAAGGTGCACGGCGATCACCTCGTGATACTGCGTCGCGGGCGTTTGTTCACCGTCCAGGTAGGAGGCAATGCTTTGGAGCCGGAATCTTCGGTCAACGCCTATCCACCGGGGATCAACCCGAGCAATGATTGGTACGACGAGATGCTTGTTTCCGGCGACACGGTGGTCGTCATCGGTTACAGCTACGGCCGCGGCGGGACCGAGATCAACCTTTTCGACATCAACCGCAGCGGCGACCTCGCATACCGCTCGACATACCATCTGCGGTCAAACGATTATTATTCGTCACGCAACTACGCCAGCCGTCTGATCGGCAACAAACTCGTCTTTTACACGCCGCAGTATCTCGGATACTACAGCGACGGAAAGGAACAATTCCCGGCCGTCAGAAAATGGCACAAACGTGCGAAGGCCAGCGAATTCGAGCCAGTCGTCTCGCCGACCGAGATCTACCGTGCCGAACGTCCTGTCGATTCGACCTCAGTCTCGGCACTGCACACGATCACCGTCTGCGACCTTTCGTCTAAGACCATGGCGTGCAAAGGCACGGCAGTTTTGGGTGCGGCTGGGCGCGTATTTTATGTGTCGCAAAAATCGGTGTACGTCTGGACGACCGACTACAACTATGGCGGCGGCGGGGCGAAATCCAACTCGCTGCTCTACAAAATGCCGCTCGACGGCTCGGCTCCGAGTGCTCTCGGCGTTACCGGCAGCCCGATCGACCAGTTCTCGTTCCTTGAAAGCGAGGGCGAACAGCTCAACGTGCTCGTCCGCAGCGACGCCCGTGGCGATCAGATGTGGGACGGTGAAAAGTCCGAGGGCGACATCGCGATGCTCACGGCATCGGCGGAAAGCTTTTCGGACGGCAGCGAATCGGCTGTGAAAGCCAGCTATCGCGATCTGCCAAATGTCGATAACTATACATTTCAAAACCGTTTTGTCGGCGACTATATGCTTTACGGCACGGGCAGCGGCTGGGGCCGTCAGGAAACCCGCGACGGGGCAAATCTTTTTGCCGCGAACTGGAAAACGGGCAGTGTCACAAATCTGCACCTCAACCACAACGTTGATCGCATCGAACCACTCGGCGACGCTGCGGTTGTTGTAGGCACTAACGGGTCGGATCTTTATTTCTCGCCCGTTGGCCTCGATGACGGTGCAAAGCTCTGGCCGAGCTACGTTCGCAAGAACGCCTCACAAGGCGAGCTTCGCAGCCACGGCTTTTTCTACAAACCAGATGGCGACGACAGCGGTCTGCTCGGTTTGCCGATCGCCCGCGAAGGCCGCAGCGGTTACCGTCACCTGATGGAAGACTCGGCGGCGATCATCTTTCTCAAAAACAACCGCCTCAATTTTAGCCAGATCGGCGAACTCGAGGCCCGCTCGACCGACACCAACGACGGCTGCCGTGCGTCATGCGTCGATTGGTACGGCAACGCCCGTCCGATCTTTCTGCGAGGACGCATTTTCGCTTTGATGGGTTACGAGCTGGTCGAAGGAAGACTAAGTAAAGACCGTCTTCGGGAGGTTCGCAGGGTCAATTACACGCCGCAAGGCTGGTGGCCAAACGATGACCGTTCCGACGAGGAAGAGGAATAAGGAAAAGGCGGCTTATGCCGCCTTTTTTATTTGATACGTTTCAAACTTCCCTGTCCGCTGATCTGGCGGTTGCCCGCAACGCGTTCCATTTGGGCCATTGCACGGAGCAGGTTTTCGCCAAGGACCTTCTTAATATCTGTCTCGGAATAACCGCGGCGAAGCATTTCATATGTGACGAGGACTAGGTCTTCGGCGCCGTTCATACCGGCGGGGAGCATTGGGACACCGTCAAAGTCAGAGCCAAGACCGACGTGGTCGATACCCGCGATCTGTTTTATGTGGTCGATATGATCGACTATCCGTGCATAGGTCGGCATATAGATCGGGTTGGCGTCTTCGAGCTTTCTGACGGCGTCGTCAAACGCTTTGCGATCGTTCTTGAACTGTTCGGCGAGGGCATCCATCTGCGGTTTGAGTCGCGCCGAGCGCTCGTTTTCCTCTTTGTTTGTGCGGGCGTCGAGGAACGACGGGTAGAAATTGACCATGATAACGCCGCCGTTTTTGGCGACACGTTTGAGAACGTCGTCGGGGACGTTGCGGGTATGATCATTGACTCCGCGAGCACCCGAGTGCGAAGCGATCACCGGAGCAGTCGATACGTCGAGAGCGTCGTTCATCGTCTTGACCGAGATGTGCGAGATATCGATGAATATCCCCAGGCGGTTCATTTCGCGGACCACGTCTTTACCAAATTCCGTCAGGCCGCCGTGCTTTTCGTCGCGGTGTGCGTCACCCCAGTTGGTCGCGACGTTATGCGTCAGCGTCATGTAACGGACACCGAGACGATACATTACCCGAAGTGCGGCAAGTGAATCTTCCATCACATAACCGCCCTCAATCCCCATCAGGATGCAGATCTTATTCTTTTTCTTGGCCTTTCGGATCTCATCCGCCGTGGTGCAGGATACGAGGTCATTAGGGTTTCGTTCGACCTCGCGATAGGTCGCGTCGATCATATCGACCGCCCGGTGCATCGCTCCGCCGGTTTCCATTGTGCTGCCCGAAACGTAGATCGCAAAGAATTCACCCGTAATGCCGCCTGCCTTTAGCCGCGAAACGTCAGTGTGAAACGGGTCGCCGCCGAGGTGAAATTTCCCCGTCGTGCTGTTCCGCAAGTCTGTATCTTCATCGACCAGCGGCGAAGTGATGTCGTTATGGCCGTCGATGACGATCGCTTTTTTGTGGATCTTGACGGCTTTGGCCCAAATGGCAGGGTCGGCACCGGCGGGCATTGTTTGTGAAAATGTGGTGACAGCGAATGTAAGCAGCAGGCAAATGGCGGATATCTTTTTCATAATTTTTAAGGTGAGAAACGCGATTAGTTTAACGCTTTTTTGTACCGATAAACAATTAGCCGCAACCCGAAAAAAATGTGGTCAGGAGACGGCAATAAATGCTATTATGAATATGCGTTAAACCTGATTTAACGTATTTTCCGAGTAGTCCCGTCCACAAGACTCAACAACACATCCGCTCCAAACCTTTTATTTAGAGCAGTTTACCCTAGCCTGATCAGACAGCACCCACTGCGGAAAGTTCGCCGCATTGATCTGTTAATGATCGCCGCAAATGGCCAAAAAAACGTCAAATTCAAAAATAGATCCGGCAAATTCGCCGGCCGTGGATAGCACATTTCGCAGCTTCATTGAGAATCTGCCGGTAATGTTCTATGCCGTCGAGCCGGTCCAGCCACATTTGCCGATCTACATAAGCCCGACGTTTGAGCGGTTTGGATATCCTCTGGACCGATGGATGACCGATAGCGATATTTGGGACCAAGTTATACATCCTGATGACCGCGAGCATGTGCTGGGTTCGACGCGCTCTGCAATGCGAAAGGGTGAGAGCATCGATTTTGAATATCGCGTCGTTTGCAAAAACGGCGATATAGTCTGGGTCCGCGACCGCAGCTGTTTTGTTAAGGGCAAGGACGGCGAACGGATCTGCTGGCAGGGCGTGATCCTCGATGTAACCGAGCGAAAGCTCGCCCAGCAAGAGCTCGAGAAACGCGAAAATCTTTATCGCACACTCGCCCGCACTATTCCCAAAACTGCCGTCCTGCTCTTTGACCACAACTACCGCTACACCCTTGCCGACGGCGAACAGCTCAAACATCACGACTGGACGACAGAGATGTTTGAGAATCGCACCTTGTCGGAGGTTTTCCCGCCCGAAATGGCCACAGAGTGGTCCGGTTACTATCAGCGAGCGTTAGACGGCGAGCACGTCGTTCTCGATCTGGACAATGAGGAAGGCGCTTTTCAGGTGAGCGTTTTGCCCGTCCGCAACGAAAAAGACGAGATCTTTGCCGGGATGGTAATGTGGCAAGACATTACTGACCGCAAACGCACGAGTGACGCTTTGCAGGAAAGCGAGGCTCGTTACCGAAAGCTTTTTGAAAACGCTAACGACATCATTTACGTTCACGACCTCGACGGCAATTACATGTCGATCAATCACGCGACCGAACGCATCTTTGGTTACACCCAAGAAGAGGCGTTATCGCTAAATATGAAGCAGATCATTGCCCCCGAGCACATGAAGCTCGTCAAGAAAAATCTGCTCAAAAAGGTCAAGGGCGACACCGGTCAAACGGTGTACGAAGTCGATTGCATACGCAAAGACGGCAGCCGCGTCACGCTAGAGGTCAACAGCAGTACGATCATGAAAGACGGCGAAGCTATCGCCGTTCAGGGCATCGCCCGCGATATTACTGCCCGCAAACTTGCCGAAGAGTTGAGCCGCAAGAACGAAGAGCGTTACAAAGACCTGTTTGAAAACGCCAACGACCTCATCTACACACACGATCTGAACGGCAACTTTACATCCTTAAACCGTGCCGGCGAGATCATTACGGGCTACAGCCGCGAAGAAGCTCTGCAGATGAACATCGCGAAAGTCGTCGCTCCCGAGTATCTCGAAGGTGCCCGTACGATGACCGCCCGCAAGATCGAGGATGAACGTCCGACGACTTACGAGCTAGAGATCATCGCCAAAGACGGCACGCGTGTACCGCTCGATCTGAGCACGCGTCTGATCGTCAATGATGGTATGCCGGTCGGCGTCCAGGGCATCGCCCGCGACATCAGCGAACGCCGCCGTGCCGAAACATCGCTCCACGAAACGCTGTCGCTTTTCACCACCACATTCGAATCGACCGCCGACGGCATCGTCGTCATGAGTCTCGACCGTCAGATCGTCACGTGCAACCACAAATTTATGGAGATGTGGGAACTCGATCCGGCGATCGTCGAGAAAAAAGACGGAGCGGCCCTCGTGAAACACGTCGCCAGTAAATTGGTTAAGCCCGATGAATTTCTCAAACGGCTCAAAACGACTTACGACACGCCCAACGAAACGATCACTGAGATACTTGAGCTGGCGGACGGCCGCCTGATCGAGCGTTATTCGCAGCCGCAGTATCTTGAGGGCAAGGCTATCGGCCGCGTCGCGAGTTTCCGCGACATTACCGAACGCAGTCGTGCCGAAGAAAAGCTTCGCTATTACGCTCTGCACGACACGTTGACCGACCTGCCAAACCGCGTCTCGTTCATGAACCATCTCAAACAAGCGGTCGATCGTGCCGAGGGTAATGATTACGCAAAATTTGCCGTCCTTTTTCTTGATCTCGACCGGTTTAAGGTAATCAACGACAGTCTCGGCCACGCGGTCGGCGACAAATTGCTCATTGCCATCGCCGAAAAGCTATTGGCTTGCGTGCGTCCGGGCGACATTGTTGCCCGTCTCGGCGGCGACGAATTTACGATCCTGCTCCACCGCAGCGGCGACGCAAACGAGGTCGCCCACGTTGCCGAACGCCTGCAAACAGCGATCTCCGAACCCTTTAAGATCGACAACTACGAGGTCTTTACTACCGCGAGTATCGGTATCGTCGTCTCAAGCAATGTCGAACGCCGTGCCGAAGATTTCCTTCGCGACGCCGATGCCGCGATGTATCGTGCCAAAGAATCGGGCAAGGCCCGCTACGAGATATTTGACCGCGAGATGCATGTCCGCAACATGAATCTATTGCAGGTCGAGACCGATCTGCGTCACGCCGTCGAACGAAACGAGTTTGAGGTGCATTACCAGCCGATCGTCGATCTAACGACGGGCCGCGTTGAGGAATTTGAGGCTCTCATCCGCTGGCGTCACCCGAAACACGGGCTCATCGCTCCAAATGAGTTTGTCGCCGTTGCCGAAGAAACCGGGCTGATCGTGGGCATCGGCAAATGGATACTCGAAGAATCGTGCCGCCAGACCGCCGTGTGGCAGCAGCGTTACACGTTCCCGCTCTCAATCAGCGTCAACCTCTCAGCCAAACAGCTCATGCACCCGACGCTCACCGGCCAGGTCAAAGACATCCTCGCCCGCACCGGTCTCGACGCCAAACAGCTCAAGCTCGAGGTCACCGAAAGCACCGTCATGGAACATAGCGACCGCTCGCTCAAGGTACTCCAGGAACTGGACGAACTCGGCATCGCACTATCGACCGACGATTTCGGTACCGGCTATTCGAGCCTAAGCTATCTCCAGCGGTTCCCGTTCGAGCGGATCAAGATCGACCGCTCGTTCATCAACGTCCTCGAATCTGACGAAAAGAGCGGCCTCATCGTCAAAACAATTCTTATGCTCGGCGAAAACCTCGGCATCGAGGTCGTCGCCGAAGGCGTCGAGACGCTCAAACAGCTCGAACTGCTCCGCGATCTTGGCTGCAAAGCCGGCCAAGGCTACCTCTTCTCCCGCCCCGTCACCGCCGACGAAGCCGAAAAGTTTCTAAACCAAGGTGCGGACCTTTCCGGATTCAACAACGAGATCGACTTCACCGACGCCGGCCCCGTGATCGAAGTCTCAGATGTGCAGTAAGAACTGCAAGATGAAGATGCCTTTACTAACGTAAAGCCGTCGAACTTTCGCCGAGATCTACTAGATGTTCTCCGGAACCTGATATATTTTGCAGATTTTACAAGTTCTACAACTGTATCCGCAAAATCGTGCCGATAATGTGTAAATCTCCGGGGCGGCTAAAACTGTCATTTTGGCGCAAATAATATATTTCTCCGGTTAGACGCTCGTTAAGTTTCTTGTTAGCCCCAACAGCGAAACGGTTTCGAGCCCATCTGTTTAAGATCGAATCGTAGAACACTTCGTTTGACGCAAATATATTAAATTTCGTGTTCCCTACCACGACAGGGTGCTCGACCCGCAGACGATTGCGATAACGCGTAGAGTCGATGCGAGAATTCCTAAACCGGCGTTCGACCCAGTTACGATTACTTAACGTGAACTTACGGATAGGGAATTTTAGAGTTCCGGCGACTATGAAGTTGCTGCTGTAATTCTTGCGCCCGTTGGATGGTTGGTTAGCTACATACAAATATCCCGTCTCGAACGTCAGAAACTTGTTCGCCTTATATGCAATTGAAATTGCTCCGCGTTCGCTCACAGGATGACTTAGTCCACGGCCTACACGTAGTGTACCCGTAAACACTAGATCGACCTTTTTATGTAGCGGCAAAGTAACCTGTAGGTCGTTCCAGAGCTGAGTATCATCGGTCGGAACCGGAACGACATTCTGCGCTAAGGTTTGCCCCGCGGTAAACGGAAAAATTGCACAAAACACTAGGATAAAGTAACGATACATTACGCCTCCTCCGGTTTTGCATCCGCGTCCTTATCGTGCGGAAATATCAGCGAGAAAATGATCGACCCTGATATAACCGCCAGAATAAACACTAGCGAGTATGAGATCGGAAACTTTCCGCCGAACAGATCATTTAGCCAGACCATCTTGAGTCCGACAAAAACCAACACTATGGCCAGGCCGTATTTCAGTAAATAAAACTTGTCGATCACGCCCGCGAGCATAAAGTAGAGCGAACGCAGGCCGAGGATCGCAAATATATTTGAAGTGAAAACGATAAACGGCTCTTTTGTCACTGCAAAGATCGCCGGAACGCTGTCAACCGCGAATATGATGTCGGTGGCCTCCAAAAACAGCAAGGCAATAAACAGCGGCGTTGCATGCCACCGGTCGCCGATCTTTAAAAAGAAACTCCTGCCGTCGATCTTATTCGTAACCGGCATGAACTTTCGAAATATTCTGATCAGCAGATTCTTTTCGGGCTTGATCTCTTCGTTACTCGTAAAAAACATCTTGATGCCGGTAATTATCAAAAATCCGCCAAACAGATATATCACCCAGTGAAACTGCATTAGAGCAGAACCCATGGCAATAAAGATCGCTCGAAATACGAGCGCTCCGAGGATGCCGTAGAACAGCACACGGTGCTTGTACTTTGCGGGGATGCCGAAATAGCTGAACACCAGCACGAAGATGAAAATATTATCGACCGACAGAGAGTATTCGAGGATATAGCCGGTCAGAAACTCGAGCGTAGAGGTCTTCGCGACTTCTGCTCCGAACTTCGTTGCCGTGTATTGATAAAATCCGCCGGCAAAGATCAGTGCGAGTGTGACCCAAACCGCGCTCCAGATCGTTGCTTCTTTGAAAGAAACGACATGTTCTTTTCGATTAAATATGCCGAGATCGATGGCGAGCATCGCGAGTACGAATACCAGAAATCCGGCGTAGAACATCCAATAATCGGCGAATGGAAATAGACTCATTTGTTTTCTCCTCAGGCAGCGTAAAAGGTTACCCTCGTTATCTTGTGAGTCTGCAAACGCAAAAAGACCTCTTGCAGACTAAAGCCGCAAAAGGTCTCGATATTTCCCCACGCACCGGTTCGCTTGGCTATTTATGCGAACGTATTGACGATGTCGTGGACCTCTGAACAAACAGAGGTTTCTACTCCCCTAATAAATTGTAGTGCAAAATTAACAAAACCTTACAAATATGTCAAGTATCGTTCCAACAATGAAAAAGGCTTCGATCTTTTCTGAACGAAGCCGATTATCAAACAAAATACCGCCATCACCAATTACCGCGGCTTGGCATTTTTTACATATTTATCCATCCACTGAACCATTTCGTACAGTGTGTGCTCGGTCGATTCGCGTGCCGCGTAGCCGTGGGCTTCGAGCGGGAGCATTACGAGACGCGCCGTTCCGCCGAGGCCGCTGATGGCGGCGTAGAGGCGTTCGGACTGGATGGGAAACGTGCCCTGATTGTTGTCGGCTTCGCCGTGGATCATGAGGATCGGTTCGTTGATCTTGTTCGCGAAAAAGAACGGCGAGACGTCGGTGTAGATCTTGGTCGCCTCCCAGAAATTGCGTTCTTCGTCCTGAAAACCAAACGGCGTCAGCGTACGATTATACGCTCCGCTGCGCGCGATGCCCGCACGGAACAGGTCGCTGTGTGCAAGCAGATTGGCCGTCATAAACGCCCCGTAACTGTGCCCGCCAACACCGATGCGGTCGCGGTCAACGACGCCCATCTCGACCGCTTTATCGATCGCCGCTTTGGCCGAATCGACAATCTGTTGGACGAATGTATCATTCTTTGTCTTTGGCGAACCGACGATCGGCATCGAGACGTTGTCCATCACCGCGTAGCCCTGCATCAGCAGGAACAGGTGCGAGATGCCGCCGATCTGCGTAAACCGGTTGGTCGAACCCGAAACCTGTCCGGCAAGCGAGCCGTCGGTAAAGCTTTCGGGATACGCCCAAACGAGCGCGGGCAGACGTGTTCCCTCTTTGTAACCCGGCGGCAAGTAGAGCGTAAACGAGAGGTCAACACCGTCCGCACGTTTGTAACGGACGAGCTGTTTTTTAATGCCGCGAAGCTGCGGTGCCGGGTCTTTGAGATCGGTGATCTGCTTGTAAGCAAGAGCTGTACATATCTGCCCCGCCGGGCAAACCTGACGCATAAAGATATTTGGCGGCTCGGTTGGCGACTCTTTACGGGTAAAGAAATTCATCCCGTTGTCGTCGATCATCCCGGCAAACGTTTCGTATTCCTCGGTTCCCGCACGCCAGATCTCAGTGATCGCGGACGTCTTGATATTCATCCGGCGGAAAAACGGACGGTCGCCCTGCGACGATGCTCCGGTCCCGGTCAGGAATATTTCGTCGCCGTTTTGCCGGATGAGCGTGACACCGTTTGGCATGACCTTTGTGATCGGCTGGCCGATGTCATTGTAACGGTCGTTGATATTCGCGTCAGAGATCATTTTGACATTCGACGGGTTGCGATAATCTGTGAGAAAGATCCGCCGCTTTTGCGTGTCGCGGTTGAAATCAAAATAGATCATCATCCCGTCTTTTTCGCCAAACTGACGCCCTTGGAAACGATGCTCGGTCTTGAGCAGCTCTTTCGCCGTGCCGTTAAACGGAGCGGCAAGGGTCATCATCTTGTCGCGAAATGGCACCTTTTTGCGCGAATCGCCGTCGTCGAGAGCCTCGGTCCAGATCAGTGTCGAGCCTTCGACCGGCATCCAGGCAACACCGCGAGGCCCAACTGAAACACCGCCGCTCGGTATGCTGTCCTGCAGCGGCAGCGAAGCGACCGTCGTCAAAACCTTGCCGTTCGTATCCCATACCTCGATCTTTTTCGGGAAACGGTTGGCGGCAAAAAGGTATGAGAATGGACGCTCGATACGCGATACGAGGATGTGTTTACCGTCCGGCGAAAAACTGACGTTATCGTAGAGAGCAGGCGTGCCGATCTCGCGGACCTTGCCGTTAAGCTCGATCAGAGCGATCTGCGAGGTGCAGTAATATTCGAACAAACGCTCGTCGTTTGGCGTTTTTAACAGATCCTGAACGGTCGCGATATTACTTGTTCGGCCCGATGTTTCCTGAATATTCGGCTCGCCCGGGATCAGGTTTTGATACGCCGGAGCGGGGCCGCGTTTTGCTGGAACGAGCTGCGCCGACAACGTGTCTGAGTCTTCCCAGCTAAAGCCGCCGATCGCGGTATTGATCATAACGCCCTTGATCTTGGTCGCCTTGGCGGTCGCCGTATCGACGACCCACAGTTCGACACCCGTCGGCGTGACGTTACCGACGGCGATATGCTTACCATCCGGCGCCCATTGCGGCGAGATGATCTGCGCACCCGGCGGCAGCGTGACCGGCGTGATTTTGCCGTCCGCTACATTCATTATCTTTACGCCGATAAAGTATGGCTGGCGATGTTGGCCGTTGGTGTTTGGATTGATACGAAGCCCCGCGATACGCAGCATCGGCTGTGCCAGCTCAGAGATCGGCGGATAACGCAGCGGCTCGAGCATCGCGATCTTGTCTCGCGTCGGCGAGATCGACGTGGAAGGCGTCGCCGGAGCGTTGAGCACATCCATGATCTCTTTTGGCGGCTGTTTATAGCTGCCCTGAGCAAATGTAAAAACCGGAAACAGCAGCACCGCTGCCAGCATCAATAATCTCGTTTTCATCTTTTCTCCTTACTTTTTCTTCAATCCGTCTAGCACCTTACCGGCAATGCCGGGAATAATTTCGCGTTCGTTGGCGTGATTTTCGGTAAATATGACGAGCACAAATTTCAGCCCGTCCGCCGTCTCGACATACGCTGCGTCGTGCCGGGTCTTGCTGGTCCAGCCTGCTTTTGACCAAAGTTTAACATCGCGGATGTCGCGGTCGATGAACAGCTTGCCGGTAAATCCGTTGTTTTGGTCATCGCCGTCGACGGCCTTTCCAAAAGGGTCGCGTTTCATCAGGTCCATCATCGCGGACGTTCGCTCGGGCGTGTTCATTCGCCCGGTGACGATCTCGGCGAGCAGGCGTGCCGTAGCATTGGTCGTGAGCATGTTGCGGTTTTGGCCCTTGTAACCCCGCGATTGCTGTTCGATTCCGTAAGCGTCCTCACAGAAAGTTTTTTGATTGACGTTGATATTTGTATAACCCATCGACGAGAACCATCGGTTGACGCGGTTTCGTTTGTACTGCCAGGCGTCAAACTCTTTTTGCGGTAACTCTGCTCCGCTCGACGTGCCCGTAATAACGTCGAGGATATACTGCGTCGCTTCATTCGAACTGTCGACGATCATATCCCGCAACCCGCGTTGTAGTTCGGGCGACATTAGTATCTTACCGTCCTCAAGCTGCCGTTCAAGGGCCGCCATGTAGTACATCTTGACTACGCTTGCCGAATAGATCCGCTCCTCGCCGCGAACCTCAGCCATTACAAATTTTGCCGGATCGCGCAGGTCGATGAGCGTAGCAGCAACCTCTTCGGGCTTAAGATTTTTTGCTGCATTGGCCGAAAGCGTGTCGTGCACTGCTTTTTTCAAAATGGCTTGGAGGTCGGTGGAGTTCGTGATAACAGGAGCTTGATAGCTCTTTGGAGCGATCACCTCGTTATTTTTACTCAGTTTTTGAGCAGGAGCGAGAACACACAAAAGAGAGCCCAGCAGCATTGCTACAAAAAGTCGCACCATACAAATTCTCCTTAAATCTTTACCTGAAACGGTTTTAAGAGTATAAACGAAAGGGCGACCCACTGTCAGTAGCCCGCACGTAAGTAAGGGCTCGTGCGGTTGGCCAAGCCCTTACTCACGTGCGGGCTACAGACACGAAACCAATGAGCGAAGAAAAGCTGATACGCGGGCTCGGGCGGCTCGATTTTACTGCGATCATTATCAACACGATAATCGGCGCGGGTATTTTCGGATTGCCCGCAAAGGTCTATGCCCAGATCGGCAGCTACAGCCTGATCGCATTTCTTGCGTGTGCCGGCATTATCGCGCTCATCGTACTGTGCTATGCCGAAGTTTCGAGCCGATTTTCAGCGACCGGCGGGCCGTATCTGTATGCCCGCGAGGCGTTTGGCCCGGTCGTCGGATTTGAGGTCGGCTGGCTGTATTGGGTCGTGCGTGTCACGACATTTGCCGCAAATTGTAACCTGCTCGTCACCTATCTTGGATTTTTCGTTCCCGGAGCTAACGACGGAGCGATGCGTATCGCGTTTATCAGTCTCGTCGTGCTGATAATTACCGTCGTCAACGTTATCGGCATTCGCGAATCCGCTAGGATGACCAATTTCTTTACGGTCGGCAAACTGCTGCCGTTATTCATCTTTTCGGTCGTGGGTATGTTTTTTATCCAGCCGGGTAATTTTAACTTTGACATTGTCCCGGGTTACTCGTCATTCTCAAGTGCTGTGTTGCTGCTGATATATGCGTTCGTCGGTTTTGAAGCCGGTGTTGTCCTCGCCGGCGAAGCAAAAGAACCCGGCAAAACAATGCCGTTCGGCCTGATCGTCGGGCTCGCGATCGTGGCGGTATTTTATGTGCTGATACAGGTCGTCAGCATCGGCACATTGCCGGGGCTTGCGGCTTCGGAAAGGCCCATCGCCGATGCCGCCGCGTCATTTCTCGGCCCGTTCGGTGCCGCATTTATAACCGTCGGAGCACTGATCTCGATCTTTGGCAATCTTAATGTCGGCGTCCTCAGCTCGACTCGGATGCTATTTGCAATGTCAGAGCAGCGTGATCTACCGAGAGTTTTTGAGAAAACGCATGCACGGTTCAAAACACCGCATATCGCGATCATCGTAACCGCCGTGGTCATTTTGGTGCTGACGATAATGTCGTCATTCCTGACCGCCGTCGCGATCGCGACGATCACGCGTCTGCTGGTATATGCCACAACATGCGGTGCATTGCCCGTTTTTAGGATGCGTGAAACTGCTCCAAGATCGCAGTTCACACTCCCGCTCGGCATCGGTGCCGCCGTTCTATCTCTATTACTTATCGGCTGGCTGCTGACAAACGTTGATTTTGCCAAAGAGGGCCTCGCCGTATTGGTCGCAGTCGTCGTCGGATTGATAATTTTTGCAGGATTTCGGCTCGTTGGGCGTTCAAACAATAACGCCAACGGCGAAACGGAGGAATTATGAGAAAAGCGTTATTTATTTTGAGCATTGTCGCGGTCTTTGCGGCCGTCGGTTTTGGGCAGCGGGTCGAAGATGGTAGCCGTAAAACCATCGGTTATATCTCATCTAGCGGAACAGTCGAAAATAGCAGCCGCTCGACCATTGGCTACATCAACTCAGACGGCCGCGTTGAAAATGGCAGCCGCTCGACTCTCGGCTATATCAACAAAGACGGCCGCGTTGAGAACGCCAGCCGTTCGACGATCGGCTATGTCAGCAGTAGCGGAACCGTTGAAAACGGCAGCCGCTCGACCCTCGGATATGTAAACTCAAACGGCCGTATTGAGAACAGCTCACGCAGCACGATCGGGTACGCTGAGGGCGTCGATCAGCGTCACGCCGCGTTATTTTTCTTCTTTTTCTTTAAGCCAAGTAATTGACATTATGAAAACACTCAGATTTTGCTGCGTTCTGCTGCTTTTGTCCGCTTTGGTTTCGGCGATACCCGCCCAAAAGCCGATAGTCCCGATCATCGATCTGCGTCTCGGCGGCCTGCTCGGCGGTTCACAAGACGGCAAATGGGTCGAAGCCGGAATCGCCGCCGAATCGATAATGAATGGCGGCATCGATCTCTTTGTCTTTGGTTTCAACGGTAAAGAAAAAACTCCGATCTATTCCGCAAAACGTGCCCCCATCGAAGACGTTTGCAGTGATTTTTACCGGATAGAAATGGATATTAAGGACCGTCTCGGCCTTGGTCTGGGAGCAAATGCAACCTGGAACGCGATGCCACGCGTCCCCAAACGTTTGAAAACCCCGACCGCAGCTTACAAGACAGCGATCACAAATCTGCTAAGAAAAGAGGGAGTAAAACGCCCCGTAGTAAAAACGACGCAGATCTTTTTGATCGACCTTGATAATGACGGCACGGATGAAGCTCTAATCACTTCGACCAATATCAAGAGCGAATTTGGCGTCGGCTGGAAAGCCGGCGAGTATTCGTTTGTAATGCTCCGCAAGGTCACCAAAGATGGTGTCAAAGACTATATGGTCGATGGCAATATCTTCAAGACAGGGCAGGACAATGGCGGTGCTCCGAACCGCTACGAGATATCATCGATCGCCGACCTGAACGGCGACGGCAAGATGGAAGTCGTCATTTACTCGGAATATTACGAAGGTGCTGGAGCCGGTGCATTTGAGATGCGCGGCGGCAAACTCGAACTAATAAAAGGGATCCAAGCCGGCTGCGGCGTCTAAATAATCTATTGAAAGACGCCTTCGCCCAGGAACGCTTCGCGTAGATAAATGATCGTGTCGTTCAGAGTTTCCTGCGGATCGCGCGGCTCAAAACCCAGCTCTTCGACCGCCTTTGACGAATCAAAATACCAAAAATACTCGGCCTGCTCGACCTCGTTTGGTGCGACCGGCGAAGTCTTGCCCCAGTGCTTATAGATCGAGCTGATCATACTCGAACCGGCCATCGCCAGTTTTTTCGGCACTTTCAGAGCCGGAGCCGCAACATCGGACAACCTCTCAAGCCGCCCGAAAAACTGCTCAAATGTCATATTTGCCGCTCCGAGCAAATACTTTTCCTGATGATTTCCCTTTTCTAACGCCGCGATAAATGCCGCCGCCGCGTCGCGTGCATCCACAAAATTAAGGCCGCCGCTCGGAGTGTAGGGTATCTTGCGGGCGAGGAAATCAAGCACCGGTTTGGTCGATGACAGCCGTTCGTCGTCAGGGCCGAGCAGTAGCGATGGATTCATAATAACCAGCTTTCGCCCGTCGCCGTCAAAATTTTCGATGGAGGCGCGTTCCTGATAATATTTCGACGCGTAATACGCCCAACGAGTAAGTATCTCGATCGGCGGCGGAAAGGTCTCATCGACGATCTGCCCATCCTCGCTGACCGCGAGCGTCCCGCTCGATGACGCAAGTACCATCGTCTGCACGCCGGCTTCTTTCGCCGCCTCGCACAGAATGCGTGTGCCTTCGAGATGGACCTTATTCATCGCAGCCGCGTCGTCGTTGTCACGCGAAACCTTGCCCGCGAGGTGAAATATCGCTGACACATTCTTAACTGCCTTTGCCACGTCATCGCGATCAGTCACCGAGCCCTCAACGGCCTTGATCCCTTCATCCTTCATCCATTCGGGGACACTAGATGCCATGACCTTTAGATTTTTCTCCCCGTAAGCGAGAAAATTCTGCACGATATGCGTGCCCAAAAATCCGGTCCCGCCGGTGATCAGGATACGCTTTTCGGGCTTTTCGGTTTTTGCTAATGCCTTGGTCTTTGCCATAAAACTACTATTTCCAGGTCTTCTTTATCGGATGTGCCTCTGTATTAAAGACCACCTTTTTTATATCCACTTTCTTTTCGTCTGCAAACAGCAAATAGAAATACTTGAGCGTTTCGGCGAGCCAAAAGCTGTGCATATAGTCCGTCTTTTCTTTTGTCTCGACGGTTTTTAACCCTGCGTAGGCGACATCAGTCCGGCAATGTTTTACCAGATCCTCAAACATCTGCTTGCCCATCGCCAGATATTTTGGGTCTTTGGTCGCCTGATAAAGAAAATAAGTCGATTCGACGATCTCTGGCCGCAAAGGGTAACCGCCGTGCTCGATCTTGCCGGTTCGATAGTTATAGACCTCTGGCTCGATGCCCTGCACTTTCCACATCGTAAATAGCGAATCCTGATAAACCCGCGCACGGTTAAGGTCGCCGTCAAGAACTAGCACCGCCGGGAAAAACGCATCGAGAGCACCGGTCGTGGTCGCCGTCCGCTTGCCGGTATTCATATCGGCGTGGCCGTACCACAGGTCGCCGGTAAAAACCGCTCCCTTTGCCACGTTCTTTTTGCTCATCGTCTCGCCCTCGTCAGCGAGATATGAGTGGACCTTAGTGATCGAATCTTCCCACATGTTGCGGCAATCAAGGTCACCAAACAAGATCGAGCATTTGAGCAAATACTCATAATACGAATCGATTTCCGCACTCAGATGACTGTCAGTATTAGTCCATTTGCCGGTCTCGACATTGATGTTGGTCCCGACGAGCCCGATTGGTGAACGCCTGTTATACGTCTCGACCAATGCCCGTTTTGCCTTCTCGTAATAGACAGGTTTGCCCGTCAACTTGCTCAACGTGCCAAATTCGATCAGCAGCGTTCCCGTCTCGGCGGGATTTGAGATCTCGCCGCTCGTTTTTCCAGTTTTGAGATTAACGTTCTTGTACGGCAGCCCCGTCGGCGAATTAAACACCGGCAATAGCCTTGTGCCAAGGTCATCGGCAAGCGCGAGCAATCGCTTGTCATCAGTCATCTGATAAGCCGAGAGCAATCCGCCAAGAATGCGGATCGTGACCTCAAAACTTTGCACCGAGATGTCCTTGTCAAACGAGAGATTTTCGACAATGTACTCACGCGTCACATCCGCTTCTTTCTTAAAGCCCAGCAAATACAACGAATCAAGCGAATCCACCGGCGTCATCAGTATCGTCGTTCCGTACCAATCGCGGCACGTTTTTGAGATCGGTTTAAGATCGTCGTGTCCCCAACAATACTGCTTATACCCGTTCCACGAATGCAAAAACTCAGCCTTGACCCGCTCAGCCATCTGCTTTTTATCGACTGTCTGAGCATAGGTATTTGAACCGCATAGCAATACGACAATAAACAAAATAATCGGCTTTATTGATCTCATCTTTTCTCTGCGTCCTCTGCGGTCTCTGCGTTAAAACTCCCGTTAATTATCGATCACCGGTTCTTGCTTGCGCGACCGACGCCGTTCGGCTTTCCACACCTTTCTGATCGCCTCGACATCAAATTTTGTCCGTTTTCCGTCACGCATATTCTCGACCTCGTGCTGGACACGGGCGGCGATCAAGCGATAAGCCTCGGTATTTGGCACGCCCTCGGTCATTTTCTTTAGCTCGTCAAACTCGAGGAACTTACCGACCTTAGCACCGACCTTGGCACCAATGCTCTTACTTTTTGGCACGATCGTGCCCTTTGGAAACGCGTCGTATGTGCCCCAAATGTATATCGGTAGGATGCCGATCTTCTGATTTAACGCGAGATAACCGATGATCGGTTTGAATTCCGCTATCTGTCCGCTTTCCTGCCGGCCGCCCTCGGGAAAGATCAGGGCGTTAAAACCGTCGTTCAAAATCTGCGTTACGTGACGCAAAGATTGCCGCAAGCTGCCGGTCCGCTCGATCGGCACAAGCGTCGTGAAATTGTTCATATACGCACGCTTGTATTTGGTGTCGAACCAATAATCCGCCGCCGCAACCGCGACCGTTTGCTCGGCAACATCTTTGCCAAGCGCCTTTTTCACGAGGCCCGTGTCGATGTGCGACGTGTGATTTGGCGCGACGATAAAATTGACGTGCTGCGGCACATTTGCCTGGCCCTCGATCCGGGTTTTGAGCACATTGTCATAAAGCGTGTCGGTCGCGAGATCGACAGCGGCGTTGCCGATACGGCGGACGATCGACGGGATAAAGATATCCTCATCGTCTTTCTTTTCCTCGACCCTCGGCTCGTCGGCGAGCTTTTTGGATTTATCAACACGCTGGATCGCGGTCAATAGCTCGCGGACGGACTGTATCTCGTTCAGCGTATCCGGCGACATCACGCGGCCACCCGCATCCTCGACCGCCGCCTGCAGCTCGACAAACATCAGCGAATCAAAGCCGAGATCGGCAAGCTTATCCTCCATCACGACATCCGAAAGGGGCCGGTTCGAAACCGACGCAACAACCTTTCGGATCCAAACGGCGTTGTCATCCCCCTTGGCATCGACTACCGTTTTGGTCTTTGATTTGGAGCGTTCCTCAAGCGTTTGCAGCATCTCAACGACCTCGGGCCGTTTAACCTTTCGGGTCGCCGTTCGCGGCAACTCGAACGGCGTGATATGTAAAACCTTGACCCGCTTGAAAAAAGCGAGTCCCGCCGAAACCTCACGAAAATGCAGCTCGATCTGTTTATTGACCTCTTGCCGTGACAGGGCGATGTCGTGCTCATAATCAGGTACGATGAGTGCCGCGATCTTTTCGCCGCCGTCGTCATCAGGCAACCCGACAACACTCATCTCTTTGATATACGGCGATTTGCTGTAATGGTCCTCGATCTCGTCGGGGTAGATATTCTTGCCGTTCGAATCGATAATTACATCCTTAGAACGTCCGACAATAAACAAATTGCCGTCCTCATCGAGCCGCCCGAGATCGCCCGTTTTGAGCCAACGATCGGTCAGGACAGCGTCGGTTGCTTTGTCGTTGTTGTAATAGCCAACCATCACGTTTTGCCCGCGAGCGAGCACTTCGCCAACGCCGTTGTCATCAGGGTTGTCGATCTTGACCTCAACACCCGGCAACGGTTTGCCAACACTGCCGCGCAATAATCTATTACCCGGACGAGCAACGGTCAGAACAGGCGAACTTTCCGTCAATCCATAGCCCTCAAGCACTGTAAATCCGAGGCCGTGCAGGTCTTTTTGCACTTTCTCACTCAACGCCGAGCCGCCCGATATCAGATACCGCATCTGGCCGCCCATACCCTGATGGATCGGAAAAAACACGATCGGGCCAAGGTTGAACGGCGTGTTATCGCGTATCCAGGCATTAAACTCGATCACGTTATCGGCGAGATCGGCGATCCAGTCGCCGCGTTCTCGCAATCGCGTTTTGATCCGCCTATGCAGCATCTCCCACAAAGCCGGGACTCCGACGAGGCCTGTAACATGACTATTCTCGATCGTGCGGGCAAGGTCTTCGGCGGTAAGTTCATTTAGATATGTGATCTGCGTTCCGTTTGAGAACGGAGTCAGGAATCCCGCCGAAAACTCGAACGTGTGATGCATCGGCAGCACGGACAAAACGCCATCGGTGATGTCCATATCGAGCACCGACGAGAGCATCGAGATCATGTTGACGAAATTTTTATGCGACAACATCACCGCCTTTGGCGTGCCTGTCGTGCCCGATGTAAAGATCAGCGACGCGATGGAATTCGAGTGGATTTTTGCCGGAAGCAAGGCGTTTCGTTTCGCCTCCTCGGTCTCAGATTGTATTTCAAACACCTCGTCAAATGTCCAAACGGCGACCTCTAACCCTGCTGCTTTCAATGCTTTGCTGAGATCAGGATTCTCACCCGCGAGTTTCGGGCTAACGACGACCGCCGCCGCTTCGCCAGCTTTGGCAAACGCGACGATCTCATCGACCGTGCTCGCCGGATCGATCGGTATCGCGGTCGCACCGGCTTTGAGGATGCCAAAATAGGTCATTCCCCATTCGGGCATGTTGTTTGAGAACAGGATGACGCGGCTATTAGCGGTGATGCCTTTTTTCGCGAGAAATCCGGCGGCACGCAGTGTTAGCTCGTTGACATCTTCGTAGGTGTATTGCTCCTTTCGTCCATCGCGTTCGATGCGCATCGCGACGCGGGTCGGAAAACGCTTGACCGACGTGTCAAAAAGATCGAGCAGGTCTTTGTAAGTGTAAGACCGCTTCTCGACCGCCTTTAGCTCCTCTTCAAGCGTCGGCAGCACCCATTTTCGCATACCCGGAAAATGGACGTTTAGCCAATAGTCGTACCAATCGAGCCGCTCCGGATACCACGGCAGCAGGTCTTTTTCTTTTTCTCTGATCGCCGAATACAACGCCCGAACATTGTCCGAACGGTACAAATAATCGTTGTCGATCATGAACGGTTTGAACATCGCAAACGCATCCATCGTCGCCTGGGTCGATTCCTTAAATCCCTCGGTCGATTTTTTGAGATCCGAAATAATGTTGCCGATACGCCCGCCGCCCCAACGCGGTGTCGCACGGTCCATCAGATCGTCGGCACGTTTTGCGATCTTATTGAGCATCGGCGCCGAGGTCAGCTCGTATGTTCGCTGTTTTACCGTCTGCGTCTCGATCATGCCGGCTAGCTTGTTCGCGATCTTGATTGCCCGTCTCTTTGTCCTCAAAATGCTGGCGTTTGTATAAACCGACGAGCCCCACGATGCGTTTCATGTCGTTCGGGTTCGAGGCGCCCGACGACGCCTGAAACACAAGCGGCGGTTTCGGATCGACTAGCGCATTCATCGTCGCCGCAAGTATCGCTCCCGACACCATATCGACCGGAATAACGTCGAGGATCAGCTTTTCGTTGACCGGAATGATCGGCTGGCCGCGTAGGGCGATAAGGATAAGCGGGGCGGTCGTGGTAAAGCCTTCGTTCCAACCCGGGAATGGATATTGATTCGAAGACTCGACGATCGACGGCCTGAGCAGCACCTTAACAATATCGTCCTGCGACGCGATGATCTGCTCGGCGAGCGATTTCGAGTAGGTGTAGATATTTGTCCAGCCCCAATACTCAGCACGCTCGGTGCCAAGCTCAGTCGTGCGCTCGCGGATCCACATTTTGCGTTCGCGAAAGATCGCGGATTTTAACTCAGCCTCGTCGTCCGGGTCGCGGCCCTCTTCGATAAAGCGGCTGCGTGCCTGTTCGCGAAATTTTGCATGCTGCACGGCATCATCAGCCTCTTGCCGTGCCTGTTCTGACAGACGTGCACAATCCTCGACCTCGCGGTTTACGTCAAACACCGTTCCTACAAGCTCATCCTTTCGCGGAAAATATCCGACAACAGGTTCATTTTCCCAGATCGGCCCCGACCGCTTACCCGCCACAAAACACGTCGAAACATGCACCAGACGCGGCTTTTTCATCATCCGGGCGAGCTTGATGATGTTGTTCGAGCCGTTAATATTCGTCCGCAAAGCCGACTCAAGCGGCGGGTTAAAGGTCACGTTACCGGCACCATTTATAATGATGTCGGTATCACGCATGATCTTTTTCGCTTCTTTTTCGTCGAGGCCAAGATATTCGTTACCCACATCACCATTGACCGGTACGACCTTGCTCTTTATGAAATCATCAAACCCATCACCGTATTTTTCACGCAGCGGGTCAAATGTCGGCGAGGTCACGATCGATGTCCAAAAACCGTATCTTAGATTCCGCCGCGTCCCTCGCCCGCACCGTCGCATAAACCTTGCCGATATCCGGAAAATTATGCAGCAGCATCGACAACGTGACCTTCCCCACAAAGCCCGTCCCGCCGATAAAGAAGATCTTCTTGCCCTTAAATATCTCTGTTGGTGATAGTTTCATCTAAATTCTAATGAATTGGTTCTTGACCAAAAAACTCGATGATTGCTGGATCCAGTCATCGGGTCGCGGATTTCGGACTTATACCCACAACTGCTCATGGATCAACGGATGAAGAAAGTGCCTCCTCGATGGTTTATTTTCGCCCGATCTAATCCACATCACTCCATTGCGGTTCGTTGGCCTTTGCTATCGTAACGTAGTAAGTTCGCCTCACCTGCCCAAATCTAAAGGCAAATGCACTCTTTGTACGTTTCCGGACCCGAACCTTCCCCGGCTTGCCAAGGATATGGACTTGTAAGTCCGAACTACTCCCTTTTCCAGGATGTTCCTCTGAAAAAACCGTCAGTAAATCGCAGATGCATCCCGTCGCCTTTGAGTAACCAATCGCGTGCAAATTCGCGTGTTCTTCCCGCCCTTTGCAACAAACGCATTGTGGACGTTTCAGGTTCTCCGAGATTCCAAACTAAATGCGATGCAAAAACCGTAATATTTCATAGACCATCATGCCTTTATTGCGAGCACTTCCAAATACTCCGACTCGACCTGCGTCGTTCCGTCCATCGCGCGATTATTGTCTGCCCAAAGCTGTTCGAGGTCGTGGCGGAGGGCGTTTTGGGCCTCGGCGTCGAGCGACTCGAACGCTTTCTGCGTCGGGCCGAAATACTTAACAAAATGCTCAACCACATCGACCGGGCCGAATGGGTATGTAAAATTGATCTTTTGTTTGGTCATTTGCAGATCGGTCACGCCGTTGGCCAAACGTTCGCGAACAGCGTCCTCGGTTCCCCACAAAATTGGCGAAGGCATTCCGGCCGGCGGCGGAACGTGTTTCGCGTTTGTTTTGAACATCTGCCCTGTAAAGGCTCCTGGCGTCCAGTTTGCCATCGCGATAACGCCGCCGGGTTTGCACACGCGCATCAACTCGGCCGCTGTAACATCGGGCCGCGGAGCAAACATCGCTCCAAACATCGTCATCACAACGTCAAAGCTCTCGTCGTCATAAGGCAAAGCCTCAGCGTCGCCAACGTCAAATCGCACGTCCAACCGCTCGTCCGCCGCCCTCGCATGTGCCTGTTCGATCAGGTTTGGTGCAATGTCTATGCCGGTGACATCCGCACCGGCATGAGCCGCCGGTATCGCGAGATTACCTGTCCCGCATGCAACGTCCAGCACTTTCATCCCCGGCCCGAGATCGAGCCGTGCGACAAATTCCTCGGCACCGGTCTCGATCGATTTTGCGATCTCGCCAAAATCACCGGCGATCCAAGTCGCCCGCAAGCGGCTTTTCAGGGCCTCCATTTCAGTAGTCATTTCTGTGCTTTCCATAATATTTCCTTACTAATCCGTCACATTACACAGCCCGATTATTGGCTGGTGCAGCATCGTGATCTCGGCGTTGCGGCCCATGTAGCTGCGGGCCATGGCGATGGCTTCGGTCAGGTTGTCGGCACGTTCCCAGCCGAGCATTTCGGGGACGTGGGCGTTTTCGGCACCGGCGACGATGACGTGGCCGATGTGCTGGCGGCCGTTTTCGCCCCAGTACCACATGAAAAACGGGTGCGCTCCGTGATAGGCGTTGCCGCGGCGGTACATTTCGATGTATGCCGGGTTGGTCGCGAACTCGCGTTCGTATTTTTCGCGAAGGTAGAATGCATCACGCGATTCGGGCAGCAGACGGTGAAAAAATTCGATGTACGCCGGATGAAAATTGTGGTCAAACTCGTCAAAACACGGATGCGTAATGATCATCACACCGCCTTTCCTAAGCAAAGGCTTATTCCGGTACATGTTGAAGTGATACCCAAGCGCCATCACCTGCACCAGCAGCGGATTGAGCGCCGAATAGACGTTGTACGGCGAAATGTCGGGGATGCCCGAGATCAGGATGTCGCACTGGCCTTTGACCGGGATCTCGTACTGCTGATAATTCTTCTCAAGAATTTTCTCGTGAACCGGCTCGGTCTTGCCGGCGTAACAAGCGATCAACTCATACTGAGCCGGGATCGCGTGGAGCATTTTACGCCTCGCGGCACGCGGCATTTTTGAGAAGGTTTTGGCCATCACTTCCCATTTCATGCGGTCGGCAAAACTGAATTCGTCCTCGTTCCGCGTCAGGATGTCGTAGCCCTCGGGGAACATCTTGTTGTTGATCGCCGTCTCGATGTGAAAGACCTTGCAGGCATCATCAACGAGTTTGCCGAGGCGAATGACCTTGTGGTTCAACACCGATTTTGGCGGATCCATGTACGAATCCGAATCGCGGATCGTCTGCGGATCGTGGTGAGCCCGCAGAGATTCGTAATCGCACAGGCCGACCGCGACCGATTTGTGGCCGCCGTCCATCGGGACGAGATTGATGTTGAGATAGATGAGCAGGTCGCTCTCGATCGCGCGTTTGTTGACCCGCAGCGGTTCGTTGTGCCGCGTGACGCCGAGCGTGACGAGGTTGTCATCGTCCTCGGCATCGTGGTTGTAATAGCGGTCGGGATAGTATTCGTTGTAGATGTCGGTGCCGACCATCCGCTTCATTTCCCACGCCGTCATCTTGCGGTGCAGCGAATTCGCGATGATCAAATGCACGTCGTCGACGCCGTTCGCACCGCACATATCCAGCACGACCTCAAGCATCGTCTGCCGCAGATCAGGCGTCTGCATCGGCGGCAGCGGCAGCGAAATGTCGTCCATCGCGATCGTCACCCGCATTCCCGGCTCAAGCAAGGCATAAAGCGGTTCCATCTCGATCGGATGATTAACCGCATAGCGAATCGCCGCTTCGCGATTAGGCAAACCCTTGATCGGCGGATTCGGATAAATAACCCGCGTCCCGACCGGCAGGTCATTGATAATAAAATCCTCGCCAAACGGCATGATCCGCGGCGCGGAGTCTTTGTCGATGTAAACGATCGATTCGTGTGTTTTTCGTCTTAGTTCTAAGGCCATAGATTTACCAGTATTTATTTATCAATTCCTCAAGCCCTTGTCGGTCAACTAGTTCAATATTATTTGCCAATGCAAGTTCTTTCGCGGAGGAGGTGTAATAACTGTTGGTAACGACCATTCCTGTATGGGCTTTATAAAGACTTATAGCCGCCATTATCTCTTGTACCGCACTGTTTCCGACATTTCCTTGAAATCTTTTCGCTTGAATGACAGTTTTTTCACCGAACTTAACCACGACCAAATCTGCTCCTTGGTCTCCAGACAATCGAGTTTGTTCAACCTGACAGCCCATTTTTAAAAAGAGGTTTTTTAAGAAATCTTCAAATTCATATCCGTCTAAATAATCAAGATCTTCAATCCGAATTAAGTCATTTTCTGATGCAAGCCTTTGTTCAAAATTCCTTAACTCAATTTCTCGCTCTATATCGTTCAAAGCAAGTTTTAGGTCGGCAGTACTCGGAAAGGAGAAATTCCTTACTTGCAGAATCTCTCCTAACACATCCAGCGCTTCAGAATCTTCAGTCCGAAAATGATTCAAATATGAATGCAAAATGTCTTCTGTATTTTGCAGATCGCCTAACAAAATTTTTGCTCGGATATTTTCAAGACGGTTACATTTGATTTCTTTATCGATAAAATATCGAACGGTGCCTCGGGTAAGTTTCAAACCACGAGCCCGAATCAATAACTCAAGTTTTGATAAATCATCAACTGTATAATTTTCTCCCATATCGCTTTGCAAACTGTTTTACATATACATACGCTTCGTTATCAGCAAAATCAGGAAAAGCAGTACTCGCTAGTTCGAAATCAGAAAGTTGTTTCGCGATACCCTTTTCGATGAAAAATTTTAGAGCACCGCTCGACAACTCCCAACCCTGAGTTTTAAGAAGTGTCATCAGGCCCGATCTTTCATCATCATTATTGGCTCCGTACTTCCCTGCATACTCGACGACATAATTAAAAGCATCATTCTGATCAAAATCGGGATAATCTACTTCCGCTCTCTCAAAATCTATGAAGAATTTTAATGCATCCGTCGTTACATCCCACCCCTTTCCTTTGACCAATAATCTAAGAGTGGCTAAGTCTTTCTGGTCGCAGTCACTTCCTTGCGTTTTAGCAAACCGGTTCAGGTAAAAAATATGCTTCACTTTGAAGGGAAATTCTCTCCTTCACCTTGATTAACACTAGGGATGGGGACTTCAACTTCCTCGGTCTGCAATTCTTTTTCCAAATCAATGACATTTAGATCTGCGATTCTTCTTTGCAACATTGTTAGCAAACCACTTTTTTCTACGTCATATTGAATGTCTGCAATTAAAACGTGCAGATTCATTTCCTTTATTACCGAGATAAACCTATCCACATCAATGAGCCTCTCCGGCTCATAGATTCTAAAAAATAAATCCACAAAATCTTTTATATGAACGGGCTTCTCGCTAAGAAGTAAGCGTCCTATTTTTTGTCGTTCGATTTCGCTGTCGGCGTGACTCATAATTACTCTTAGCAAAACCCTCACTTAAGATCTAGAATTGCCCAATCATGCTGCAACGCCGTTTGCTTTAACCTAAAATCCGGACATACCGCGACGGGATGCCCGACGATCGAGAGCATTGGCAGGTCGGAGATCGAGTCGGAGTAAGCGTAACTGTCCGACAGGTTGATGTTTTCTCGTTCGGCGTATTCGCGTATCCATTGGGCCTTTGTAGCAGACGCCATGACCGGCGGCAGGACGCGGCCTGTTGCGTAGCCGTTTACAAATTCGAGGCGGTTGGCGACATAGTCGTCGATGCCTAGGTGGTCCATCAACTTTGCGATCGTGAAATCGAGCGCTCCCGTCAGAACGACCTGTCGCTGGCCGATCTTGTTGCCGGACTTGATCAAGTCAAATGTGCCGGGAAAGATCGCAGGTTTTAGCACCTCTTCGAAAAGCTCGTCGGAGAAATATCGCAGGCGATCCTGCGAAAAGCCTGAGTAGCTTTTGAAAAAGACCTCGTTAAAAACATTTCGCGAATACAGGTCGGCGACACCAAAGAACGGCAGCTTGGCTATTGTACCGACGCTCTTTTTGGCGGTCTGCCACAGTCCCTGTTGGCGTTTGGCGTAAAAGGCGAGCGTGTGGACGAGATTGGTGCTGACCAGCGTCCCTTCGAGATCGTAAAATGCGGCGGCTTGTCCGTTTTTGTTCATTCCGGCTTTGTGCTATGTTATTCTCGCTCAAGGAGCGATAACTTTTCGTTCGAATAGACAAGATATTAGCATCAAAAGACGGTTTTTGATAGGTCTCTAGCGGCGAAGTTACAATTTAATTGTAAATTGTAATTACTTTGTAGATACACAATATGCGGCGAGCTATATTTCCGGGGTCATTTGACCCGCTAACCAACGGCCACCTCGATATCATCAAGCGCTCGGCACCGCTTTTTGACGAAATGATCATCGCGGTGCTCAATAACGCCGACAAACATCCGATGTTCACGGTCGCAGAACGCTGCGACATGATCCGCGAAGTGCTCCCGACAGTCGACACCGACGGCTGCAAAATGCTGGTCGAAAGCTTTTCAGGCCTAACAGCAGATTTTGCTAAACAGTCAGGTGCGACCGCCATTGTTCGCGGTATCCGTGCCGTCAGCGATTACGAGTACGAACTCCGCATGGCTCTAATGAACCGCCGCCTCGAACCCGGCATCGAAACGGTTTTTCTAATGGCCGGCGAAGAATACTCGTACGTTTCATCGACGCTGATGAAACAAGTATTCGAACTCGGCGGCCGCGTCGAGGGATTGATACCCGAACTCGTCGAACAACGAATGCGATCGAAGAGTGGTAACCACAGATAAACACAGATGGACACAGATAATTCAATATCTTATCAGTGTGTATCCGTGTTCATCTGTGGTTAAATTTTCTTATGGCATCTTTTCCAGTTTCAGACCACGTTGCCGCAATGCAGGGTTCATCGACCCTGATCGCCGCACAGATGGCGGCAGAGTTGCGTGCAAGCGGCGTCGATGTGATCGATCTGTCGGTCGGCGAGCCGGATTTTGACACGCCGCAGTTCATCAAGCAATACGCGTGGGAAGGCCTCGAAAAAGGCTTGACAAAATACACGGCTACTGCCGGGCTGGCCGATTTCCGCAACGCCATCATAGAGTTTTACGCGTCACAATTTGGCACGGATCTAAAACTGAACGAGGTTGCGGCATCGTGCGGCGGGAAACAAGCCTTGTTTAACGCGGCTTGTACAATATTAAATCCCGGCGACGATGTTTTGATCCCGAAACCTTATTGGGTCACGTTCCCCGAAATAGTTACGTTTTGCCGTGCAAACAGTGTTTTTATCGAAACCGAAGACACAGAATTTGTACTCAACGCAGATCAGGTCGCGGCGGCGATCACTCCGAAAACCAAGCTGCTGATACTCAATAGCCCTAGCAATCCTTCGGGGCGCGTTATCCCGCCCGACGAGATGCGGCGGATCGTCGAGGCCTGTGCCGCACGCGGCGTCTATGTCCTGACCGACGAATGTTATCTATTTTTTGCCTACCCGCCGGCAAAACCTTTTTCGCTTGCGTCCTTGCCGCCGGAGCTGAGGAATTTTGTCTGTGTTGCCGGCAGTTTTTCAAAAACCTACGCGATGACCGGCTGGCGTGCCGGTTACACCATCGCCAACCCCGAATGGACCGCCGCGATGATAAAACTGCAAAGCCATTCGGCAACGCACCCGACATCGTTCGTCCAATACGCCTGTGCCAAAGCCCTCCGCAACACCGACGCGACCCTCGCCGCAGTAACCGCGATGACCGCCGAATACAAACGCCGCCGCAACTGGCTCATCCCGGCTCTCAACGAGATCGACGGATTCAAATGCGCGATACCCGAGGGTGCGTTTTATGCATTTGTAGATGTGCGGGAATTGTTGGGAGAGAGATTTGCCAGTTCAGCCGACATAGCCGATCTGCTGTTAAAAGAGGCCCACATCGTCGTCACCGACGGCGAAGGCTTTGGAGCCGATGGCTTTCTGCGTTTCTCATACGCGACATCGATGGAAAATCTCGAACGAGCCATTGACGCTATGAGCTCTATTTTCAACGTCCCGGCATAAGGTAACCACCAAAATACACAAAAAACCACGAAAGCATTTATCCGTTACTTTCGTGTCTTTTCGTTTAATTTCGTGGTTAAACTCTTACTAACCGCCGGTCATCATCAATCCGATGTCTTCGGTCGAAGTTGTTTTGGGGTCGACCTCGCCGACGATCTTTCCTTCGCGGATGACGAGTAGGCGGTCGGCGAGAGCGGTTACCTCTTCTAATTCCGCGGACACGAGCAGCACGGCGGAACCGGCGTCACGCAAGCCGATGAGTTTGCGGTGGATAAATTCGATAGCTCCGATATCGACGCCGCGTGTCGGTTGGGAAACGAGCAGCAGCTTTGGATCGAGGTCAAATTCGCGGCCGATTATCAATTTTTGCTGATTTCCGCCCGAGAGCGATTTGGCCGGAAGCTCGGCATTTGGCGGACGGACATCAAAATTTTCGATGATCTCGGTAACGCGTTTGTCTATGACCGCCGAATTCATAAGCCCCGTCGCGGCCGCGACCGGCGGCCGGTAATGCACACCAAGTATTGAATTTTCCGCTAAGTTAGAGTCTAGCAACAGGCCGCGTTTGTGACGGTCCTCAGGGATGTGGGCGATGCCAAGCTCTTTTAACTGGCGTGCCGATTGATTTGTAATATTGTTGCCGTCAAATTCGACCGTGCCGGCGGTGGCTTTCGTCAGCCCGGCAAGAGCCTCGATCAATTCGGTCTGGCCGTTCCCCTCAATGCCGGCGATGCCGACGATCTCGCCCGCTCGGACGACGAACGAAACGCCGTTGACCTTTGAGCCGTGATTGCCCGTGACCTTTAGGTCCTTGACCTCAAGCACGGTTGCTTTCGGCGTGGCGTCTGTCTTTTCGACACGCAACAGCACATCGCGCCCGACGATCATTCTCGCCAGATCTTTCGCACTCGTCTCGGACGTTTTGACGTTGCCGACCGCTTTGCCGTCACGCATCACGGTGACCTCGTCCGAGATGGCGAGCACCTCGTCGAGCTTGTGCGTGATGATGATAATGGTCTTTCCCTGTTCTTTCATTCGACGAAGGATCGAGAAAAATTCTACGACCTCCTGAGGTGACAAAACGGCTGTCGGCTCATCGAGGATAAGCATTTCGGCGTTGCGATAGAGGGCCTTGAGCAGCTCAACACGCTGCTGCTGTCCGACTGACATATTTTCAATATACTCGTCGGGTTTAACGCCGAGGCGAAGCTCGTTCGACAGGGCCAGAATATCGCGATTTGCCTTATCAAGATCAAGATTTACCGGCGACCCCGTCTCGGCTCCAAGCACAATATTCTCAGCCGCCGTCATCGTATCGACCAGCATAAAATGCTGATGCACCATGCCGATCCCAAGAGCGATCGCGTCGTGCGGGTTTTTGATCGAGACAGTCTCGCCATCGATCAATATCTCGCCGCTATCAGCCTTATAAAAGCCATAAGCGATACGCATGATGGTCGATTTTCCCGCCCCATTTTCACCAACAATGGCGTGGATCGTACCCTTTTCAACCTTGATCGACACGTCGTTATTCGCCGTGACGTTTCCGAATGTTTTTGTGATATTTCTTAGTTCTAGCATTCTAAATTTTTTTAAAGGCTTTCGTTGCAGCGTCACTCTCCAAACCTCGGGAAACAAGCATTATCAGGGTTACGTTGCCTCCTAAGGTTTTTATCTGAGGTGAAATGCGAACCTCATCAGCCTGATCAATCTTTACAAACGCAATAAGACGAGAATTGAATCCGACAAGAGTGTACACATTAGCAACCTCAACAGTTAACTTGCCAGTTAAATACTTTGGAAAGTCTTTTGGAGACACGAATTCAGTACAAATTTGAAACGGGACGTCAAATGCGTTGAAAATGAGATCCGGACTTAAAGCTTTAGGTTTTAGAAGAATGTAAACTAATTTCTCCGACTTTTCATCTATACCCAGCTTGATCAAAAAGTACTTTTTATCATTGTAGTCGATCGTTTTCCAAATCTTTTCTTGCACGCTTGGTCCGAGCCACTCAGTCCAATATCCGGAAAGCGTTGCAGACTGTTCGTTATCCGGAGTTCCGAGACGTTTGATTATTTCGTCTCGCGTAGATTTACCAATCGTCAGACCGTTCCAAGTATAAGAAGTTTGCCCATTCGTCTGAGATGATCCAGCAAATAATAGCAAATACAGAAAAAATAAGAGCAAAAAGCTTTTAACTGAGATTTTGTATTTATTCATTTAATCTTATTAAAAGTCGTCTCACTACTTAGCCATCGCATCCGTAACTTTGATCTCACCGGCGACGATCTTTCTTCTAGCTTCTTCAGCTTTCGCGATGACGTCCGCAGGGATCAGGGCTTTGTTGTTGTCGTCCATCGCGTAAGCAACGCCGTCTTTGTCGAGGCCGAAGACGTGGAAACCGCCTTCAAACTTGCCCCCGAGAACCTCCACGATCACGTTGTAGCAAGCGTTGTCGACGCGTTTGACCATCGATGTCAGCACAAATCCGGGCTTAACACCGTTTTGATTAGAATCCACGCCAATGACAAATTTGTTGGCTTGGCCGTTTGAATCACGGCCATATTGCTCGACCGCGTCAAACGCTCCCAGACCGGAGTTGCCCGCCGCCGTAAAGATCACGTCCGCACCTTTTTCGATCTGTGCGAGCGACAGTTCTTTGCCTTTGCCGGGATTGTTCCACGCTCCGTCGGTCACACCAACATAATTGTCGATGACCTTGATATTCGGGTTGACGGATCTTGCACCTTCTTCATAGCCGGTTTCAAATCGATGGATCAGCGGTATGTCCATACCGCCGAGAAATCCGAGCACACCTGTCTTTGACTTTGACGCCGCGATCACGCCAACCAAATACGAACCCTCATGCTCGCGAAATACGAGCGACGCAACGTTCACCTTTGGCGTTTTTCCATCTGCCTCAAATATGACGCCGTCAACGATAGCAAATTTGATGTCGGGATAGTCGTTTGCGACCTTTTGCATGATCGGCCCTTGGGCAAAACCGACGCCAAATATCAGGTCAAAATTCTTTTCGGCAAAGGCACGCATCGCCGGTTCGATCGAAGTCGGATTGCCGGGTTCGACGTCATATAGACAGATGTCGAGATCCTGTTGGGCACGTTTGACGCCTTCCCAGGCGGCAGCGTTGAACGAGCGGTCATTCTTACCGCCGATATCAAAAACGATGCCGACCTTGATCTTACAGCCCTCGCGTCTGGCTTCGGCCTGTTTTGCACACGAAGTGGCAAACATAGCCGCCGCGACAATAATAATGCTCGACAAAATAGCTCTGAGTTTCATAACCGTTTAGACCGTCGCCTTTATCAATTTGGTTGTCTTGGGGATTTCCTTGCCTATTTTATACGCATTTTGCAATTTTTCGCTAATCAGATCGGCCTGACTTTGACGGCGGCAATAAACAACCCCGAGCGTATCGCCTTTTCGCACGCGGTCGCCGATCTTTTTTGCACACGAATAACCAACCGCGTGATCAACTCCGTCCTCAGCTTTGACCCGCCCGCCGCCGATGTCGCAAACCGCACGCCCGACCGCAAACGTATCTACCTCAGTAAGATAACCGCCCGAATCTGCAATGATTGCCACTTCTTTCAGAGACTTTGTAAGCAGCTTTTCAGGTTTGTCACAGATATTAGGATCTCCACCTTGTAACTCGATGTTGTGACGAAATCGTTCTAACGCATCGCCCGATCTCAGCACATTCTCAATTCTCAGTTTTGCATTCTCAATTGTCTTATCGATCTTGCATTGAACGAGCATATTCGCCGTCAGATCTATCGAAAGCCCGAGCGTCTCCTGCATCAACGCATCACCCTCGCCACGCAAGATCAGCAAGCATTCATAAACCTCGTGAGCGTTACCGACATATTTCCCGAGCGGCTGGCTCATGTCGGTGATCAACGCCTGAGTGTTGACGCCAAACGCCTTTCCGGTCGCGCACAACTCGGCGGCCAGCTTTTTTGATTCGCTAAATTTCTGGATAAAAGCGCCTGACCCAGTTTTTACGTCGAGAATTAAAGCGTCCAACCCTTCGGCGAGCTTTTTGGACATTATCGACGCCACGATTAGCGGAATATACGGTACGGTCGCCGTCGCATCACGCAGGGCGTAGAGCTTTTTGTCGGCCGGTGCGATCTGTTTCGTCTGGCCGATCATGCCAAAACCACACGCTTTCATCACGGTCTTAAGCTTTGCAAATGAGAGATTTACGTTGTAGCCGGGGATCGATTCGAGCTTGTCTAATGTGCCGCCGGTATGCCCAAGTCCGCGTCCCGAAACCATCGGAACCGCCACGCCGCAAGCAGCCGCAATCGGAGCGATTATTAAAGAAGTCTTGTCGCCGACACCTCCGGTCGAGTGCTTGTCAGCCTTAGGAGCGTCGATGTCAGCGAGATCCATTATCGTCCCGGAATGGAGCATCGCACTCGTGATCGCGGTTTGTTCACGGCGATTCATCCCATTGATAAACATCGCCATCACAAGTGCCGTGATCTGATAATCGGCCCAGGCTCCGTCGCAAACGCCGTCGATAAAGATGCCGATCTCCGCGTCAGACAGCGATTTGCCGTCACGTTTTTTTGCGATTATTTCCTGTGGACGCATATTAATATTTTACAATCAAAACAATAGCCTGTGCCCGCACCGCTCGACGCTCACCGACAGCATCGACCTTTTCGCCGGTCTTTGCTTTGACGCTTACCTGATCGATATCGATCTCAAGGGCGGCAGCAAGATTCGCCCGCATAGTGTCAATATGAGGCCGGAGCTTTGGCAATTCGAGATCGATGACCGCGTCGATATTTACAACCAAATAGCCTTTTTCCTTTATCAAACCCACAGCATAATTAACAAACTGCGAACTCTCAGCATTTCGCCAACGCTCGTCGTCATTCGGAAAATGCATCCCCAGATCACCGAGAGCCAATGAGCCAAGCACAGCATCCGCCGCCGCATGCATCAAAACATCCGCGTCCGAATGCCCGTCCGCACCGAGGTCAGACTCAACCCGCACGCCGCCAAGTATCAGCGGCCGCCCCGCAACGAGACGATGTATATCTGTGCCAAAACCTATTCTAAACATCTTCTTTTAGAAACATCTCCGCGAACCTAATATCTTCGGCACGGGTTATCTTAATATTTCGGCTGCTGCCTTCGACCGCAACGATCTCAACGCCTAATTTTTCAACGAGATAACACTCATCAGTTACGTTGTCGCCGAGATCCGCGTTTTCAAATGCTCTCTTTAGAATATCGTAACGAAAAGCCTGCGGCGTCAACGCCCGTCGCAATTTACCGCGGTCAACCGTCCCCATAATCACATCTTCGCAAACCTCTTTAATCGTATCAGTAACCTCAGCAACAAGACACGCCGCACCGGTCTCATCAGCTTTATTTATTGTGCGTGTGATCTCGTCAACAGAAACAAGCGGTCGAGCACCGTCGTGAACAGCGACGACATTCGCCGTCGCAGTATCGATGGCGTCGAGTCCATTCTTCACAGATTCAGCACGCGTCGCACCGCCAGTGACGATCGATCTGATCTTTGAAATTTCAAATTTTAAAATTGAGATTTCAAATTCCAAACGACCAGCTTCCGACAAAACCAAAACAATCTCATCCACCGCAGGACAAGCCTCAAATCGCTCTAAAGTGTGTATTAATAACGGTTTGCCAAGGATGTGGGTGAATTGCTTTGGCTGATCGGGCGAAAACCTTGAGCCGGTTCCGGCGGCGACAATGATGGCGATGTGCATTTGTTCGTGAATAGAAAATAGTGAATCGTGAATGGAAAGCAAAAAGCCGGGAGAGCGGATTTTCTATTTACGATTTACCATTCACTATTCACTTACTTCTTCAATTATCGTCGTCTGACGCAGTTCACGCGTCGCTTTGCGAAATCCCAAAGACCGCGAATCGTGAACGCTGAACGAGCTTTCGGTCGTTTGTGTCGCTTGAGTGGTCGGCGTCGTTTGCGGCGGAGCCTCGTCCCTCTCTTCCCATAATCTGCCAAAGATCATCTTACCGGCGGTCGTCTGCAGGACGCTGGTGACGGCGATGTCGGCGGTTTTGCCGATCAGCTTGCGGGCGTTATCGACCACGACCATCGTGCCGTCATCGAGATACGCGACGCCCTGATTGTACTCTTTTCCCTCTTTCAAAATAAAGACCCGCATCGCTTCGCCGGGTAAAACAACCGGCTTGACGGCATTGGCAAGCTCGTTGATATTGAGCACCTCAACGCCGCGAAGCTGCGACACCTTGTTCAAATTAAAATCGTTAGTGACGATCACAGCGTCAAGCTGGGCACCAAGCTCGATCAGCTTGAGATCGACCTCTTTGACCGCCGGGAAATCAGTTTCGACGATCTGCACGTCGAGCTTACTGTTATTCCTAAGTCGCTGGAGCATGTCTAGCCCGCGTCGACCGCGTTGGCGTTTAGACGAATCAGCCGAATCGGCAACCTGTTGCAATTCAGCAAGTATAAAGTGCGGGATGATAAGCGTTCCACCGAGGAAGCCGGTCTCAGCGACGTCAGCGATACGACCGTCGATAATGACCGATGTATCGAGGATCTTAAAATCCTGCTTTACATGCTTGTCGCTAAAGATGCCGCCCAGTGCTGAAAGATCGAGATAATCCCCTTTTGCGGCACCGACCATCAGGCCGATATAGCCCATAAAAAAGGCGAGCGAGATGGTCAGAAACGTCTGCATCTCAGCCGATACGGCAGCTTCTTTTTGAATGGAAATAAGGACGCCGATGAGAAATGCACCGACTATACCAAGTATCGATCCAACGGCCGCACCAATCAGAGTCTTTAAAGACGCCCGGCGCACACGCATCTCAAACCCGATAATAATAAAGCTGATGACCGCGCCGAGCCCCGCAGATAATAGCCGACGCGTGGTTTCATCGCCAATATTCACCAGGCCAAAACGCTGCGTGCGCTCAAACGGATTGAGCAGATAGCCCAGCAAAATGAGCAATCCCACAAACGCGACCCGCAATATCAGTATATCAGCCTTCATCGTTTGAAATTTTAGCACGAAAGACGGCTCTAGCGTTATATCCGTCTACATAAATGCGGTTAAATACCTTATTTTTCGCTACCTTAACAAAGACCGATTCATGCCACGATTTCAGACAAAACTGGCGGGATTTTCTATCCGGCACGCATCTGTTGTATCCTTTTCACTCAAATGGCAAAACTACCCGCAACGATATTTGTCTGCCAAAACTGCGGCAGCCAGTCGCGCAAATGGCTCGGCCAATGCCCGGACTGCGAAGAGTGGAACACGCTCGTCGAAGAGCGTTTTCGCGCCGCTCCGCAGACAAAAGGTGCGGGCAATTTCTCGTCACAATTCTCGACCTCGCCCATCGCCTATGACACCATCGAATCACAGGACGACGCCCGCACATCGACCGGCATCGACGAGATGGACCGCGTGCTCGGCGGCGGCATCGTCGCGGGTTCGCTGGTGCTGATCGGCGGAGCGCCCGGCATTGGTAAATCGACCATCGTTATCCAGATGGCGGATAAACTTGGGCAAAACGGCATCAAGGTCCTATACGTTTCGGGCGAAGAGTCTGAACGTCAGATAAAATGCGTGGCGAGCGTCTCGGAATTGCCGCAGAAAACCTCTTTCTGCTGCCTGAAACAAATCTGCAATCTATACTCGCCGAGACCGCCAAGATGAAGCCGGATCTCGTCATCGTCGATTCGATCCAGACGGTATTTAGTGAAAAGATCGAGTCCGCTCCGGGCAGCGTTTCGCAGGTGCGTGAGGTTGCGGCGCAGTTTATGATGTTTGCCAAACAGACCGGCACGCCCGTCTTTCTCACCGGCCACGTCACCAAAGAAGGCTCGATCGCCGGCCCGAAAACGCTCGAACATATCGTCGATACCGTCCTCTATTTCGAAGGCGACCGCCACCACAACCACCGCATCATCCGCGCGACAAAAAATCGTTTTGGAGCGGCGAACGAGATCGGCGTGTTTGAAATGACCAACGCCGGGCTCGTGCCTGTCAGCAATCCGTCAGAGCTGTTTTTACAGGAGCGGCCCGAGAACGCCACCGGCTCGGTCGTGACCGTTTGCATGGAAGGCACCCGGCCGATGCTCGTTGAGGTACAGGCACTTGTGAGCGGGACAAAATTTGGCAGCGGACGGCGAATGACGCAGGGGTTTGACCACAACCGGGCTTCGCTCCTGATCGCAGTTCTCGAAAAACAGCTCGGCTTTCAACTCGCTGGCGACGACGTTTTCGTAAACGTCGCCGGCGGTATGGAGATCGACGAACCCGCCGCCGACCTCGGCGTCCTCGCGGCCATCGCATCCAGCTTTCGCAACCTCCAAGTCCCACCCGAAACCGCCGTCTTTGGCGAAGTCGGCCTTACCGGCGAGATCCGCGGCGTCCTACAAGCCCAAGCTCGCCCGCGAAGCCCAAACCCCTCGGCTTCAAAAAGCTGATCCTTCCCGAATCCAACAAAAAAGGCCTCGAGAAACTCCTCGGCATCCGCGTCGTCGGTGTTAAAAACCTCGAACAAGCAATGGATGAGTTGTTTTGAACCAACCGCGTCCTCCCTTCGTATTCCATTTCAACGGAGAAATAGTATGCGAATAAAGTTACTTCCATTGCACTGATCCTGCTGTCATCCGCGTTTCAGGGCTTTGCTCAGTCAAAGGACGAGGCCGAGCTGACCAAGCTCGTCAACAAGATGGTTACGGCTCAGACGAACTACGACGCGGCGGCGCTTGATGCGGTTTTTACGGCTGATTATATTGAGATCTCGCCTGTCGGTGAGTTTGATCGCAGGGACAAGGTTCTCGGGTTTTATAAGCCCGAGCTAAAGCCCGATCCGGCAAAGGTCTCGACTAAAAGCAACGCTTCGGAATGGTCGATACGTGTGCGGGATAAAAGCGCGGTCGTGATATTGCGGCTGGATTACACGATCACTGCCGAAGGCAAAACGATGCCGCCGCGCGGGATGCGTGTGATGCTGGTGTGTGCAAAAGAAAAAGGTGTTTGGAAGATCGCTTCGGCCCAGTACACGGGCATGCGGCCGCCGCAGCCGCCAAAACCGGCTCAATAAGCGTCGCCGCCGGACATGATGTGTTGGAGAACGGCGTCGCGTTTTTGGCGAATGTCGGTGATGCGCGGGCTTGGGTCGTCGCCGACGAACGTGGGCGGCAGGGTGAATGGATCGATCTGGAGTGGCACGCCTTCGTTTTCGAGTTTGTTGGCGATAATTTTTGAGATAAGCGATTGTTCGAACTTGGTGATCTCGACAAATCTGACGCCGATGCCCGTATGTTCGAAGAGGTAAAGAGCTTTGCAGTGGAGCGGCAGGTAATTTTTATTCGGCAGCTCGATCTCCATACGAAATTCATCGCCGATCAGCACGCTTTCATCCCAATCGGTAAAACAGCCGCCGATGCTGATCTGCTGCAGCCGCGTCAGTTGTTTTTCGCCGAATTTCGAATAGATGATCGCAGGGATATCTAGCGAAAACCGGATGTGTTGTCGTTGGTTGATGGACATCTGCTACTACTATTCTATCGGTTACCGCATCCCGCACGCAACAAAATAAAAAACCGCCCCGGTTGGAGCGGTTTTGGAAAACATATTTGTTATCGCGCTAGTTATTCGCGGCTTCTGATTTTGTGCAGTGAGTGTTGAAAGCCTCGACCAGCGCCTGTGCGATCATCTGCGGCGGACGGCCTTCGAGATCGCTGCGTTGGAAAAGCTGTACAAGCTCGCCGTTCTTCAAAAATCCGATCGCAGGGGACGTCGGCATGTGGCCGGTAAAATATTCGCGAGCCGTTTCAGTCGCATCGATGTCTGCTCCGGCAAATACGGTGATCGAACGGTCAGGGACGTTTGCTGAATTAGCGAGCGCCATCGCAATGCCCGGGCGAACGCCGCCCGCAGCACAACCGCATACCGAATTTACAACGACCATCAGCGTGCCGTCGGTGTTTTTGACCGCTTCGTCAACAGCCTCAGTCGTCTTTGCTTCTTCAATTCCAAGGTTTGCAAGCTCGGCCCGCATTCCGTATATCATCGGTTCTGGATATGGCATAATTTCGTTTTTACTCCTTATATTTCGGTCGGCAACAAATCCTGACCTTTTTTTCAAGTATTCAATAATGGGGCGTTTAAGTCAAGCCACAGCCCTCGGAACATCCCAATTTGCCCCGCCTCGACTTAACCTTTAGAATTAAAGTTTGTGCTGCATATGACTCAGGTTAATAAATGGCGATAGAAATCGAAAAAAAATATCTGATCGATAAAAAACTACTAGTTGATCTCACCGCAAAGCTAGGCAAACTCGGTGCGGCGTTCTCCTATGAGACGTTCGAGGAAAACTATCTGCATCGCGGCGGTTTGCTTGATGGAAAGGCGGCGGTTCTCAGGCTTCGAAAAACCGAATCTCGAACAACGCTGACATACAAAGAAAAGGTGCCAACCGAAAACGATTTCAAACATCAGATCGAATTTGAGACCGACGTTTCCGACGTTAATGCTACAGAAAGTATTATCGAAAAATTGGGTTACAAACTCTCGGTGATATACGAAAAGCATCGCAAAGCATGGCATTTTGGCAATGTCGAGGTCGTGCTCGACGAGCTGCCATTTGGTTACTATATGGAGATCGAGGGCTCGATCGAGGATATTCTCACGGTCGAAAAACAGCTTGGGGCAGATAAACTACTGCCTGAATCTCGCGGCTACCCGAGGCTTACGCTGAAATACGGTAAAGATGTAAATGGTGTTTTCGAGTCGAGATTTGATAAATCTAAGGCCGTCTAATCAAGAGCCGCCTGTCCTACAAACGACATCTGCGAATCAAACCCGCCGCCTTTTCTATCCGCCAGCTTTTTATAACTGCCGTCTGCGTTCAAGATCCGAGCGTTTGTCTCGTCTTTCAAATAAACCGCCAGCATCTGATCTTTTAAGTAATTTTTGATCTCAGGATCGAGGATCGGCGTAACGACCTCGACGCGGCTGTCAAAGCTGCGGTGCATCAGGTCTGCACTGCCAATATAGATCTCTTCGGCATCGCCGCCTCCGTTCGCAAAATAAAGGATACGGCTATGTTCGAGAAAGCGGCCGATGATCGAACGAACACGAATATTCTCTGACATGCCCTTAACGCCTGGACGAAGAGCGCATATCCCGCGAACGATCATATCGATCTGGACACCGCTTTGTGATGCCGAGTAAAGCTCATTAATAAGCTCGACGTCCGTGATGCTGTTGGCTTTGATGATTATCCGTGCTTCTTTTCCGGCGAGCTTGTTTTTCTTTTCGCGGCGAATCAGCGCGATCAGACGTTCGCGAAGATTGAGCGGCGCAACGATCAGCCTTTTGTATTTATCCTGCTGCGAATATCCCGTCAAAAAGTTAAACAGGCTGCTCGCGTCCTCGCCGATCTCTTCGTCTGCCGTGAGCAGGCCTAGGTCGGTGTAGATCTTTGCCGTTATTGGGTTGTAGTTTCCGGTCGCCAGATGCACATAACGGACAAGCTTGTCCTTTTCACGTCTCACGACCAGTAGGACTTTTGAGTGAGTCTTTAGCGTGCTGATGCCATAGACCACATGGACGCCTTCGTTTTCCAGCCGCCGTGCCCATTCGATGTTGTTCTCCTCATCAAAGCGAGCCTTTAGCTCAACGAGCGCCGTCACCTGCTTGCCCAGCCGGCTCGCCCGCATCAGTGAATTAACGATCGGCGAATCCTTGCCCGTTCGATACAGGCAGATCTTTATCGCCTGGACGTTCGTGTCCTCAGCCGCCTCTGCAATAAAGTCCGCCACGGTGCTAAATGTCGTATAAGGATGGTGCAGCAGCACGTCCTGCTTTTTGATTACTTCAAAAATATTCTCTTTTTTGTGCAGCGGTGTCGGCACAACCGCGGTGATCGGCTTCTCTTTAACTCCGGCCTATCCAGACCATAAAGCTGCATCAGATCGGGAATATCGACAAACCCCTCAACCCGCTCGATCTCCTCTGCGGCGAGACCGGTTCCGGCGGTTAGCAGCTTGACCATCTTTTCAGGCATTGCCGCCGCCACCTCTAATCTGACGGCGAAACGGTCGCGGCGGCGTTGTAATTCACGTTCGAGCGTTCGCATCAGATCACCGGCCTCGTCTTCGCGAAGCTCGATGTCCGCATCACGCGTTACCCGAAACAAAAACGCCTCGCTCGTTTTCATGTGCGGGAACAGCTCGGCGACATTTGCCGCAACGACCTCTTCGAGTAAAGCGTAACGGCCTGTCTTTTCATTGATCGGTATCAGACGCGGAACGGTCGCGGGCAATTTGATCCGGATGAATCGCTTTTGTTTGAAAAGGTGCTTGAGATTTGCCTGTGTAAACGTGCGGTCGGGTTCGATATACAGCCCGAGATTAATACTCAAGTTTGAAATATACGGGAATGGATGCGACGAATCGACCGATTGCGGAGTAAGGATCGGAAACAGATTATTCCTAAAATATTTATCGAGCAGACGCTTTTCTTTAATGTTAAGACCGGCATATGGTTCGATCGATATACCGGCTTTTTTTAATGCAGGAAAAACATTCTCAGTCAAAAACGACACCTGCCGTTTCAGCATCGGCCGCAGGCGTTTATAAACCTCGCTGAGTTGCTCTGTTGCGGTCAGCCCGTCGGGCGATGTCTCGCCGACGCCCTCAGCGATCTGCTCCTTGAGCCCCGAAACGCGGATCATAAAAAACTCGTCCAGGTTGGTCGAAAAGATCGATAGAAATTTTAGCCGCTCGAGCACGGGCAGGCTTTCATCCGTGGCCTCGTCGAGGACACGGCGATTAAATTCGAGCCAGCTCAGCTCACGGTTAAAGAGCGTCCTGCTGTCCACTTCGGTGGGGGTTTGCACGACGGTCTCGACTTTTTTATTTGACCTTGAGCTTTTCGTATCCGTTAAAGTCATATATGGCGGGCTAGATTATAAAAGAAGCCGCCGCCATAAGAAAGAATTTCGATGTTAAATCTTTTTGACGTAAATGTTACGCATTTTTTGTTCGATAGAGACCCGCCGCGGCTCATCGCCATCACCGTCGATCGTTACCTTGATCGTGTTGTTTAGGAATTGTAACTCACCCAACCTGTCCGCCCATTCAATGATCGTCACGGCATTTTCATTTTCAAGGATCTCTTCCAGTCCGACCGCGGTCGCGACATCTCCGCCGCCATCCAATCGCCACAGATCGATATGATAAACATCAAACGTCGCCGTCTTATACAGATTAACCAGCGTAAAACTCGGGCTCGTTACCTCGTCAACATCAAACTCAAGCGCATTCAAAATGCCCTTTGTCAGTAAGGTCTTTCCCGCACCAAGACCACCGTAGAGCAACAAAACATCGCCACCGGTGAGAGACGCCCCAAGCCTCTCGCCGAGATCAAAGGTGTCGTCTGGAGTTGTGGTTTTGATTGTTTTAGACACAATGGATTCTCAAATCAAAATAGTTTTACCGCAGATTAAGCAGATTACGCGGATAAAAGCCAAAACATAAAATACTTCTTTAAATTTCTTATTCGATCTAATCTGCTGCATCCGCGTCATCTGCGGCTAATTTACGTTGTCATTTTTCAACTTTCTAACTCGGCAAAAACATCCGACAAACATTCCCGCACATCGGATGCAGTCATCACGCGTTTGCCGTATTTCTTTTCGGCAATATCCCCGCCATCCCGGCAACATAGACTGCAGCAACGACCGTCTCAAAAATATCAATCTCAAATTGCACCGCCTGAGCAACAAATCCAGCAAGAATGCCCGCCAGCGTGTCACCATTACCGGCTTTCCCAAGCCCAGAGTTCCCCGTTGGATTTATAACCACGCGGCCATCAGGTGTTCCGATCAAAACACGCTCGCCTTTTAGCACGAGGATGACATTATGTTTCACCGCAAAATCGCGAACAGCGGCGACGCGATCTTTTATTGCATCTTTGTCAGTTGTGCCGAGCAACCGCATAAACTCGCCTTCGTGCGGCGTGAGAATGAGTGGTGGCCCGTCTATGCCCTTACTTCGTGCGGGCTTCTGCAACGAACCCGCGAACGGCGAAAGCAAATTCAACGCATCGGCATCAACGATAACCGGCTGATGCCGATTTTCGATCACCTTTACGACGAATTTCTTAGTGCTTTCATCCTGTGAGACGCCGCATCCAATAACGATCGAATCCGAATTTTCGAGCAAGTCACCGACCTCAACATATGCCGCTTCCGAGATCGTTCCGTTTTCGGTCTCAACGACGCCGCGAACCATAACTTCCGGCAAAACCCTCGACGCGACCGAATCTTTCGACGACCGCGGCGTCACGACCGTAACCAACCCAACCCCCGAACGCATCGCTGCGTTCCCGGCCAAGACCGCCGCACCGGAATAATCTTCCGAACCTGCGATAACGAAGGCGTGACCGCGTTTGTTTTTGTAAGAGTCGTCAGTAAATCGAGTGTTTCTGAGAAAACGAGTCGCATCAGTTTTGTCGGCCCGAAAGAGCGATGAATGCTGAATCTCTAATAAATCCGGCGGAGAGCCAATGTCAGCAACAAATACCTCACCATTAATTTTAGACGCAGGGGAAAATACATTTGCGTATTTTGGTGCGGTAAAGGAAACGGTGAAATCTGCCGGAAAAGCCGGCCCTACGATTTCGGCATTGTCAGACAATAAACCTGATGGGACGTCGAGAGAAACGAACATCTGACCACACCGATTCCATTGTTCGCCTATCCGTTGGACAAGGTCACCAAGTGATCTCGACTCAATCGCCGCCGAAAGTCCAGTGCCAAACAATGCGTCAACCACCACATCATGGTGGGCAGGAATGATTAAACGTTCGGGGTCATAGTCTTCAAACAGAATAAGACAATTCCCACTTGCGCCGTTCATACTTTCTGAATCATCGAATTTTTTGACTGCATCAAAGTTGACCCGTGCATCACCCGATAGCGATTCAACCTTTCCAAAGAGATAAACGAAACAATTCGCCCCTTGCGTCCATAATATTCGGGCTAACGCGGCACCATCGCCACCATTATTACCGGTTCCAGCAAGTATGTTGATAAATCTTTCCTCTTGACCGAGCCGCCGAGCTTTTCGGTAATGACGCGAGCAACGGCATGGGCGGCGTTTTCCATCAGCAGGATCGACGGAATGCCATATCGCTCGGTCGTCAGGCGATCGACGGTGCGCATTTGCTCGGCTGTTAGGACTTTTTGCATCGATAACTAATTTATCACAAAGAAAAAACCGCATTGCTCGCAACAATGCGGTTCTAGTCGATTGGAGATCATGAACAGACCTTCGGCGGTCTCACCGTGGATAAATGTATGCCACTGTGCTCTTACACGCTTTGCTTCCGTTCACTTAATAGAAAGGTCTATTCGCTGCGTCGTTCCACAAAAACGATGATCTAATGATCCTGTCTCAACGTTTTTTAGGTACTTTCTTTGGGGTAGTCTTTGGCTTTGCTTTTGATTCCACCGCTCGCGAGACCATCGTGACGATCCCGACTCTGCCGGGATATATTGGCATGATCGGTAGCACAGAGTTGGGGATCTCGTTGAGAATATCGGCGACGCAAAATGTGCGGGGCGTCATCGCATAGATCTGATACCACTTTTTTGTGATCGGCACAGTCGGCACCGTTTGGGGATTTGAAGACATCTCTGCCCGAAAATCTTTTACCAGATCCTGGCCGGCCGGTTTCCAATTACCGCCGCACAAATTTTCAAGTGTCTTGGTTCCCTCATTATCAGGCGTTGCAAAGATCATCCTCAGTTTATCATCGCTCGAAAAGGTCAACATTATGCTCTTATGGCCTTTTGCGTTTTCCCATTCGCCGGTCTCAAAATTTCGCTTAGCCGTTTCCGTCGATAAAAGAGGCTGGATATCATAGACATGCAGACTCGAATCCCGGTAAATACGCGGCCCGCCATAGATCGCTATCGCCTGTTCAGGAGTCGTTTCATCGAGAATGAGTTCGTGCCAACGCTCCAGAGCCTGGCCGGAAATGCTAATGCAGGCGAGCAAAAGGGCAGCAAAAATGCCGAGAGTTCTCATATTGTCGGGTGAATAAAATGGTGATCCCGGGTGGATTCTAACCACCGACCTTCCACTTAGGAGGCGGACGCTCTATACAGCTGAGCTACGGGACCAAATTTGAAATTACGAATTTCGAATTTCGAATTACGAATCGTAGTGAATTAACGACCTGACGTCATATCCGTCAAATTTGCTGCGGCCGCCGAGGAAATCGAGTTCGACGACGAATAGCAAACCGGCGACAGTTCCCCCAACGCTTTCGACTAGGTCGATAACCGCACGTGCGGTTCCGCCGGTCGCGAGCAGGTCATCAACGATCAGGACGCGATGGCCGTCACCGACGGCGTCTTTGTGCATCTCGAGCGTGTCTGTTCCGTATTCGAGTTCGTACGAGACTGAGACCGTCTCTGACGGCAATTTTTTTGGCTTACGAACCGGTATAAACCCCGCATTGATCTGATACGCAAGCGGTGTCGCAAAGATGAAGCCGCGCGATTCGACGCCGATCACCGTGTCGATATGCCCGGGCGGGATCTCGCCTACGAGTGCGTCGATCGTATTCTTCAACCCCGTCGGGTCGATCAACAGCGTCGTGATGTCGTAAAAATTAATGCCCGGTTTCGGAAAATCCGGCACTTCGCGAATAAGGTTTCTTAGGTGTTCCATTTTTATCTCTCGATCCTAAATTGCGGAAATAAACCGCTTGGCTCTACTACAAATTCCTCGATATTGCTGACCCGCGAATGGGTCGGCCCGGCGGCAAGGTCAAGCCTGAAATTATTTACCGCCTTTTCAACGCCCTCGGCGAGCACCTCGACGCGGCCGTCTTTGAGGTTCGTCACATAGCCGCGAACCTGATGGCGTGCGGCGCTGCGTTGGGTAAAATACCGAAATCCGACGCCCTGCACCTCACCGCTAATGACAAATTTTCTCGCGATCATTAAAACTCGTGTCCGATATCCAAAAACATTTTGGCAAGTTTAGCGGCACAAGCGCAAATCGGATAACCATGGTATTTGATTTACAAAATCTGTCTTTAGTGCCAAAATTGGGTTTATGAAGCGGCTGATACCATCTCTCATCGTTGTGCTCGTGGCGGCCTATGCCTCGCTCGGGCAGCAGCGGCCATTGCTCACGGACGATGTCGATATCACTCCGGCCGGTTCGGTCGAGATTTCGGCTGGCGTCGATTTTTTTCAAAACGCAAAATTTCCGCTCTCCGGCCTGACGGGTGATCTGACCCGCATCGGCGATATCCGTCTGAAGACGGGTTTTGCCGCCAACGTCGAGCTGCAGATCGAAGGCACGCTGCAAAACTTTCTCGCGATCAATACAGTCGGCCCATCCGCAATACCATTAAATATCAACGGAAATTCGACCAACGACATCGACGATTTCACGATATCTGCCAAAGTCAAGGTGCGCAACGAAACCAAGCGTCTGCCCGCACTCGGTCTAAAATTTGGCTACGTAATGCCAAATACAGACCAATCGAGAGGCATCGGTACAAATCAGATCAATATCTTTTCTAAGATATTGATGCAAAAAACGTTTGGCAGCTTGAGAAACAAAACGCCAAAATTTAAGCTCATGGGCAATATCGGCCTGCTGATGATGACCGCGCCGCTCGCAAACTTTACGCAAAACGACCTTTTCATCTACGGATTGGCGGGCATTTACCGGGTAACCGATAGCGTAAATATCGTCAGCGAGGTCAACGGCCGCGTAAACACCCGCAAAGGAAACGCACCGCTCGGAACCGAAAGCATGGGACAATTTCGTATCGGAGCCCAGATCAAGGCCTCGGGGTTGCGGTTCGACACGGCAGCGGCATTTGGCCTTACAAAATTTAGCCCTCGTACCGGCATCACATTTGGCGTGACGTATGTCAGCCCGTCTATCTTTACCCCCGCAAAATAATTAGATATTTATCGGCGAATTTCCGTGGCCGATCATCGGTGCCGTTCGGATCGCTTCGTGGACGAAAGCCTTTGCGATCGACACCGCCTCGTTCAAACTCTTACCCAAAGCCAAATTCGCCGTGATCGCCGCCGCCAAAATGCATCCGGTTCCGTGGGTCGCCGTCGTCTCGATAAACTCCGCCTCAAAAACGGAAACTTCGCTCCCACAGAACAGGAAATCTCTCGCCTTTAATTCTGCATTCTGCATTCTGCATTCTGCATTTGTCATGTGTCCGCCCTTCATGAGTACCGCCGCAGCACCGCGGTCACGGATCAACATTGCGGCATGACCGATGCTTTCGGGGCTTTGGATAGAGCACCGGGCGATCCGTTCAGCCTCTTGTAGGTTTGGAGTTACCACCGTAGCAAGCGGAAATAGTCTTTCTATCAACGCCGTTAGAGCGGCGTCATCGATCAAGTCATAGCCCGATGTCGAACGCACGACCGGATCGACAACGACATTTTTTAGTTTTCTTTCCGCGATAACATCAGCGACCGTCTCGATGATCTCGCGGGTCGGCAGCATTCCCGTCTTAACAGCCGCGACATCGTAATCATCGAGCACCCTCGGAACCTGTTTTCTAACCGACTCCGCGGTCTGATGCTCGGCTCCAAAAACGCCCGTCGTATTTTGAAAGGTCACCGATGAGATCGCCGCCGCCGCAAAACATCCAAATCTCGAAAATGTCTTGATATCCGCGACAATGCCCGCCCCGCCGGACGGGTCGAGCCCGGCAATGGTTAGGCAGATCGGTTGTTTTGATGTGCTAGTTTTCATTTCGCAGCTCCGTAGCGATCGCCCGCAGCCGGTCAATATCATTCAGCGATCTGATCGCCGCAAATCCTTTCGCCCCGGCGTAAATGACGGAACGATAATTTCCCTTATCGACACCGCCAAGAGCGATCACCGGAAACGGTTTTAGTTTGTCACAAACATCGCTGAGGGCGGAAAGTCCGGTAGCCGCTCCTTTCCCAGGCGTCTCAAATACCGGGCCGAAGACGATAAAGTCCGCACCTCCAGCGACCGCCGATCTTGCTTCGTCGATATTATGTGTTGAGGCGCCGATGATCAGTTTGCCGCCAAATGTATTGCGAATGATCTGAGCTGATAGTGACCGCGATGTCAGATGTACGCCGTCCGCTCCGGCGGCGATGTCGGCACGGTCGTTGACCAGCACGCGTGTTGCCGAACCTTTGGTTATCTTAACTACTTTGGTCGTGAGTTCGAATAACAGTTTTGCGGTCAGGTGCTTTTCGCGGATCTGGACGAGGTGGATCTTTTCTTCGACGGCGACGCTGACGATTTCGAGTATTTGACGGCTCGCGTCGTCAAAATTTGCGGGCGTTGCTTCGCCTTTTGTAATGAGATAGATAATGGGTGTGGCAAGGTCGAGGCTCACTTTTCGCTTTGGGTTGGGTTGCCTTGCAGCATTTTTACAGCTTGTTCAAAATGCATTACTTCCCAAAAAGCGATGATCAGATTCATCACGCCTAGTCCGGTAACCGCTCCGCGAAACCAAGTTGACGCTACCGCTTTTTGGATGACAGGGGCACCCGCTTTATCAGTCAGAAAAACAAGCAGATAATTCTCACCCCACGGGCCAAACAGCATGTCCCACGGCGAAAAGATCAAATACGCCCCGAGCAGGACGCACAAGATCACAAAGAAAACGACGGTAAGTTTTTCAACCATACCGTCAAAGTATAACGCTTTTGCCTTTTTGCAGCCAAAGAGCGGCCCCCCCGGGGGCCCCCCCCCCCCCCCCCCCCCCCCGGCCCCCGCGCGCTTCCCCGCCCCGCGCGCGCCCCGCCCCCCCCCCTCCCCCCCCCGGCCGCCGGGCCCGCGGGCCCGGGGCCCCACCGGGGCCCGCGCCCGCGCGGCGAGACCCCCCCCCCGGCGGCGGCGCGAGCGCGCCGCGGCGTCGCCCCCCCCGCCCGCGAACGCCCCACCGCCCCCCCCCCCCCGCCCCCCCCCCGCCGCCCGCCCAACCGCCCTAGTGCTGGCTGACCAAATTTTTGACGCGTTCGCCGACATCGCGGAAATCGACATTTTCGGCGTAGATCTGTTCGAAATATCGTGCGGCGGTGTCTTCGTCGCCGTTGGCTTGATATGCGAGGGCGAGTTCGTACCAAAGGCCGTGATGCTCTTCGTCGGAGATATCGGGGGTCTCAAGGGCACGGATGAACCATGTGATCGCGTGGTTTGCCATGCCGTTTTGCAGGAAACAATGGCCGAGCAAATTTGAACACTGGAAAGATCTTCGGGTGCCGTCGTTGGGCGTGGTTAGATGGACAGCGTCCTGAAACTCGGCGATCGCCTGTTCGAGCAAGCCCATCTCTTGGTACGCGACGGCGGTATGATAATGTGTCTCGTAATCGTCATTCGCATCGACCGCACCTTGCTCTTCAAGCCCAAATTCCGAACGCATCTCGTCGATACCAAGCGTATTTACAACGACTGATTCGACGATCTCAACGGCCTCGACAGGCTGCTGCGGTTCCTCGAGCTCCATGCCGATCTTTTGCCGCAGCTCGGCAAACGCGGGACGGTCACCGTATTCACGAGCAAGCTCGTTTAGAGCCTTTTCGGCGAGTTCGTTGTAATCATTTTCGATGTAGAAAGTGATGCTCTCGATCTCTTTCTGTATCTTTTGCTCGTCAGAGTGCGACAGATTTGGCTCGTCAGTATCTTCGCCCGGCGGGATATAACCGCCGCTGACATCCGACATACTCTCGATGATCTGTGCCTCAAGCACATTGCCGTTTCGCTCGATCTCAGTTGGGGTTTCGGCTTCGAAATCTGGCGAATGGCCGTTTTGATGCGTTGTATCTACGACCGTGGTTTCCAGCCTATCGGTCTCAACTTTTAACACTTCTTCATTAACAGGTAGATCGCCCGGGCCGTGCTGCTGGACGATCTCGTTCAGACGATCGCGGTAACGCGTTTCGTGCGGACGGATGACGATAAGCTGGGCAAGCGCGAACCGCTCGTCGTCGATAGACTCGACCTTTGACGCCGCGGCATAGAGCCGCTCCAACGCGAGCCGGATGCCGGTTTCGTCGTTAAGCCAAGTGTTGTAACGGACGAGGATACGCAGGCCCGACAACTGATTTGGGTTACGTTCGAGTATCTCATTGATCCACTTTCCGCACTCGTCCGATTGGCCGCCCGCAAGCAGATATTCGCTGCACATCGTCAGGATGCGAGCAGCAGATTCGGGGTCATTGACGTTGAGATAAATGCGAATTAGGTCGAGGAATTTGGGATAATTTGCCGGTTCGATCTCGACCAGTTTGATGACGGCTTTTTCGGCAGCGGCTGCATTTTGCGAATCGATACAGCAATCGATCAACAGATAAAGCACGTCGCGGTTGTACGGTTCGTTTTCAAGTATCTCTTCGAGCAAAGACGCCGCCTTTCCGGCACGGCCTAGCGCTGTCTGGGCCGTTACGATCCCTTCGAGAATTCGCAGATCTGTCGATTTGATGTCGTAGCCGCGCATCAGGGCACGGATCGCATCTTCGTGGCGGCCCTGTCGGCCAAATCTTGCACCTGCCTCAGCATAAGCCTCGACAGCCTCGTCTTTTTGATTTTCCCGCAGGTACGAATCGGCAAGATTCATACAAACGTCGGTGTTGTTTGGGTCCAGCAGGGCGATCTGTTTGAACATCGCCAGAGCCTCTAAACGACGCCCGTTTTTCTGATAATGTTCGGCAAGCGTAGTGTAGTGCGACCGTGCCTCGTTCAGCGAACCTTTTGATTTGTGCAGCTCTGCGAGCTTTGCCGAAACCTCGATCGAATCAGGCTGGAGCCTCGCGATCTTGTTGTACATCGCGATCGCTTTTTGAGCAAACCCCTGTGCGTTGTAATGGTCGGCAACCTGAAAATAGCACTGAACGGCGTCGCGTTTGTCGGAGTTTTTGGCGTAAAGATCCCCGAGCATATTGAGCGTTGCGATATCGCGCGGGTCGTTATCGACGACCGAGCGATACTCTGTGATCGCCGCGCGGATCTTACCCTGCGAGACGTAACGCTCAGCACTCCGCATCGCTTTTGTTTTATCGAAATTCATTATCGGGTATCGTTAGCTCCGGCCGTGTAAGACGCCGGTGATGGGCCTAGGTGAGAGAAATGCACAGGTCAAGATCAGGCATTAACCCGTACCATCAAATTTACCACGCGGATCTTTTGAGTGTCAATCTTTTTTGCCAATGTTTATCAATATTTTACATATATTTTGGCGGGCAGGTTTTGATTTTTTTGCTCGCTTTCTTTACGCTCAAACTTAGCTCGCTTTTTGTTATTTTTATGCAAGCACTCATCCTCGCGGGCGGCAAAGGCACGAGGCTCCGCCCGCTCACCGTTTATACACCAAAACCGATCGTCCCTGTTATAAATCGTCCGTTTTTGCTATATCAGATCGAGGTTTTGCGGCGTGCCGGCATCACCGACATCACGCTCAGCCTGAGCTATCAGCCGGATAAAATTCAGCAAATACTCGGAAACGGCTCCGAACACGGCGTCACTCTGCGATACATCACCGAGCCGAGTCCGTTGGGAACCGCAGGTGCGTATAGATTTGCGATGGACGGCATGAATGAGACGACTGTTGTCTTTAACGGTGACATCTTGACCGATATCGACATCGCAAAATTGATCGAATTTCACAACGCGAAAGCGGCACAAGCGACGATAGCTCTCGTTCGCGTCGACGACCCGGCGCGTTATGGTTTAGCGGAAGCTGGCAGCGATGGGCGGGTGGTTAAATTTATCGAAAAGCCGAAAGCTGGCGAGGCCGATGCATTTGAGATAAATACAATCAACGCAGGCATTTACATCCTCGAACCTACGATAATGGATCTGATACAAAAGACTCCAACGCCTCGTTCGAATACGACGTTTTCCCGGCGATCCTCGAAAAGAAAATTTCCTTTTTCGCGTCTGTTATGGACAAAGAATACTGGCGTGACATCGGCACACCCGCCAATTATCTCAATGCTCATCACGATTTTTTGCGCGGCAAGATCACAGGATTTGACCTGGAAAGAACCAACGCGTCGGATGTCGCAACGCGTGCCGAGATCGACAAAACATCATTCATCGGCGAGGGCTGTGTGATCAAACCGGGGGTCCGCATCATCAATTCCGTCATCGGCAACGGCGTCCATATTGAGGAAAAAGCTGTTATCGAAAATTCCGTCATCTGGTCACACACACGTATCTCTACGGCAGCCGAAATTCGCGGTGCCGTCGTCGGCCGAAGCTGTCATATCGGACGCAATGCACTCGTCGCCGACGGCTCGGTGCTTGGTGATAAGACAACACTTACGGACTACACAAACGTATAAAATGCCCGAATTACCTGAGGTTGAGACAATTTCGAAGGCTCTGGACAAGCTCGTCCGCGGCCGCACCATCAGCACCGCCAGCCTTTTGAGGCAGCGGCTCGCTCCCGACATTTCACCGGCGTCTTTTGCAAAGAATTTACGGCAAACAACAATAAACTTTGTCCACCGGCGTGGTAAGCACATCTTGTTTGACCTGAGCGGCGGCAAGACCCTGATCGTACATCTGCGCATGAGCGGCCGGTTTTCGCTTCTACAGGCAGAGACCGAGGATCCAAAATTTACCCACGCTGTTTTTCATTTTGGGACCGATGAGAGGCTTGTTTTTGACGACCAGCGGCATTTTGGGTTGATGAAAGTGGTCAAAACACCAAAACTGCATGAGGCGAAAGAGCTGCAAAAACTTGCTCCTGAGCCCTTTTCAGAGGAGTTTTCGGTCGAATACTTGTCCTCCATATTAAAGACATCCAAACGCAGCCTGAAAGAATTTCTCCTCGACCAGACAAAGGTCTGCGGGCTTGGCAATATCTACGCCGCCGAGGCGATGTTTGCCGCTGGCATTCATCCCGCTATTGCAGCTAACAAAGTTCCCGCGAAAAAAGCTCCGCTCCTTTATGCCGCGATCCGCGACGTTTTGCGTATCGCTATCGCCCACGCCGAAGGCTTACCGGTCAACCCCGAGGACCTCGAAGGCGGTTATTTCAGTGCGGGCGGCACGGAATGGATGGTCTATGACCGCGAGAAAGAGCCGTGCCGTAATTGCAATACCCCCATCGTTAGGTTAAAACAAGGTGGTCGTTCGACTTATTTTTGCCGTAAATGCCAACGAAAATAAAAGGTGCAACCTGTGTCAGTCAGCACAGCATCATTGAACGTGAGAATTCTCAACAGTTAAATATATGAACAAAAATAGATCTTTGATGGCTCTTTTTCGGTCGCGATCATGCTCGCGGCCTCAACCATTTCTTTTGCGTGCTTGCTGTGCCGATAAAGGGCAATATTGGGTGTCAACAAGCACGCCCGACACCTACACCGTCGGCATTTTGAAAGATATGCATATGGACACTGGCGTCGAACTTTTCATGACCGCCGGCGAGGATGACATGAAAGGGATCGGCGACCTCGGATGGGAAAATCTAAGCCTGGTTGATGCGTTTACAAACAACACCTGGAAGATCACGATCAAATCGGCTGCCGGCAAAACCGGAACGCTGACCTTACCGCGTCCAGCAAAGCTGACCACGAAAAAGATCGACATTCACGATAAAGAAGAGGATGATCCGGTCGTTTACAAAGAGTTCGTTTTTGAGGGCACAGTCGGCAGCGGCAGCGGAGTATTCAAGAGCGGCATCGTCCGTCCGACCAAGTACACGCTTATCTTTCAAGGCCGCGGCAACAACTGCGACAATGCCGAAGATTTTACACATTGGCGTTTAGCGGTTACTGGTTCGAAAGCTGACTACGCCTTTTTCGGTAAGATGAAAAAGTCATAGCAGCCGCTAGCGGCTGAATACTTGACACCTTTACTCAAAAGGGACATCATCGATTTTATACCGTGGTGAGTTATGCGACTTGCGGCCACGTAAAATAAAACGCTAAACAGCTTGTGGACAAATCGATTTCGAAAAAGTCTCGCTGTTTTAGCGAGACTTTTTATTTATAGTCCACAGATGAACACAGATAGACACAGATAAAGCAGAAAAGTGATAGATCGTTCCTGATCTGTGTTCATCTGTGTTTATCTGTGGATAAATTCCTATGAAAAACTTTAGAGATCTTTTGGAAAGCGACAGCGTCTATGTCTTTGACGGGGCCGTCGGCACGCGTCTTTACGACAAGGGCGTGTATATCAACCGCTCTTACGACGAGCTAAATATCACCAATCCGGATCTCGTCCGCGAGGTGCACGAAGAATACATCGCCGCCGGTGCCGACATCATCGAGACCAATTCATTTGGTGCGACGCGTCATCATTTGCAGTCATACGGGCTCGAATCAAAATTAAAAGAGATCAATATCGCCGCGGTCCGCATTGCTCGTGAGGCCGCGGGTGACAAAGTTTATGTCGCCGGAGCGATCGGCCCGTTGGGATTGCGTCTGGAGCCGTTTGGCCCGACATCTTTTGACGAGGCAAAGGAGATGTATCGCGAACAGGTCGAGGCTTTGCTTGAGGGCGGTGTTGATCTGTTTATCCTTGAAACTTTTTCCGAGCTGCCGCTCATAGAACAGGCGATCAAAGCCGTCCGAGAGCTGTCCGATCTGCCGATCGTCGCCCAGTTTGCCATTCAGATGGACGGCAACACGACCTTTGGCACCACGCCCGAAGCTTTCACCGCCGCTCTCGACAAACTCGACGTCGACGTCATCGGCCTAAACTGCGGCATGGGCCCGAACCACGTCCTCAACGCCCTCGAAAAAATGCGTGCGGTGACAAATAAACCGCTCTCGGCACAGCCGAACGCCGGGCTTCCGCGAGACGTGCAGGGACGCCAGTTTTACATGGGTTCGCCCGAGTATATGGCGGAGTTTTCGCGAAGGTTTGTCCAAGCCGGAGCAAAATTTGTCGGCGGATGCTGCGGCACAACGCCGACTCACATCAAGCTCATCTCCGAATCGATCCGCTCGGTCAGCCCGCGTGTTTCAGCCGCGTCATTTCACGGCCAACCCGCGACTGTCGCGGAGCTCAAGCCCGACGACGTACAGGTCGTCAACCCGGTTGATCGTTCCCGCTGGTCGGCAAAGATCGCTCGCGGCGAGTTTGTCACGTCGGTCGAAGTGCTGCCACCAAAAGGCTGCGATGCCGAAAAGACGCTCGACAGCATTCGCTTGCTCAAAGACGCGGGTGTTGACGGCGTAAATATCCCCGACGGCCCGCGTGCCCAGACGCGTATGTCCGCCCAGGCGACCGCCGTCCTCGTCGAACGCGAGATCGGCATCGAAGCCGTGCTGCATTACTGCTGCCGCGACCGCAACCTGCTCGGCATGATGTCCGACCTGCTCGGTGCGTCGGCGTTGGGGCTGCACAATTTGCTGTTGATAACCGGCGATCCGCCAAAGATGGGGCCGTATCCGGACGCGACCGCCGTTTTCGACATCGACGCCATCGGCCTGACCAACATGGTCAACAAACTCAATCACGGCCTCGATCTCGGCAACAACCCGATCGGCAAACCGACCGCGTTCTCGATCGGCGTCGGCGTCAATCCCGGTGCCGTAAATATGGAAGAAGAGATCCGCCGTTTCGAATGGAAAGTCGAGGCCGGTGCCGAATACGCGATCACCCAACCCGTCTTTGATACCGAGCAGCTAAAACGGTTTCTCGACATGATCGACCACGTCCGCATCCCCATCGTCGCCGGCATCTGGCCGCTGATCTCGTACCGCAACGCCGAGTTCATGCACAACGAAGTCCCCGGCGTTAACGTCACGCCCGAGATCCTCGAACGCATGCGTGCCGCCTCCGACATCAGCAAAGAAGCCGGCCGCGACGAAGGCATCCGCATCGCCCGCGAGTCTCTAACCGAAGTAAAAGACGTCATCCAAGGCGTCCAGGTCTCCGCCCCGTTCGGCAACGTAAAATACGCCCTGCAGGTATTTGAGGCCTTGGATGAATTCAAGCCGCTTTAGAATGATAGGAGCGAGAATACGATTCTTTTTGTAGTCTAGGGATCGGTGTAATGCCCCGATTTTCTATTGGTCTGACATTTAGTAGTGCTTGTTTCCACAAATCAATGTTCACTTCCTTAACCTCGGCCACAAATCGATATCCATAGCCGTGTACCGTTTCTATGTAGCGTTCCGTCCATGTTTCAACTAACTCAGTTCGGAGTTTCTTTATTTGGACGGACAGATTGCCTTCTTCAACAAAACTTCCATTCCACACCTTTCCGAGCATTTCATCCTTGGTAACTATTCGGCTCTGACTTTCCACCAATAGCAACAGTACATCAAAAGTTCGCGGCGTTAATTTGAGATATACCCCATCTTTTATTACCCGCCTTTCGACTGTATTTAATAAACAATTTCTAAACTTATAAACCTGCATTGTGAGAGTACACGCCTTTATTTCGCCGACGTGGGGCCGCTTGTTTCATCTGTGCAACATAATAGGGATTCAAATATTAAATCAACTCCCACCAAAGGTCAAGGTAATTAAGATCAATTAAGAATTATTAATTTCAGTTAAGGATTTGATTCCGGTGACAGCAATAAGATGCCTGTATCACAGAAATGCTTGTCGAAGCTTTACAGTCCGGCTAAACACTTCTGCTTGATAAATAGATCGATTAAAAAAGGAGAAAGTCACTATGCGAATGAAAGTTTTAGTATCGATACTAGCGTGTATCGGTCTAGGAAGTATTGTGGTTTTAGGAAATTCCCCCAAATTTGTCGGGGATCTACTGGAATCAGTTAAGGGCAATCCAATTGCCAAAGTATTTTTCACAGAGAGTAAAAGTGAAAGTCAAAAACCAGCCGTTGCCAATGGCTTTAATATTCAAGCGTCAGAAAGCGTACCTGATGAAATTGTCTATTTCATCTTGTTCAATCACCTTGTCAGCCTGAAAGAACAAGCCCAAGTAGTTGCGGCCCGAGGCGAATCCCTTGATTACTTCAAACTATATGAGGATCAGGCCGCTCTCACTAATTCTCAAAGCCAATTGTTGTTTCAAACGGCTCAAGACTGTATGGACGCTACGGCTCAAATTGACCAACAAGCAAAGGACATCATTGTAAGCGCCCGAAGAAATTTCCCAAATGGTGAGATGCAGTCACCCGAAGATATTCCGGCGCCACCAAAAGAATTAAAAGGGCTTCAACAGCAAAAAAATGACGTTGTTCTTCAATTCAGAGATGTCTTGAGAGACGGATTAGGAGAAGTAACCTTTAATCAATTCAATGAATTTGCCCGGCAAAAGATCGCTCCGCAAGTCACGATGAATCTCACCAATCAGGGGGGCAAATAACATGCGTTTAAGATTATTACTACCGCTGCTTTTCGTTGTATTCGGTATATTTCTCGTCGATGCTAAAGCCCAAAGCTATGGCTATTCTTATATCGAACCATATCACCCTGCTCCGGCTGCCTCTACACGGATCTATGCCGAAACAGGAACTGTTTTGGACTACAACACTTGGTATTACTATGATCCCGGTATTCAGGGCTATCTATACGAAGATTCTTCTCTTATCGCTTCCACAGACAGGATAATGAATTACAACGGACCTACCGTTCTTGTTTACACCTATCCTGATCCCGAGGCTCGATACGGATCAACCTATACGCTTCACGGCGATCATTACTTGGGTTCATACTACTATTATTATTCGGGTGGACAGCCTTACTATTACGATCCATTCGGATATAGTTTCTATTCTGGATCATACCCATCCCCGTACTCTTTCTTGCAAGGTCCGGCGGTATATTACACTTATCAAATTTATAAGGTTGCAAGTACACAGGTTTCAATTCAGGCGACCGAGCCTCTGCATCTTAGTAGTATTGACACCTCAGGCGGGGCACCCGGAGCTACTTTTCTGACGAGTTTGCGCGGAACGGGGCTTTTTGGAACCGGCAATGGTCAAGGAGCCAGCCAAACCGTCCAAGTTAGCGGCAGCGGTGTTACGGCGACAGTTCAATCAACCAGTCCGAATACTATCGAGGTCCTCGATGTAAATATTGAGATTGCCCCTGATGCCGCAGTCGGTGAACGTACTTTAACATTGACCGTGAACGGGCAAACCAGCAATTCAATTCCGTTCAGGATCGGTGACCGAACACCGCAAATTACCAACATCACACCACCCGAAGGAAATACCGGCGATCAGGTTCCAGTGACTATTACTGGTGCAGGTTTTGGGTTCAACCCGATACTTCAGATAGATGGCGTAGGCGTCAGTCCTACTATTACTTCATCCTCAACTACTGAGATAACCGCGATCTTTTCTGTTGCAGAAGCAACTTATATTGGTACGCGAGGCGTCAAAATAGTGTCTCGCGGCATCTCAGGAAATGGTTTTATGCAAACTCCCGGAAATTCAGATACAAGCAACGCAGTCGGATTCACGGTATTTAAGCCGATTGTAACTGTTTCTGAGATAAACTTGGTTCCAAAAGGAAAAACTGCCAACGTCAGTGTTTCGGTGACCAATGCCAAACCAAATACTTATATCACTTTTTACTTGACCACTCTTTCTGGAACTGCAGGACAAGCCTTTTTTCATGGTGGGTCAGTCTCAACATTTTCTGTAAATATTGGTTCTCAAGGGAATTACAATGGGATCATTGGTATAGATGGAATTATGGAGAGCTCGGAAGTTGATAAATATCAGTTCAAAGTTGACGTAAATGGCACTCAGCCATTGACTGATAAATTTACCGTCTACTCACTTGGATTTAGCGATGCGGATGGCAACCCCGGATGTGCAGGATTCGACGTAACTGAAACTCCTGAATACTTATATGTGCCTCAAAATGGAACTAATCACGTCAATGTGACTATTGCACCGACAGGCTTAAGTAATTTCAATCTGAGCGGACTTGAGCAGAATGGTGTAACCGCAACTCCAAACTCAGTTGGAGGGGGCACCACATTGGTTAACGTTAATGCGGGTAGTAACATTGGAACGTTTACCTTACAAGCGTTAGAGAATGTTAGCCAGAATGTCGCGAATGTTCTAAAAATTGCGGTTAGAAGCCGAATTAACAAGACCGTTGTGATCCATGCCGTTACGGAGGATAATGATGATTTCCAAAGACTTCAGGTTGGAAATGGAGAGCCCAATCAAATCGCGATACAACCTCAAACGGGTGCCAGAAATGTTGTCTCTCAGCAGCAAGGAGATGACCAGAAAGTGTCTATAAATGGGCCAAATGGACGACCCATTACTGTGATTAATACTGGCCAAAACGGTGTAAGACAAACGCCTTTGCTAGGAAATGATGTGGAGATAATCCCAATGAACCAAGGACAATCGAATTCAGTCTGCATAACGTCTGGAAGGAACCTGTTTCGGGATACCAAAAAAGATCCTATTAACAATGACGATGTTGCTGCCGACGCACAGGGACTTGAACACATTCATTCCGGCCCCGACGGCATTTGTCAAACAACGGCTAGTCAGACGGATAGGGTTCCGAATGAAAGTTCAATTCCCTCTGTACAGTCGTTACAAGACTATTTGAACAATACGACTTGGGGTAGGCAGGCAAATGTCTTCTTCACTATCACTAAAGACCCGATAAATCATCAGGTCAACTTCGATAGTGATCGAGATGGTAAATTTGATGGTGTCAGGTCAGTTCGTACTAATGAGTATCAGGCGATTGAAGACGTAGCAAGAGATCCAAATGCAAATATCAACTTGTATTATACAGGCGTACAGTTTGCGCTTGGAGGCGATGTTGACGATGCCCATGCAGAAGCCGTCCCACCTGCTGCCTCTGCATTTTTCTCGCCCGATCCTGTGGGGTCTTTGAATTATGTTGCGGCACATGAGATTGGCCACATATTAATGCCGAATGTGACAATTAACACAGTCCATTCGAATGATATTCTTGATCTAATGTACAAATATGACATTCTTGCAAGCCCCTGTCGTATTAGAAAAAGAGACTGGGACTTGCTATAGAGATTTATTAGGAGAAATATGAAAAACGTATTATTGATATTAGGTATATTGGTTAGTGTTCACACCACATTTGGCCAGTCACAGATTTCGAAGGATTCTCTTGTGAGAGAGGTTTCTCAAGGAAATAATGAAGCCATTCTGCTTATAAAGAACGATAGTGTTTTGGACGCCGAAACACTAGAGTTTCTAAAGCAACTTGCTTCCGGGCAAGAACGAAAAAAGGCGGGGTCTTCAGCATACAATGCTCATGTCGCTTTAGCTCGACTCGGAAATGAAAATGCACTGAACGAAATCGGGGAGGAAATTCGACAGAACGACCCGGAAAGTTTTACTGGAATGGCAAAGGTATTCTTAGTAGGTGGAAAATATTCCCTCAAAACATTCTTCTCATTGCTTGACGATTCGACGCAAATAGAGTCTCCTGCGAAAGATATTCTTTACTATCCTAAGAATGTTATGGCTGTCTTGTATTTGTCAAAAATTATTGGCAATCCACCAACGAAGAAAGGCGTACCATCGAATAACATAAACGCTTGGAAAGCATGGTTTGCGAAACATCCCGAAGTGATTCAGTAAGAATCTACAGGAGTTTCGATAAACAGCAGAAAGCAGATCGGCCATGATCTGCTTTCTGCTATTTTTTTGCTTTTGACTTTTTTACTACTTTTTTGATAGATTACCGCCTGAAATAACGAAAATAGTTGCATCTCTTCTAGATGCAGATGCGGTTTATCTGGGTTTCGGAGCGATGCTTTGAAAATGCAGGTGCATTTATGCGTGTTCAATGATGAACGGCGTTAATAACTGTGTGAACGGCGTTCATTTTATGTTGAAGATCGAACATAAACACGTGAGCGTGGAACCAAAACAGGTGACTGTTTAACCTAAACATCTGAATGCCGGGTCTGAACAACTGACAGCCGTATCTAAACAGGTGACATTCGACGCAAAACAAGTGAACGTTCAGCCCAAACACGCCAAAACCCTGCATTAACAACCTACATTGCTGTCAAAACAACCATTTGACCGCCCATAACAAAAGGAGACCAGATTTATGAATGCAAATGTAAAACGAAAGCTTGAGAAAGGTGAGCGTGAACAGCAGTTCATGGTGGATAACGCGGGTGATTTTGTTGGCGGTGTCGGAGCAACCGCCGCAGCCGAGCAAGCCGTAGTGATCGCCGAGATACACACACTTTCGGGTGAACAAGTTTCCGGTGAGAGCACCTCAGCTCAGATGGTCGCCAATCAGGACGACCTTTTAGATCAACTCATCGCCTTTCTAAAACTGATGAATCTTGCCGCCAACGCGTTTAAGGATGTGGTGCCCGGCAGCGACACCAAGTTTCGTATGCCGCGAAACCGTGCCCATCACGCTTTGCTTGCGACAGCAAGAGCGTTTCATGATGATGCCATTCCGCTTACGGCTAACTTCATTGCGTATGGATTGCCAGCCACTTTCGTCGCCGACCTACAGACGCTGATCGATGACATTGAGGCCGCCTCGGACACCGCCGATTCAGGAACCGCGTCGCGTGCCGCCGCTACCGGAGGCCTCAAAGACGCCGCCAAAAGGCTGATGGACATATCCCGAAAGTTAAACTCCATAGTCCGCATAAAATACGCCGACAACGCCAAACAACTCGCCGCTTGGACAGTCGCGTCTCATCTCGAAAAAGCTCCGAAATCAAAAAAGACAAAGACAGAAACGCCTACGTAATTTTTATGTAACGCAAAGTAACTCAGCCGGTTGTTCGACGCGAACAACCGGCTATTTTATTGAATCAAAGCGGAGGGATTTGAGGCCTTGGACGCATTTAAGTCTAAAGCCAACTGCATACGCTGTTTGGCACGGCGGGAGTAGTTCCAGATGATGAGTTCCGCGAGAACGAGGTTTGGCACCCATCCGAGCCACGCGACTGCACGGTAAACATCCATCGGCGGCAGTTCGAAGGAGTTTGTTATGCTCCATTTCCACGCCCTTAGCGTGATCGCCGACAGCGTCAGGGCATAGCTGCGGATCATAAAATTGCGGTGAGCAACATAGTCGCCGTTTCTCGCTTTGACCAGAGCCAGCACCGTAAATGCGATCCACAGTATCGCGAGCGTGACAAAAGAGATCTTTGACGGCAAGCCGCCGTTGGCATAAAACCCCATGATCAGGCCTGCGGGGCCGGTGATCAAAACTACATCCGCAATATAAATAAAACCTAAAAACCGATGGACTTTGGGGTAATGATCGCGGATCCTGCCGGAAAACTGCGTAAAACCCGCAAGCAAAACCCAAAGGCTCATGTACACATGAACAAAAAATGCGATCCGCCAATGGTCGATGTCGATGTAACTCTGTTTGATACGTAAGAATCCGACGTCCAATTCGTACGGGATATAGGCCGCCGTTATCCGTGCCATCAGGAAAGTAAAAAAGGCGAGTGTAAGCAAGAGTGCGACGTAAAATAAGGTACGTATATCGAATAACTGCTTGAACTTTAGTACAATACCGCTCATGAAAAAGATTATCGTTTTACTGTTTGTCGCTATAGGTGTAACCGGCTGCAATTTCCAAGCCGGAAAGGCTGCTGAAACGGCTGACACCAAGAATAATACCACCGTCGCCATCCCATCTGAGACACCTCCGCCTTATACGCAAAGTGCAGCAGCGATACTTGGCTCGTACGTCGGGGCATTTGGAGATAACAAGATCGCCATGCTGATCACCAAGGCGGATGGCAACACCATCTCAGGCCGCACCATTGTCGGCGGCAACGACCGACCTTTTGAAGGAACCCTTACGCTCGAAAACGGCGTCTATAAGGTCTCTGCTAAAGAGCCCGGCGACCACAAAGACGACGGCGTTTTTAATTTCACCGTCGCATCGACCAATGCAAACGAAGTGACCGGTACGTGGAAAGCAAACGATGTAAAGCGTCCGGAAAAGAGCTATAAACTGACGCGAAAGAAATTTGAATACAAGACAGATGTTGGTTTTTACCCACAGGCTTCGCAGCGTCTGCTGAAAGAATCTGACGTCGAAAATCTTGTAAAAACGGATCTGATGCTAATGCGTAACGAGATATTTGCCCGTCACGGTTTTTGCTTTATCAAAAAGGACATGCGTCAGCAGTTTGAAAATGAAGACTGGTATGTTCCGAACACGGTCGATATCCGCGGGCTGCTCACCGACATCGAAAAGAAAAATATCGCCCTCATCAAGCGTTACGAAAAGTACGCCGAAGAGTATGGCGATGAGTACGGTCGATGATCTTGCTACGGCAATAAGACGATCTTGCCGAGAGCCTTACTTTCAATAACCTCGTGGTGAGCTATTGCAGCTTCATCAAGCGAAAACTGACGGCTGACGATCGGGTTCAAAAACCCTTTCGTCAGCCCTTCAAATATAGCGGTGTGGATCTCGTCGCGGGCCGACTGCGGTGAATTGAACAGCGACATCCCGTAGATCGTCGCATCTTTGGTCATCGCGAGACGCGGTGTAAATTCGAGACTGCCGCGATTGCCGACGACGGTGATCCTGCCAAACATTCCCAGCACCTGAAAATCCTGTTCGAGATTGGCGTTCGCAAGCATTTCGATAATGACATCGACGCCGTGCCCGCCCGCCGCACTCGCGATCTCGTCCATATAATCTTCTTGGGAATGGTCAAATACGGCGTCAGCCCCGCAATTGGCGACAAGCGTTTTGCCTTCGCTTGAGCTTGCGGTGCCAAATACTTTCAGCCCCGCATTCTTTGCCCATTGCACCGCCGCAATACCAACACCGCCCGACGCCCCGTGGATCAAAACCGTCTCGCCCTCGACCGCCTTAGCCTTTTGAAACAAAGCCCGATAACTAGTCGCATACGGCGTCCAAACGCCCGCTCCCTGCTCAAACGAAACATTGTCCGGCAGACGCCCAAGGTCGATCTCATTGACGAGCGAATACTCGGCATACGTCCCGCTGATCGAATTTGCGGTATAGACGCGGTCGCCAGCCCTCCATTTCGTCACGCCATCGCCAACCGATTCGACAACACCCGCCGCATCCTTACCCGGCGTGTACGGCAATTTCGGGGCGTGAGCATGAATGCCTGTCCGCAAATATGTATCAACGGGATTAACCCCGGCGGCCTCGATCTTGACCAGCACTTGCGAACCTGTCGGCTCAGGCGTGGGAACATCCTCGACCTTCATAACTTCAGGCAGGCCAAATTCACGGACTACGATTGCTTTCATAGGAGTATTTTACCCACGAAACACACAAATGGCACGAAACCTGAGTCCGATTTCGTGCCTTTCGTGTGTTTCGTGGTTAACTTTTCTACGACGCGGTGTAATTATTGGCAATTCGTCGCATCAACGCTGATCTCGCCGCGGACCCATTTCTTGCCGATTTTTGCCCTGACGACGATCACTCCCTGGTGCATTTCGGCATTTGTCCACGACAGCAAAGTTCCCTTCTTGAGCTTGATGAATTTCTCAGTCGACGAGACGAAAAATTGGGTATCATTCTCGGTAACTTTGCAGGTGTCCAAGCCATTCGCCGAGGATCCCGGTGCATTAGCTGCCGTCAGCGAAAGAGCTGCGATCGTTGCAAATGCGATGATCAATAATTTTGCTTTCATCTTGTTACTCCCTTTATAACGATCAAATACACTTTGAACCTATCCGCAGCTCACAAACTCGGTCGCGACCCACCCATAGCCTCTTTTCCAAGAGATCTTTGTCCAATCAACGCCATTTTTGGTTTGAATATCCCAAGCTTTGATATTTGAACCGACGTTCAGACTGCCGATAACTCGTCCGCCCGGGGTTGACCGAACGCGAAGCGGTACATCGTTGTTTCCGATTACGACACAGTCGTCCTGCACGAAGAGCATTGCTCCCGTAGTTGTGCTCGCCGCGGTCGAACTCGTCATTGTAAACGTGCCTAAAAGTACCGCCGCAGCAAAAACTGCTACTATTGAAAATTTCATTATTGTTCTCCTTTATTTTGTAGTTAGTTGGTCCTGTCGATGACCCAAAACTGGCCCTTGTCCTCATTAGAAGCCTTTCGCATTTCGACGTAGTACTTGAAAAAAGTAACTGCCTCGAGCGATTTACCGTCGCCTAAAAACTCGGTCGTGAGCCTAAAATATTCGCCTGAGACCGGGATCATCTTCCATTTTTGTCCCGAGTAATTACCCGTCTGGGCCATTTTTACAAATTCTTTCTTTGCGGGATCGACGTCCAGCGATCGATTCTTCTTTTCGGTATCATGTTGTTTCGTCGTGAGCGTAAAGAAGTTATTACCGTCGGGCTTCATAAGCCATATCTGGTTGCCGTACTTCCCGGCTTTGCCCATTTTCAACTTGTCGAGAAACTCACCGCTATAAACAGCGTCGAGAGCAAATCCGTCGCCGTAACGCTTGTTTACGATGTAGAATCCGCCGCCCTTTGCCGGGATCTTTTTCCAGAGCTGGCCCTCTTTGTTACCCGAATCTCGCATCCGCAAAAACCGGTACGTTTCTTTGTAGTGCGTCAGAGCCTTTGAATCGCCAAGCCAATTATTGGTGATCTGATAATTGTCGCCCTCGATATTCGTGATCGCCCAGAGTTGCCCGTCGTCCTCTGCCGACTCGTTAATGCCGACATTAAAGTCGACCTTGTCGTCAATGACCTCGAGCGATTCGGCGTCGCCGGTCTCGCGGTTGACGAACCGGTACGAATCCTCAACACCCGAATCAGGCGTGATCTGCCACAACTGTGCTTTGTCCCGGTCAGAAATATTAACAAACAGCCTCCCACTCTGGGGATCAAGTTCGATGACCTTTTTCTCCTCACCTTTGTGCCGGTCGCCGAGCATATACGACCTGTTCGCCTGCTTTATGACAAGAAAATTCATCGCAAGCAAAGCACCGCCAAACAGCACTAGCGGCACCAAGATGATAACGATCATCCAACGCAGCACCTTCGATTTTTTCTTCGGCGCATCCGCCGGTGGAACTGGAATATGCCCCTGTGCAGGCTGGTTCGTATACTGCGGCGGCGGTGGTTGCTGCTGATAATATTGCTGCTGAGGCGGCGGCTGTTGCTGCTGTGGCGGTGGCGGTGCTTGCTGCTGAGGCGGCGGCTGAGGCTGGCTCGGCTGTTGAGAAGGCCGACTTGGAAAATACAAGGTCGGGTCATCCGGCGACGGAACTCCAGCCGGATCCGGCAACCTGTTTCCGCAACCGGCGCAGAATCTATTAACCTCGGGGTTTGGTGCTTTACAATTTGGACAGATCATAGCTCTTAATTCTTCTCGTTTAAGTTCGTGCCGATCGGCTGGCACAGACGTTTACATTTGATCCTTCATGGTCTTAGGTTTCGTGACTTTCTTCTTTTGGTTTCGCTCCCAAGGTTCAGAGCCATAGAAGTTGTATGTATCAGGATTGAATAGGTCCGACGCAGCCTGACAGCCGGTCGAAACGATCAATGTCCCTAGAACAACTGCCGTAAGAAGAGTGTTTTTGATCTTGCGCCTAGTTTTCATATTTACCTTGACCATTACTGATATGTCTCCGTGTTGCCGCTCGAATCGGTCAGATCCAACAACGTATTGCTGTTTCGAAGTTTATACTTATAGGAATCGACGCTTCCGGAAACGGTGATCGTCAGCTTTCCGGGCGTTAGCGAAAAGGTACCGTTGCCTGATCCACCGCCACTGAAGACATTTACCGCACCATTCCATCCGGCACTGGACTTTCTAACCCCCAAGAACTCAAGTTGTTCGCCCGGATTGGTGACGTTTGTCCAGATATGAGAAGCGAGAACATTGCCATCGTTTTGAGCGGTGGTGTTGGTCTTGCCCTTGGTCATCGTGACCTTGGTAGGTCCGTCGTCGATGTCTATCTGATTGCCGCCGTTTGAGACCTTGTACGCAACGATCGCGTTGAGGCTTGCTGCGTAAACATTTAATTCAATCGTTTTGTTCGGAAAAACGACGTAGTCGCCAACGACCGAGCTCGAAGCGTCGGTGATCTTACCTTCGAGCTTTTGGTCTTTCTTAGTTGCGTACCCGAACGTCCAGTTAAAAAAGCTCCCGCTGGAATTTACGTCCCAGGTACCCTCAAAGGGATTTGAGTTGGTCGCGGCAGCGGCCGGTGCCGCGGAATTATTAGCTTGATTGCCTTGTAGTACAACAACATCCTTTGAGCTTTCCTCCGTCATCGTGTCTGACGCCGGATCAGACCGCGAGGAGCGTTGTTTCTTTTCGCCGGCGCAACCGGTCAGCGGCAATGCGATGGCGAATGCCAGCAGTAAAAATAGGAAATGTTGTTGTACTTTTGCGTTGTTCGTTTTCATTGTTCGTTTCTCCACAATTCTCTGATCTATTACTCGATGTGCTTCACACTACTGGTCAGGCCTCTCGACCCGCGGCGGGGTCGCTTTTGTTTGCGGCAAATTCTCGTTTGGCACTTCCTGGTTTGGGGCAGGAGCAGGTTGCTGTTTTGGACGCGAACCCGCACGCACCATCTTCGATGTGATTCCCTTGTTGCCGACAAAGGTTAGCGATTGCCCGTCTGCCGAGACAGTGACTTGCAGCGTTTTGTTCTCGACGCCGCCCGAGAAAAACCTGATCACGTCTTCGCGAGAAACAACGTATTTCGCCGGCTCATCCTGCGTATCGTTGACGAAGAACGTATAGGTTCCGACAAACGTCTCGCCCTCTGCCTTAGGCTCGCTGAATTCGATCGCGACGAAGTCGTCCGTTACGGTCGTCGTTTCCCAACGCCCAACGATCGCTTTCGCCTTTCGCTCGATCTCACCGATCAATTCGTTCTCATCGCCGTCACCGACATCTGCCGCAGAAGCTGTCTGCTGTGCCAAAATTCCATCCTCAACTGCTTCCTCTTCGGTAGCTTCGACCAGATCGGCTGAATTAGGATCGACAGGACGATCACCCGGATCGGACTCAAGATTTGGCTTGTCACGCTTTACCAGCTTTAGCTGCTTTTTGGGTGCGTTTTTTCCCGGATCAAGGAATACCGATATTTCACGGCACCCGGAAAGAACGGCCAATAGAGCTAAAATGATCGCTGATCTAATAGCGTTGATCGTTATTTTTTGAAACTTTGTTCTAGGCATAATTACAAGGATCCTACTAGGTTCTGAAAAACTACTGACACTTGCTCAAGCACGATTGCTGTTTCGCTCTGCAGATCGTTTCCGGGTCCGGATTTTGACGATAGTCCGCCATGCATTGGTCATAGACCTGATAGCATTTCTTGTCACAATTGACAGGGTTCTTTTTCGGAGCCGACCCAGTCGTCGAACCAGACGTTTGGGCGTTAGGATCTACTTTGACAAATGTCATGGCCAAACCATCGGTTAAGTTAATGGCCATCCTGCTGCCATCGGCAGAGGGATCAGCTTTGAATTTGATTTCCTTACCAGTATTGTCGATCTCCTTGATCCATTCATCGCGGGAAAAGATGATGGTTGACGCTACGTCTGCCTTTCCTTTTTGGGACGCGGTCGCAAGTATGACAAATGTGTCGCCCTGTTTGCTCGGTACGCCGTACGTAATTGTAAAGGTATCCTTTCCCACTTGAGTTACCCATTTGCCGACAAATGCCTGAGCCTTCTTTTCCACTTCCGCTAGATCTGAGTTCGGAACTGCTGGTTTTGAGTTCGTCGAATTACTCGCAGCAGGCACATCGGCTACAGTGTTGGCTGTATTCCTCGGTCTCGGTGTCGGACTGCCTTCGCCCGCTGATGCATTTGAATTGTTTCGGTAAAGCATGAATCCGATCAGCCCCGCGATCACTAGCAAGGCTAATCCGCCAAATACCCACGGCAGTTTTGATCCCGAACTCGCAGGAGCGGACGCAACCATTTGGGGCGGCATCGGGGCACCAGCGGCTCCACCCGCCATTTGATTCTGGTAGCCACAACGAACACAAAACTTTGCGGTATCGGGATTCTGAGTCCCACATTCTGGACAAAACATAGATAGTCTCCGTTAACTAGACGCCGCCGTTACGCGGCCAAAATTATTTCGTGCTAATTTGCGTTTCAGTTTTCGTAAAAGAGTGTCAGAACGGCGCTGCTGCCGCGACTGAAAGATATCGATCTGGTTCCCGGATCTATCACCGCCTTATCGTTTTTTTGTAATGCTGCGTTATCCGGATTGTGCACATACGTGATCGTATGCACTGGTTTATTGAACTTCATCGTTCCACACTCCGCTCCCGAGAAAACGGCTGCGAACTCCGAACCTCGGCGAACATTCATTACACATATCTTGTTTCCTTTTTTGATTCCAACGTCAGGAACGTCTTGGCCGGCATATGCGACAATTAGCGATATTTCGTCCCCAGCAACGGGCGTGAGCTTTCCAGTACTTGACTTGGTGACAACAGAATTGATGTAACCTCTTTGAGCTGATACGCCTGCATTAAAAGCCATCATCAAGCCCGCTGCCAATGTTAGAAACAAAAGTTTTTTCATAATTACGTATCTCCTACTTAATTTTTTGATCAGTCCCCATTTTCGGTCTCGGCATGAAGCCGTTCCGAACCGGTTCGCTGAAAACGTCTGCGAATGAGGTAATGCAGATCATTGCCGCCCCGCCTTCTGCTAATTCGGTAAAATGCACTCGTCCAGCTTCGACAAATTGAAAGACGCTTCGTTGAGAAATTCCAAAGATCTCGGCTGCCTGTTCAGCCGTGACCATCGTTGTACCGCAGGATACACAGGCGATGTCGTGCGCCGGTTTATTTCGACGAACGACAAAACGGCGATTCGTTGCAGTGAAAATTTCGACCTTTCTCTTGATTTCCATTTGATTTCGTCTTAAATTATCTGCTGACGAATAAATCTAATCTGGACACCTCAAAGTGTCTGGATTTATTTTGGATTTATTCTGGATTTATTTTGGACACTAAACACACGGAAACTCCTGCATTTTTTCGTTTCGGCACATTTATTTTAGATGTGCCGGAGCGCCGTTTATGGCGTGGGGATGAGGCTGTACAACTTGTCCCAAAGCAGTTTGACCTCTTACTTTATTTCGTCGCGAACGCCGGCCGGGTAACAAAAAAGAATGAGATCCTCGACGCCGTCTGGCCTGATACATATGTCGAGGAAACTACGCTTGCCCGAAATGTTTCATGGCTAAGAAAGCTGATCGAAGACGACGGCGGCAAACGATTGATCGAAACAGTTCCTAAAATGGGCTATCGATTCACGCCGGATGTCACGATCTCTGACGAAAGCGATCTGCTCGTCGTCGAAGAACAAACTGTTCAATACACGCGGAGCGAGGAAACGATCACGATCAGCGATGCCGTTGGGGAGAACAATGCCGTCGCGACAGCGACGAGATTTTTCAGCCCTCCACGCCTTATTATTGTGTCGCTGCTTTTGATCGCATTCGCCGGAAGCGGATATGTGATCTACACCGGTAAATTTAGTCGAGGCACGTCAAACCCTGCCGCTCCTGGTGGTTCTGCTGCACGTAATAACGCTGCTATCCCGACTCGCCAGTCTGACAGTGTTCCGATCCAGATCGGCTCGGTCGTAAATTTGCAAAACCGTTACCCAAACGATGGCTCGTATCTCGACGCTTGGGGAGAGGTTTGGAGAAAGCCGGAATTTAGGCAAGTTCCAACCGAGACTAAGTTCGTTTCAACGCACATCGAATCGAACCGCGACGGTGGTTCGGGCAGTTGGGAAATTGTCTCTGCAAGCGCGAAAAACAAGGGCGAACCGCTCGTTGTTGGCGACCGAATTCACCTTAAAAATATGTACCCACGTGCCGGTTACCTCGACGCCTGTGGTTGGACTGAGCATTTACGCGTTTTTGATAAATTTCTGGATCAAACGGGAGCGGTCTTTACCACCAGATCGCCAAACCGCGATAATGGTACCGGAGTTTGGATCATCAGAAGCTCAACCGCGGCCGATGGAAGTCCGATATTTGAAGGCGACAACATCGCGATCGAAAGCAGCTATTTCATCAATGACAGAGGAGAAAATCGCGTTTCCGGCTTTCTAAATATCGCAGGAAAAATCACCGACATCCCGGCTTTCAGCGACTACCAAGGTTCAAAGTTGGTATTCACCAAGAGTCTCTCGTTCGATCAGCCGATCCCCGATATTTGGACGATCACAAATAGCAAGACGTTTTTTGATTGATCAAGTCCCGAGTCTCTATTTCCGCTCCATATCTAGAACGTCTGCATTGAGAAATGTCTGACAATAAGAAAAAAGGCACGAAACCTTAACTAGTTTCGTGCCTTTTGTGTATTTCGTGGGCAATTCTTACTCCACCGTCACCGATTTCGCCAGATTTCTCGGTTGATCGACATCGCATCCGCGACGAACGGCGATGTGATATGAGAGCAACTGCAAAGGCACGATCGAGAGGATCGGGCCGAGCAGATCGGATGTTTCAGGGTATCTCGATGACGTGGCTCGAAACTTTCGAGCTCATCGTGTCGCCTTCCGTCAGGACAGAGATAATGATGCCGTCTCGTGACTTTACCTCGACGATATTCGAGTGCGTTTTTTCGTAACGCAGCACGCTGTTGGCGTTGCCATCTTCTTTTGTGTTGATGACAACGACGGGCAATTTTTCATCGATCAAGGCATTCGGCCCGTGTTTCATCTCGCCTGCCGGATAGCCCTCGGCGTGGATGTAGCTGATCTCTTTTAATTTAAGTGCACCCTCGAGTGCAACCGGAAAATTGATGCCCGCGTCCGAGATAAAGAAAGTCCTGCACACGGAAAAACTCTTTCGACAGCTCTTCGATCGAATCAGCGTCATTAAGAAGCTGCTCGATCTTTAACGGCAGCTCGGCGAGGTCTTGAGCTAGCTTTTTCGCCCGCGTCTCGTCGATCATGCCGCGAACTTCACCAAGGTACATCGCGAACAGATACAAAGCGACCATCTGCGCCGTAAACGCTTTGGTCGAAGCCACGCCGATCTCCGGCCCGGCGTGCGTCAATATCGTGCCGTCAGCCTCACGCGTGATCATCGAACCCTGCACGTTACAGATCGCGAGTATCTTGCACCCAGCCTGTTTTGCCTCACGCATCGCGGCGATCGTATCGGCCGTTTCGCCGGATTGCGAGATGACAATGATTAGATCGGTTTCACTCAGAACCGGTTCGCGGTAACGAAATTCAGAGGCGTAATCGACCTCAACCGGCACACGAGCGAGTGACTCGATCATGTATTTTCCGGCAAGCCCCGCGTGCCAAGACGTGCCGCAGGCCGCGATCTTAACCGACGTTACCGCCCGCAGATCGTCGTCCGAAATATCCATCGGGTCGAGATATACTTTGCCGTTATCGAGCGAAACACGCCCTTGCGAAGTGTCGCGGACGGCACGCGGCTGCTCGTATATCTCCTTGAGCATAAAGTGTTTAAAGCCGCCCTTTTCCGCCTGGATCGGGTCCCAAGTGATCCGCTGCTGCTCCGGCTCAACGGCGTTGCCGTCAAAATCGGTGACGCGGACCGAGTCTTTGGTAAGGATCGCCATTTCCCTGTCGCCAAGGAAAAACACGTCACGCGTGTGCGCGAGGATCGGCGGGATATCGGACGCGACAAAAAATTCACCGTCGCCCAGACCGATCACGACCGGCGGGCCTTCGCGAACCGATACGATCATATCCGGCTCATCCACCGAGATGATCGACAGGGCAAAAATTCCCTTTCAATTCCTTGACCGTCTTACGCACCGCAAGCTCGAGCGACAAACCTTCGGTGTCGATGTAATGCCCGATCAGATGAGCAACGACCTCGGTGTCCGTCTCGGTGTTAAACGTATGCCCGATCGCCTGCAGACGCTCCTTGAGCGTCAGGTAATTTTCGATAATGCCGTTGTGGACAACGACGACCTTGCCCGACTGGTCACGGTGCGGGTGAGCATTTTCCTCGGTCGGACGCCCGTGCGTCGCCCAACGCGTATGCCCGATGCCGTAATTCCCATCAAGCGGATTCAGACGGATCGCTTCCTCAAGATTTCGCAGCTTACCCTCAGCCCGCCGTAAGCTTAGGTGATGATCGTCATCAACAACCGCGATCCCCGCCGAGTCATACCCGCGATACTCGAGTTTCCTAAGGCCGTCAATAATGAGCGGCACAACTTGTTTATTTCCAACGTATCCGACAATTCCACACATAATTTATCGTACTTGAGAGAATCCAAATCGAATTATCAACCCAATGACCCAAAGTACTATCCCAACTATTGATAGAACCTTTCCGGCTTGGGCTAGGCCTTTTTTATTTTCTTCTACCTGATAGATCTCTATATTTGTTATGACTTCCTGAGCCGTCGTATATCCAAAATAGGCAAATATTGGCGGGCAACAGAAAATACTTAATAGCCCGAATATCAGAGACTTTGTCGCCCCCTTACGAATTTCGGCCGCATAATATTCGAGCGTTCCACTACTAAATATAGAGCCATCGTCCGGCGGAGGAGGTGGCGACCATTCTGGATTTTCCATTTATTTTCCTCAACAGATCTGATTTCTAAATTTACTTGTCTTGCTTTTTTTCAAGGCTCCGAATCGCTCGTGCAGGAGCTCCCACTGCAAGTTTATTTGGGGCAATATCTTTTGTTACAACACTTCCCGCTCCGGTGGCGGCTCCGTCTCCGACTGTGATCGGGGCGACGAGCATTGTGTCCGAACCGATCTTTACATTATTGCCGATGTGGGTCTCGTGTTTGTTTTTGCCGTCGTAGTTGCAGGTGATGGTGCCGGCACCGATGTTTGTATTTTCGCCAATGGTCGCGTCACCAAGATATGTCAGGTGGCTCGCCTTGGACTTTTTGCCGAGACGCGTTTTCTTTAGTTCGACAAAATTGCCGATCTTCGAACCGTCTTCCATCACAGCATGGCCGCGAAGATGTGCCATCGGCCCAACTGCACAACCGTTGCCGATCTCGGAATCAGTGATAAAGCAATTGTCGCGTATATCAACGCCGTCAAGCAGCGTCGAATTTACGATCCGCGTCCCGGGCCGAATCGTACAACCCTCGCCGATTACGCTCCTGCCCTCAATGGTTACGTTTTGATAAATGACGGTGTCGCGTCCGATCTTTGCCTTCGCAGAAACATACGCCGAGGACGGATCGATGAACGTCACTCCGCTTTCGAGCATCAGCCGCGTAATAGTGCGATCACGCAGTTCGGCTTCCATCGCCGCAAGCTGGCGGCGGTCATTTATGCCTTCGATCTCGTGCTTGTCGTCGTGCAGAAACAACGCGATCTTATCACCCTTTTTCTTAAAGATCGTCGGTACATCGGTCAAATAGTATTCGCCTTGAGCGTTAGTATTCCCGACCTTGGCGAGGGCCTGAAACAGCTTTTCTGTATCGAAACAGTAAATCCCCGAATTGATTTCGCGGCAACTCTTTTCCTCGTCGCTCGCGTCCTTTTGCTCAACAATGCGTGAGAAATCTCCGCCCTCCCGAATGACCCGTCCATACCCTGTCGGATCGTCAAGCTCGACGGTCAAGATCGTACAAGTCGCCCTTGAACGGCGATGTTTCGCGATCAGTGCTTTCAGCGTCTTACTCGATATCATCGGCACATCGCCGGAAAGCACCAGCAAAACGGAATCGCGATCTTTCAGCAGTTTCTTACCAGAATTTACAGCATCACCGGTTCCGAGCTGCTGTTTTTGCAGTGGAAACGTAAATTTCGCATCGCCCAATTCTGTGGTGACCGCTCTTTTCACATCCTCGGCTTGATGCCCAACGATCACGTTTATGCTACTTGGACGCAGTGTCAATGAAGTTTCGCAGACATGGTTGATCAACGGCCGACCGTCGAGCCGATGTAGCACCTTGGCAAGGTTAGACTTCATCCGCGTGCCGAGCCCGGCAGCCATGATCAAAATGTCGAGATCTGATTTCACAAGTTTAGAGTGCAAGCTTTAGCTTGTTTCCTGTCCAAAGAATTACAAGCTGAAGCTTGCACTCTGAACAGAATGTTTTGGTTGCAACGCACATAAAAGCGTCACTTGGGCCAGCTTTTCCGGATGGTGCCGCACCATCTCGCCATCGTCCAATAGATTACCATAAACGAGCTCGGCTCCTTCGATGGTCTCCGGCGAGATCGAACCGTGAACGCCGATCTGTTCGGCACCCATCCCCGTGTATTTTTCGGACTGGAGAGGGCTGATAGGATGATCGTTGACGACGACATAATCAAAACCGATCTGCGGCGCGTATACCCGCACGATCTCAAGGTGACGACGCGCAGACAATCCGTCCGTTTCGCCCGGCTGGGTCATCAAATTACAAACAAATATCTTGACCGCACTCGATCGAGCGATCGCATCGGCGACACCGGCAACGAGTATCGGCGGCAACAGGCTCGTGTAGAGCGAACCCGGCCCGACGGTGATGACATTTGCGGCAGCGATAGCCGCAAGCGTTTCGGGCATCGGTTGACAATCAGGCGGTTCGAGCCTGAGTTGTTTGATCATGTGACCGACATGCGAGATATTTGTCTCGCCCTGAACAACGGTGCCGTCCGTCAGCTCGGCCGCGAGTCTTACGTCCGCGACAGTCGCCGGATAGATATGGCCTTTGCTCGCCAAAATTTCCGAAGAAAGTTTTACAGCCTCAGCAAAATCACCGGTGATCTCCGTCAAAGCCGCTAGAAAAAGATTGCCAAATATATGCCCGCCGAGATCGCCGTCGCCGCGAAAGCGATGGCGAAACAATTTCGAAAGCATCTGCGAATCCTCCGACAGCGCGACCATGCAGTTGCGTATGTCGCCAGGAGGCAGCATTTGCAGCTCATCACGCAGCCGCCCCGAGCTGCCACCGTCGTCCGTCACAGCAACGATCGCCGATAGATTTTCGAGCCAAACGGGTTCCGTCTGACGGGCGTGGACAAAACGCTTGAGCCCCGAAAGCAGCGTCGAAAGGCCGTTTCCGCCGCCAATGGCGACGAAATTCACCCCTGCTGAGATGTCAGAAAAGAGATGGTGCTTCATGCTTGGTCAGAACCGCCTGCGTCAGCGGGTGGGTTCTTTACGGCGGCTGTTAAAGGATGGATGGCACTGCTAAATCCACAAATGCCGTCGGCGAGCGCTTGCCGACAGCCTAGATTCTAGCATTTTTGTATATCGCCCGACAATAGATTTCCGCTCGCAACCTTCGCCCGAGAAATCTTCCCATTTTCCTAAAAAACGCTTGTCGTTACTTCATTGATTATGTTAAATTTAGTTTTGCGGCTTTTCTGGCCGCTTGTTGCCAATACAATTCACCATCGAACACATAAGCCCTAGTCGGCTATCCCGAACGAGAACATCTAATGGCTGATACGCCTTTTATTTTGCAAGAACATCAGTTTGAAAGGCTCAAGAGCGTCTTGGCACGGCTTTGTGTCGAGTGCGCGGCCCGCGTGGTGTTTTTGATCGACCGTGACGGCCAGCCGATAGCTTTTCATGGTGAGATAGGCGACATGGATACGACCAGTTTTTCGAGCCTAGCCGCCGGCAACGTCGCTGCGACCAGCAGTATGGCAAAACTCATTGGCGAAGATGTTTTCCCATCAGTCGTTCACGAGGGCGAACACGAAAGCATTTATATCAGCATCATCGGCCGCAGTTTGCTAGTAGTCGTTTTTGACGAACGTTCGACGCTGAGCTTGGTCAAGATACGTTCAAAACGCGGCAGTTTTGAGGTTGCAAACATCCTCGAAGAAGCCAAGACCGATTCCGATAATTTCCGCGTCAACCAAAACTCGTTCTTTAGCGAGATCACGGACGAGGATATTGATAGTTTATTTAGCTAGCTGTCAGTTGTCAGAAAGACAACTTCTGACAACCGACCACTGACTACCGACAACTGACATATGACTTTTATCAACTACGCATCGCGAGAGATCAATTGCAAGATCGTTTATTACGGCCCGGGTTTGTGCGGCAAGACGACCAATCTGCAATACATCTACGATTCGACGGCACCGCAGGCTAAGGGCAAGCTCATATCATTAGCGACCGAGACGGATCGAACGCTGTTCTTTGATTTTATGCCGCTCGAACTAGGTACAGTTCGTGGTTTTAAGACCCGTTTTCACCTCTACACGGTGCCGGGACAGGTCTATTACGACGCTTCGCGCAAGCTTATCCTCAAAGGTGTTGACGGTGTCGTGTTCGTCGCCGATAGCCAAGAGGAACGCATGGACGCCAATATCGAGTCGCTCTATAACCTTGAGGAAAACCTAGGTTCGCAAGGCTACGACCTCGCCCAGATCCCTTACGTTTTGCAGCTAAACAAACGCGACCTGCCAAACGTCACGCCAATCGAAGAGCTATCACAAGAGCTGCTCAAAAAAGGCGAACCCGTTTTCGAAGCCGTCGCCACCAACGGCACCGGCGTTTTCGACACACTCAAAGCGGTTGCCAAGCAAGTTTTGACCGAGCTAAGGAAAGGATAAAAAACCACTAAGTTTTGATAGTGTAAAAGGGCGGTATGGAAGTAATTTCATACCGCCCTTTGCTCTTGCCTACCACTACAAACTTGCACCCGCAGAGTTTTGAATGTTATTTTTTCATTGCCTAAGACCACTTCAGGAGAATAGAAAATGAAATTTATCGGAAAGTCGACATCCGGAGCTTGTCGAGCTGGATATTGGATCTTATGTTTTGTTTGTGTCCTCTCGGGCGTAGGATGTGGCCCGGCGGAGGTCGCTACTTCTAACGCGAAAGCTACACCGGCTAACACCTCGATCGCGGTAAAACCAACCGAACCTGAAGCGAAGCCTACTGAGACTAAACCCGTCGGAAAGGAAATAAAGCCTGCCGATGGCCCGGCTTTGAAGTCGATCACCCCAACCGAGGGCACTATTCTCGGCGGCGTGTTGAACGACATAGCCATCAGTGTCCCAAAACCCGAATTTCCCGCAGACTCTAAGGAAAAGGGTACTGTTACGGTCGAAATTGTGGTAAATGAAAAAGGCGAGGTCGCGGCATCAAGCGTAGTTAGCGGCCCCCAATCACTCTGGTCCGCAGCCGGTGCTGCTGCGCGCAAGGCCCGCTTTGACCCGCCTCTAAAGGATGGAAAGCCGGTGAAGGTTGCCGGTGTATTGACCTTCGATTTTGGCAAGTAAACGATCTTAACAAACGGCAGTGAGGCTGATCATGAATGAAACCGCTCGAAAGATCTTGTTCCCTGCTCGTCTCAAAGGTATCACCTTCATCGGCTCCATACACGGCCGCCAAACGGAACGCTCGATGAAACATACTCGAGCTTGGAGCGGCCGATGATCCGTAACGTCAAGTCACCGCGACCTGTAAATCTCCCCGGCGGGTGATCCTCAAACCGGCCAACGATCTTATCGCCCTGTATGGTGCCGACAAATGTGTGCGACCATGTCCGGCCGCCATCCGCTGATGCACCCTCCCACGTGATCGACGTTCCCGATTGTTTGATCTGGTATGTACCGCCGTCGCTGCAGGACCAGGTTCCCGCCAATGCTGTCAAAGGTTTTTCATTCGAATTAGAGACAGCTTTGGCAGCTCCAAGATTTCCGCCGACGACCCAACCATGAGGGCCATAATTAGCATTTTGTTCCATTAGGCTGATCGAAAAGCTCCCGGTAGCGCCCGGTGTCACGGGCACCGACAACGAAAATGATTTATTGAGTTTTTCACCCTTCTGCGCGATATAGCCATATTCCTTTTTTTCCTTGCCAGCTGCGACAGAAACGACGATCTCATAATAGTCCATCGAACCCGGTCCGCTTGATGGATTATCGCTGACGGCCTTGCCGGAAACGGTAAGCGTACTCCCGGTTAATTCGCCGGTGTATTGGCGTCCCGCCACGTTGCCGCGATCGCCTCCGGTTGGCGGATCAAGCCGCGCTCCTGTGATCGTATAGCTTAGATGTCCCCAATAACCAGGCAATTCCAGGGTCAGGCTGGTCGAATCCGCCGACGTCGGCCGCGGTGCCTCGGGAGTGGGAGTAGTATTCACCGTCGCCGTCTTAGCCGGAACATAATTGAACGGGAAATAGGTCAACGCGAACTCGATCCGATCCATTTCGCGGCCCGTCTTTCCGTCACGGATCTTGTCGTTGAACCAACGTAGGTCGCCATATCGCCAGTAAAACTTTCGTTCCCAAGCCGCTAGCAGATCTGCCTGACGTTTACGTTCGGTTTCCATCTTTTCCCGCAAAGCCCGGACCTCCGCCACATCACCCGGGTCGACGGCTTTACCGGCAAGTGCACCATACGCCGCCATAAGAGCATCGTTAAATTTTGCCTTGATCTGAGCGTCGAGCGGGGCCTCGACCCTTCTGCTTTCCTTATATTGATTGTACAAACGCCATGCCTGTTCCTCGTCAGAGTCCCGCGGAGTAAAGGTACCCTGAGCAGTTACAACAAAACTCGCTGCTCCCAGCATTAAAATGATAGTGAAAATGAATCTGTTCATTGCAATGACACCTCCTTCGAACGCAAGACCCTTCAACGCGAAACTACTAACAAACAAAGCGGGTGGGTTCACTTTGCCGTGGTCCCGCAAGTCAGTCCGCTGCCGTTGAACACGACATATGGAACTTTATTAGGACTATTCGGCTCTTGCCTCCAGATGCATGTTCCTAGAGTCGCGCCTAAAATGTCTGACTTGTCAGGTGTCGGCCCGGCACTAGCCGTAAATTTGACCTGTCCATTTGCCGGCACTGTCACCACGAGCCCTTTCTTTGTTCCGGGAGCTACGCGAAACTTGCTCGTATCCGCCAAGGTCTTGGGCGCATTACCAGTTGCCCAAATAAGCACACTTTTATTCGAGGTGTTTTCAAGCACGGCGTTCACGGTCGCGTATCTGGCCGGAGTAGATGTTGAGGTGGACTGGCTGTAAATTGCAGCAACGCACAGCCCGATGATCAGCGCGAGTTCAAAAGTTCGTACAATAAGATGTCTCATGTTGCTCCTCCCGTGGTCGCATGCCGACGAGGGTCGACAAGCAACTCATAGTGACCCACTGTGGAAAACGCAATCGACGTGCCACCGACAGTTTTCGTTTCTAAGTCCGTGCCGCAATAAACATAGGCAGTGCACGTAGATCGCAAAAGATTTAGGCATTTGACGGTCGAAATATTCCACATCAGCGATGTAAATTCTCGCAGAGATACAACCATCGCTCCGGTCTTTTGTTGCCAATGATCGGTTTTTCGGTTACAGTTTTCCGACAAACCACAGTTTGAAATTACATCAGACAATATAGGAAGAATTTTATGCGACACTTCAGCTCTATTGGGATCATTGTTACCGCACTGGCATTTACCTTACTGATCGGAGTAGGCTCCGTCTCAGCTCAGACAAAACCGAAACTGGCTGTGCTCGAGTTTAAGAACAAGGCCGACAATCAATGGTGGTGGCACGGCGGAGCCGAGGCCGCCCAAGACGTCTTTGTTACCGAGCTGGTCAAGTTGGATAAGTTCATTGTTATTGATCGTGAACAGCTCGAGGAGATCATGCAGGCGAGAAACCTCACCGTAAGCGGCGAAATCGATCAAAAAGCCGCCATCAAGATCGGCAAGGCCTTGGGTGTCAATTATCTGCTTACAGGTGCCGTGACCGAATATGGAAGCAAGAATGTGGGAATACCAGGTGGTGGTATCTCTGCCGGGAAGAAAGAATTTGTCGCGAGCGTCAACTCTCAGTTAATCGATACCAAAACCGGCAACGTCATTTGGTCCCGGGCTGAAACAAATAAAACAGATTCAATAAAGGTAAGTGTCTTCGGAGTTGGCGGAGGTGTGGACGAAAATAGAATGTTTGACCAGGTCTTGAAACCCGCCCTTGTGAACACGATCACTAACCTCAAAACCGCTAATCCTATGAGAACGTTCAGGCCGGGCAGTTAAAAAGCAAGAGATCGGCTTTGTGAACTAAAAAAGAGGCAAGGACGTAAGGTCCAAGCCTCTTTTTGTGTATATGTGCTCGATGTGCATTTTGTGGCAAATAAAAAGGTGCGGGGACAGGAGAGTACCCACACCTTTCTTTTTATGCCCTAGCAGCAGCTAGACTACTTTGGCATCAAAACGCTGTCAACGACGTGTATGACGCCGTTTGACTGGATGACGTCGGCGATCGTCACTTTTGACTTTCCGCCTTTTTCGTCGATGACGATCACATCTTTGCCTTCGAGCGTAGCGGTCAATGTGCCGCCGGCGACGGTCTTCATGACAAATTTACCTTTGCCTTCTTCGATGCCTTTGGCGATCGCCGCGGCATCCATTTTGCCCGCAACAACGTGATAGGTCAGTATGCCTGTCAGAGCCTCTTTGCTTTCAGGCTTGAGCAGAGTATCGACAGTTCCTTTAGGCAGTTTGTCGAAAGCAGCGTTGACCGGTGCGAACACTGTGAACGGGCCTGCACCTTTCAGCGTGTCAACCAAACCTGCAGCCTTTACCGCTGCAACGAGAGTCGTGTGATCTTTCGAATTCACAGCGTTGTCGATGATGTCTTTGGTCTTGAGCATCGGTGCTCCGCCAACCATCGGATTACCGTCTCCGGCTGGTGCGGTTGCCGCGTTGGCAGCCGCATTGTTAGCCATCGCGTTATTGGCAGGTGCCATTTTTGATGTGTTGCTGTTGTTTGCCGCAGTGTTAGCCGCCGGTGCTCCGCATCCGACCAACATTGCCATCGTTCCAAGAATAATTGTTATTAAAGTCAGTTTCATTTCGATCTCCCCAAAGTTTGATACGTATTAAAAAGCACCCCGTCGCGATGTATCTTTCGGTGACGCCCTGTACGGACATTTGCCTACATTCGCTAAATGGTTGCTACGTAATAGTTTTCGTCTATGTGTCGTCTTTGGATTCAGAATAACTTGCCATTGGAGGCAAGTTCCAGAAACGGGCAACCGCTATGTCATTTTTTGCCTCAAATTAAGACTGCAGATTTTCAACGCGGAGAAAATTTTGTATCCTACCAACACCATTTAACGGATCTAATTAAACAAACAAAAAAGGAGATTTAGATGAGACCAGCATTGATACTCGTGCGTATATCGAAATATCTACGCCTGCCATTTGCGGCCGCCTTTGCGACCGTTTTCTTTTGTGGTTTTTTAATGGCACAGGGCGAAAAGTCGATGTTCAGATATGTTTCGGAAAAGACGGGGCGAGAAGTTTACGCCCTAAAGAATTCACACCGAAAGGTTATGGATGACAAGGCGGCTAAGGGCGGCTGGATCGTCCAACAACTGGGTTATGCGTACGCCGAGCAACGTGCGGGCACTACGGCTCTTTACGGCCTGACACTTTTGGAACTGGGCGGATCGCCAGCCCGCGTCCTGTTTACGTTCTCCGAAACAGAGTATAAGAACCTGACCAGCAAAAAGAGCCCGAAAAAATGGAAACCATATTTCAGCGACAGCCCTATTGTTGCGTATGTATTATTGGATGGTGGGGAGAACCGTCTGGGGGCCCATTATTTTACAACTAAAGGTGCCGTTGACGATGATCCAAGGATCAGGTTTGAGGGCGGCGAATATGAAAAATGGAAAGCCCTACCGAACACGCAATACTTTAGCGGCGGACCATCATTTTACATCTGGAAAGACGAACCGACCCCCGCTCTCATCACATCAGTTTTCGGTCCTGTGCTAAATATTCCGAAAGGGATTTTCTTGGATCAGTCAGTAAGGCCGGCACTGTACGAGAACGGTAAGAATGGTTATGAGATCGATGCGTCGCGGGCATTTGCGGGCCCTAACAAGCCTCTGACACTTTACAGCAAAGACGCTCTGTCCTGCACAACCGACGGCTGCAAATTTAATTTTGGCATGTTTATTATGCGCAACCAGGACGCTGGGACTCTTTCGACCTATGCGACTGCGACTGTGAATGGCAAGATCATAGGAAACTCCTTGGGATTCAAGAAAGGTGAACGAAGCCGATCGTTGGTCCTAGGGATACCAATCAAATACGGTAGCAACAAGATCGTCGTCAGCCTCAAACCGTATAAAACTGCTGATGATATAGATAAGAGCAATAACACCTTTACGGTCGAGGTGATCTTAAAGCAGTAATATCCACCAACTGATCACAAAAAAGAGGTAAGAACCCAAAAGTTCTTACCTCTTTTTTGCTAATAAATGGCGGAGCCGACGGGACTCGAACCCGCGACCTCCAACGTGACAGGCTGGCGTTCTAACCAACTGAACTACGACTCCGCAAGAGTGGTGGGCACTAAGGGACTCGAACCCCTAACTTCCTCCTTGTAAGGGAGGCTGTCTACCAATTGACATAAGTGCCCAAACTGGTGTCAACAAGAATATTTTCGTATGCGTGCCCGAAATTATTTTCAAAAAAACTCGCTCATTTAATCAAAAATGAGCGAACTGATAGCTTAAGAAAGTGGTCAGACATTGTCAAGCTTGACACAAAAACAGTGCCCTGTTGGTGGGCATTTTGCTCTTGCAATACAAACAGGTTGGTGATATGTTGCTGTCGAAAAGACAATTTGGAGGCTACCGCCATGATCAAAAGATCTTCGCTATCAACGTTGGCAATCTCCTCGATCCTGCTGTTATTTGTAATAGCTACTGGGGCCCAGACCGAGTACGATTACATCACCAGCGGCAACGCTGCGCTTGACGCAAAAAATTACGACCAGGCGATCACATATTACAACAGTGCGATCAGCGTGAATCCGAGCTCGACGGTCGGGTACTATAACCGTGGCCTTGCTTACGACAAAAGCGAAATTACGATCAGGCGATCTCAGACTATAGCCGTGCGATCCAACTCGACCCCAATTACTCCAAGGCTTGGGGAAATCGCTGTGCAGTCTATGAAACCAAAGGGAACTATGACCAAGCGATCGCAGATTGTACGAGGGCTATTCAGTTGGATCCGAATATGTCATACGCCTACAATGCCCGGGGAATGGCCCACTACAGCAAGAAGAACTATACACAATCGATAGCCGACCACACGCGGGCGATCCAACTCGATCCGAATTTCGCAGGTGCTTACGAAGGCCGCGGAAACGCGTATGACGACAACGGTAACTTTGACCTCGCGATCGCCGATTATTCCAAAGCCATCTCGTTAAATTCAAGCGATGGCCGCACATATTACAACCGGGCTCTGGCATATTACCGTAAGGACAAATTTGACCTTGCGTTGCCGGATTATAACCGGTCGATCGAGTTAGACCCCAATTATGTCCAGTCATATGAGGACCGTTGTTATATCTATTATTTTAAGGGCAAATACGACCTCGCCATCGCAGACGCATCTAAGGCTTTGCAGCTCGATCCGACCAATGTAAATGCCTATTACTATCGAGGCCTCTCCAATCGTTTAACCGGCAAATACACCGAAGCCATTGTCGACCTCAAACGGGTAGTAGAGATAAAACCAGACTACACAAATGGGTATTACGAACTCGGGGTCGCAGAATATTTTGCCGGCAGCTACAACGCAGCTATAAAAGATCTATCGAAATATTTAGAAACATACCCTGACGACATTAATTCACTTTACAATCGAGGACGTTCCTATCGACGCATCGGCGAACTCAACCTCGCGCTTGCTGATCTGAACAAGACGATCGAACTTAACACCAAGGCCGAAAATGCTTATTGGGAACGCCATTATGTTTATATCGACCTACAGCAATATGACAAGGCCCTTGCCGACATCGATAAGACCGTCGAGATCAACCCTAAAGCTATAAATGCCCCGTATAACCGAAGCTGGGTCTATCTCTATATGAACAAGGGAGATGCCGCGTATGAGCAGGCAATGACCTATCTTGAACTGAACGGGCTAAAAGGATCCTCTTCGACGTACGCGATCATAACCGGCTATCTCGGTCTCAGAAAAGCGGGCAAAGCTGCCGCCGCCAAAACATTCCTCGCTGAATGGCTACCGCAGGTCAAACCCGAAGACTGGACCACGTCGGTTATGAAATATTTCCAGGGTTCGATGACCGCCGCCCAGTTGCTAGGTGCCGCCGACACGAACGACAAGCTGACCGAAGCCCACGCCTATATCGGCGTCATGCAAATGATCGCCGGCACGCCCGCCCCGGCAAAGGTCCATTTGAATTGGGTAAAAGACAACGGTAACAAAAACTTTGTCGAATACGACATGGCCATCGCCGAGCTAAACCGAAAGACCGGAGTAACAACGAAAAAGCCGCTACCGAAAAAGCGGCCTTAAAAAATAGTTTGAGTTCGAAACTAAGTCCGTTTCATCAAAACAGGCTTTTCACGCGTTTCGGGTGTCGCCGCTTTGCCGTCGTTGACTAGTACGGTGCCGCCAAAACCGACTGCCCAGATCTTGTTACCGGTCGCGTAGATCTTTTCTAAGCGGTGCGTAACTTTCGAGTTCATTTCGAACCAGTTGGTGCCGCCATCGGTCGTGCGGATGATCGTGCCTTCGTCGCCGACTGCCCAGCCGCTGGATGCGTTGGCAAAATATACGTCGTTTAGATTTGAATCAGTTGCCGATTGCTGTTGACGCCAGAGTTTGCCGCCGCTGTTTGAGTGAAAGATACGTCCGCCGGTGCCGACCGCCCAGCCGCCTTTGCCGCCGATAAACGCAACGCCGTTAAATTTTATATTTGTGTCGCCAAGCAGTGTTGCTTTGTCCCAGGTAAAGCCTGAGTCGTCCGTGAACATTATCGTGCCGCCGGCACCGACGATAACGCCGGTCATCGTGTCGCCAAATGACCCATCAAGCAACAGAAAATGGATCGCCGTCTGGATCTTTTTCCAGGTGACGCCGTCCTCTTGCAGCTTGTAAAAAATGCCGCCCTCGCCAAACGCCGTCGCCGAGCCGTCTTTGTTAAAGAGCAGCTTGGTCACGCGTTCGCGTCCGCCGTCCTGAAACTCAAATTTTTCCCAGTTACGCCCGCCGTCCACGGTCTTTCTGATGTACGACGAAGCGTTTGCCCCGCGTGAATACGCATTTCGCTGACAAAGCATCCAGCCCGTCGTTTCGGTCACCATATGGATCTGCGAGATCGAATCGTTCATGATCTTTCGCTCTTTTGTCCACGTCGCCCCGCCGTCAACCGTGCTTAGGATAACGCCGTCGTCACCGACGATCCATCCCTTTGCGTCGTTCAGAAAATAGACATCATGAAACCACGCAAACGAGTTCGTCGTCTGCTTGACCCAATCGGCCCGCGCCGACTGAAAGCAAAAGAGCAGCGTAAGTAAAATTGAAGCTAACTTAATGTTTCGCATAACCGATCCGGTTCTCACTCGTCACTTGTCACCTGTCACTCACCACTTCTTAAAACGGGGTTCCGACCATATATCTCAGACTGCTCACCTTGAGCATTATGTCGAACGCCTTTGCGATGCTAAATCCTTTACCCGCCACAAAAACCTGATCACCCGGGCTCAAGTAGACCATATCTGCCTTGCCTGCTTCGATCTCTGCCAGATTGATGATACGGCGTGCGAGCCGCCCGTCTTTGCCGTATGAGACTAGTGCGATCTTTTTGCTATCGCCATTTTTTGTGACTCCGCCGGCCTCAAGCACGGCTTCGTAGACGCTGACTTTGCGGTCCATCACGCGGACGCCGGGAGTGGCGACATTGCCCATAACGCTGTAACGCGTGGCGTTGGCCTTGTCGAGCGTGACCGTCACTTTGGGGTCGATGATAAATTCGTCAAGCTTTTTGGTGATCTCAGCAGCGATCTGCTCGACCGTTTTACCGGCGACGAGGATGCCTTCCCGGACCAGCGGATACGATATTCGTGCATTGGGCGGTATCGTGATGCCGGTTTTGCAATAGTCCGGGCACTGACCAAATACCTCGACCGAGATCTGATCTGACGGTCCTAGGCGGTATTCGCGCAGATAGTTGTCGTAATAAGGTAATATCGCCTCTGCCTCGGGTGTTTTCTGATCGTCCGTAGCGGTGCCGTCTGTAACGGTCGGTGCAGCGATCGGAACGACCGCGACCGGCTTTTTGCCGTCTTTCTTAGCGTCTTTTTTCCCCGGATCCACCGACTGGGCAAGCCCTGCGGCCGTCAAAACGATCATGCCGAGAGCGGCAACTGTAAGATTTTTGAACGTTAAAATAGCTTTCATAACAACTTCCTCGTGCCTAATTAAATGTCTATTACCGGGTTCAATCCAGTTTTTCTTTCCCTAAAAAATTATCTGCCTTTGCCAAACAAAACCGTCTTGACCGTCTCAAATACGATCACCATATCAAGCGTCAGGCTCTGGTTTTTGATGTAATACAGGTCGTATTGCAGTTTTTGTATCGCGTCGCTGACCGAGGCTCCATAAGGATATTTGATCTGTGCCCAGCCGGTCAGTCCAGGAGCGACCAGATGACGGTGTTCGTAGTACGAGATCTCGGTCGCAAGCTGTTTTACAAAATGCGGCCGCTCGGGACGCGGACCGACGAAATTCATCTCGCCTTTCAAAATATTCCAAAACTGCGGCACTTCGTCGATGCGCAGCTTGCGTATGACCTTGCCGATGCGGGTGACGCGGGCATCGCCCGAAACCGCCCATTGTGGCGTTCCGTCAGCCTCGGCGTCCGTTTTCATCGAGCGAAATTTGATGACGTTAAAGATCTTGCCATTTTTACCAACGCGTTCTTGTTTGTAAAAGATCGGCCCGCGAGACTCGAGCTTGATAAGTATCGCCGTCAGTATCGCGAAAGGTAGTGAAACAACCAGCCCGATCAGAGCCAGGACGCGGTGAAACATTTCGCGAACGACCAGCTTTACCGGCGAATCACGGCGGCGGCCCGCAAATATCAGCCACGACGGACGCAGCATATCGACGTGCACCTTTCCCGTGATGCGTTCGAAAAACGATGTGCATTCCTCAATCGAAACATCACCCGCAAGGCTCATCCTGAGCAAAGCCTCCGTCGGAAAAGCACCCCGGCGTTCGCGAACAGCGATCACGACGCGGTCGATCTTTTCATTTCGGATAACATCTTCGAGATCCGGCCCTTTGCCTAGAATGATCGATCGGCCAAGCTTGTCCATCGGCTTTGCACCGTTCTCAGAGATAAATCCGGCAATGCGATAGCCGGCGTCGCGGCGTTCCCACACGGCCTCAGCCGTATCGAGTGCGGTTTGACCGGTGCCGACGACGAGTATTTTTTCACCGATCTCCGGATGTCCCGTAAGCAGGTGGATGCTGATCCTCCAACCAAGCAGCAAGCTAAGCACAAGCGGCACTGAGATAACCGACACTCCGCGTCCGATCATCAGCGGCGGAACAAAGTAGAAAAGCAGTGCGAGCAATACCCACGCAATTCCCAACGCCTGCACGAGCCTTAACAGCAGCTCGCGGCGGTTAGTCATCACGACGTAATCGTAAAGATCGTAGAAATAAAGGATAAGGATACAGACGGCGGAGGCGAGTCCGATCTTGAACCAGCCATTCTTGGCATTTAGCTCATTTTCGGAACCGGAAAGCCCGAGACGCAGGTACATTGCCAGTATCACGCCACCATACAAAATGGCGGCATCTGCCAATATTAACCAAAATATTCTCGGACTGAACCGTGTAGCACTCATTGTAATTCCTGTCGAAATCGGCCGGGCTTAGGGCGGTAAGCTAGGGCCAAAACTCATTCGCTTACGGAGTTGGACTTTCACCTAAGCGTTTGTAGTTGTAATAGCCGTAGTTGTAATGCGTCTCTTCCATCACGTCGTCGCTTTGGTTGAGTACGACGCCGAGGATGCGATCCTTTGGCAGCGGTTCGAGTATCCGGTCAACGACGCTGTAACGCGTGCGGTTTGCTCTGACGACGATGATGGCGCTGTCGGCCTGATTGATAAGGACGGTCGCATCGGTAAAAATACCGAGCGGCGGTGCATCGACGATGATGTAATCAAACATCTCACGAGCCTCACGCAATATCTCTTTGAATCTCGGCCCAGAAATGAGGTCGGCAACATCCTGTCGGGCGTCGCCAGCGGGCATGATGTAGAGACCCGCAGGTTCGAGTTTGACGATAGATTCGGCCAGAGTGGCAGTTCCCGATAGCACGTGTGAAAGCCCACAGTCGGTCTCGATACCGAGATAATCCGCTAGGCTCGGCATACGCAGATCGCTGTCGATGATCAGACATTTGACACCGTCGGTCTGGGCTAGCATCCACGACAGGTTTAGTGCCGTCACGGATTTACCTTCGCTGGGGTTGGTGCTGGCGACCACGATCGATTGCAGCTTTTGCCGCTGGCTCTTATGCAAAACGTGAGTACGGAGGCTGCGATACTCTTCGCAATAGTTCGAATTAGGATTCGTTATTGCAACAAGACGTGGCTCAACGCGTGTCGGATCGACAGTCCAACTGACAAAGTCAGGTAGATTGCGCGATACGACACGCGTTGAGCTTTCGGCGTTCAATTTTGCCCCGGCAGTAAAATCCGATCCTAGATCAGGGAGTGCCGTCCCGTTCATAGAATCCGGCTGCCCTATGAACGCCGAACCTGGGTTACCGATCTTCAAATCCGTTGCCAACAGGTCGGGCGGCATATTTGTCCGCCGCGCTGTCCGGTCAAACTGGACTATCCTGTCCGACGACTGCTGTATGCTGCCGTTCGGATCCTCGGTACGCTTCTTTTGCATTGCTTTCAAAATACTCATTTTTTTGATCGCTCCGTTTCCTCTAACTCGGGCGGTGGCATACCGGCCCGTTTTCTAACTAAAACTTTCTAAATGCTCCGACGACATCATCTATTTCAAGATGAATGTCATCCATATCTTCAAACGCCGACACAGGTTTTGCATGGCCATTTCCGTTACCATTTCCGTTCCCGTTGGCATGGTCGTTCGAATGGCCGTTGCCATTGCTGTGTCCATTGCCATTGCCATTGCCATTACCATTGCCATTTCCGTTGGTGTGACCGTTGGTGTGCTCAAGCTCCTGTGCAAATACACGCGGCTTCACTGCTTCGGTCCGCTCCTTGCCTTCCCATAGGTCTTCGCGGGTTCCGGCACGTAGTACACGTCCGTCCACCACATCCAGCGAAGCCTCGGCGGCGTTGACCGCGTCGTGTCTCGGCAGCATGTCGAGATTGTCGGCGACCTCTTCGATCACCTGACGGCCGATAAGCTGTTCGCCGGCCGAATAGGCGGCGAGCATCGCGTTGTCGCAGATATTGTTGATATTTCGCGGAATGCCCTCTGAACACTGAAAGATCAGATCGACCGCTCCGGGCGTAAACACATTTGGCTGGCTCGAACCGGCGATCATCATACGCTCGGTGATGTATCGGTCAACTTCCTCAACGCTCGGAAATGCGTGCATATTGCATCGCAGAGCGACACGCTGTTTGAGCTGACGCAAATTTTGCTGGTTAAGCTTGTCGCGAAGCTCCGGCTGGCCGGTCAACACGATCTGAAGGTGCTTTGCGTTGTCCGATTCAAAATTGAGCAGCAAGCGGATCTCTTCGAGCACAAAATCAGACAGCTCATGAGCCTCGTCGATGATGATCACCGTGCGAAGCCCGCGGCGATGGCGTTCCTCGAGCACCTTGCCCATGATCGTGAGCAGTTCGCTCTTGTTCGACCAGTCCTTGATGCCGAGCATCTGCGTGACGTGGTGATAGAATTCGTCGATCGACAAACGCGGGTTAAAGACATACGCTGCGAGCACGCTCGCGTCGAGCCGACGCAAGATCCAGCGAAGCGCTGTGGTCTTACCGGTGCCGACCTCACCGGTTAGGACGATGAGCCCTTTGGCGTTCTCGAGCCCGTAATACAGGCTTGCGAGAACCTCATTGTAGCTCGGCGTAAACACGATAAATCGCGGGTCCGGCGTCAATGTAAATGGTGTGTCGTCTAATCCGAAAAATTCTTTATACATAACTTCAACCTCTTCTGAAATCTCAAATTATTAATTTCAAATTTCAAATTCCCCCCTGATCCCTGTTATGAGACCAATCTGTCAAAAATGCGTGTCACCTGCAGGAGCATGACGATCAGTGGAATAATGCCGATCGCGGCCGCCAGTCCCGCAGCAAGTTTTAACCAATGCGAACGCTTGATCCAGGTCTTTTCGCCCGCAGATAGCAGCGGCGGCACCGATGCCAGCACCGGCAATCCGGTGTAATGTTTGATGTCCTCGATGTTTTGGATCTTAAACAGACGCGGTATTTCAAAAAATGCCGCCATCAGCAATCCGATAAATAACCCGATGCCTGTACCGACCATCGTCAACATAAAACGCTTTGGTGCGACCGGTGACTGCGGCACATTTGCCGGATCCTGCACACGGATGGTTTCGCCCTGTGAGCTGGTCTCGACACCGACGATGATCCCGGCGTCGTTCTTTTTCTTGACGATCTCGTCGTAGGTCAGCTTTGCCGACTGGTAACGCTGATTGATGCCCTCAAGAGCAACTTTGACGTTAGGGATCGTATTGATACGAGCCTCAAGTGCCGAGATCTGTCCGGCGTTTTGCTGACGCTCGACATCTTTTTGTCCAAGCTGCTGTTCGATCTGGCCGATCTGCGACTGAATGCGTTCGTTCTCAGATTCGAGCTGTTTACGCTGCATCTGCACCTTAACGCCGCTCGATTGCGTGGCGTTTTGAACGCGTTTGTCAGCGCTCTTTCTCAGGTTTTCAAACTCGTCATTGACGCGGGCGATCTCGCTCTGTTTGGCAACGACCGCCGGATGCTTTTCTTTATAAACTTTCAGCAGATTGTCGAGTTGTGACGCGAGCTCGGCACGGCGTTTCATCAATTCGCCATAGGCCGGTGTGTCCTCGATCTGCGAAGCCGAGCGGGCACTGCTCTGGGTTTCTTTCTCGCCAAAATCTTCGATCAGACGCATTTGGCGGTTGTTCGCTGCTATCGCATCGCTAAGACGGCCTTTTTCGTTCATCAGCATTTCTTTTTCCTTGCTGATCGTATCGTCACGCGAACGCAGTCCCTGCAGCTGTGCGACCAAACCCTGCTCCGATTCGGGCAAAGTGGCAACATTTGCCATCATGATGTCGAGACGTTGCTTTTCGAGGTCGTCGAGAGCGGCCTTTTTCTCTTGCATCTGCTTGTCAAATAACTCGTTGGTCGATTCCGCGATCTCTGTCGATTGTTTGACCTGAGCATTGACGTATTTGCTGGCAAGCTCTGCCGTTACATTTCGAGCGGCCTGCGGATCGCGATCACGATAGCGGATGCGAAACGCTGCGACCTTTTGGTCACCGCCCTCTTCGGGCTCGATCTTGATGTTTTTGTACATCTTGTCGATGACTAGTTCCATCGGCATTCCCGATGCACGCTCAGATTTGTAGAGATCGTATTTCTGAACCATGGGTTCGAGCGACGATCGGCTCAAAACTTCTGAATTGATCGTCGAGAGACGCTGCGAGAGGTCCTCAGTCGACAGCGATTGGACAAGATTCTGCGAGATGGTCGGCGGTTTGACGGTCAATAGCGATGTTGACTCGTAAATGCTCGGCAGGCGATAAACGACGTAGCCGATCGCCGCCGTCAGCGTAAGTATCGGCAAAATGATCAGCCATTTCTGGCGTTTGAGTATGCCAAACAATTCACCCGGTTTTCTTTGTCTAAATTCAACGCTCATCGTCTTAGATTCCTTATCTACAAACTGTTAACTACGCCTTTCTTCCTAACTTTTCGTCCGGGTTTCGTGTCTCGCCACGTCCCATGAACCGGCGTATCAGCACCACCACGCCAACCAAACCGATCCCGAATACAAGCAGTCCGACCGATTCGGGAATACCCACAAACAGCGTTTCTAACGCCGCGAGATCAAAAATTTCAACAAATCCGAGCATCATTTTCTGTCCTCTAAACGCTCGCCGCCGGTTTACCGCCGGCCTTAGCCATTGCCTGAGCCAAACGATTGCGATAGTCCGGTTTTGGCGTTGTGCCCGTCTTTTTAGCGTTCGACTCTTCGAGCGCGACCGCTTTCTTCATCTGTTCGACCGCCGGTGAGGTCAATCCTTTTTTGAGATAGACCCAGCCAAGCGTGTCGTAATATTCGGCGACGTTCTGATTGCGTGCGACCGCGCCGCTTGCAAGCTGCAACGCCTCGTCTAGATTTCCCGAATGATCGGCGAGCAGCCACGCCAGATTGTTGGCGGCGATCGCCGAATCGGGTGCGATATCCAGGGCCTTGCGATAATTTGCCTCAGCCTCGGCGGTATTTCCACGGCCGTCTTCGAGAATGCCGATCATCGTATAAACCTGAGCGGCGGGCTTTTTCTCGATAACTTTCTTGTACTGTGCAAGAGCTTCGTCGGTGCGGTTTTGGCTGGTCAGCAGGCTCGCGTAAGCCGAATATGCCGGCAGATAATCGGCATCAAGCTCGATCGCCGTCAGCAGTTCTTTCTCAGCCGCCGGATTGTTCTTTTCGGCGGTAAATACTGTTGCATTCAGATAACGCAGTGCAGCGATAACATCGCCTTTGCCAGCGTTAGCATCGATAAAGCTTGCGATCCGCGTGTGCCTTTTCAGTCTGGCCCATCTGGATTGCCATATTGACGATGCCGCTTATCGCATCAAAATTTTTCGCGTCCGCCGCGTATGCCTTTTCGTAAAGTTCGAGTGCGGCAGCAGCGTTTCGTTCGGCAATAAATACCTTTGCCAGATTGACCATCGCCCCCGACGAACGCGGTGTCAGGCGGACAACATCTTGCAGGTCATGTTTCGCTTCGGCGAGTTTTCCGAGATCGAGATAAGCCAGTCCACGGGACGAGATGCCTTTCACCTTCAAATCCAAGATGATCTGCGGCGTATTATCTGCGTTTGGCTGAGTCGAGTTTGTTTTGTCGATCAGCTCGTTGGAAAGTTTGAGTGCATTCTGAGCATCACCCGCGGAGAATGCGGCTTGGATCTTTAACAAACCGACCTTCATAAATGTCGGGTGAAAGCGTTCGATGTCGCCGATAAATGCATTTGCCTGATCGTTTTGCCCCAGAGCAAGACGGGCCTGAGCCATCAGATACAGAGCGTCGCGGTTGCTCGGCTGCTGTTTTAGCACGTCTTCGATATCCTTGACCGCTTCGTCAGGTTTGCTGTCTTGCATTTTTGCTCGCGAGCGGAGCATCAGTGCCTGAGTGTCGTCGTCATTGATCTTCAGCAGAGCGTCGAGTTGCTCGTAAACCTTTACGGTCTCTTTGCGGTCGAGGTACATCTGGCCGACGCGGTAACGTGCTAGCACGTAATCCGGAGAATCGGCGATGATCTGTTCGAGAACGGCGACGGCTTCGTCTTTACGCTCGGTGGTCGCATAAAATTCGGCAAGCTCGAGACGGCTCTCGGGGCTGTTTTCCTGAACCTGAACGAGATTTTTGTACGCGGCCTCAGCCTTTTCAAACTGACGGCTCGTCACATAAAACTGGGCGATGGATTCGTGGGCGTCGATGCTCGTGCCGTCAGCCGCAATTGCCTTTGAAACTGTGCTTCGGCCTCAGCGTTGCGTGCGGCATACATCAAGAACCGTCCGTATTCGGTCAAACCAGCTACCGACGTCGGGTTTGCAGCAATTCCCCGCTGGATCGCCGCCTCGGCCTCAGGTACCTTTTCACGCGTCATATAGAGACGCTCGAGGCTGATGTACGATTCGATCCGCTGCGGGTTTAGGTCGATGGCTTTGTTGACCTGTGCGATCACGTCGGCGTCGGGTTTGCCCTGTGCTGCCATGATCGTCGCCGTCAATATGTGTCCCTCAATAAATTTTGGATCGGCGGCGAGGATCTCGTCACGGAGCTTTTCGGTCTCAGAGATCATCGGCGGCTGGACCAGCAGAAAATAGCTGCCGAGTTTTGCCTTGGCTTCGAGATTGGTACCGTCGAGCTCGATCGTTTTGCGAAGCTCGTCCAGCACCTCGTTAAATTGCCCCAGATTTTCATACGACCGTGCGAGCCCCCAATGCGCACCAGCGGAACCGCTGTCGGACTCGGCCGCCGAACGGAACTGCATCATCGCATCGTGAAACTTACGTTTCTGCAAATATTCCTCGCCCTTTGCCAAAAACGACGCCGTCGAATGGCCACAGGCAACGAGAAATATACTCAGACAAAGAAGTATTGAATGGGGAATAAAACGGAAACTGAAGATCTGGCACTCTCGCATATCGTATTTAATTGTTCGCTTGCGATGTCGATGTTTATCATCAGGCCGGGGCGGCGAACCTAATGAATATCAATATCGGGCGTCTGTCGATCCGTTGGTTATCAGCGTCGGATCAGCCGGAAAACTGCAATCTCAAATGAATTGAGACATTCGCTGCGTTCTTAGCAGCATTAGTGAAAAACGCTCAATCAAGGGGTGATTTCAGAAAAAAATGGGAAAATTTTGCAAGGGCAGAAGATAGGCAACATCAACAGTCCGTTCGACTTGCCGTGTTGCGACTCTCTCTCTATTAAGAAAAAAGTTCGAATTCAGCGAGATATCCAAAAATATTGAAGCTCTGGTCCGGTCCGGACCAAGTGGACCCGGTGGACCAAGGTGGACCAACGATCATTCCGGCACCTGCGGAGGCATGAGCTTGGCAACGCCGTCGACAACACGTAAAACTTCTTGACTTAACTCCGATTTGAGCGTAATAAATAGATAAATTCCTAATTGATAATCGGTTTAGACCCGCGTGTAATACACACGCCAAGAAAACTATGTACGGTCATATTCGTTACGCAGCTTTTCTCATTGTCGTTACATTCGCATTTTGCGTTTTGGCCCCTCAATGTCCCGGTCAGGAACCGGCATGGTGGACCAAGCAAAAGAAAGACTGCGGATTACCGTCAAATCTCGCCTATAACAGTTGGGATGGGGCTGTCGCCCAAGCCAAAACACGGGCGGAACCACTGACAATGGCGAAGCAGGACGTCAAAGACAGCAGCGGATCGAAGAAGAACGCCAACGCCAGGAAGCCGAACAAAAACGCCTGGAAGCAGCAAAGGAAGCGAAGCGGATCGCCGACCAAAAAGTGTTTGAAAGAATCCGACGGCGGGAACCCTCAGAGGGAGTGGCGGCAACCCAACTATCAAAACGACAACGGAAAACGGCCTAAGGGGCAGCACCGCTAATACTGGGATCAGGACCGGGAGTTCCGGCACCACCCCATTTCGTGAATCCGAAAAGTTTTACGCTCTCCAGTTGCGTAAATACGAAGCTCTTGATGACGGCGGAAACCCGCTCGACCCAGCCATCCCGCCGTTGATCGGGCGTGGTTTGGTCGGCGGCATGACCTGGACTTTCGGTTTCAAACGTCCTCCGGCTAATTGTCGTGTTAAAGACAGCTCGCATTATATTGTTCTGGAAAAGGATCCGGGCGCGTTAAAGAGCCTCCGTTCTGCCGTCTCCCAGTGTCTCAATGGCCTCGACTCATTCCGCTGTCGAAGATCTTGCCTTGCGGGTCATTTGGGACGGCTCTGCGTATGGCGAATTTTCCCGTCAGCACAAGGAGATATTTGTCGGCCTCAAAGACCGCCATTTTGACACCCTCGACTGTCACTCTAATGGAGCTATGCTGTGCCTCGCAGCTCTGAGAAGCGGCGAAACTACTCGAAAGTTCGCCAATCGCCGCCGCCGCTCTTTGAGGCCGAACTTTGAAAAAGGTGTGCTAACAACGGCGATCCGGTTCCGGCGGCGGCGTGGAAACAGCCGACAAAAAGATCAGCCGTAACACTGGGGGCGGAATCGGCGTGGTTCACAAATCCAATGTCCGGGCCGATCGTTTTGGCCGATATTCTGATCAATACTTTCCGTGACAGCAAGGCTCAGGTACTGGACAAACCGCTCGAGCGATACGGTTTTTTTGTAACCCGATTTAACTGCCGCTGATTCCACTGCCATTCGATGGCGCGGCGGTGCTTATTTCACTGATGTTTGTGATGAGCGTTCAAGCTCAGTTAGTAACCGTGCACCCCGTGACGCCTGAGCAATCGGGTGACGAAAATGCTGCGGCCGGAAAATATGCTGCGGCGATCGATCAGTATAAAACCGCTTGGCTCGGATGGTTTATCGGGCGTAACGAGGCCGATGCTGATCTTCGCTCTGCCCACGAAAGGCTTGCGGGCAAAATGGGAGCCGCACTCGCTAAAATGACTTCGCCGCCTATTCCATCAGAGGACGCCGATTTTCATGCACAAAAAGGAGCCGCTTTTGTAAAGCTCGCGAAAACGCCGCTTGATTTCTTAAAGGCTGCGAGTCAGTTTCAAGAAGCGGTAAACGGGGCTCCGTGGGTTTTCGATTACCATTTCAACCTCGCCGTCGCGTATAAGTCCGCGGGCCAATTCAAGGACGCACTATATTCCCTTTCGCTCGCCAAACTCCTCGCCGCAAACGAAAAAGACCGCCGCGACGCCAACGCCCTCCGCGCCGAGATCGAAGCCGCCCAAGAAATAGCCGCCCCTGCTGTCCAAGCTGAGCGGGAGAACAACAACTTGCCGACAAGATCAAAGCTTTTGATGGTGTCGTCTTCTTTGAGAATTGGGTCGCGCTGGCCGACAAAGACATCGCTCGGAGAAAGGCAAAGATCGTTGGCCAGGAATTGGCGGTTGGTTACGAACGCTTTAGAGATGGCAGTACTGTAGAACCAGAGATTGTCTTTGGCGAACGATTTAGTTACGAACACAATACAGAAATATTTCGCCTCGCGGGATTGGATCTAACGTCTACTCACCAAATCACCTGCGAGGTCGGTGGAAAGAACGTCCCGGGCGTTCGGAAGATAAAGGTCGATCTGGATCAAGGCACTGTTACGATCAGTCAGTGTAACGAGACCCACATATTAAGGCGTTAGTGCGGGAGGTTAGCTGTTTAATTATGAGATCACTAATACTTTATTTAACGGCGGCTGTCTTGCTCTTTGCGTTCACTGCGATTTTGTCAGCTCAGACACCGCCGAACAACTCCAGCGATGGTTGCGCGTTGCAAAAACGCCAGCCGACAATGCCCTTCGTGAAAAGATCATCAAACTCGCGGTCACTATGAAACCGGCTCCCGAAATTCCCGAGGACGCCAGGCGGCCATTTATTCGCGGGAATACGGCCATTAAGAACGCTTCGTCGGCGGAAGATTACGCTAACGCCGCCAAGCTCTATCAGGACGCGTTGTTGTTGGCCCCGTGGTGGGCGGACGCTTATTTTAATCTCGCAAAGGGCCAGGAGCTGCATCAGGATTTCGACGCCGCGATCCAATCGCTCAAATTCTTTCTGATGACATCGCCGTCCGCAGCCGACGCCCGCGAGGCTCAAGATCATATCTACGCTCTTGAGGAGCTACGTGATAAGAAAGCAGTTTCGGACAAGGCCAACTCACCGGAGGCTAAAGCCGCAAGGGACCAGGAAAATGCAAAGAAAGAGCTGACGGACTTTCTTCGCAGTTTAGACGGTGCGGTGTTTGTCGAGTCGTGGGAGATCTTTGGTGGTGACTACCGGCGACGAGCAAAGGTTAAGATCCGAGGCGGCGAACTCGCCTTTGGGCATGACGCGGTGAATGCAAACGGAGGGCACATCTTTGGGCCCGAGACCGCCTTGGGCGAACAGTTTAGTACTCTGACGCAAGTGGTCAAAATAGACTCCCGCGATATCTCACTGGGTAAGACAGCTTGTCCAAAAGGCGAACGAGACGTGAAAATTTCGATCGATAAAACTGGCAGATCACTGACCCTGACGAGTTGTGACGTCAGTATTCTCTATCGGCAGTAGAACCAATTTTTTACTCACGAGCCAAACTATTCCGGCACGTAGGGCGGGAGCTGTTCGGCGAGGCGGGCGGCGAGGTCTGAGGCGGCGGTGAGCGAAGCGGCTTCATCGCTGCCGACTGATGTCATGACGCGGACCATCGCTCCGTCGGTGCGGCGGCGGGTGACGCTGTCGAGGACCGTGTTGATCTTGTCGCGGTATTCGCTGGCCTCGATGTGGCCGCGGCCTTGGTACCAATAGATCATTACCTCTTTATAGACGCCGTTCTCGATAATGTAGCGGTTCGCGGTAAACGTGCGTCCGTCGGCTGTGGTGACGGTGATGTATTGCGGTTCTTTTAAGACCCAACCGGCTCCGGGCAGACAGTTTTGCGGGCTGTGATAGGTCGCCCCGGCACGCTGCGAGGCGTAATAGCCAACATAGATATTAGCGATACGGCCGTCAGGAGCCGTGTATTCGCGCATCGTGTAGTCGGTCGTACCGAGCACACTCTCGATGCCGGGTTCGAATTTGATATCGTTCCCCTTTTGCTTCCAATCGCCAAGCGTAGGCGGGAATGTGGCTAAGCTCGTCCGCGGCACCGCGATCTCCGCACGATTCGCGAACCAGTTGATCGCAACGCCACTTAAAACCAAAATTATGACAAACCCCCAAGCTGCTGGAACAGCGGGACTTGTAATATTCTCCCCTACTCCTCCACTCCTCTTCTCTTCCACTTTTTCAGCGTCTCTGCGGTTCAAAATTTTCTTTAATACCAGATTGACGGCGAACAGCAACACAAGTGCGACCAGATAAACCAGCCAACCCGACGCATCGTGCCACATGCCTTCGGTTGCCTGTTTGCCGTAATAATAGGTCATCACGCCAGTTCCGGTGACGCGGGCGGCGTTGGTTAGAACCGCTATTGGCACGGCCGTGATCATCAAAATTACTGCTCGAATAAAATCCGCAGTGGAAAAGTTTGCGATCTTTCCTGTTTCATCACGTCGAGTAAAATACGCGAGTATCAACGCCAATGTAACAAGCGTCATCAGGCTGCGGATACCGCTGCACGCTTCGACCACCTCGAGCGAGATCGTCTGTGTCGAACCTCGCGGCAGGATGTCGATGACATTTCCCTTTCGCACGGTCGGGACGCTGAACAGCCTGATTCCCCACACCGCCATCTGCGACGCATACGTCTGCAAAGGCATCGCGATGCGGTTAAAGATGATCTGCGGTATCGGTATCGCGAGCAGCAACAGGACGAACGGCACGGCGAGCAAATTTATGATCCTGATTCCAAAAAAATAAACGATCACGCCCGCCGCCATCAGCACCATCGAGATCCGCTGCGTAAAAAGCTCAGATCCGAGAACGCCGCCAAACAGCATTAATATGGCCAGGACGATAGCAATAATTCCAAGAACTTTCGCGGGGTCTGTTACCGTTTTTTTGAGGCTGTCCCATTCACGCCAGACGATCATGGCGATGACAAACGGCACGAGCAGTCCGTGCGAATAATTCTCATCCGACCACCAGTCGCGGCCGAGCTTGGCAAGGACTGTAGCGTACAGGAATAGAAACGCCGCCGCGAGAGCGATCGCTTTTGTCAGTGAACTGGATGTTGTTTGTGAGATTTCGCTCATCGTGCCAAGGAGCTAAAAACGCTGAATGACTGCCGGATTCCGTCAATATTCTTTGGTTCACTTGCTGCGGCCTGCGATCAGATCGGCAAATTCGAGCAGCAATGCGGTATCGCGATCAATAGTTCCAAGAGCATCGGCGGCTTCGCCTCGAACTTTGTCCGCCATCTCCCGCGTTGCTTCGATGCCAAAATGCCCGGGATACGTAGCCTTTTCTGCTATCGCGTCTTTGCCCGCCGTTTTGCCAAGCGTCTCAGTCGCCTGTGTGACATCCAGCAGATCGTCGGTTATCTGGAAAAGCAGCCCGATCTTTGACGCGTATAGCTCGACGGCAGCAACCTCGGCGGAGTTCGCACCGGCGATCATCGCACCGGCCATCGCCGAGACCGTGATAAGTGCTCCTGTTTTCCGGGCGTGGATATTTTCGAGCTCTTCGATATTGATCGTCTGGCCTTCGGCTTCGAGATCGAGCTGCTGTCCGGCGACCATTCCCCGGGGCGTGCCCGAGGCATTCGCGATCTGCGATACCAACTTTAGCCTTAGCTCCGGCGACAGGTTTTCGTCGCATGCGACAACCTCAAACGCCTGTGCTAGCAGAGCATCGCCCGCGAGTATCGCCGTTGCCTCGTCAAATTTTTTGTGACACGTTTCGCGTCCGCGACGCAGATCATCATCGTCCATCGCCGGCAGATCGTCGTGGATCAGCGAATAGGTGTGAATCATTTCGATCGCGACGGCCGTGCGCACCAGCATTTGTTCATCGGCACCAAACGTCCGCCCGGCTGCAAACAATATGCCCGGCCGTATCCGTTTGCCGCCCGCAAACATGCTCCAACGCATCGCTTCGTGCAGACGAGCAGGCTCGGTGTCCGCTACGGGCAGCAGATCATCGAGAGCTTTGTCCACTACGGTGCTCACATCCAGCATAAATCTTTCGATCAGCGTCATTGAGTGCAAATTATCAGGCATTACAGCTCATTTATCAAAAGCTGCGATTTTGCCAAATGCCGTTTGATAATGTAGATTGCCATTTATATGGCCGTGTCCGAAGACGATTTTCGCAGTGCTCTCTCCCGCTTTCCGAGCGGCGTAAACGTAGTTACAACCAAGGACGCCAACGGACGCCCGCACGGCATCACCGTCTCGGCGTTTTGCTCAGTATCGCTCGCTCCGCCGCTCGTTTTGATCTGTATCGAAAAAACGACAGCCAGCCACGACGCGTTTAACGATTCCGGCGTTTTTGTGGTCAATACACTACGGGCGTCGCATCAGCACATTTCAGAGCAGTTTGCGGCACCGGCGGTCGATAAGTTCGACGCGGTCGCGTTTCGCCCGGCATCGCTGGGGTTCCGGTCTTGATAGACGCTCTCGCAAGCATCGAATGCCGTCTGCAACACGCATATGACGGTGGCGATCACACCATCTTTGTCGGCAAGGTCGAGCACGCAACCGCAAACCAAGGCACGCCTCTCATCTACCATCAGGCCGAATACAAAAATATTAAGAGCTAAATACCGTCAATAGTTGTGTCACACTAAATTAACACAATATCTTGTGTAAAAAGTATTGACATTTATGCCGCAAGTTGATTAAAATTCACTCACTTGAGAGCGAATAGTTAATGTAAACCCTCAAGCCCGTTGAATACAATACAGCGTCTAAACGTTTCGAAATACTATTACGAATGTTAAAGTAGTATTAAATCCAGCTGTCTTTACAAATCAGAGAGGAAAGGCCAATATGAGCACAGTTTTTGAGTCTGCTATCAGTAGTTTTCTCGACAAAAATGGCGTCGGCAGCGGTGCCGGCACAGCCCCCGCACGCGACATCGCACCGCTTGGCCGCAATGCGGAAAAGGTTGTGGCGATGCGCTATTCGCTCAAAAACGAAAAGGGCGAACCGCTCGAAACGTGGGGCGATATCGTCCGCCGCGTCGTCGGCCATGTGGCGACAGCCGAGGCTGAACCGTTCAAACAAAAACTCTTTTACAACGAGATGATGAACGTGATGCTCGCGCGTGAATTTATCCCAAACACGCCGTGCCTCGTCAACGCCGGTAAGCCCAAGGGCCAGCTCGCAGCGTGTTTCGTCCTAAACGTCCCCGATTCGATCGAGGGCATCATGGAGCACGCCCAAAATGTCGCGATCATCCACCAGACCGGCGGCGGCACTGGTATGACCTATGAATTTTTGCGGCCCGCCGGCTCGATGGTCAATTCGACTCGCGGCGTCGCTTCGGGGCCGGTTTCGTTCATGAATATCGTCAACCAGACGACCGAGGTTGTGAAACAAGGCGGCGTTCGGCGCGGTGCGAACATGGGCATTTTGGCGGTAACGCACCCTGATATTTTGCGTTTTATCCACGCCAAAAACGATCAGACGAGCCTGACGAATTTTAATATTTCTGTGACCGTCAGCGACCTGTTTATGGACGCCGTCGATAGCGGCACGTGGTTTCAGACCGAGTTTAAGGGCGAACCGTGGACGCAGGCCGTTTTTGACGCCGCGACCGGCAAAGATTACGTCGTCTATCGCCGCCCCGACGGCACGACCGCGACATTTGCCGACAAACTAGCGTTTGAGACCGCCGATATTTCAGATTGCACTATTGAAGAGCCGCCAATGCCGGGAATGGTCTTTGCACCAGACATCTGGAACCGCATCATCGCCTCGGCTCATAAATACGCCGAGCCGGGCATCATCTTTATCGACGAGGTCAATCGCCACAACCACATGATGGCGTCGATGGGCCCGATCTACGCATGCAATCCGTGCGGAGAGCAGCAGTTGCATTTCAACAATTCCTGCAATCTCGGCTCGATCGATGTTGCTAAATTTTTCACAAAAACGACCGACGGTGACGGCATCGTCGATTGGGAACGCCTGTCAACCGTGACACAACTCAGCACACAATTTCTCGACAATGTTGTCGATGCGGGCTATTTCCCGCTGCCTGAGATCGATGATGTCGTCAAACGCACACGTCCCGTCGGCCTCGGTATTATGGGCTTTGCCGACCTCTGTCTAAAGCTCGGAGTGACCTACGGCAGCGACGAATCGCTCGAATTGATGGAAAAAGTAATGAGCTTTGTCCGCCGCGAATCGTGGCTCGCATCGCTCCGATTAGGTAAAGAGAAAGGTGTATTTCCCGAATTCGAAGCCAATCGTGATGCGTACGCAAAATTCATCTACGAGGACATCGGCATCCCGCGTGACATACCATTGACGCCGCGAAATTACGAGGTGACGACTATCGCACCAACCGGCACGATCTCGCTGGTGGCTGAGACTTCGTCGGGCATTGAGCCAAATTTCTCGTGGGCGTATGTCCGTCAAGACACGCTCGGAACGCGAACCTACGTCCATACACCTGCCGCCGAGGCTTTAGGAATTGCCGTCGATCAAACTGACGAAGAGTCGATCAAAGCCGCCGCCGAGTATGTCGTCGAACACGAATCCGAGTTGCCGCCGCACTTTATCTCAGCGATGGATATCAAATCGCTCGAACACGTCAAGGTGCTAGCCGCCGCACAAAAGCACGTCGATAACGCGATCTCAAAAACCTGTAACGGTGCGACCGACGACACTGTCGAATCGGTCGATGAACTTTATCACCTCGCCCGCAAACTCGGCTGCAAAGCCGTCAGCTATTACCGCGACGGCAGCCGCGAGGGGCATGTTCTGAACAGCATGAAGAAAGTAGAGGAGGAGAGGAGTGAAGGAGTGAAGGAGACAGGATCTCGCCTTACCGACTCATCTAATCCTCAACTCCCCTACTCCTCAACTCTCCGAGTAGAGCGTCCGCGAGAGCTACAAGGCTCGACTTGGCGTATTCCTTTTGAGGGCAACAATCTTTATGTGACTGTCAATCACGACGGCGAGCGGATATTGGAAGTTTTCGTCGCCGGGCCTATCAGCGCGTGTGTCGGCTTACTCGCGTCTAAGATGCTTCGCGGTGGGTTCGATGCCAAAGATGTCGCCCGTAGTCTCGATAAGGTCACGGCAACGCATGCCGTTTGGTTTAACGAGCGCCTGTTGACCTCACCCGAACAAGCCGTCGCCGAGTGCCTTTTACTCATCGACCGACGTCTGAATAAACTGCCCGAATCGGAAAGAGCGATGGGTAAGATGGTCGGTGAAGAAACGACAAAAATGTCGAGCATGATAGGCGAATGCCCCGAATGCCGCGGCCAGCTCGAATTTGCCTCCGGCTGTGAATCGTGCCGCGATTGCGGCTATTCTAAGTGTAAATAACGGTTATTTTTTGACCGGCTTTGCCATCATTTCGATCTCGCGGCGTGACCGGAACTGTGGATTGAGTTGTGCCGCCCGGGCGTAGTGTTTTTCGGCGAGTGCGTTCATTCCAATATTTTCCAATCTCTGCCCGACCATATAGTGAAAGTACGGGTCGTTTGGCGTGAACTGAGCAGCTTGCTTTTCATAAGCCTCAGCGGCTTCTTCGCTAACCGCACCCGCAAGCATGCTGTAGCTCAGCGGCAGACGCGGATTCGCTTTCACGGCATTATTCCACATAGCGATCGCCTCTTCATTGCGTCCAAGTTGCCACAACGCCTCGCCTTTTTCTTCAAGTGCAGTTGCCAGATCCGGCCGCTCGGCCAGCGCGGCATCCAGGCTCTTTATTGCATCTTCGTAGCGTCCGGTGCGGTTTAAGATCGCACCGCGATAATAGAGACTGACGGCTCTTGGCTGTCCATTTTGTGCTGCAGCTGTTGTTTCGAGCAAATTGGCCGCCTGCTCCGAATTGCCGGAAAGATATTCAAACCAGGCGAGTTTTTGCATCGCCGTCGGATTTGAAAAAAGTCCGAAATTTGTTGCTGTACGCAGATGTTGTTTGCCCTCGGTCATCATCTTGCGATCGTTTTGATCAAGCCATTGTTTAGGGTCGGGCCGTGCAAGAGCCAGCTCGTCAGGTATATGCAGACTCTGAAATGCTGCCGCACCGACAGACTCGTGATAATGCACCCAACCGGAGTGGGCTACCAAACCTGTCCAAACAAATGCGAACAGCAAAAACAACCACCCCGCCTTTTTGATCCGGCCGGCCCCTTTTAGGGGAAATCGATGAAAGGACAAGTCTTTCGACCGAAATATTTTTATCGCTCGCACTGCGATAAACGTCGTGACCGCCGCGATACCGAGCGACATCAACATCGGGACGAGTTGATAGACGTCCCAGACGGCAAAATAGCTGGCGGCAAATACGGCAGCGGCGAGGATCTCTTCGGGCCAGGTGAGCGAATAATTTTTCTTGATCGATCCCGAAACCGCGACCGCCGGTTTGCCGAATCCAAAATACAAAGCGTCGTTCGGACACACGCTGACGCAGTCCATGCACTTCATACAGCCCGGATCGACGACCATGCCAAACTGCTTGACCTCGGCGTGGACGATCACATTTGACGTACACGTCGCTGTGCAGTGGCCGCACTGATTACAGGCGTCGGTCACACGGATCTTGCCGGGAGCAAATTTATCTGCAACGCCGAAAAAGCCGCCATACGGACAGCCGTATGTGCAAAATCCTTTCGCCCCCAAAAAATACACGGTCATAAAACCGCAAATAAAGAGGAATGGTATCGCGACCGCGACAGTCGGAAACGTCGCCCAAAATTCGGTCGTTATTATGTGGTTTGTAAACTGCGGAAACAGCGGCTCGGCGGGCGGCTTTAAGAAATATCTAGCCACAGTCGGCCAGACGAACATATACACCGCGACGATCAGCGGCACATAGACGAGCAGACGCGAGCGAAATGGCCTCGGCGTAATGCCGATCTTTTTCATCAACCAGCCGCAAAGGTCCTGCAAGGACACAATATGACATCCCCATCCGCAGACGAACCGCCCAAAAACAAGCGTCGCGAGTATCGCTAGTGTGAAAAATATAATACCCGCGTTGACCGCCCCGTTTTGCAGCGTGTACATCGTCTCGGACGGCTCGATCGGTGAGATCGTCGAGCCCGTGATCTGCCATTGGATGACATGCGCGATCATCAGCAAATTGAGCGAGATCAGAGCAACGGCCCGCCAGCGGCCGTTTTTTGAGGCGCGTATTTCGTTGGGCTGAGTCGAACCGCCCGCGAGTATCGGCAGACTGACTGACCGCTTTTCCTTAACCTCTTTGGTCTCACAACCGCTTTTCATAAATGGCTTTTGGGGCGTCAAATTAATGCCGCAACCGCATAGTAAATTAGGACTAGAAAAAAGTACCGATTTCAGTGTAAAATGCTAGTCTACGTTTTGCGTAGCCGTCCATTAATTTTTGTCCATTGTTTTAAGGGGTTCTTAGCATCCGAAATATTAATTAAATTATGTTGAAATTAATTCTCAGCGTCATACTGCCGTTCTTGCTTCTCTACAATAACAGTTCGACAGATATTGTGACCTCCGCTGACAAGCAGAATGGAGACAATAGCACCGGTACGCTTCAGAAAATGATCGTTGCAAACGGCAGCGTCACGATGAAGGTCAACATCGACCGGCTCAACCGCGGTGCAAGAGCAAAAGGAACGGGCTTGAGTGAGTTGAGATTTGCCGCCACCGAAGGTGCTTTTTCAAGATCCTGGTTTTCAACAATGAGCTTCGCGGCCCCATGCCAAGTTCGATGGATATCATTCCCCACAACTCAGCGAATCTGCCAGCTAAACTAAGTGCCTCTTATCAAAACCTCGTCATTGAGTATTTGGCATGGGGTAGCGATTACGAAATGGCTGTCCGAGACAGCAAGACAGGTTTTACTTTTTTCAACATAGAGGGGCTTGAAACATCCTTTAATGCTGAGAATAACGTATTCAGTATATTTGGCGGCCGCTTGTTGATCTCAAAAGAATTTGCGGCTGAACTGGGTCGGCCAACCGATGTCGGTATGTTTGTCGGTGATCTTTCGGTCAATACAACGATGCGTGCGATCGAGATCACACAGATCGTGAACGGTGATGTCCAATCTGACGTTCTGCCGCCGTCAAATGATCCGGATGCGGGTTCCGTTCCGGGACCCGATGTAATCGTCGGAGATATCCCGGCAAATGCAGCAAGTCGGCGGTCCAGTGGGCACACAAGTTGGCCTTGCGATCGCCACTGACTCTTGCAATCTGGGCGTTGTGCCGCTAAATTGGTTTGCTATGCCTCAGGTTGACCATCCGGTCATTCCGCAAAATCTGTATCGTATGAGCGGCGGCACGTCTAACAATGACCGCTTTGAACAGGTTGGCCAATCGTACCTAAAGCATGCGTTTACTGCTCTGCAGCAAAATACATGTTCGCTTGGCTGTAATGCGACCGCGAGTACGACTCTCGGATCGGGTTGCTCTGACCCTTACTCAGTAGGCAATAATTCAAGTCAGACCAGTCTTGGCTCGCGGGCCTGGGTCAATCCGTTCACCGGTGCCTACACATCAGTCCGCAAACTCGCACACGGCCACACACACACGTCGGGCCGTCGCACCGTATCCTAACTGAGGTCGCCGACCTCATACCGGCGCAAAATGTGGGAGCGACGTACTATGCAGAGGGACAATACGTCACGCCTCATGAGTATGCGTGGTGTCAGGCTAATCCGACGCAGTGCAATATGTACAACAATGTCTCGTATCGCCAATATAGCGTAACTAACACGGCAAGCCCGTTTTCGTTCTCGGCAGTCGGAGCAACCGTTCGACAAAAATCAGCATTATCTGCCTGGACCGGGGCAACTATTGTCGAACTTAAACCGGTTGCCGGCACGGATGGCGTTGCCTTTGTCGCATACAAGGTAACAAACCCGTCCGCTGGCGTATGGCATTACGAATATGCCGTTTATAACCAAAACCTCGACCGTGCGATCCAATTATTCAGCGTTGCCGTCGGCGGAGGGGCGAGCGTCAGTAATGTCGGCTTTCACGCTCCGGTACAGCATCCTGGTTGGGCAAATGACGGCACATTTAATAGCTTGGGTTACAGCAACGCTGTGTGGGCACAGTCGCAGGCCGGTGGAGCAATGACCTGGAACTCGGAGACATTTGCCCAAAATCAAAATGCTAATGCGATCCGCTGGGGCACACTCTACAATTTCCGCTTTGATTCGAACCGTCCGCCGACCACGGCAAATGCGACAATAGGTTTCTTTAAGACCGGTTCACCGATGGTCGTCCAGATACAGGGCCCAAGTGCGGCAAATGTTTCCGTATCAGGCCGCGTAACTACCGCAGGTGGCCGTGGGGTGACCAACGCCACTGTCACGATCGAGACAGCCGGTGGAGCGGTGATCGGAACCGGTATCGCTACCCGCAACGGCTACTATGTGATAAACAACATCCCCGCCGGGGCTACATACACGATTCGTGTTTCGGCAAAACGCTTTACTTTCGCGCCGGTCACGATGCCGGTCAGCGACAATGTGGCTAACGCTAACTTTGTCGCAAATTAATTGCGCCGATGATAGTCTGATCTTTGGAACAACGGCGGCTCAGGCTGCCGTTGTTTTTTTGTCTAGCAGGCGTTAATGCATTAAAATCTACACGATGAAATATAACAGGCACGTTCTAATTTTTGGCTCGTTTTTCATGATGGCGATCGTGTCGTTCGGCTTTGCCGGCCGGACATCGGCCGGTTCGTCAGACATTGCATTTCCAACACCGACGCCAAAACCAGTAGCGTCGCCAACGCCAGCCGCAACACCAATTCCGCGCCCGTTACAGACTCTCGAAGATCTGCAGGCAAAGATACGCCAAAGGCTATTTTCAACCGAGGTTAGGCGCGGCCGCGTGGGCGTAAAGATAGTGTCGCTCAACAGCGGCAAGGTGGTTTTTGAAAACGACTCGGAAAAATACTATATGCCGGCGTCGAATATGAAAAATTTCACCGTCGCGACGGCGCTTGAGCGACTGGGGCCGGATTTCAAATTCGTCACGTCGATCACATCGACAAATGTCCCCGATGCTGACGGTATTATCAAAGGTGATCTGCGGATCACCGGCCGGGGCGATATTTCACAATCGACTTCATTCGACCCAGCGTTTCCGGGCGTTAGCAACTATTACCGTCCGATCGATCTAATTGTTGACAAGATAGCGGCGGCTGGCGTGAAAAAGATCGAAGGTAACGTGATCGGCGACGAAAGCTATTTTCGCGGCTTTGCCATCCCTGAGGGCTGGGAATGGGATGACTTGCACACCTATTACGGCACCGAGATCTCGGCACTGCCGCTCAACGATAATGTTGTCGATATTAGCGTTGCACCGACTTCGTCGGGTCAATCGTGTCTGGTTTCAGTCTCGCCCGGGACACAACTTGTCCGCTTTATAAACAAATGCACGACCGGCGGCAGCGATACTGTAAGGATCGTAAAGCTCATAAATCAAAACGTCTTCGAGGTGACAGGCAGTATTCCGACCGGGGCAAAGACAAAGACAGTGTCTTTTGCATTCACACATGTCGCCGATCTGTTTGTTGATCTGCTAAAACAGCGGCTCGCGGCTCGCGGCATTATCGTTACCGGTGCAGCCAAAGTAACCAATACCCCGGCGGAAGCGCCTTGTCCAAACTGCCCGGCTCCACCCGCTATCAATCTCGGCAGCATCGAATCGCCGCCGCTCTCAATTATTGCTGCGAAGACAATGAAGCCAAGCCAAAATATGTACACCGAGACGCTCCTGTGGACGCTGGGCGAACAGATCGGACGCAAAAATGGCGGCAGCGGCAATAGCGACCAGCTTGGGTTGAGTGTTGTTAAGGGCTTTATGAAACAGATCGGTGTCGCCGACGACGGTATTGTCCAATACGACGGCAGCGGCTTATCAAGGCACGATCTGATCACGCCATCAGCGGTCGTCACGCTCTACACCTACATGGCAAAACAGAGCAAATACGCACAAGCCTGGCGTGACAGCCTGACTATCGGCGGTGTTGATGGAACGCTAAGAAATAGATTCAAAGGAACAGCCGCCGAAGGAAATATGCGCGGCAAGACCGGCACGATCGATCAAGTCTCGGCATTGTCAGGCTACCTGACAACCGCCGGAGGCGAGCAACTCGTCGTCTCATTCGTCGTCAATGGGGTTCCCATCCCGGCGCAACGAACGGCATTGATCGACGAGATCGTTGTTCAACTGGCAAACTTTAACGGAAAGATCGATTAGTCAGAACCGCCTGCGTAAGCGGGCGGCCAGAATGTTGGAAAACTGACCGCCCGCTCACGCAGGCGGTTCTGACAAAACTCCTCTGTGGCTAGTTCTTAAGTGAGTCGAGCAGTTTGTCGTGGATCCCGCCAAAGCCGCCGTTTGACATCACCGCAATGACATCGCCGTCACGCATCTCGGGCGCGAGGTGAGCAACAATGGCGTCTGCATCAGCGAATGTTGATGCGATCTTGCCCGTCGCCGCGATATCAGCGACGAGTTTTTCGACGTCGAGCAACGTGTCGCCATACTTTTTGGCATCTTCGGGATTAAATACCCCGGCGATAATTACCTGATCGGCGTGTTCAAATGCCTTTTTGTATTGCTCTTCAAAGATCGAGAGTCTCGACGATCGCGAACGCGGTTCAAACACTGCGATCAGTCGGTTATCTGCGTACCGCTGTCTCAACGCCTTGAGCGTCTCGTCAACGGCGGTTGGATGATGAGCAAAATCGTCGATCACCGTCACGCCGCGCTCAACGCCGCGGATCTCCATCCGGCGTTTGACCGATTTGAATGTATCAAAAGCCTCCTGAATTTTCTCTTGCGAAATGCCCCAGGCATCAGCCGCGATGATCACCGCCAGACAATTGCGAACATTAAATTCGCCGATCATCTGGGTTGCAAATTCGGCCCACAGTTCGCCTTCGCAAAAGACCTTAAATTTCGTACCGCTACCAGCAAACTCCAGATCACGTGCCTGCCATTTCGCATTGTCGCTCAAACCAAAAGTCTCGACAGTCGTGTGCAGTTTCCCTTCCATCGACGCGAGCACGTCGCCAACGACCGGCGAATCAATACCGCAAATCAGCCGTCCGTTGCCGGGCACGAGATTCATCAGCCGCGAAAATTGCCACTTGATGGCGTCGAGGTCTTTGTAGATATCGGCGTGGTCAAACTCGATGTTGTTCACGATCGCGATCTCGGGCAGATACGACATAAACTTAGGCTTTTTGTCGAAAAACGCCGTGTCGTACTCATCGCCCTCGATGACAAAATAATTTCCGTCCGTCACGCGAAAGCTCTGGCCGAAATTCTGCACAACGCCGCCAACGAGAAACGACGGATCAAGCCCACCGACCTCGCATATCCACGCGGCGATGCTTGTCGTTGTCGTTTTGCCGTGTGTTCCGGCAACGACCAGCGAACGCCGTCCGCGAATAAATTCGTCGCGAACCGTCTCTGCCTGTGAACGGTACAAGAGCTTTCTATTCAACACCTCTTCGAGCTCCGGATTGCCGCGCATGATGGTATTGCCTACGACCGTCACGTCGCGTGCGAGGTCGGTATTTTCAGCTTTATAGCCAGACATTATCTCGATGCCGAGAGCCTCGAGCTGCGTTGACATCGGCGGATAGACATTCTGGTCCGAGCCGGTCACCCGGTGCCCGCGTGCCTGCAGCATACCGGCAAGGCTCGCCATCGCCGTGCCGCAAATTCCGATCAAATGATAGTGCATCGTGTTATCTCTTGGTTAATAATCTATCAGCGGTAGTTTTGTGTCGCCCGCAGCAGCGATATTGTTCTCGTATTTTAGCTGATAAAACCTTGCAACGAGTTAGGACATCTTAGTTTAATGTAGCCGTGATTTTCGGTGAAATGTGCAATTCATTTTTTGCTAAACGTATATGAAATTATCGCCCCTCGTTTCGATGATGTTGTCCGTCGTGTTGTTTTTAGGCGTCCCGGCAACGTTCGCATTTGAGACCGATCAATACAACCTGCCGCCCGAGCCGCTCTTTGACATCGGCGACGAGGTGACCGATCATGTCCGCGAAAATATCCAGACCGCTCTCGATAAGCTAAACGCGGATATCGCCGTGCGGCTTTCGTGCCTCGATAAAACTGCTGTCAAAGGCACAAAATGCGGTTCCGAGATTACTGAGAAAAAAGCTCTCGACGCTCTCCGCTCAAATGACGCTGCTGCTGAGGCGGTCTATAAGCAGCTCGGCTCCGGCAACCTGTTCATTACGGTGACAGGAAAATGGTTCAAGGAGCACAAATTTAGCCACGAGCCTGCTCTTTATAAAGTAGGCTTTACGGACTCGATCTTTATCCTGATGCCGATCGATTACGCGACGATCAGCCCTACGATCCGCATGTACGGCACCGAATTTGGCACCGACAAGGTCGAGCATTTTTTCCAGCAGGGTTACCAATATTACAAGCTATACAATGATGCCGCCGCCAAAGGCAAAACGGCCAAAGAGGCGGAAAAAAAAGCTGTCGATTGGGGCAAACGGACCGAGCGGACGTATTTTGGGATGCTCGTCTCTGGCGTCTATTCAAACGCCGATCTGTATGCAAATTATGCCGGGATGAGGTTTTATCAGGGCCTCGGCAGCCCAGTTCAGATCGGTTCAACGACACGCTCGCCAACGCTAGTTTTAAAGGACGGCAAGTGGCAGATCAACGAGGCCGCTAATATTAACGAAACGCTGTTAAAACCCTTCGTGACCGACCACATGAACGAGGCGTTTAATCCGTCAGGCTACTCGTTCATCCTGTACCCGACAGTCAAACGAGTTGTCAAAAACCAATGCTCCGCATGGCAAAAAGCCTATCCGCAGATGACCCGCGACATTGCCACAAAACGCTCGACCGATCTTGAGCTGTGGAACGGCGAGGATTACGGCTTTGCAAAAAAAGGCCATAGCGTCGCTATAGCCTCTTGTTTTGACGAAAAATTAGTTACCCAATAACTCTTTCACCAGCGGCCCGGCGTTATAAACCTTTGATAACGCCTCAATGATTCCCGCCGAATGAACACCGACGGCACGTGAGCCTTCGGCCTCGTCGATGTACCAATAGCGGTTCGAGAGCTTTTGATTGTTACTGTCAAAATTAAGCCCTACGACCTCGCCTTTGCGGTTGACGACCGGCGAGCCTGAGTTGCCGCCGATCGTGTCCGCCGTATAGACAAAATTAAGAGGCGTCTCTAGGTTTATCTTGTTTCGGGCAGCTTTCAGACTCGGAGCTAGTTCAAAAGGTGTGCTTTCCGCAAAGCTGTACGCCCTGTCATAGAGTCCAAAGTACGTCGTCTTGTAAGGCACAAGCGTCGTGTCCTCGTCATAGCCTTTGACGACACCGTAGCAGAGACGCAGGTGGCCATTAGCGTCGGGCGGCATATTTTTTCCATAGACGGCAAATCGGGCCTGTGCGATCTTGGTACCGTTTGATGTCTCGACCGCGAGGATATTCTTTTCGTTCCAGGAGCGAAGTTCGCGGATGATCGGTTCAACGCGGCGAGCAAGGGTGACCATCGGATCGGTCGAAGCGGCAATTGCGGCGGCCCCGCCTTCGAGCAGAGCCTTTCGTGCCGCCGGATCTTTGAGCTTGGTCTCGCGGATGGCACGTCCGACGACCTCCGCCGGTTCGGCATCGCCGAGAGCGGCTTTGATAAAAGGATCGCTCGCCCCAAGCGTCTTTCTCGCCTCGTTCATCCAATGCGTGAGCGCCGCTTCTTCCATCTCCGTATAGATCGGAGCCGGTGAAAGTAATGACGTTTTGAAAGCCTCAAGCCTAGCATCGCGATATTCTGCGTAACGCTGAGCATCAGGCTTTGCGGTCTCGATATGATAGGTCACGATCTGCTGTGCAATGGTAGCAAGACGTGACGACGCGAGGCTCGAAAAGGCGAGTTGGTTTGCTTTTGACGGCAATTCCGCATTTGCTTTTGCGATCGCTTCCCATGCGGGAGCATACAGCTTGTTGAGATCGGGCCTTGCCGCAAGCTTTTCACGAAGCTCTTTTTCCTCGGCCTCTTTTTTGGCAAAATTACGCGGATTGAGCAATCCGGTCTGTTGGCCATCCAGCCGCTTGAGCGAATTGGCAAGCGAACGCATTCCTGAATTTGCCTGACGAAGCTGCTCGGCACCGCGTTTTGAATAATCCTCAAGAGCCTTGCGACGTGTTTTCCATACCTTTTCCTGCAACGGATTGCCGACGTCGCGTTGATAGGCAAGCTGAGCCACAGTTAAAAGCCGAGCCGTCGATCCGGGATAACCGGAAGCAATAATAAACTCGCCCTCAGGTGCACCGGTCGCGGACCACTTTAAATAATTTGGCGTGCTAGCCGGTTTGTCGTTCTCATAGACACGCACAAACGTAAAATCCAGATCGTGCCGCGGATACACAAAATTGTCGTAATCACCGCCAAAAAATGCCGCCTGCTCCTCAGGTGCCATCACAAGCCGGACATCGGTATAGCGTTTGAAACGGTAGTTCCAATATTCACCGCCGCTATAAAGTGATACAACCTCGCACCTCAATCCAGTCGGACAATCTTTTTCGACAGCCGCGATCTCAGCCGAACGTTTCGCGGCTTTTTCGGCATCGGTCGCACCGGAATTTGCAGCGTTGTGAACGCGCTCGGTCACATTGTCGTAAGATTCGAGGATCGAAACGTTGCCGTCCGGCACCTTTAGCTCCTCAGCCTGCGTTTTGGCGTAATAGCCGTTCTTTAACAGGTCGCGTTCCTTGCTCGACAGCCGCTCAATAAAACCCGACGCGACGTGATGATTTGTCGCGATCAGCCCGTTCGGCGAAACAAAAACGCCCGACGCCCCGGGAAACCTCACCGACGCCAGCCGCAGCTTATCAAGCCACTCTTTCGACGGCTCAAAATTATAACGCTCTTTCCACTGCTTGAGCGGCGGATTATCAAAAGTCCACATGCCGTCGTCGGCAAAGACGGGTATGCCACTTAAAAGAAAAGAAACGATCAGTATATAAATAGGAAATTTTTTCATGGTTCTAAAACTGGTACAGAGCTAATTTCAACTATTGCCTCGCCTCGCGTCAGCAACTCGACTGCATCGGATAAGGTCTTGCTAAGGATATGCTCAAGAACCTCGTTAGAGGTATTACCGCAGGTGAGCCAAATTACTTTTGGCGGTGGGCCGAATCGACCCAGTAGGTCTAAAAAATCGCGGTCTTTGGTTAAGACAATGGCATTCTCGTCTCGTGCAGAATTAAATATCTCGATATCCTCTGCATCTCGCAGTCCAAGATCGCGCACCGCAACGGCCTCAAATTCAAAATTATCGCTTATCCACAAAGCGATCTGCGGCGAGAGCTGAGCATCTATCCAAATCCTCATGCGATTGCCTGTAAAACGGGGTGATCAAACCTAGTGGCCGCATATTGCAGCACGGCATTGATATCGTCCATTTCGAGGTCTGGCATTTCATCAAGGATCTGCTCTTTTGAAAGCCCTGAACCTAAAAGATCCAATACATCCGTCACGCGAATCCGCATTCCGCGAATACAAGGACGTCCGCCGCATTGATTTGGATTTATGGTTATTCGCTCGATGAGTTTCATAACTATATTTTACCCCAAATTAGAGGGTTTTACTGCAAAACGCTGCGAAGCTTTTCCATCGCACCGTCTAAAATAAAATCTTCGCGGGCGATGCAGATCCGTACGTGGGCGTCCCAATCGTCGCCGTCGGCAAAAGCGCTGCCCGGGGTCATCCCGACGCCGGCGTCACGCATCAGCATTTCGTTGAATGCGATCGCGTCCGAGTAGGTTTCAGGGATGCGTGCCCAAATATAAAATGCCGAGCCCGAATTATAAATTTCAAATCCGAGATCTGTCAGACCTTCGCCAAAGCCGCGGCGTTTTGCGTCAAACTTATCCCGCAGCCGCGTGTAATATGTGTCGTCGGCCATCAGCACTTTAGACAGCGCCGATTGGAGCGGGGTTGCCGGACAAACGTAGATGACATTAGCGGCATTATTGATCTTCGCGATCAAATTGCCGGGGCCGTAGGCGTAACCGAGCCGCCAGCCGGAGATGTTCCACGATTTGGAGAAAGAGTTAACGGTGATCGTCCGCTCCCACATATTGGGCAGGCTCGCTATCGGCGTGTGCGGATTTTCGCCGACGACATAATGCTCGTAAACCTCGTCAGAAACCACGAGCAAATCGAGTTCCTTGGCAACATCCGCGATCGCCTCAAGCTCCGTCTGAGACATAACCTTGCCGCTCGGATTTGCCGGCGAGCAGACAATGATCATCGCCAACGGATATTCGCTGCGGTCTTTCAACGCTTTACAGCGGGCAAGCAGAGCGTCTTTTTCAAACGTCAGGTCAGTGTTCAGCTCAAACGTCTCGGTCTTGCTGCCAAATTCCTCCAAAATTCGCCGGTGATACGGATAATACGGCTCAAAAACGAGAGCCGATTTGTCTCGAAGAAAGCCCTGAGCGACGCCGATCAAAGCTCCAGTGCCGCCGTTGGTTATCATTACTTCGAACGGGCGTGCGTCAACGTCGATGTCGATGCCATTATACTTTGCGATCTTTTCGGCGACGGCTTTTCGCAAACCTTCGTGGCCTTCGCTGCCGCCATAGTGATTTTGGCTGGCGGCAATAATCGCAGCGGCCTCGGCAGCCAGTTTTGGCTCGATCGGTAGCTCAGACTGTCCCTGCACAAGATTCCCGCTTGGCGGCACGAGCCGCGTAATGGCGCGGATGTCGGGTTTAACTTTCCCAAGTTTTGCTTCTGTCATATGCTATAAAAATATCAGTTTTCGCATCTAATTTCTAAATGGCCGATACAGCACGCGACAAAAATGTAGTTTTGCTCCCGCCGACCCAAAAACTCGGCTGGCTCGATCGCCGCATCCCGATGCTACGCCGCGACCGCATCGAGTTTCTCACCGGACAGGCGGCACTCGGCGACGTGACGACATTTCGCATGGGGCCGGCACGCGTTTATTTCATCAATCACCCCGATCTGATCCGAGACATTTTGGTTGTCAACGCTGACAAATTTATCAAGGGCCGTGCGCTGCAACGGGCACAAAAGCTGCTGGGAAAAGGCTTGCTGACGAGCGAGAACGAGTTTCACCTGCGTCAGCGGCGGATGATACAACCGGCGTTTCACCGCACGCGCATTGCCGAATACGCCCGTTCGATGACCGAATACGCCGACCGCATGGCTGGCGATTGGCAGGACGGCGAGGTTTACGATATCGACCAAGAAATGATGCGGCTGACGCTGCAGATCGTCGGCAAAACGTTATTTGACGCAGATGTCGAAGACGATGCCGGAGATGTCGGCAAGGCGATGGAAACTATCATCGGGATGTTTAACTTTCTCGTGCTGCCCTTTTCCGAGATACTCGAAAAGCTGCCTTTCCCGCACACGATACGGTTTAACCGTGCCCGCAAACTGCTCGACAACATCATTTACAAGATCATCGACGAACGCCGTGCATCCGGCGAAGATCGCGGCGATCTGCTCTCGATGCTGCTCATGGCACAGGACGAGGACGACGGCACCGGCATGACCAACGAACAGGTCCGCGACGAAGTGATGACGCTTTTCCTTGCCGGACACGAGACGACGGCCAACGCGCTGACGTGGACGTTTTATCTGCTATCGCAAAACCCCGAGGCCGAGACAAAACTCCACGCCGAGCTTGATGCCGTATTGAATGGCCGTGCGGCGACCATCGACGACCTTGCGGCTCTCAAATACACAGAGCACGTTCTTGCCGAATCGATGCGGCTATATCCTCCGGCGTGGGCGATCGGACGTTTTGCGGTCGCCGATCACGAGCTTGGCGGCTACACGATCCCAAAAGGCTCGACCGTGCTTTGCAGCCCTTTAATACAGCAACACGACGCGAGGTTTTGGGACAATGCGAGTGAATTTATGCCAGAACGCTGGGAATCACAAAGCGTAAAAGAGGCAGGGCAAAAGAACATCTACTTCCCTTTCGGCGGCGGCGTCCGGCGATGCATCGGCGAAAGCTTTGCCTGGACCGAGGGCATTTTGCTATTGGCGACCCTCGCCCGAAAATGGAAGCTTGAGCTACCTCCCGGCCAGCAGATCGGGCTCAAACCGCTGATCACACTCCGGCCAAAATATGGGATGCGGATGATGCGACCCGCGGCGCTAAGCTTGGTTACCCTTTTCGACCCCGGCTTGACTAACAAAATTCATTCCCTTTCACCCAAAACCGCCAAGGCTTTTCGGCGTCTTCACCCGCATAGTCGATTCCGATGCGTTTCCCGACGGCGATCTCGTTGCCTGTAAATGATCGGTGATCTTCGAGCCAGACTCGTGTTCCGAGCAGGTCTTCGCCGTTTAGGCTTTTGTCGATAGCCATTGCGATGCAGAGTTTTCCGGGGCCGGAGGTCAGATTTTTGTCACGTTTTAACCCAGTCGCTATCGCTCCCGGTTCTGACAAGAAACCGCGTCGCTCACGCATTTTTTCGATACCGTCGACCGGCACGACACCACGAATGAGGATCGCGTGGGGCGTATCGACCGGGCCGCAGACCACGTTGAACTGGTAATACATCCCATAGACAAAAAACACATACACGTGCCCCGCCATGCCGTACATCACCTCATTTCTCGCCGTGCGGCGTCCGCCATAGCTGTGGGCCGCACGGTCGGTGACGCCGAGATATGCCTCGGTTTCGACGATCATCGCGGACACGCGACCACCACTATCGTCAGGGATGACGATCAGCTTCCCCAGCAGTTCACGGGCGATGCTCAGTGTGTATTTACGCAGATAAAATTCGCGTGTTAGCTTCATAAACAGATTCTACCAAACCGGCAAAACAACCATTGCGTGTGCCGCAGCGTCAGACTTATGGAAAATTTGATAAAATCGTAACGTTTTTCGACATAAACAAATGAAGCTTTTTACCTTAATTTTTGTCTATTATTATCGCTTTCGGCGTTCGGCCAAAAGCCGGACGATGTTTTGGCAACGGCAAACGGCCGCAGCTGGACCATTAAGGACCTGTCGCCCGAAGCCCGTGAGGCCCACTCGACATTTCCCGCCAAAGTCGCGAATGTCCGCAAGCAGCTCCTATCGCAGATGCTTGGCGAGACCCTGATCGAGGTCGAGGCTAAAAATCGAAATATCACCGCTCTCGCCGTCGTCAAAGCCGAGGCTAAAAAGGTCAAAGACCCGACGCCGGCCGAGATCAAGACCGTTTATGACATAAATCAGGCTCAGCTTGGCGGCAAGACGCTCGAGCAGGTTCGCTCGCAGATCATCGAGGTAATGCGTCAGGAACCGGAGGAAAAAGCTCTTGCAAAATTCGTCGACACGCTCGCGGTCAAATACAAGGTCGTCTACGGGAAAGATGTAAATGCACCTGGCCTAAAACCTGCCGACCTGCTCTATTCAATGACGGGCGGCCAGCTTACGGTGAAAGAATTTGATGATGCCAACCGGCTCACGCTCTACAGTTTTGAAGCCGAGTTTTACGATGGCCTCAAAGCAGAAACTGAGGCTGCCGTCTATGATGCTCTGGTCATCGACGAGGCCAAGGCCCTAAAAATGGATGCCGGCGATCTGATCGCACGCGAGGTAACCGGCAAGATGAAAGATTTTACCGACGCCGAGCGTGAAGGATATGAAGCCGCATTTCGCACAAAACTTTTTACAAAATACAGCGCCAAGGTCTTGGTTACCGAGCCGGCCGCTCCCGTCCAGACGGTCTCGGTCGATGACGATCCGGCCCGCGGACCCGCAAATGCTCCGGTGACGATCGTGATGTTTAGCGATTTTCAATGCTCGGCGTGCTCTAAAACACACCCTGTTTTGAAAGAGGCGATGGTTCCCTTTGCCGACAAGATCCGCTTTGTCGTCCGCGATTACCCGCTAGAGACGATGCACGAAAATGCATTCCGTGCCGCTCTTGCTGCAAACGCTGCAAACGCACAGGGCAAATTCTTTGAGTACACCGAGATACTTTATAAAAATCAGGACGCTCTGGACGACGCTTCGCTCAAAAAATACGCCGCCGATCTCGGTTTGAATGCCGCGCAGTTTGCGTTAGACTTAAACTCCGAAAAAACTGCCGCCGAGGTGCGGAAAGATATGGCCGAGGGCAAAACTTACGGCATAAACGGGACGCCCGCGATCTTTGTCAACGGACAGTTCGTTCGACGTTTGTCACCGTTAGGGTTTAAGAACGCTATCGAAAACGCGTTAAAGAAATAGCCTTTAAAGAATATGCGATCAATGCTGCTTTTTCTCGTTATGTCGGTTATGCTTGCCTGCGGCAATGCGGCCAACAACACAAAGCCAAACGTAAATGCCACTAAACCGGCCGCTCTGCCCGTCTATGGTTACGAGGTCGTCAAATCGTATCCGCACGACCCAAAAGCGTTCACGCAAGGGCTCTTTCTTTATAAAGGTGTGATGTATGAGAGCACCGGCGAGATGGGCGAATCAACGATCCGCCGCGTCGACATGGCGACCGGAAAAGTGCTGCAAAAATGGGATCTGCCCCGCGAAGATTTTGGCGAAGGCAGCGCCGTCCTAAATGACAAGATCTATATGATCACGTGGCGCGGTCAGGTCGGCCGCGTCTTTGACCCGACTGATCTCAAGCTGCTTCGCGAATTTTCGTACGTTGGCGAGGGCTGGGGGATCACCACGGACGGTACCAATTTGATAATGTCGCAGGGCACGCACGTATTGAAAGTTCTCGACCCCGAGACTTTCAAACAGGTCAAGACTATCCCGGTTATGCGTGAAGACGGGCGGCCGCTGATGAATATTAACGAACTGGAGTGGGTCAAAGGCGAGATCTGGGCAAACGTCTGGCATTCGGAGCAGGCTGATATTCTGGGCAAGCCAAACCATATCGCCCGTATCGACGCCGCGACCGGCAAACTCGTCGGTTGGATCGACCTCGCCGGCATCTCGCCCGACGATCAACCAAAAACCGGCGATCCATACGATCCTAAGTCCGAGAATACTCTGAACGGCATCGCTTATGACGCAGAAAATGACCGCATCTATGTGACGGGCAAAAACTGGAAGAAACTGTACGAGATCAAACTGACGCCGCCAAAATGACCGATCAGGACACACAATTTATGAGACGGGCGATCGAGCTTGCACGAGCCGGAATGGACTCAGGCGTCGGCGGGCCGTTTGGCTGTGTGATCGCAAAAGATGGTAAGATTATCGGTGAGGGCAGCAATCAAGTCACATCGACCAACGACCCCACAGCCCACGCTGAGGTCGTCGCCATTCGCGAAGCGTGTAAAACACTCAATACGTTTCAGCTCGACGGTTGCTCGATCTATACGTCTTGCGAACCATGCCCGATGTGTCTCGGAGCGATCTACTGGGCACGTCCGGCGCAAGTTTTCTTTGCCTGCACCCGCGAAGACGCCGCCGCCGTCGGCTTTGACGACGACCTTATTTATAACGAGTTGGCGTTGCCAAACGAAGATCGCCAGCGTGTAATGATCAGCCTGCTCCGCGACGAAGGCGTGGCACTATTCGACGCGTGGGCCGCAAAACCGGACAAGATCGAATACTAAATTTATAGGGTTGTCTCAGGCGTTCTTATCCGTTTTGATCTGTGCCCATCGGTGGCAAATTTCTCTTAATGATCGATTTCATACTCAACGACACCGAAATATCGACCAGCGAGCCCGCAGGCACGACCGTGCTCGATTTTGTGCGTTATCACAAGGATCTAAAGGGCACAAAGATCGGCTGCCGCGAGGGCGATTGCGGTGCGTGTACCGTCATGGTCGGTGAACTCGTCGGCAACGAGGTCAAGTACCGCACGATGACCTCATGCCTGATGCCGCTCGCTAACGCCGCCGGGAAACACATCGTCACCGTCGAAGGCATCAACCCACAGGACGGCAGCATGACCCCCGTCCAACAAGCAATGGTCGACGAAAGCGGCACCCAATGCGGATTTTGCACCGTCGGATTTGTCATGTCGCTAACAAATTTCTGCGTTGACGAAACGGCCAATACGCCTGAAATGGCCATCTCCGCAGTAGACGGCAACATCTGCCGTTGCACGGGTTACAAATCGATAGAACGCGCCGCTATGACCATCTGCGGAACAATGGCTGAACCGCCTGCGTCAGCAGGTGGCGTGGACATAGCAATTGAGAATGGTGTTGTTCCAAAATATTTCGCTGACATAACCTCAAGCCTCAAATGTCTCATTAAATCCCCAGATACAACCGCTCCAGCGTCGAGCCACCCGCTCACGCGGGCGGTTCCGCCTTTTGTTTCTGGAGGAACCGATCTCTACGTCCAAAAGCCAGAACACATGGCCGAGTCCAACGCGACGCCTTTGCTCTACGACGAACAGCTTCGCGGCATCCGCGACCTCGGCGAGCATATTGAGATCGGCGGCTCGGCAACCGTCACCGACCTGCTCGTCTCGCCGGTAATGCGGTCAGTCTTCCCGCAACTGAACAAACATCTAAAGCTCGTCTCATCAACGCCGATCCGCAACATGGCGACGCTCGCCGGCAACTTCGTCAACGCCTCGCCCATCGGCGACATGACCGTCTGGTTCCTCGCCCTCAACGCCGAGATCGACCTCGTCGGAGTGTCGGCTGCCAGCCGACACTCGCCGCAGAGCGGCGAAAAAAGAACGCTGAGCCTCAAGGATCTTTACCTCGGCTACAAACAAATAGCCAAGCAGCCCGACGAAATGATCACCGCGATCCGTTTCAAAAAGCCCGGCGACGATTTCCGATTCAATTTCGAAAAAGTCTGCAAACGCACATACCTCGACATCGCGACCGTCAACACGGCAATGTCATTGTCAGTAGCGTCGGCGTCAGCCGATGCGTTAATGATCACCGGTGCTCACGTTTCAGCGGGCGGGGTCGGCCCAATTCCCTTGTACCTAAACGAAACTTCTGCATTTCTAATAGGCAAGACCGTAAACGAAGAAACCATCACCGCCGCCAACGAAATAATGCAATCCGAGATCTCACCGATCTCCGACGTTCGCGGAACCGAACAATATAAACGGCTGTTATTACGACAGCTTTTCCGCCATTTTGCGTGCCATGTGGTCTTGTGAGGCTAAAAAAACATCGACTCCAAATCACATGTTCGCGGCGAGTCCGTTTATCTGGACGACATTCCTGTTGTTCAGGGGACGCTGTATGCGTGTGTTTTTGATTCGGCCGTGGCTCATGGCAAGCTGAAAAGCGTCGATACGAGCGCGGCGGAAAAGTCAGATGGCGTTTTTCGAGTTATCACTGCCAAAGACATCGTCGGCGAAAATCAGATCGGCGGCATCGTGCCGGACGAGCCTCTGCTGGCGGACACTGAGGTCCATTTTCAGGGAATGCCCATCGCGATCGTCCTCGCCACCAGCGAAGCCCTCGCCCACAAAGCCGCAAAGCTCATCACCGCCGAGATCGACGAACTCGAGGTCGTCACCGACCCGCGTGTCGCCGCCGCAAACGGCGATCTGATCGTGCCGCCAAAGAAATTTGTGATGGGCGATACGGCTGACGCCTTTGCCAATTGCGAACACGTTTTCGAAGGCAAGAGCGAGCAAAACGGGCAAGAGCATCTCTACATCGAGACGCAGGGAGCCTACGCCGTGCCGATGGAAAATGGCGGTATGCGGGTATATTCTTCGACCCAGGGGCCGACGGCTGTACAGCGTGCGGTTTGCCGCGTGACGGGCCTCGCGATGCATCAGGTCGAGGTGGATGTCCAACGGCTCGGCGGCGGTTTTGGCGGTAAAGAAGATCAGGCAAACGCTTGGGCCGGGATCGTTGCGGTAGCGACGCAACTCACCAAACGCCCCGTAAAATATGCCCTCCATCGCATGGAAGACATGCGTGCGACCGGCAAACGACACCCGTATTCGTCGGATTACAAGATCGGGCTTGATAAAGATCTCAAGATCGTCGCTTACGAAGCCAGCTTTTTCCAAAACGCCGGTGCATCATGCGACCTCTCACCGCCAGTACTCGAACGCACGCTGTTTCACTGCACAAATTCGTACTTCATCCCAAACGTCACCGCGACCGCCTATTGCTGCCGCACAAATCTGCCGCCAAACACAGCGTTTCGCGGGTTTGGCGGGCCGCAAGGGATGTTTGTCATCGAATCGGCGATTGCTCACGCCGCCGAAAAACTTGGCGTATCGCCCGTCGATATTCAGAAAAAGAACCTGCTCCAAACCGGCGACGAATTCCCGTACGGCCAGATCGCCGACAGCGAAGCTGTCACAAGCTGGAAACAGGCAGACGACAAATATGATTTTGCGGCGTTGCAGCGTGAGGCCGACGAATTTAACGCGTCATCAAAATATCTCAAAAAAGGCGTGGCTCTGATGCCGATCTGTTTTGGCATCTCGTTCACCAAAACACCGATGAATCAGGCACGTTCGCTGGTCCACGTTTATACTGACGGCAGTGTCGCCGTCTCGACCGGAGCCGTCGAGATGGGTCAGGGCGTGAATACCAAGATGGCACAGGTCGCCGCGAAAATGTTTGGCCTAGATATCGGCCATGTCCGCGTCCACACGACCAACACCCTACGCATCGCAAACACCAGCCCGACCGCCGCCTCAGCCGCCGCCGATCTTAACGGCAAAGCGACCCAGCTTGCCTGTGAGACGATCCGCGACCGGCTATTTGAGGTCGCAAAGGATCTGGTCGAAGCAGCGTCAATAGAAGATCTGTCGCTCGAAAATGGATTCGTCTATCGCAACGGCGAAAAGACGAGTTTGGAATGGCAAACCCTCGTGATGGAAGCCCATCTACAACGCGTAAACCTAAGCGAACACAGTCATTACGCAACTCCCGGCATCGGCTTTGATTGGACGACTGCGAAAGGGCATCCTTTCGCATATCACGTCTACGGCACGGCGATCGTCGGTGTAACGGTTGATTGCCTCCGCGGGCGATATGAGATCGATTATGTGAAATGCTGTCACGATTTCGGCACCTCGATGAACACCGCCGTTGACCTAGGCCAGATCGAAGGCGGCATCGTCCAGGGCCTCGGCTGGGTCACAATGGAAGAGGTCGTCTATGACGAAAAAGGAAAGCTCCGCTCAAATGCCCTCTCGACCTACAAGGTTCCTGACATCTATTCCGTACCAAAAGATATAGACGTTTTACCGCTCGAAACCGACCGCAACAACCTCGCGATCTTCAATTCCAAAGCAGTCGGCGAACCGCCCCTCATGTACGGAATCGGCGCATACTTTGCGATCCGCAATGCGGTCAAAGCATTTACCGATTGCTCCCCGGCGTTTGACCTGCCATTCACGCCGGAAAAAGTGTTGATGAACCTTTACGAATAATTGTTCACAGATATACACAGATAGACACTGATAAAGACAAAGAGCGACGCCAACCTCTTATCTTCTTATCCGTATCTGTGTTTATCCGTGTCCATCTGTGGCTAATTCTCTTCTTGCGGTAAAATCGTTCCGTGGCTAACGAACTCGAACTCTGGCAATTCATCGCGTCGCGTCTCAAGAATGGCGAGTATGTGATGCTGCTCGTCGTTGCCGAGAGCCACGGCAGCAGCCCAGGCCGAGCCGGTTACAAAATGGCGGTCGCGGCGGACGGCGAGCTAACAGGCAGCATCGGCGGCGGCGTGATGGAGGTGAAACTGGTCGAGCAGAGCTTCGAACTTTTGTCAGTAGCATCGGCGTCAGCCGATGCGTATCAGAAGCTCATTGAGCAGGAGCATCGCAAAAACGCTGTGCATCCATCCGGTATGATCTGTTCCGGGCGTCAGACGGTTATTTTAAGGCAACTGACTAGGGACGACTCAAAGACAATCGATTCAATAATTGCGGCCGTCGAAAACAAAGAGCCGTTGTCGCTGACGATCACGCCAAAGCACCTTAACAGTGAAGTCGAGATCTCAGAAACCGATTTCGTATACACAGAAAATCTCGGACCCAAAAATGAACTTTACATCATCGGCGGCGGGCATTGTGCTTTGGCTTTGAGCGAGATCGCGTCGAGGCTCGATTTTCGTATTTCGATCTTTGACGACCGGCCGGAGCTGAATACGCTTGAGAAAAATCAGTTCGCCGATGACATCACGATCATCGACGGTTATGAGCAGATCGGCGACCACATTCCAGACGGCGATAATATTTACGTTGTGGTGATGACGCTCGGCTATGCAACCGATGAGATCGTTATTCGATCGTTATTTGACAGAGATTTTGAATATTTTGGTGTGCTTGGCAGCAAGGCAAAGATGAAAACGCTACTCTCTACACTCGAAAAAGAGGGCTTTGACCGATCCCGTCTTTCCCGCATCCGCACGCCGATCGGTGTGCATATCAATAGCCGCACCCCCGAGGAGATCGCCATTTCGATCGCCGCTGAAATCATTTTGCTAAAAAATTCGTAGAGCCGCTCAATTTTTGGTAGAATCTCTTTCCGGCAGAAAGAGTTTTACCCCAAATGAACAGCAATAACGTTCCTAAACCCAACAAACGAAGTAATTTACGCAATATCCTCGGCCGTGAATACTACTCCCTCAAACGCCAGATAAAATGGCTGCAAATGTCGCGTCAATTTGCCAAACCGGACGCAAGCGTCAAGCTTGAGCATTCGATCATGCGTCACCGTTCGATGATGCTGCGGCCGCTGCGCGATGTCGAGATGTATCTGCAGCACAACAAGATCACAAACTTGCGGCTCGCCATCGCACCGATAAACGGCATGGTGATCCGGCCGGGCGAGACTTTCTCGATATGGCAGCGCGTTGGTCGTCCGACCGCCGGACGCGGATTTCTTGAGGGGCTTGTTCTCCACAACGGACGCATCGAAAAAGGCATCGGTGGCGGGCTCTGCCAGCTTGGCAATCTGCTCTATTGGATGGCCCTGCATTCGCCGCTGACGATCACCGAGCGATACCGCCACGGCTTTGACGTTTTCCCCGACATCAACCGCACGATCCCGTTCGCCTGCGGAGCGACGCTAGCATATAACTACATTGATCTACAGTTGCGTAACGACACAACCGACACGTTTCAGATCAATTTATGGTTGGACGAAGAGTATTTGAACGGCGAGATCCTGAGCGACCGCGAGTCAGAATTTGAATACAAAATCTACGAGACCGACCACCTGATCAAGATGCAGCCGTGGGGCGGCTACACGCGGCACAACCGCATCTGGCGCCGGCAGACGAGCCTCATCGACGGCCTCACATCCGAAACCCTCGTCACCGAAAACCACGCCATTATGATGTACAATCCGCTGCTTACTGCGTAATTAAGATCACGCCGCGATCAGCATCGCTTGGTCGATATCGCTCGCCGGAAACAATTGTTTTGTGTGCGGGCACCGGTATTTGTTGGTCTGCATATAGGCGATCGCAGACGGCACATCGCCTCCGGGATAGACTTCGCGAAGCGGAGTTTTGTTGAGGTCAGGAGATTCGAGCGAGATCTGCACATGCACCGAATGCGGCTGTCCGCACTGGTCGCACGTCACGTAAACTTCGTATAAGGTCATACCCTCGAGAGTATCACGCCGCCACGGCATTAGATACTTGCAACGCCCGGGAACAAATCCTCCGCACCGGTGTCTAACTAATCAGAACGCGTGGGCACCGGCGTTCAGGAGGATAATAAAATGTTTGATAAATTGATCGTTTCCGAACCCGAAGGGGCAGATTTTCGCAATCGCCGCAGCTATTTTATGGTGTCATCGTTCGTCGTGGGCATACTCTTTGTCACCGCCGTCGTCATCAGTATTTACGCTGCGGATTACGGCCTCGGCAGCCGCGGCTTTGAAATAAGCGACCTGATCGCTCCCGCCGACATCGCCGCCGTTGCTCCCGAACCACCAAAACTACAGATCCGCACGACGACACAGTCCAGCTCGATTAGTAAGCTGCCGTCGCGTGAAGTTAATATGTCTCGCGTCGATGAACCGACGATCGTTCCGACGACTATCTCAACGGCCCAGAATACTCAGAAGGCCCGACCCGAAGACAGTCGGTTCATTATCTCTAATGTGAACACGGATCCTGACGGATCTAACGGCATCCCACGTGACATCGGTGACCCTGGCGACGGTCCACCGACGTTGGGAACAGACATCCAAGTCTACACCAAGCCACCGGTCGAATCAGACCCGCCGCCCGTAGTTAAAAAAGATCCGCCCAAAACGACCGTGTCAGGCGGAGTGATGAATGGTAAGGCTCTCAGTCTGCCTAAGCCTAATTACTCCGCAGCTGCCATAGCGATTCGGGCACAAGGCCAGGTGACTGTGCAGGTGCTGATCGATGAAAGGGGAAATGTTGTTTCGGCCAACGCAGCAAACGGCCATCCGCTGTTGCGACCATCCGCAGAACAAGCGGCGAGAGGTGCAAAATTCTCAGTTACAACCTTGTCCGGTGTCGCGGTAAAGGTCACAGGCGTTATCGTCTATAACTTTATTCGCTAGGTAAATAAAACGCGGATCGAATCGATCGGGCGGATTTACACTGATGAATTATCTGATATTCAGACCCGTGAAGATCCGCCCGATCCGCTTCATCCGCGTTCTATTCTTATTTGGAAAGCATCTCGATTAGCCCGTTGGTATCGAGATCATACACCGGCACAGGAAACTGCCGTTTGAGGTCGTCGTAAGTCATACCGTCGAGAAAAATAGGCTCGTCAGATTTGATCGTGATCGTCGGTATTGCGACAAAATCGCCTACGACCTTGTCTTTCATCGCCACCAGATCTTGCCCGGTCAAAAGCCCCGCAACCGACACATCACCGCCGAAATATGCATTCGGCACGGCCAACACCGTCAACCGCGAACCGGTTTGTGCATTGTATCTATCGATGTGTTCTCGCAGGATAGGAGCGAACATCTCACCGGTCAGAAGTGTCCCAAAGTCAGAACCGCCTGCGTAAGCGGGCGGCCAGTTTGACTGGCTTTGAGGAGGCACGATTGCCGCGTTATTTGTTCGAACATTTGCCAATGCTTTAACGCCGCGTTTCTGAACGCCCACTGACGCAGGCGGTTCTGACAGCATTTTTTCAAACGCATTCGTAAATGACCGCACCATCCCAACACCATCCTCGATCTGCGGGTAATTGCCGTAATGTCTCCGCGAAGGTATTTCGGCACCGGCTTTGATATAGATCTCGTCTCCAAGAAAGGCAAAGGTCACGCCGAGCGTTTTGCGAAATTCCTTTTGCAGCTTTTCGACTTCGTAAATTGTCCGGCGGCAAAACTCCGGTGTGACACGGGTCAGCCGTTCGTCGGTGTTGTAACGTGTCAGGGCAACAGGCACGACGGCGGTCGAAACTACTTTTGGATAATGAGCCGCGAGATCACGTAAAGTCTTTTCGAGTATCGCTCCGTCGTTGATCTCCGGGCACAAAACAACTTGCGCATGGAGCTCGATATCCGCGGCAAGCAGCCGCTCCAATTTGTCCGAGATATCCGCCCGCGATTCGTCAACGCCGAGCAAATACGCCCGCGTTTTGAGATCGGTCGCATGCACCGAAACGTACTGCGGCGACAGACGCTGCTCGATGATGCGTTTCATCTCGTCTTCGGTAATGGACGAGAGCGTTGTGTAATTGCCGTAGAGAAATGAGAGCCGAATGTCTTCGTCACGGACAAAAAGCGAAGGCCTTGCGTCCTCTGGATTGCCCTTGCAAAAGCAAAACAAGCATTCGTTAGCGCATTGCCGCGGAATGATCTGCTCGAACATCAGCCCGAGATCCTCGTCCTCGTCGCGGTCAAATTCGATCTCGATCGTTTGCCCGTCAGGCTTTTTGACGTGAAATGTCAGCTCGGTCTCGCCCGCCGTCTGAAAGCGAAAATCGAGATAATCACGCACCGTCCGCCCGTTGACCTTGACGATCCGGTCCGCCGGACACAGCTCCAGCTCATCGCCAACGCTCCCCTCGGTGACCTCAGTAATGATCACGCCCGGACGGCGAAGCTGCGTAACTGCTGGTGTGACTGCAAACTCGTACATGTTAAAGAGTATGCCCACGAAAAACACGAAAGGCACGAAAAGCAAAATTCTTAATTTCGTGCCTTTCGTGTTTTTCGTGGGCCAATTGTCTTATCCCGCCGAAGCGGCCTTAAGATCGATCAGCGAATCGAGCGGCGTGTATTCCAGCCCCTGTGATGTCGCGACCGCCTCATAAGTCAGCTTTCCGGCGTAGGTATTAACGCCTTCCTGCAAACCGGCGTCGTCCTTGATCGCCTGCTCAAAGCCTTTATTTGCAAGGTCGAGAGCATACGGCAAGGTCGCATTAGTCAGAGCAAATGTCGATGTTCTCGGCACGGCACCCGGCATATTGGCGACGCAATAATGCAAAACGCCTTCTTCGTAATAGGTCGGGTTCGAGTGCGTCGTCGCGTGGGTCGTCTCAAAGCATCCACCCTGATCGACAGCAACGTCAACCAAAACTGCGCCTTGCGGTATCAAGTGGAGCATATCGCGAGTAACGAGTTTCGGAGCAGCAGCACCAACAACCAGCACCGCACCGATCACAAGATCGGCATGCGAAATTGCTTCTTCGATCTGATATCGCGACGAAGCGAGCGTCTGAACTTTTGAAAGAAAAATATCATCAAGCTGACGCAAACGATCAAGATCGCGGTCGATGATCGTTACCTTTGCTCCCAGTCCAACGGCCATTTTCGCAGCCTCGGTTCCAACGATACCGCCGCCGATAATAACAACATTTGCCGCCGGAACTCCCGGAACGCCGCCGAGCAATATGCCGCGGCCGCCGTTCATTTTCTCGAGATATGTAGCACCGACCTGCACCGACATACGTCCCGCGACCTCTGACATCGGTATCAGCAGCGGCAGACGTTTGCCCTGGGTAATGGTCTCGTACGCGACGCCGGTGACCTTGCGGTCCATCATCTGCTTGGTGAGTTCCAGCTCAGGTGCGAGGTGCAGATAGGTGAAAAGCAATTGATTTTCACGCATTCGCGGATATTCAGGTGCGACCGGCTCTTTGACCTTGACGATCATATCGCCCGCCTGCCAGACCTCATCCGCCGTGTCGAGCAACTGGCCGCCGGCCTTTACATACTGCTCGTCCTTAAACCCCGAGCCCTCGCCCGCCGTCTTTTGCACATAAACCGTGTGCCCCGCACCGGTCAACGCCTGAACACCCGCCGGCGTCAGCCCGACGCGGTATTCGTTATCTTTAATCTCTTTCGGTAAACCGATCTTCATAAACTATCTCTCCAAAATATTTAAAATCTATAAATAAAGCCTATATCTACATAATTTTACGTTGTTGCGGTGAAATGTGAAAGGTCACAGCATCGCCTTAACGGCTCTGATCTCTGCAAAACTATATTCGTCACCTAAAAATTCTTTGACCGGGGACAATGCATCGCTCGGCTGGAATTTCATAATTGCCTTTTGGATCGTCTCAACCTTGTCCATCGAGACGAACTGTTCGAGGCTGATCTCGCCCGTCGTAATAAACCGGATCAGGTGATTCTCGATCGTCGTCGGCGACAACCCGCGTTCCTTTGCTATCTCGCTGATCGATCTGCCGTCGCGATAAAGGTCTAACGAAGTGTGGTATGTATCTTTGCCCGAAACATCTCGCTTAGTCCGAACCTTTCTCTCGCGCTTATTCGACTTGAGATCGATCCTAGAGACGAGACTATTTGTCAGGCAATAGGTCTTTATTTCAGCAAGAAAGTCGGCTCCATACTTATCAAATTTGAGATCACCGACACCAGATATTTTCCTAAGTTCCCAGCCATTTTGCGGCAGATACGTCGCCATTTCAATAAGCGTCGCGTCCGAGAAAATAACATACGGCGGCACGTTTTCGTGTTTTGCAAACGTCGTGCGCAGACGTCGCAGGTCGTCAAACAACGCCTGTTCGTATCGATGCACCGCATCCGCGACCAGCTTGGATCTCTTTTCCTCTTTGACCTTAACCTTAATTAGCTCGACCGGCGTATTTCCTGCCAGCACGTCCATGCTTTTTTCGGTCAGCCTGATCGTCGGAAATTCGCCATCGGTTTGTGCGAGATAGTTTTGGGCGATCAGGTCTTTGAAATAATTGAACCAAGCATCTTTTGAGATATCGGCTCCGACACCATATGTTTTGATATTTTTATGCTCGTCGCGGATCTTTTCGCTCTTTGAGCCTCGCAGAAAATCGATCAGATAGCTCATCCCAAATCGTTGGTCGGTGCGATAGACCGCACTCAAAGCCTTTTGAGCTATGACGGTGCCGTCAAATCGCTCGACGACGGTCGTGCAGTTGTCACAGTTACCGCAATCTTCGGTTGATTCTTCTGAAAAATAATTGAGCAAAAACCGACGCCGACAAGTCATCAGATCACCAAACTTGCCCATCAGATCAAGCTTTTTGAGCATGATCGCGGATTGCTCGGCGTTTCCCTCGACCGCCGCAAAACCTTTTAGCTTGAGCACATCTGCCCAGCTAAAAAACAAAAGAGCGTCGCTCACCAAACCGTCACGACCGGCTCGGCCCGTCTCCTGATAATAGCTCTCGACATTTTTTGGCAGGTCCATATGGACCACAAACCGCACATTCGATTTGTCGATCCCCATACCAAACGCGATCGTCGCGACAATGATTTTTGTCTCGTCTTTCAGAAAGGATTCCTGATGTTTATCCCGAGTCTCCTTATCAAGCCCCGCGTGATACGACAAGGCACTGTACCCCTCATCCCGCAGATCCGACGCCAGCGAATCGACCGAGTTGCGGCTCAGGCAATAAATAATGCCGCTCTCGTCTTTTCGTTTGTCGAGATAAGCGAGCAACTGACCGTACGAATTTCGCTTTGGCTCGACCGCGTAATAGATATTTGGCCGATTAAAGCTGGAAAGGAAAAGCTCAGCGTCAGGAACATTGAGACGTTCGAAAATATCTTTGCGGACAAGTTTGTCGGCGGTCGCTGTGAGAGCGATCAACGGGACGGACGGAAACTCTTTTTTAAGCGTCGCGAGCCGCAGATACTCAGACCGGAAATCGTGTCCCCAACTCGAAATACAATGCGCCTCGTCAATCGCAAAAAGTGAAATATTGATGCCGCGAAGGAAATCGAGAAATTGATCGCCGCTTTGCAAAAGCCGTTCAGGCGCAACATATAGTAGCTTTAGTTTCCCCTTCCGCACATCACGAAACACCTCGACCTGTTCCGCCGCCGTTTGCGTCGAGTTCAAAAATGCCGCCTCGACACCATTAGCCCGCAGAGCATCGACCTGATCTTTCATCAAAGCGATCAACGGCGAAATGACCACCGTCAGTCCATCAAGCATCAACGCCGGTATCTGATAACACAACGACTTGCCGCCGCCCGTCGGCATCAGCACGACACAATCTTTCTTAGCAAGCACCGCCTCGATAGCCGGTTCCTGATTCATCCGAAACTCGTCGTAACCGAATTGATGTTTGAGGATTTCTCTTGCCGTTTTAATTGACATTTATTTCGTAGATTTTAGACCTACTGCTCTCTTCTTTTCAACCCAACGGGACTATACAAGAAAATGCTTTAGGGTTGACAGGATGCATATGATTGATGCATATTAATATGTATGAGAACGACAGTAATTCTAAAAGACGATGTTCTGAAAACAGCTACCGAAATGACTGGCATCAAAGAAAAGACCGCATTGATCCATGCCGGCTTACGTGCCCTAATTGAAAAGAAGGCCCGTGAACGGTTGGCAGCGTTGGGTGGGTCAGACCCTAAGGCCAAAGCTGGCAGGAGACGACGATATGATCCTCGTTGATACGTCCGTATGGATCGATCATCTCCGGCAATCTGAAAGCCAACTTCTACAGCTTTTAGAAAGTGGAAAGGTTCTCACGCATCCACTTGTGATAGAAGAAATAGCTTGCGGACATTTGCGAGACCGCAACGAGATCGTCGGCCTATTGCATTCTTTGCCGTTATCTCCTCTGGCTACTCATGCGGAGATCCTAGGACTGATTTCAAACCAAAAGCTTTTTGGCGTCGGGCTCGGAGCGATCGATGTTCATTTGCTCGCCTCGGCAAAGCTCGCCGGAGCCAACCTTTGGAGCAAGGATAAGGCTCTTTCAAGAGAGGCTAAGAGGCTCGGCATCAATCTGAGCTAGATCTCCACAGCATCGATCTGCGCTTTTTGCAGTTTGCCGCTGTAGTCGATGTAAAGCGATTTCCACTCGGTAAAGATATCGAGCACCTGCGTTCCGGCTTCGCGGTGGCCGTTGCCGGTTCCCTTTGTGCCGCCAAACGGCAGATGCACCTCAGCACCGATCGTTGCCGAATTTACATAGCAAATACCGGTGTAAAGCTCTTGCATCGCGTAAAAAGCTTGGTTAACATCCTGCGTGTAGATCGCCGACGAGAGTCCGTATGCGACGTCGTTGACGATGTTGATCGCCTCGTCGAGCGTCGAAAACGGGATGACGCACGTCACCGGGCCAAAGATCTCTTCGCGGGCGATACGCATTTTCGAGCTGACATTCGTAAACACAGTCGGCTCAATAAAATAGCCGTTTTTGTAAGCACCTTTCGTCAGCCGGTTGCCGCCGCATGCCAAGGTTGCTTTATCGTGATTTTTGCCGATCTCGATATAACCGTGGATCTTGTCCATCGCCCGTTCGTTGATGACCGGGCCGACCTCGGTCTTTGCATCGAGGCCGTTGCCGACGCGGAGTTGTTTGACCTTTTCAACCAATTTTTCGCAAAACTTTTTATATATCTTTTTGTGAACGATCAGCCGTGACGAAGCCGTGCAGCGTTGGCCACTCGTACCAAACGCTCCCCACAATGAACCCTCAACCGCGTTATCGACATCCGCATCGTCCATCACAATGATCGCGTTCTTACCACCCATTTCAAGCGACACGATCTTGTTATCGCGGGCACACGCCTCGGCGATGATGCGGCCGGTGTTCGTCGAACCGGTGAACGAGATCAGCCGTGTGTCTTTGTGATCGACAAGCGCCGCTCCGGGCTCGGAGAAACCGTTGACGAGATTGACGACGCCCTTTGGAATGCCCGCTTGCTCGCAAGCCTTGATTAGATTTAGCGATGATAGCGGCACGTCCTCGCCGGATTTGAGCACGACGGTGTTGCCGCAAACGAGCGCCGGGATCAGCTTCCACGACGGGATTGCCATCGGGAAATTGAACGGCGTGATCAGCCCGCAGATGCCGACCGGCTGGCGGACGCACATCGCAAATTTATTTGGCATTTCGGCCGGCGTCGTAAAACCGTGCAAACGCCGCCCCTCGCCGGCGGTGTAATAAGTGCAATCGATCGCCTCTTGCACATCGCCGCCCGCTTCTTTAAGCACCTTGCCCATTTCGCGGGTCATTTGCTGCGTAAATTCGTCCTTATTCTTACGCAGGATCTCGCCAAGCGTGAATAAAAGCTCCGCACGCTTTGGTGCGGGTGTCCGTCGCCAGCGTGTCGCGGCGTTTTTTGCGGCGGCAACGGCGGCGTTGATGTCATCGCCATTCGAAGCCGGAAACCGTCCGACGATATCCGTCGTATCCGCCGGGTTGACGTTGTCAAACCACTCGCCCGACGAAGATTTGACCCACTCGCCGTTGATGTAATTGTGATATTTCTTTACCGAAGTTTTGTTTGCGTTTGCCATAAATTTAAGTCCCAAGACCTAAGTCCAATATCCCAAGTTTAACGCCCCCGATAGGGACTATCAACTTGAGACCTCGAACTGAGTCCTTGCGACTTGAGATTTGGGACTTTGGACTTGAGACTACTTTACCGTAAACTGCACAACCTTCATCTGCGGAGCACGGAGCACAGGGTTGTAAGACATCACCTGCAACACGACGGGGTCGCCCGCTTTTAGCTTGGCGACAATGGCTGAAAACTCTTTCAGATCGGTGACGGTGACGCGATTGATCCGCTGGATCAGGTCGCCCTCGCCGAGAGCCTCGTTGCCGCTCGAATTCCGCACGTCTGCGATAAAGCTCGCAGGATTTACATCCTTGATAACGAGCCCTTTTAGGCCGTCAAGCTTATACGTAGTCGCGAGTGCCGGCGTCAATTCGCTCAGCGTAAGGCCAAAAGGTTTTGCATCGATCGCCGTGCCGTCGATCGGTAGTTTGCGACGGTCTGAGTTCTCACCTAACCGTTCAGAAACCGGCCGCTCGGCAAGTTTGGTCGAGGCGGTTTTCGCGTCAATTGCAGTGCCGTTCTCACGCAGATAGTTGATCGTGATGGTCTGATCGGGCGGCGTCATCGCGACTTTGGCGATCAGATCTTGCGAAGATAAAACGGACTGTCCGTTAAATGTCGTGATGACATCGCCGATCTTCAGACCCGCGAGAGCCGCCGGGCTCTGTTTGTCGCGAATGTCGGTGACGATCGCACCTTTTGTATCGCTGAGGCCATAAACCTTTGCAAATTCTGCCTTTACGGATTCAAGATACGCCCCCAAATAGCCGCGTCTGACCTTGCCATTCTTAATGATCTGGCCATAAACATACGACGCTTCGCGGGCCGGTAGAGCAAACCCAACGCCGTTATAATCGCCCGTCGAGGTCGCGATCTGTGAATTGACGCCGACCACCTCCCCGTCAATATTTACGAGCGGGCCGCCCGAATTGCCGCGATTGATCGCCGCATCAGTTTGGATAAATTTCTGAAACGCTGAGCCGCCCGGCGTCTCTCGCAAAGTCTGCGAAATAATGCCCGCCGTCACGCTTTTTGCGAGTCCAAACGGCGAACCCATAGCCAAAACCCAGTCACCGACCTCAGCCCTATCTGAATCAGCAAATTTGACGAACGGCAGATCGCGACCGGCATCGATCTTTAGCACGGCAAGGTCTGTTTCTTCGTCCGTGCCGACAACTTTTGCAGTATATTCTTCGCCCGAATCGAGCTTGACCGTTATCCGTGTCGCATCATCAACGACATGCAGATTTGTAATGACATAGCCCGCCTTATCAACGATAAAACCACTCCCGACCGCATAAACAGGCCGCTGCTGCATCTGCTTTCGCAGAAAATCCATGATGTCGTCCGGCGTACCCGGCTGCGGCGTGGCTTTGGCAACGGGTTGGGTGAGGCCCGATTTTGTATCGATACTGACGACCGCCGGCTCGACACGTTTGGCGATCTCTGCAAACGAACGCGGCAGTTTATCCGGCTGTGCCATCAAACCGCCGGAAACGCTAAAAATAACAAATAATATTGCTGCTGTGTAGCGGAGCTTAAAATAAGTATGGTTTGTGAACATAACTGGTTCTCCTCACTGGCGACACGGTCTGTATTCTCAAAATTATATCAAAATGCTTTTTCTTTGATGCAGAAATCTACAAGAGGTTTGTGGACTTTTTTAATTCTGCGTTTTTGCGGCTGGGGCTTCTGGGCATCTTCCAACGCAAAGGCCAAGGCCGCGACAACATCGGCCCAACAACTTTCAAACCCTTTTCGCGGCACGATCCATCGCGGCGCGCCTCAAAGAATCGTCGATATTACCGGCATATACTGCCGCAAGCAGTTCGAGTGCCGGGGCAAAACGCCCGCAGCGTGAGCCGACGATCGTTATCTCATCAACCACAACCCGCGACGCGGCCCACGCCGGAGTGCCGTGAAACGTAGATTTGAGCACGATCTTGCCCCGCGGCCGCACGAAATCAAGGGCGGTCGCAAAACCCGACTCAGAACCGCTCGCCTCGACCACGACATCAAATGAATCAAATATTTCTGCATCTATATCGGCCAACAAGAGCGGCTTTACGCCGGCCTTTTCCGCGATCGAGACCTTTGTCGGATGCTTGCCGATGATCGTCACATTTTGCGACCGTAACGCGAGGCTCATCGCACACAGCAGTCCCAGTTTGCCGTCGCCGATCACAGCAACCCTTGTTTCGGGCGTGATATCGACCTGTTCGGTAATTCCAAAAGCCGCAGCTAGCGGCTCCGCAAAAACTGCCTGTTCGTCCGATACATCGTCCGGCACAACGAGTAAATTTCGCGACGGCAGCGAAAGATATTCGGCGTGGCAACCGTCGCGTCCGACGATGCCCAGCACGGTCCGCGTCGGGCAATGTCGCGGGTCGCCCGATACGCATTTTTCACACGTCCCGCATCCCGCGTTTATCTCCCCGATCACCCGTTTCCCGACCAGATCAGGTCGGTCAGCGGCGCGTTCGACAACTCCGACAAATTCATGCCCGATCGTCCCCTCAAACCCCGCGTAACCCCGCACGATCTCGAGATCCGTATTACAAATGCCCGATGTCGTCACGCGGACGAGCCTCTCCGGCCGCCTGCGGCAGCGGCACATCGGCGAGCGTCAAATTGTTTCCATCAAACCGGAGGGCTTTCATCACGATTTGATAATATTAGAGCGGCACGCGATAGTAAATCTATGATCGACGCAAACGAGATAAACGAGATCCTCACCACCTACAAAAAGTACGGCTGGGAACTGCGGCGTGTGCTGCTGACAGCGGAAGTGAAAGAGAACGTAGGCGATATATTTACAGGCGTCTCCGTTGCCGAATCCGACATCGACGCTGCGTGGTTTTCGCGTCCGCCACAGCTCGGAGCGATCGCTTGGGAGATACGTCATTTGAGCACGGCACCGTACGCCCTACTCGAACATCTTGACGAAAGCGACGCGGGTTTTGAGGGTGCATTACGAGCCGTCGAGACAAGGCTCCGTGACGCGGTCTCCAAAACACGAACGGCTTGACAAGCGCTGTTTGCGATTGCAAACTTGAGTCTATTGACATGACGATCAAGGAATTTGGCGGAACCGTAGCAAGCGTTTGGGATGGCTTACGGCCCGTCACAAAAAAAATGCTCGTCGGTGCCATGCAAGCAAGCAAGACGGCCCCGGCGAACAATCCCACTCCAAAGTTTTCGTATGATGCCCACGCCGATTGGGAGGTCAGCCGTCTGCTCACCGCTCTCGACGAGCAATCGCGGGCTCCCGAGATTCGCAAAGATTCCGCAAAACTGACCGAGCTAAATCAGCTCGCCGATGTGTGCGTTAATGTGCTTGAGTCGCAGTCGGCATCTGCCGAGGTCTTTATCCAGCTTGCGACCCGTGCGATCAAAGAAAACGATTTCAACCGCCTCGACAAACTCGCCGACCGTCTCGCCGAGCGTTACTCGGCAAGCGAGATCGCCGAGATTGTTCGTCAGACCGAACTGCCCCAGATCCGTGCCATCGCCTACGAAACCCTCGCGTTGATGCCGCTCCAAAACATCGTACCGCTGCTCGACGACCCGCTCTATTCAGGGATCGCCGCCGCTACGCTCGAACAAAAAGCGTACGAATTTGAATCGGACGAAGCCCGCGATATCTTAGAGCAATTTGATTCTGAAGGTGGTTTGAATGGGTAAGAACCTCTCGGTTCTTACGTTCGAATACGAAAGCCTAGTTCTTCTTTTGCCCAAATCCCCATCTAAACGATGTCGGCAACCATGGTACGCCGCCGATACGCACGCCAAGATAGATCATTTTCGATAAGAAATTATGGCCTTTGGCACGGACGCATTGCTCTAACCGTTTGTCCGACGCCTTCCGCTCGGCTTTTGTGCCGCCGCGAAAATAGTCGCGGTCGTGGGCTTGGCAACAGTCGCCGTAGTCACCATCCGGAAACATCGAGCAACCGTCGCCGACAAAATCCGCGGGTGGGTCTACAATTATCGGTGCATCAGCCTCGGAGGCTGAAGGTTTTCGCGCTCGGAGCAATTTCAGTCCTGGCCTGCGATTGCATCAAAACCGGTAGAAAAGTGAGAAACAGTAGTGCAACGATCAATTTTTGCATCAATTAGCTTGCAGTGGCATCGGTCTGTTTTTCTTTCAAGCGTCCGGGATACATCGGGAATTTTGCCGTTAGCTCGGCAACCTCACGGCGGACACGCGTCTTGACCTCTTCGGATTCTGGTTCGTGGATCAACGCGGCGATCATGCCGCCGATCGCACGCATATCGTCCTGTTTCATCCCGCGTGTTGTCAGTGCCGGAGTGCCCAGCCTGATGCCCGACGCGACAAATGGTTTCTGCGTGTCAAACGGGATCGTATTTTTATTGACGGTGATATGCACCTCGTCGAGTGCCTTTTCCGCCGCCTTACCGGTGATTCCTTTGCCATCCATAAAGACGTCCACGAGCAGCAAATGGTTGTCTGTACCGCCCGAAACGATCCGCAACCCGGCGTCTTTTAACGTCGCCGCCAGCACCTGCGCATTATCGATGACCTGCTGTTGATAAGCCTTAAAATCACTGCGCAAAGCCTCGCCAAACGCCACGGCTTTTGCTGCGATGATATGGATAAGCGGACCGCCCTGAACGCCGGGAAACACGCTGCGGTTAACATCCGCCGCAAATTCCTCACGGCACAATATCATCCCGCCGCGCGGGCCGCGCAAAGTCTTATGCGTCGTCGTCGTGACAAATTCGCAATGCGGCACCGGCGAAGGATGCAAGCCGACGGCGACCAGACCCGCAATATGAGCCATATCGGCCATAACCTTGGCACCGACGCTTTGAGCGATCTCGCCGATACGTGCAAAATCGATCGTTCGCGGATACGCCGATGCTCCGCAGATCAGCAGTTTCGGCCGAGATTCCTCAGCTTTTTGCTGCAGTTCATCGTAATCGATCTGCTCGGTTTCTTTATTGACGCCGTAATCCGCGACCTTATAGTTGATACCAGAAAAATTGAGCGGATGCCCATGCGTCAAATGCCCGCCATGCGACAGATTCATCCCCAATATCGTGTCGCCATGGTCAAGTGCTGTTATCAGCACTGCCATATTCGCCTGAGCTCCGCTGTGCGGCTGGACGTTTGCGTGCTCGGCTCCAAACATATCTTTCGCCCGATCGATCGCCAGATTCTCAACGACATCGGCAAATTCGCACCCGCCGTAATAACGCTTTGCCGGATATCCCTCGGCATACTTATTTGTAAACACCGTTCCGGCCGCCTGCAAAACTGCCTCGGACACAAAATTTTCCGACGCGATCAGCTCAAGCCCATTCGTCTGGCGTCTCACCTCATTGTCGATAGCCTCGCTGACCAAAGGGTCAACTTCTGAAATATTTGCTCTGAAAAATTCACTCATTTGTATTTTTTATTTCCTTCACAATTTCCGTTTTCAAAAGCGGTAAATCCCCGATCGTCGTGTCCCAAACTACTTTGTCAGACACTGAATCGTAGGCATGAATCAAAATGTTTCTAAAGTTAATTATCTTTCGCCCATTGGTTAAGGACGAAAAGACATCGGGAATTCGTTTTCCAACCGTCGGACTGCCTCTCCGATGATTTCATATTCACGTTCAACGGCAGAACGTAACATTCTGCTGGCTTGGTAATCCTTGAGTTCTTTAGCTTTTGTGTATTCCTCGATGCCTTCGATAGAAGCGAGAACATCAAAAAGGATTTTACTGAGCTTACGCGACATAAACTAATTTTTTTGTGCTTTCAACTTCCGCCTTAAAATAAGGATTTCTCATCGCAGAACCGACAACAACGTCGACTTCACGATCAAACAATTCTTCCAACGCATCTTTGAAATCGAAGTAGCGATGAAAATGACTTCCCTCGCTCTCATCGAACTCGATCAAGCAGTCAATATCGCTAGATTTGTCAAAATCATCGGTCAATACCGAACCGAAAAATTCCAGCCGCTTAATGCCGAATTGACCACAAAGTCGGCCGATCTCCTTTTCAAATGGTCTGACGTCAAACATAGTAAAAATTAATAATAATATTATGACACAATCAAGTTAACATTAGGCTGAAATCAACTTCGGTCATCACATTTACTCCCAAGCTCTCCGCCTTGGTCAATTTCGATCCCGCATCGCTTCCGGCGACAACATAGTCAGTTTTTTTGCTAACGGACGACGAAACGCGGCCGCCGCGGTCTTCGATGAGTTTGGCGGCTTCGTCGCGGGTGTAGTTTTCGAGTTTGCCGGTGAGCACAAAGGTTTTGCCTTGAAATCTCTCATCGAGCAGAGCGGTCGAAGCGGCATCTGTTTCGGTTTTGACACCGGCGGTTTTGAGGCGTGTGACAAGATCAATATTTCGCTCATTGCGAAACCATTCATACACACTCTCGGCGACGGAGAGGCCGATCTCGTGGATGTCGTCGAGTTCCTCGACAGACGCCTCGGCCAGACGGTCGATGCTACGAAAATGATTTGCGAGTATTTTTGCGTAACGTTCGCCGACATGGCGGATATCGATGCCGTAGAGCAATCGCTGAAGCCCACGGGTTTTGCTCGCCGCGATCTGGTCGATCAGGTTCGTTCCCGATTTTTCGGCCATGCGTTCGAGCGATGCGACCTGTTCTATCGTCAGCAAATAAAGGTCGGCGACATCTTTGACCGAGCCGTTATCGACCAGCGTCTCGACCAACACTTCGCCGAGGCCCTCGATATCCATTGCCTTTCGCGATGCAAAATACAAGACGCGAGCCTTTACTTTCGCGGGACAAACGTCGTTGGTGCATCGGCGAACGGCCTCGCCCTCGGGCCGATACCGGGTCAATTCCGCAGACCGGACAACGGTTGGGAAACTCAAATTCCGTCTCGCTACCGTCGCGTTTTGTTGTGACGACCGACAGAACCTGCGGGATGATCTCACCGCTTTTTTCGATCATGACGTAATCGCCGATCTTTAGGTCGAGGCGTTTGATCTCGTCTTCGTTATGGAGCGAAGCACGGGCGACTGTCGTACCAGCGAGAAGCGTCGGTACGAGATTTGCAACAGGCGTCAAGGCCCCTGTTCGACCGACCTGAATGCCGATGCCTAGCAGTCGCGTCGTTGCTTGTCGTGCAGGATATTTGTAAGCGATCGCCCAACGTGGGGCTTTTGTCGTCGTGCCAAATTCGTCCTGCAACGCCGTCGAATTGACCTTTACGACAACACCGTCGATCTCATAATCGAGCCCATCGCGGACCGTTTCCATCTCGGTGATAAACGCCGCGAGTTCATCAAAATTGGCACATTCACTACGATGCGGATTTACGTTAAACCCGTTGCGTCCACACCACTCAAAAACCTCGGCGTGCGTAGCAAACATCTTCGACGCGCCCGTAAAAGCATCATAAGGAAACATATCCAGCCGCCGCGACGCCACCACCGCCGAATCGAGCATCCTAAGCGTCCCCGACGCACAATTTCGCGGATTGGCAAACGTCTTCTCGCCCTGCATCTCAAGCTCGGCATTGATCTTGGCAAACTGCGAACGCGACAAAAACACCTCGCCGCGAACCTCGGCATGTGCCGGAGCATCAACTTTTAACTTGAGCGGGATCGACCGTATCGTTTTGACGTTCTGCGTCACCTCATCACCCTGCGAACCGTCGCCGCGCGTCGCACCCGTGACCAAAATGCCGTTCTCATAATGCAAAGACACCGAAAGCCCGTCGATCTTTAGCTCGGCAACATAATCGAGTTTCCGACCCTCGGCCAACTTCTCACACCGCTCCGTAAACGCCTTTAACTCACTCAGGTCATACGAATTATCAAGCGACATCAACGCCACAGTATGAGTAAACGGCTTTAAGCTTGTCGCCTTGCCGCCAACTCGCTGCGTCGGGCTATCGGGCGTGATCAACTCGGGATTTTCCGTCTCCAAAGCTTTCAGCCGCTCTAAAAGCTGGTCGAAGTCATAGTCCGAGATCTCCGGCGCGTCCGATTGGTAATACAGATCGCTGTGCCGCTCGATCTCAGATCTAAGTTGTTGTATTTCTTCGTTTACACTCATCGATTACTTCATAAATTCGGCGATCAACCGGTGGAAATGATGCGTTCCCTGCTCACGCGTTGGAGAATATCGGCCGTGTTTATAAAACCTTGAGCGGATGCCTTTTTGCACACTTTCAACAACCGCCTCATCTTCCAATTCGATGCCGTGTAGATCGGCACCTGCGCCTTTCTCCACTAATGATTCGTCACGAACATACGTCAAAAATTCGACCATCGTTTTCGACGGCGACACGGGCCTGACGACATTCACCGAGATGCCCCACGGATAGAAATTGAACATCAGATTAGGAAAGATAAACAAATACCTCGCCGCGACCTCGCCATCATCACCCAACCCCGTCTGCAGACTCGAATACCGAAACGTCTCGGTCGTATAGCTGCCGTAATCGACGACCGCGTTCAGAGCTTGATGCACATACGGAATATGAAACCCCTCGAGGTAATTTTCACAGTACAACGCCCAGTGAGCATCGATCTCGTATTCACGCCGATCGGTCAAACGCAGTGCCGATGAATCGTAATTATCCTCGGCAAACCTTTCCGCTACATCGCCAACAAAAGCCTCAAAAGCCTCAACCGGATCTAGCGACGCAAACATAAACCCTTGTCTCTCCGCAAACGGCAACATCTTCAGATCGTCGGCCTCGGTCGGAAAATCTTCCACATCGTCGAACTCAGGCATCGAGATCATCTTGCCGCTGAGCAAAAATCGCCGTCCGTGATACGGGCACCTGATCAGGTCCGCGTGGCAGGGTTCTTCGACGAGGATCTTGCCGCGATGGGTACATACATTAGACAAGCACGAGATCCATTCGGAGGTTTTTACGGTAAATACCGGCTCATCGAGCATCCCCGGCAAGATCACAAACGGAGTGACGCCCTCAATATCATCCGCCCTCGCCAAAAATTGCCAACTGCGGGCAAATATCTTTTCTTTGGACAGTTCAAAATACGCCGGATCGGTGTAAAAATCCGCGTGAAGCGTTTTGGCTTTTCGAATGTCAGGGTCGATCTCAAACATAAGATATTTGTCGGTAGCGTCGGCGTTAGTCGATGCGTCTTTGCGATACGCAGCCACTTACGCGGCCGCTACTGACCGAACAATAAGTATGCCGGCCGCACGTCGTCTCGTCTAAACGAACGTCCGACCAAACCATCTGCAAATGCCGCTTCAAATTCGCCGCGAACTCGCAGTTGCTCTGCCAACGCCGCCGCCGGATCGCGTGCGACCAACTCCGTCCAGTCGTTCATTATCACGATCTCTACAACCGGCTCAGCGACGTCAAGCCATGCCTGTCCGGCTGCCAACGCTCTGACCTTTTCGCTCTCAAGATGCCACTCCGCAAATAGTCTGTCGCTCGCGAGGCCAAACGATTTGCCTTTTGTTTCCGGTGCCGTGCCGTAATCGGTGCCGTAAAAATTTTGCTGATATTCGCTAACGATGGCACCGAGTTTTTCGAGGTTAAAGTAAGCATTTCTTGCCTTTACGGGCTCAAATGTCCACTTAATAAATCTCACGCCGTCTTCCAAAGCCCTTTCACGCTGTGCCCATTTGAGCTTTGCCCCGATGCCTAAACTCTGATACTCACCGCGGACACCCGTCATGTGCGAATAAAACGCCCGCTCGCCACGCATCACCGCCGGGACGCTCAGCACAAAGCCTGCGAGCCGGTCGCCATCGTACGCCCCAAGCGTAAAACCACCCGCGTTTTTTGTCACGACAAAATGGCGGACCGGGGACAATTCGACCTCCGGCAACGCAAAAACGTCACGCTGCAGCTGCACACATTCGGCCAGATCATCGAGCGTCGCACATTCGCGGATTTCTAGGTTTTTTTCCATTACTAGGTGAGTAAAATGCTATCAAATAGCCCCGCATAAACGCTAAAGTATCGTGAAAAATACTACTTAACTTTTACCCCCCGGATTTGTTATCATTTATATGGCTCCTCACGCCGACTCGCGCACCGCACGTTTTACAGCAAATGACACCGCAGTCCGAACTCGAAATTCAAGGTAATTTCTTTACGCATCCGTTCGCCGAGCTGATCTCTGAGATCATGCAGGCACGGGTGAACGGTTCCCTGCGCGTGTCCGACAAAGACAAAAAATGTGTCATCTATCTAAAAAACGGTGAGATCGTTTTTGCCGTTTCTAATGCCCGTGCGTCTCGCCTATTCGACATCCTGCTCAAACGCCACCGCATGACAGAGGATGACGTGACCAAGATCCCAAATTTTTCCAACGATCACGAGCTCGTCGCGTATCTCGAAGACAAAAAATTTCTTACCAAATCTGACACCGCAAAGCTGTTTTCCGAGCAGATCGAGGGTATCCTGGTCGATATACTCGCGTGGGACGCCGGCGAGTGGGATTTTAGCTCGCTGCGGCGTATCCGCGACGGGCTGGCCTATGACGTCGAGACGCGCCGCATCTTGTTCGATTTTGCCCGCTGTATGCCGATCGACAAGGTGCTCGGCCGTTTTCGCAGCCTCGACGAACGCTTTCACCGCTCCGATGCTCCGCCGCTCGGGATCAACCTGCGTCCCGATGAGGCGTTCGTGCTTTCTCGCACCGGCGAAGACCCGCTGACGATCACCGATCTGATCAGCATTTCGGGCATGGCCGAGTCAAACGCATTTCACGCGATCTACACCCTCTGGCTCGGCGGCCTCATCATCCGCGACGATTGGCAGCCGGCATTCACAACTCACGCGATCTCGGCGATGCGAAGTGCAAAGCTCGAACTCAAAACTGAGGCCAAGACAGCAAAAGTTGCCGCACCCGAGGTTTTTGAACAAAAGCCTCAGCCCGCACCCGCCGAGCCAAAGATACCCGAGGTCACCATCACGCTCGAAGAGTATCTCGACCGCGTCGAATCCGCCGAAACATATTACGATCTTCTTGGCGTTGATCCCGCGTCAAATATCGCCGACGTAAAACGGGCATATTTTTCGCTCGCCAAAGAGTTTCACCCCGACCGCTATCACGCTGACGGCGGTGAAATGTTACCGCGCATCCAAAACGCTTTTACCGAGCTTGCCCAGGCCCACGAAACTCTCAAAAACCCTGAAAATCGTGAGCTGTACGACTATCGAATGCGCAAAGAGCTCGCCGCCCGCGAAAAACGCCTTGCCGACGGCAAAACCGGCAACGCGAGCCTGACAGCCGAACAAGCGTCGCAGAATTTCGAACGCGGTTTCAGCATGCTGGTTGACGGCGAGGTCGAAGAGTCGCTCCCTTTCCTCGCCCGTGCCGTCCATTACGCTCCAAAAAACGCCCGTTACCACGCCTATTATGGCAAGGCGCTATCCGCCGACGGTTCGCAGCGGCACAAAGCCGAATCCGAAATGCAGGCCGCCCTCAAGCTCGACCCAAACAATCCGACGTTCCGCATCCTGCTCGCCGAGTTCTATATCCAGTTCAACCTGCTCAAACGCGCCGAGGGCGAACTCACCCGCCTCCTCGCCGTTTTCCCCAGCAACCGCGAAGCCCAAGACTTGCTCGCATCCTTGCAGAAGCCCGCACGTTAGTAAGGGCTTAACATCCAAGCTGCGCGTTAAGCCCTCGCTCACGCGCGGGCTTCCGCATTAGCTTGCCTTTTCGCGTTATGAGCGTATACTTCCGTTAGTTTAATAAACAACTTAGCGGAGGAACTCGATGCGGATAAAACTGTATTTCGTAACACTTGTCGTAATTGCTTTGACGGCTTTGACCGTTGGGGCTCAGTCGAACACATTCACTTACCAAGGGCGGCTGACCGACAATAATCTGGCGGCGGTCGGGACTTATGAGATGCAGTTTCGCGTCTTTGACGCGGCGGTCGCGGGTAATCAATTGCCGGTTGGTACGCCGGTCACGCTCAACTTTACAGTCGCGGGGACAAACCCCGTCACCGTGTCGAACGGAGCCTTTACCGTGCAGCTAAACTTTGGCAACGGCGTCTTTACCGGAGCGGATAGGTGGCTCGAGATCTCCGTCCGCAAACCGTCTGACCCTCCGGGATTTACTCTGCTCACGCCAAGACAGCCGATAACCTCGTCGCCGTATTCGATCAAAACCCTTAATGCTAACGCGGCTGATTCTCTTTCATCCGCTTGCGTTCTCTGCATCACCGATGCCCAGATCAGCGGCATCGACGCGGGCAAGGTTACAGGTGTTGTCGGCATCGCCAACGGTGGTACGGGCTCGTCAACCCAAAACTTTGTCGATCTGACCACCCCGCAAACCATCACCGGGGCAAAGATCATGTCGAGTGCGACAAATGTCTTCACCGGCAGCGGAGCGGGCCTGACCAACATCAGCCCGACAAACATCTCCCCCGGCACAGCCTCAATAAATATCGCCGGCATCGCCGCCGCCCCCGCAGTTGTCACTTCAGGAGCAACCCCCTCCGTCGCAAACCGCACGATGGTCACGCTCGATTACGCAACCCCAACCGAGATCACCGACCTGACCGGCGGTGTTGATGGTCAGTGTGTGGTGCTGCTCTCGCTGAACAACAGTATTTCGTTTACCAACGGCGTCAACTTTCGCCTAACGAATAGGTTCACTCAGGGGAACAACTATATATCCAACAGACTCTTTACTGACAGCACATTAACAGTTTGCCGCAGCTCCGCCAGCGGCGGCCCGATTTGGTATGAAACTACAAGGGCCATTAATTCAGTTGTAAATTTCTTGTTGGTCTCAATGAGCGGAAATGGTGCAGGTACAGTAACCAGCAGTCCCGCTGGCATCAACTGTGTGACCGGCGTTGTCCAATGTGTTGCGCCATTTGCGCTTGGTGAAGTTGCTACGCTGACCGCAACTGCTTCACCCGGCTCGACCTTTACAGGCTGGTCTGGCAGTTGTTCGGGTACCGGAACCTGCGTAATAGCGGTAAATCAAAATATGGGAGTAACCGCAACCTTCACCCTCATCACATTCCCCCTCCAGGTCACAAAGACAGCAGGCGGCAGCGTGACAAGTTCCCCGGCCGGTATCAATTGCGGTGGTGATTGCAACGAAAACTATCCAGAGAATACCGTTGTGACACTGACACGCCAGACTGACGCCGGAGCATCATTCCTCGGCTGGGGCGGAGCGTGTTCGGCTGCGGGCACGGCACTGACCTGCGACGTCACGATGGACGCGGCAAAAAGTGTGTCCGCCACATTTGGCCTGGTCGTAAATGTCACAAAAACGGGTGCCGGAGGCGGAACTGTTACCAGCAGTCCCGGCGGCATAAACTGTGGAGCTAACTGCTCAGCATTTTTTACAGGCGACTCGACCCCCACGCTAACGGCAACGCCGAACGCGGGTTCGGTATTCACCGGTTGGTCGGGATCGTGCTCCGGAACGGGCACCTGCAATCTGTCGATGAATGGGCAAAAAAACGTCACAGCGACATTTGCCCCGCAGCAGTTCACTTTATCCGTTGCTAAGGCTGGCACAGGATCCGGTACTGTGACGAGCAGTCCGACTGGTATCAACTGCGGGGCAGACTGTACCGAGGCTTATAATAACGGCACATCGGTGGTTCTTACTGCTGCACCAAATGCAGGCTCGACATTTGCAGGCTGGTCGGGCGGCGGATGCTCCGGAACAGGAACTTGCACCACTACCGTTACTGCCGCAACGACAGTGACCGCGACATTTGATCCGGCAGTTCCGAACTGGGGTATTACCGTTTCTTCAATGGATTTCGGAACTACAACAGTTGGAACTCCTGTTTTTAGAACGTTTTCAGTGGGTAATGACGGAGCTTCGGTGATCTTTTCTCCAACAGTTTCCATCACCGGTGTGGATGCCTCAGAGTTCCAATTGTTCAGCACGACTTGTGCATCCAGTTGGCCCAACGGATACGGCTGCACGATGCAGGTCCGTTTCCTGCCTACGAGTAACGGGGCTAAGAGTGCATCGTTTCACTATTCATCCACGCCCGGCAATACCGTAGCGTATCGATGACCGGCGTAGGAAATTGAGCTACGCCCAAAAGGGCTTAAACAACGGTGGGCCGAACGGCAGTTCTTAAGGAGCTTATAAGATGAAGAAACAAAAACTACTTGCTTTGGCAACGATCATTACGCTTGCGGCTTTGTCCGCATCTGCCCAGATCTCGACCGGCGGGGCGTACGGTATGGAGCAGAGCGTCACCGCCAGCGGCGGCGGCAGCAGCAACGCGACGATCTATAAGCTTGAGGGAACGCCGGGTCAGCCCGCGTCAGGTGTTACATCCACCGGCGGGCGTTACGGCTCACGCGGCGGATTTTGGCAGCCGATGCCGCTCACGCCTTCGGCGGCGGGCGTGACGCTTTCGGGCCGCGTTTTGACTGCTGAGGGCCGGGGCTTACGAGGTGCGATCATCAGGCTAAACGGCAGCGGCATGACAACCCCGCGTATCGTAATGTCCGGCGTCAACGGCACATTTTCATTCGCCGACGTCGAGCCGGGACAGACTTACGTCATCTCGGTCGCATCGCGCAGGTTTGGCTTTGCAAGCCCCAGCCAGGTTATCTCGGTCAGCGATAACGTCGCCGATATTATCTTCCAAGCCGGCTGGCAGAACTAGAATTAAGGGCGGAAACACGACCGGTAGGGAGTGTGCTCAAGTTTGCATCTATGCCGCGTAGAGCACCCGCGCTACCGCTTGGGTTTCCGCCTTTGAACTTTCCCTGCCGACCTCATAAACTAAGTAGCGTGAACAGCATACTCGCCGAAACAGCCCCAGCGTCAGCCGTTGACGAAAAACTGCTCGAACTCTCGTCGGACATCGACGGGTTTGAGTGCTATACCGGCCCGCACGCGAACCGGATAGCGTCGATCGCTGACAAGCTCGCGGCGGCGTTTAATCTTGCTTCGCAGGATCGATTTTTGCTGCATCAGGCCGCACTCATCCACGACATCGGCGAATTAAAGATGAGCCGCGATTATATCTCGGCTCCGCGTCAGCTTTTCGATTCCGAACGCATCGACCTCGAACGTCATCCCGTCATCGGCGAACAAGCCGCCGCCAAGCTCAAACTGCCCCGCGGCGTGCAATTGATCGTCCGCTGGCATCACGAATGGTGGTCCGGCGACGGCTATCCCGACAAACTTGCCGGCGAGCAGATACCGCTATCCGCACGCATCTTGCGTGTCGCCGACAGCTTTGCCGCATTGACCGCCGCTCGACCGTTTCGCGAAGCGTTGACCGACACCGAAGCCCGGCGTCACATGGCCGATTGGGCGGGTATCGAATTTGACCCAGGCGTGGTCAAAGCCCTGCTCGCGACGCCGCTGCCGATCACAGTGACGGCGGAAACCGACCCTTTTGCCGAACCGGCGACCAACATCTGAGCGTATGCATTCTCAAACCAAAACTCTGCCCAAAAGCTGGCTCGCCTTTGACCTCAACATCCTGCGGCGGGTAAATTTCAGCTCGGTCGCCATCCCGTTTGCCGACGATCCGGCGGTCGGAGCGTATCTGAAACGCCTCGATGCCCGCGTCATGGCAAACGACCCGCTGCGTTCGGCTTGGGCGGCCTGCACGGCGCAGATCACAAATAACGGCGAGCGGCTCACCGACGAAGAGGTCAACGTCGTGCTCGAAGACGCCTACGTGCCCGGCTATAAACTGCGAAATCCTGCTCTCGCGACGTGGTTCACCGAGACTGATTCGTGGTGGTTTGACAACGTCCGGCACAACATCGAGCGGCTCCAGTCGCAGATGTCACAGGCGATCGCCTCGAGCATCGTGCTGTCCGTCGGCAATTATGTGTTGTCGTTTAAGGAAGAGACCCGCGAACTTCGCCAGCCGCTGTCAAACGCCTTTCGCCGCTTTCATTCCATCCAGCCCGCCGCTTATGACAACGGCGAAACCAATACCTGTCAGAACAAAAACGCCGATGATTTTATCGCCGAGACGCCCGCCGACCTGATGTTTCTCCGTGTGCCTCCCGCCCATGCACAAAGCACCAAAGGTTATCTGGGTCGTGCGGCTTGGCGTGAAGAATGGCTTCGCGGCGGCGGTGATTTTTGGGAAGATCTCGATACGTCGATGACCGGCAAACTCGGCTCAGCTACCGAGACAAAATCGCAGTATATCAACCTGCTCGAAGAAACGCTCCGCCGTGCCTCGCACATAAAAAACTGGGCCATCGCCCACGTCGAATCGGGCTTTATCCAGACCCAGGACATCGTCGATTGCATCAGCGAAGTCCGCCGCGTCGATACGATCTATACCAAAGATTTTTCAGAACTTACGGGAGCGAAAGCCGTGATTATTACCGGCGTATACGAAAGCCGTGGGAGGGTGAAGGAAGGTCTAATGTTGCCACCTTGAAGTAACCATTCTCCGAGGGCACAGATACGTTTCCTCTCGACCCGTCATCTGTTCATATACTCGCCGGTTTTGTTTTTTTTTTTTTTTTTTTTTTTTTTGCTCCCTTCCTGTTTTTGAGTGGTTGGAAAGCGAAGCAAGCAAACTTGGGGAAGGGTTGGGCCCCCGCGGCAACCCCCCAGGAGTTTTCGGGGGCTTTCCCGCGGGGGGGCGGGGGCGGGGGGGGGAACCGTGGGAACGGTTGGTGCGGGGGTCGGGTGGGGGGAGGGGAGAAGGGAAAAAAAAAGAGGGCGGCCCGGGAAGTAGGGGGGGGGGAGGGGGGGGGGGGGGGGGGAAGGGGGGGGCGGGGGGCGGGAAAAAGCCCCCCCCCAGGGGCGGGGGGGGGGGGGCGAACCCCCATACTTTTTCTTTTCTCTTTTTCCCTTTGGTTCCCTCCCTCACCAAACAACACCCCGCAAGTCCCGACAATATCCCCGAGATGATCGTCAACGTCTGCGGCGTCATATAAAACATCAGGCCGCTCGATGCGTAGCTTACAAATCGAAATACCGTCAGCTCGGCTCCGCGTTCGATGGTGGACATTCGCCCGCGAATATAATCGGGCAAACTGCGCTGAAACATCGTTTCCTGCACCGCGTATTCGACGCCGACGATCGCCCTCGATATAAATACCACAACGCAAAAGAGCCACAGCGTGGGCATAAACGCACCGATCGCAAACAAGACGCCAGATCGCCCCGCCGCCCGTCGCCCAGATGACGTTCATTACGAGGATGGTCAGAGCAAAATGCGTACTTTTGGCGTACTTAAACCCTTCGCGCAGCTCCGTGAGAAACGACTCTCTCGGCTCCACAGCCGCGACAAAATTAGGCTGCTCCGATGGCGGTGTCTGCTTGCGCCGAAACCGCATCGAATTCATCCGCGCTCCGGTCTCTTCGTTCCGCGTCGCTTCCTCAGGAATCAGCCAAACCGTATAAGCCGAGGCGAGAAATGACGCCGCATTGATAATAAATGCGACCTCATAGCCAAAAACCGCCGACGCCCAACCACCAAACGCCGACCCGACCGCCATCAGCAAAAACCGCGTCGAAAACAACAGTGCCGTCGCCGCAAGCAAGCCCTCTTTCCCTACCAGATTCGGCGCAGCCGCATTCTTTGCCCCATCAAAAAACGCCCCCAACGTATGCAGCAAAACTGTCGCTTCGTAACGAGCAAAAAAGACAACGCCACCAATGCACGGGCAAGGTCTGTAGCGATCATCACTTGCCGCCGTGAAAACCGATCAACAAACGTCCCCGCTATCGGCGACGCAAGTGCAAACGGCAACAATCTCGCGACAAAAAACAACCCCGCAGCCGTCGGCGACGCATCCGAAACAAGCCGCACCAATCCCAGGCCGGCAATAAAGTTAAACCAGTTCCCCAGCTCCGAGATAAATTGTCCGGCCAGCAGATTGCGAAAATTCCGATTCCCGCGTATCAACTGCCCGTACGTCAGGGACTGCATCTATTTAGGATAAACGGTTTATCAGGGAAAGGCTAAAAAGGCAGGAGGCACCACTCTCGTCGAATGGTGCCCATAGCGAATGCTGTTTGTGCAATATTAGTTTTACGGTAAAAGGCGGGTGAAAAACTTTAGTCTAATGAACGATCTCGTTTGCATGAATATTAACGTCATGTTCGCCGAGATCGATGATCGAATGCTCACTCTGCCAGCCGCTATAATTGATATCGACGACCGCCTCAGTAAACATCGCAAACTCTTCGCGGTCAAAGTTTAGGACCATATCCTTGACCGACATATGCACCACGCCGCATCCGCCGCAATGCCAAATTTTTACGTCGGCCATATTTCCGGCTGGCCGTGCCGTGCGCGTGATCTCCATTTGCTCTCCAACTCCTATATTCCTGCAGCCGACGTTTCGGCAAAGCATCGCCCAAAACTATCAAACGTCTCTTTTGCCGCTTCGACGATCGTCTCGTCGTCGCCGTTCCTTTCGGCAAACGCGGTGATGACGCCGCAAAACTCTTTCCATTTCGCCCCGACTTCGTGCCCGTAACTGTTAAAGAATGAACCGCCGTTCTCAGGCGTCAGGCTAAGATGCTCCTTTAGATGCCTCATTATTATCTGGCCGCCAAGCGTCGCGCCTTCCATCACATAACAGGCACCAAATGCTTTTGCCGGGGTGTCGAGCGTCGGCAGATCGTCCCATGTCCCGGCGACCCATTTAATATCATCAAAGATGCCTAGATTTTTCAGGTCGCTTTCGAGCGACGCGGTCTTACGCCCGCCTCAAAGTCGAACCCCTCAGCCTGCATATCGTTCTGCCCGACACGCGGCTCGATCGATGAGTAGAATTTGTAAAATTTGGTCAACAATCTTTCGTATTCTTCACGCTTGAATAGCTTATCCATAACGCCAACCACGTTCTCTAAATTTTCGTGCTGCTCGCGGGTCGCTTCTTTTAGTTTTCCTAAGATCATTTTTTTTACCCTTTTAATTGCAAATGAAAGTCATTTTCAATAAGATTATTGAAATCTCTGACGGCTGTCAAATCGGGGACACCCTTTTTATTCCCCTTAAAGCAAAAATACCCGACAATACTTGCCGGGTATCACTTATTATCGCTTGACGTTGACCAAACTAACTTCCGGTAAAATTTGGCGGGCGTTTTTCAAAGAAAGCGGCGACACCCTCTTTGAAATCTGTGGACTTGCCTGATTCGATCTGACATTCGTGCTCGAGGGCGAGCTGCTCGGTCAGGTCGTTTGAAAATGAGGCGTTCATCATACGCTTGATGCGGCCGATCGAACCTGTCGGTCCAGCAGCAAGCTTTGTTGCAAGCTGCGTTGCCTCGTCAAGCAGCGATGCAGCAGCGACGGCCTTGTTTATCATCCCGATCTCGACCGCACGCTGAGCAGAAACGGCATCGCCTGTCATAAACAGCTCGGTCGCGATCTTTTCGCCAACGACACGCGGCAAAAAGAACGTGCCTCCGCAATCCGGCGTCAGGCCGATACGAACGAAAGCTTCGCGAAAAGAAGCGTCGTCAGCCGCGATCACAATATCGCAAGCCAACGCAAAATTGACTCCGGCACCGGCACAAACACCATTAACGGCAGCAATAAACGGGATCGGAGTCTCACGCATCAGACGGATCACGCCGTGTAGAGCCCCAAGCGGGTCTTCGAGAAAGGCTTCGATACGCCCTTCTTTTTCCCACATCGACTGCATTTCACGCAGATCGCCGCCGGAGCAAAACGCACGTCCATTACCGGTAAAAACCACTGCCCTCGCTCCGTCAGCAATAGCCTGACGAAACGCCGCGTCAAGATCCTTCGTCAGTTGCAGCGACAATGCGTTCAACGCATCCGGACGATTCATCGTCACAGTCGCGATCGCATTATTTAACGAATATTCAACAGTCTCAAATGACATATACTTTCTTTATTTCGTGTCTTTCGTGTGTTTCGCGGGCAAATTCTTAGCTTTGCCTCGCTCTCGACCGGCTCGCTTCAAAACAATCCTTACACAGCACCGAACGTCCTACTTTCGGCTGAAAAGGCACCGTGTCATGCCGTCCGCAGTTGTCACAAACTATCTCAAACCTCGCCGTGGCATCGGTCCGGACGGCCGTTTTTTTAGGTCGGCATTTAGTACACCGCTGGGGCGTCATCATATTGCGCTGATAAAAAAGCTCCTGCTCTTTTTCGGTAAAAACAAAGGTTTCTTTACACTGCACACATGGAATTTCTACATCAGGCATTTTGGCGGCACTCCCTTGGATCTCTTAATGGCTTTGAGTGCAGTTTAGCACACCCTAAGCCTAGCGGTTTAGCTCGGCGACGTGGTTTTTAACCGTCATCCCAAGCGTGTCGAGATTGTAGCCGCCCTCTAAACAAGACACGATCCGCCCGTCGCAAACTTCGTCGGCCCAATCCATCACCGTGCGGGTCATTGAGACAAAATCGTCATCGGTCAGCCGCAGCTGCCCAAGCGGATCGGTCACGTGAGCGTCAAAACCGGCCGAGATAAATATAAAGTCAGGGCGAAAATTTGCGGCAATTGATTCAAGCGCGCTTTCGAACATACGCTTTTGCTCGTCGGCCCGCGTCTCGGCCTTGACCGGCACATTCATCGTCGTACCCACGCCCCGCCCAAAACCCGTCTCGCCGCGGCTGCCCGAACCCGGATACCACGGATATTGGTGCATCGAAAAAAAATGAACGCTCGGATCGGCGTAAAATATGCCCTGCGTCCCGTTGCCGTGATGCACGTCCCAATCGATAATGGCAACGCGTTCGACCTCTTTATAATTATTCTGCGCGTATCTGGCCGCGACGGCGACATTATTAAACAGGCAAAAGCCCATCGCATTATCGCCCGTCGCGTGATGCCCGGGCGGACGTACCGCGACAAACGCATTTTTCGCCTCGCCACGCATCACCGCATCAACCGCCCGCGACCGCCCCGCCCGCCGCATAAAGCGATGCGTCAAACGATTTCATCGAAACGACCGTGTCCGGATCAAGCCGGTCAATGCCGTTGGCAAACGCAAACTCCACATGCTTAAAATGAGCCGCCGAATGCGCCGCCTGTATCAACCCCTTCGCCGCCTTTTCCGGCGTGATCTCGTTGAGGCTTTGCCAAAACGCATCATCCTCGCGCAGAGCATCCATCACCGCCAAATAACGCAGCGGCGTCTCCGGATGCCCCGGCCCGGTGTCGTGTTTGGCATAAATAGGATGATGAACAAGAGCGGTTTTCATAAGAATATAGTCCACAGATTAACACAGATGGACACAGATAGTTTTTATCCGCTATCTGTGTTTATCCGTGTTTATCATCTGTGGATAAATCTCTTAAATAAATGCGGTTTCGTGCAGCAATTCACCCTTAGCAAAGCGGTCGATGTGCAGCGACGATACATCGAGAAAACTCGCTTCGCCGTCCAGGATGATCTCCGCCAATGCCCTGCCCGTCGCCGGCGAATGCATCACGCCGTGGCCCGAAAAGCCGTTGGCAAAATACAATCCCTCGACCTCGCAGCCGCCGAGTATCGCATGATGATCGGGCGAATTTTCGTACAATCCGGCACGGCATTTTTCATAGACGATCTGAGCCCCATTAAAAATGGAGCCCGGTGATAGGCAGCTTTTCGCCTACTTTGTCAAGAAATGCGCTCGTCAAAATTGGTCGAAAATCTCGGCGGCTCTTCCGGGTCCGCATACGCAAACAGCACATCGCGGCCATCTCCGGTGTCGGCCGCGACATGAAAATCTCTCGCCGGACGAAAGTGAAACCCGTCCTTCAGATCTATCACCATCGGCAGATCCGGCGGCAATGCTTGTGCGGCCTTTGCCCAGACTATCTGCCGACGCTGCGGTTCGACCGGCAGATCGATCCCGGCAGTCGCGGCCAGATGTCTCGCCCACGCCCCTGAACAAAGCACAACCCTGTCGCATTCGAGCGTGCCATCCGATGTATGCAGCCCCGTCACACGGCCGTTCTCGACATTGATCGCCCTGACAAGCGTGCCGGTCTTAACCTTTGTCCCTTTCATCGCCGCCCCGACCATAAAGCCCTCGAGGATCGCGAGCGGATTAATAAACCCGTCACGCGGGCCAAAACTGCCGCCGACGACATCGTCGCAATTCACACCCGGAACCATCGCCGCGACCTCAGCCTGAGTTAAAAGATGAACACCCTCATAGTCAAGCTCACGCTGCCGCTCGCCCGTGCGGTCGAAGATTCGAGATGTAAATTCACTTGTCGCTAGGAAAAGATAGCCTTTCGGATCGTATTCGCAATCAAAATCCCAATCGCGAAAAAAATCCATCGAGTAAATCGAAAGACGGATATTAATATCCGTCTCAAACTGCGCCCGAACACCGCCCGTCGCTTTCCCCGTCGAACCCTCCCGAGCATCCCCTCACGTTCAAGCATCAGCACATCGGGCACCCACGCTCGGTCAGATGATACGCGACCGAAGCCCCGACCACGCCCCCGCCAATTATTACTATTTCAGAACATAGCTTTAGCCACGAAACACAGAGGCGTGGTAAACCTTATTTAGCGAACACGCTCGAAAAATCCGCAAAACCCTTAAATTCCAACGCGTTACCGCTCGGATCGAGGAAAAACATCGTCGCCTGTTCGCCGACCTCGCCCGCAAACCGTATCTTTGGCTCGATGAAAAACTCGACGCCCTTTGCGGTCAGTTTGTCCGCTAACGCACGCCAATCATCGATTGGCAGCACAATGCCAAAATGCGGCACCGGGACGTGATCGGCATCGACATGGTTTGTCGCCTTAACGCCCACCGATTCCGGTGCAAGATGCGTCACGATCTGATGCCCGCATAGATCAAAATCGATCCAACACTCCGAGCTCCGCCCCTCAGGACATTCCATAACACCGCCATAAAACTCGTCTAGCCATCATGGACCGGAAATGCGAAGGTGAAATAGATTTTTCATAAAAGATTTCTCCACAGAGGAAAGAAAAAAAATTTATCAACGTCATTCATGAGTTACCCCATAACACCGAATCGTCATAAATAACTTTTGATCACTAAATCCTGCTTTTCTCGTGAGTATTCGTGTATCCGTATCCGCTCGTCTGGGCAGGCTCTCTCAATAATGATTTTTATCTGTGTCCTGTGTTAATCTGTGGCTAATTCTCTTATGACCGAAAATATCGAAAAATTCCTGACCGAGTTTACCGCGAGCATCACCAGCGGCACGTTTGTAAAATTGACTCTCGGCAATTATAAAGGCTCTGACCTGCACCTGCAAAAGATAAATATCCGACTGATCAAGACTAACAAGGGCATCCGCCTTTTCTTTTTGTATCGTCACGATTCCCGTGACATCGCAAAAAACTACACTATCCCGAACGGACAGGTATTGATCAGACAATTGCTGGGAACTGAGTTTTTTAGCGGCCATCTTTTTACAACGCGGAACGACTTTCAATTGGATATCGGACGAAAAAATTCGAGACTCAATGTAGGGAAACCCGCTTTCAAAAAAGCTCCGCCGCTCGAACACGACCGCAAAAAAGAAAAGCTGATCGACCCGCACAGCGTCTATCTAAATGCTCTCGGCATTACAAATACCAATGGCGAGGTGGGCTCTCAGCAGCAGAGCAAATGGCGTCAGATCAATAAATACGTCCAGATCCTGGCAGATCTATTGGACCGGTCAGATCTAAAAGACCGTACGTCGCTCAACATCGTAGATATGGGCTCGGGAAAAGGCTATCTCACGTTTGCTGCCTATGATTATTTCAAAAATATACGCGGCGTTGACGTACAAATGACCGGCGTCGAAGCACGCAGCGACCTGGCCGCCATCGCAAACGACGTTGCCCGTGCAAGCGAGTTTGACGGGCTTGAGTTTGTCCAGGCAACTATCGATTCTTACCCTCTAAAAGATGTAAATATCCTCATTGCCCTCCACGCCTGCGATACCGCAACCGACGATGCCTTGTTTCAAGGCATACGTTCCGGTGCCGACCTCATTGTCGCGGCTCCGTGCTGTCATAAGCAGATCCGCAAGCAGATGAAACCGCCGCCGATGATGCACGACATCCTAAAACACGGCGTCATGATCGAACGCGTCGCCGAAACCCTCACAGACGGCCTGCGTGCCCTGCTCCTCGAACGCGCGGGTTACGCAACCAGACTATTTGAATTCATATCGGTCGAGCACACACCAAAAAATAACATGCTCGTCGGCACCAAACTCGCTGAGGCAAAAATACCGACGATATCGAAACCCAGATCCGCGATCTAAAAGAATTTTACGGCATCGGATCCCAACACCTTGAATCTCTTTTGGCAGAGAAATAGTCCACAGATGGACACAGATAAACACTGATATTTTTGTACAAAATCTGTGTGCATCTGTGTTAATCTGTGGCAAATTCTTCTTATGCAATACGATGCCAAAACCCCTGACGAATACATTGCCGGACTGCCCGAGGACCGCAAATTAGCCCTCACCGCTCTCCGCAAGGTCATAAACGAAAACCTGCCCGACGGCTTTAAGGAAACGATGGGCTACGGCCACATGGGCTGGGTTGTGCCGCACAAAACATATCCCGCCGGCTATCATTGCGACCCGTCGCAGCCGCTCCCGTTTATGGGTATCGCGTCGCAAAAAAAATCATATCGCCCTTTATTCGATGTGCCTTTATGGCCATGTAAAACAATTGAATGGTTTCGTCAGGAGTGGCCAAAACACTCAAAGAAGAAACTAAACATGGGCAAATCGTGCATCCGATTTACCAAGCTCGAAGACATCCCGCTCGACCTCATCGGCGAACTCGCATCAAAAGTCACGCCGCAGCAATGGATCGAGATCTACGAGAAAGCACTGAAGCGATAGTCTCGCTCCAAACCTTGACCAACCGCCTTTTTCGCCGTATTATTAAGGATTGCGTTAAACCGCATACCCGCTTATATACGGCGGAAGGAAGATAGAAATGAAACCAGAGATACATCCGAATTACAACCCAATATCAGTGATCTGTGCGTGCGGCAGCACGTTTCAGACACGCTCGACGATGAGCGAGGATCTGCACATCGAAATTTGCTCGGCTTGCCACCCGTTCTTTACCGGTAAGCAAAAGCTGGTCGATACGGCCGGACGCGTTGACCGCTTTAACAAGCGTTACGCTCGCGGAGCCGCTGAGGCCGCTAAATAATTAAAATGGTGAAACTGGAACAGACCCAGTATTAGCTTTTCAAAATTTGACGCCGACCCTTGGCCGATCGATACCGGTGTGCAAACGCCCCTCGAAAGGATAAAAAGGTCGGCGTCTTCTCTTTGGTTTGAAATTTCAGATATCAAATTTGAAATTTCGGCCCGTGATCTGCGATTTTGGATTTATTGAACATCTATTTGTAACAGATACCTATCTAACGAATGATATGAAAAAACGTTTTTCGCCAAAAATGCTTCGTTTTATCCACACCATTTTCGCCATGGAGCGCGACCTAATCGTCGGCGGCCAGGCCGTGATGGAAGGCGTCATGATGCGCACGCCGTCGGCTTACGCGATCGCTTGCCGTCGTGCGGACGGTTCGATCGTGACGACAGCCGAAAAGCTGCCAAAATGGAGCGATAAATATAAATGGATGAATACGCCCGTCATTCGCGGCGGTGCAACGCTCATCCAGTCAATGGCTCTGGGCGTTAAGGCATTAAATTTTTCAGCCAAGATCTATGAAGACGACCTGAACGCGGCTGAGGCGGCGGCGAAGGAAAAGGCCACGGATACCCAATTAGCTTTTGTCGAAGGCACGACGGACGAGGATTTCTTAAAGGCTCCAGTAAAGGTCATTATGCCTGAAAAGACTGAGGGCAAAGCAAAAAAAGCCGGCCAATCGGCAGGCGCCGTTGGCTCGATCATATTCGCCCTGGGCTTTAACATCTTGCTCTTTATCGTCGCACCGCTGGTTCTGACAAATGTTTTGTTCATCGGTTTGGGATGGGCAGGTGCTCCGGCTCTTGCTGCGGACGCGAGTTGGTTTGAGACGATCAAGGCTTACGTCTGGAAGATCAAGCTCGATTCGTTTGGCTCGTGGATCTCGTTTAACCTGATCGACGGCGTGATCCGGATGATATTTTTCATCATCATGATCTTTTCGATGTCGTTTTTAAAAGACATCCGGCGCGTTTTCGAATATCACGGTGCTGAGCACAAGACGGTGTTCACTTGGGAAAAGGGCCTCGACCTCACACCTGAAACCGCGACCCCGCAGAGCCGCCAGCATCCGCGTTGCGGCACGTCATTTCTGATGGTCGTTATGTTGGTTGCGATCGTGCTGTTTCAGTCATTAATTTTGAAGCGACCTGGATGAACTTGGTCGTCCGCATCGCTCTGATGCCGCTAGTCGCGGGACTTTCGTATGAGGTCATTCGCTACGCAGCCAAAAAAGAATCGAGTGCGATATTCAAACTAATGACCAAACCGGGCCTGTGGCTGCAAAATATCACAACCCAGGAACCCGACGAACAGCAGCTCGAAGTCGCGATCAAAGCCCTCGACGAGTCGCTAAAACTCGAGCCGCAGGCCGCTTAAAGCGCCACAGAAAACGCCAAAGAACACCGAGTTAAAAATCTTTTCTTATCTGGTTCTTATCGTGTCCATTTCGCGGGCTAAAAATATATGTTCGAAAAGCTTGCACAAATTGAAAAATCCTACGACGAACTGACCGAGCAGATCTCTCAGCCCGAGTTTATGTCCGACATGTCGGCGTACGCCAAGCTGATGAAACAGCACCGTTCGCTTTGCGAGATCGTCGAAAAATATCGCGAGGTCCGTAAACTGCAAGAAGATCTGCAAGGCGCCAAAGACATGACCGCTCTTGCCGAAGACGACGAGATGCGCGATATGATCGCGCTTGAGATCGCCGAGATCGAGGAAAAACTGCCCGCTGCCGAAGAGCAGTTAAAATTTCTGCTCATACCCAAAGACCCTAACGACGAAAAGAACGTTATCCTCGAGATCCGTGCCGGCACCGGCGGCGACGAAGCCACGCTGTTTGCCGCCGAGGTCCTGCGAATGTACGCCCGCTACGCCGAAACGCAGGGATGGAAAATGGAGGTCATGGAAGCCTCGGACAACGGCATGGGCGGCATCAAAGACGCCGTCGCAATGATCGAGGGCGACAATGTTTATTCGAAAATGCGTTTCGAATCCGGCGTTCACCGCGTCCAACGCGTGCCGCAGACCGAGACGCAGGGTCGCATCCATACATCCGCGATCACCGTCGCAGTTTTGCCTGAGGCGAAGAGGTTGACGTCCAGATCAATCAAAACGACCTCCGCATCGACACATTTTGCTCGTCCGGCCCCGGCGGCCAGTCGGTCAACACGACCTACTCCGCCGTCCGCATCACGCACATGCCAAGCGGCGTGGTCGTTTCTATGCAGGACGAAAAATCGCAGATCAAGAACCGCGAAAAGGCGATGCGCGTTCTGCGTGCCCGTTTGCAGGAGCTTGAGGAGCAAAAACAGCACGACCTCGAAGCCAGCGAACGCAAATCCATGGTCGGCAGCGGCGACCGCTCGGAAAAGATCCGCACATACAATTTCAAAGAAAATCGCGTCACCGACCACCGCATCGGCATGACCGTACATCAACTAAATCTCGTGATGGAGGGCCAGTTGGACGATTTTATCGCCGCCCTGCAAACCCATTACCAGACTGAAAAGCTCAACGCCGAGGCCGTCGCAGCGTAATTTATGCCGCCACCAACAAGACTCTATCTCATCCGACACGGGCAATCTGCCGGTAACGCCGAAGGGCGTTTTGGCGGGCACGGACCAACGCCTCTGTCAGATCTCGGCGAGCGTCAGGCGGATCTGACGGCGAAATTACTCTCGAAAGAAGGGATACATGCGATCTATTCGAGCGATCTCGCCCGTGCTGTGCAGACTGCCGAACCGCTGGCAAAACGGCTTGGGCTGGAGATAAATACGTCCGACGCATTTCGCGAACGCCACGTCGGCGTGCTCGAGGGGCTGACCTTTGACGAATCAAAAGAGCGTCATCCAAAAGATTACTACGCTCTCGTCAACCGCAACGTCAACCACGTCATCACCGAGGGCGAGAGCTACCGGCATCTGCTCCGACGCATCACGACAAAACTGCACGACGTCATCCACGAACACAACGGCCAGCGCATCGCTGTCTTTTCGCACACAGGGGCGATCTGCTTTCTCACGCTACACCTCATGGGAGCGATCCACCGCAGCACCAAGACCACGCCGTGGATCATCACGTCAAACTGCGGCATCAACCGCTTTGAGCTACGTGGCCGCCGCAACGTCCGCGTCCTAGCCCTCAACGATACGCGCCACCTCGCCGACATCACCGGCAACGACTCATTCGCCGCCCGCTAGATCTGCCGATTTGCTTGACTTTTAGCTCCAAGTCCAATTAACTAAGCAGTGTTGGTCTTTCAATACGTGAGGTATTATATGAAACGGAGCTTTATCGCAATTAGTCTTGCCGCAGTGTCGATCGTTTCGGCATCCTCAGCTTTTTCGCAGGATGACGAATCTCGCCAGCAAAGCGGCTTGCCGACATTTATCGGCGTCCGTCCGGGTTCGGGTTCACTGCCGGGAACGGACGCCGTTCTATCCGGCTCGCTCACCTTACAAGGCAATAGCGATCGAAACACCGAACCGACATTCACGGTCGCTGTGCTTGCAAATGGAGCAATTGTTGCTCGCCAGCGCGTCACGAACCGTGGCGGATTTAGCTTTAATAACGTACCGCGAACAGCGGTCAGCCTGATCGTCGAAGCAGATGGGCTTGAGATCGCCAATTATCAGCTCGGGACGCTAAATCCTCCCCCGCTGACAAATCGTCAGGATCTGGTCGTCTCTTGGATGCAGGTCGGACAAGCCGAAAAGCGAAAGGCAGAGGTGCTATCGGTCCGCAACGCCTATTCGCGGTCAGGCAATAATCAAAAGGCATTTGAGAACGCCCTCGAACTGCAAAAAAGCAAGAAGGCCGATGCTGCGTTAAAAGAATTTAACAAAATAGTCGCCGCTGACCCTAATGATTTTGTCGTATGGACCGAGATCGGCAGCGCATATTTCAGAGCAGATAAATTTTCCGACGCCGAAACATCCTACAACAAAGCATTGGCCTTAAAATCCGATTTTGCTCCTGCTCTGCTCAATCTCGGCAAGCTCTACCTCAGCCAAAAGAAACTTGATCAGTCGATCGACGTGCTTTCACGAGCCCTCACCGCATCGCCAGACTCACCGGACGTGAATCAATACCTTGGCGAAGCTTATCTGCAAGCAAAAAAAGGGCTCGAAAGCCGTTCCTCTTCTCAATAAAGCCATCGAACTCGCCCCGATAGATAAAGCTGACCTTCACCTTCGGCTAGCGACGCTTTATAACGGAGCTAACTTAAAAGATCGTGCGGTGATCGAATACAAGGCGTTTCTCCAAAAAGTGCCAAACTACAAAGACAAAGCCGAGCTCGAGTCTCTCGCGTATTGGTCAGATTAAATACATCTACTCTGAACTGGATCTTGTGGTTTTCTTTCCAAGGTGACGAGAATGACTTCGCCAATCCCATGTCAAGCACGATATAGCTCGGGTACCTGAGCAAATTACGGTCGCCGGTTTCTCCCGGTGCCGCGTTACGGAAACTCTGGTAAGCCGCTGTCGGGTTGCTAAAGAGGTTTGGAACCCCGTTCGTACCATTTGAGGTTGGCGATGTCGTGATATTTTTCACTCGCGTGACAAAACTGCGGACGTTCCAATTTGTCGGCCAACCGGCAACGTCTACCATTCCGTCGGTTATAGGATAGCCCGTGTTGTAGCGGAAGATCGAGCTTAGCTGCCAACCACCCAAAAATCCGTTGGCGACCTTACCCATATTTCCTCCGAGCCATTTTCCACGGCCAACCGGTAGTTCAAATATGCTGTTGACATTAAAGATATGCCGCACATCAAAATCAGAAAACTGATCGGTTATCTTCTGTCTCAACGTTGAGGATAAATGCCGCCCCAAAACTCCGCTGGTCTGAACGCCCGAGGCATCATCCATCGACTTTGAGAATGTATAGTTGGCATCCCACGAGAGGCCCTTGAAACGCTGTCTGACGCTAAGCGTAGCTCCGTGATAGTCTGAGCTTGCGATCGTACCATAAGCCGAGAGGGCACCATACTGTCTGTTATAGAACAGTCGGCGTCCGCCAAAGCCTGGCATATATTGATCCAAAACGTCCCCTGAAGGTAGGTCCAATCGTTACCGACATCGTAACAGCCAAAAGAGGAGCACCTGAACATCCAGGGGTATTGGCAGTTGTTGCCATAAACCCGTAGGCGGCTCTCGTATTACTCAGACCCGCTCCAAACAGCAAACCGTCGATACTGCCTGCCGGAAACATATTTTCAAAGAAAGGCTGATTCGGGATCGAACCGACCGGGGTGCCGGCCCTTCTGTATGCATCCAGGGCTTGAGCTGCCTGATACCAGGTTTGGCCTGATGCCGGATCCTTGATGTTGTTCGGGGTCATGATGTCACGCGAAGCAAGCAAGTTGCGTGCAATACGTCCGATGTATGAAGCCTCAACATACAAGCCTTTTGGCAATTCACGGCCGTATGTAAAGCTCCATTGATAATTGATCGGTGAAACGAGGTTA
>JADJRV010000008.1 GCA_016712045.1 Chloracidobacterium sp. | reverse complement strand
CAGCAATCGCCGACAAGCACAAGCGGACGTCTGCCGATAACGCCGGTCGTCAGTTTGTTCCAGACAAGCGAGATTTCGGTGACTGTGCCCATGCCGCCGCGAAATGCGACAAAACCGACGGATCGCGTAATAAGATTTTGCAGACGGTCGTAGAAATGATCGGTCGCGACTTTGTCGGTCAAAAAGCGGTTGGGTTCGTGTTTGAACTGATTCATCACAATGCCCAGCACACGCCCGCCGGCCTCGCGCGCACCGCGCGAAGCGGCCTCCATGATGCCTAGATAACCGCCGGTGCAGATAGTAAATCCGGCCTCGGCCAGCCGCCGGCCCATCTCTTTGGCAGACTGGTATTCAGGCGAATCGTCTTTACATTTCGCCCCGCCAAATATGGTTTACAATTTTTCGGAATTATCGCTCACGTATGGATCCAATTATATCCTGACGCCATGATTTCACAAAAGCGGCCCTAATGTGTCGCGGCCTCGTCAGGGGTTAGGTTCCCGGCTTCGTGGATCGCGCGTGTCGTATCGGTGAAGAGCAAAATGATCGTGCCGACGACAAAGAACACGATCAGCCCGAGTATCGCGTGCCGAAATGACCCCGTCGCCCCGACGATGATGGTAAACATAAGTTGCCCCATCCACGACGTTCCCTTTTCGGAGATCTCGTAGAGCCCGAAGAACGACGCTTCGCGTCCGCGCGGTATCATCTGCGAATACAGCGACCGCGACAGAGCCTGTGCCGCGCCGAGCACCATACCGATCGCGCCGCCCATGATGTAGGCCTGTGTCTTTGTCTCAAAGAATCCGTACGCATAGATCACGATGCCGCACCAGACGACGAGAGCGAGCATGATCGTGCGTTTTGCACCCAAGCTCCGTGCGATGCGTTCGAAGATGAGAGCCCCGGCGAATGCGCTGATCTGTGCGACGCCAAAGATCATTATCAAAAACGACGGGTCGTCCTCGAGGCCCTTTGATGTAAAGAGTTCGTACGAGATAAACACCGACGATTGCAGTATCACGGTCTGGATGCCGTCATTGTAAAAGAGATACGCGACGAGGAAAAGCATCGTGTAACGCAGACGGCGAAGTTCCTTGAGCGTGGCCCACATCTCGGTGAATCCGACGGTTGCGAGGTTTCTGTTGTGCGGTACTTCCCTATCCGGGTTGCGTGTTCTGACGAGAAAAAACGTGACGACCGCAAAGGCTCCCCACCACAGCGAAGCAAATAAAAACGAGATGCGCACGGCCGTCCCTGTCGTGATGCCAAACCACTCGCCCGCGTATTTCAAAAAGATCAGATTGAGCACGAGCACGAGAAAGCCGCTCAGATAACCCGCGCCGTAGCCGTAGCTTGAGACCTTATCGCGGAGGTCTTCGGTCGTTATGTCGATGAGAAAGGCGTTGTAGAAAACGTTCGCGGCCGCAAAGCTCATATTCGCGATGATAAAGAGCACGCTGCAGGCAACATAGCTTTCCGTAACGAAAAAAAGCAGCGCACCCGCGATCACGCCGAGATAGCAAAACACCGCCATCATCGATTTCTTTAGGTTGGTGTAATCCGCTATCGCACCGAGCACCGGCAGCATCGCGACCATCGCGAGGACCGAGATCGCCGTGCAAAACGCCGGCAGCCCCTTTGGCGTTACGTCAAAAAAGAATAGATCCAAAATGACGCCGTCCGCTCCGACAGCTTTCTCCGCCAACGCGAGCAAGTAAGGCCCAACGAGCACCCCGACAACAACGGTAAAAAAGGCGCTGTTCGCCCAGTCGTACATCAACCAGCCAAAGATCTCGCGGCGATCGTTCTTTCTATCAGTTACAGATGCCATGTTTTGTGTGAAGTTTAAGTTGCGAATCCGATGATTTTCACAATAAGCGACAACCGAGCGAATCGCAAGTTGGCTGTTAGAAACGGGAGTAGCGACTGAGGAAATCTTCTGTTACAGTGTCACGGTATAGGAAGTGTGGGTGAGGGGTTCCAGACTGAAAAGGATGTTCTAAATGATTGCAAAGCGTTTTAATGCAGTGGTCGCGTTTCTATTGGTCAGTCTCTCGTTAAACGCGATTCTACTCGTCAAGTGGCGATGGGCCGAGGAAGAGGCGTTTATTGCGGGGTATGCTTTTCGAGCCGCCGCCGCCGCTCAAATGATCAAACCCGGAATGACAAGAGAAGAGGCTACAAGCATCGTTGGTGAGAAACATGACGAGGAACACAAGTCTGACCACGGTCACTACGTTTCATGGACACCAACGCTCAGATACCCGCTTCTGCATCGCCTACGATACGGACGAGATATTGTAAATGGCACTTATTCAATGGGTATTAAGATCAATGAAGAGGGAAAAGTTATCGAAGTCCTTTCGGGATTTTGAAGATAGCTCGGCACGAAGCGGAAAAAGTTCCGCACGAACCCCTAGCAAATCCCGTCCGCGCCCTCTCAGAACGCTTTGCACAATCACAAAGTCGGAGTAAACTGCCTTACAGTCGTTTTGCACAGGAAACAGGTCGTGTTGCGTAGCATCCAGATTGCTTCGCACACCGACAAACTCCCATTGCACAGACATAAAAACTTACTGCACACTCAAAACATCGAGTTGCACAACCGCAAAGCCTCTTTGCACACACTCAAGATCGCTTTGCACAGGCACAATATCGGTTTGCACAGCCGATAAACATTATATTTCAGGAGGATATTTGTTATGGACGATAATGAGAGAAGACGTTACGAGATGCTGGTTCGGGTGCGGCAGTTTGGCACGGATAACGCGGGCGATTTTCCCGGAGGCTCCGTTGGCGATACGCAGTTCACCGTCGTCGGAGATTCAGTTGACGGGGTGGAATCCGAGGCCGGTAAGCAGCAGGCCGGATTTGGCGAAGCAGCACAGCAGTATGAAGTAAAAGGCACGGCCCGCGAGAATCTGCGCGAACAGATGTCAGACATTTCGCGAACCGCGCGTTCGATGGAATACGCATTCGACGGTATCTCAAACAAATTCCGCATGCCGCGAAACCGCAACGACGCCGACCTGTTAAATAAGGGGCGAGCATTCGCGACCGAAGCCGTTCCATACAATACCGATTTCAAAGATTACGGCCTCCCCGGCAGCTTCATCGCCGATCTGACCGCCGCGTGCGACGCATTCGAAGCGACGTTCTCGACAACCGCCTCGGCAACCGCCGAACACGTCGCCGCAACCGCCCAAACCGGCGAAACGATCCGCCTCGGTATGGTCGCCGTCCGCATCCTCGACGGTGTCGTCAAAAACAAATACGCCAACGATGTCGGCAAACTAGCCGCCTGGATCAGTGCGTCCCACGTCGAGAAAGCGCCGAAGAAAAAGGAACCAACACCGCCGACACCACCAACTCCATAGTGGCTCGAAAACCGTCGTTGATAGTGTCTCAATGTGGGATACTATCAACGACAAATCTACTATGCATCGCTTATCCGTATCAGTAATCATAATCCTTTTGGTCGCATTTTCAGCAGATGCTCAGACGAAAGGAGATGCCTGCAAACTTTCTGAAGAGCACAATCAGTTGGGATATCACGATAACATTTGGGATAACTTCAACGGAAAGGTAAAAGTTATTCGTGACTATAAGGTTGGGAATATAAAAGAAGGTAAGAATGGAGAGTTCGTAGAAAGCAAGAAGGAGTTAGAAAAAGAGACTCGGTATGACCGAGAAGGAAATTTTGTTTCTTCGAAAGGTACTTACTCTTTACCTGCCGGAGACGATGAGGAATTCCGAGTTGAATTCGTTTGCGAAGGCAAATTAGTAGCCGCTGTCAAACGATTTAACAAGAATGGAAAATTGCAAAACTCGTCAACCTATAAACACGACCAAAACGGACGCAGGATCGAGGAGGCCGAGTTCTTTTCTGACGGAACTCTGGACAGAAAGGCTCAATACACTCTAGATAAGTTTGGGAACGTGATAAAAGAAATCAATACTCAGCAAGTACATCCCGAACATTTCCGCCCCAAGCGTTACGACGTTTATGTGGTCACTTCTGCTACTTACACATACGATGAGCTACAAAGGCTCATCGAGGAAAAAGGCTTTTATCCTGACGGAACACTTGCACACACTTGGAAATACAGTTACGACACTCAGAATAGGCGGATCAAAAAGGTCTGGACAGACAAGAAAGGACAGCCAGTTGATTTACAAATCAATATTTTCGACGATCTCGGACAGCTTGCGGAGGTTTGGCATTATCAGAATTTCTGTTATGTGGGTACAGAGGATGAGATGTGCAAAGGAACTTTAACGACTGATATTGGCGTTTTCTACTACGGAACAAAATCCGTTTACACACACGACAAACATAAAAACTGGACAAAACAATTTGATTTCAACATCACTGAAAAGGACGGTAAGAAGAGTTTCGCTCCAGACATGGCCCTATATCGCGAGATACTTTACTACTAAACCAGCACTTCATAATCTTGGCATCCGCCGCGACATTTATTCCGACACAAGTATCCGCAAACAACATTCTTCCCCTCAATTTCAGTTTTCCGCCCAATTTTCATATCATCTAACTTCGTCGCCCGCGACGCTTCGCCTATGAAAGCAATGATCCTTGCGGCCGGATTTGGGACCCGGTTGTTTCCGCTCACCATTGACCGCACTAAGCCGGCGATCCCTTTTTTGGGTAAGCCGCTGGTCGGTTATGTCGCGGAGTACGTGGCCCAGTTTGGCATTAAGGACATTGTCGTCAATCTGCATCACCAGCCCGAATCGGTGATCGACGCGCTTGGGGATGGCAGCGCGTTTGGCGTGCATATCGACTATACGCGTGAGACGCCGCATATACTCGGGACCGCCGGGGCTCTCGACAACGCCCGCGAGTATCTGGCGGACGACACTTTTCTCATCGCCAACGGCAAGATCATCACCGACATCGACATCTCAGCGGCGCTTGAGACGCACAGGGCGTCCGGCGCGGTCGCGACGATGGTGCTAAAGCCAAACGCGAAACGCGAGCGGTTTACCATCGTGGATACCGAGGGAGGGTTTGTCACGGGGTTTGGCGACGACGCGACCCCGGTGACCGAGGCTGAGCTGCGTGATATCGAGCACGACATCGTGACGCCGTTGATGTTCACGGGGATACACATCATGGAACCGCGTGTTTTCGATTACATACCGCGCGGAGTTTATTCGGACATCGTGCCGACGTTTTACAACCCGGCGTTACTAAAAGGCGAAAAGATCGCCGCACACGTGACGGACGCGAATTGGTTTGAGCTATCGACGATACCGCGCTATCTCGACATCAGCCTCGCGATGATGAAAGCGGGCGACGTTCATTTTGGCAAGAATTGCGTGATGGTCGGTGCGGCAAGCCTTAAGGATTCCGTGATCTGGGACGACGTGACCATCGGCGACGGAGCGACGCTTTACCGCACCATCGTCGCCGACGGCGTCACGATCGAACCCGGCGAGCATTTCGAAAACGCCGCCATAGTCCGAGCCGACATGGTCCGCAGCTGCTCCGAAATACCCGAAAAGCCCTAAAAGGCTATGTGCAGGGCGATAATTATATTGTGCCGTTGAATTGAGTGGAGGAGGAGTAGAGGAGTGGAGGAGTAGAGGAGTAGAGGAGAAAGAACCTTTGCCATTTGTTGCATCTCCTGCACTCTCCACTCCTGAATCCTACCCTGCTCCCTCCTCCCCTTCAAAGATATGTCCGAGAGCCTAGATCGTCTAAAACAATTCCTCGATTCCCGCCAGCAGCATGGCGAGGTTGCGCTGTTGACGGCGGATGCCTCGACGCGTGAATATTTTCGTATCCCTTGGAACGGACAGACGGCGATCGCGTGCGTTTATCCCGAGCCGTTTGATGCGGAAAAGCAAAATTATCTTGATGTCACGCGGTTGTTTCTTTCGGTTGGTTTGCCCGTCGCCGAGGTTTACGACGCCGACGGCGATCTCGGCGTGATCGTCGAAGAAGACCTTGGCGATACGATATTGCGTGACGTACTAATTGCGGGAACATCCGAAGAGAATGCCCGTCTGCGAAACGAAGCGATCACGCTCATCGCCCGTATCCAGGCGACCACGCCAAAGGCCCGCGAGATGCAATCGGTCGCCGGAACGCTAAAATTTGACACTGAAAAGCTGCTCTGGGAACTCAACTATTTTAAGGAGCATTATTTCACAACGTATCTAGGCCGCCCATTGTCGGCGGAGGATGATGCGGCGTTGACGGAAGAGTTTGAGGAGCTTGCGGGAGAGCTTGAGGCATGTGCGACGGTGCTGTGTCATCGGGATTTTCATGCGGCAAACCTGATGCTCGACCCAAAAGGCAAGATGCGGATCATCGATCATCAAGACGCTCGCATCGGCTCGCCCGCATACGACCTCGTTTCCCTGCTGCTCGACCGCATTACCGAGGTGCCGACCCGCGAATGGCTTGCGGATCGGCGTAAATATTTTCTCAACGTCCGCGTCACGCTCGGGCTCGGGCGACTTGACGAAGAGGAGTTTGCACAAGAATTTCGCCTGCAAACCATTCAACGTTGTCTCAAAGCCGCGGGAACATTTTCGTTTCAATCAGCGACCCGCGGCAAAACCTACTTTATCCCGTTCATCGAACCGATGTTTCGCATCTCGATCCGCGGTGCCGAGAGCCTCGGCCGCTTCCCCGCCATCCGCCGCATCATCGGCCGCGAGATCGGCGTATCACACGCGTAAATAGTCCGCCCGCCAATCTTTGATCGCCTGTTTGATCTCTTTTGTGCTCGCAAATTCCCCGTTGAGCGTCCGCTCGACAAGACCCGCGAATTCCGCATCCGAAGCAAACCGCAACGCAATGATCTGTCCGACCCGCAGGTTGGAGGCTTTTGCAGCGAGTTCGGGCGAGAGCAGTTCCTTATATCGAAGCCGCTCTTCCAGACGAATAACGCGGTCCTGCGCCCTCAATGCCATGAGCCGTGCTGCAAGTACGAGCAAAATGAGAGCAATGCTCAGAAGCACCCAAAACGCGAGCGTCTTTCGCCCGCTGTCCGGTGCGGCCATGAACAACCGCACAAGATGCGACAAAAAGTTGAGGACTAATAAAGGCACCACCACAAAGTGAAACAGCGGATACCAACGAGTGTGATTTGAATAATTTTGTTCAGCCATAGTTTTAGTTATCTCCCGTTGGAGTCCCGCCTTCAGGCGGCCTGCTAAAGCAGGGACTCCGAGCTAAAGTTTGGTCTGTGCGAGAGCCTCGGGCGGTTTGCCCGTAAAATCTTCGCCCGGATTGACGAAAAGATTTTGCTCAAAGCGGTACTGCTTGTCGTAAAGCTGTTTATAGCGGCCATTCTGCGCGATCAGCTCTTCATGGTTCCCTCGTTCGAGTATCTCGCCCGCCTCGACCACGAGGATCTGATCGGCACTGCGGATCGTCGACAGCCGGTGAGCGATGACGAAAGTCGTGCGCCCCTTTCGAAGGTTGTTGAGGCCCTCTTGTATTAACGCTTCTGACTCGCTGTCGAGGCTAGATGTCGCCTCATCAAGGATCAGAATACGCGGATCGGCGAGCAATGCCCGTGCGATAGCAATACGCTGACGCTGTCCGCCGGACAGCTTAACGCCGCGTTCGCCGACGATAGTGTCGTAGCCATTTGGGAATTTTTCGATAAATTCGTCAGCGTTCGCGATCTTGCAGGTCTGTTTGATCTCGTCGAGATTTGCCTCCGGATTTGAGAATCGGATGTTTTCGAGGATCGTCCCATCAAAGAGGAAATTGTCCTGCAAAACAACGCCGAGATGCCGACGATAATCACGCAGCTTTACCTCGTTCAGATCCTTGCCGTCGATCTTGATCGTACCGGTAGTCGGCTGGATAAAATTGAGTACGAGGCTCAGGATCGTCGATTTACCTGAACCGCTGGAACCCACCAGTGCCGTCGTCGCACCGGCTTCGGAGTGAAAGCTCACGTCCTTTAGCACCGGCACGCCCGTGTCATATTCAAAGCAAACATTCTTAAAATCGATCGTTCCCTTGATCTCGGGCAATGCCTCTTTTGCGGCATCTTCCTCGGTTTCAGTCGTCATCGCCATGATCTCGCGGATGCGGTCGAGACCGGCGAGGGCTTCGGTGATCTGCGTGCCGATCGATGTCAGTTCAAACACGGGCATCGCGAGCAGAAATGTGAACGAGATATACATCAAAAAATCTCCAAGCGTCATCGAGCCCGCCTGGACAGCACTGCCGCCGATCACCATCATCACGACCGCGACCGCACCGATCACGAGCGACGAAAACGACGCGATAGCCGACACGCCCGTTACAGATTTAGCGATGTTGCGAAACAACCGATGAGCACCGCGTGTAAAGATGAGTTCCTCGCGTTTCTCCGCAGTGTAGGCTTTTACAATGCGGATGCCGCCGAGAGATTCGCCAAGACGGCCAGTGACCTCGGCGTTGATAACGCTGCGTTCGCGGACGACTGGCCGCAAGACCTTAAACGCATACATCAACGCCCCGCCAAATATCAACAGCACGATCATCGTCGCGGTCGTCAGCTGCCAGTTTAGATAAAACAGTACGCCGATCGATATCGTCGCCGTTACTAAACTTCCGAGTATCTGCCCGAGTCCAGTACCGACAAGATTTCGTATGCCCTCGGCGTCGTTCATGATCCGCGAGATGAGCTGGCCGCTTTGCGTTGAATCAAAATACGAGATCGGCAGCCGCTCGATATGGCGCTGAACGCGCATACGCATATTTGTGATCGCAAGCTGGGCGGCTACGCCGAGTATTTGCGAGAGTGCAAATCCTGTCGTGCTCTGGATAATAGTCGAGATGACGACCGCGAGGGCTATCCATTTGAGCAGATCGTAACGCTGATTGGTGAAGACCTCGTCACCGATAAATTTGGTTGACGCGGGCAGCACCATACTCGCTAGCCGCGAAATGAGCATCAGCACACTACCAAACAGCAGACGCCAACGGGCGTTCCACACGATCTTGCGGGCCTCAGCCCACGCCGCCGAATAATCGACCTTTTTCTTGTTTTTATCTGGTGGTGACACTTATTACCTTATTTCAATGCATTCAACAGGCTGCTGCCCGATTTGAACTGCCATTTTCCCTTGAAAATAATATTCGTGACGAGCCATTTGCCGCCAAACTTTTTTAATACCACAGTATCGGTCCATTTTACTTTGTCCGATTCGCTGACATGGTGCAGGTAGATATCGACCTCGCGGGTGCTGCCCTTCGTCCGGATGTTGCCGATCTGATAGCTCGTAGGTCCCTCGAACAGGCTTGAGAACAGATCGCCCTCCGCCCAGGGCGGTTTTTCGTCAGGGTGCTTTTTCATAAATGCCGCCTGAGTTTTTTGGTTGCGTTTGATGATCGTCACGATTTGGCTAGATAGAAAGGGCTTTAACTCTTTTAGCTGATCCTTATCCGGCAGGCCGCGAACATTAAGGTCGCGGAGTGTTGCGTAAAAATTATCGGTCACCTCAGTCGCATCTTGAGCGACGACGATGCCGGCCCCGAGCACAAATAACACGCCGATAACGGCAAACGTTGAGAATAGTTTTTTCATAGTCAATTATTTGGACGTGTGATATTCACAGTCTGCTATTTAGTTGAACGACTGTCAATTTGCAGACCACCGGATTTCAATTAGAATATTAGTTTGTTCTTAACTCTACCTAAATGAAGCAAACATACGTTAATCAATTAAAAGATCATATCGGTGAATCGGTCGTCATGAAAGGCTGGCTCTATAACAAACGCTCGAGCGGAAAGCTCGTGTTTTTGCAGTTTCGCGACGGTACGGGCATCGTGCAGGGCGTTGTATTCAAACCAAATGATGAGGCTTTATACGAACTGGCTGATTCGATCGGGCAGGAATCGTCGATCATTGTCACAGGGACGGTGAAGGAAGACACACGCTCAAGCCTTGGCGTTGAGGTCGATGTGACGGCTCTCGAAGTGCTGCAAAATGTGCACGACTATCCGATCACGCCAAAGGAACATGGAACCGAGTTCCTGATGGACAACCGTCATCTGTGGATACGTTCGAAAAAGCAGCACGCTGTTTTGAAGATCCGGCATACGGTCATCAAGGCTGTCCGTGATTTCTTTGACGGCAATGGTTTTACGCTTGCCGATACGCCCATCTTTACGCCGGCGGCGTGCGAAGGCACGACAACGTTGTTTGAGGTCGATTATTTTGGTGACGATAAGGCATATCTGACTCAGAGCGGCCAGCTTTATAACGAAGCGACGGCTGCGGCTTTTGGTAAATCGTATGCATTCGGCCCGACGTTTCGTGCGGAGAAATCAAAGACGCGCCGTCACCTGACCGAATTCTGGATGGTCGAGCCTGAGGTTGCCTACGCGAGCTACGAAGACATGATGGACCTCGGCGAGGCGATGATCCTTTCGGTCGTCGAACGCGTGCTCAACGACCGTCAGGAAGAACTGAAAACGCTCGAACGCGACACTACCATTCTCGAAGCCATTAATTCCCCTTTCCCGCGTCTGCATTACGACGATGCCGTGAAAATGCTGCAGGAGGGCTTTGCCAAAGGCGAGCTTGAGAATAATTTCGAATGGGGCGGCGATTTTGGGGCTCCGGACGAGACTTATCTCTCGACGCAGCATGGCAAACCGGTCTTCGTCCACCATTTCCCTGCCGCGATCAAAGGATTTTACTTTGAGGTTGACCCCGAGCGTCCCGAATGTGCTCTCGGCATCGACCTGCTCGCCCCCGAAGGCTACGGCGAGATCATCGGCGGCGGCGAGCGTGCTGCAAACCTTGATTACCTGATAGAGCAGCTCAAAAATCACGGCCTCGACCAGGCGACCTTCGAATGGTACCTCGACCTCCGCCGCTACGGCAGCGTCCCGCACGCCGGCTTCGGCATGGGCATCGAACGCTGCACCGCCTGGATGGCCGGCATCGAACACGTCCGCGAAACAATTCCGTTTCCGAGGATGTTGTATAGGTTGAGGCCGTAGGTTAAGTTTATGGGCAGCGTAAGGAGGAACTTCTGGGATGGATATTAAACTAATAATATTTTATTCGATCATTTTCCTCATCGGCTACTCCTTGTTGATTTTCAACAAGGAGATCGGCGACTTGGCTGAAAAGAATTTTAGAAACATGTTTGGGAAGACTGTTGGAAAATATGTTATTTGGTTTCCACGAGTTAACGCCGTCGTGATCGGCAGTTTCTTTGTTCTGGGTGGCCTTCTGAATCTGATTGATGTCGTGAAGTGAGGAAACATGTCAACATACACAGCAAAAATTACCTGGAAATCCGACTCGCCGGAGACTTTTACTAAGAATCGGTATTCGCGGGGGCATGAGTGGGAGTTTGATGGCGGGGTGACGGTTCCGGCTTCGTCTTCGCCGCATGTGGTGCCGAGGTTTTCGGTTGAGGCGGCGGTTGATCCGGAGGAGGCTTTGGTGGCGTCGGTTTCGTCGTGTCACATGCTGACTTTTTGTGGCTGGCGGCGACTGATGGATTTAATATTGGTTCGTACACGGACAATGCGGTTGGCGAAATGGCGGCGATGGACGACGGGCGGAAGTGGCTGGCGAAGATCACGCTCGACCCGCAGATCGAATGGATCGGCGAACCGCCAACGGCTGAACAACTCAGCGATCTGCATCACCGATCGCACAAGCAATGTTATATTGCCAATTCGATCAAATCGGAGATCGTCGTTAAATGATACGAGACGAATGGACATACCACCGGGCGAAGAAATTCGACAAACACCGTGTTCGTTGGCATTTTGTGACGCGGTATTTTGAGATCGAGGCGGGTAACGAGCCGCGTGAGCTGTATTTTCGCAACGACGACGAGACCGAGTTTGGCATGATCCGTTTTGAGCAGATCAAAGACTTTCCGTACCGCGACTGGGAATTTCTGATGAATAAAGTCCTCAACAACATCCCATTTCGCCGATCATTGCTTGACGAAGACACACGTGGCGTATGGAAAAAGAACTGGAAATAGCCCGAATGGACATCATTCCTGTCGAAGATCTCGATACTGCCATTGAACAATACAAAGCCCTCGGCTATCGGCTCGATATGATCTTTCCGGCTGACAATCCGCGCGAGGCGGTGATGTTGATGGGCGAGGAGAGCGTGCGGCTCATCGCCGGTCCAAAGTCCAACGTCCAAAGCCTCAAGTCTCAGGACATAGCGGACATTGGACATGAGACATTGGACTTGAGACCCGCGAGCGACAGCGAGTGGACTACCGGCAGGGCCGGGATGGAATATCGCGATCTGATACCGGACAGAATGGACGGCAAGGTGATCGCTTCGCACATTCGCCTAGCAACCGGCGGCGAGGTGCCGGATTACGTCCATTATCACAAGATCGATCTTCAGATGATCTATTGTCTGAAAGGGCGGATAAAGGTCGTTTACGAAGATCAGGGCGAGCCGTTCTGGTTAGAACCCGGCGATTGCGTGCTACAGCCGCCCGAAATTCGTCACCGTGTGCTCGAATGCGAAGCAAACTCTGAGGTGATCGAGATAACAATGCCCGCTGAACACGAAACCTGGGCCGAGCACGAGATCAGTTTGCCCACAACTGAGCTAAAGCCCGACCGTGGTTTTGGCGGACAGCGGTTTTTCTGTCACAAAGCAGTAAATAGTGATGTCCCTTGGCAGATGAACCTCAAAACTCACTAAATATCGAAGATTACTGCGTAACATTTGTCGAACAATTGCTTACTGAAGGTGAAATCTCGACAAAATACAAAGAATATTGCCGAACATTCGCTGAGAAATTGACTGAGGCCGTTAGGAATTCGTAATTCCAGCCGGAAATCGCGTCAGGCAGATTGCTTGGAGCGTCAGGTAGTCTGGAAATCGCAATTTCTGGCTAGAAATCACGTCAGGCAGATTACTTGGAGCGTCAAGCAGGCTGGAAATCGCAATATCTGAGCAGATATCTCGTCAGGTAGACTACTTGGATCGTCAAGCAGATTACTTGGTACGTTAAGCAGGTTACTTGATGCGTTCAGATTGCTGCATTACTGGCGTTTGGCGGTCTCTGAGCCGAATGTGACTTGTTTTTGCCCGCCCCAGTTGCCTTCGAGGCTGCCGTTTGACTGGATGTCGTAGAGTGCAAAGCTGCATTGACGCCCGCCGAAGCTCACCGCGGCATAACTTCCCTTCCAAATGCCAAATCCGACCTGTGGTTTATCCGTAAGCCAAGAAAAATCGTAGCCTGCACCGTCTTTTACGATGGCGAGCGAGCCCAAATAGGTCTTGCCATCGGCAGTCGTGCCGGTGACCATGTATTTGCCGACGAAGCCCGTGCCCTCGACACGGACGGCCTTTTCCTCACCAAACTTTTCGTCGCCCCACAAGACGCTGCGGCCATCGAACGAACCGTCTGAGGCGATCTTGTACAAAACAACACCACAGCCTTTTCCCGCACCGGTCGCCGCAAAACTCACGGCGGCCGTACTGCCCAACTGCACGCCCGTGCCGACGCGGGTTCCTTTTGTTGTCGCCCAGCGAAATTCGTAATTATCGCCTTTCGGGATGACCGACAGCGAACCGGTGTACGGATCCATGTCGTGAGAACCTGCTCCGTTAATGAGGAAATTGCCCGAAATGTCGCGTTCGCCGGGAGTGGGGCTTGGTGTGGGCGTGATCGCGGCTGTTTCTTTGATACGTTCTGCGGGGCCGCCGCAGGAGATCAGCACGCAGACGGCGGAAAGCAGTAGCCAGATAATAAATACTTGTCGCACAAGAATATTTTAGCCACGAATGTCACGAATAGCACGAATCAGATCTCTTAATTCGTGTCATTCGTGCAATTCGTGGCTAAATCTCTTTTCCTATTTCTTAGGTTTCGCGGTTTCTGATCTCACGCAGCTTCATCGCCATTGCACGGTTATCGAGTTCGATAGCTCCGTTTGTAACCGCGATCTCGCGTCCCTCAGCGGTAAGGTCAAAGTGCGGCGAGCTTTTTGGCTGGAACCATTCTTCCCTCATGCCCAAACTCGTCGCAAATTCGATCAGTTCCCCAACCGTGTCGGCAATCAAATGACAAGACGGTCCATGCCGCCACCCGTGATCACGGAGTTTATCGACATAGACCGCCATAATGATCAGTACGCAGTTGCAGGAGGCAGTGGCAGTCGGAACCTAAAGCCGCCGGTGCCAACTCCCGCTGCCTACTTCTTCTTTGCGACCTCGGTACCGAGTTTTCGTGTAACCTGATTGCCCCAACGACCGTTTAGCGTGCCGTCTGCCTCGACATCGTAGCCGACGAACGCACATTGCTTGCCGCCAAAACCGACTGCGACATAGTTACCCGCCTTGATGCCGAATCCGGAGAAAGCGTTACCGGCTTCCCAGTCGAATGTGTAGCCTTCGCCGCTCTGGATGACGGTCAGCTTGCCCTTGTACTCTTTGCCCTCAGGATTTTTGCCGACGATGTCATAGACGCCGTCGAGATCAGATCCGCTGCCCTTGGTGCGAGTGGCCTTTTCGGTTTCCATCGAGTTGACGCCCCAGTAACCGATCTTACCGTCCATCGCGCCGTCCGAGCCGATCTTATACAGCACAACGCCGCAGCCTTTGCCGTTTGCTCCGTCGGTGTAAGCAACAGCGACACGTGCGTCGGTCATTACGCCAACGCCATCATATGAGCTCGTGCCGGATTTCCATGAGAATTGATACACATCGTCACGCGGGGTAATGACGAGATCAGCCTTGTACTGTCCGCCGCCATCGGGGTTGCTGCCGGTCGTGGTGTAATTGCCGGCGATGCTTTTCGGCGCGGACGGTGCGGGGGTCGAGGACGTGGCAGTCGAATTATTCGCCGGGGCTGCAGTATTGTTGGTCGTCGTTGTCGATGATCCGCCGCAGGCAAGTCCCGCGATAAGCAAAGAACCGAATACCAGAGATAAAGTTAAGATAGAGTTTGGACGTTTCACTTCATTTCTCCTTGTGTTTGATTTGGTTGAGCGCGTTTGACGAATATAATAGACCAAACAAATAGTTCTAGTCACGCCAACGAAACATTATGAAACAGAAAACGACATGGTTGTTTTGTCTCGCGATATTTTGCGCATTTGATCTTGCAGCCGTCGCTCAAGCTCCTATCAAAGATCTAAAGCCAACGGTCATCCTTATCTCGCTCGACGGCTTTAGGTGGGATTACCTTGATAATTACAAACCTGAGACACTCGGCCGGCTAGCGAAAGACGGTGTACGGGCTAAATGGATGATCCCGTCCTTTCCGACCAAAACATTCCCAAACCATTACACGATCGCGACCGGACTATATCCTGCACACCACGGCATCGTTGAGAACAATGTCTATGATTTTGGCGAGGTCTTTACAATGTCAAAGCGCAAAGAGGTCGAGAATCCCCGTTGGTGGGGCGGCGAACCGATATGGGTGACGGCTGAAAAGCAAGGACAACGCGCGGCGAGCTATTTTTTTGTTGGTACCGAGACAATGATACAGGGCGAAGCTCCGACGCAATGGCGCTCGTACAACGGAAAGGTGCCAAACATAATGCGTGTGGACAAAATACTCGGCTACCTCGACCAGCCAAAAGAAATACGCCCGACGATGCTGTCAATGTATTTCTCGACAACGGACGACGTCGGGCACGAATTTGGTCCGGATTCCGAAGAGACAAAATACGCTGTATGGGAAGTTGACGAATATATCGGTAGGCTGATGGCAGGCTTAGAGAAACGCGGTATCGACAAGCAAATAAATATCATTATTGTCTCCGATCACGGGATGGCTAATTATTACCCGAAACAAGTTACGTTTCTCGATGATAATTTCAACTTTGACGACACCGAGCGAATATTGTGGACGAACGAGATCGTACAGATATTTCCTAACCCCGGTAAAACCGATGCGATCTACGATAAGATCAAGGCTCTGCCGCACACAACCTGTTGGAAGAAGTCCGATATTCCGGGACGCCTGCATTACAACGACGGCAAGCGAATCGCGCCGATCATTTGCTCTAGCGAATTGGGCTGGATAACAACAAGCCACAAACGCTGGGACGATTGGTATAAGGATCTCGACGAAACAGACCGCCCGCGCGGAGCCCACGGTTATGACAATAAATATCAGGAAATGCAGGCGACATTTATCGGGCACGGAGCGGCATTCAAACGCGGATTTGTCGCGGAGCCATTTTCGAACGTCGAGGTCTATAACGTGATGTGTAAGATACTCGGCCTAATACCCGCAAAAAACGACGGGGATCTAAGGCATGTGAGCGGAATGTTGCGGTAATATTTACTCGCTTCGAACGGTGAGTATCATGATCTCCGGAGGCACCATGAATCTGAACGGCAGGATGCTTGTGCCGACCCCGCTGGTGATGTACATATCGAGGCCACGGTCTTTGACGTGACCATTGGCGTATTTTTGCCCATAGCTTGACGGTATAATTGGCCGTCCTAGTATCGGAAGCCAGACCTGGCCACCATGATGGTGTGCCGCAAGAAATAGCTTGAGATCATCGGATATCGCGAGATCGCCTGTCACTAGATGGAGAATATCGGGACTGTGCTGGAGTATCACCAGATCCCCACTGCCTTCTGTCGGCGAAACTGCTTGCTTTGCCGCTTCGGAATATTCTTTCCAGGACGTCACGTGCATGTGGTCGAGCATGCCGAGAATACGAAGCCGTTTCTCACCTCGATCGATCACGATCACCTCGTTTTGTAGTACTCGATAGCCAATTCGGCTTAACTCGGTAGCAACCAACTCGTCCCCATACCGCCCATCGTGATTGCCGAGGACTGCGTAAACACCATCCTTTGCCTTGAGGCCGGCGAGATTATCGGCAACCTCGGCCATCGACATATTTAACGTTCCATTCTTATCTTCGGAAACATAATCACCAAGCAGCACAATGACATCAGGACTCTCAGCGTTGGTTGCCGTAACGACGTTTCGGATCATCTCTGCGGACCCGCCGTTAGAACCCCCGTGAATATCACCGATCATGGCGATTCTCAATCCATCAAACGCCGGATCCCATGCCTTGATCTTTATCTCGTCTTGATTAACCACGAGGCGATTTGGTTCGATGAAATAACCATAAGCCATGCAAAGAGCGGCAATTGCGATCAACGCAAGAATACTTGTAAAAGTGCGTGACCGCCGCTTATCCATATATCTCTAGGTTCTCTGTGATTCGGTGGTGAATTGGCTCTAAAAATATTCGCCCCAACGTGAATCGACCAGCTTAACGATATCTTCACGCGGCTCGACCTCTTTGGGATACCAGGGCTTCATTCGTGCATCGATGACGATCGGGGCGGTGTAGCCAATGTGATTGTTGTGAACTGTCGCTTCTTTAGCGTAGATATCCGACGCAGGATCAAACCTTGTCCACGTGGCCCAAAGAAATTTCTCTGCCGATTTAGCGTAATCAGCATCGTCATGGATCACAACGACTTGCCAATCATCAAATTTGCCCGATCGGGCAAGCCGTTCACCTAGCTCTTTGTCATTTTCATAGCTGCCGCCCTGTACGACGATGCAGCCGCCGCAGAAAACCTCGGTACTCGTGATGTCAGTGGGTATTTCACCTTTAAATTCGTGTGCCAATTCCCTCCTCGCTTCGCCAAATCCCATTAGGATCGCTTTGCTGCCGTGATTGATCTTTCCGCTCGCATAATCGAGCGTGTCGAAAGCAGTCTGGCTGAATATGAATAGATCACGATGCCACTCGACGCGTGCGAGGATGTGTTCGAACAGAGATCTAAAATCTCTGAGGTCTTGCAGAGTGTCGGTCAATAGCAAAAACTTTGTAAGCGATAGTTGCCCTTCGCCAAGGATGCGGAAGCCCGCCGAAAGACCTTCGCGGGCATATCGGTCTTTTACGACGGCGGAAGATAGCGAGTGAAACCCTGTTTCGCCATAGCTCCACAGATCTCGAACGCCAGGCATCACGAGCGGAAACAGAGGTGACAGTAGTTCTTGCAAATAATCGCCGATAAAGAAGTCTTCCTGCCGCGGTTTGCCAACTACGGTCGCCGGATAGATCGCGTCCTTTCGGTGAAATACGGCATCCGCACGAAACACCGGATAATCGTGGACTAGCGAATAATAACCGTAATGATCACCAAACGGGCCTTCGGGACGGCGTTCGTGCGGTGCGACAGAACCGCAGATAGCAAATTCTGCTTCGGCGATCAGGCGATGACGGTTTTCACCGAGCGGATTCTTGGCTGTCGCGATCTTTCCATCATTTAGCAGCGAGGCGAGCATCAATTCCGGAATGTCTTCCGGAAGCGGAGCGATGGCTGAAAGTATCATCGCCGGAGCACCACCGAGAAAGATCGTCACCGGCAGCGATTTATTTTGTTTCTCCGCCTCAAAATAATGAAATCCGCCACCCTTTCCTATCTGCCAGTGAATGCCGGTCGAGGTCTCATCGTAACGCTGAATGCGATACATACCAAGGTTATGTTTACCCGTGATCGGGCTTTCGGTATAGACAAGCGGCAGGGTAATAAAATGCCCTCCGTCTTCGTGCCAAAGCTGGAGAAGGGGGATCTTTTCGAGATCGACGGTGGATTGGCGGCTTTCTAGGACTGGGGCTGAACTTACATTCTTTGTGCCAAATTTTAGAGCTGAAAATGCTAGATCACGATATTCCCACAGTTTGGCAGGCTTTGGCGGCAATAGATTTTCGGCCGCGTGAACCGCTCGTTTTACAAAATCGAGCGGTTTCGAGCCAAATGCGAGGTCTATTCGTTTTCGTGTTCCGAACAGGTTGGTGACGACCGGAAAATCAGAACCTTTTACGTTAGTGAACAGCAGAGCCTTACCCTCTTCATCGATAACGCGACGATGAATTTCGGCGATCTCTAGATACGGATCTACCTCAGCCGATATCTCGACGATCTCATCCTCGCGGCGGAGTGATTCGATAAATGTCCGTAAATTCTTATGCATGAAAGAAATTTGCCCGCGAAACACACCAAAAGCACGAAAGGCGGCAAGACAATAGTCTAACTTTTTTTCGTGCTTTTCGCGTATTTAGAGGGCGATCAGAAAAACTAATCTACTTACGTAAATTATCTTTACTTAGATCTAGATCGTCGGCTTTGATAACATCGACGGTCATCTTCGGAAATCGCTTTGCGAGATCGGCCTTAAAAATGGAATAGTCCCCGACAATCACGATGTCACCGCCAAGCATATTGTCGAGAGCGAAATCCTTGATCTGAGCATTAGTGACCCCGTTTATGTTGACAACGTAGCTGTTAAGTTCCGTTGACGGAATGCCAAATCCGTAAAGCTCGCCGATCTCACCAGCTAAACCGCCGGTTGTTTCGAGGCTAAGCCCAAACGGGCCGGTAAGTCCTGATTTTCTAGGGATCAATTCAGATTCGGCTGTGGGCGTCGTTGAGAGCTTGCGAAGCTCTTCTATAACGAGTTCGGTGACCTCGGCGGCTGACTCGTTTTTAGTCTGTGTTCGGGTTGCGAAATTTGCTTTTGATGAACGCCATTCAAAGCCGCTGCCCGCACCGTAGCTAAGGCCGCGTTTGATGCGGATCTCTTGATTTAGCCGCGACGAATAGCCTCCGCCGAGCACCGAATTTAAAACAGATGCCGGAAAATAACGTGCATCAGAGCGGCCAATACCAGTGATCGGCTGGGCATATACCACAGAAGCCTGACCTGATTTTGGCAGATCGATGACCAGAAAGCGGTTAACGATCGGACGCGGGCCGGAAGTGTCGGCCGAACCGATCTTGGTCACCCTATCTAGACGCATTTCCTTGACAGGTGGCTTTCCCTTGGCCCAAACTGCAAAATATTTTGCAGCTAGCGCCGACGAGGTCGCAGGTGATATGTCTCCTGCAAAAACCAGTACCGAGTTTGCCGGATTGTAGTTATCCTTCTGAAACTTAAGAATGTCGGCCCGTGAGATCAAGCCTATGCTCGCGGGTGTTCCACCAGCGGGATGCTCTTTAAAGCTGTATTTGCTAACGACATAGTTTGCCAGAAAGCTTGGCTGTTTGAGGCTATAGGTAAGGCCGTCGAGTGACTGCGATTTGAGCAGATCGATCTCCTTTTGGTCAAATTTTGGATTTAAGACGACATCGGCGAGAATCGCCATTGCCTGAGCGACTTTGTCAGAGGTGACCGTCACTGAGACGTACGAGGCGTTCCAACCGGCACCGCTGCTGATCGAACCGCCGAGAAACTCCACTGCCTCGGCGATTTGTGTAGCGGTACGGGTCTTGGTTCCTTTTGTAAGCATTGACGCAGTCATATCTGCCAAACCGGCCTTTGCCGCGTCTTCGCCTGATGCACCTGCACGGATCAAAAGATTGATCGTCACAAGCGGCACTTGGCTCTTTTGCACGACCGCGACGGTCAGCCCGTTGGCAAGTTTCTTTTCCTGTACTGCCGGAACAGTTACCGCTTTAGCAGCTCCTGGAGCGGGAGGCATCTCCTGAGCGAGCGAATTCACCACAAAAGCACTTAGGATACAAAGTAGGGTAAGTGTGTTTTTCATTATTTTGCACCTCCGTCATTCGAATAGTGGATCACCACGCGATTCGTATCGGTAAAATATTTTTTCATTACGCGTTGAACGTCCGCCGCCGTCACCGACTGGAGGAGTTTGACATTGGTGTTGACCAGCTTTGGGTCACCTTGATAGGCGACACTTCGTTCTATCGCGATGGCTTTGCCGTCGTTGTCTTCGAGGCTTCGGATCGCGTCGGAGATGAGTTGATTTTTCGCTTTTTCAAGTTCTTTGGGGGTAATGCCTTTGGCCTGTATCAGCGCTAATTCAGCAAGCAGAGCCTTTTCGAGTGCCGCCCCGGTCTTGCCTTCGCTGGCGATAGCAAAAAAGTATAGCAGGCCACCGTCAACCTTGTTGTCGATATTAAACGAGGCCTCTTGAGCGATCTGTTGTTTGTAGACCAAACTTTGATACAGCCGCGAACTCTCGCCGCCGCTCAAAATTTTATCCGCCACTCGCAAGGCGGCCATGTCAGTGTCGTTTGACGGCGGAGCAAGATATGTGATCGCTACGGCGGGAAAGGGGACATTTGGAGCCGTTTTTTCGTAGCGGACCTCTTTTGTACGCGCCGGTTCTTTGATAGTCACACGCGGGATGGAAGCATTCGGCCGTTTAACACGACCAAAATACTTGTCGGTCCAAGTATCAAATTTCGACTGATCAAAATCACCGACAACGATCAAATATGCGTTGTCAGGTCTGTAATAAAGATCGTAAAACGATTTGGCATCCGCCGGCGTCGCCGCATTCAGCTGGTCAAGATCACCGATAACACCGCGTTTGTAGGGGTGCTGAGTGTATGAAAGGCTACTGACGTATTGAAAAAGCTGACCATACGGTTGGGCAAGTACGCTCTGCCTATATTCTTCTTTGACCACGTCGCGCTCGGATGCAAAATTTTTGTCGTCAACATTGAGATTGACCATCCGCTCGGCCTCGGCCCAAAACAGAGTCTCAAGATAATTTGACGGCACGACCTCGTAATAATTGGTGAAATCATCCCATGTCGAGGCGTTATTAAATCCCCCGACATCTTCGGTCAAACGATCCATCTTTTCGTTGGGCATGTTCTTGGTTGATTTGAACATCATGTGCTCGAACATATGTGCAAATCCCGATTTGCCCTGCGGATCATTCTTGCCGCCGACGTTGTACCAAACGTGGATCGCCGCCGTAGGGCTCGTATTGTCCTGCACGGACACGACTTTTAGCCCATTTGGCAGCGTCCGCTCTTTGATATTGAGCGGTGCGACCTTAACCTGAGCAACGCCTGCTGTGACGAGCGTCATCATTACCCAAGCCATTAATGTAAGTGAAATTAAAGTTTTTCTCATCTTTCTCTGTGTCCTCTTTGGCTAACGTACTACTGATAATCGTAAAACCCTTTGCCGTTCTTGCGCCCGAGCCAACCGGCATCGACGTATTTCTTGAGCAGCGGGCTGGGACGGTACTTCGGGTCACCGATGCCTTCGTGCAACACGTTTAGGATCGCGAGACAAACATCCAATCCAATAAAATCAGCCAGGGCAAGCGGGCCCATCGGGTGATTCATGCCGAGTTTCATGATCTCATCGATCGATTCGCGTGAAGCGACGCCCTCATGGAGGGCAAAGATCGCCTCGTTTATCATCGGCATCAACACTCTGTTAGATACGAAGCCCGGTGAATCATTGCACTCGACCGGGACCTTTCCAAGCTGCTCAGAAAGCGATTTCACTTTCGCGTAAGTCTCATCAGATGTCGCAATTCCACGGATAACCTCAACCAGTTTCATAAGTGGAACCGGGTTGAAAAAGTGCATCCCGATGACCTTTTCGGGGCGTTTTGTGGTCGCGGCGATCTTGGTTATTGAAATGGATGATGTATTTGACGATAAAATAGCGTCAGAGCCGCATACGGAATCGAGTTTTTCGAATATCTGCTTTTTGATCTCAAAATTTTCGGACGCTGCTTCGACCACGAGAGAACAGTCTTTTACATCATCCAGGATTGTTGTCGTCGAGATACGCGAAAGAACCTCAGCCTTTTGCTCTTCTGTCATCGTTTCTTTCTTAACAAAACGATCGAGGCTCTTGCTGATATTCGCAATGCCACGCTCGACATACTCAGCCGACACGTCGCACATCACGACACTAAAACCCGCTCCCGCGGCTGTCTGGGCAATACCGTTACCCATTGTTCCCGCACCGATAACACCTATAATTTCACTCATATTATTCTATTAATTAATGACTGGTCTAAGAAATAGATAGAATAAACCACGCCTCCGACACAAAACAAACAGGCGACGAGATTTGTTGATCTCATCGCCTGTTAATAATCAAGCCGTTACCAATTCTGTTGGGAATTATTGCCAACTATTTGGCGGTGGTGGCTGCTGCTGATAATCGTAGTTGGGCTGCTGAAACATCTGTTGCGGCATGCCGGCATTCAGGTACATCTGTTTACCCATGTCGCCGAACAGAAACCACATACCGTATACGCCGACAGCCGTTCCCAAAGGAAAAGAAAGGCACGAAATAATACTGCCAATTATTCCCCAAACGCGAGCATTTGGTTTTTCTTTGAACAGCTTATAGCCGCCGAGAATTTGAGAGCCCGTAAACAAAATAGAAAATATTGCCATAACGATCACGGCAACGATAAAAAACGCACCGACCGTACGGCCCTCGTTATTTCGGCTGCCCGCGATCATTGCCGCACCTAAAACACCGTAAACCACTGTGAGAATGGCCATCACAACGGCCTGTAAGCCGCCGTGTGCCATCAAAAAGATGCCGACCAGCCGATTATGTTCTTTAGCAGTCATAAAAAACGTAGCCTCCAATAAAAGAACGCGCGAACATGTGCCGAAGTTGCAAGATTTGGTTAATCGCGTTCGACGGCCAATGCGACTGAGTTGCCACCACCAAGACAAAGTGCGGCTACACCACGTTTTGCGCCTCGACGTTTCATCTCATAAAGCAGTGTTGTCAAAACGCGTCCGCCCGAGTTGCCAATAGCGTGACCCAGAGCAACCGCGCCGCCGTTTACATTGACGCGATCCATGTCGAGGCCGAGTTCTTGCATCACGCCGAGAGCCTGAACTGAGAAAGCCTCGTTCAATTCAAAAAGATCAACGTCTTTCATGTCCCAACCAGCTTTTGCCAGTACATTATGTACACCCTTGACCGGAGCCATCATGATGAGTTTTGGCTCGATACCCGACGACGCCCACGCAACCACCCGGCCGAGCGGTTCGATGCCCGCCGCAGCGGCGTTTTCCGCCGATGTGACGACGAGGGCCGAAGCTCCGTCATTGACGCCAGGAGCATTACCTGCCGTAACGGTGCCGCCGTCCTTCTTGAACGCCGGACGCAATTTTGCGAGACTTTCGGCTGTCGTATCCGGACGAACGGGTTCGTCGTAATCCAGAACGATCGCGTCGCCTTTCCTTTGCGGGATCTGGATCGAAACCATTTCGTCCTTAAAACGGCCGGCAGCTTGAGCATCGGCGGCCTTTTGATGAGATTTAGCCGCAAAATCGTCCTGAGCTTCACGCGTTATCTGATATTTTTCCGCAACGACCTCGCCGGTGTTGCCCATGTGCCAATTCTCGAACGGACACCACAAACCGTCGTGTATCATCAGGTCGGTCACTGTTTGGTTGCCCATTTTATAACCGTCACGAGCTCCGGGCAGGGCGTAAGGAATGTTCGACATTGATTCCATTCCGCCCGCGACAACATACTCCGCATCGCCGAGAGCAACTGCCTGACTAGCCAGCGCAACCGCTCGCAGCCCCGACCCGCAGACCATATTGATGGTTAAAGCAGAAACTTCCGGCGGAAGTCCTGATTTGATCGCAGCCTGACGTGCAGGAGCCTGTCCCTGCCCAGCAGCAACCACGCATCCCATGATAACCTCGTCGATCTTGTCAGGAGCGACACCCGCTCGTGCGACCGCTTCTTTTATAGCGATAGCACCTAGATCTGAAGCCGAAAATCCTTTGAGAAGTCCCTGAAATTTTCCGGTCGGCGTCCGTGCCGCGCTGATGATGACTGCTTGTTTATTTGTACTCATAGTATTGCCCCTGTAATAGGTAAGAAATTATGTATCTGATCCAAAATATTATTTTATGATGTTTAACCCGTTGGTTCAAAGGTGACAGACGGTGTTTGTATTTTTAGTGATATTCGTTTAAGTTTTGAGAAACTCCGATTCTAATTTCGCCAAAGGCAGGTAAATCAAAGTGCGTCCAAGCTTAATCCATTATTTGTTAGCATCGCTCATACTATCGTTGTTCGTTTCGACCGAAATCTCGTCCCAAACTACTGCAGCAAAGGCCGATCCCCTCAAAAATCTTCAGTACCGACAGATCGGTCCGTTTCGAGGCGGTCGCGTTGCCGCGGTCGAGGTATCGCCGCGCAGCCGAATGTTTATTATTTTGGAGCAACGGGCGGCGGAGTCTGGAAAACGACAGACGGCGGCGTCAACTGGCTTAACGTTTCCGACGGTTATTTTGGCACGGGATCCGTTGGAGCGATCGACGCGGCTGATTCCGAGCCAAATACGATTTACGTCGGGATGGGCGAGCAAACCTTGCGCGGAAATGTGTCGAGCGGCGACGGTATGTATAAGTCGGTTGATGGCGGCAAGAGCTGGAAACACATCGGCCTCGGTGACACGCAGCAGATCGCACGTATTCGGGTTCATCCGAAAGATCCAAACACGGTTTATGTCGCAGCTCTCGGCCATCTATGGGGCAACAACGACGAACGCGGAATCTTTCGGACCCGCGACGGTGGCAAGACTTGGCAAAAAATACTTTTTCGCAACTCCGGAACCGGAGCGAGCGAAATTGCGATGGACCCGTCTGATCCAAATACGCTTTATGCGGGATTCTGGCAGGTTAGCCGCAGGCCGTGGCGGATGGACAGCGGCGGCGAAGGCAGCGGGCTGTTCAAGTCCACCGACGGCGGCGACACTTGGGTCGAGATCACCCGGAATCGCGGGCTTCCGGCGGGAGTCAACGGTAAGATGAATATTACGGTCTCGCCGCTCAATCCCAATCGCCTATTTGCGATGATCGAAAATAAGGACGGTGGTCTATTTCGGTCTGATGACGGCGGTGACTCTTGGCAACGGGTCAGCGAAAGCGCAGCGATCCGGCAGCGGCCGTGGTATTACAACCGCGTTTATGCCGATCCGGAGAATGAAAATACGGTCTATGTCTTAAACGTCGGTTTTCACAAATCTATCGATGGCGGCCGTACTTTCACCACCATTGGTACGCCGCACGGCGACAATCATGATCTATGGATCGCTCCGAATGATCCGAAACGAATGATCGAAGGAAACGACGGCGGAGCCAACGTTAGCTTCAACGGCGGGGGCAGCTGGACCGAGCAAGACCAGGCAACCGCGCAATTTTATCGAGTCATCACTGATAATGATTTTCCATACAACATTTACGGAGCGCAGCAGGATAATTCGACGATACGCATTGCATCGCGCTCGGATGGAGGAGCGATAACTGCGAGCGATTGGTTTGCGGTTGGCGGCGGGGAATCGGGCTGGATAGCTCCACACCCGGAGAATTCGGATGTCGTTTTTGCCGGCAGCTACGACGGTTTGCTGACGCGTTGGGATCGCAAGACAGGGCAGGAGCGAAATATTGACGTCTATCCTGATAATCCAATGGGTTCGGGAGCCGAGGGTACAAAATATCGATTTCAATGGAACTTTCCGATCGTATTCTCTCCTCATAAAACTAATGGCAAATATGCCTTGTATTCAGCTGCGAACGTCCTGTTCCGAAGCTATGATGAGGGCCAGTCTTGGGAGCCGATCTCGCCAGATCTGACGCGCAACGATAAGTCAAAACAGACGCATTCCGGTGGTGCTATCTCCGGCGATAATACGAGCGTTGAGTATTATGACACCATCTTCACGGTAGATGAATCACCTGTAAAGCAGGGGCGTAATTTGGGCCGGGACGGACGATGGGCTGGTTCAGGTCAGCCAGAATAACGGCCAGTCGTGGAGCAACGTTACGCCAAAGGATCTGCCTGAATGGATACAGGTCAATCACATTCGCGCTTCGCCGCATGACGCGGGCTCAGCGTATTTTGCGGCCACGAACTATAAGAACGACGATCAGAAACCATACATCTACAAGACGAACGATTACGGTAAAACATGGAAGAAGATAGTCAATGGCATTCCATCGGATCACTTTACGCGTGCAGTGACCGAGGATCCGAACCGGCGCGGCTTTTTATACGCGGGCACAGAACGCTCGATATATTATTCATCCGACGACGGCGAGAGCTGGAAGAGCCTTCAGTTAAATCTTCCGATCGTCCCGATCACCGATCTAACCGTACAGAAACGCGAGAAAGATCTTGTCGTGGCGACGCAGGGGCGTTCGTTCTACGTACTCGACAATCTGCCGGTGCTATACCAATTGGCGGACGCCGAGAAAGCATCCGCATTCCTCTTTAAGCCGGAAGATGCGTACCGTACGGCTGGTGGCGGCGGTTTTGGCCTGGGGCCGAACGCTACCGTTGGCCGAAATCCGCCAAACGGAGCAGTCATCAATTACTATCTCAAAGATCTACCTAAGAAGGATTTGACGATCGAGTTCCTTGATTCGACCAACGAAGTGATCCGAAAATTCACCCGCCGAATAGGCTCCGCGGCCGGAGGAGCACCGGGTGAACCGCAACCAACTGCAGAGACCGGGTTCAACACCTTTGTGTGGAACTATCGCCTTCCGAACGCCACGACGATCGCGAATCTGATCATGTGGGGTGGCTCATTAGCGGGTCCGAGAGTGCCTCCGGGGAATTACTCGACGCGTCTGACGGTTGACGGAAAGGTTATTGGAACAGAACCGCTAGTCATTAAAGCCGATCTGCGGTTGACCACCACGCAAGATGATTTTGCCAAACAGTTCGACCTGATGAAAAAGATCAATGCAAAACTGACCGAGACGCATACTGCGATCAATGAGCTTCGGGATCTAAGGACCCAGATCGAAAGTCTTTATAAGCGGCTTAAACCTGAGAACAAAGACTTGATCGACAAGGCGAATGAAATAATCGCGAAGCTAGCCGCTGTCGAAGAAACGCTGCATCAGACCAAGATCCGCAGCGGTCAGGATGCGCTGAACTTTCCTATCAGGCTGAATAATAAGCTGGCGGCGCTGAGTTCGTTCGTCGACAGCGCGGATTACGGCCCAACGGCGTCGGCATACGTTGTCTACACGGATCTGACGACGCAGATCGACGCACAATTGGCGAAGTACGCTGCGATCAAGTCGCAGGACGTTGCTGATTTCAATAAACAATATGCGGCGAAGGGGTTGCCGATAATTCTTACGGGCAAGTAAGACGTTACTAAGCGCGATGGAATCGCTCAAATGCAGCTTTTTCCAATGCTTCGCGGTGATCCGGGTGGGCTATTCTGATGAGTTCAGTGGCCCGTTGGCGAAGGTTCTTTCCATATAGATTTGCGACACCATATTCGGTAACGATGTAGTGTACGTGGGCGCGTGTCGTAACTACGCCCGCTCCTTCTTTCAAGAAGGGTACGATCTTGGATTCGCCGCGAATAGTCGTAGACGGGAGTGCAATTATTGGTTTCCCGCCCTCAGACAGTGACGCTCCACGGATAAAGTCCATTTGTCCGCCGACACCCGAATACTGGCGAGTGCCGATCGAATCGGCACATACCTGTCCGGTTAGATCGACCTCGATCGCGCTGTTTATTGCCGTTGCCTTGGGGTTGCGGCGGATCACGGCCGTGTCGTTGACATAGGCGATGTCGAGCATCAGTACTTGCTGGTTATCATCGATAAAATCATAGACACGCCGAGTTCCCATAACAAAACCGGACACGATCTTACCTGGATGCTTCGCCTTTTTAGAGCCGTTAACGACGCCGCATTCGACCAGATCGATCAGGCCGTCAGAGAACATTTCGGTGTGGATACCCAGGTCTTTGTGACCGGTCAAAGACGCTAGCACGGCGTTCGGAATAGAACCAATGCCCATCTGTAGCGTCGCGCCATCTTCGATCATGTCGGCGATATTCCGACCGATCGCTCGATCGATATCTGTTAGCACAGGAGGTGCAGCCTCTAGTAGAGCGTCATCGACCTCGACGACAGCGTCGAGATTCAGCGTACGGGACCAAAGAATCACCTAGGGTTCTCGGCATGTGCGGATTGATCTGAGCAATAATATGATCGGCACACTCGACCGCAGCCCGGGCGATATCGACTGAAACACCTAATGAACAAAACCCATGCTTATCGGGCGGCGAAACATTTATCAAAGCAACATTAACCGGCAGAACCCGTTTTCTGAATAGCGCCGGGATCTCCGAAAGAAAAACGGGGATATAATCTGCACGGCCTTCGTTTACTGCCGGGCGGACATTGGAGCCGACAAAAAAGCATTGACTCGGAAACTCGCGGAATACTCCGGATCGGCATATGGAGCGGCACCCTCCGTGTGTAGATGAACTATCGCCACATTCTTTAGTTCGTCCGCCCGGGCCGTCATCGCACGAATTAAGGTTTGAGGGGCGGCAGCAACTCCATGAATAAAGACGCGGTCGCCCGAATTTATGATCTTGACCGCTTCGGCGGCAGTTAGTTTATTTGGCATAGCTATTCACCGATGTCCTCGTTCCAAATCTCCGGATAGTCGGTGATAAATTTGGCAAGAAGGTCGATACACTCTTGAGACTTGAGAATGTTAACTTCGACACCGAGTTCACGCAAAGAATCAACGCCCCCTTTAAAAGTTTCGGATTCGCCAACCATCACCGTACCGATCCCGAATTGACGAATAAGTCCAGTGCAGTACCAGCATGGAGCGAGGGTCGTGACCATTATCGTGTCCCGATAACTTTTCTGCCGCCCAGCCTTTCGAAATGCGTCAGTTTCCCCATGAACTGAAGGGTCGTTCTCCTGCACACGGCGGTTACGCCCGCGTCCTAGTAAGTTCCCTTTGCCGTCAAACAATGCCGCACCGATCGGCACGCCGCCCTCGGCCAGGCCGGTGCGAGCCTCCTCGATTGCGATGTCTAATAGTGTCTGTGGGTCGATTGATGGATCCATATAAACCGATTTTATAGTCAATAGGCGTCCGTATGCTAATCTCGAAATATGTCACAGAATTTTCAGCCTGGTGATTTTTTAGTATTTCAATTAGAAGCGGGGTATGCCTTGCTTCGCCTGCTCGCGATCGAAGGGCAGGACGAAGAGAAAATATGGCATCTCGCGGCTTATGACGATTTTTATCTCGATGTTGAGATGGCAGAGGCGGCAATTGGCCGTAGCATTCAACTACGTATGAGCCAACCGCATCTGGCTTTATCAACCCGGGCTTTCGAGAGCACACAAGTTGCAAAGATCGCTAATATTCCACTCAACGAAGCCGAAACTGTACCTTTAGCGGAATGGCGGAGCGATCCGAGTCGTGAAGTATCAGATAAATCAGTCCGTCTGCTATTAGGACTGAGATGAACTCGGTTTTTCGGAGAGGTGTTTGGTGGTGCGGTCGGTAACGCTGGCCGGAACCATATTCTCAAAATCAGGCGTTTCCAGTTGTTTACCGCTTGTTACCGACCCGATCACACCCGGTTCATTTTCTGTCTGACCTACGCGTCTTTTCCATTGTCTTTTCAATCTACGGGCTCGAATAAATGTCTGGATGTGCCAGCCGCCCATAGCAAGCAACAAACCAGCGGTCGCATATATCAGCGGATGCGTAGTTTCGCGAAATCCCAAAACAATATACAGCAAAATTGCCAGCGTAAAACTGACGATCACGGTCATCATGGAAAGGACCGTATTGACCTTAATATTTTCTTCGGGTGGGGACTCGCGTTTTGCAGGTTTTGAGAGATCGGGTAAAAACGTACCGCATTGCCGGCAATAAGTTTCGGCAGATTGATCGGCTTTTCCGCATTTTGGACAGAACATAAGGAACAGTGGTCAGATCAAAGTACAACAACTTAATACGAGTCAAGTGCCTGCATAATCCGCTAAAGTTTTCGCCGTTTTAGTTCTTTTCCGATCATTTCAAGCTCGCGGCTTACGTGGCCGGCAGCCGACGAATTTTCCTCAGCTCGGCGCATCAGATACGGCAAAGCGTCAGCCACTGGCCCGTACGGGACGTATTTCGAGACATTGTATCCATCCTTAGCCAAAACATAAGAAATATTGTCTCCCATGCCATAGAGCTGCGAGTAGAAAATATTTGGGTGATCCGTGGCAATCCCGTATTCCTGCATGCGTTCGGCGAGGGTCTTTGTACTGGCTTCGTTGTGAGTGGCGGCGACAAACGCCATGTCTTTGTGATGCCGCAAACAATAATCTAATGCTGCATCGTAATCGGCGTCAGTATCGGCTTTGGTCTCATGGATCGGCGACGGATAGCCCATCTCAGCAGCCCGCTCGCGTTCCTTTTCCATATATGCACCGCGTACAAGTTTAATTGCAAAGATATAGCCATCAGCTTTCGCGTGACGCCGGGAATCCTTTAGGAATTGCAGCCGGTCCGTTCGGTATAGCTGAACGGTGTTGTAGACGATCGCCCTTTCGCGGTTGAACCGTTCCATCATCTCCGTCGCCAGTCTATCGATCGCATCCTGTATCCAGGAATCCTCAGCATCGATAAACACGGGCTGACCTACCGAATATGCGAATTCGCATATCTCGGCGACCCGGTTGTGGATCCGTTCACATTTTGCCTGACTCTTTGCGTCAAGTTTCTTTTTATTACTGAGGCGTTCGAGTGTGCCGAGCGGAGCAATGCCCGTGACCTTAAAGACTGAAAACGGAATGTTCGAATCGTCCTTAGCCCGGTCGATCGTCCGGATTATCTCGTCTTTTGTGCGGTCAAAATCTTCGTCGGTCACCTTACCCTCGATCGCATAATCGAGGATCGTACCGATATTTGATCGCCCAAGCGTTTCGATGGTCGATTCACATTCTTCGATCGTTTCGCCGCCGCAAAATTGTTCAAAGATCGTAGCTTTTATAAGCCCTTCGACCGGCAGTCCGATCGATAACGCAAACCTCGTTGCCGCTGTTCCGATCGCATTTAGGAACGGCGAGTTGAGCATCTTAAAGAGCTTGTGCTTTTCTTTTAGCTGCGAATCAGTTTTATCCGCAAATGCAGTGGCCGTGTCCTGGAGATCCAGAGAGAAATCGCTCATAAAAATCGGATAATAACATATTAGCCTCAGAGTCCACACAGTAAATTGAGCAAAAGCGCTCAGTATTGAGGCAGAAATTGTAAGTAACGTTAAATTGCCTTATTATTATCGTTTTACCTCAGTGCTCTTTTTGATCTCTGTGGCAAAGGATTTTATGGCAAAAGGACTTCCTAAAAGGTCGGAAAACTATTCCGAGTGGTATAACGAGATCGTCAAACGTGCTGATCTCGCTGAGAACAGCGCGGTTCGCGGCTGTATGGTTATTAAACCCTACGGCTTTGCGATCTGGGAAAAGATGCAGCGGGCATTGGACGACATGTTCAAAGCGACCGGTCACGTTAATGCTTACTTCCCTCTTTTTGTGCCTAAATCTTTCCTCGAAAAAGAAGAAGAGCACGCCGAGGGTTTTGCAAAAGAATGCGCGGTCGTCACGCATTATCGTCTCAAAGCGAATCCCGACGGCAAAGGCCTGATAGTTGATCCGGCGGCGAAGCTTGAGGAAGAGCTTATCATACGCCCGACCTCCGAGACCGTCATTTGGAACACGTACAAAAACTGGATCCAGTCGTGGCGCGATCTACCGTTGCTTATCAATCAATGGTGCAACGTCGTCCGATGGGAAATGCGCACGCGCCTTTTTCTGCGCACCACGGAGTTCCTCTGGCAGGAAGGCCACACCGCGCACTCGACCGAGCAGGAAGCGATCGAAGAGACCGAGCGAATGTTGGACGTTTACGCGACGTTTGCCGAAGAATGGATGGGCGTGCCCGTCCTTCGCGGCCTAAAATCGCCAAACGAACGCTTCGCCGGAGCGATCGAAACCTACTGTATCGAAGCCCTAATGCAGGACGGCAAAGCTCTGCAGGCCGGAACATCGCATTTTCTCGGGCAGAATTTTGCTAAATCGTTTGACGTAAAATTCGTCAACAAAGAAAACGAGCAGGAATATGCATGGGCAACAAGCTGGGGCGTTTCGACGCGGTTGATGGGTGCGTTGATCATGGCTCACTCGGACGATCAGGGCCTCGTGCTGCCACCAAAACTGGCCCCTATTCAGGTAGTTATTATTCCGATCTACAAAACGCTTGAAGATCTGGCAGTGATCTCTGACAAGGTCAATCCGCTGTTCGAAGAGCTTAAGGCCGCCGGTATCTCCGTCAAATACGACGACAGCGACAATCAACGCAGCGGCTGGAAGTTTGCCGAGTACGAACTAAAAGGTGTTCCGATCCGCCTTGGCCTCGGAATGCGTGATCTAGAGAATGGAACCATCGAGGTTGCCCGCCGGGACACGCTCACAAAAGAATCGCAGCCGATCGAAGGCATCGTCGAACATGTCAAAGCTCTGCTCGAAGAGATCCAAACCAACATCTACCAAAGGCTCGCGTTCCGCGAAGAAAACACCTTTCTGGTCGATACATGGGAGGATTTCAAAGCCCAGATCGAACGCGGGGGGTTTGTTCTGGCACATTGGGACGGCACCGCCGAGACCGAGGAAAAGATCAAAGAAGAAACCAAGGCCACGATCCGCTGTATCCCGCTCATCTCGACGATGGAAGCCGGAAAATGCATCTATTCAGGTGCTGACTCAGGCAAACGGGTCGTTTTCGCAAAGGCGTATTAGTTTGCATAATGTTCGGTAATTGTGACCGCGAAAAGCGCGAAAATGATGTGTGCGAGAGCTTTACGTCAGATTCCCGCATTTTGCGGTTTTTCAGTGTCAGTTTGATTAAGAAATTATTCGACTTTTCTGTCAGATCGACCGTCTAAGTAATTGACTGCGAGAAGTTTCGCAAATTGGACGTTATTTGAGATATGATTCTCGTGCCAGAGCGGCGATAGACACGAGCTTGATGTATAAAACGAGCACTGATGAGCAGTTAGTCGAATTAGCAGTCGGACAGGATCCGGATGCTTTCGGCGAGATCGTTAGACGATGGGAGCGTAAGATATTCGCTCTCTGCTTTGGTATGCTCGGCCGCGAAGATGACGCCGGTGACGCCGCCCAAGAGGCTTTTATCGCTGCGTATCGCAATTTGAAAAATTTTCGCGGTGAAGCCAAAGTGTCGTCGTGGCTGCATCGGATTGCTGTCAATCAATGTCTGACGATCAAACGCCGTCAGCGGACCCGTGCAGAGGATTATTTTGACACCGAGGACGGCTCAGAAGAAAGAGTTTTCGTCGCGTCGCCTCTATTATCCCCAGCCCGCACGATTGAAAAGACCGAGCGAACCAATCTTATCCGGCAGGCAGTCGGAGCTTTGCCTACCGATCTGCGGCAGGTGGTCGTGATGAAAGAATTTGAAGAGATGACGTTTCAGGAGATCTCAGAAACGCTCGAATTGCCGCTTAGCACTGTAAAAAGCAGGCTCTATACGGCGCTGAGACAGTTGAAGATGAGGTTAGAGAGAACGCCGGTCGAGGTGGTTTAGTTATGTTAGATAACTGCAATAAAAACGGATGCAAATTTACGGACGAGATCGTTTCGTATATGTACGACGAGATCGGCGATTCCGAACGCAGTAAATTTGAACAGCATTTGCTGGACTGCACGGCATGTACTGATGAATTTGCAGGCATTTCCAATGCGCGTTTTTCGATGTTTGAGTGGCGTAAAGAGGAATTTGCCCATTTGCCAACCCCGAACATCGTGATTCCCTACCACGAGAAAGTAGAGGCAGTCGGATTTTTTGCCGGGCTTCGCGATTTATTGACACTTTCGGGTTGGCCGGCGGCAGCGACTGTAGCTGCTGGGCTAATTGTAAGCATCGGCCTTGGATTTGGTTTGATGAATTATCTTGGCGGCGATCAGGAAATGGCCTCAAACGCGTCGACCAATGTCGCTGTGCCGCCAGTTGTGTCGCCGGATGATAGAGTTCAGTCGACGGATCCGGCCAGGAATGAAAATGAGAACGTTGTAGTCAGAAATCCGGATGATCGTCAGATTCGTCCATTGCGGGCTTCGTCTAACGCATATCGTCCGAGAAACGAAAGAGCCGTTACGACAGTTTCTCAGCGTCCAAACAACGCGGTGGTCCGCAATCCGTCGGCCACTACGGCAAAGGCTCCTGCTTTGACCAATTACGACGATACCGACGACAAGTCTTTGCGTCTTTCGGATCTCTTTGACGAAGGAGGAGCGGAATAACCCGCTGCAACTTTATGAAAACCATTAATTATCTTAGGGTCGCGGCATTTTCGTTAGCTGTGTTGATCTTTGTATCGGCTGGCTTTGCACAGGATACCAAACCTGTCGAACCACAAGACGGCCAAAATCAGGGTGCTAATCAACAGCCGGATATTCGTTCAAATGCCTTGCGTCAGCTTGGGCTTTCCCGCGAACAGGTCCAGCAGATCCGCCGGATGAATATGGAGCGAAAGCCGTTGATGGACGAGGCTCAAAACCGTCTGCGTTTGGCGAACCGCAGTCTTGACGATGCGATCTATGCCGATCAGGTTAATGATGCGGACGTACAAGCACGATTGAAAGAGCTGCAGCTCGCACAGGCCGATGTGGCACGGATCCGATTTATGAACGAGCTTTCAGTGCGTAAGATACTCACGGCTGAACAGCTAGTACGATTTCGTGAACTACGACAGCGATTTGAACAGGTAAGGGAAAACATCGAGAAGCGGAACGCCGGCCGCAAGGATGCAAATCGATCGGGCGACGCATTTGCCCCGCGGCAGACGCGTCCTGTCATTCGGCCAAATATCCAAAAGCCGCAATAGTACCCCGTTTAGGAAACCGACTAATTCGACCAGAGGCCGAACAAATATGTTCGGCCTTTTTGCTTGTTTGAAGTTTTGTTTGGGTTCGTTATATCCTTGAGCAGTCAAAGTTTCCAGCTTCTAAACCGATGAACTTTATCGCGAAATTTCTTTCCGGAGTGCAAGAGATCACCTTCCTTCTGTGGCGCTCGATAAAAGGCCTTTGGAAGGGGCCGCGATATTTTAAAGAAACCATCGAACAGATGGACCGGATCGGTGTCGGATCGCTTGGTATTGTTTCGCTCACCGGCTTTTTTACGGGAGGTGTCCTCGTCCTTCAAGCCTTTCCAACGCTCGAATACTATGGCGCACAGAGCAGCGCCGGACAGAGTGTGGCTACATCTTTGATTCGTGAACTCGGACCGGTTCTAACAGCCTTGATGGTGGCCGGCCGGGTAGGCTCCGCCATATCTGCCGAATTAGGATCGATGGTAGTCTCGCAGCAGATCGACGCTATGCGTGCACTCGGGACATCGCCGGTTCGTAAACTCGTCACCCCACGCATTATCGCGCTCCTTATTACACTTCCGCTGCTAACGTTTTCCGCCGATCTTGTGGGTATCGTAGGCGGAGGTATGGTCGCTAAGCAGATTTATGGTCTTGACACAAATCTATACATACAGTCTGCAAAGTTTGGGATCGCGATGACCGATATCATCGGCGGTATGGTCAAACCTATTATTTTTGGCGGGATCATAGGGTTGGTTTCGTGTTATAAGGGTCTTAATACGAAGGGCGGTACTGTTGGCGTTGGCCAAGCTACAACAAGCGCGGTTGTTACTTCGTCGATAATCATTATAATTGCTGACTTCTTCCTGTCTAAAATATTGCAGAGTTTGTTCAGTGCGACCATTTTTTGAGAAAGGATCGTTGTATGACTTTAGACATCGAAGGTGTCCATCACCATCAGGCATATGAGACCGGCGAAACCCTTTTGGGAGAATTTGGGCTACCTGCGATCGAATTTCGTAATGTGGACCTGGCGTTTGATGACCAGGTGATCCTTGACAAGATCAGCTTCACCGTCAGACGGGGGAAACCAAGATAGTTCTTGGCGGGTCAGGTAGCGGTAAATCGACGATCATCAATCTTATACTCGGATTGTTAAAACCTGACGCGGGCGAAATTTTGATCGACGGCGAGGATGTCACAGGTTTTGACGACCAGGAAATGATGCGGATCCGAAAGAACATCGGCATGGTCTTTCAAGAAGGGGCATTGTTCGATTCCCTGTCGGTTTATGAGAATGTCGCGTATCGTCTTCACGAGGAGAAGGTCGATGAGGAGGAAGTCGAGCATGAAGTGCGGCGAATGCTCCAGTTCGTCAATCTTGAGGACGCTATCGACAAGATGCCGTCTGAGCTTTCGGGCGGTATGCGCCGCCGTGTAGGCATCGCCAGAGCACTGGTCGGCAATCCAAGCATCGTTCTTTTTGACGAACCGACTGCGGGACTTGACCCGCCAACGGCACGTACCATTTGCGAGCTGGCGATTAAACTTCGCGACCTCGAAGATGTATCATCTATTTTTGTAACGCACGAGATGAATAATCTCGAATATTTGTCATCGGAATACGCGACGCTTGACCGCTCCGGTGAAGTGCATTTTGAGCTCGAGGGCGAGCGGTTGTGTCTACTCAATACAGAGGTGATAATGCTCAAACAAGGCGATATTATCTTTAGCGGAAAGGATGAGCAGCTGCGACAGACCGAAGACCCTTATATTCGCAGGTTCCTGAGAGGAAAATAGATGCCAAGAAGTAATCAGAAACTTTCATTTAGCGAACTACGCGTTGGCATTTTCATGTTTGCGGCGCTCGTTGTCACGGGTTTTCTGATCCTCAATTCGAGCGGTGATTTCAATCCGTTCGAGAAAAGAATGCGGCTCAAGGCCCGCTTTGTCAGCGCGGATGGTCTGCGTGCCGGTGGGGATGTGCAACTCGCGGGCGTAAAGATCGGTAAGGTCGAAGAGGTCGTTTTCCTTGCTCCTGACGCTCCAAATGGTGAACGCGTCGAGGCGACATTTCTAGTTGTGCAACAACTAGATAAAAAACCGATAACAGAATTGATCCGTACCGATTCAACCGCTCAGCTTGTCGCAACATCGATATTGGCAAACGACAAAATGATCAACATTGTCCCCGGTACGACCAAGGGGCAGCCGGTGGGCGACAATACAATCCTTGCGTCAACTGCCTCGGCTTCTTTAAATCAGCTTACATCGACTGGCAACGATCTGTTGACCCAAATAAATAAGCTTGCGATCCCCGCAAACGAGATCCTGCAAAAGGCCAACAATGGCGACGGCACACTCGGGCGCATCGTTAATGACGAAGCCCTCTACGAGAGTTTGAATGCGACCATTAATGAAGCGAAGAGCACTATCGAAAAGATAAATTCAGGCAAGGGTACGGCTGGTAAACTAGTCAATGATCCTGCGTTGTACGACAGCCTCAATAAGACCGTGGCAAACCTAGAATCTATTGCGGCCGATGTTAAGAATGGCCGTGGTACTGCTGGTAAGTTCGTGAACGACGATGCTCTTTATAACGATGCACGTGACGCTATTGCAGATCTACGAAAATCCGCGGCAAAGATCAACGAGATCGCTGAGGATGTTAAATCTATCACCGTTGATCTCAAAGACGGCAAAGGCTCAGCTGGTAAACTGCTAAAAGACGAAAAACTCTACGAAGACGCACGGACGGCGATCGAAAAATTTAATTCGATGTCCACGCGGCTTGACGCGATCCTCGCAGATGCTCAGGCCGGCAAGGGCACACTCGGCAAGTTTGTCACCGACGAGACGCTCTACAACAGCATCAACCAGACGGCATCAAACGTAAATCAATTTACGAGCGAGGGCACAAAACTCCTTTACGACTTTCGTCAGAATCCCAAAAAATTCCTCCGCATTAAACTAGCCCTGTTCTAGAAAACACGAATATTTCCAACATGTTCCTTGTATATCCGCATCTCATGATGTATATTATGCACCGGATCATCGATTTATGCGTAATGTACGCATAAATAAATCTTCGTATGCAAAAGAAAGAAAGGCACGATTTTATTCTAAAACTAATCGGCACAGAGAAGATCTCGCGACAGGATCTGCTTGCCGAAAAGCTGGGTCAAGGTGGCTTTGTCGTCACACAGGCTAGTGTTTCGCGCGATCTAGAAGAACTCGGTATCTCAAAAAACAATGGCATTTACAAATTGCCTTCGGCTGCCTCGGGAGCTATTAGGTATGGACTTAAATCACTCTTGCCTGCGGGTGCCAATCTTATCGTCGGGAGCTGCGATCCGGGACTTGCTTCAGCCATCACGGTTCGGATAGATGCCGCGGGGATCGACGAGATCGTAGGCACGATCGCCGGCGATGACACGATTTTTATCGCCGTTCCCGGTACTGATAAACAAACAGCGGCGATAGCAAAGATCTGGAATTTGTTTTCAAAATAATAAGTCGCGATATGAAATTCCTTGAGATCGAAAAAATGGGTTCGGTTGTTTCGAGGCTTGCTCTCGGACGGTCGGTCTCGGTGATAACCGATGAGATCAGTCCAGCGGTGGGTGATGTCGTTGCGGTGCGGGCACTTTCCGAGAGCGTCACGTACGGCAATCTCGAACTTCCCTCCGGGCGGCTTGCAAAGATCAATACGGGCGACGTTTTGCTTGGCGCATTGGGCAAGCGGCGTGCGTTGAAAGGTTTTGTCGGCGAGGTGCCTGACACTGTTAAAAATGGTGACCGGCTCCATCTGCTCAATATGGGTGGCGTGATCGGCGTCTGCAAAGGGCATCATTCGTCGTTTTCTGAGGCTATTGAGGTTGAGGTTATTGGCGTCGCGTGTGATGAAAGCGGGCGGACTATCAACATTGGCGATGGTGCTCTCCTCGCAATCGATAAACTTGCCCCAACGGCGCCAGTCATAATGATCGCCGGGACGTGTATGAACTCCGGCAAGACTGTTGCGGCGACCGAGATCATCAAACAAGCGGCTAACAGCGGGCTTCGCGTGGCGGCCGCGAAATTATCTGGTATTGCGTGTCTACGCGACACGCTCCACATGCAGGATAACGGAGCGATCGCGACAGCGAGTTTTCTTGATTGCGGGCTACCCTCTACCGTTGACCACGATGATTTGGCGTCAATTTCGAAAGCAATACTCAATTATCTCAATTCGTTTGCCCCTGATCTGATCGTTGTCGAACTCGGCGACGGCATTGTCGGCGGTTACTCGGTCGATGCGGTGTTGCAGGATTCTCAAATACAGGATGCGGTTTCTTCGTTCGTATTCTGCGCGTCGGATTATGTCGGCGTCATAGGTGGAGCAGCCGTGATGGAAAAATTCGGGATCAGGATCGATGTCGTCGCCGGGTCGGTGACCGATTCGCAAATGGGCGAGGACTATATCGATGAGCATTTCGGTTTCCCCGCCGGAAACGCACGTCGCGATGGAGCAAGGTTGTTTGAATTAGTGAGAAAAGCCGGAAAACTTGCGGAGGTAGCGGCGTGAGCGAAACTAAAAAGATCCGCGTCGCGATATTTGGCGGCTCCGGCTACGGCGGGAGCGAGCTCCTCCGTATTTTGCTGTTTCATCCGAACGCTGATGTACGGCTGGTGACAGCAAACGAACACGCCGGTAAAGCTGTCGCCGAAGTACATAAAAATCTTTTCGAGCTGACCGACCTTCACTTTGAAAGGGCACCTGATGATCTTTCGACACTAGCCAATATTGACGTTGCCTTCTTTGCCCTGCCGCACGGCCAGGCTCTCGATCTCGTGCCACAACTACTGCCACATATAAAAGTCATCGATCTTTCAGGTGACTTTCGAATTGACGATGCCGAGGTTTTCAAGCAGTTTTACAAGCTCGATCACACCGCGACGGATCTGCAAACCAGGTTTGTTTATGGCCTGACCGAGACAAATCGCGAAGCGATCAGATCCGCTCAATATATCGCAAACCCGGGTTGTTTTGCGACAGCGACACTGCTCGCACTCGCCCCGATGGTAAAGAGCGGGATGCTAACAGGAAACGTCATCGTGGACGCGAAGACCGGATCGAGCGGATCTGGTGCGAAAGCCGCCGCGAATACCCACCATCCGCAACGGATGAATTCTTTCTACGCGTACAAACCATTTACGCATCAGCATGTTCCGGAGATCAAGCAGCACTTGTGCGAGGTTGGCGAGTTTGGCAGCGAGCTGGTTTTTATGACGCATAGCCTGCCGGTCGCACGCGGGATATTTGCTTCGTGCTATCTCGAGACAAATGTGCAGCTTACAAACGAGGACCTCCGAAACCTTTACACTCATTTTTACAACGACGCGTTCTTTGTCCGCATGGTCGATGGTTCACCCGATATCAACTGGGTCAAGACGACCAATTTCTGCGACATCGCCGTCCATACGAATGGGAATCAGGTTGTTGTGTTTTCAGCAATCGACAATCTTGTCAAAGGGGCTGCGGGACAGGCCGTACAGAATATGAATCTGATGTTTGGATTGGATGAAACTACTGGTCTCCGCATGGTGGGAACAAATCCGTAATGCTGAAGACGATCGCGGAAGAGACTTGGTTCTATATTCTCGAACACGACGATGAGACAGGTGATTACATTCTCGACGTCGCGTGCGGGACGGTTGCGATCTACACGATCAAATTTAAGCTAAATGAGGGTGAGATCAATAATTATCTGACCGATCCGAGCAGCATTCGGGTGTTAGCATACCGTGTTTGTGACTACCCGAAGGAGTATCTCGATCGACGAGTGTGAAGATGAATTTCCAAGAAATAAGAACCACCGAAGACCAGTTTCAACTCGCGACGTACGCCAAGATGGACATAGCCGTCGAGCGTGGCTCTGGCGTGTGGGTGTGGACGAGCGATGGTGATAAGTATCTCGATCTGTATGGAGGCCACGCGGTTTGTGCGACCGGGCATTCGCATCCTCACGTTGTCAGGGCGATACAAGAACAGGCTGAGAAAGTGCTGTTTTATTCGAACCTCGTCTATTCCGAAATACGTGCAAAGGCGGCTGAAAAACTTGTATCAATCGCACCTGACAAACTCACAAAAGCTTTTTTTTGTAACTCCGGCACTGAAGAGTTTGGCAATATCGACAGTGTCCGTGCCGTTGCGGACCGCGAGACAGCGGCAATTATCCTTGAGCCGATTCAATCGATGGCCGGTGTTCGCGAGGCGTCGCCTGCGTTTTTCTCCGAGCTGCGTCAGATATGTGACGACCTTGGCATCGTGCTGATCTTTGATGAAGTGCAGACCGGGGTCGGACGCACTGGAAACTGGTTCATTGCCGGCAGCGAACACGCCGATGGCGCAGTACCCGATATCATCACACTTGCGAAATCCCTCGGTAGCGGTGTTCCGGTCGGGGCTTGTCTCGTCAAGGACAGTGTTGCAGCTCATATTAAAACCAACGACCTCGGCACGACGTTTGGCGGCGGGATGCTTGCGATGGCAGCGGTTTTGGCGACGTTAGAGGCTATTGAGGACGATGACATGATCGCGAACTCAGTCAGCATCGAGCAGCATCTGCGTGCTTCCCTCTCCGGAGTTACTGGTGTCATGGCGGTTCACGGCAAAGGCTGTTTACTCGGTATCGAATTTGACGAGGCGTGTGGCCCTGTACATAAAAAACTCCTGTCACAAAAAATAATCACAGGCACATCGAGCGATCCAAATGTTCTGCGGCTCTTGCCGCCGTTGATGGTCAGCACGGACGAAATCGATATGCTGGTCGAGGTTTTGAAATCGTGAACAATTATCTTATAACATCTGATCTCGACCGCGTCGAGCTGGACAAGCTCATCGAATCGGCGATGCAGTTCAAAGCGGGCGTTCGGGCCGACAAACCGCTTTCGGGTAAGTCGATCGCGTTAGTCTTTTTTAACCCGAGCCTCCGTACCCGCGTCGATGCAGGTAGGTATTTATGAACTTGGCGGCAATGCCGTGATCCTCGAACCTGGCGGAACGTCGTGGACGCTTGAGCATCGTGATGGCGTTGTGATGGACGGCGATAAGACCGAGCATCTGGCTGAATTTGTCCGTGTACTTGAACGATATGTGTCGGCGATCGGTGTGCGGACATTTGCGGAGCTGAAAGATTGGGAAACGGAGCGGACCGATCCTATTCTTAATGCTTTCAAAAAATACGCGTCCGTGCCAGTTATCAATCTCGAATCTGCGATGCACCATCCGTGTCAGTCGATGGCGGATATGATGACCATTCGCGAGACGCTTGGGCCCACCAAGAAAAAGGTTTTGCTGACATGGGCTTGGCACCCGAAACCGTTGCCGATGGCGGTGCCAAATAGCTTTGCGCTGGCCACCGCACAATTTGGCCACGATCTGCGGATCGCTCATCCGGCGGGCTATGAGCTTGACGAAGAATTGATCGCCGAGATCGAGCAGCAAGCAGCCTTAAACGGAGGCAGCGTTGAATTTACCAATGATGTTATTAACGCTTTTGACGGCATCGAGGTCGTCTATGCTAAAAGCTGGGGCGGCAAGCAGTTTTATGGCGATACGGATAAAGACATCGAGCATCGTGCCGGCCTTGCGAAACGACTGGATCGTTGACGAGGCAAAAATGTCGCGGACAAATGACGCGATATTTATGCATTGCCTGCCGGTTCGTCGAAATGTGATCGTGACGGATGGTGTGATCGATTCGTCGAGGTCGGTTGTGATAGATGAGGCTGAGAATCGTCTGCATATTCAAAAGGCGATAATGAGCAAGCTATTTAGTTAGTGCGTGGCGCAAGTTTTGTCTTAACTTCGCGTTCAGATAGGCATGAAAAACCTAATATTATTGTTCATCATCACTTTGTCATTTGCGGCCGCCGGCAACGAAATACACGCACAGTATTGCGGTCAGGGCACAAATCAGATCAACATTTATGTGCGAAACGGCCTGAATGCAGTCAATCCCCAGTACCGGCTTTACCCGGCGTCGCCGATCAGGTACAAGAATGAGAACGGGATGATCAGAAAGCTCGAATTTGTAGCCGAATATCTGAGCACAACCTTTTTTCCGACCAGTGAGGTATATTTTTCGCGTTGGTGGATGACGCCAAAAATAGTAAGGCCCGAAAATGCCGAGCTTTTTATCAAAGCATATGACCCAAAGTTTTTTGAGCAACCGGTCGTGGGAGTGTATCGCCAAGAGGCTGTTGCCCTGACCGGAAAGATCGCCGGCGATTCATTTTCGTTTCGCACTTACGAAATGGATGATGTGCCATATCTGTTAAAAGTATGGGCGGATAATTATGAGCCCGAGTATGTTCTCGAAGCCCATCGCGGCGGGTGTTCGCATTTCCCTCCCGACCAAATACCGTCCAGCCGCGTTGAGCCGATAAAATATGAACCAAGATACTCTGGACCTCTTACGCGAATCATTGCCCTACATACAAAAATTTCAGGGCAAGACCTTTGTCGTCAAATTTTCAGGCAAAGTCACCGAGGACAAAGAAAATCTTGCGTCCCTGGCCGAGGAGCTCGCCCTGCTGCATCAGGTCGGCATCCGCGTCTGCGTCATCCACGGCGGCGGCAAACAGCTTACGGAGCTTGCCCAAAAGCTGGGCGTTGTACAAACGGTCATCGAGGGCCGCCGCGTGACTGATGACGACACGCTCGAACTCGCCAAGATGATATTTCGCGGCAAGATCAATACCGAAATACTCGCTCAGTTTCGCCGTCGCGGTGTGTCGGCCGTCGGGCTTTCCGGTGTTGACGGCGGTGTTGTAAAGGCAATCAAGCGTCCGCCACGAGACGTCGTAAATAAACAGACCGGACATACCGAAACAATAGATTTTGGCCACGTTGGAGATGTCGTCGAGATCGATGTGTCGCTGCTAAACACACTTTTAGACAGCCGCTATCTGCCTGTGCTCTCTTCGCTTGGTGCCGACGACGACGGCAAGATATTTAATATCAACGCAGACACCATCGCCGCCGAGATCGCCGCCAATCTTGGGGCCGAAAAGCTCATCCTGCTGACTGACGTAAACGGCATCTACCTAGACGAAGGCAACGAAGACACCAAACTCTCGCGCCTGACCGTCGAAGATGCACGCCACATGATCGAATCGGGCCGCGCCACAGGCGGCATGATCCCCAAGCTTGAAAACCTCATCTCACTGCTCGCCCGCGGCGTCCGCTCAGCCCACGTCGTCAGCGGCACCACACGCAACGCTATTTTAGCTGAGGTCTTTACGGACGAAGGAACGGGCACGATGGTAGTGGCTTAACCAATGTCCGAAGCTGCCGTTGGTCCACCTTGGTCCACCTTGGTCCACCTGGACCGGACCAAAATATGATGTTGCAAGTCTCATCACGATCGCTCGTTCCTAGTAGTACAAGGCACTAACCGGCTTGAAATAAACAATTAGGAGAAAGTTATGAGAAAGACAATTTTGGCATTGGGGCTTGTTTCGCTACTTGGGATGAACGCATTTGCGTCGGTCTATATCAGGTATTACAACAAGGATTCGCAAAAGTGGGTGTTCAAGGTAAAAAAGGATGGCACCACCACAGAGGTGACATTTAATGGCTCGACCAGCGGGGCGGCGACCATCGGCGGCAGCGGAACGAAGGCGGTCATTACTACAAAATGCGGCGATGTCGAGGTCAGCGATAACGCAAAGATCGAGATCAAAGACGGCTGTATCAAGTTTGTAAATTAAGGGATTGATATCCCGATACATAAAGAAAAAGGCTGACAGAGCGATATGCTTTGTCAGCCTTTTTAATGATGGTGCTCAGGGGGGGACTCGAACCCCCACGGATTACTCCACACGCCCCTCAAACGTGCGCGGCTACCAATTACGCCACCTGAGCAAGGTTTTCAAAGACTATTTCTTCGCTGGTGCTTTTGCCGGGGTTATTGGGCCGGGTATTAGCTGCCGGTTTGTCTGTATCCGAGGCTGCCGCATTTGCCGGTGCAGCATTTGCCGGAGCGGGCACGACGGTATTAGCGTTAGCGTCCGTCGCCGGAACTGCCACATTGGCGTTCACATCAGCCGGGGTCGAGATGCTCTCGGTGTTAGCCGCGGGAGCGTCGGGATTGCTGCTCAGCACCGAAACATTACCCGTCAGAGCCGGCATCGCAAGCAGCAGAGCGGACAGCATAAATGTTGTTGCTGCCGTGATCGTTACCTTGGACAATACCGTCGCAGTTCCCCGCGGAGCAAAAGCCGAGCTCGACACGTTGCTTGTAAACAAAGCTCCAGCGTCCGTCTTACCGGGCTGCAGCAAAACCGCAGCGATAAGCACGAGGCACGAGAGAAAAAAGATTCCGTATAAAATATAAACCATCTTAGTTAGTGAATAGTGAATAGTGAATAGTGAATAGTTGAAAGACTTGATCGTCTTGTCACCTGTCACCCGTCACGTGTCACTTTCTATCGTAATTCACGATCTGAGCAAAGCTTGCCGCTTCGAGGGCTGCTCCGCCGACCAATGCACCGTCAACGTCCGTCTGCGACATCAGCGTCGCGATATTATCCGGTTTGACCGATCCGCCATAGAGTATTCGCGTGTTGTCAGCGATCTCATTTCCATGCATTTCTGCAACCGTCCGGCGGATGTGTGCGTGCATTTCTTGAGCCTGTTCAGGCGTCGCGGTTTTACCCGTGCCGATCGCCCAGACAGGCTCGTAAGCGATTATGATACGTTCCATGTCGGCAACTGTCAAACCGTCCAAGCCCCGCGACTAGCTGGCCTTTGACCACCGTTTCGGCGTGTCCGCCTTCCCTTTCGGTAAGCGATTCGCCGACGCAGACGATCGGTTTGAGCCCTGCTGCAAGCGACGCTTTTGTCTTTTGGTTGACGGAAGTGTCTGTTTCACCATAAAACTGCCGCCGCTCAGAGTGGCCGATAATTACGTGCGAACAACCGACATCCTTGAGCATCGTCGGTGCGATCTCACCCGTGTGGGCACCAAAATCATTTTGGATCGCACAGTTTTGTCCGCCAACGTGAATATTTGAGCCTTCGAGGCGGTCAGCTACCGTCTTTAACGCTGTAAATACTGGTGCGATGACAACATCACAATGATTTGCGTTGGCGACGAGCGGTTTTAGATCGAGTGCCGTATTAACTGCATCAGAGAGCAGTTTATACATCTTCCAATTACCTGCGATTACGGGTCTTCTCATAGAGTTAAAGTCGTTTACCGGTCGCCTTAAAGATAGCAAATATTATCGCAGCTGTACCGATAACTCCAATAGTAACGCCAATGGCGAGTTTGTGCCCACTCAAAAAGTTTTTCCCAGTGATCGTATCGACGTCAGAATACTTGATCGTTTCCGCTTTGCCTGAGCGATCGACGACGGCAAAATCACCTTCATTTGACTGGCTTACGTATCCTTGATAACTCGAACCGCTATAGAGCTTTACTTTTACATTTACTTGTTCGCCGGTACCGAGCTTTTTGATCTTTGCTTTTATTTCTGAGGTCTTTTTTTCTTGTTTAGTTTGATCGATCTGTGCATTCAATGGCGAGACCCACGTAAGGCATAGCAACCCACAAATGATGAGGGCTGAAATAGTTTTATTGGTCATATTTGTTATTTTAAGATCTGCGTGTAGCGTCAATTGTTCTGAGTAATATGTTGGAAGACAAGCAACAACACCAAGAGGGTAACGCCAGCGCCGATGCCGAGACCGATCGCGATCTTTGCCGTTCGACATGTTCTTGCCACCGATCGACTTAACATCAGCATAATTTATCGTGTGTGAGGCTCCCGCCTTATCGACAACGACAAAATCATTATCATTAGCCTGAGTGAGGTAACCCTCATAGCTGTTATCGTTGTAGAGCTTGACCTTTACGAACACCTTTTCGCCGGTGCCGAGCTTGTTGATCTTGGTCTTGACTTCGGCCGCCTTTTTTTCCTGTTTGGTTTGCGAGGCTTGAGCAAAAGCCGTTGTATGTAAAGCTCCGCCGGTAACGGCAAAAACAAGCAAGAGAGTTACTATCTTGTTAATCATATTATTCCTCTGATCTTACGTAACCTCCAGATCAGTTATCCGACGCAGCGATCGCAGCGAGAACTGCAAGCACGGCACCTGCACCGATCGCAGCTCCTATCGCTATCTTCCATCCGGACGAATACCCCTTGCCGCCGACCGAGTTTACTTCCTCGTAGTTGACAGAGTGCGATGTCCCTGACGCGTCGACAATAACGAAATTCACGTTGGTTACCTGATTGACAGTTCCCTGGTACGTTGTCCCGCTGTTCAGTTTGACCTTGATAGTGTCATTATTTTGACTGGCCTTTGTGACTTGACTTTTTACTTTCTCGATCCTTCTTAATTGCTTTGTTTGGCTCGCCTGGCCTCGAGTAGGGACACCTGAAACTGTTAGGAGCTGGATTGAAAAGATCAGCAAAAAAGACACGGTTTTATTGTTCATAACGGTTCTCTTCCTATTTGGACGATCGTCCTTATGATGTCACACAACGACTGAAAGATAGCACGCTCAGGTAGTAATTAATGTGATCTACGACACTAATGCAGTAGAGGTCGCTTTATCAAACCGCCTTCTACGTCGGTCAAAGTATGCGTTGTAACGAATGCCTGCGGATCGATCTCGGCAACCACTGATTTGACCGCCCCGATCTCAAGCCGCGTAACAACACAATAAAGTATAGAGCGGTCTTCTGCTGTTTCTCCGTGTGTTCCCATGCCGCCGCTACCTTTATACACAGTAACGCCGCGATGGAGTTGCCCAACGATCACTTCGCGTATCTCTTCACCTTTTTCGGAAATGATATTGATCGCCGTATATTCTTCGAACCCATGGAGCAGAAAATCGATCGCCTTTGTCGCTGCCACATACGTCAAGATCGAATACATCGCCGATTCGACGCCGAGAAAGAAGGCCGCTGTCAGAAAGATGACGATATTGAGCAGCAATATTACGTCGCCGACCCTCAATAGGTGACTGTTGCGACTGACCAATAATGCAGCGATTTCGGTTCCATCAAGCACCGATCCGCCACGCATCGCAAGTCCGATACCCGCACCGATAAACAAGCCCCCAAACACCGCGGTAAGTAACTTGTCGGGCGTCACGTCAGGAAATTTCACTAAAAGCAAACAAAGTGAAAGACCAACAATGCCGAGCGTACTCTTTATAGCAAACTTGCGGCCGATCTGCCGATAGCCGATGGCGATGAACGGCAAATTAATAACCAGCAGCAATATAGATAATGGCCAGCCGGAAATGTCCGAAACCAGCATGGAAACGCCAGTCACCCCGCCGTCAATAAAGCGGCTCGAAAGCAGAAAACCCTTCAACCCAAAAGCAGCCGAAAATATACCAATAATGATAAGAATGGCATTGCGAGCCTCTTGAAATATGGTCTTCATTGTCGTCTTATCACCATTTTAACACGCGCTGGGAGAGCGTTCGAGCGGCCGCGCACTTGGTGTGATGTAAGTAGTTGATCGGTAACTATCTGTCGTCCAAAGCTGCGACGCCGGGCAGCGTATCGCCGGCTAAAAATTCAAGCGTTGCTCCGCCGCCGGTCGAGATGTGGCTGATCTTGTCGTTAAGCCCTGCCTGGTTCACCGCCGAGACCGAATCGCCGCCGCCGACGATAGATGTCGCTCCTTTTTCGGTCGCCGCCGCAACGGCTTTTGCGATCGCAACGGTTCCCTCGTCAAAAGGCTTTTCTTCGAACATGCCCATCGGACCGTTCCAGACGATGGTTTTGGCGCCTTCAAGAGCGTTTTTGAAGATGACGGCAGTCTCAACGCCGATATCTAGTCCGACTAGGCCGGTGTTTGTGAATGAGATCGGGATTGTCTTGCGGGAATTGAGTGGGTCGTAAGAATCGACGACTTGATGGTCGGTCGGCAATATCAGCTCGACACCGGCATCTTTTGCCATCTGCTCCATCTCAAGGGCCTTTGGCATCATATCGTCCTCGACCAGCGATTTCCCGACCGTAAAGCCCTGAGCCTTAAAAAATGTATAAGCCATCGCACCGCCGATCAGGAGCTTATCGACCTTACGTTTGATAAGCGACTCGATAACCGGGATCTTATCCGAGACCTTTGCCCCGCCGAGAATCGCGACAAATGGGCGTTCGGGGTTATGGAGTGCTTTGCCGAGAAAATTCAGCTCCTTTTCCATTAGCAGTCCGGCGACGCAGTCGTCAACATAATGCGTGATGCCTTCGGTCGAGGCGTGAGCACGATGAGCTGTGCCGAAAGCGTCGTTGACATAGACATCGACGTTAGCCGCGAGTTGTTTGGCAAAATCAGGATCGTTCTTCTCTTCTTCGGCGTGCAAGCGAAGATTTTCGAGCAAGAGGATGTCACCAGGTTCATCTTCGCAACTGCTGCATCCACATCATCACCAATACAATCGTCTGCAAATGCAACATTTAACGCGTCTAGCTTAGTTAAATACTCGAACACCGGCCGAAGACTGTACTTAGCTGCGTTATAGGGCAATCCTTTTTCTTCGGCTTTCTTTTTGTCCTTGAGCGGACGGCCGAGATGCGAGGCGAGAATGACCTTTGCACCTTGTTCGACGGCGTATTTGATAGTCGGCAAAGCTCCAAGAATGCGGGTATCGTCAGCGATCACACCATCTTTGATCGGAACGTTAAAATCCACGCGGATAAAGACTCTTTTGCCCGCAATATCTATGTCTTTTATGGTTTTTTTGTTCATCTTAAAATAAAAGAACCCACCCGCTTTCGCAGGTGGTCCTTAGTGTTTTCAATTGTCTAAAGACTATTTGAGGCCGACCTGCGATTTCGACATCACCTTATCATTTTTGAATGAGAGGATGATCGACTTATATCGTTCGCCTTCCCATTTATTGACTGAAAATCGGACGCCACCGCCGGCCGAACTGCTGATCTCGGTTCCTTGCCGCCAAGTATGTTTTCGACATCGGATCTGGACGTGCCGATCTTGATCTGCTGGTATTTATCCATCGAGACGTCGTATTCACCTTTGCTGACAGGCGTTGACGATGGCGAATACGGGGTTGCTGGCGGCGGCGGAGTGGTCGTCTCTTTCTTTTGCCCAACTCAGCCAATTTGCTTGGGCACGAGCAACCAACCACAACCAGCAACAAGAGCGATAATGTCAAGCCGAACGCATTTTTCATCGATTTCTCCAGCGTCTATTGATCAAAACTCCACATTCCTTTTGCGGCGACAAATTTGACCAGATCACGGACACGGCACGAATAGCCCCACTCGTTGTCGTACCACGACAGGATCTTGATGCATGTTCCGCCGATGACCTTTGTGTTGTCTGCATCGACGATCGAGGAGTTAGAATTGCCTTTGAAATCGATCGAGACGAGCGGCTCTTCTGAAAACGCTAGAATTCCTTTCAGCGGGCCGGTTGCGGCGTCTTTGAGGACACGGTTGACCTCTTCGGTCGAAGTTTCTTTTTCGACGTTCATTACGACATCGACCAGCGATACGTTTGGCGTCGGAACGCGAACTGAGATGCCGTCAAATTTGCCTTTAAGATCAGGAATTACGAGAGCGACAGCTTTGGCCGCTCCGGTCGAGGTAGGTATCATTGACAACGCGGCGGCACGGGCACGACGGAGGTCCTTGTGCGGCAGATCGAGCAACTGCTGGTCGTTGGTGTAGCTGTGGATGGTGTTCATCAGTGCATTTTTAATGCCAAATGTTTCGTGAATGACCTTTGCCACCGGTGCAAGACAGTTTGTCGTACACGAAGCGTTCGAAATAATGTGGTGCTCGTCAGCGTTGTACATGTTTTCATTAACGCCAAGTACGATGGTCACATCTTCGCCCTTTGCGGGTGCTGAGATGATGACCTTTTTCACGCTGCCGCCGAGATGCTTGCGGGCGTCATCTGCGTTTGTAAAATGCCCAGTCGATTCGATAACGATATCAGCTCCGACCTCGTCCCAAGGGATCTGTGCGGGGTCGCGTTCGCTAAAAACGCGAAACGAATCGCCCTCGACATTTATCACGCCGTCTCCGGCGGTGATGCTGTGTTCGAGATTGCCCATTACGGAATCATATTTGAGTAGATGAGCAAGCGTTTTTGTATCGGTCAGATCATTTACGGCGACGAGATCGATGTCTGCATCGCCAAGCCACGTCCTAAGAACGCTGCGCCCGATGCGGCCAAACCCGTTTATGCCAACTTTAATAGCCATTTATATTTAGGATCCTCCAAAAAATTGCGTATATTAAAACTTGAAGATACCGCAATCCAAAGTAAATTTCAAAGTATCCGGTTTTGACCTTAGATATCTGGTCGTGTGAGATTGTTGAAACAAACGGAAATTTGGTGTCGTAGTAACGGTTTGAGTTTTTAGCAGTAATTCATAATATTAATTAGTCCGTTCCGGAGCTATAGATAATGAAACTTTGGCGATCTCGCACTATTTTTTTTCTCAATCTTGTTTTCGCAGTGTCTGCGTTCTCGTTGCATACCTTTGCTCAGGATCCGCAGGTCGCAAAGAATACCAGCAATGTTCCTAAAGCAATTTATTTTTCTAGCGCGACGGTGGCGGAACCAGAAACAAAACCGTCCGGATATACGCCATCAAACCTGAATCGTGTCGGCGTACAAACAGGACAACCGATTCCGATCACTCTTAGTGAGGCTATACGTCGATCGCTTGAGAGCAATAATGACATCGAGGTTTCGCGTGGTGACGTCAGGTTTCAAGAAACTCAGGTTAGAAGCGTAAGCGGTGTGTACGACCCTGTTTTTACTTTCTCCCCAAACTTTTCGCGAAGTTCAACTACAGGTTCAGCGGCGACAAAGGATTTCCGAGTTAATTCCAATTTTGGCCAGTTCATTCAGAGCGGAGGCGGAAATTATCAAGTATTTTTCAATAATCAACGCACTGAAAACGCCTTCGCACAGGCACAGGTCAGTTCCGGTGCGGTGACGAGCGGAAATAGTGCTATTTTTTCATCTAGCCTAGGTGTCAACTACACTCAGCCGCTGGCACGAAATTTTCGGATCGACAGCAAACGGCTTGCGATAACGGTCGCAAAAAGCGGCTGGAGCAGACTGATTCGGATTTTAGATTACAAGCTACGTCGACGATAACGTCGGTCCAACGGGCCTATTGGGATTTTGTTTTTGCACTACGCAACCAACAAAATCAGGTTGCTAACGTAAACCTCGCTAAGGAAAACCTTCGTCAGATCGAGGCAAAGATCGAGGCCGGTGCGGCCGCCCCGCTTGAAAAGGCTGAGGTCCAGACAGAGCTTGCAAATCGCGAAGGCGATCTGTTGCTTGCGACACAGCAAGTCTCGACCGCAGAAAACACCTTGAAACAGCTTGTTCTTCGTGACCCGCTCTCACCCGAGTGGCAGCAGACATTTGTCCCGACCGACAAACCTGCATTTAATCTCGACCCGCTCAATCTCGATGACGCGATGAAAGACGCGATGGATAATCGCTTTGAGCTTCGTCGTCTAAAACTGCAGAAAGAGATCAATACCGAGGACATCAAATATTACAAGAATCAGACCAAACCACAGATCGATCTGAACACGACGTTTTCGCTCGATGGACTTTCAAGCGGGGGCACTAACGCTGCTACAACCACCAACTTGCTGACGAGCTCCCAAGATCTGTTCCTTTTTAACTCTCTAAATGTTACGAGAACGTCGGTATTACCGGCTCTACCTTTGCTTGTTAATCCGACGGTTATTATCCCGGCTTCGCCGTCGTATCTCTACGGTGGCTTTAACCGCTCGATGGCAAACATGTTTCGCAGCGATGCGCCGAACTTTTCGATCGGCGCGACGATCTCGTTCCCGCTTCGTAATCGAACGGCTAAGGCTAATCTTGACGGAGCTCAGATTCAGCAACAGCAGCTTGATGCTCAGTTGCGTGGGCAGGAACAGACCGTAATCGTTGAGGTCCGCAATGCCGTACAGTCAGTTGAAACATCGCGTCAGCGTGTGCTAACCGCACGTCGTGCCCGCGAAAGTGCTGAGATACAGCTTGACGGCGAACGTAAACTCTACGACGCCGGCCGCTCGACGACGTTTCTGCTTTTTCAACGTGAGAACGCTTTGACTAATGCCCGTAATTCGGAAATTCGTGCCGAGACGGACTATAATAAGGCGATCGCTGACCTCCAGCGAGTAACCTCAACGGCGTTCAGGGCCAATAACATAAATATTGAATCACCGGTCGTGATAAAATAGATAGCCAAATAGGTTAGAGTTTCTTAAGTGCCGCTTATGCGGCACTTTTAGTTTTCCGCTAAGTCTGCGAAAATCCTAGACGTGAAGATCTCAGCTGTAATTATAACTTTCAACGAAGAAGCAAAGATCGCCGACGCGATCCGCTCGGTGGCGTGGGCTGATGAGGTACTCGTTGTCGATTCAGAAAGTACGGATCATACAACTGAGATAGCTAGAGATCTCGGAGCACGTGTAATTGTTGAGAAATGGCGTGGGTTTGCCGCTCAGAAACAGTATGCGACCGATCAGGCGTCGCACAATCACATCTTCAGCCTCGACGCTGATGAACGAGTTTCTGAAAAATTGCAGAACGAAATAATCAAGATCCGTGATTCCAATTTTGCTGCTGACGGTTACCGCATTCCCCGATTATCGACCTATCTTGGACGCGAGATCCGCCACAGCGGGTGGTATCCCGACTGGCAGCTCCGTTTTTTTGATCGTAGAAAAGGGCGTTGGAAAGATGTTGCGATCCACGAATCGATCGAGATGGATCCCGAGGCTACAACTTCGAAATTGACGGGCGATATCCTTCATTTCAGCATCGATAGCGTCAAACAGCACGCTGCAATGATCAATACACGGTATGCCCCGCTTTCAGCTGAGGCAATGTTTGGTCGCGGCACACGCACTTCGCCAATAAAGATCGCTGTGTCTCCCGTAGTTACATTTCTACAAACCTATTTGATCAAAGCGGGCTTTCTCGATGGTTTTGCGGGACTCGTCATATCTTATTTCGCGGCTTACAATGTTTTTCTCAAACATCTGCTCCTCTGGGAGCGTCAAAACCAATCGAATTAGCAGTAATTTACAACTTAAATCGCTGCGTACACATCAAATCTTTCAAAAGCCCTCGCTTTGCGTTATATTTTATTTAGGCATTTCGCAAGTCCTTGGTCTGCAGTTATGAAAACCTCTCTACTAGCAATTATTTTTATCGTGATTTCGGGCACCTCAGCTTTCGCCCAAAAGGGCGTCGACACCCAAACGCAGACGATCAAAGACAGCGGAAACAAGGTCACATCGCGGCCAAACGATGCGACGCGATCATTTGATTGGGGCAAGGGAAAGACGAAGACTCGTCAACGTCTTGCTAATCCCTACAGACTTGCTGCTCGCCGGGATGTTTTGATCGAATCGATAATTGATACTTTACGCGAGCAAAAGATCGTTGTTGACGAGGCTTCGTCTAGATTAAAGGACGGCATCATTATCACGCAGCCGTTTGTCTTTGCTAAAGGGTCAGTTATCACCCAAAACGAATTGACCAGGTACGCTATTCTTGAGTCCAATGATTCTGCGTGGATGCGTGGCCAATATACTCTGACGATCGAGGTGCAGTCTATTGACGGCGTACAAAATAATGTATCTGTAAATGCTAAGGTCGAGGGTCGGGCGGGTAACGGTTTGATGTCCGAATGGGTGACGGTTCGTAGCTCAGGCGTGGCCGAAGATGAGTTTTTGGCTAAATTGGTCGAGGCTGTAACCGGCAATTCTCCTAATCCTGTTCAAGATACTGACAACTAACTTTATTATTGAGTTGATATGTCGATGACATTTCGAACAATTCTGATCATTATTGCGGTTGCGAGCTTTTGCGGCGTCGGTCATTCACAGTTCAACGTCGATAACCGTACCTCTATCTTTGATGGTCCGGAAAAAGACGAGCGACCTAAGAATATAAAGGAAAAACTTATCCAGATGCAGATCGAAAAGGATAAGAAAGATCACGACGAGATGGTAGCCCGCGGCGAAGAAGCCGTAAAACTTTCTACTGAGCTTGAAACATCTTACGTCGAAAAAGGTACTCTAACCGATAAAGACATTGCTAAACTCGACCGTGTTGAAAAGCTAGTAAAAAAGATCCGCGATGAACTTGGCGGCGATGATGACGATGAGGCCGTTAACTCGGAGAGCATTCAGCCGGTCAGCAAAGGATTTATTGCTGAAGCGATCGACTCGCTCAAGTTGCGTTCGACTTCATTGCTTGATGAATTGAAAAAGACAACACGATTTACGATCTCTGCAGCGGCGATCACTACATCAAATTCGTTACTGCGGATAACGAAATTCCTGCGTTTCCGACACTAGTCCACTCGTTTGCGGTATATGACTAAGCTGTTTTATTTCGCTGCCATATCCTCTCTACTTATTTTTCCTACATATTTACTTGCTCAAAGGGACGAAGATGTCATCATTGTCGATTCGTCTATCGTTGTAATGAACGCCGCGATCACCGACTCGTCGGGAAAAGCTGTGAGCGGGCTTACCCAGAAACAGTTCCGTGTCTTTGAAGATGGCATCGAGCAGCAGATCGTGACCTTTGAAACCGAGGAAACACCGTTTGCTGCGGTGATATTACTTGATACTTCGGGCAGTATGGAAGAGCGAGTTTCACTCGCTCGTTCTGCAGCTATTCAGTTTTTAGATGGTCTGCGTAGAGGAGATTCGACCGCGATCTATAATTTTGATTCGAAGGTCGAGCTGGTGCAAGATTTTTCGAATAGCCATGACATGCGCGAGCAGGTGTACGATCTAAAAGCGAATGGAATGACGGCATTAAACGACGCGATCTACAAAGCGGCCGAAGTCCTTTCAAAACGACCGGAAAAGCGCCGAGCAATCATAGTACTTTCCGATGGTGCTGATTCGAGCAGTAAAAATAGTGCTGAAAAGGCACTGAAAGCGGCCCTCTCGATAAACGCAACTATCTACACTGTCGATATGTCTTCGCCCGAACTCAAGCCAGAAGAAAAGGCCGGAAATAAAGGAGCTCTTACAAAATTTTCTGAAAAAACCGGCGGTCGATATGTCGCAACGCCCGGCGGCGTTGCAATGCGGGATGCTTTCAAAGCGGATCGTTGCCGAGCTCGGTGAGCAATACACGATCGCGTATTCACCAACCAACATAAAAAAGGACGGCAAATGGCGAGCCATCGAGCTACGCGTTTCCCGTCCAAATTTAACTATCCGCACGCGTAAGGGCTATAACGCGCCAAAGAAATAGCCGCTATTTACTCGTTTTATTCTTTTTCTTGTCTTCGTGACGTTCAATAGCCAATTGAATTAATTCATCGATCACCTGAGGGAACGGCTTTCCGGTTCCTGCCCACATTTTTGGGAAGCCTGAGGCGTCGGTGAGGCCGGGCATAGTGTTGATCTCATTTACGAGCAAAGCACCGTTATCGCTGCGTAGGAAAAAATCGACACGCGCGAGGCCGGAGCCGTCGATGGATTTGAATGCGGTGACGCCCATCTGGCGGATCTTGTTGGAAAGCTCGTCCGAGACCGGTGCCGGGACCACAAATTCATTATTGCCGGTGCCGGAGTATTTTTCGGTGTAATCGAGAAATGCCTTTGAACTGTCACGAATCAGGTATTCGCCGGGAAGGCTGGCTTCGGGCTGGTCGTTGCCCATCACGGCGCATTCGATCTCACGCATCTCGAGGCCTTCTTCGACAATGATCTTGCGGTCGTATTCGGCGGCGAGAGCGATCGCGTTGGCGAGGGATTCCATGTCCACCGCCTTTGAAACGCCGACAGACGAACCGAGATTTGCAGGTTTTACAAAGCACGGAAAGCCGAGCTTGTCGGCGACCTGCGTCAGCGTCGTTTCACGGTTGCGTTCCCACTCGTCACGCAGGAACCAGACGTAATTACAAATAGGCAGCCCCGCGTTGAGAAACAGGGTCTTCATAAACGCCTTATCCATCCCCGTTGAACTTGCCAGCACACCGCAGCCGACATACGGCAGATCCGCCATCTCAAACAATCCTTGAATGGTGCCGTCCTCGCCGTATGTGCCGTGAAGTACGGGAAAGATAACATCGATCGAATCGGGAGACAGGAGTCGGGAGACAGGGAAAAGGAGTTCCTTGTGTTCTTTCGGCTGAAGCTCGCCTCCGTTCTCATAAAACTGCCGCGACTTCTCAGCGTCGAGCCACACGCCGTCATTTGTGATCGCGATCGGCACGATCTCGTACTTTTCCGGGTCAGCCTGCTCAATAACGGTCTTAGCCGACCGACAAGAGATCTCATGCTCGCCCGACCTGCCGCCAAAAATAACTCCAACGCGTGTTTTCATAATATTGTCTTACCCAATGCCGACAGGATCAGTTCGCAGGCGAGTTCAACCGTGATGTTGCTTTGATCCAAGAAGGGATTGACCTCGACGATCTCGAATGAACGCATTCCGCCGTGGGCGGCGATGATCTCGAGGGCGAGATGGGCTTCGCGATAGGTCGTGCCGCCGCGGACCAGCGTGCCGGAGCCGGGTGCGAAACGCGGGTCGATGCCGTCGATATCAAATGTAACGGCATAACCGCCGGGAGCCTTAGATGCGATCGCCAAAGCGTCTTCGACACAAGCGGCCATACCGCGACGGTCGATGTCGCTCATTGTGAAGAAATTGTTGCGTAGCCCGAGTTTGTGGATTTGACTCCTTTCGCCGTCGTCCAGATCGCGGGCTCCGAGGTGGGCGAAGTATTTAGGGTCGAGCTTTGGAGAATAACCGCACAGATTTACGAGTTCAGCGTTGCCGTGGCCGAGTATCGTCGCCAAAGGCATGCCGTGGATGTTGCCCGACGGCGATGTTTCGGGCGTGTTGATGTCTGCGTGTGCGTCAAACCATATCAGGCCGATCTCAGTGCCCTGTTGTTTGTAATGATTGGCGATCGCCGAAAATGTCGGTATCGCAATGGCGTGGTCGCCGCCGAGGATGATCGGAAACTCGTCGTCACCCAACATCGCGGTTACTTTCTCAATAATGTTTGCACTGGACGCGAGCATTTCGGCGAGGTGCTTTGGATTGCCGGTGTCAGATTGATTTGCAGGTTGAACGATCCACGTATCGCCGTGATCATTTGTCTCGTAGCCGAGATGACGAATGTGGTCCGCCAGCCCCATGCCGCGAAAACGCGTGAGACGCATCGCATTGACGCCTAATTCACTACCTGTCTGTCCGGCGCCGAATCCGAGAGGGACGCCTAAAATACCTACTTTCGAGGTTGTTGAGTTCTCAGTTCATTAGTTCAGACTCCCATACCGGTCGTGTTTCCGCCTTTAATCCTCACCGAAATTATCGGCAAAGAGCTGTTTGATCTGTTCGATGGCATCACTTTCGTCTGCTCCGTCGGCGATGAACTGTAATACGACGCCGAAGCTTGCTGCGATGCTCAGCACGCTGAGAATGTCTTTTGCATTTGCCTCAGAATCATTGTCTTTGCGGCGTATTTTCACACTGCTCGAGAATGTTGCGGCAAGCCGCACGAGCCGCGCGGCTGCGCGAGCATGGAGGCCGAGGGTGTTTGTGACTCGGACCGTCGCCTCAAGCATCCTTTTTGAGTTTTTGCGGTAAAAGCAGTGTCGTTGCGCGGCAGATAGCATCCTTTCCCTGCGACTCAACCTCTTTAGCAAGGTCATGCAGCGTGGTCTCGCGTGTAATTGACGCGAACTTAATGACCATTGGTAAATTAACGCCCGTGACGATCTCGACATCATTGCTGTCGAGAAACATCGCCGCGATATTTGTCGGCGTACCGCCAAACATATCCGTCAGCAGCAGCACACCTATTCCCTCCGAAACTTCTTTGATCGCCTGTTCGATCTCGGCTTTAGCCATTTCAACGTCATCGTGCCAACCGATGGATACCGCACGTATATGATCGAGATCGCCAACAACGGCTTCGGCCGCTCCGACCAACTCGTTAGCAAGCTGTCCGTGCGAAATTATCACGCCGCCTATTCTCTTTGTGTCACTCATAGTCTCTTTTACTTTTGTATATCGCGGTGACTCGATGTCGCATCAAACCCTGCATCTTTCAAAGCTTTGTGCAGGCTGTTCGCCACCATTACCGAGCGGTGCCGCCCGCCCGTACAGCCAATGCCGATCGTCACATATGATTTACCTTCTCGCTGATATCGCGGTAACAGATATAGAAGTAGATCGGTAAATTTGGCAATTGTCTCAGCGACCTCTGGCTGCTTATCGAGATATCTTATTATCTCGGCATCCTCGCCCGTCAGGTGTTTTAGCTCTTTTTGGAAATACGGATTAGGCAAATGTCGCACGTCGAACATCAGATCCACCGTTCGCGGATTGCCGTATTTATGCCCAAAACTCTGAACCTCGACCTTGATCGGAACGCCGTCATCAAAACCGCTAAATTTTTGCACGAGCAGATGCCGCAGCGTGTGGACGGTGTGTTCGGATGTGTCGATGATGAGATCCGCAAGCTTGCGAATGTCTGCCAACGCTTTGCGTTCACCACGGATTGCGGAAAGTAGGCCTTTTCCCCTGGTCCGCCGGATGCGGGCGTCGCGTTTCCGAAAATCGACGTTGCAAAACATCATCCGAAGCCTCAAAGAATACGACAAAAGGAGCGAGATTTTTCTTTCGCGAGTTTTTTTAATTCACCCGGGAAATTCCGATAAAAACTGGCGTTCCCGAATGTTGATGACGAGAGCCGCTTTCTCGATCGATGGATTTCGCCGATCAGCGGGGACCAGCAGCCGACCAAAAGTCGAGAGCATCGTTAACGGCAAATTATCGACGCAAAAATACCCGAGGTCCTCGAGCGAGTCCGTCGCCGAACTCATGCCCGACCCGCTGAGGCCCGTGATAATTACAAATCCGGGCAGATCTCGTTTTTGCTGAGTCTTTTTAGCCATTTATTATTAAGCCGGCTCTTCTGCGTCCTCCATTGCCGAACTCGTTGCGGCGACACTGGTTGCACGATGGGCTTTGTCGATGATTTTGCCTTTCAGTTTACGGGCACGCTTTTCGATCTTATCAATCGTTTGCGAAAGTGACAGATACATATCCGATACGCTGGTTTCGGCCGTGATCACCTCGTTACGCCAATTCATCACGATCTCAGAGCGGTGCATGCCGCGTTCGACCTCGATGATCACATGAGCTTTGACGGGCTTTCCGTCGAAAAGGTGTTCGATCTTTTCAAACTGATCCACTACATGCGATTTGATCGCCGGTGTTACGTCTATGTGTCTACCTGTAAATTCGATGTTCATGTTATCCCCTTATTAATTCTGTTATATCACCGTCTTTCGTTCACGCGAGCCAGCAATGTTGAGCTGGTCGCGATATTTTGCGACCGTTCGTCGCGATAATTTCACTCCGTCCTTACCAAGTATTTTTGCGATCTCGTCATCTGTAAGCGGTTTTTTTGTATCTTCCTCTTCGATCATCTTTTTGATCTTTAATTTAAGGATGCGGGTCGAGACCTCTTCGCCGTCCTCGTTCATCATTCCCTCGCTAAAAAACCGTCTAAGCTCTATCACACCCTGAGGCGTATGGGCGTATTTGCGGTTGACAACCCGCGAGATGGTCGATAGATGCATTCCGATGTCCTCAGCAACGTCTTTGAGCATCATCGGTTTGATGTGTTCAACGCCATGATCGAGAAACGCCCGCTGCCGTGAAACTATACACTCGACGACGCGATATATCGTCTGTCGGCGGTGTTCGATGTTGCGGAGCAGATCGACCGCCGACCGCACCTTGTCCTTTATAAAATCTTTTGTTTCTTTTGTAGTATCGGTTTGATCGAGCAGTTTGTGATAGGTCGGACTGATACGCAAACGCGGGCTGCCGTCATCGACAAAATAGACGACGTAATCCTCGTCAAGCTTTTCAATATAAACCTCAGGAGCGACATAAGCCGCTTCGTCAGATGCGTATCGGCGTCCCGGATATGGGTCGAGCTGGCGGATCTTGGCGATCTCCTCATCAAGAATGTGGATGTTAACCCCGGTCGCTTTGGCAAGGTGCTGCAAGCGGTGCGGCAGCAGGTCTTCGAGATGATCTCGGACAAGTCGGGCGGCAAGGCCGTCTTCGCTGTCGCCGTTGGCTTTTAGCTGAGCGGCGAGACATTCTTTTACATCAAATGAGCCGCAGCCGACTGGGTCGAGCTGCATCACAGATTGCCGAGCTTCTTCGGCGATCTCTTCGGAGCAACGGCTAGCACGGGCGATCTCGTCGATCGAAGTCGTCAGGCGTCCATCCTCATCTAGATTGCCTATGATCTGCGTCGCTGCCTCTTCGTGACGGCCGCTGAGATCGAGCATATTAAGCTGCCAATCGAGGTGCTCACTAAGCGACGGCGAATGCGTTAAAAACTGCTCAAAACTCGGAGCGTCGTCCTTATATTCAATTTCCTGCGTTTTATATCCGGGGTCGAGATAATCTTGAAACTCGCGGCCGTAATCGATCTCGTCAAAAGAATCGGAGTTTTCAGTATGCACTTCCTCGCCGGCTTCGTTGTCGCCAGCGACGGTCGAGTCAAACCCATTTTCCGACGGAGCACCGGCGTCAAACGCCTCGTACTCGGCCATTGATTGACCGGCTTCGATCATCACATCGGATGTCGGGTCGTTGCCGTTCTCAAATTCGGCGTCATGTCCGTCGGAATTTTGGTCGAGGATGTTATCGGCGATCTCCTGCATCTCGTCGCCGGGCTGTACCTCTTCGAGAATGGGATTAGTGATCATCTCCTGCTCGACGAGTTCAGCCAACTCGATCGACGTCATCTGCAACATCTCGATCCGCTGCCGCAATTGCGGCGTGAGGATCATTTTCTGCTGTAGCTGATGATTAAGTCGTAAGGAAGACATACGCGATATAAACGCTGCCGTTTAGCGAGAGATCGGCCCAGTCAAGCAATTACCGTTCCTAAAAAGAATTATACAGACTAATTATGGAAAAATGGAAAATTCTGTGCGAGTTATAACTCAAATCTTTCGCCCAGATACAGACGGCGAACATCCGCGTCGTTAACAAGCTCATTAGGGCTGCCCGAACGCAGGATCTTACCGTCCGACATAATGTAGGCGCGGTCCGTGATGCCGAGCGTTTCGCGTACATTGTGGTCAGTAATGAGGATGCCAATGCCCTGCTTTTTGAGGTACAGGATGATCTCGCGTATATCGTCGATCGCGAGCGGATCGATACCGGCAAATGGCTCATCGAGCAAAATAAATTCAGGCTCGGTCGCGAGACATCTCGCGATCTCAACACGCCGCCGCTCACCACCCGACAAAGCATCGCCCCGCACCTTTCGCACGTGGTCAATGCCAAATTCGTTTAGTAGTTCATCAAGCCGAGAGAATCGCTCGTCACGCGACATTTTCATCGTCTCCAGCACGGCGAGGATATTTTGTTCGGCGGTAAGTTTGCGAAAGATCGATGGTTCCTGAGGCAGGTAGCCAAGCCCTAGCCGTGCGCGTAGATAGACAGGCAAACCCGTTACATCACGGCCATTCAACCTGATCCCGCCGCTCTCGGTATGCTCCAACCCAACCAGCATATAAAATGTCGTTGTTTTCCCAGCACCGTTTGCTCCAAGCAAACCGACGACCTCGCCTTTGTGGACGTTGACCGCAACATCATCGACGACACGACGGCGGCCGTATGTTTTTTGCAAACCGGTGCCGATGAGCACACCGCTATCCGGAAGATGTCCGTTTGTTTTATCGAGATCTGACATGAACTATTTATCAGGATTAACCTTGTATGTCGAACGTACGCGGCCCGAGCCGCTCTGCTTTGTCTTGCCTTCGGTGACGAAGCGGTTTTCGCGCATCATCATCGAAAATTCGGCCGCCTGCGATGAACCGTTTACAGAATCTGTTATCGATGCTGGATTACCGCGTATGATCGCTTTCTCGTCTGCTGCCGTATATTGTACCCAATTTCCCGTCGCACGGCGTCCGGGCTGAGTAATTACAACCGAGTTTTCGGCGATGGTCTTGGAAAGCTCGTTGTTCTCGTTCAGATAGACCTCGGCGAAACCCGACGTTAGTCGATCAGTTCCTTGGCGAATATCGACATTGTCGCGGTATTGAATGATCCGCGTGTCGCGCATGTAGGTCATCGTCTTTGACGTCGCAAATACCGGCACGGTGCTTTCCTTGCCCTTGAGTTTTTGCTTTACATTATAGACAGCACTTTGCACATTGCCTTCGGCGGTGAATTTCCCCTCTGATTGCTGGATCGTCACGCGGTCACCACGGACATAGTTGTTTTCCTGCCAGCCGCGAGCGTTACCCGTATAAACTGCAACCTCAGAGCCATGATCAAATTCTGCATTGTCCGAGGTCATGAATACCGGCTTGTCAGATGCGGCAAAGGGGGCCGAATCGCCGATCGCCTTGCGGCTATAATATGTCGTACTGACGCCGCCACGAAGATAGGTCTTGCGATTCTTAGTATCCCAATCAATCTCGCGGGCCTTTGCCCTTGCCCTTGAATCCCATGCTGTAGGTTCCCCGCCACGCATTCGTAAGGTCTCATCAGATTTAGAGAAACTCATCTGTCCGGCGATGGCATTGCGGTCGAGCTCGGTAAATTTTGTATTGCCGGATGCTTCGAATTGTTCAACATCCTTGGATTGAGCACTAAAATTTGCCGTCAATTGATCCGCCAACAGCGTCTGCGTTCCACGGTCTGCTTTTGCGACTGTCGGGACGCGAACTGTTTTGGTCTTTTTGCCGCCAACACAGGTCTTAGCATTATTCCCTGTCGGGAAAAATTCACAATCAAATCGCGGAGCGTTGATCGTGGTTTTGTAGTTTTCCGGTGCGGCACGTAGCGGTTCGACAAATAACTCAGCATTCCCGACGGCTTCGGCTCGCTGGATATCCTTACCGCTTGCGTTGAAGATAGTCTTTACCGTATCGGCAGTGACGCGTTTATTTGCCGCGTCGGCGTCTCGGTTTGGCACATCAAGTTGAATAGTCGTGCGTCCCTCGGTCTGCATTTTTTCGAGTAGTCCTTCGCCCTTGAACAAAAGATGTATCGCACGCGGGGCGTTCATTGTGACGAGTGAATATTCGCCTGCTTCGGTCGGGATGATCTGTGCCGTGCTTTGCCCGATGGTGTTTGCGGCCGCAAGCTGACGCTGCTCGTTAAAGGTGACGTTTAGTTCAGGTGCAGAAACGGATGTGGTGCGTGTCGTGGTCGTCTGACGAACAAGCCCGTTGCCGTTGACGACTGCATATTTAAGCTTTTTGTCGGCGAAAAGATCTGCGTTTACCGCGTCGCCTTTTAGATAGTTGGTGTCCTGCGTGATCTCTGCCCCGCCAGTCAGGGCGATCTTGAGAGCCGCTTGGTCGTAGATTGCATTAGCCGAGCGGATGTCCGTCGCCTTACCGCCCGAAGTCGTAATGATATGCACGTTTTCTTTCAGCTCATATCGGTCCAAGGCCTTATCAAACAAAGCGTATCCCGCGTCGATAGTCGTCGGCGACATTCCCGTTTCGACTGAGTTGATATGTACATTGTTGAACATCTCGAACTGTTTTAACTGTGCTCCCGACATGACGTCAGCAGTCTTAGCTTGCTCAGGTTTATCGCTGGACAGAAACAGCGTAGCCCGTCCGGCTGTGACATCGGTCTTAACTGCATTTCCCGGTCGATTTAGATTTGGAATCGATGGCGATTGCGACGTTGTTATTGAGATCGATCTTGTTCGCGATCTGGTCGTAAGTCGCGGATGCGGCGTTGATCTTGGCGTAGCGGATGCCGGATTTGATCAGCTCGGGTGATTCGAACGCCTCGATCTCGACATCTTTTAACAGATCGAGTCGTTTCTCGCCCATCTTGACGGTTGCTCCGACTGATTTCCCGCGAATGTTTTCCCGTTCAAACTCGACCAGCTCGTCGGCGTCCGCGGTTTCATTGGATTTGCTGTAGGTAATGTTGTTCGTCTTTACTTTTAGGCCGTCGCGGCTTTCGATATTGACGTTGCCGTTCATGTACGCCGTAAAGTTTTTATTCTCTTCCGGCACATACAGCACCTTTTGAGCCGAGAGCTTGTCGGCCGGGTTTCCGGCATCGTCAAATATCTCAAAATATGCGTTCTCAAGCTCCTGATGATTGTCGGAGAAAGTCTTTGCGTAATCGGCCTTTACATAATATTTTGACAAACCGTTGTCGGTCTCGAGCCTTTCATAGCCTGTTACCTCGGCGACGACATCGGTCGAAAGTTGCGTGTGCTCGCTCTTTAGTTTGAATGGAGTGGTATTGCGGGAACGGTAAAAACCGACGACGACAGCGATGATCGTGATGCCCAGCAACCCGAGTGCCGCATAGCGAAAGATCTGCGGCAATTTTGCCCGCAGATTATATTCGCGCTGTTTAATAATTGTTTCAGTCAAAGCTCGCTTCTTCCTGCCACTCACTGACAACCGACCACCGACAACTGTTTAATTATCTGCTCTGAGGTCCTCGACGACAAGTTGCAGCCGGGTATTTCCCTGCCACGTATTTGCCTCGGCAACGTAAGCTAGTTCGATGCGGGAATTGGGCGCGAGCGTTTGCCCCTTTGATTTCGCCACGCCGTCCCACCACACGGCCTCAAACACTTTCCCTGCGGCGTCGTAGAGCTTTAGCTTGAGATGCTTCTCTTTCATGACGAAAGGCTCGTCGCGAAGAACAAGATCGCGGGTGAGAAAGACCGGTTTAGGGTTTCCGGCACCAAAAGGCTCAAACGCCGCAAGTTCATTGACAAGCCCGATGCTGAGGGTTTCGGTCGTGACTACCGCGTCGATGAGTAATTCCGGCGTGCGTTCGTCGTGCGGGATCTTTGCGTCGGCGTATTCGTGAAGCCGGGCCCGCAATGCCTCAATATTTTCGTGCTTAGTTTTCATGCCCGCAGCCATGACGTGGCCGCCGAATGATTCGAGCAGGTCGGCGACGGAGCCGAGGGCTTCGAATAGATCAAAACCCTTGATGCTGCGGGCACTGCCGGTGGCAATACAGTCTTCGAGGGAGAAAACGATCGTCGAACGGTAGAATTTCTCAGCCACACGCGAAGCGGCGAGACCGACGACGCCTTTGTGCCAGCCTTCGCCGGCGACGACCATGAAACATGCGTCCGGGAAGTTGACCGCTTCGAGAATGGCCAGATCGGTCACCTCTTGTTGGACCTTTTGTCGTTCGCGGTTGCGGCTATCGAGCAGAGCCGCGATCTTTCTCGCTTCGCCAAAATCGCTCGCTTCTAGAAGCTCCACAACGTGCGTCCCGACCTCCATTCGTCCGGCGGCGTTGATACGCGGGCCGATGCGAAAGCCGATGTGCATACTCGTCATGTCCGAGCGGCAATCGGCGACCTCCATCAGGGCTTTGAGGCCCCAGTTGTCGGTTTTGACAAGGTCTATCAGCCCGAGAGCGACGATGGCACGGTTTTCGCCGGTTAGATTAACAACGTCGGCGACCGTGCCGATGGCCGCGATCTTGAGCAGGCTGGGGATCTCGGATTCGAGGCCGAATTCACGCAGGAGAGCGTGGGCAAGTTTAAATGCCACGCCGACGCCCGCGAGATTGTCGTCCGGATATTCGCTGTCGGGGTGAAAAGGGTTTACCAACGCGACGGCCGGCGGCAAGATCGTATCGTCCTTGATCTCGTGATGGTCGCAGATGATCGTGTCCATGCCGATCTCTTTTGCGAGGCGGACCTCTTCGAAATTCGATGTTCCGGTATCGACGCTAACCAATAAGGTAAAGCCTTCGGCTCTCGCGGCTTCGAGCGGAGCGAAGTTGATACCGCGATTTTCGGTAAAGCGGTTCGTGATGTGATAGCTCGTCTCCAAGCCCAGCAAGGAGAATGTCTTTCGCAGCAAAACCGTCCCCGTCGTGCCGTCCACGTCGAGGTCGCCCCAGATCAGGATCTTTTCTTTGTTCTCGACGGCCAGCTTTATGCGGTCAACGGCCTCACGCATTCCGTGCATTAGGAATGGTTCGTGGAGGTGTGCGGGAGACGGGTTAAGGAATGTGCGGGCCTTTTCGGGCGTGTCGTGTCCGCGAGAGATAAGCAACGCAGCAATAAGCGGTTTGACGCCAAGCTCGGCTGCGAGCAGATTTATCGCAGCAGCGTCATGTTTGCGTATCGTCCAGCGTTTCTGCATAAGAGGGTAATTTATCCACAGATAAACACAGATGGACACAGATAGGAAAATGGAAATTCAAGCATTCCTAATAAACATCTCTCTTTATCTGTGTTTATCTGTGTCCATCTGTGGAGAATATCTTAATTCACCACAGGGTCGATCATCCCGAACCACAGCAGCCCGAGGATCGCGGCGCCGACGACTAGGCGGTAGATGATAAAGACGAGTGTCGAATTACGCCGCAGGAACGCGAGCAGGAACCATATCGACAGATACCCAACGACGCCCGCCGCCAAAGTGCCGCCGATTAGCGGGACAAGGCTCTCTGCCGGTAATATATGGAACACTTCACGCAGTTCTAACAATCCGCTCGCTCCGATGGCAGGTATTGAGAGCAAAAAAGAAAACCTAGCCGCGGTTTCGCGTTTTTCGCCGGCGAACAAGCCGCCCATTATCGTGCTTCCCGAACGGCTGGCTCCGGGCATTAGTGCCAGTGCCTGGCAAAAACCTTGCACAATAGCGTCCGTCAGCCCCAGATGCCGCATTTCTTTGCGTTGCGAACCTACGCGTTCGGCGACCAGCAGCAGCAGAGCGATGGCGATCATCATTATCGCGATGAACCACAGGTTCTTGGTCGCCGGCCCCTCGATATGTTTCTTTAACAGCAGCCCCGCGACGCCGATCGGGATCGAGCCGATGATTATCAGCCACCCAAGCCACGATTCTTCGCTCAGGAAAATCGGCCGGTTGCCGTCCGTGCCCGAAAACCGCATCTTGCGGCGGTTAAAAACAAAGTTCCAATGGTCCCGCACAAACGCCGTCGTGATGCCCCAGATATCGCCAAAAAAATAAATGATCACCGCCGCCAGCGTCCCCAGCTGCATCACCGCCATCACCGCCGTCGTCTTATGCGGATCGCCGCCGTAAATGCCCGTCAGCCTCGCCGCAAACACCATATGCGCCGACGACGAGATCGGAATAAACTCCGTCAACCCCTGTACGATCCCGATGATGATGGCTTGTAATAGATCCATAAGGTTAAGGTGAGACGCGGACAAGGAGTAAAAATAGAATTTAACACAATGGAATTGTGGATAGTGAATAGTGAACAGTAAATAGTGAGGAAAATGTCAGAATCGGGAGCTATAGAGACTGGGTTATTGCGTGAGAACATTGGTCGAATGTTCTGCGAAACAACCTTCGCAGGAGTTGGCTCATCTTTTGGAACATGAAGATCATATTTGCGATGTTCTCGGTTCTTGTTTTGGGGATATCTGCTTGGTTAGGGCAAGTACGTGAGACCGGGGGTTTGCATACCCTGCACGGGACAATTAAGGACCCGACCGGAGCTGTCATCTCAGGACTTAGGATAAGGACTGAAGCGACCGAACCGAGAGTTTATTCAACCACCGACATCAACGGAGACTTTAGGATAGTGTTGCCGCCGGGCGACCACATCTTGGTCATCGATCCACCGGCAATGTACGATTTCCGGGTTTTCATAAAAATAAGTGAAAATGGCTTAAACCCCGATAACTTGGAATTCGTAATCGACCCGAGTCGAGGTTGTTGCTCTACTAATACGGGGCAGGCTTTTCCTAAACCCATTGACCTCCCTAAGCCCAAGTATCCCGCCGCTGCTAAGGCGGTTAGAGCAGGAGGCGAAGTTGCTGTTCAGCTAAAGATAGATCGTGAGGGAAAAGTTATATCCGCAGAAGGAGCAAATGGTCACCCTTTACTTCGGGCAGCATGTTTGATTGCCGCGAAGGCATCGATCTTCGAGGTTTCCGAACAACCAGAACGTGAGGCACGACTCGTATATGTTTTCGTGCCTTTCGGTGAAAAAGTTCGAAGCGGACTTGTTCGATATAGCAACCCATATCGGATAGACATAATTGACTTCAGTCCTCCTATGCTTGACGGCTAGGAATGCACACACTTGGCACAGCTCAACTTTGGCATTTATGGGTCTTTAAAGAGGGCGGGGCGCCTTAAAAAGCTCCCCTCCTTACGACGGAGGGGGGCACCCGCTTGTGCGATATGTCTTCATTTTTGGGATGTTAGCATAGGTTAATTCCCGCTTGACACTAAAAGCCAACATCGGCATAATTCCTTCCATATTAAGGGGTACAACTTAGAACGCCTGCTCCGACTCCCGGATCGCTTATTAATAAATCATTTGGGACGTTAAATTTGCAGGATATGCGGCTAAAAATCGTACGACGCAATAGGCGACAGGAAAACGATTCCTTAGTCGGCGGAGCCGACGCCATAATTGTAGCCCACATCGCAAGATGTGGGAACGCCCCCACCAAAACCCTGAGCCGTTGGAAACGGCGGCATAATCAATCCCACAGATCGCGTTCGTCGTATTCCACATCGTTCTTGTCCAATAACGAAATAAACTCCGTTTTGAAATCGAATCCCTTGTGATGTTGTTCCTGATCCTTGATGTATTTGACGACGGCATCGATATTGGAACGCGATACGCTGAACGCCCCGGAACCCTTTTTGCCACGCAAACTTTTTTCCGAATTTCTCCTTAACCCATCGCGAGGAATTCGCTTTAACGAACCGCATCGCGTCAGAAACGGATACATTCGGTGGCAATAATATCAAAAGGTGGACATGGTCGGCCATGCCGTTAATTATGATCGGGATACCTTTGAGTTCTTTGACGAGTCCGCCCATGTAAGCGAAAAGTTCGGCCATTATCTCGGATGTGATATGCGGCAGATGGCCTTCGGTGCTGAAAACGACGTGGCTGAGTAAATTGGTGTGTGTACGTGACATAGGTTGGTGTTATGCCGCCGTCTCCGACGGCTTAGATCAATGTGTATGGTTTACCCACATCTTGCGATGTGGGCTACAAATATACCACCGTCTCTGACGGTTTCCGAGGAAACGCAGGTATTTGTCGTGATTTGGTCCACCTTGGTCCACCTGGTCCGGACCGGACCAAAATATTAACGCCGCCACCAACGCCGCTTCTGCCGCCAAAGGCGACCGCGTCGGAGCCGGTGCCGACCTCGCCGCCTCAGTCAAACTCGAAGTCCAGCTAAAACGCACCATGGACCCCATCGTAAGATCAACCTACGCCGGCAACGTCGCCAAACTAGCCGCCTGGGCCTCCGCCTACCACGTAGAAAAAGCCCCAACGAAAAAGGATCCACCACCACCACCACCAGCGCCTTAGCGGAGTGAAAAGAATGGGCCGCGAACATTCCAGCTCGCGGCCTTTTTTCTAAAGCGGACGATCGGAGTATCATTAGAAAACCTATGAAGCATATCTTCCAGCTAATGTTAATGGTGTTCCTCTTAATCTCCGCTGCGAGAGCACAGGCTGTCGATACATCGTGTCCTAAGATCAGTGTGATAGATTCAGGAATGGCTATGCCGGGGGAAAACTTCCGATTTACAGCAAATATCGAAGGTGAGCATGGAAAGGTCGGGTATAAATGGAGCCTGACTAACGCGAGGATCAGGAGCGGCCAAGGTACAAAAGAAGTAACCGCTGTTTATGACATCGGGAATGTCTACATTACAGGTACAGTGACTATCGACGGGTTACCTTCAAACTGCGTAAATTCAGCTTCAGGAAAGTTTAATGTCAACATTGAGCCTACTTACACGCGACTCGCTGAATATGCGAACCTCAGGTGGAAGCAGGAAGTAAAGCATTTCCCTGTGGTCAGGTTGTCAATGGATCGCGATCCTAATGCTCAGATCTATCTATTCATTTATCACCGTTCCAAGGGCCTAGCTTCCGCTACTGCCCGCGTCGAAAAAATAAAGAAGTACTTTAAGCCCGACGAGAATCGATTAACGTTTCAGTTTGAGAGTTCGGATCGGGACAGAACGGACATATATCTAGTTCCAGCCGGCGTTGACAGGCCGTCCCCGCGTCCATAAGTTCTATTCCCGAAACCTCGCTTTGCCCGCGGTCTTGTCATAGAGCCAGGCGGGCATTATTTTTGCTAGTTTGACGACCCAGGCGAGCCCGATCCGGTCAGAAGCGGGAGCGATAGCTACTGGACTTTCTATACGTTCTTGATAATATTTAGAGACCCGAAATTATCAACCTTAATATTATTTAGGGAGCATACTAAAATATTTCGCAACTTGTTTATTTTTTTGACTCTTTCCCGCAGGTTTTTACGCATTACAGGTTGGATAGGAAATATTTTTTCGAGGGGATCACCATGAAAAACACTTTGAACGCCGGATTAACGAAACGAAACGAGTTGTTACTTTTCGGCACACTGCTGACCGCGACTATGTTTGCAACCATCTCGAGGCTGGCGTCAAATCGTAAAACGATCTTGGCACTAAGTATTGGGCTTTGTTTGGCTGTTTTTGCAGCTTTAGGATCTAGAACCGGAGCTCAAACTCAAGAGAGGACGGTGCAGAATGTTCGTGCTAAAGCCGCGTTGTCCGGCACCCTTAAGGCAGCAACTATATCGCAGACGTTTAATTGTACGGCGGTGGTCCAGACCTTTGTCGTTCCGGCCGGGGTGACCACCATTGATATCGAGGCGTTCGGAGCTCAGGGAAATTTTAATGTCACCGGAATCTTAGGTGGGTTAGGAGGTAGGTCGACCGGATCGCTGGCGGTTACCCCAGGTAGCACCTTATTCATAAACGTCGGATGCGGCGGGGTGATCTCGACAGTCGGTGGATTCAACGGTGGCGGGAATTCCGGTGCTAACCCGGGCTGTTCCGCAACACTGGCGGGCGGTGGTGGTGGTGCTTCTGATGTCGGAGTTGGGGCCAATAATTTAGCAGCCCGAAGCATCGTAGCTGCCGGTGGCGGTGGAGCAGGTGGTAATCGGCTCGCAGGATGTGGCCGCGGAACCGGAGGCGGCGGAGGCGGGGGATATTATGGCGGCGGTGGTGGTGCCGGATGGCCGGGTGCTCCTCCTGGGGGACCAGTTCCGACAGGCGGCGCGCAGGTTGCGGGCGGTGCCGGCGGCGTTACCACCTTTAGTCCTCCAGGACCTACCAACGGAACAGATGGTGCCCTCGGCATTGGCGGAACTGGCGGTAATGAGGTCTTTAGTGCGCAGGGTGCAAGTAGTGCCGCAGAACCGGGTGGAGCAGGCGGTGGACTAACCGGAGCCAGCGGAAATCATAATAGTGTCGATGCCAATAGTAGTTGGGCCGGTCAGAGCGGTGCTGGCGGTTCTTCATATATTGGCGGCGTGTCCGCAGCAACTACAAGCTCCGGTTTCCGAACGGGTAACGGCATGATAGTTCTGACCTATTTATCTCCACCAACCGCCAGCAATGTGTCCGTATCAGGCCGTGTGTTGATGTCGGCGGAGGGACGCGGATTGCGCAATGCGATGGTTACGATCACAGATGAAAGCGGCAAGGTCCGATCCGCGCTAACGGGGTCGTTGGGATATTATCATTTGGAAGATATCGAGGCGGGCCACACTTATGTTATCTCTGTCCGGTCACGTCGCTTCACGTTCGAGCCGCGAGTTATCAGCGTGACGGATAATCTGACTGATATGGATTTCTTTGCCACGCGATAGTCTGGAACTGACGCGAAATATGCGAAATATAGAAATGGATATTCATCGGTTTTTGCGTATTTTGCGGTTAGACTAGAATCCAGTCGCTCTCCCTCCCGGTTCTGACAAATCACTTGGCACGCGCCAGGTGACTATTCCCTAAACCTCGCCTTGCCCGCTGTCTTGTCATAAAGCCAGGCGGGCATTATTCGCGCTAGTTTGACGACCCAGGCGAGTTGCCAGGGGAAGGCGGCGAATTTCTTTTTGTTTTCGATGGCCCGTACGAAATGCGGGATGGCGTCGTCGAGTTCCATGATGAACGGCATTTTGTTTGAGCGGCCCGAGGTGAGCGGCGTTTTGATAAAGCCCGGATGGATGATCGTGACGTCGATGTTGTGACGGTAATGATCGAGCCGGACGCTTTCGAAAAATGCGGTCATCGCGGCTTTGCTGGCCGAATACGCGGCGGATTTTGGCAGCCCGCGAAAACCCGCAAGGCTTGAGATCGCGACAAGCTGGCCGGAACCGTGTTCGATCATCGGCTGGATAACCGCGTGGATCGAATTTACCGCCCCGAGCAGATTGATGTCGATAAGTTTTTTGACCGAAGCCGGATCATACGCCCGCGTAAGCGTATCATTCCCACCCATCCCCGCGTTCGCGATCATAATGTCGATATGTCCAAACTCATCGCGGAATTTTTGTGCGGCGTTTGCGAGGGCTTCTGCGTCGGTCACGTCAACGCTAAACGTCCGTGCAGTCCCGCCTAAAGCTTCGCACCTGGCCGCGAGATCATCAAGCAACTCCTGCCGCCGCGCCAGCAACCCAAGCACCGCACCTTTCTTCGCCAAAGCCAACGCGATCCCTTCCCCGATCCCCGTCGAAGCTCCGGTGAGGAATACTCTTTTATTTTTCCAACCCATAAATTCATCGTCCCTGAAAGGGACAAAGATAATAGCGTAGGGTAAGGCCGATAGGCCGCGACCCTACGGTTACGTCACGCAAAAAACACGCTCCCTGAAGGGGAGCAACTGGCGATTGTTCGTCCCCTTCAGGGACGGGTCCATTTCAAATCTCGGTCGTAGGGTTTCACCCGCTATTTTATTCGCCCCTTCGGACAAGACCCCCGACTATCTTTTAGTTACCCACATTCTCTTTCATTACATTCAACAGAGTATCGACCGTACTCAGATGCGTTCGAAATGCGAGACACGCGAAACGCAGCGTAAATTCGCCGTTGAGCATTGTCGATGAGATAAATATGCGGCCATCGGCGACGACCGATTCCAACAGCTTTTTATTAAATGTATTAGCATCGCCCGTTTTCGGCAACCAGCGATAGGTCACGACCGAGAGTTCCGGTTCGATCTTACTCTCGAAACCAAGTTTCTTTATCTCGGCGTGGAAATATTTCGCGAGGAGCAGCTTTTCTTCAAGACAAGCACGAAACGGAGCTACGCCGTGGAGCTTTAACGGCAACCACAGACGCATTCCGCGAAAATGTTTGGTCAGCTCGGGCGACAATTCCGCCGGCGAGGGCTCGTCCGCAGAACTCGCCGCGTCCTGCATATAATTCGCCGTGTAAAAATGCGATGCGTTCAACGCCGCGGCGTCTTTGACCAGTACGACGCCAAGGCCGTAAGGCAGAAATAGCCCTTTGTGCGGGTCGATGACGAGCGAATCCGACGTCTCGATTCCCTTCAGCTTTTCCTTGCCCTCGTCGGTCAAAATGAAAAAGCCTCCGTAAGCAGCGTCGATGTGATACCACAAACCGTTTTCGCGTGCGATCTCACCGATCTCCTTCAGCGTATCGATCGCTCCGACATCGGTGGTCCCGGCGGATGCAACAACCAGGAAGGGGTTCAGGCCGTCTGCTTTGTCTCCCGCAACTTGCGCTGTAAACTCTGACGGGATGATGCGGTATTTTTCGTCGACCGGCAGATGCCTAACGATACATTCGCCAAGCCCGGCGATGCGGATGGCTTTGTCGACCGAGTGATGTGCCTGTTCGGATAGATAGATCACCGAGCGGGTGATGCTGTCGGCCTTGATCTGTTTGGCGTCGCGGGCAGTGACAATAGCGATGAGATTAGCGATGCTGCCGCCGGATGTCAGATTCCCGACCGCAGTCTCCGGATAGCCGACGACTTCGCTCATCCACCGGATAAGCATATTCTCCATCCGCACCGCACCGGGACTTGCGTAAAAGACGCCGGCGTAGCGGTTGAAAACATCCGCCAGATAATCGCCAAGTGCCGAATAATAGATGCCGCCTCCGGGAATGTATGCAAGATGGCCGCCAGACGCAGGATTGAGCCCGGGCGTATCGACGTTATCGCGGATCAGCGAGATCGCTTCGTCAATGCCAATGCCGGTTTCGGTTATCGGCGAATCAAGCAGACGGATACCTTTGTCGTCGGAGACGTTATAAGCATTTAACGATTCGATGTTGTCGAGAAAATCGTCGGAATAGGCGAGGACGCCGGAACGGGCGACTTCCCTCTCGTTCGAGTCGGGTTCCAGCAGACGTGACGATCTTTCGAGTTCAAGAAGGCGGTCTCTCATTTAGACTTCAACAATGGTGGTGACGATCACGGGCTTTGAGCTGATCTCTTTTTGCACAAACCGCTTTAGGTGAATGCGTAGGTTTTCTTTGAACAGCTTACGGTCGGCGATGTGTTCGGGTTTCATGTCGGCGATCGCTTTTGTTATTGACTTGCGAGTATCCGCGAGGAAGCCATTTAATGGATCGATGCCGGCAACGCCTTCGAACGTTACTTGCGGCTCACCGTTTAGCTGATTAGTATTTTTCTCCATCGCTACAACCAGAGAGATCGCTCCGCCGTAGGCGAGTTTTTTGCGTTCGCGGACGACGTCGTATTCGATCTCTTCCATCGATTCTTCGTCGATGAAAGTTTTGTGCATCTCGTGCTTGGCGACGACCTTTGCGGCGTACTGATCGAGCTCGAGCACATTGCCGTTTTCGATAAGGATAATATCTTCGTCGTTGTAGCTGCCGACGTGGTTTTTAATGAACTCTTTCTGCCGAAACAGCATGCGGTATTCGCCGTGGATCGGGATGACGAATTTGGGCTTTGACGTCTCGACCATTATCTTGATATCGCCCTGCGAAGCGTGGCCCGAAACGTGAACAAGCCGGCGTTTTTCCTCGATAATGTTGGCACCGCGTTTGTAAAGATGGCCGATCAGGCGGCTGATGTTCTTTTCGTTGCCGGGGATGATACGGGCTGAGAGAATGACCGTATCGCCGGGCTCGATCTCCAGCCCTTTGTAGGTCGAGGTCGCCAGATTCCACAACGCCGCACGCATTTCGCCCTGCGACCCGGTCACAAGATAACAGACCTCGTCGTCATCAAGCGCCCGCGAACCGCCAAGATCGACAAGCGTGCCGTGTGGGATCTTTAGCAAGCCCTGCTCCTCAGCGATCTCGACATTTTTCTGCATCGACCGTCCGCAAACACAAACGCGGCGGCCAAATTGATGGGCAATATCAAAAACGATCTGCAGACGATGCAGCGACGAAGAAAATGTGGAGACAAACATGCGGCCTTCGGTTTGCTCGAATATCTCTTCGAACGCCGGGATCACCGCCATTTCGGACGGTGTGCGTCCCGGAACGGTCGCGTTTGTCGAATCGCACAGCAAAGCAAGCACGCCTTCGTCGCCGATGCGGCCGAGGGTTTTTAGATCATACGGCTTGCCGATGACGGGCGTGTCGTCGATCTTGTAATCGCCGGTGTGGATGATCGTGCCAACGGGCGTGTGGATCGCGAGCGAAAAACATTCGACCAGCGAATGCGACGCGTGGATAAACTCGATCTTAAAGCTGCCGATGGTGATGATGTCGTTCGCCTCGACACGGTGGAGCAGCACGTCATCGAGCATGTTAAATTCGCCAAGACGCTTTTCCGTCAGCGCGAGCGTAAAACGCGACGAATAAACCGGCAGATTAAATTTCTTGAGGATGTAAGCGAGAGCACCGATGTGGTCTTCGTGCCCGTGTGTGAGGATGATCGCGGTCAGGTCGTCGCGGTATTCTTCGAGAAAGTCGAAATTGGGAATCGAAATATCGACACCATACGGAGTTTCCTCAGGAAACCCCATCCCGGCGTCGATAATGATCATCTCATCGGCCCAGCGGATGCCCATGCAGTTCATCCCAAATTCGCCGATCCCGCCAAGCGGTATTATTTCAACTTTGCTCAATATTTACCCTTGCCAACACGTACATTCGAATTGTGCAGTATAGCATATTGCCCTTTTAACATCGGTACGATGAACGCGATGAAACGTCTTTTAAAGATTTGTGAATCCATCGCGGGCGGAGGCGCGTCTTTCACCTGACAGCAAATTTTGAGGTCGAAAGTATGAACAAGCAGTTTTCAGACGAACAACTAGATCAGATGATGCGGACGATGATGTCGGACGCCGCTCTCGACGATGCCGCGGTCAATGAGATCGCCGATTCGCCGACGATGTGGTGGGCGGTGCAGCGTCAGATCGCTGAGCAAAAAGCGACGGCAGTTTCGCCATGGCCTCCGGTAAATATATTTCGACGGTTGCTGATGATCGGCGTTCCCGCAACGGTCGCGGCTGCAGTGCTTATCTCATTGTTTGTGTTTCGTTCGGGCGATCTGCCAAAAGCTTCCGATGTTGCTCTTGTTCCAAGTAATGTGGAGACGCCAGCACCTCAGACCAGTGTGCAAAATGATGATGTTCAGCAGACAGTTGATGCGGATGTAAATAAGCCGGTTCAAAAGAGATCGCAGAGTGTAGCGGCCAATTTCAGAACCACGGAAAAAGCGACAAAGAAGCGAATCGTCTCGACCCAAGCTGTCACGAAAGAAAAGACCGAGATCAAGACAGAATTTATAGCACTTTCATACGCACGTAATCCTGACAGCGGACAGATCGTTCGCGTCAAGGTCCCTAGTTCGATGATGGTGACGCTTGGGCTTGTTGCAAGTGTCGAAAAACCGTCAAACCTTGTTGATGCAGAGGTTGTCGTTGGTGACGACGGGCTGACGCGGGCAATACGTTTTATTCGTTAGTTTTCAGGAGTTAGCAATGAAAAGACACGCATTTATATCAATTTTTATAACACTATTTATAACTATAACGGTGGTCGCACAGCGGCCGCCGCGCCAACCGGGACAGCCCGGAGCAGGCGGTCCGCCAAACGGCCAAATGCGTCCGGGTGACGAAATGCGTCCGCCGCAGGATGATTGGCTCAAACGACTGGATGCGAATAAGGACGGAAAGCTAGATTCTGCTGAACTGCAAGCCGCCATTGAGACATCTTTTACTGAATACGATAAAAACTCAAACGGTACGATCGACGCAAATGAAGTGCGACGCCAACCAAGAAATGGCGGCGACGGACCGATGGGACAGCCCGGCGGCATGCGACCGCAAGGCCCTCCGATGGGACAACAAGGACCGCCAATGGGCGGTCAGCCCGGCGGTATGAGACCAAACGGTCCGCCGATGGGACAAGGAATCCGTCTTGACGGTCCACAGGTGGGTCCGGACGGCAAAAAAATATTGCCGCCATTCTTCTTTATGGATAAGGCTGCTGAGGGAGCGACAGCGAGCCGCTCGGAATTTGAACAGATCGTTAAAGCCACCTTTACCGAAATGGACAAGAACGGCGACGGAGCTATCTCAAAAGAAGAGGCTCGTCCTCCGAGACGCGAGGGGGGCGATCCAGAGCGGCTCGCACCTCCGCCGCCAAATGCACGATTTATCGCGGCAGAGCTTCGATTCGGCGACAAACTGGTTAAATCACAGCCCTTTTCGGCAGAAACAGTGATCGAAGATACTCGCAGGCTCTTTGACGGAACGACCGTCACCAAAACGAACAAAGGTGCGTTTTATCGGGACGCCGCCGGCCGCACACGCCGCGAACAGCCGCTTGAAATGGTCGGTGGTGTCAGCATCTCCGGCGCGGATGGCAAGCCGCAGATGCTCGTATTCATCAATGATTTTGCTGCTAAGACACAGTATTTCCTTGATATGAATAACAAGGTTGCCCGTCAGCATGGTATCGGCGGCAATCCGCCAAATGAACCCGGCACGCCGCCGGATGCTAAGACAGAATCACTCGGGACAAAGACGATCGAGGGCGTTACGGTCGAGGGCACACGCACAACATTTGAGATACCTGCGGGTCAGCTAGGCAATGACAAACCAATTCAGGTCGTCAGTGAAAAATGGTTCTCGCCGGAGCTGCAGATGATCGTCTATTCGCGACATCTCGACCCAATCGCCGGTGAGCATGTTTTCAAACTCGTGAACATCAAACGCAGCGAACCGTCAGCCGATCTGTTTGCGGTACCGAGCGGATTTCGCATTGAAAAAGGCCCCGGCCGGCCGCCGGGTAAAGAATGAACCGTCTGCAATTTGTTTAGAGCATCGGAAACGAAGAAAATGCTTCAAGAGGTTCTTAATATCAATTTGCAGACGAATACCCGATCTCAGACGGATGTCATAACTGATGTTACGCCGGCCAGTGATGAGCAGCTCGTAGAGGCCGTGCTTGGTGGAGACGAGACGGCGTTTGCAGTGATCTTTGAAAGATATACACGCCCGATGACGCGTGTTGTCAGCCGGTTTTTCCGTGAGCGGAGCGACATCGAAGAGTTTGTCCAGCAGAGTTTTACTAAGGCTTACTTCTCGCTAAAGAAATATCGCGGCGGCGAGGACAACTCGTTTCCGGCGTGGATGACGCGGATCGCGGTCAATGTATGTTACGACGAGTTTCGCCGTCGCGGACGAAGGGCCGAAAGCCTGGTAACAGACCTCAGCAGCGATGAGAGCGACTATCTTGAGACTGTCGCGGATGGGCGAAAACCTTCGGTGGAGCGGCTACTTGCCGCAAGGCAATTGACGGAAAAGATACTGAGTGTGCTCGATGAGCAAGACAGGATAGCGATGACTTTGGTATATTCAGAAGATTATTCGCTGAACGAGGTGGCCGAGGCCATTGGGATTAGCACGAGCAATTTGAAGTCTAGATTGTTTCGTTGTAGAAACCAGATCAAAAGTAGATTTGGGCATTTATTCAAATAAATAATAGGTAATTGGTGCAGGAGTCATTATTAGTATGAAAAGACTTAAAATCTTGGTGTGCGTGGCGTTCGTGGCCGTAGCCGGGGCATTTGTCCTCGTAAATTCAGAAGCCGTAACAGGCCAGGATGGTAGCTCGGCCTTATCGGCTCCGACCGGTGTTAATGCGTCTGATAGCAAATACAACAGCAAAGTCACTATCTGGTGGGACACGATCCGTGGAGCGACGAGCTATCGGCTTTTCCGAAATGTGACTAACAATCCCGCTACCGCAACCGATATCGGAACGACCGTCTCAAACTTTTTTCAGGACGGCAGCATTCCGGCGGGACAGACTGCCTTTTACTGGGTTCGTGCTGAAAACAGTTCGACGGTCAGCGATATGAGCGTCTCCGATCAGGGCACGCGTACAAACACGCCGAGCGGACCTGCCCCGCAGCTTAATCCGCCGCCGCCAGCTCCGGTCGGAAACGAAACGACCGCGACAAAGATATATCTGGGTAAAGCCTTATTCTGGGATGAACAGATGTCATCAACGCGCACAGTCTCGTGCGGCACATGCCACCACTCAAATAACGGCGGCACGGATCCGCGTTCGGTAGCATCGACAACGATCAATCCCGGTGCCGACGCAATACTCGGAACTCCTGACGACGTTCGTGGTTCTGCTGGCGTACCGTTCACAAACCCCGACGGCAGCTACACTAGCGTACCGAACTACGGCTTGAATGCACAGGTTACCGGACGTAAATCCGTCTCTCATATCAATTCTGCCTATCCGCCGATCTTGTTTTGGGATGGCCGTGCAACGGGACAGTTTATCGACCCGTTAACCAATAATGTTCTACTTCCTAACGGTGCTGCTCTTGAGAGCCAGGCTGCGGGACCGCCAGTTTCTTCGTCAGAAATGGCACATACCGGCAGAGATTGGAGCGATGTTGCGGCTCGTATGGCAGTTTCAAAACCGCTTGCACTTTCGCCATCCATCCCTACCGCCCTTAATACTTGGATCAACGGCCGAACTTATTCCGATCTTTTCTTAGAGGCGTTTGGGACGGCTGAGGTAACACCCGCGAGAATATCGATGGCGATCGCCGCCTATGAACGTGCTCTGTACACCGATCAGGCTCCGATAGATCTTGACGGAGCTGGTATTGCGAATATCTCAGCTGCGGCCGCTCGTGGACGCGGCATATTTAACGGTCCGGCGGGTTGTAATGTTTGTCATGCAGGACCGCTGTTTTCGGATAATAGCTTTAGAAATATCGGCGTGAGACCGGCAAATGAAGACACCGGACGATTTCAGGCGACGGGAAATAATCAGAATATTGGTGAGTTTCGTGTGCCAGACCTGCGAAATGTTTCGTTACGTGGTTCGTTTTTTCACAACGGACAATTTACGACACTCGCACAGGTTGTAGCGTTTTATAATCGCGGAGGTGATTTCCGAAACGCTCCAAATTTCCAGCAAGCCTTGATCCGTCCGCTAGGTCTTAATGGCGGACAGCAGAATGATCTGGTTGCTTTTCTGCAATCACTCACAGATCCTCGACTTGTGACCGAGTCGGCTCCGTTCGACCGGCCGATGCTCTTTACGGAATCTGCGTTCGTCCCAACGTTAACGGGTAGCGGTATTGCCGGTTCGGGCGGATTTGTTCCTGAGATGAAGATCTTCTCGCCGCCTATCGTCGGCAACACTAACTTTACCGTTTCGATGAGCAACGCTCTCGGCAATGCCCAAGCGACTCTTGTGATAGCAGGTGTGCAACCGGGAAATACTCCGGGGCCTGTTCGAAACGAGTTGAAACGTTTGACGGTGAATACTGCAAATACCGGTGCGGGTAACGGCTGGTCATCGGTCAGCTTTACGTTCAGCCTGCCGAGAAAACTACGCGGCATGACTTTTTATGCACGTTGGTATGTGCAGGACCCGAGTGCCCCGGGCGGTTATGCTGTCTCGCAGGTTGCAGTGATCAATGCGTTTAACACCTCGGCAAGTGGTAGCTTGACTTCAACGGGAGATGAACTGCAGGAAGCCGCCATCGAAGTAATAGACACCGATAGGAAGATAAAAAACCTTCGCTAAGTAATACAATTAGTTAGATCATCGGGACGTCTTGGACGTCCCTTTTTTTATTGCGGCGGTAAGAGTGAGCCATTCATCAAGCGAGAGAGTTTCGGCACGCCGAATGCCATCGATTGCCGCGGACTCCAATACAGAACCCGCGTCATCGTAAATGCCTTTTAGATTATTGAGGATGGTCTTGCGCTTTTGCGCGAATGACTGGCTAACAACCTTGCGGAATATCACGTCATCGCCAACGAACGCAGGTTTTGGCGTTAGCCTTATAACCGAACTCCACACTTTTGGCACGGGACGAAATGACCCTGGTGCGGCATCAACAAGGTGTTCGATATCAAATGCTGTTTGAGCGATTACGCTGAGGAATCCACGTTCTTTTGTTGATGGCTTAGCAACGATCCTCTCGACGACTTCACGTTGGAACATCAGAACGAGTGTCGAGAAAATATGACGTTGTTCGATTAGTCGTTGAAGTATCGGCGTGGAGATATTGTACGGAAGATTAGCGATGAGTTTAACGTCTTTAGGTTGGTCAACGATAATCGCAAAATCTACGTTTAGAGCGTCTGTGTTTACAAGGCTGAAATTTTCATCGTAACGAAACTGCTGCTCAAGCAGCGGAACGAGTTCCCTATCAAACTCGACAGCGACGATATTTGCTCCGGTCTTAACAAGTGTTTCCGTCAACGCTCCTGTGCCGGGGCCGATCTCGATGACGGTGTCCGAGCCTTGGATATCAAGTGCCCCGACTATCCGCTCAATGACCGACGAGTCGTGTAGAAAATTCTGTCCTAGCGATTTTTTGGCACGGACCTTCATTTAGTTTTATGATGCAGGATATCCAGTGATCTCGATCTCATCGCCGAGAGGTTCGACGGTAACGTCTTCGAGACGCATCGCTTGAGCGATCGAATCCGCTCCGGCTCCGCCGATGGCGTTTGGAGCTTCGCGTCCACCGATGATGATCGGTGCGGCGATAAAGGTAACCTTGTCGACCAGTCTCGAGTCGATAAATGAACCGGCAACCTCCGTGCCGCCCTCGACCAAGACGCTTTGAATATTACGGCGTTTCAGTTCGGTAAGAACACCCGCGAGATCACGTCCGCCCATTTGTGTCTTGACGACATCGACTCCTGCATTAATAAGCGTTTCGACGGCCTCGTCATCCCGGCTGTTCGTGAAAACCATTGTCGGCGTCTCTCGAGCTGTTGTTACAAGAATGGAATCCAAAGGGATCCGCAATTGATTGTCCAGCACAACCCGCGCCAACGGACGTCGTCTCAGTTTGCCGCTGCGGTCGGTCAGACTTGGGTTGTCGACAAATGCGGTATTCCCGCCAATGAGGATCGCGTCATGCTCGTGCCGCAGATCCTGCACACGTCTGCGTCCGGCATCGCCGGAGATAGCGGTCGAAACGCTATTATCGATCGAGATTCGGCCGTCGAGTGACATTGCGAGTTTTAGATAAACAAATGGCCGGCCGCTTTTGTGCCAGCAGATGAATTTCTCGTTGAGCCGTGCGGCTTCGTCGGCAAGGATGCCGGTAACGACCTCGACGCCTGCTTCACGCAGACGTTCAAAGCCTTTCCCGAAACGAGCGGGTTTGGGTCCTCGATCGGGCAAACTACCCTTTTGATGCCGGCGTTTATGAGAGCTTCCGTGCAGGGCGGCGTTTTTCCGTGATGGCTGTGCGGTTCGAGCGAAACATAAGCTGTGCCGCCGTTTGCCCGCTCTCCGGCATGTTCGAGGGCGATGGCCTCGGCGTGTACAATGTTGTCGTAGATATAAGTCCCCTCACCGACGATCTCGCCGTCGGCGGAGGCTATCACGCAGCCAACGAGCGGATTTGGGCTGGCCAGGCCGACACCTTTCGCTGCGAGTTCGAGCGAACGTTTGACGAGAGCTTCGTCGCTAGATTGTACGGCTGCGGTTTCTATGACTTTTTGGTTTCCTTGCTTTGCCGAGGTATTTTTCGTCCGGGCTTTTACCTACGATCTGCGACGTTCGGCTGCAGCTCGACACGCTGAGCGATTTCGGATCGGTTGAATTAGAGTAAATGATATACGTTTTGCCGTCCTCAAATGTATAGCCGCAAAGGCAGCAGATATTCGCTGTCTCGACCTCGATAAACTCAGTCACCGGTCCTTTCCACGAACGTGTCACGGCGATCTTTGCGTACGCCTTGACGGGCTGGCCGTCCATCTTCTCGTCCGAAAACCGCATCGAGACAACCTTGCCCGTAAATATCGCGGTAGCGGAGCTTTTCGCTTCCCGAACCTGCGTTTTCAAACTTACGCCGGGTGCCGGCATGAGACATGAGCACGCCGAAGCGGTTTGAACCGACCCCATAAACACAGCGACAGTAAATATCGCGATCAATAGATAGTTTTTCATTATTCTCCTAGTTAAAAAGCCCATTAACATAGCTCTCCGGGTCAAATACCATCAGGTCGTCGACTTGTTCGCCGATGCCGACGTAGCGGATGGGGAGGCTTAGTTCTTTGGCGATGGCGACGGCGATGCCGCCTTTGGCGGTGCCGTCGAGTTTTGTGAGGACGATGCCGGTGACGTCCGCGACCTTCATAAATTGGCGTGCCTGCTCGAGGCCGTTCTGCCCCGTGACCGCGTCGATCACGAGCAAAGTCTCATGCGGAGCCCCGGTCGACCTCACGCGAAGATATCCTTTTCATCTTTTCAAGCTCGGCCATCAGGTTTGCTTTGTTGTGCAGACGTCCCGCCGTGTCAACGATCAAAACATCGGTGCCCCTGGCTTTGGCTGCCGCAAGTGCGTCAAACAACACCGCGGCCGGATCGGTTCCCTGTTTTTGCTGGACGATCTGCACGCCCGCACGGTCGGCCCAGATCTCAAGCTGGTCGCTCGCGGCGGCGCGAAAAGTGTCGGCGGCGCAGATGAGCACTTCGTTGCCCTCGTTCTTGATCCGCTGCGAGAGCTTGCCGATGGTCGTGGTTTTGCCCACGCCGTTTACGCCGACGACCATCAGCACATACGGCTTGATCGCGAGATCGACGCTGGTCTCGTCCGCCACGCCTTTTTGGGTGGATTGGTTGAGAATGGTGAGCAGCTCGCGTTTCATCGCGGCTTTTAGGGCACTGAGGTCGCTGATCTCCTGACGCGAGACGCCGCGGCGGATCGCATCGAGCACCTGCAAAGTCGTCGCCACGCCGATGTCCGTCGAGATCAGCATTTCCTCCAGCTCATCGAGCAGCTCTTCGTCGATCTGCTTGCGGCCCTCAAATATCGTATCCAGCCGGTTATTTATCGAATGCCGCGTCTTCTCGATCGCCCGGTTAAACCGCACCCCGATCTCACGCTCAACCGCCGCCTCCTGCGCCTGCAGCTCCTCGATCGACTTATCCAGCCCCAGCACCGAATTCGAAAATGTATCTTCCTTCTTCCTACGCCAAAAAAACGCCATATAATTTGCACCGCGAGGTATCTCGCAAACTAAAGAGTATAGGAAAATATTGGTGGTAACAATGTTAAACGGGAACGGTAAATTCTCCCCCCAGCGGGGCGGAACTCCGCATACCCCTTCAAAAGACCAATTCCTGAAATTAACGAAATCGGAGGGATAACGCGTCTATTGTTTGGTTACTTGTCTAACCCTTCGTCATTATTCTTTCAAACTTAGAAACGCGAATTGCGTTATTTTCTTTTATGACTTCCAAAACAAACCAAAAAAAAAATTCCACCGGAAAACCCCCCCCCCCCCCCCCCCCCCCCCCCCCCGTCGCTTCTTTCCTAACCGATACAACTTCAACTTATCCGAATTCTTAAACAATGCGTAGCCGAGGACGCATGAGAAGACGACGGTGATGTAGAAACCGAAGAGGCTGCTGAGGGCTTTGGCGGGGAGATTGCCGACGCCGGGCATGTCGAATTGGTAAAATATCGCTCCGAGGATCGCTCCGACCGCACCGGAGACGACGGCGAGCATAAATGCCATTAACAGGACTTTGATGTACGAACCGCCCAGGCGGCGGATGGTGTCGATGCCGACGGACGGATTCATTGTTGCCATGAACGACCGCGTATATCCCGCCACCGCACACGCCGCCGGGAAATAAAGTATGCCCCAAAGGAAAGTTGCAGCAAGCAGGAGCAGCAGCAGTAAGCCTTTGCCGCGGATCTGTTCGAACATCGCTTCGCGTTCTTTGGCAATGGTTTCGGGCGTCTTGCCGACGGCGGATTCGAGCTGGGCTTTTTTCTGTTCGGCGATGTATTTGTTTAGCTGCTCAAAATCTTGTTCGCCGGGATCAGCGACGCCGCTCATATCCGGCATCTGCCCTGGCTCGATTTGCCCTTTTTCAACTTGCTCGACGCGGCGTTTTTGAAACTCGGCGGTACGATTTACCATCGCACGGACCTGCTCGCTCTGATTCGCGGCTTTGGCGGCATAGGGCAACTCCGGGTTCACGATGCGTGCAGCGTCGGACTGAGCGGCGTTCATCTCTTTGTTGACGGAACCGACCATCATAAAGACGGCAACGAGAACAACGACGATGAACGGCCCAAACGACGACAGGTACACGCCAATGCTCAGGAAAAATGGGTGCACAACATCGTCCCAGATCGAGAAATCGTCAAACGACGGCATGAAGTTCTCTTCGGTTTTGCCTTGTGAGAAGTTTTCGACGGTGTTCGCAAGGATACCGAACGAAAGTGTGTTCGCCATTAAAAAGCAGATCAACGCACCGAACATCATAAAGATCCCGCCAAACCCCGCAACGCCCTGTCCGACCGAAAAGAACATAAACATCACCGCTCCCATTATCAGGCTCGCTTTGAACCGGAACGGAAACGCCAGTGCACGGCCAAAATCGGCAAAGCCAAAACCCTCTTCGAGAGCGGCGTTGATGCGGTTTTCGCGTTGAACCTTTTCAACCACCGGTGCGGCCAGCGAACGGCACATTGCCCCGCAAAACGGACAAATCTTTACACTCGAGCCGTAACCGGTCGGGCATGCTTTGCAAAAAGCACTAAGGCAAGTCTCGCAGCTATAAGCCGCCGGAGCGTCGGTATGAACTGCACAAACTTCGGCGGCGGGGTTCATTTGTGTACCGAAGGTTGGGTTAACGCCAACGGACTTGCCGCCCGCTGACGCAGGCGGTTCTGACACGCCGAGCCTTTCGACATTTGTTGTGGTGATGACCGGATCGGCGGGAGCGTCGGCGTCTTTGGCGTTAAAGAATTCGACCAGCGACGGAACCTTACCCGCCTCGATCCAGCGAAGATCGCCTTTGCGGACGCGGTCAATTCTGAGCAAAGAGCCACTGGCGATCCACGCGGCCATCTCGTCAAAGCTCGTCTCGACGACGTCACCACCGCTCTCGACCTGCCAAATCTCGTTGTTTATCTCGACGTCCATAAGCGTTTAGGCAACTAACTCCAAAACGACATCGTCGTCGGTGACGGATTCAGCGGCCCGCTTTTCAGCAAGCTGGCGGACGATGCCGTTAGCGACCTCGCCGGCGTTGCAGGCGTCAACAAGAGCCTCTACGACATCGGACTGGTAACGCGTGCCGACGAAAGAGCGAAGGCGTTCGAGAGCGGGCTGGAGTTCCATACCCTTTGAATACGGCCGGTCTATCGTCATCGCGTCAAATGTGTCGGCGACCGAGACGATCTTTGCTTGCAGCGGTATCTGGTCGCCGGTCAGGCCTTTGGGGTAGCCTTTGCCGTTGACCATTTCGTGGTGCATGACCATGCCGGGCAGAAAGTCTTTCATCGCGGGTATCTGCGACATGATCTTGTAGCCCTTCATCGGGTGGGTCTTCATGATCTCGAATTCTTCTTCGGTAAGAGCGGCGGGCTTTTTGAGGATCGCGTCATCGACGGCGATCTTGCCGATGTCGTGGAGCAGAGCGCTGATGCGGAGTGTTTCGAGTTCATCCGCGGGCATATTCAAACGCTTTCCGATGGCGACGGAGATACGGGAAACACGCTCAGAATGGCCACGTGTGTATTTGTCTTTGCCGTCGATGGCGGCTGCCAGAGCCTTGACCGTTCCGACGAATAGTTCACGGTTCTCTTCGGCGGCTTTGGCAAGATTGGCGATCTGATCCTCGATCTTGCCGCCCATTAGGTTAAATGTCTCGGCGAGAGTTCCAATCTCGGTGATGTTCTCAGTTTCGACACGGGCCGAGAAATCGCCGCCGGCGATCTGTTTCGCAGCACCGACGAGCCGCAATAGCGGAGTTGTCATAAAGCGCGAGAGGATAAAACCGGCTCCCAAAGCAAACACCGCGAACGCCATGCTTATGAGCCACGTTTGCGTCCGCATTTCGCCGACGGATGCGAGGGCATGCTTTTCGTCCTGCATCGCTATGACGCCGACGTTGTATCCGTCAGCGACGCTCGCGGTCGAATAGGCACCGATCATGTCGTGGCTTTTGCCATCGTAGCTTGCGGCAAATGGCACAAGGGCGGACTGGACTTGGAGGCCAGACTCGAGCCATTCCTGAACGATCTTGAGATCGCCCATCGGCTTTCGCGACGCGGTGAGCGACGCATCGGAGTGGAAAAGTGCTTCGCCCGACTGATCGACAACGAAGATGATCGGCAAACCGGCGTTCCAGAGATCGGCCTATTTGGTCGAGTTGATGCCGACAACACTTTGCGAAATGGATTGGAGCGAGGCAACGGCAACAATATCGGCGGCTTTTACACCATCGATGTTGACCCGCGTCGCAAACGACATGATCGCCTGGCCGCTAGCGGTCAGTTTTCGCGGCTCACCGGCAAAGATCTTTGCTTTCGTTTGGACCGCAGACATCTCGGCAGCAATGTTTTCGACATCGTCGCGATTGAGAGCCTCCGCACGGAAAACCGAGAACGAATCTGCGTTCGCTGGTTTTACATACAGGGCGACCAGATCTGGATTTTCGCGCAAGATCGACGCAAGTTTTGCTTCGGTCTGGGCGGACGATACTACGAGCGGATCGTGTGAAAGCTCAAGCGCGGTAGATAAACTCGACACGATCGATGTCCAGCGGCGGCCAAACATCTCGATCTGGCGGGCCTTTTCCTGCACGAGCTGGATCTGATAGCGGTTTTCGGCGGAGCGCAGTTCGCGGCCGCTTTTGTCGGACAAAAACCAGCCTGTTAAGACAAGCGGCACCAGCCCGACGAGCAGGAGCGTGGCAATTACAAATATGATGAGACTGACTCTCTTTTTAATGGTAGGCATCGGTGGGGAGGCGTCTGGGAGTCGCCAACAACAATTTTACCCAATCCGATGCGATAAGGTCAACAAGTTTTAACGCTAATCGAGCGGGGAGATATTAGAGCTTTTTAACGATGACGAGCGTAATGTCGTCATTCGGTGCCGCGGTTCCGGTGAAATCGGAAAGTGCAGACTCAACTTTGTCGCGGATACCACTGGCGGACCGTCCGACGTTGGTACTAATGACCTGGATCAGGCGATCCATGCCAAATTCATCTTCCGCGAGGTTATTCGCTTCCGAAACGCCGTCCGAGTAGATAAATAAAACATCACCGGAGTTCAATCGAGCCTTACCAACCTCGTATTCCGCAAAACCCATCAGACCAAGCGGCAATCCGCTGGAATCGAGCTGCTCGATCGTACCATCAGCCCGGCCGATAAGCGCGGGGTTGTGGCCGGCATTAATAAAGGTCAATTCGCCTGTGGCTGGATCGAGTTCAGTAACGAAGAAAGTAATAAAGCGATTACCCGGCGTGTTTTCGGTCAGGTATTCATTGACGGATGTTACCAATTGCACCAACGGAGTTTTTGCCGCGACTTGTCCATGGACCGCCGCGTGTAAACTCGACATCAGCAGCGATGCTGACGTTCCTTTTCCCGAAACGTCGCCGAGAGCCACGAGCATTTTGCCATCGTGCCGCTCGATAAAATCGTAATAATCACCGCCGATCTCATAACAGGAGAACGAAATCCCCTGAAAATCGTATCCCTCGACAGTGGGAGGGCCTTCCGGTTGGAAACGTTGCTGGATCTCGGTCGCAAGCTCGAGTTCCCTTTCCATCCGCTCGCGATTTATGCGTTCGTCAAGCAAACTGGCGTTCTCGACACGGATGGAAGCAACAGATGCTAACGTCGTCAAGATGTCGAGATGTTCGCTCGAAAATGTATTAGTATTCGTCGGCGAATCGGCGTAGATCAAGCCGAAAACATGTCTTTCGTCAACGCATAGAGGTACCGCTAACACCGATCGGATGCCTTGGAAGACAATGGTCTGACTCGCAAATCGAGGGTCTTGCTGAGCATCGGACGTGAGCACGGATTTTCCATTCTCCACTACCTCGGTCATGATCGCCCGGCTAATGCGGACCTCAGCGATGGGCTCGTCTTCACCACGAAGTCGCGCCACCTTGATCTGCATACCGTCTTTCATCGTCTCGTCACGGAGCATAATGACAACACGTTCGGCGGGTACAGCCTCGAAAACAAGCGATGCAACCTGATTGAGTGTTTCGTCTAGTCCGCTTGAAGAGAGCAAAGCTACTCCCACCTTACTGATCAATCCCAAAAGATCAGTGCGGCTCGATAACGACGAATCGAGTATCTCAGCGGTTTGATGTTTGCGGATCGAGAAGGAAATTGTATTCGACGGATCGAGTGCTTCGGTTGCATCGGCGATAAGAGTCGAGCTGATGCTCTTTGAAATTTGTCCGCCATCGTCGAATTTTATCTTTGTTTCCCCGATCTGAATCTCGCCGCCTTGGTGCAGGGGAATCGGGATGCTGAGCAAAGCGCCATTCAGCTTAGTGCCGTTTGCCGAGCCTAGGTCCGATATCCAGTATGTGTCGCCTTCTTGACGAACCTCTGCGTGCAATCTCGATGCAAAAGCGTCCGGAATACATACGTCGCTGCGGGCCGACCTACCAATGGTCGTACGCAGGCGCGCGAGTGGAACATTCTCGGTCGTGCCATTTGGATGTGTTACTAAAAGATGAGCCATAATTGAGTTACAACTGTTTTTTACGTCCATGTACTACAATGGTTCCCGCGATTATGTCGTGAAGAGCTCGCCCGCTCGTATTGACCCCAGCAAATAATAAACCTAGCCCGAGGGTGGCGACAGTAATGATATACCCAAAAATATTGCGGCGGATGATGCCGCCAATACCGACACGTGTTCCATCGAGATTAACGATCGTCAGGCCTGTAAGCATCTTGCGAATGCTCTGTCCTCGAAACAGAGGCAGCAATAGAAAATTTACCAACCAGAAAATGATGCCAATGAACCACACGGTTCTGCTAACGGTAGCTTTCGTTCCGTCTCCAAGCAAGGTCTCGATAAGGAGCCAGCCGACCGGGATCGCTAGCAACACCATGTAATCGATAAAAATAGCCGCGCACCGCAAGAAAAAAGGTGCTTGTAGCTCGGTAGGAGCAAAATCTACTACCTTTTCAGATCTGTATGACGAGCTTACGCTCGAAGCGGTTGAAGCCATATAAAGTAACTAATTAACACTAAAACTCAATGAGGTATCGCCGACCCTTCACACATCCCCGTTTGTAAGCACATGCGGCTGATGAGGCTGCAAACGGTAGGGTTCGTGGTTTGCAGCATTTTTCACTACAGTGCCGTTAGACGAACCGAGATCTTCGACCAAATAATTGTTGCCATCACGCCAGATGCGGGCGTGGCGACGCGAGATCTTAGTGTCCGGGTCAAAACGCGAAAGATCGACGTCGGGAAAAATATTTGCCGTCGGGTCGCGTCGTCCAAGTAAATTCTCAGGTTTTTCCAAAGCGAATGCCGGCGGAATCAGTTCGCCCGTACCGTCTATCAATAGCTTTGCGGTTGTCGATGAATGAGAATAGATCTCAGAATGGACACCTTGTTGTGCGATCGGCTGTTTTGATCCGCAAAACGCGCAAAACATATCTGACGCAACAATTCGTTGTCCGCAAAACCCACAGAAAACACTCTGATTTGTCAGGCTGACGGCCGCCGGTATCTCGGTCACACCAAATGTGACGCTGCCGCGTTTGAGATTTTCAAGATGGTCCTTAAGGTAATAACGCATCTCGTCAGCACCCGAAAATCGGCTATCGGCGTTGTATTCGACCGCACGCATCAGAATGCGTTCCATCTGATCCGAAAGCTGCGGATTGATCTGTCTCGGACGCGGATTCTTTTGGAAATCAAAGATCAACAAAGGATTATTCTGCGGATCTGCTCCGGTTAAAAGATGAAACATAGTCGAGCCAAGACTATAAATATCGGAGCGTGGTTCGACATTTCCGCTGAAAAGCTCAGGTGGAGCATAGCCCATTGTGCCAACAGCGGTTACACCTTTTTCCTGTTGCTGGCCGATCGAGCGGGCGATGCCAAAATCGATCAGCATCACGCGCCCAGACGCTCCATCGAGCATGATGTTTGACGGTTTGAGGTCGCGATAGACGATCGTTTCGGGTAAACCGTGCAGATAAGCCAGTACGTCCGTAACCTGTATAGACCACTCGGTAACGAGCCGTTCGTCTACGCGTCCGCCGGGTGTCGAACGCAGCCGTCCGGCGAGATCGCCGCCCGAGATGTATTTCATAACGAGGTAAAATCTCGATTCACCCTCGTCAAAGAAATAATCGTAGATCGTCGGGATCGAAGGATGGTCGAGTGTCGAAAGGATCATTGACTCACGTCTGAAATCTTCGATAGCCTTTTTCTGCTGCTCTTCTTCGATGCTGGTGTGCACCATTTCCTTGACGGCACGTTCGACGCCGTTAAGGTTTTTATCGAGAGCAAGATAGACGGCTCCCATACCGCCGCCGCCGATCTTACGGACTATCTCGTAACGTGCATTGAGCACGGTGCCTTCGGAAAGTGTTTTAAGTCCTGGACGTTTCTTTTCTGTATCAACAGCTATTGCGTTCGTTGTTTCGCCACCGTTGGTTGCGTTAGGCGTATCTTCGGCAAAATCATTTGTGTTAATTTTTTCGTCGCCAGCAACAGCTTCAGCGTCTACAATTTCTTCGGCGTCGGACATCGCCTCGATAGCAATGTCAGGAGACATTTCTGCCTCGGCGCCAATGAGCGGAGCTTCGAGTGAGGCTCCGCATTGCGAGCAGGATAGATCATTTTCAGCGGTTTCGGCACCGCATTCGTGACACAAGGTCATTGCTATTTTGGGGACGCTGGATATGTCCCGATCAGTGCGTTACTTGAAAGCGTAAAAAAGTTTTACCGACGATGACCTCGTCACCATCATTCAGGACCTCGCTATTGCCCGGCAGAAGCCGCCGGCCGCGATTTAAATAGGTCCCGTTAGTCGACCCTAGATCTTCTATGTAATATGAGCCGTTACTGCGGCGGATTCGTGCATGTCGCCGCGAGACCTTAGCATCCGAATCAAACGCATCGAGATCAACGTCAGGAAAAACGCCATTATCGGCGTCCCAACGTCCAATGGTCGAATCGTCATTGATCAGCCGAAACTCAGTCCCCGGTGCGTCGCCGCGTTCGATCACTAGCACGGCGTGTGCCGTTCCCGGCCTTTCGTTTACGACTTGCGGCACATCCTGTGAGTTCTCGTACGCGAATACCGCCGCCGGAATATCGACAGACGTAGCACTGACCGGCCGTGGCGCCGGTTCGACTTGAACCGGCGGAACGTAAGCCGGAGGCTGCGGATCAGTAAATTGCGGGGCGACCGCCAATCTAGTTCCGCATTCGTCACAAAACCTCGATGTGTCGAGATTAGACGTATTACATGTTGTACATTTGATCATCGTACTCGTAGAAAACTCCAGATCTAATTGGTCTGAGTTCGAACGTATATTCTACCTTCTAAATTGAACTTCGTAAATCGTAATTCTACATCATATTTACGTCAAACGCTGACCGGCTGTTCCGGTAATGCGTTTGCGCGGCACTTTTTTGAAACTAACGTAAAAATTGTGTCGTAGTAATGGCTTGATACGACATCACTTTAACATTTAGCTATACTCTGTAAAGAGAATATTTTCGCTGAGAGGAACTGAAAAACATGGCATTGAGCCGTAAAACCAAAATTATAATCGGCGCCGCTGCGGCCGTCGTAATACTGATCGTTATTATCGCAAGCATATTTGCTACACGAACCGACACGCCTGAGGTTACCGTCGTAAAGGTCGAGACTCGAAAAGAGCTGCGGTCGACCGTGACTTCGTCCGGCGAAGTGCGGCCCATACAGTTTATGAACCTTACCAGTGAGGTCCAAGGCCGTATCGAGGAGATATACGTCAAAGAAGGCGACCAGGTCACAAAGGGCCAGCCGCTAGTTAAGCTCGACCCCAACCAGCTGCAATCAAATACGGATGCCCAGCTTGCGGCGTTTCAGGGAGCACAGGATGACGTTCGTGTTTCGCAATCGCAGGTGACGGCTGCTCAGAACAACCTTGCTCAGTCTCAACAGCAATATAATGTCGCTCAGGTGGCGGTTGACTCAGCTCGCCAGGGACTCGTCGCCGCCCAGACAGATGTTGACCGCGAACAGAAAAATCTCGCGATCGCCAAACGCGAAATGCAAAGAACAGCACAGTTATTTGAGTCCGGCGTTGCGTCACGCGCGTCTTACGACGATGCGAAAGATAAGGTTGATCAGGCCGATATCGCATTGCGAAATGCCCAGTCTCGCTTGAAATCCCAAACGCTTGCGGTTAAAGATGCACAAACGCGTGTCGCTCAACAAGCCGTTGCGGTAAAAGATTCGCGTCGTGCAGTAGATACCGCCAATCTAAATGTGGCGTCTAGCCAGTCGCGTGCAAATCAACAGTCAGCGTCTCTGCGCGGGGCAAAGAGCCAGCGTGACAAGACCTTACAAGTCGCACCGATCAATGGCGTTATCGCCGAGATCCCGTCAAAGGTTGGAACTTTTGCGGTTGCGGGCTTATCAACAACTGCCCTGCTGACTATCGCCGATATGTCGCAGATCAACGTTGAGGTCAAGGTCGACGAGACCTCTATTGACAAGGTCGAGGTGGGTCAAAAGGCGAAGATCAAGGTTGATGCTTTTGGTGATAAGGAAATAGCCGGCGAGGTCATACAGAAAACACCGCTTGCGGTCGGTAAATCACAGACCAGCGGCGGACTTTCTACCAACATTAATGTGCAGGAAGCTAAAGAATTTCGAGTTGTCATCCAAATGAAAGACCTGCCCGAAGAACTGCGGCTTGGATTGCGACCGGGGATGAGTGCGACTGCCGAGATCACGACCAAGGTTGTCGATAATGTCATCGCAGTGCCGCTGCAGGCCGTTATCGAGAAAAAGCCTGACGCTAAGACCTCGCCGACTCTGCCAGGCGATGCTCCGCCGCCGCCGTCAGACAAGCCTAAAATGATCACGGGTGTCTATATTCTCGATGGCAATAAAGCCAAATTCGTTGAGGTTGAAACCGGGATCATTGGCGAATCCGACCGGCAGATCATCAGCGGCCTCAAAAGAGGGGACGAAGTGATAACCGGTCCGAGCCGCGTACTAAACACTCTTAAAGAAGGTGCGATCGTTAAGAAACAGACCAAGAAAGAAGGCGAGGCGGCTAATAAGACTTCGTAGTTTGCAACAGATTTATGAACGAAGAGAACGGCAACGGCACATCATCGCCGACAGTTACACCTGCGGGCGAAACGCTGATCAGCATGCGGAACATCTGGAAAACTTACCAGATGGGAAATGAAGAACTGCATGCTCTGCGCGATGTTTCTTTCAAGTAACAAGAAACGAATACGTCGCGATTATCGGCCCGTCAGGTTCAGGAAAATCGACGCTGATGAATCTGATCGGTTGTCTCGATTCTCCGACCAAGGGCGAATACTGGATCAATGGCAATCTCGTTTCGGATATGTCCGACGATGAGCTTGCGCGTATCCGCAACAAAGAGATCGGTTTTGTCTTTCAGACATTTAACCTGTTGGCTCGAGCCACGGCGTTGCACAACGTCGAACTGCCGCTGATCTATGCGGGTATGCGGTCGGCGGAGCGCAACGAACAGGCACATGCCGCACTGGCGTCGGTCGAACTTGGCGACCGTGTAATGCATCGTCCGAATGAGCTATCAGGCGGACAGCGACAGCGAGTCGCTATTGCCCGTGCACTGGTTAATAATCCGTCGATCCTCCTCGCCGATGAGCCAACCGGAGCCTTGGATTCAAAAACCAGCGTCGAGATCATGCATCTTTTTGAAAAGCTGCACGAAGACGGCAACACCATTATTTTGGTAACACACGAACCCGAGATCGCGGCCCGTGCACACCGCATCATCACGATCCGTGACGGTTTGATCGAAAAAGACGAACGTATTAAATAATGGACTCGGTTCCCTCTTACGTTTCGACAGTTTTCATCCTCACGACGTTTGCCGCGGTCGCGTTTTTACTACGGGCTGTTAAAGGCGTAGGACTTGGAAAACTCCCCTCTCAAATACTAATTTTTCTATTACCGCTCTGGATATTTTTCCAGGCGGTAGTATCTATCGGTGGGTTTTATCAAAATACGACCGCAATTCCACCGCGAATCGTTTTATTCGGTGTCCTACCAGCCCTGCTCACGATAGTAACGTATGTCATTTTCTTTCGACAAAGCTTTATCGATAAGATACCGCTACGTATCCTGACGATGCTCCACATTGTTAGGATACCGGTCGAGATCGTCCTGCTGTGGCTGTTTCAAAACGGCTTGGTGCCGCGGTTGATGACTTTCGAGGGCTGGAACTTCGATATCCTATCCGGCATTCTCGCACCCATCGTCTATCTGATCGCTTTTCGCGGAGATAAAGCGAATCGCGGACTACTAATTGCTTTCAATATCATTGGCCTCATCTTGCTCGCTAATATCGTCACGATCGCTGTACTATCGATCCCAACGCCATTCCAGCAACTTGCGTTTGATCAACCAAACCGGGCAGTGGCAATTTTTCCATATAGTTGGTTGCCGACGATCGTCGTCCCAATTGTTCTATTTAGCCATATCGCGGCTCTTTGGAAACTTTTAGGGAGCAAAACCGACTAAAACGACCAAATTTGATAAACTCTTTTCATCAGCAGAACGTATTGATCATCTGGCGTAAATGAATTTCACCGAGACAATAAAACTTGCATTCTCAGCGATTTGGGCCCATAAGCTTAGGTCATTTTTGACCCTTTTGGGCATGATCATCGGCGTCACAGCGTTTATGGTCGTTTTATCGCTGTTGCAAGGGTTTAACTCGTACGTAGACGAAAAGATCGCGGGTATTGGGTCAAATTCATTCACCGTACGGCGGTTTAGTTTTGACGATTTTAAGGACACCGACACGATCGCGGCCGCGCAGCGTCGTAATAAAGAACTTACGTTCGACGAACGTGATTTTATCAGGGACCGTGCTCAACTGATCGATAAGATCGGTGCCAAAGCCGGTAATATGAACCGCGAGGTCAAGCATGGCAGCGAAAGCCTTTCCAGCGTCCAGATCGTTGGATCGGAACCGATCATTGCCGAGATTGAAAAGCGTGACATAGCCGAGGGGCGGTTTTTCTCCACTCCTGAAAATGACAACGCTGCCCGCGTCGCATACGTCGGGATGGACGTTGCAAAAAAATTCTTTCCGCGCGGCGACGCTCTTGGCCAAGAGATCACCATTTCCGGCATCCCATACAAGATCATAGGTATGCAAACCGCAAAAGGAACCGTCTTTGGGCAGCCTCAGGATAATTTTGTTGAGCTGCCGCTAAAAACATTTGGCTCCGCTTTCGGCGGGCTCCGGAACCAGCGAGCTCCATTTTTTGTTATAACTTCGAAGACCGACAAGGGGTTTAATGACGCCGTTGAAGAGGTGCGCACACTGATGCGTATCAAACGAAAACTTGAAGCGGGTGAAAAAGACACGTTTGGAATACTTACGCCCGACGCAATTACCGGCATCCGCGACCGCATCCTCGGGCCGACATTTATTGTCATCATTTTGGTCCCGACCATCGCTCTCATCGTTGGAGCGATCGTGATCATGAACATCATGCTCGTTTCGGTGACGGAGCGAACTAAAGAGATCGGCATCCGTAAGAGTTTGGGAGCACGACAAGCTGATATTTTGAAGCAGTTTCTGTTTGAAGCAGCGACGCTATCGGCAATTGGAGGCACGATAGGGTTAATAATCGCCGAACTATTGGGCGTCATTATTACGGCTTTCGTCTTTCAGACCCGAATACCCATCTGGTCGGCGATCTTCGCCATCGCTGTGTCCGGCGGAGTCGGCGTTCTCGCGGGCCTGTTTCCCGCATGGAAAGCCGCACGGCTCGATCCGATCGAAGCATTGAGGGCGGATTAAACGATGAAACTAGTAACAACTCCGTTTTACGAAAATTTCAAGATGGCGATCGATACCATCCGCGGCAATAAACTGCGTGCATTTTTGACGATCGTCGGTGTTGTGGTCGGTGTGATCACGGTAATGCTCATTTCCTCGATCATTAGCGGTATTAACGTTGCAGTCGAAAAAGAGGTCGAATCATTTGGCACACGCTCCATCTTTCTCTACAAGATGGATATTGGCATCCGCACAAGCGCTCCGACACGCGAAGAGCGAATGCGAAAGCCACTTACGCTCGAAGATGCTGAAGCGATCGGCGGTCTGCGGAGCGTTGAAGTTGCAGTTCCCTTTTTGGATATCTCAAATAACTTCTTTGGCGGCAAACTTAGCGTTACGGGGAAAAACGGTAAAACCTCTTCGTCGGTTCAATTACAGGGCAGCACACCAAACGTGGATCGTGCTCCCGGCGAAGTCCTGGTCGATGGTCGTTGGTTCTCACCCGGCGAGAATGAAGCAAAAGCAAACGTATGCGTCATCGGTGATTTTGTCCGCGAGGCTTATTTCCCTTACGAATCTCCGCTCGGGCAGACGATCGAAGTAGGCGGCGTTGAGTTTCGGATCGTTGGGCTTTTGCAAAAACGTGAACAGCTATTTGGCGGCGGCGGCGGCAATAACGATCAGACGAACGTCATCTATATGCCGATCAACACGGCCCTCAAGTTAAAGCCAAATGCTGACGACCTTTTTATCCTCGCGGTCGCTAATGAAGGCCAGCTTGAAAAGGCAAAGGACGAAGTTCAGGATATGCTCCGGATCCGGCGGCAGGTACCGTTTGGCAACAAGAACAATTTTGCGATGGAAACGGCTGCCAGTCTTGTCGATCAATTCAAAGCGATCACGGGCGGCGTCTTCCTTGCGATGGTGGTCATCTCGTCAGTCGGCCTGATGATCGGTGGTATCGGTGTGATGAATATCATGCTCGTATCCGTGACCGAACGCACCCGCGAGATCGGTATCCGAAAGGCTCTCGGTGCAAGACAAAGCGATATTCTGCTACAGTTTTTGATCGAGGCGGCAACTCTGACTGGGTTTGGCGGTATTATTGGACTGTTGATAGGCTGGCTTCTGACTTTTGGCGTCAGGATGATAATGCCCTCTTACGTTCCGATCTGGGCTCCGATCGCGGGATTTGGGGCCAGCGTTGGGATCGGCATTATTTTTGGGCTGTTCCCCGCTTGGAAAGCAGCCCGCCTAGATCCTATCGAAGCACTCCGATACGAATAATAAAAAGCCCGCCGGATTGGCGGGCTTTCTTTCAAATCATACAAACCTTAGCTTATAAAGCTCGGGAACAACGTTGCCATCACTACTCCAAGTAAGATGATAACGAAAAATATTCCGAGCGATGCGCTCCATGCGATCGTTCCTGTAACACGTTCGCCGGCATTCTTAAGGCCCGTAGCATTCAGCCATACCCAATAAAGCCCTAACAAGCTGGTAGCACCAAGAACGGTAAATATGACTGGATGTTCCGCGGGTAATACCAAGAAATTAAGACTGTCCTGAACCAAAGATTGCTGTCCCAAAACCGGGTGGATCTCCGTTGGGTCTTTTAGAAACAGCACGATCGTATTCAGAACAAACTTGATTACCGACACCGGAAAGGCTGCATAGACGGCGGCGGAAAAAGCCTGGAAAAAGTTGATCTTACCGCCCATCGCGAGGGCAAAGAGCATAAAAATACCCGCAAGTATCGCGTAGGTAAATCCATATCCCGCAAATGTCGAAACTGTCTGAGTAGCACGAAGAACTGGGCTTTTCGCGTCAAGTATTGCCTGTGCCCGTCCAGCCTCGACCTGCTTTTTCGCATCTTCATTATTCGCGATCATACCCATTTCGAGGGTTTTGTCGATGGTAAAATTAACAACCCTTTCAGCACCGAGCCGCTGAAAAAATAGATTTGTGTAGACAGCAGAAAGCACCGTCATTATAAGCAACGCGACGAGAAATCGCGGATGCCTCCGCAGGTTCTTAAAGGTGTCAGACGGAGCAAAGAAGATGTTGCCTAATGTCGCAGCGGTTGACATCCTTTCGTCGCCCTCGGTATCGGGGCGGTTAATAAAACTCAATCCGATGACGAGTCCGCCAAAAAGGATGAGAAACACGCCTGTTCCCGTCACACCGGGAACGATCTTGATGGCTCCCAGAATTGCAATGATCAGACCTAAAGCCGCAGTTATGATACCCGCTAAACGATTCATATATTCCTCACAGAAATTGGTTTAAGAATTACAAAACAACCTACGACTGCTGCTTTTGATTTGTTTCAGTTTTACGCAGCGGCATCATATCCGTTTACACGGATACAAGCCGCAAAATGTCCGGGCTTGATCTCGCGCAGTTCCGGTTCAACAACCGCACACTCCTCAATAGCTACAGGACAGCGCGTGCGAAAGCGGCAACCCGATGGCGGGTTGATCGGTGTTGGTACGTCTCCGGTCAGCATGATCCGTTGGCGTTTCTGTTTAGGGTCCGGTATCGGGATCGCCGAGAGCAGAGCTTGGCTATACGGATGGAGAGCGTCTTCGTAAAGTTCAGCAGCATCGCATATCTCGACGATCTTTCCCAAATACATCACCGCAACGCGGTCGGAAATATGTTCAACGACCGCCAATCCATGCGATATAAATAAATACGTCAGGCCAGATCATCCTGTAGCTGTTGGAGCAGATTAACAACCTGTGCCTGAACAGAGACGTCGAGAGCGGACACAGGTTCGTCGCAGATTATGAGTTTGGGGTCTAAAGCCAAAGCCCTTGCGATCCCAATGCGTTGCCGCTGCCCGCCGGAAAATTCATGTGGATACCTGTCGGCGTATTTTGGATCAAGCCCGACTTTTTTCAGCAGATCGGCGACGCGTTCGTTCTGCTCATTCTTGTTTCCGATGCCGTGTATCTTGAGCGGTTCGGAAACGATCGAGCGAATGCTCAGACGCGGATTTAGGCTGGCGTACGGATCTTGAAAAATAATCTGCATCTCACGCCGAAGCATCTGCATTTCTTTGTTGGGCAATCCGACAATGTTCTTGCCCTCAAACAGGACTTCCCCGCTGGTCGGCTCTATTAAGCGCAATAAACAGCGTCCGACCGTCGATTTGCCACAACCTGATTCGCCGACAAGCCCGAGTGTCTCACCCTGTATTAGATCAAACGAAACATCATCGACGGCTTGCACAACGTCGTCGCTGTTATCGACGGGAAAGTGCTTGACGAGGTTTTTGACCTCGAGCAGTGCTTCCGGCGTCATTGCAGTAGCTAAATTCATACGCTTGCCGGCCTCGCTTTTTCGTCGCCGTTAAATAAAACGCAGCGCACCTGTGAGCCGTCCGGCTGCTGGAAAAAGGGTATGTCGCCGTGCGTGCAGATCTCCATCCGATGCTCACACCGCGGGGCAAAATGACAGCCCGGCGGCAGATCCGTCGGGCTTGGGACGGTTCCCTCTATAGTTTTAAGCCGCTCAGCCTTTTTTATGCCGATTTCAGTCAATTTTGGCACTGACCGTAACAATCCACGAGTGTAAGGGTGCTTCGGATTCGCAAAGATCTCATCGACACCGGATTCCTCAACGATCTTACCTGTGTACATTACGCAGACGCGGTCGGCGACCTCAGCGACTACGCCAAGGTCATGCGTGATCAGTAAAATAGCAAGCTTTCGTGAAACACGCAGTTCATTCAACAGTTCGAGTATCTGAGCCTGAATGGTCACATCCAGGGCGGTCGTCGGTTCGTCGGCAATGAGCAATTCGGGGTCGCACGCAAGTGCCATCGCTATCATCACGCGTTGCCGCATTCCGCCGGAGAGTTGGTGTGGGTAATCAGACGCGCGACGTTCTGGCGAAGGTATTGAAACCTCTTTCATCGCCGCGATCGCTGCCGACCACGCTGTTGCCTTGTCCATTTTGCGATGCAGCCGGAGAGCCTCCGCGATCTGTTCACCGACGCGGTAGACCGGGTTAAGCGACGTCATCGGATCCTGAAAGATCATCGCTATATCGTTACCGCGGATGGTCCGCAAACGGTCGTCCGAAGCAGTCGTCAGTTCCTCACCCCTGAATTTGATCGACCCGCCAACGATCTTGCCCGGCGGCGATATCAGCCGCATTACTGACAGGGCGGTGATGGATTTACCGCAGCCGGATTCCCCAACCAGGCCGACCAGTTCGCCTTCGTCGATGTGAAAACTCACATCATCGACAGACTTGACCAGGCCGGCCCGTGTCGGAAAATGCGTACGCAGATTATGGACTTCGAGCAGGTGCGACATCGGATTAACTCTGAAAAGTGTAACCTAATAACCTAAGCGAGAAAAGTTTGGCCGCTCCATTCTATCTCTAATTGCAGAGGCAACTATTTACGTCGCTTTTTCCTCAAATGGATGTTATTCTTTTTGAGTAAAAGTCAGTCCTTCAGATGTTCATTCGGGGAGATCTTACATTCGTGAAACTAAGCAATACACGCTTTTCTGCTCTTATTACAATTCTTACTGTGTCGGCGTCGGTTGGGCTTGCCCAAAACGATTCAACAACGGCTAAAAGAGAAGTTGATCGTTCGGGCACGGTAGCAAAACGAGCGGTCGAAAAAAAGGTCACGACGGAGGTTGTGCAGAGCGAGATCGAAGAGGCTCTAGCTGTCATCGAGGGAAACTACGTTGGCGGCAAAAGCTAATTACAATACGGTATTCAAATCCTCGATCGACGGGATGTTACATACGCTTGATCCGCACTCTAACTATTTTGACGCGAAAGAATTTGAAGAGTTCATGACCGAACAGCGTTCGCAATACTTTGGTATCGGAGCGACTATCGGCGACCTGAGCGATGCGGACGGCAAGGTACTGGCAACATATGTCAAGGCCACTTTCGAAGGTGCCCCGGCGAATAAAGCTGGCTTACGATACGGCGATAAATTCGTTAGTTTTAGCGGACAGCGGGTCATGCCAGACGGCAAAATAGTTGAGGTCAAGAATGAGTCACTTCTTGGTAAGCCATTCCCCGAGGTTCGTTCCTTTCTTCGAGGCCCTGAGGGCACAGCGGTTCAACTTACCGTCGAGCGACTTGGCACAGGCAAACGCGAGACCGTGGATATCGTTCGCGGTGCAGTGCCGCAACCGTCGGTCAGCGAGATCTATATGATCCGTCCGGGTGTCGGTTATATGGCACTGCGCGGCCAATTTACGCAGACAATCTCCGGCGAATTTATCAAGGGCCTGCGTCAACTCAAAGCTGCGGGTATGCAGCAGCTCATAATTGATCTGCGTGACAACGGCGGTGGATTGGTCAATCAAGCGAAAAATATCGCTAACGCCTTTTTGCCATACGGCCAAACGGTTTTTTCGCAAAAGGGGCGGCTTGAGGGAGTCAATGAGATATATCCGGCCGAGAATCGGACACCTGACCGCTCGCCGATCGTCGTACTCGTCAATCGCAACACCGCATCGGCTTCTGAGATCCTTGCCGGAGCATTACAAGATCACGACCGTGCGTTGATCGTCGGCGAGGACACTTTTGGCAAGGGGCTTGTCCAATATCCGTTCCGTCTCGAATACGGCACGATGCTGCTGTTAACAATCGCCAAATATGAAACGCCGTCGGGCCGTGCGATCAACGTGATTATTCTAACGGCGATCTTTATAATTATTACACCGAGGGCGGCAGCTATCGCGACGACGGTACGCCGGTGGAAAAGCCAAAAGGGCGGGAGAGCAAGACCGATACGGGACGCACCGTTTACAGCGGCGGCGGTATCAATCCTGATGTGGTGATCAAGCCAAAGACCATTCCGATCGAACGGGCAAGATTTCAGCAAAAGCTGACCAATCCGGTCTTTGCGTTCGCGTTGGATCTAGTTAGTGGTCGAGCGCCAGGTTTCGCTACGTATAAGGTAGAGAAGCCGATAGTCTTTGATTACGACATCAAATCGACCGACTTCCCTGTCAACGAAGCGGTGTATAGTGCGTTTAAGAAATTTGCACAGGATAAATTTAAGTTCGCACCTGCCGCTATTGATCGCGAACGTGAGTTCGTTGAGCGCACGCTGCGGACTGAGCTTGTCACTGCCGCATATGGTTCGCAAACTTCGTTTCAGGTGTTTAATGAGTATGATGATCAGCTATTAAAAGCTATCGAGCTGTTTCCGCAAGCAAAGCAACTCGCGCTTAGTGGTGAGCGTGCCAGGGTTGCGGGCACGACTCAGAAAACTCCGAACAACTGATCCGTTGATCGATCAAAAACAAAAAAGCACGAGTCGTAAAACTTGTGCTTTTTTGTTTGAGAAATTTCAAATATTAGAATAGCCAATGTATCAGGTAGTAAATACCAACGCCGATGCCGATGAGCAGAGCAATCGCTGCGAAGATCAGCCCTCCTACGACGAACTTAAATTTCTTATATCGATTTTCATCCGGCGGTGAAAGCTGATTTTGCGGAAAATATGGCGGTGGTCTGTTCATGGGTTAAGTTTAACGTTCAAAGTTCAAAGTTCAAAGTTCAAAGTTGCTTACACAAAGAGCTTGAACATTTAACTCTCATCGTGGTAACGGCTGCTCAAGATTCGCCAGTCCATACGCCAGAACCGTCATAACCGAGCTGACCTCTGCGATCTCTCTCGGAGCGACCTTGTCGAATGTGTCGGCAGCTGTGTGGTGATAGTTGAAATATGATTGTTGGTTAAACCAAGGTGCGAAAGACGGCACTCCGCGTTGCGTCAATGGCCCGATGTCTGCCCCGACCCCACCAGCCTGTAGCTGAACCTGTGCCGCACCTTGGGCAAGTAACACTTTTGAGATCGGTGCAAAAAACGCGGCCATCTCGGGCTTTCCGGTGAAATAGAATCCGAGCGGATGCGAAGCCCCGAGATCAGATTCCAGAGCGGCAAAATGATTACCGATGTTCTTTTCCTGTTCCGCGGCATACGCAGCAGACCCGCGACCACCGTTTTCTTCGTTCATCCAAGCGATAAAGCGGATAGTGCGTTTTGGCTTGAGGCCGAGTTGTTTGATCAAAGCCGGAACGGACATCGCGACAGCGACTCCGGCCCCGTCATCGATCGCACCGTCGCCGAGATCCACGAATCAAGATGTCCTGAAACGATAACGACTTCGTCAGGTTTCTCACTTCCCTTTAAGTCGGCGATCACATTAAAACTTGGTGCATCGGGCAAAGTCTGCGGCGTCAGAGTGAGTTTGATCTTTACCTTGCCCGTTGCGGCGAGCCAAGCGATTTTTTCGGCGTCTTCATAAGAAACGGCCGCTCCTGGTATCTTTGTGACACCATCGGCATAGCCCATCGATCCTGTGTGAACGAGCCGGTTTTGCGAACCGCCTGCCGACCGAACCAATACGCCCACCGCACCTAATCTCGCCGCCGCCATGGCTCCACCAAAACGGTATTGCACTGCCTGTCCATACGCCGCCCCGCCAAAACCGCTCGCCTGTAATTCACGGTCAAACTTAAAATTGAACAGCACGATCTTACCGACGATCTTATCGCGGCCGAGACGGGCAAGTTCGTCGAAATCTTTAACAACCACGATCTCTGCCGTCATGCCTTCGGCCGGTGTGGCAATACTACCGCCGAGAGCAGCAAGAAAGACCTTTTGCGTCGTACCGGCTGCCATGCCATCCCATTCGATCAATTCTCCGTGCTCTTCGCCGCGCAACCAGTGCGGCACCATACACGGCTGCAGACGGACATCGAGGCCCAACTTACGCATCTGCTCGGCGACCCATTGCACCGACCGCTCGGCCTGTGGCGAGCCTGACAGCCGTGCACCAATGTTGTTCGATAAATATCCCGTCTGCTTATAGGCGTAATCACTATTGACGGCGGCCTGCTGCAGCCGCTGCATTTCAGCGATCGTCGCGTCGCTGTAAAGCAGAGGAGTTGGGGCTACCGTCTGCCCAAACGAGAAAATAACACACACGAACACGACCAAAAACAAAAGATGCAGTTTCATAGGTTTTATCTTAGCTAAATCGTTCCTGTCTTACGAGGTAATGTATAATAATGTTTCTGTTCAACAAATCTTAGATCACAGGAATCGCTTATGAAACGCACACTATCCGTCCTCGTTCTCATTATCGTCGCGGCCTTTGCCGCACAAGCTCAGATCACATTTAACGTCAACGATCTTATCAATCTTAAACGCGTCGGCGACCCACAGGTCTCGCCTGATGGTAAATGGGTCGCCTATTCGATAAGGCGTTGTCGATAAAGCCGCTAACAAGACCGTTACGCAGATCTACATGATGGCGATCGACGGCGGCAAGCAAAAACCGATAACAAATGGCGTCCTCGAGCAGCAGCCCGCGTTGGTCACCTGATGGCAAGTGGGTTGCGTTTACGGCCGGCGGACAGATATGGACGATGAAACCGGACGGTTCGGATAGAAAACAAGTCACAAAACTCTCAAGTGGCGGCGGACAGCCTGTTTGGTCACCCGACGGCAAGTGGATAGCTTTTAGTTCCGATGTTTATCCAGAATGTAAAGACGACGCCTGTAATGAGGCCGAAGACGAAAAGGCCGACAAGAGCAAGGTCAAGGCTCACGTCACCGACCGTTTGCTTTTCAAACACTGGGTCGAATGGCGTGACCGCAAACGGACACACGTTTTCGTAGTTTCCAGCGGCGGCGGCCTGCCCGCGATGTGACCCCCGGCGATTTTGATTCTCCGCCGTACGGAGCCGCGACAGGCGTTGACTACGCCTTTTCGCCTGACGGATCGAACATTGTTTATCTGCGTAATCCTGACAAGGTCGAGGCAACATCTACCAACAGTGACATCTATATACAATCTCTAAACGGCGGCAGTGTAAAAAATATCACCGCAAACATGAAAGGCTACGATGCCGGCCCTGTGTATACGCCCGATGGCAAATATCTGCTTTTCCGTTCGCAAGAAAGAGCCACATTTGAAGCCGACCGCTGGCGGATCATGCGTTACAACCCGCAGAGCGGCGAGATCGTCGAGCTAACACGCGGCTTTGACCAACAGGCTGATGACATAGTTGTTTCGCCTGACGGTAAAACAATTTTTTCACGCCGGAGAACGCGGCAAAAAAGCGCCGATATTTGGCGTCCCTGTCGAACCAGATTTTTCGTCTAAAGATCGCGACCCACGTCAGAAGATCGTCGAGGTGTTTTCGCGAGCAATCAAATGTCGTCGGACGGTAAACTCGTCTTCGCGGCAAACTCAATGAAGTATGCCCACCGAGATCGTGAGTGCAAACACCACAGGCGGTGTCGTTACTGCATTAACTACCGTAAATAACGCTTCGCTGCCTCGTTTGGCCTACAAAAACCTGAGGAAATGGATTGGAAGGCGGACTTGGGGCAAATGTTCACGGATTTTTGCTCAAGCCCGCAAACTTCACCCTGCGAAAAAATATCCGCTCATCGTTCTTATTCACGGAGGGCCTCAGGGAACGTGGGCGATAATTGGGGCTACCGTTGGAATCCGCAGATATTTGCAAACCAAGGCTATGTCGTATTTATGCCGGATCCCCGTGGTTTCGACCGGCTATGGCAGAATTTGTTGATGAGATCTCCGGCGACTGGTGCGGTAAGGCGTACACCGACATTATGAATGGCGTAGCCGAGGTCACCAAAAAGCCCTTTATCGACAAAACGCGTATCGGTGCGGCAGGAGCAAGTTATGGCGGATACATGGTCGACTGGCTGCTTGGGCACAATAATGATCCGAGATTTAAGTTCAAAGCGTTCGTCTCGCACGCCGGTGTCTACAACCTTGAAAGCATGGCCACCGCGACCGAAGAGATCTGGTTCGTAAATTGGGAATTCAAAGTTTCCGTGGCAAAACCGCTCGCAGTATGAAAATGGTCACAAATCGGTTTGCCGCAAATTTTGCGACGCCGACACTCGTGACCGCCGGTGGTGGATTATCGCGTGCCATACGATCAGAGCCTGCAGCTTCACGACTCCTTTCCAGCTAAAGGGGTGTCGATTCAAAGCTGATCATGTTCCCTGACGAAGGGCACTGGATACTCAAACCACAGAATTCGGAATTTTGGTATAACAACGTCAACGATTGGTTCAAGAAATACCTGAAACCATAAAACTATATGAGATCTTTGCGATACTTTTCATTTACAGCCGCAATACTTTTTATTGCGGCTTTTTCCTCATTTGCCCAAATCGGCAAACCTGGCATTCACCCGTCCCCGACTTTTGATGTTCGACATTACAGCATCGGGCGAGCTTTGACCGGACAAAAAAATGGTCTTGGGTGATACAACGGTGTCATTGTCCATTGAAAGCGGACCTGCGAACGGTCGAACTCGATGCCGTTGATATTGCCTTCGATTCCGTCACGCTTGACGTGAAACCAGCGCACAGTTCAAAACGGTTGACGGCAAAGTTATCGTCACACTCGATTAGGGCTACGGCCCAAGCGATGTGATCGCCCTCAGAATTCAAGTACGGCATCACCGAAAAGGAGTCTGTTCGTCGATGCCGAAATTAACTGCAGTGCTCACTCGGCTCAGATTTGGACGGACACAAAGGCGAGGCCGAAGGGCCCGCCACTGGACGGAAGAATCGTCATATGATTTCCCAAGAACGACAAAGCTGCCACCGAAGAATATCTGAACGTCGAAAAGACGAGACCGTCATCGGCA
>JADJRV010000007.1 GCA_016712045.1 Chloracidobacterium sp. | reverse complement strand
AAGCCAGCAAACAAATAATTTAGCTTTTAGTTAAATTGAAAAGCCCGGTCGTTCTAGACGATCGGGCTTTTTTCTTTGAATTTCCAAATCTCAAATTTGAAATTTCAAATCTCAAATTATCTTGGTTTGATGAATTAATTATATCTAACTCATGCAAGCAACCCATCCAATTCGGCGACATCAGTCACCGGCCGCTGACACATAAAATCCTCACATACATAAACAGCCGCTTTTCCCGTCCCGATCCCGCGATCTTTAACTAACGGAATTGTGTCCCGCATCAGCTCCTGCATCCGACGACAACACAATAACCGCATCGGGCAAATACCGTCGCAAAATATCCTGCTCCACTCCACATTGCCCTTTTCGCCGATAACAACGATCTCCTTCGTCCTCCCAAGATGAAATTCGAGCGCCGATAACGCCCGCCCAAATCCTTGAGGATGCCGTCTGATCTGCGAAGCGGCCAGCCGCAGCACAGTCACCGCAAACCTCTCGTATTTGTCATCACCCGTTAGTTTTGCGAGCCGAAGCAAAACATCCGCTGCAACCGAATTACCCGACGGCGTGGCGTTGTCATAAAATCTTTGTTACGAACGACAAGCTCTTCGTGGTCATTAGACGTAAAGAAAAATCCACCGTTATCCTCATCCCAAAAATCGGTGATCATCAGATCGGCAAGCCGCTTTGCCTCCGCCAAATATTTCGCTTCACCCGAAACCTGATGAAGCACGATCAAACCGTCTGCGACATTTGCGTAATCCTCGACATAACCATTAAGCTTTGCCGCACCATCTTTCCAGGTGCGATATAACCGTCCAACGTTTTGCATCTCCGTCATCAAAAACTCGGCATTGCGTTTTGCGATCTGGAGATAATCATCATTACCAAACACGCCAGCCGCATCCGCAAACGCAGCCAGCATCAACCCGTTCCAAGCCGTCAAAACTTTCTCATCCCGCCCCGGCTTGATCCGCTTTTCACGCACATCAAACAACTTCTTCTTCAAGTCAGAACCGGGAGCGATAGCGACTGGGTTCTTAACATTTAAAATATTATGCCCCTCAAAATTCCCCTCGACCGATACATCATAATATGCACAAAACTCCTTCGCATCGTCACCGAGAATTTCCTTTATCTCTTCCACCGACCACACAAAAAACTTCCCCTCTTCGCCCTCGCTGTCAGCATCCTGCGTGGAATAAAAACCGCCCGACGCGTCGAGCATTTCACGTCGAATGTATTCAAGAGTCTCTACCGCGATGCGTTTGTAAAATTCATTTCCCGTCACCTGAAACGCATGCAGATAAACGCGGGCGAGCTGGGCATTGTCATACAGCATCTTTTTCAAAATGCGGCACGAGCCAGATCGCATCGACCGTATAACGGTGAAATCCGCCGCCAAGCTGATCGTAAATACCGCCGTTCGCCATTTTGTCGAGCGAATGCGTTACGATCGACAAAGCCATATCGTCGCCGGTACGATGATGGTACCGAAGCAAAAATTCGAGCGACATCGCCGCCGGAAATTTTGGTGCCCCGCCAAAACCGCCGTTCACCGTGTCAAACGTCCGAACAAAACTCGCCTGAGCCGCATCAAGCATATCCGCTGATAGCGTTCCGGTGGCCGCCTCGACCACGCTCATCCGCTTCAGTTCAGTAACAATATTATTTGCGGAGGCCTCTAATTCGTCCCGTTTATTTTTGTATGCCTCGGCAATGCTGATCAAGATCTGCTGCCAGCTTGGCATCCCGTAACGCGGAGCCGGAGGAAAATAAGTCCCGCCATAAAACGGACGTTTATCGGGCGTAAGAAATACATTCATCGGCCAGCCGCCACGACCCGTGGTCAACTGAACAAAGTTCATATAGATCTGATCGACGTCCGGCCGCTCTTCCATATCGACTTTGATGTTGATGAAATGCTCGTTCTGCACAGCCGCGACTGCCGGGTCCTCAAACGATTCATGCTCCATTACATGACACCAATGACACGCCGAATAGCCAATGCTGACCAGCACGGGCTTGTCCTCGTCCCGTGCCCGCTCAAACGCCTCTTCACCCCACGGATACCAATCCACAGGGTTGTGGGCGTGCTGGAGCAGGTACGGGCTGGTCTCGTCTATGAGTCGGTTGGTGAATTTCTCTGAGCTTTTCATAACCATATTGTTTCACGCTCCATCGCCTTTTTGAAACCCAGCCAACAGTTTCCTTTGATATATTGATTCGGTCATATTTCCTATGACATCGCGTTGCATATCAAAACTCCGTCCCATAAAGCAGCGAGCGAATCTCTTCGCCGGTGACTAATCTGTTTCTCCTCGAATGCAGAAGCCTGCGCGTAAGCAAGGGCGTAACACTTCAACGCATCGCCCGAGAAAACTCGGGCACCTAACACAACAGGAGAATCATCATGACACCATCAACAGAATTACAGCGTCCCGTTATCAAAACAGAACTGCCGGGACCAAAGTCGCTTGAGATCATCAACGCCGACGCCCAATACGTTACGCCCAGCTATCCGCGTCCCGATTATAAATTAGTTGCCGACCACGCCAGCGGCGTCTGGATCACCGACCCTGACGGAAACGTCTTTCTCGATTGCAACGCCGGTGTCGCCGTTTGCTCGACTGGGCATTGCCACCCTGAGGTCGTTGCGGCGATACAAAAACAGGTCAGCGAATTGATCCATCTTTGCGGCACTGATTTTTACTATCGCCACATGCCGGAGCTTGGCAAGAAACTCAACGAGATAGTCCCGATCGACGGCCCGACAAAAACGCACTTTGCTAACAGTGGTGCCGAAGCGATCGAAACTGCCCTCAAACTCGCGATGTATCACACAAAGCGGCAAAAGTTTATCTCCTTTTTTGGATCGTTTCACGGCCGTACGCTCGGAGCTCTCGCATTAACGTCGTCAAAAAAGGCTCAGCGACTAGGCTTTGCCCGGCAAGTACTTGATGTGGTACACGTGCCTTATCCAAATTGTTTCCGCTGTCCATTTAATAAAGGCAAGTGCGATGACGGTGCGTGCTGTATGGGCACTACCGATTGGATCGAAAAAACTCTTTTCAATACGACCACACCTCCGGAAGAGGTCGCGGGTATCATCCTCGAAGTTGTCCAAGGCGAAGGCGGCTATATTCCGGCTCCGACCGAGGTTGTAAGAGCACTTCGCCGCATCTGCGACGAGCACGGCATCATGCTGATCGTCGACGAGGTCCAGTCCGGTATGGGCCGCACGGGAAAGATGTTCGCGCTCGATCGTCACGAAGGCGTCAAGGCGGACATCGTCTGTATGGCCAAAGGCCTCGGTTCCGGAATGCCGATCGGAGCCTGCACTGCCCGAGCCGATATTATGGATTGGCACAAAGGTGCTCATGCATCGACATTCGGCGGCAACCCGGTCGCTCTGACCGCTGCTCTGAAAACTATCGAGTTGCTCCAGGGCGGCCTCGTCGACAATAGCCGCGATGTCGGAGCCTACCTCGAAGCCGGATTGAACAAGCTGAAAGATAAATACGATTGCATAGCTGACGTTCGCGGTTTCGGAATGATGCTAGGTGTGGAATTCGTCAAACCGTCGAATAACGGAACGGTCGGTGAACCCGATCCTGAACTCCGCGACCGTATCGAAATGGCCTGCTTCAACAACGGCCTCATCATCCTCGGCTGCGGTGCAAATTCGATCCGCTGGTCGCCACCACTGATCCTGGCAAAAGAACACGTCGATGTCGCACTAGAGATCTTCGACGAAGCGATTGCCGCATCGATCTAAGAATATAGCCCACGAACACACTAAAGGCACGAAATAAGAACCGATCTTATTCGTGTCTTTCGTGTATTTAGTGGGCATAAATATTTTTCTTATTTCGCTATTGACTTAATTAAGTGTCCACTTTATTATAAAAATCATGGACACGTTCACCGCCCTTGCTGAACCAACACGGCGAAATATCCTCGAGATGCTCGTCGCCACAGATGGTATCTCGGCGGGTGATATCTATGGCAAGTTCAAAGCGAGCCCGCCGGCGATCTCGCAGCATCTGAAAGTGCTCCGCGAGGCCAAACTTGTTCGTGTTGAGAAACGTGCCCAGCAGCGGATCTATTATCTAAATCCCAAACCTATGAAAGAACTTGAAAAATGGATCAAAAAATTTGCAGCCGTAAAAGAGACCGAATTTCAGCGGCTGGATAAGTTATTAGACAAGATGAAACAGGAAGCGTCTGACGCACCGATGCTTCCCTTTTCAGAAAATAAATAAAACTGGAGAAAAACAAAATGGCAAATAAAACAGAGGTAAACGCTGAACCCGGCAAACAAGAACTATTTATCATTCGCGAATTCGACGCTCCACGCGAGCTTGTTTTCAGAGCGTATACCGATCCGGATCTGTACGTTCAATGGGTCGGCCCCAATGATCTGACAATGACGATCGACAAATGGGATTGCCGCGAAGGCGGTTCGTATAAATTTACTCACGAACGCGGCGGCCATAAATACGCATTCTTCGGCGTCAATCACGAAGTGCTCGCTCCTGAACGTATCATCGGAACATTCGAATTTGACGGCTTGCCCGAACGCGGCCACGTCATTATGGGTAAGACTACGTTTGAGGAACTGCCCGGAGGACGTTCGCGACTCACACATCAGTCTGTCTTCTTTTCTGTAGCTGACCGCGACGGCATGGTCCAGTCCGGCATGGAACGCGGCGTCAGCGAAGGTTATGACAAGCTCGATTTGCTCCTTGAATCTATGAGATCAAATTCGCAAACTGCCTAAATGAGAGAAAAAGCAGAAAATGTTGATGCCTATATTGCCGGTTACCCGCCGGAGGTTCAAAAGTTGTTGGAGCAGATGCGTTCGACGATCAAAAAGGCCGCTCCAAAGGCCGTAGAAGCGATAAGCTACGCCATTCCGGGATATAAGCTAAATGGCCCATTGGTTTATTTGCAGGATATTCGAGCCACATCGGTTTCTATCCGGGGGCAGGGGCTCTCACAGAATTTGCCGAAGATCTGGCTACATACAAAACCTCAAAAGGAACGGTTCAATTTCCGCTAGACAAAAAGTTACCGCTAAGACTCGTAGCGGACATTGTTAAATTTAGAGTAAAGCAAAATTTGGAGAAAAAGAAATAATGCAAAAAGTAACGACCTTTATCATGTTCAACGATCAGAGCCTCGAGGCTCTGAAATTCTATTCGTCGGTGATCCCTAATTGCAGTATCACGTCCACCATTCCCGGACCGGACGGAAATGTTGCTGGCGGCAGTTTTGAGATCGAAGGCCAACGTTTTCTTTGCTACAACGCGGGTCCCCATCCAAATTTTGTGATGTCACAGGCATTTTCCCTGATGATCGAAGCAAATACTCAAGACGAGATCGATCTGCTTTATGACGGCCTTAGCGAAGGCGGCGAGCAGCAGCCGTGCGGATGGCTTGTCGATAAATTTGGGGTCTCTTGGCAGATAACGCCTCGGTATCTGATGGAAAATCTCTCTCACCCCGATCGCGAGCGATCCATGCGCGTAACCCAAGCGATGTTCAAAATGACCAAAATAATCATCGCGGATCTCGAAGCAGCAGCTGGAGATAATTGATATGCCTCCCAAAAAAACCGGCCCCGAGCAGGTCGCAGATTTCTTCGCGACACTCGATCATCCGCTGAAAGGCGCGATGAAAAAGGTCCGCGAGATCATTCTCAGTTCCGACGACACCATCACCGAACAGATCAAATGGAAGGGCCCGAGCTTTTGCTACAACGGCGACGACCGTGTCACGTTTAATGTGCGCGACGGCAGCGTCTTGCTGATCTTTCACCGCGGAGCAAAGGTCAAAGACAGCACAGGCGGCGGCCGGCTGATCGACGATCCGACAGGTTTGCTGGAATGGATCACCGATGATCGAGCGACAGTCAAATTTACGAGCGAGGACGAAGTCGATCTGAAAAAAGACGATCTGACGAAAGTTGTCCGCCTATGGGTAGGTGCCGCAGGCTAGACGGTTATACTTGGGGTGTGAAGGAAACTTTTGCAGTAATAGCCGCGATACTCGCGATTGTTGGAAACATCCCTTATATCGTCGACATTTTCAAAGGCCGCGTCCAACCGCATGCTTACACGTGGTTCGTTTGGACGCTGGTGACCACCATCGTTTTTTTGGGACAGGTTGCCAGAGGTGCCGGAATAGGAGCTCTACCGACCGCTGCTGCTGGAATGTTCACTCTAGTGATCTTTGTGCTTTCCCTAAAAAACGGCTTCAAACACGTAACGTAGATCGATACCGTGTTTCTCGTGCTCGCTCTAGCCGGCATAGTTCCGTGGGTTATAACTAACGATCCGACTATTTCCGTTGTGATCGCCGTCGCAATTGATCTGACGGCATTTGTACCAACGTTGCGAAAAACTTGGCTAAAACCATCGACCGAGTCCCCGCTGCTGTATGGCTCAAATGTGCTTCGCCACATTCTCGCTCTGCTTTCGATGCAAACATACAACATCGCTACTACGCTGCATTCGATAGCGATGCTGGCGACAAATACGGCAATGACAGCGATGTTGGTTAGCTCAAAATCGGAAAAGGAGATTGATACGTAATGTCGGTTGTGCATTCCGTCGACGACGAAGATTACGACCTAAGACTCAAAAGCAGGTAACCTTGGAAAACACGAAAGGCACGAAATTAAGAAGATTCCTAATTTCGTGCCTTTCGTGTATTTCGTGGGTAAACTTCTTACGCTTTTGCTTTCTTAACTTCCTCGATCATTACCGGAACGGCCTCGAAAAGATCGCCGACAATGCCATAATCGGCAATATCAAAAATCGGGGCCTCAGAGTCCTTGTTGATCGCAACGATTGTCCCGGCGTTTTTCATCCCGACGATATGCTGGATCGCACCGGATATGCCGAGAGCGATATAGACCTTCGGAGCGACCGTCTGGCCGCTGGATCCGATCTGGCGGTCGATAGGCAGCCAATCGCTGTCACAGATCGGACGCGAAGCCGCTAAGTCCGCTCCCAACGCGTCAGCGAGCTGCTGTGCAAGGGCGATATTTTCCAGCGATTTGATACCGCGGCCGACCGCGACGATGATCTCAGATTTTGTAAGATCGACCGATGCTTTAGCTTCCTGAAACGGAGCCTCCGGTGTCATACGGATATCGCCTACAGTAACGTCCATCGTCTCCACCGCTGCACTTCCCTTTTCCGCCGCATCGCCGCGAAACGACCCCGACTGGAACGTGACAAAATGCGGAGCGTCCCCGTTCAAGCTAACGTCAGCATCTGAGTTTGCCTAGGAATATGCGGCGTGACAGGACGACTTTGCCGCCATCGACTTTGTAACGGATACAATCACCGATGACTTCGCGGCCCAAGCGGGCAGCGACCTTTCGGAGCGAAATCACGAACCTGATAGGTGTGCGACATCACGACGTATTGCGGATTGACAGCCTTGATGACCTGTTCCCAGGCGTCGGCGTAACCATCGGGAGTGTAGATGCCAAGCTTATCGTTCTTGGCAACGATCACCTTTTCGATGTTGTAACCGGCGATCTCCTGTGCGAGAGCACAGTCCTTATCGCACGGTAGAACAGCCGTTACGCCTAGCCCAAGGTCCTTACCGATCGATTGAGCGGCAGTGACCGCCTCAAGCGAGGTTTTGTTAAGGACGCAGTCTTTATGTTCGATAAATACGAGGATGCTCATATTACCCGCACCTCCGTTTTTAATTTTTCTACCAACTCGACCGCACCGGCTTTAGCGTCGCCGTTGCCGAGGATCTGCGTTTGTTTTGTCTTGAGCGGCATATAAACTTTTTCGATCTTAGCGGCGGAGGCAAATGCCTCGACCGTCGGCGTGACCTCGCGGACCTCTTTGCTTTTTGCGGCCATAATGCCTTTTGAGCGAAGCATAGCGGATCTGCGAGATACCCGATTGGATGGTCATTAGGGCGGGCAGTTTGTACGTGAACCATTGATACCAGCCGCTCTCAAGCTCGCGTTTGACCCGGAGCGTCTCGCCCAGGCTTGCACGGTCAACCTCGATCACGATGGTCGCGTGCGGTATGCCGAGCAGCTCTGCAAGTATCACGCCCGTCTGGCCGTAGCTCGCATCGTCTGATTGCAAGCCGGTAAAGACTAGATCCGCATTCTCTTCGCGAATGGCGTCAGCGATGGTCTTGGCGATCTGGTAAGCCGAGAGCGATTTGGCGTCATCAACTACGACATGGATCGCACGGTTTGCACCGCGAGCAAGAGCGTCTTTGATGACGGTCTTTGCCGATTGCGGCCCGAGCGTACAGACCACAACCTCGCCCTCGCCTTTTGCCTCAACGGTCCGAAGAGCCTCTTCCAAAGCGTAGCCATCAGACTCATTTGTCTGCTGGGCAACATCCGCCTCGTTTATCCATTTCTCGTCGCCCGCGATCCGCAGGACCGCATCCTTATTGGCGACTTGTTTCATAAGAACGATTATTTTCATAACACAGAAATGCTATCACAAAATGAATGGTGATTCATTTTAAGACGCGATTATTTTTCCGACAGTTTTTTGATTATCGACTTTGCGAGATTTTCGTTAATTTCTTTGTGGCGAGGAACAGGCTGCGACTGCTTTGTCGATAAATTTGTGTACCAATCGTGCTTACCGCCATGACGAGACAAAACACATCCCATGTCTTCGAGGCGTTTTATCAGATCACGGCGTTTCATTAGGCAAGAACAAGCTCTTCGACGTGTCTAACAAAAGGGACTTCATTTGATTCAAGATCGACAAGCAAGTCTTTTAGATTCTCTATCAACTCATCTTTCGAATACGCCTGAGTTTCGTAATCAGGATACTCGTTCAGATGACCAAGGAAATACTCGCCATCCTGCCAAAATGTGAATTCTAGCGTTCGCATAAGCCTTACTTTATTCCGAATATCGCTTAAATATCAAACACGCATTCGTCCCGCCAAATCCAAAGTTATTCGATAACACATAATCGACCCTAGCATCACGCGGAGTGTTCGGGATGTAATCGAGATCACAATCGGGATCGGGCGTTTTGTAGTTGATCGTCGGCGGCAGTTTGTTTTCCATCATTACTTTGACGGAGAAAACCGCCTCAAGCCCACCAGCCGCACCGAGAGCGTGTCCAGTCATAGACTTGGTCGAGCTGACAGGGATCTTGTAAGCATGGTCGCCAAAGACCTTTCGGATCGCCAACGTTTCAAATTTATCATTGTACGGCGTCGATGTGCCGTGAGCGTTGATATAACCGATCTGCTCGGGCTCAATGCCAGCATCTTTGATCGCCCGCTGCATAACGCGTATCGCCCCGGAACCGGTCTCATCCGGCATCGTGACGTGAAAAGCGTCGCCGCTCATACCGTAACCGACGATCTCAGCGAGAATATTGGCACCGCGAGCCTTTGCAAATTCTAATTCCTCGAGGATCAACAAACCAGCACCTTCGCCAATGACAAAACCATCGCGTTCGAGGTCAAACGGCCGCGAAGCGTGTTTCGGGTCGTCATTCCGCGTCGACAGAGCGCGCATCGAGGCAAACCCCGCAACCGACATCGGCGTGATCGCACTCTCGGCTCCGCCGCAGATCATCGCGTCTGCATCGCCGCGTTCGATGATGCGAAAACTGTCGCCGATCGCATGAGCACCAGCCGAACAAGCCGTAGCGGTTGCCGAATTTGGCCCCTTGGCACCGTGACGGATCGAGACATTACCAGCAGCTAGGTTTACGATCGCCGATACGATAAAGAACGGCGACACACGATCAGGACCTGAGTTGAGCAGCTTTTCATGCTCACGTTCGATCGCCCAAAAATCACCGATGCCGGAGCTGATGTACGTTCCGACCATCTCAGCGTTCGACTCATCGATAACCAGTCCGCTGTGCTTCATCGCTTCGTCCGAAGCTGCCAAAGCAAAATGCGTAAAGGCCCCCATCCGGCGGGCCTCTTTTTTATCGAGAAAATCGAGGGCGTCAAATCCCTTTACTTCGCAGGCGAATCTGGCCGAATACCTTTCAGCGTCAAATTTTGTGATCGCATCCGCACCGCTCACGCCGTTCATCAACGCGTCCCACGTAGTAGGCACGTCATTTCCGACAGGCGTAACCAAACCGAGTCCTGTTACAACTACTCGACGTTTCATATCTTTGTGAATCGTGAAATAGTGAATCGTGAATAGATCTAATTTCTATTCACGATCAACTCTTCACTATTTACCAACTAAGCAGCTTTATGCTGCTCAACATAGGCATACGCATCGCGAACGCCTTGGATCTTTTCTGCATCTTCGTCAGGAATTTCGATGTCAAATTCCTCTTCGAATCGCATCACGAGTTCAACGAGGTCGAGCGAATCCGCACCGAGATCCTCGATAAACCGTGCATTTTCTGTAACTTCAGCTTCGTCAACACCTAGTTCGTCGACGATTATCTGTTTGATCTTATCTTGTACTTCTGACATATTTTCTCCTTAAGTATTTATAGCGTCTCTATAGTATTTCTTAGACTCTCAGAATTCTCAATGTTGGAATAGACTACTTCTTTGTTTATCTGCCTAACCAACCCCGTCAAAACCTTGCCCGGGCCTATCTCAATAAAGTTTGTAGCTCCTGCCACAGACGTATTCTCGACCGTTTGCAGCCACCGGACAGGCGATGAAACCTGCTGCGTTAGCTTGCCACAAACTGCTGCGGCGTCCGTATTTGCGACGGCATCAACATTATGAAATACCGGGAATATAAATTCGCCATATTCTAATGACGCCAGATCGACCGCAAGCCTTTCCTGTGCCGGCATCATCAATGCACAATGAAAAGGTGCCGAGACGTTCAATCTAATCGCCCGCTTTGCCCCTCTTTCTTTCAATATTTCACACGCCCGGTCAACCGCGTCGCTGTTTCCTGCAATGACTATCTGCGACGGCGAATTGATATTCGCTGGCGAACAAACTTGTCCTTGTGCCGCCTCGGCACAACCCGCCTCGACTGTCGCAACGTCTAGCCCTAAGATCGCCGCCATCGCTCCGACACCGACCGGAACCGCTTCCTGCATATACGTTCCGCGTTTTCGCACGGTCTGCACCGCGTCGGCAAAATCCAAAACCCCCGCCGCAACCAAGGCAGAATATTCGCCCAGACTATGCCCCGCAACCATATCCGGTTCGGGCAATCCCTCGGCGCGAGCCGCAGTATATGCGGCGATCGACGCTGTCAATATCGCCGGCTGCGTATTAGCGGTCAATTGCAGATCGGCCTCGTCGCCCGAAAAACACATTTCAGAAAGCGAAAACCCAAGCGCGTCATCCGCCGCCTCAAACACCTCGCGTGCAGCAGCAAAATTATCAAATAAATCCTTTCCCATTCCAACGGCTTGCGAGCCTTGTCCGGGAAATATATAAGCCGTCTTACTCATTTAGAATCTAATAACCGTTCCGCCCCACGTCACGCCACCGCCAAATGCGGTGAGCAATACTAAACTGCCCTCGTGAATTCGGCCCGATTGGATACATTCATCCATCGCGATCGGTATCGACGCCGACGAAGTATTGCCCATGTTAGCTATATTTGAATAAACTTTTTCCTCAGGCACGCCCAACCGCGAGGTTACAGCATCAGTTATCCGCTGATTTGCCTGATGCGGGATAACGAGGTCGATGTCATCGACCGTGTACCCGGCCTTTTCGACCATTTCCGCGGAAATATCAGCCATCGAACGCACAGCAACCTTGAAAAGCTCGTTGCCTTTCATCTTAAAGAAATGCTCTCGGTCGTCGATGGTTTTATGCGTCGTCCCAAGTTTTGTGCCGCCCCCCGGAGCATAGAGCTGCTCTTCGTAACGTCCATCTGATCTGATCTTAGTCGCGAGAATTCCCTTGCCTTCTGGAACCGGTCCCAGGACAGCGGCTCCGGCACCGTCGCCAAAAATGACACAGGTTCCGCGATCCGTATAATCTACGTACTTCGTCAAAACTTCTGCACCGATCACAAGAGCATATTTTATCTGGCCGGTCTTGATCATCGATTCGACCATCGTCAAACCATAGAGAAACCCCGAGCACGCGGCAAACACATCCATTCCGGCCGCATTGACCGCTCCGATCTGTGCCTGAATAAGCGCGCCGGTGGACGGCATTATCTGATCCGGCGTGGTGGTCGCACAGATGATGATGTCGATGTCTTCGGGTTTGAGATTGGCTCGTTCGAGTGCTTGGAGCGCAGCACGAGAGCCGAATTGCGAAGTGTATTCGTTATCGGCAGCCTTATGACGCTGCTTGATGCCGGTGCGCGATGTTATCCACTCATCGTTGGTATCGACCATCTTTTCCAGATCGGCATTGGTTAAAATGCCCTCCGGATAAGAGTGTCCCATCCCGATGATTCCCGCGTTGTTCATAAGAGTTATGAGTTTTTAGAGTTTGAGTACATTGAGTCGGAGTCAACTTTCAACTCAATAAACTCAACAAACTCAAAGAACTCAGCAAACTTTTATTCTGCGTTTTTTACATCGATTATCTGCCGGCCTTTGTACATACCGGTCTTAGGATCGATGCGGTGCGGCTGCTTTGTTTCACCCGAATCTTTGTCGGCATAAAACTGTGGCGTTTTTAGAGCATCATGAGCCCGGCGCGTACGCGTGCGTGCATGTGAGTGTCGTCGTTTTGGATTTGGCATAATTAAAACCTCAAAAGGTCGGCCGCTCGTCGGCGGCTATTTCAAATTCTTCAGTGCGGCCCATCGAGGGTCAATAACGTTTTCTTCGCACTTACAATCTATCAAATTTCGGTTCCCGCCGCATTGCGGACACAAACCTTTACAATCTTCCTGGCAGAGCACCTTTTCGATCATCGCGAGTATCAACTGCTCGCGGACGACCTCGGTCATGTCTATCTTGTCGTCAGTAATGAGCGATTCGTCAAGCTCATCGACCGTCACCTCGATCTCATCTTCGGTCGGCTCGTCGGCCGCATCAACAAAAACCGCCTCAAACTCAAGGTCGATATCTTTTGCGACCGGTTCGAGACAGCGGCTGCATTCGGTCGAGACCACTGTTGCAATGCGTCCGGCAACTCGTGTTCGCGTACCGTCACGGCTGATCTCGCCGTTAAACGCCGCGTTTTCCGCGAGCTGCATGCCGTCATCCAGATCTATATTGGCCGGCTCGAACTCGAGTTCGATCGTCTTCGGATTTTTTCCAACACTGGCCAGATCGATGATCATTGTCAAAAGGTTTTCATTTTGCCGAAACTTCGTTAAAAGGCAAAACGATAATTATATCGTCTTGAACAAAACTGTCAAACATTTAGGCATATGAAAAAGCTATATTCCAATATCCGAGCCAACCGCTTCGTCTAAATTCGCAAATCCTCTTCTTTCAAAATGGCCGCAAGTCCTACGGTAACGTCAGACGCAAACGAAGGCCCGCCATAAACAAATCCCGTATAAGCCTGGATCAACGAAGCCCCCGCCGTGATCTTTGCAAACGCATCCTCAGCCGTAAATATCCCGCCAACGCCGATGATCGGCAGCTTCCCTTTTGAATATCGATAGATCTTTGAAATGACCTCGTTAGATCTCTGCTCCAAAGGCTTACCGCTCAATCCGCCAGCTTCATCAATGTTAAGCCTAAGTTCGTTCCGTGAAATAGTTGTATTAGTCGCGATAATGCCGTCGATCTCATGCCGCAGACATATATCCACAATTGCCTCGATCTCAGCCTCGGTTAGATCAGGAGCGATCTTGACGAGCAACGGCCTGTGTCCAAGCTCTGTATTTCGAGCAGTCAAAGCTCCCAGCAGTTCTTCAAGATTGTCGGCTTTCTGCAATTCCCGAAGATTGGGCGTGTTTGGCGATGAGATATTCACCGCAACATAGTCCGCGACCGGATGAACAAGATCGAAACTCTTTAGATAATTCTCTGTCGCCTCCTCGTTCGGAACATCCTTGTTCTTACCGATATTTACCCCCACAAGACAATGCCGTTCAAAAATGGCTAAACGCCTGGCGATCAATTTTGCACCGTCATTGTTAAAGCCGAGTCTGTTTATTAATGCTTGGTCGTCGGGCAGTCGAAAAAGTCGAGGTTTCGGATTGCCCGGCTGGGCCTCATAAGTCACAGTTCCAACCTCTACAAATCCGAATCCGAACGACGCACATTGATTAATTAAAACGCCGTTTTTATCAAAACCAGCCGCCATCCCGAGAGGATTTACAAACTTTAACCCGAACCTTTCGAACGGCTCGAAGTGACGTTCATGATTTCGACGGAAATTCCGTCCGGTGTTGCCAAATCCGTACCGCATCGCCATGACACCTATCTCGTGAGCCCTCTCGGCGTCGAGGCTAAACATTATAGGACGGACAACTTTTCTCCAAAATAAGCTCATTTGTGCTGCCTAGATTCTAGTTTAGAGACTGTCGTAAACAAACTTCGAACCTCAAACTTTGAACTTTAGACTAGCCTTTGTTACTTTTGTACTCGAATGGGTAACGAAATAAATTTGGTTGAAAAGTCCAGGATCATGGACGCGGCGGCGATGAAACGCGCGCTGCGGCGGCTTGCGACCGAGATCGTTGAGAAAAATCAGGGGGCAAAGAACCTGTATCTGGTCGGCATCCGACGACGCGGCGTGCCGCTTGCCGAACGTCTCTGCGACAAGATCGAGGCTCTCGAGGGCGAACGTCCGCAGTACGGCATCCTCGACATTACGCTCTATCGCGATGACCTTTCGACGGTCGGGGCAAACCCGGTCGTCAACCGCACCGAGCTTGAGGACGACATCGAGGGTAAAAATATCATCCTCGTCGATGACGTTCTCTACACTGGCCGCACGATCCGAGCCGCACTCGATCAACTAATGGATTTTGGCCGCCCGAAAAAAGTTCAGCTCGCCGTGCTCGTCGATCGCGGCATCGAGCACCGCGAATTACCGATACAGGCTGATTTCATAGGCAAATACGTTTCGACCAAGCAATCCGAGATAATAAAGGTCATGCTCAAAGAGTTTGACGATGTCGAGGCAGTTGGAATTTTTGAAAGACCGTAAGCAGGCTGTATGGCCTGCTTTTTTTGAATGGAAAAACCATTTCGCAGAAGAGATCTCCTCGGGATCCGCGGCCTGACGGCAGCGGAGATAACCGGCATTCTCGATACTGCCGAAACATTTAGCGAGATCTCGACCCGCGAGGTCAAAAAGGTTCCGGCTCTGCGCGGCAAGACCATAATCAATCTCTTTTTCGAATCCTCGACCCGCACACGCACATCATTTGAACTCGCGGCAAAACGCCTATCAGCCGACGCCGTCAACATCAGCGTCTCTTCGTCGAGCCTGTCAAAAGGCGAGACGTTGCTCGACACCGCTCTAAATCTCGACGCGATGGCTCCTGATTGCATCGTCGTCCGCCACGGTTCAGCGGGCGTGCCGCATCAGCTTGCCAAAGCTTCGCAAGCCGCGATCGTCAACGCCGGTGACGGGGCCAACGAGCATCCGACCCAGGCACTGCTCGACGCGATGACGATCCGCGAACACAAAAAACACATCGCTGGCCTCGAAGTCGCGATCGTCGGCGACATCCTCCACAGCCGCGTCGCCCGGTCAAATATTCACCTGCTCACAAAAATGGGAGCAAAAGTCCGCGTCGCCGGTCCCGGAACGCTCGTCCCGACAGACTTCGCTCATCTCGTTGAGAATGGCCTTACTGTTTGCCCGCATATCGAAGACGCCATCGCCGGAGCAGATGTCGTCATGATCCTGCGAATCCAACGCGAGCGTCAGGACTCAGCATATTTCCCAACTCTGCGAGAGTATTCGATCCATTACGGCCTGACAAACGAACGCCTCGATCTCGCAAAAAAAGATGCCATCGTCCTCCATCCCGGCCCGATGAATCGCGGCATCGAGATCGCATCCGAGGTCGCCGACAGTTCGCGTTCGCTTATTTTAGATCAGGTTAAATACGGCGTTGCGGTGCGAATGGCGGTTCTTTATCTCGCAACCGGAGGCACGGCGACCGGCACATAGTTTATGAAGTTGTTGATCAAAAACGGACATCTTATCGACCCTGCCGCGAGTGAAAATACCGGCATGAATGTTCTCATTGAGGACGGCAAAGTTGCGGGGTGGATAAAGCCTAGCGACGTCCAACCGGACGACTGTGAGGTTTTTGACGCGGCCGGTCTGCTTGTCGCTCCGGGTTTTATCGATATGCACGTCCATCTGCGTGAACCGGGGCAGGAGCATAAGGAAACGATCGCCTCGGGCTGTGCGGCTGCGGTTGCGGGGGGCTGGACGAGTGTTTGTCCGATGCCAAATACACATCCGGTCAACGACAACGCCGCGATCACGCGGTATATGATCGAGCAGGCCGAGCGTGCGGGACTCGCGAATGTTTTCCCGATCGGGGCGATCACAAAATCCTCGGACGGCTCCGAACTTGCCGAAATGGGCGAGATGAAAGCCGCCGGTGCGGTTGCCGTTTCTGACGACGGGCGTCCGGTGCCAAATGCAGGAATTATGCGCCGTGCAATGCAATACGCAAAAGATTTTGACCTGCCGGTGATCGATCATTGCGAAGATAAATCGCTCTCATCCGGCGGCGTTATGCACGAGGGCAAAATTTCCCTGCTGCTCGGCCTCAAAGGAATGCCAGCCCTTGCCGAAGACATCGACGCCATCCGCGACATCATTCTCGCCAAAGAAACCGGCTCGCACATTCACATCGCCCACGTCTCGACCAAAGGTGCAATTGAGGCCGTCCGCCGTGCCAAGGCCGAGGGCATCAACGTCACATGCGAGGTCACGCCGCATCATTTCACGCTGACGGACAGAATTGTCGAGGGTTACGACACAAACACAAAAATGGCCCCGCCGCTCCGCAGCGAAGAGCATCTTGAAGCGATAATCGAGGGTATAAAAGACGGCACGATCGACGCTATCGCGACCGACCATGCTCCGCATCACGCTGACGAAAAAGCTCTCGAATATGACCGAGCCCCATTCGGAATCACCGGGCTCGAAACCGCCATCGGATTAGCGTGCAACGAGCTCGTCCACAAAGGCGTCATAGACCTCGTCCGGCTGGTCGAGCTTTGCTCTACCAATCCGGCCAAGATATTTAATTTAACAGGACGCGGCACGCTCGCCCCCGGCTCGATAGCCGATGTGACGATAATTGACCCCGAACTCGACTGGACGTACACTAACGCGGAGTCTCGTTCGAAATCGCGAAATTCGCCATTCGACGGCTGGAAATTTCGCGGAGCGGCGGTCACCACCATCGTCGGCGGCAAGATCGTCTACAAAAGATAGAGTTCACAAATAAACGGAGAAAATATGAACCTGACCATTTCGATAGCTATTGTTTTGTTTACATTCACCGCCTCTGCCCTCGCCCAAAACGCGAGCGTTTACACGAGCACCAAAACCGGTGCCTGCCGAACGATCTCTTCAAATCCCAATGAAGCAGGTTCTTACGAAGGTGAGTGTCCAGGCGTCGGCGGATACAAGGTCCGCCTGATCGAGGGCGATATCCGCCAGACGATAAATATCATCACACCTGCGAAGAAAAAGTTTGAGCTTAATTTTTGGAGCTATTACAGCGGATTTTCAGCCATCGGGGAAAAGATCGAGTGGCGAACGAAAAAAGGCGTTCCGGTCGCTTTGATCGCTCGCTATAACGTTGCGGGTGCGGATGATTCGGGCAAGAGTACCTCTTATCTGATGATCTCAAAGATCAGCAAGACCGAATCATGCGTGGTCGATGTTATCATGCCCGGAGCAAAACAAAACGAAGAGGCCCGCGTTTCTGCTGACGCCGCGTCAACCAAACCCTGCAAGACACAGGACTAGAGTCTTTAGAATATCGAGTAAATAAACGGCGCCAGTGCCGATGACTGGGCAAAGATCAACAGGGCTCCCATCAAAACCAAAACCAGCACCATCGGCACTAGCCAGTATTTTTTGTTTTGCCTGAGGAACAGCCAAAACTCGTATAAAAGTTGAAATCGTTTCATTTACTGTCAGCTATTCTATCAAAATAATCTTTCAAATTGCTCGGGTTCTTGATGCGTCTTTTCGCGTTTGTGCCAATAGCTGTCGCCAACCGGCTGGCGTAGGTTTAACGGATCACGACCGACTATTCTTGAGACGATCTTGTAAGGCACAAACATCAGAAAATAAACCAGCGTAAGTAATATCCTGCTGTTTATCCATCCAAGCTTAACCGCGATCCACATCCAAACGCGGTGGAATATTTTAGCGAGCGACGGTACAAATAAACCAACAATAACGAGCGTTAGTGCGACACCGCCAAATATCCACGCATTCGTTGTTCGCCCGCGGTAAAGCAAAAACGCCGCAATAGCCGTCAGAACGGCCGCCACGATCAAAGCGGTCTTGCGGGCCTCGATCCTAGTGACGAGTTTTGGGTCTTTCTTTAACATTTACCTAATCCATCGGAAATATCTCATTGATATCACCGCTATCGGCCTCAGCGGTCTGCTCAGATTTGAGCAGCAAAATATCGCCAACGACCAGCACATCCATCTCTGTCCGCATAAAACATCGAAAGGCATCCTCAGGCGTGCAGACGATCGGTTCGCCGCGAACGTTGAAAGACGTATTGATCAAAACCGGCGTGCCTGTGATCTCTCCAAACTTTTCTATCAGGTCATAAAACCGCTTGTTATCATCACAATCGACGGTCTGAACCCGAGCAGAAAGATCGACGTGCGTCACCGCCGGAATGGTCGATCGCGGCACCTGTAATTTATCAAGTCCGGCAGCGTTATCACCAGTCTCATCCTCAACGCGGACTTTCTCGCTGACCGGAGCGACAAGCAGCATATAGGGCGACGCCTCGGTCATTTCAAAAAAATCCGCGACACGTTCACGCAAAACCGCCGGGGCAAACGGGCGAAACGATTCTCGGTATTTGATCTTTAGATTCATCTGCCGCTGCATTTCCCGCGAACGCGGGTCGCCTAAGATGCTGCGGTTGCCCAGGGCACGCGGGCCAAACTCCATCCGTCCCTGAAACCACCCGACCACTTTTCCCTCTGATAATTGGCCCGCGGTGCGTTTGACGATTTCGGAAATATCAAGCTCGTGATAGACAGCGCCAGCTAGATCTAACGCCGACCTTATTTCAGCGGTTGAAAACTCAGGCCCAAAATACGACCCGCTCATTGCGTCCTTACCGGTTCGATGCTCGATCGACCGTTCGTTACCGAGGTACTGATGCCAGACCGACAACGCCGCCCCGACTGCACCGCCGGCGTCACCGGCTGCTGGTTGTATCCAAAGATTTTCAAACGGCGCTTCGCGTAAAATGCGGCCGTTGCCAACACAATTTAGAGCAACACCGCCCGCGAGGCATAAGTTCTTTTCGCCCGTCTCACGTTGGGCATAATTCGCCATCCGCAGCATCGCGATCTCGGTCACCTCTTGCACCGAACGTGCAAGGTCCATCTCACGCTGCGTGATCTCAGATTCCGATTTTCGGGCAGGGCCGCCAAACAATCCCGCAAAGGCATCATTTGTCATCGTCAGTCCGGCGGCAAAATTGAAATACTGCATGTCGAGCCGCAACGATCCGTCGTCGCGCAGATCGATCAAGTTATCCAAGATCTTTTGCGTATAAATCGGTTCACCATAAGGCGCAAGCCCCATCAGCTTGTACTCGCCGGAGTTGACCTTAAAACCCGTAAAATAAGTAAATGCCGAATACAAAAGACCCAGCGAATGAGGAAATCTTAGCTCCGACAAAAGCTCGACCTTATTGTCACGCCCTACGCCAACGCTCGAGGTTGCCCATTCGCCTACGCCATCGATCGTGAGTATCGCCGCCGACTCAAACGGCGATGGGTAAAAAGCCGACGCGGCGTGTGATTCGTGATGCTCGGTAAATAGTATCTTGCCCTCAAACCCCGTTTCGCGGGCCAAAGTTTCGCGCGTCCAGAGCTTTTCGGTCATCCAGACGGGCATCGCCTTTAGAAAAGACCGGAATCCGCTCGGAGCATAGTCGATATAGGTTTCAAGCAGGCGTTCGAACGTCAGCAAAGGCTTGTCGTAAAACGCGACGTGATCGAGCTGTTTGCGGTCAATTCCGGCATGGTCGAGGCAAAACTGAACGGCATTTTCGGGAAAGGCTTCGTCATGCTTTTTACGTGTAAAACGTTCCTCTTGAGCGGCAGCAATTATCTCGCCGTCTCGCACGAGACATGCGGCAGAGTCATGATAAAAAGCTGATATTCCGAGTATGTAAGTCACTATTTAACGATCCCCTCGCAGAGTTTTTTACCGATCGTTTCACCCGCGACCTTATGCCCGCGCTGATTCCAATGTCCATATCCAATGTTGCCCTCAAATCCGTGTAGGAATACATTTTCGCGGGCAGAATAATCTCCAAGCAGCGGTGCGGCGTTATCACCGGGATCGATTTTGAAGTGCAAAACTCCGCGATACGCCGGTCCGGATAAATCAGATCATCGACACCGATATATTTTGCGTACGCGGTGCGATGCGAAACATCAGGTAAAACCTGCACGCCGTTGCTTGCGGTAACGACGACAAATTTAACCCCTTTATCCGCCACCTCTTTGTTCATTTCCACGATTATCGCCTCGGTGATGCTCCAGCATTTTTCCAATTGTCGTCGCTTGGAATGCGATAGATCTGATTATCAACGCCGATATCAGCGGCCGGAGCAGTCGCAGCAGCCGATGGCTCGGCAGGTTGCCCTTCGGTCGCGGGTTTCTTGTTTTTCCACGCTTGATACTTGTATTTGATACTTGTCGATATTGCCCCGACTGCTTGAACGGTTCGGATGTGGTTCTTTAGCCAAATGCCAAGACGGCTCATGGCCGAATTTCTTGCCAAAAATACCTTGTCGTGCCGAAATCCCTCGTCCAAGACACCATCGGCCGTAAAATACGGTATCGGGAGCTTTTTGAAGTATGGTGAATTATCCGTTATGTCGTTGTTGGTCGTCATAACAAGCATCACGATGTCCGGGGAATATTTCCAGACCTTTTCCCTGATCGTGATCAATTCCTGAGCCGTGCTGTAGCCGGAAACGCCAAAATTGAGCATCTCGACCTGTTTTCCGCCTGCTCCGCCGCATTTGGTTATCTCATCGCGAACAAAGTTGGTAAATGATTCACTTTGTTCGACTTGAAACGCCTCTACATACGAATCGCCGATCACAGCGATGCGAATCGTGCCCGGCGGTTTCTCGATCTAGTGTTCAACATCACGAAAGCCATCGCCGTTTATCACAACAAAGCTGCGTCCCTCTTTGCTGTACATCCCCCTTCATTCCGGGGATGAGCGCATAGCCGCGTGACACGTCAGCCGCATAAAATTCCGGTGATGAATAGCCAACGACACGCAACGCTATCTCGACCAGCAATAGCCCGAACAACAACCCTATTACAAGGCTGATTAGGGCATACAACCGCCGTTTCTTTGGCTTAATATTTGTTTCGGCGGTCCCGAGTTCCGTTCGGTTCATCTATCAGTTGTAAGTTACTTTTATCCCGGTGCGTTTGTTGCCGGACAAAACAAATCTATCAAACAATTCACCAATATTCATTTCTGCATTATCATAAGTAGTTAGTCTTATCGATTTGGAGCACTTATTAGATGGAATTTCTTTCTGACCCGCAAGTTTGGATCGCCTTCGGCACGCTGACCGTTCTCGAACTCGTACTCGGCATTGATAACGTCATTTTTATCTCGATCCTTTCCGGCAAACTGCCGCCCGCTCAACAGGCAAAGGCTCGTTATATCGGTCTGAGCCTTGCACTTGGAATTCGCATTTTGCTACTGCTTTCACTTTCGTGGGTGATCGGCCTTGTCGAGCCGCTTTTCAGCGTTTGGGGCAAGGGATTTTCAGGAAAAGACCTCGTCCTGCTCATCGGCGGCTTGTTTTTGATCGCCAAGAGCACACACGAGATCCACGGCAGCCTCGAAGGGGAAGAAGGTACGGGTTCCAAGAGATCGTACTCCGGATTTATCAGCGTTATCGTCCAGATCGTGCTACTCGATATCGTATTTTCGCTCGACAGCGTTATCACTGCGGTCGGTATGATCTCGACGACCTACGGGCCAAACGGCATTTACATAATGATCTCTGCCGTCATCATATCGATCATTGCGATGATGTTGTTTGCAGGTTCGATCGGGGCGTTCGTCCAGCGGCACCCGACGATCAAGATGCTCGCTCTTTCATTCCTGCTCCTGATCGGTGTAATGCTCGTTGCTGAAAGCTTTCATCAGACAATTCCGAAGGGCTACATCTACTTTGCGATGGCGTTTTCGGTCTTTGTTGAGATGTTGAATATCCGCCTCCGCAAAAAGGCTGATCCGGTTCAGCTACACAATCAGTTTTCAGATGAAGACGAGAAAAAAGCCGTTGAGGAGTAAATTGTCGACAACTCAGTTATTCCAAGGCGGCATCAATTAGCGCAAGGTTTCGCGGGTGTGATCAAGCATTACCATTCTCGTGGCGAAAAAAGAGGAAAAATAAATGTTTAGACTCGCTCGCATCACAATTTTCTTAGTGGTCATCCTACTTTCGATCGTTCCCGCTGCTCTCGGTCAGGTTCACAAGGCGGTATCAGGTGCCGGTTGGCAATGGCCGGCACACACCGACGGCATCACCTATATCCCGGTCTGCTGGGAAAACCCGACCGGATGGGCGACCGAGACCAACCTCGTCAAAAATAAGATCGCCTCAACCTGGCAGAGTGTCGCGAACGTCAATTTTTACGGCTGGGCGGCATGTACGTCCGCTAGCAAAGGCATTCGGATCCTGATCACCGACACACGTTCTAATTCCGGTATTGGAAAGTTCATGGACGGCTCAAAGAACGGGATGGAGCTGAATTTTACGTTCAAAAATTTCTCGCCGGGCTGTCAAGCCGAAAATCGCCGAGCTTCCTGCATCACAACTGTCGCCCTACACGAATTTGGTCACGCTCTCGGCCTCATTCATGAACAGGACCGTGCCGATTCGACCTGTAAGACCGCACAAAGTACCGGCAGCGGCGGCCTTTTGCTCACGGCCTATGACCCGGATTCGGTAATGAATTACTGCAATCCTCGTTGGATCAACGATGGCGTCCTCAGTGCTCTCGATATTGTCGGTATCCAAAAACTTTACGGAGCCCGCCGAGCCGCGTCACCCGGAAAGGTGACCGTCATCGACACGCTCAACATAGCGTCCGGGCAGACGTGGGAACACATCATCATGGAATTTGGGTCAAACAAGATCCGCCGCGATTTTGCTCTAAACACCACGACTAAGTCCGTCAAACAATCTTGGACATTTGGCGGCAGCGGCAAATATTGCTACAAACTGTGGTCAAACACGCTATACACCGACGGCAAATATTACGAGGGCTACGGCGAGGGCTGTTGGACGCTCGAAGCCGGTAAAAACTATACGGTCGAGATCCAGTTTAATAAAGGGACAGGGCAAAAGGCGTTTGACATTGTGTTAGTCGCCCCTCGCAGCTAATTAAAATCGATCGCCGATTCGAGTTCTAACCGCTCACGCGAGATCGGATGCGTAAACGCAAGGCGCCACGCGTGCAAGCATAGCCGCTCAAATTCCCTGCCGCCACGCTGTGTATCGCCGACGATCGGATGGCCGATCAACTCGCAATGGATACGCAGTTGATTTGTCCGTCCCGTCACAGGCTCAAGCTCGATTAGCGTCGTATCAGCACGTCTTTCCAGAACCCAAAACCGCGACTCCGAATGTTTCCCGTCCTCTTTGACGTTCCATTGTTTCAGCTCCGCAAACCGACCTATTGGTGCTTCGATCGTGCCATCATTTTCTTTTACAACACCGTCAACGAGCGCGAGATAGCGTTTTTCGACGTGCTTTTTCATCAAAGCGGAGCACATTCGGCGATGTGCGACAGCATTCTTCGCGACGATGACGAGGCCGGAGGTTTGTTTATCAAGGCGATGTATCAGGCCCGGGCGGATCAATGTCGGCGAGTCCAGGTTGCAGTGGTAAACGAGTGCGTTTAGCATCGTCCCCGTATTTTCTCGATGCGACGGGTGGACAAGCATGCCGGCGGGTTTGTTAACAACGATGATGTCACCATCCTCATAGACGATATCAAGCGGGATATTTTCGGGCCGCATCGCCGTTTCACGCGTCGTGTCGACGGTGATCTCGATCAGATCGTTTTCACGCAGTTTGTGGCCGATGTTTTCATGCCGCCCGTTCACCTCACATCGCCCAGTTTTGACGATGTCACGCAGGTACATCTTGCTGAGCCCGCTAAAATGGTCAAGCAAAAAATCCTCAAGCCGCATTTTCTGCGCCGCGAGCGGTATTTGTATCATCAGCCGTTCATCCACACTCGATATTGTAGCGTAACCCAAATAAATAGGCGGTTCACTTAGTCGAATTGTCGCGACCCGCAATAATACCTATAATCAATTGTCCTACAATTTTGTCGTAAAATGATCCGCAACGAAATAGACATTGTATCAAAAATAACAGCTGTCACGCATGACCTAAAAGGCATCCGGACGGACAGCACCGCCATACTCCAGATCTTGAATGACGAGATGTCCGCGGATCTCGGATTTGTCTGCCTGCGTCACGCTGAGACGGGTCAGATCGATGTCATCGCCGCCGTTGGAATGGATGCCGTCACATTCCGCCGGCTCGAAGCCCGTGCCGCCAAAAGCGTCCTCGTCCGGGTAATGGAACGCTCCTCGCCGCTGTTTTTTTCTATCGAAAACGAATCAACCCTCGGCTTTTTCGATGACGGTTCCCCTCGCATTATCTCGTCAGTTCCGATCAAACTTTCAGGCGAATGTATCGGCTCGATCTCACTTGCGTTTAGTGAGCCGAAAAGCATCTCAGACCGCGACATCGTCCGAATGCTCGAGATCACGGCGGCCCTGATCGCCCAATTGCTCCGGGCCGAGCGGCTCGAACGTGAAGAGAGCAGCAAGCTCGTGGCCAAAAATGTTCACCTCAAGCAAGAGCTAAAAGAAAAGTACGATTTTGGCAATCTAATCGGAAATTCCAGCCCGATGCGGCAGGTCCAGGATCAGGTCACCCAGATCGCCCGATCAAATGTCCCGGTGCTGTTACGCGGCGAAAGCGGTGCCGGCAAAGAGCTGATCGCAAACGCCATTCATTACAACAGTCTTCGCTCAAAACGCCCGTTCGCAAAGGTAAATTGCGCGGCCTTGCCCGAAACCATCATTGACGGTGAGCTGTTTGGTTATGAAAAAGGCTCCTTCGACGGGGCGTCAAAACAGAAACTAGGCCATTTTGAATTGGCCGATGGCAGCACGCTATTTTTGGAAGAGATAGGCGATCTGCCGCCGCAAACGCAGGCGAAATTGATCCGAGTGATCCAAGAACGCGAATTCGAACGCCTCGGCGGCGACAAAACTTTCCCCGCAAATGTCCGACTTGTCGCGTCGACGAACCAATCGGTCGAAGATGCCGTAGCCAGCGGTAGATTTCGCGAAGATCTCTTTTATGCTCTAAATGTATTCACGATATTTCTCCCGCCGCTCCGCGAGCGAAAAGCCGATATCCTGCTGCTGGCCGAGCATTTCGTCGAAAAATACGGGGCCGAGCATAACAAACATATCTTGCGTATCTCTACTCCCGCCATCGATATGCTTACCGCATATCATTTTCCGGGAAATGTCCGCGAACTCGAAAACGCGATCGAGCGTGCAGTACTCGTGTGTGATTCCAATGTGATCCACGGCCATCATTTGCCGCCGACTCTGCAAACCGCCGAGGTCAGCGGTACCGAAATGCGCGTCACGCTCGAATCTGCGGTCGCCGCCTTTGAACGCGACATGATACAGGACACGCTCAAATCGACTCGCGGCAACATCGCCAAGGCAGCCGTCATGCTCGACTCGACCGAGCGGATATTGGGCTATAAGATTAAGAAGTACGGCATCGATCCGCGACGATTCAAGCAATGAAGAAAGACGACCATTTGATGAGCAGCCTGCCCGACGCCGAAGCCGCCCGCCGGTTTCTCGGCCAGTTGGCTGAGGCTCATCCGTCTGAGTCGGCAAAGCTGCTCAAAAATGAAGGGCTACTCTCCGACGTTTTGACGCTCGTCTCATTCAGCCCTCTGCTTGCGACGACGCTGCTGCAAAATCCTGATTATTTCTGGTGGCTCAACCGCAAACGGCGCGAATCGGGTGTTCGCGGCAAAGACGAGCTGCTAGAATCCTTGGCACGATTTGCTCTGACAAATTCTCAGCTTGAGCCGCAGGTTCTCTTTGCCAGATTTCGCCGCCGCGAACTGCTCCGCATTTATCTTCGCGACATCCGCCGTCTCGCCACCATCGCCGAGATCACCGAAGAGATATCAAATCTCGCCGACGCGATCCTCGAATCGGCGCTTCAACTTGCCCGCCGCGAAATGGATAACCGATTTGGCCAGCCGCAGGAAACCGATGACAAGGGGCGCTTTGTGCCCGCCCGTTTTTGCATCACGGCTCTCGGCAAACTCGGCTCCCGCGAGCTTAATTATTCGTCGGACATCGACCTAGTTTTCTTTTATTCCGACGAAGGCTCGACATCCGGCAGCGGCTCTCGCGGACAAGTTACGAACCGTGAATATTTTGTCAAACTCTCGGAATACGTCGCCAAACTCGTCGGACAACAAACGGGCGAAGGAGCCGCTTATCGCGTCGATCTGCGCCTGCGTCCGCACGGTTCGATCGGGGCTATCGCCATCTGTCTCGCCGATATGGTGCGATATTATATGACCGAGGCGAGAGCATGGGAGCGTCAGGTACTGATCCGTTCGCGTGGTTGTGCGGGCGATGTGGAGCTGTTCAAAACGTTCTTTGCCGAGGTGGAGGATCTTGTTTTTTCTAAGAAAGAAACCGTCGAGACCGCTCTCGCAAATGTTCGCCGGTCAAAGGAACAGATCGATCTCGAACAGGTCAACCGCCGCGGCTTCGACGTCAAACTCGGACGCGGCGGCATCCGCGAGATCGAATTTCTTGCCCAAGCCTTGCAGCTTGCCCACGGCGGCCGTGACAAATGGCTTCGCAGTCCGCATACACTCATTAGCCTCGTCCGCCTTGCGGATCGCAAACATCTGACGGAAACCGATCTGACCGAACTGACAACAGCCTACACATTTCTGCGACGCACCGAACATATGCTCCAGATGGAAAACGGAGTCCAAACGCATACCGTGCCCGACGACGCGGAAAAGCGCGAACTGCTCGCCCGCCGGATGAGCTTTGCCGAGGGCGGTAATTTTGAAAAGGGTCTGGCAAAATACACGGCCAACGTCAGCCGCATTTTTACTAATGTATTTGGCGTGGTGCAAGAGTCTGCGGACGAGATTCACACGACCCACGACGTACCGACTGCCAGCGAACGCTCGCGTTCGTATGTCCTAGCGTCGATCGAAAAATCTGATATAGATTTTGATCCGTCCGGCAAAAATGTAACGGTGCTTGATCGCGTGTCTGAGGTGTCGCCGCACTTTGCGTCGATGCTCGCTGCCAATCCGCATCTCGTCTCCGAATTACCTGACCCAGAAGACGACTTTATCGAGCCTGATTATGCCGAACAGATGATGGCATCCATCGAATCCATCCGCGATTTTGGCCAGCGTCTGTCGGCGATGCGACGAACGTGGTCACACTTTTTATTGCAGATCGTCGTACTGGACATCTTCGAAAAGATAACCATCACCGAGGCCAAACGGCTCCAGACAAATCTTGCCGAGGCCAGCATCGCCGCCGCTTTGCGTGTTGTTCGCGACGAACTCGCCATCCGCACAGGCAACATCGGAAAGCCCGCACCGCTAGATCTCGCCGTGCTTGCACTTGGCAAACTCGGAGGCCGCGGTATTGATTACGATTCCGACCTAGATCTTGTGATCGTCTATTACGACCCGAATGACATCATGGCCGCGATCACGCCGTCCGAATTTTACAGCCGAGCCGTTGAGCTATTCGTCACTACGCTCTCATCAATGACCCGCGATGGCAGTCTCTACCGCGTAGATCTGCGGCTACGGCCGTTTGGTTCCAAAGGGATGAGTGCGATGTCGATCGACGCGTTTCTCGCATATATGGCTGACACTGCGGCGGTCTGGGAAATGCTCGCATTCGTAAAACTAAGGATGGTCGGCGGTGACGCGAGCATCGGACTGAACGTCGAAAACGAAACCCGCCGCGTCATCCACGAACGTGCCGCCGCCCTGCCAGCAGACGAGTTGCGTGATGAAACTCTCCGCGTCCGACTCGCTCTCGAAAATCAACGCGTCCGCACCCGCCGAGGCGGCGACATCGATATCAAATACGGCTCCGGCGGCATGCTCGATGTTTACTTTGCGATGAGATTTCTACAGCTTCGCGATAATGTGCCTGATGAGGAGGTGGAGGAGAAAAGGAGTGAAGGTGGAGAGGAGAATGGCCGCTCCACCTCATACATGCTTGCGCAACTTGCGGCTAATGGATCTCTGTCAGGTGAAATTTACGCTGAACTTCTTGCCGGATACAATTTTTTATCAGAGCTCGACCACAATCTCCGCCTGACGATCGGACGCACTACACGCGTGCCATTGGGCAATGAGAACGCTCTCAAAACAATCGCCACTCGCATGGGTCTCGCTTCGCCCGCTAACCTACTCGAACAACTGACGCTCCACCGCCTAGCTATCCGATCTGCATTCGAAAGCATTTTGTCTTAATGTAGAAATGATGTCGGTCCACCTTGGTCCACCTGGTCCGGTCCAGATCAAAAAACCCGATATTTACGCCTCATGGCTTTCCCTTTTGGCGTCCTCAAACCAGCACCGCGTGCAGAATCGATGCTGTTTTCGAGCGGTAAGCGGATATTCGGCAGAAAGCGGCAATTTTCGGGCAAGCATCTGCTGCTCTTCGGTTAGATCGGCCCAGCCTTTCATCCGCGCCGAGGCGCAACGTGGGCAGATTTTTTCGGTTGAAGGCATCATTTGATATAATTTTTGCGTATCACAATTACGTCCCAATATTATAAAATATGTTTACAGTCAAGGCGGGTTATAGCAGCGATATTGAGGTCAGGTCGAGCATCGACAAGGTGCGAGAATTTTTCTCTGACATTTCAAATTTTGCAGAGATGATGCCCGGCGTCGAGCAGATCCACACCGACGCCAAGGGCATCGCACACTGGAAAGTCCAAGCTAGCGTGCCGGTCGTCGGGCATATCCTACAAAAATTTGCCGTCGAAATGGCCGAAAACAGCGAAGACCGGATCGAATGGTCGCCCCTGCGGACCGAGGCCGAAAATTTCTTACGCTACTCCGCTGATTTCCTCGAAAAAGCAAAAGGCGTGACAATGGTCCGTTTCTCACAAGCCGTCGAACTCCGCCGCAAAAAGGCCGGCGAACTCCATTCCCTAGCCTGGCTCGCCGGCGAATCTCTAATCTCATCAGAGATGACCAAAAGCATCACCGAGATGATCAAAGTCTTTATCGGGCGGGCCAAAGAAAAATTGGAAAAATGATCTAGCCCACCAAACACGCAAAAGGCACGAAATAAGTAATTCTTGTTTTCGTGCCTTTCGTGTATTTCGTGGGTAATTGTTAGGTAATCGCTCCGCCGTCAACGATGACGACCTCGCCGCTCATAAAGCTGTTGCGGTCGCTGACCATGAAAGCAGCGTATTCGGCAAGCTCTTCGGGACGGCCTACACGGCCCTTTGCTACCCAGAAATCGTGCATTTGCAGCAAACGTTCCGGCAAAGTGTGGCCGAGGTCGGTGTCAAAGATACCTGCCGCGATCGCGTTGACCGAAATGCCAAAATTTGCGGCTTCGCGTGACAGGCATTTAGTAAAGCCGATCATCGCGGCCTTTGACGTGGCGTAGTGGACTGAGGTTGGCAGAGAGCGAATAGCTCCGACCGAGGTGATATTAAGGATCGACCCGACTTTTTCGCGGATCATCTGTTTGTAAAAAGGTTTGGTGACGGCAAACAAGCTGCCGACATTGGTATCAACGACCCAATCCCAGCTTTTATCAGTCGTCGTCGCAAAATTATCGCCTTTATTCACAGCGGCGTTATTGACGAGAACGTTGACCGGGCCCCAAGCATCTTTGATCTCGCGGGCGATGTGCTTCATGCCGTAGCGGTCGGTGACGGACACTTTATAACTCAGTGCACGTCGGCCATGTGCCTCGATCTTTGCGCGAACCTCGTCCGCAAGATCGTCGCTCGCATGGTAGTTAAACGCAACATCCGCACCCTCGCGGGCAAAGACCTCACAGATCGCGGCTCCGATACCTCGCGTACCGCCCGAAACAAATGCACGTTTTCCTTCAAGTAAAAGACTCAAAATACTTTCCCTCGCAAAGAAATAAGGTTAATTGTAGGTAAGGAAAAAGGCAAAGGTGGAAATCCAAAACTGCTTACTGCCGCTGCTGCTGCCGACTGATCAAACCGGCGGAGCCGCAGCTTGTGCCTTTGGCCACAAGGCGTTGATCTCGCGAATGATCGACTCGGTCGAATTTGGCATCGTCATCCCCGCGGTTGCGATCTTCATCCGCGAATACTCGCCTTGATTGTTCACGAGATTACGAATAGTCGGGACTATATCGATCGAGCGTTTCAATAGAATGCCCGCACCACGTGCCTCGATAAGCCGCGATGTACCCGCCTCTTGCGGCATCGGCGGCGTGGTCGCATCCGCGATTATCGGTAAACGGCACGCCAGAGCCTCAAACGTAGTCAGTCCGCCAAGTTTTGAGATCATTACATTGGCCGACTGCATCAGTTTTTCGATCTCGTCGGAATAACCAATGACCTTTACCGGGAATTTTGCAGTCTTGGCGATCTCCTCAGCCTCAAGCCTTAATTCTTCGTTCTTACCAGCAAGAAATATCGCCTGAACGTCGAGTTCACCGCGGACAAATTCTTTGAATATCTTTGGAATATTACCGCCGCCAACCCAACCGGCGTTCACAAAAACCGTAAATTTATCCGGGTCGAGGCCGTAGATCCGACGTGCGCTTTGAGCGTCTTTTTCGTCGATCTCATGAAACTTAGGATCGACAGGCATACCAGATATCTTGATCCGATCCGGCGAGATACCGTAATCGACAAGCTGCCGCTCGGCGTCTTCATTCGCCACCAAATACAGTGAAACGTCGTCGCACGCCCAGCCCTTCCAAAATCCATAACATGGATCAGTTACAACAGTTACAAGCGGAACCTGATCTATCAGATTAAGTTCGCGGAGAATTCGTGCAAAGATGTGCTGTGTGAGCGGATGGACGCTGACAACGATATGCGGACACCATTTTTCAAACTGCCCTCGAACGTATCCAATGCACCGTTTGTGAAAGAACTCCCTCGTCTCAGGGCGGATCTTGTTCATCGCCCAGTAGAGATACTTCATCCAGTGCTGCTTATTTTTCAGCGTCCAGTTGTATACCTTTACCAGCTTTTCCGTGATGTGATGCGAATCCTCAACAGCCTTGATCGTGCGGACAACCGCCGACTCGCCTTTCCAAAATCTCTCGACACCGTCAGCGATCGTTTTCGCCGCAGAGCGATGCCCGCCGCCGGTGTCGGATGAAATAATGAGAATTTTAGGTGTATTAGGCTGCATCTATGGGCGGTATAGTTATGCCTTTAGAGCAACTTCCTTAGCGGCGAGAAAACTCGCGTTCTTAGCAGCCTTTTTCATTTGGCCCTCGAGCTTAATGATTTTGACCAAATGGCCCGGATTTAGCGGCAGCGAAGGATAGAAACAGTTCGATTCGTGTGTGCAATGACAGCCGTCGGCGACCTCGACACGGCGTTGTTTCATCTCGGCAGTCTTCCACGCGGTCTGAAAATCCCACTCGTAATCACGCAGATTCAGCACGTCGCCCTTGTTTTCGCACGACGACAGAGCACCATTATCATAGATCACCGCACCGGCAGAGCCGGCATAACATTTGAGCTGAGCCTTGCCCTCTTCTTTGGTTTTGGCGATGATATCGTGCATATAGATATCGACCGCAGCCTTGAAAAAGCCTGAGTCGCCGCCGTAATTGTTCTTGAGAGTCGCGTCTTTTGTATCCTCAAGTATCATCTGCGACAGCTTTTGATATCGCTTATGGTCAAACTGCAATTCGATCGGATCGGCTGACGGCGGGCGAATATAGTTGATATTCACCTTGTCCGGCTTGAGGTCGTATTTTAGGAAATCGTACCAGTCAAATATCGTCTCCTCATTCGAATGCATCACGCAGGTGCACGTCTGAATATCGAGCCTCGGATACTGTTCTTTTTTCATCTGCTGCAAAGTGCGGGCAGTGTGGATCGCCTTGTCCCAACTTCCCTCTTTGCGGCGAATTTTCTCGTGAGCGTCTTTCATGCCGTCGATACCGAGGGCGACACTGACATTCAGATTCGGACATTCGTCCATGATCTGTGCGACGTCCGGGAAAATACGCGGATGAATCTGGCCGTTCGACATCAGATAAACCGAGTCGAGCTTGTTGTTTTCGTAAAACGCACGCACGATCTGCGGCAGGTCCTTTCGCGTAAACGGCTCGCCGCCTGCAAGCACCAAAACACCGAGGTTTCCACCAAGCGTTTCCGAGATCTTCGCGATCTCGTCGGTCTTCATCTGCAGCTTTTTGCGCGGCCTGTCATCGAGCTCTTCAGTAAAGAAACAGTGAGTACATCGCATGTCGCAGACGCTCGTCACCAGAATGTTTAAAAACACCGGCGAGATCGGCCGTCCGACCAAAATACTGGCGTATCGTTTGAAAATTTCCTTTGTAGCAAAATCCATATTTCATCCCCGGTCTATCGTTCGCCAAGCATACTTCAGGCACAATAAACCATTCTCTAATTTATATCATCGGCGGTTGTTTCAGCAACACAGCAAAAGGCGTTAGACTTACAATATGTTCCGCCGCGTCTATCTCGACAACAGTGCCACAACGCCCATCGATCCCGCCGTGGTCGAAGCAATGCTCCCTTATTTGATGGCTAAATTTGGCAACGCGTCTAGCATTCATTTCTATGGCCAAGAAGCCCGTGCCGCTTTGGATAAGGCTCGCCATCAAGTCGCAGCTTTGATAAACGCGCGGCCCAACGAGATCGTATTTACCTCCGGCGGCACAGAAGCAAATAATCTAGCCATCCGTGGATTGATCGAGGCGAGACAGAGCCGTGACGGTGACATAGCCGCCAAGCCTCACGTCATCACCTCCGCAATTGAGCATTCAGCGGTGTTAAATGTCTGCGACGACCTCGAAAAACAGGGTGTGACAGTGACATATTTACCGGTCTATGAAAATGGCATCGTCCGTCTCGACGACGTCAGAGCAGCGATAACCGACGAGACCATCCTGATCTCCGTAATGGCCGCAAACAATGAGATCGGCACACTCCAGCCGATCGCTGAGATCGGCAAATTAGTTCGAGAATTGAAAAGCGAGGGTAAAAAGATCTGGTTTCACACCGACGCCGTCCAGGCCGCCGGAAAGATGCCGCTCGATGTCGAAGCCATCGGCTGCGACCTGCTCTCGATCTCAGCCCATAAAATATATGCGCCAAAAGGCGCCGGAGCCCTTTACGTGCGCCGCGGCGTTCGGCTCCATCCGCAAAACCTCGGCGGACATCAAGAACGCGAGCGACGCGGTGGCACTGAATCTGTACCGAACATCGTCGCTTTTGGCGTTGCTTGTGAGTTAGCTCAGAACGAACTTGAACGATCAGCGGCAGAGCTAGGTCTTCTGCGAAATAGTTTTGAAAGCAAAGTGGGCGAAATGATCTCTGACGTCGTTTTTAACGGCGACCGAGGAAATCGGCTACCAAATATCTCAAACATCTCGTTTCGTTCGATCGAGGGCGAGGGTCTGCTGATAAATCTTGATATGCAGGGCATCGCCGTATCAACTGGCTCGGCCTGTTCGTCCGGTTCGCTCGAACCATCGCCCGTGATACGAGCCTTGGGACACGAAGATGAACTCGCTCGTGGTGCTATCCGCTTTAGCTTCGGGCGTTTCAATACGGTCGCGGACATTGATCAAGTCATCGAAATGCTCCCGAAGGCAGTAGAAACGCTCCGATCGCTCTCCCCAAAAAAATAGATCCTTTCAAATTAAAAACAGCCTGTCGGTTTCCCGACAAGGCTGCTTTTATTGTTCCTCCCGGTGTAGGAAAAGCGTTGGTTAATTAGTCACCGACGATGATGCCCGTAGCGTCGCTCACGATGATACCGTCTTTTTCTGAGCAAGGTGCCGGTTTGTCACCAACGATGATTCCCCAGATGTCGCCAACGATGATTCCAACGATGTCGCCGACGATGATGCCGTCTTTTTCGTTGCTGTTGCATTTGGGCTCATTTTTGTCACCAACGATTATGCCGGTTGCGTCGCTGACGATGATGCCGCCGCTTGCAAATGTAAAGGTCGATCCGAGTGTAAGTACGAGAGCCAATGTGAGTGTTGTGAATGTCTTTTTCATTTTATTTATCTTCTCCTAAAAGTTTTTTAATTAAATTTCAAAACCCGCCTTGTTTGTTCTTCCTGCCCTCTCTATTACAAGCCGCGTGCCAAAGCGTGCCACAACCTCACGCAATCGGCTAACTTCTTTAATTACAATTGATTAAGGTTAAATATTTTGGAGCGATCCGTCGTAACCAATATTGTCCGCATCTGGATACTTTGTTTCCACTTACCCCGAGGCTGTCCGTAAACGATATGTTTCCTTACACTTACCAAACTGCATACTTTTTATACACTTTGCAGGTGTATAACCAGTATCCACTTTCTACTAAATAGTCCTTATTTTATGTGGCTTTTTAGTGTTAAACGTGTTAAACTTTCTTAGGTGGATTCTTCATCCCCACACAATGTCCGCTTTGCAACGGCCCGCGTCCCACCGTTTTCTCCCGTTATGAATCGAGAAGCTATAGCACAATATGCCAAACAGACAATTGTCCTCATAGGAGCGATCTGCTTCGTGACGGCGCTTGCCGATCTCCCGATGATCGCCCTCAGTTGGGGATTTCTGTTGGTAATTGCGTTTTCGACGATCGTCGCTCCGAGGATGAGCATTGAACTGCCCGGTTCCCGCTTTGCCATCAGCTTTTCGGATGCGGCAATATTTCTGGCATTTTTATATTACGGCGGCCCCGCGGCAATAGTTGTTGCCGCTCTCGAAAGCCTCACAAGCTGCCTTCACCTCAAATCGAAAGGCTTTCAACTCAGCCGTTTAATGATCGCTACCAATGTAGCGATCAACTCGATAGCGATATCTGTAACCTATCTTGCTTGGCTTTATATTCCTGAATTGCCTTTTGTTACCGTGGTTGCGGGCACGACCCCCCATCTGGTTTCAACCCTCGGATGTCTCGCGATCCTGCAATTTGCGACTTCTTCGCTTTTAGCAGCGGTCATTCGATCGACTAGTGATGGATCAAGTTTCTGGATAACTTGGAAACGCGATTGTTTTTCTAGTTCGCTGACCCAAATGGTCGGAGCGGCACTTGCCGGCATTGTTTACAAGCTCATCTATTTCGGCGATCTAGTGACAGGGCTGATCTCATTTGCCGCTCTCGCAATCGCCTATTTCGGCTATCGCCAGTCGATAAATAAGGTCGGCGACGCGATGCACCAAGCCGAATCCGCCGAACGCGAAAAGGCTGAGGTTGAGCGTGAGCGCCGCCGCGAAGCCGAAAAACACGCCTCACAGCTAACTCTCTCGCTTGAAAAAGAAGAGCTTGCTAACGAAGCTCTGCGTAAAAGTGAAAAAGACCTACAGCACGCTGCCCTATACGATTCGCTCACAGATCTGCCAAACCGCAAACATTTCGGCGACATCCTGCGAAAGCTGATCGAGCGTTACAAAAACGACCCTAAGGCGAGTTTTCAGATACTGTTCCTCGACATTCGTAAGTTCAAAAACATCAACGACAGCCTCGGCCATACGCTTGGCGACAAGGTTTTGATGGTCGCTGCAAAACGATTTGCCCGCATGGTGAACTCGACGGATATGGTCGCCCGCATTGGCGGAGACGAATTTGCGATCATCCTCAAAGACCTAGGCACGAGCGGCAAGGCCCAAAAGGTCGCTCGCCGGATATTTGACAGCATTGCTCAGCCATTTAGCCTTAGCGGCAACCGCATCAGCCTGAGCGTAAATGTCGGTATTGCCCCGTGTGACGCCGAGTACAATACACCCGAAGAGATCCTCCGCGACGCTGACATTGCGATGCATTACGCTAAAGAGAAGAATAGCGGTGTTGCGGTCTTTACCAAGGATCTCCGCGAGCGGTTTCTCGAACGCGTCCGCTATGAGAACGACCTTCGCAGTGCGATCGACCGTGACGAGCTGACGATGCATTACCAACCGTTGGTTGACCTGCAAAGCGGCGGGCTGTTTGGTTTTGAGGCATTGCTTCGCTGGCATCACAATGAATTTGGCCAGATCCCGCCAAATAAATTTATCCCGATCGCCGAGGAATCCGGACTGATCATCCCGAGGATCGACGATGTCGAGAATGCCCTAGCTATCTCAAAGATCGACCCCGCGTCGCTCAAGCTCGAGATCACGGAGAGCGCCGCTATGGAAAATGCCGAACACACCATCAGCGTGCTCAACCGGCTCAAAGCCCTCGGCGTCCAGCTCAGCATTGACGATTTTGGCACAGGTTATTCGAGCCTCAGCTATCTGCACCGCCTGCCGTTCGACACGCTAAAGATCGACCGCTCATTTGTCACCGCAGTCGGCGAAAACGGCGAAGATTCCGAGATACTGCAAACGATCATCTCGCTCGCCAAAAACCTCAAGAAAAAGGTCATCGCCGAAGGCATCGAGACCGAGGCACAGCTTTTTCTTCTGCAAAATCTCGGCTGTGATTATGGCCAGGGCTATCTGCTCTCGCGTCCTCAGACCCGCGACAAAGCCGAAGCGGCCCTTTACGATCACCGCAACTGGCTGCCCTCTCTCGAAAACAGCGTCAGTGATGTAACAAATACGGTGCCTGAAAACGTACCTGCCTTTTAATTTCCCCGTACAATTTTGCTTTCGACGTATCGCGTCTTATACTTAGCGAAAATTCATTTCGCAAAGGAGTATCTACGCAATATGTTTAAGAGAGCTTTATTCTTTGTAGTTATCTGTGCGTTTCTGACGTCGGCCGTCCCTGCACAAAAATTTGATTACCCCAAACCTCGCCGCGGCGATCAGGTCGATAATTTTCACGGCACATCAGTCGCTGACCCGTATCGCTGGATGGAAGATACCGAGACCGCAGAGATGAAGTCTTGGATCGAGGCCGAAAACAAGATCACCGACGCCTATATCCAATCGGTTCCGCAGCGGGCAAAAATAAAAGACCGCCTCACCGAACTCACCAACTACGAGCGTTTTGGTGCCCCGGCAAAGATCGCCGACGGTTTTTACATATATACAAAGAACGACGGCCTCCAGAATCAGAGCGTCTGGTACAGAGCAAAATCTATTGACGATCCGGGCACGGTATTTTTCGATCCGAATAAACTCCGGGCGGATGGCACTGCCGCGTTGAACGGCTCTAACTTTACCGAGGACGGCAAGCTTTGGGCGTACGGCGTTTCCGAAGCCGGCAGCGACCGCACGACTTGGCGGGTCCGCAACACCGTCACCGGCGAAGACCTACCCGACACGCTCGCACCAAACCGTCAGGGCGTCTCGGCGTGGCTCAAAGACAACAGCGGCTTTTATTACAGCAGCTACGCCCCGGTGAAAAAAGGCGAGGAACTCAAACAGACCACGTTGTTTCAAAAGATCTATTTTCACAAACTCGGCACGCCGCAATCTGACGATTACGTCGTCTATGAACGCCCTGACAATGGCGAATATTTTAGCGGAGCCGAGATCTCTGAAGACGGCAACTGGCTGCTCATCACCGTCGGCAAAGGCACCGAGCGGATGAACATGGTCTATTTCAAAAACCTGACCATGGAAAAAGCCCCGATCATTCCGCTTGTCGAAAACCTCGAAAATAGCTGGAATTTCCTCGGCAACGACGGATCGACCTTTTATTTTCAGACCGACAAAGACGCATCGCGCGGCAAGGTCGTTTCACGCAACGTGCTCGACCGTTCGATGATCTGGAAAGATGTCGTGCCGCAATCAGCCGACACGCTCAATGGTGTCAGCTTCATAAACAACCAATTCGTTCTCAATTATCTACAGGACGCTTCGACGGCGTTTAAGATCTACGAAACGAGCGGCAAATTTGTTCGCGACGTAAAACTTCCCGGCATCGGCACGGCCGGCGGTTTTGGCGGCAAACGGACGGACACCGAGACGTTTTATACCTACTCAAGCTTTAACGCCCCGCCGACCATCTATCGCTACGACATGAAAACCGGTGAGAGCAAGGTCTTTCGCAAGGCAGGCGTCAAATTTGACGGGTCGCAATATGAGGTCGAGCGGGTCTTTTACCCGAGCAAGGACGGCACGAAAGTTCCGATGTTCCTTACTTATAAAAAAGGCTTGAAACGCGACGGCAGCAACCCAACTCTGCTTTATGGTTACGGCGGTTTTAATATCTCGACGACGCCGGGATTTTCGGCTTCGCGTGTGGCGTGGCTCGAAATGGGCGGCGTTTATGCGTCAGCGTGTCTTCGCGGCGGTGCCGAGTACGGCAAAGACTGGTGGAAAGGCGGTTCGCGGCTCAACAAGCAAAATACATTTGACGATTTTGCCTGGGCCGCAAAATGGCTGATCGCAAACAAATACACCTCGACGCCAAAACTGGCCATCCAAGGCGGCTCGAACGGCGGCCTGCTTGTCGGTGCGACGCTCAACCAGCATCCGGATCTTTTTGGTGCGGCAATCCCGCAGGTGGGCGTGATGGACATGATCCGCTTTGATAAATTCACCATCGGCTGGGCGTGGCGTTCGGATTACGGCGACCCGACAAATGCCGAAGATTTTAAGGTGATGTACGCCTATTCGCCGTACCATAACGCCAAACCCGGTACCAAATACCCGCCGACCTTGGTGACAACGGCTGATCACGATGACCGCGTGTTCCCTGCTCATTCGTTCAAATACACGGCGGCGATGCAGCACGCCCAAGCCGGCGACGCACCGGTCCTCATCCGCATCCAAACCCGCGGCGGCCACGGAGCAGGCTTACCGACCGCACTCGCGATCGAACAGCAAGCCGACATCTACGCATTCCTGGTCAAAAGCCTAGGGATGAAATAAGCGTTAAGAGTTATGCGTTTACGCATGATCTTCACGGCTAAAGCCGTAGGCCTCGCACATCGCGGGGCCTTTTTCTCTTGCTCCGAAAACAAAACGGTGCTATATCTTTTTTGGACGCAATATGAAGTTTCAAAAAGGAATCTTCTCCGACGATAAACCCGCTGCCCCGACACCGCAGCCGCAAGCCACACCGCAGCCTGCCGCTCCGGTCGTGGTCGAAAAAGACCGCCTGTTTCAAACCGTCAAAGAAGAGACCGGCAGCGAGCGTAACTATCTAAAAGTCCTCGGCATCGTCGTCGGACTGGTCGTCATTATCGGAGGCATCGTCTTTTACATGACTCTGCCCGGCGTTGGCGATCAGGTTCGCGGCTCGACTCAGATGGAGATGGCCGTCCGCGATCATTTCCTGACAAAAGAAAAACGCACCGCCACCGACATCACCTTTTACCAATGCGACAAATACTTCTGGGCCCGCGTCGGCGTCGAGGTCCGCCCCGACATAAAAACAAACCCCATCTACGCCCTAGACAAATACACCGCCCGCATCGAGCCGTCTGGCAACGCTTTTAACATCACAGCCACACCGGTTACCTCACCAGAGATCGACACGCCCTGTAAATAGCTGACGTTGCTCCAGATACGTCGAATCTTGGTCCACCTTAGTCCACCTTGGTCCGGACCGTACCAAAATACAAACGCGGGCTAACGATGGAATGTGCAAAAATCCTTTGGTTCCGAGCCGGACTTAAAGGTCTTTGCCTGTTTGTCGGGGCAATTGATGGTCGCGCGGTTTCCGGTCACGGGACAGATCATGATCGTCACGCTGCCTGCTGATTCGGCGGGGACACGGGCCTGGCCCGAGGGCGCGGTTCCGCTTGGGGGCTCGGTGCCGTCTTGCCAGGTTTGGTTTACCGGCGTCGGGCTTGGCGTTTTGTCGGGCAGCGGATCGTCGGGGATGGCGTCGTCCATCGGCAGGATCGAGCGGTTTGGGACCGTGCCGGTTATAAATATCTCAATGCGGCGAAACTCCGCCGGGACATTGGTGACGTAGATCTCAGGTTCGGGGACGGGCGGCAGTTCTTCGGTGTACGGCGTCGGCTCGCCCTTTGGTGTAACAGGTGTAGGAACGGGCGTGGGCGTCGGGCCTATGTCGCCGAGGGTGTCGAGTTCGCGGATGAGGGCACCGTTGCGGATGTCGATCTCGGCTTTTCGGATACCGGCGGGCATTGCCCAGTCGCCGTTCCATTCGGGATGGGCCGCGAGAGCCTCTTTTACAAAATCAGCCCATATCGGCATAGCCGAATCAGCGCCTTTCATCCCCAGGTCATCGCCGTTGTCAAACCCGACATAAACCACAACGACAAGCTCCGGCGTAAACCCGGCAAACCACCCGTCACGCGAAGTACCTGTCTTACCCGCAAACGCCGTCTTCCCTGCGTTATTGCGAAATCCCCACGCTCCGAGCCTGAGCCGCCGTGCCGCGATTGATGACATCTTTCATCATGTCGTCCATCACATACGCGACATCGGGCCGCACGACATTTTTTCGGTCGGGTGTGGACAAAACACTGGTGCGGCCGTCGCCGGAAGTGACCCGAGTGATCGGCGTCGGCAACACGCGGTCGCCAAGATTGGCGAACATCGTATACGCCGTCGCCACCTGCAAAGGCGTCGCCTCTGCAGTGCCAAGAGCCATAGATGGATATGCCTTATCGACCTTAGGCAAGCCGGCTTTGGTGGCGAGATTCATCACCTTGCCGATGTTTAACTGCATCGCCAGATCGACCGTGATCACGTTCTTACTTTTTACGAGCGCGTCCCGCAGAGTCGTCTCTTTGTTTGAGAAGGTATCGCCATAATTATTCGGCGCGTACGTTTCGGTGCCAAATGTAAACGTCCGCTTCTCGTCTTTGAGGATGCTCGCCGCCGTAAATTGCCTCGTGCCCGAACCGTACGCCGAGTTGATCGCGGTCGCGTAAACAAATGGCTTAAAGACCGAACCCGGCTGTCGCATCGCATCGGTCGCACGGTTAAATTGGTTCTCAAGATAATCGCGTCCGCCGACCATCGCGACGATCTCACCCGTTTTTGGCCGGATAGCAACTAGCGAAGCGTTCAACCCCTGTTTCTTTGGAAAGAATTTGTCGAGCGCCGCCAGCCGCTTATTAACGATCTCATACGCCGCCCGCTGCAGATCGGGGTCGATCGATGTATAGACACGCAGATGCTGCAAGGCTTCGGGGTCGTTGACGATCTTTGGCAGTTCCTCAATTGCGTACTGCGAAAAATACGGCATTCCCTTGCAGGTCCTTTGTGTTCGAGATCTGTTTGAGCACGATCGGCTCTTGCTTGTACTGTGCAAATTGCTCCGGTGTGATCTCGCCGACCTCCTGCATCGATTCGAGCACCTGATTACGACGTTCGGTCACTTTTGCGAGATTTTTGTAAGGATTATAGCGGTTCGGGCTGCGAATGATACCCGCGATGAATGCGGCCTCGGCAGGCGTTAGTTGGGATACGTCCTTGCCAAAATATGCATTTGACGCCTCGCCGACGCCATAGATCGAAACGCCCGACTGCTGGCCGAGATAGATCTGGTTGGCGTACAGCGTAAATATCTCCTGCTTATTCAACCGCGTCTCGAGTATCACCGACATATACGCCTCGGTGATCTTGCGTTCCCATGTCTGGTCGCGGGTCAGGAGCAGATTCTTAACTAGCTGTTGTGTAATGGACGAGCCGCCCTGATTCGACAGCGGCGTGTTTTCTTCGGTATCGTAACGCCGCCACAAAGCACGAGCGATCCCGCGAAGATTGACGCCGTAATGTTCAAAAAAAGCGCGATCCTCGGTTACTGTGATCGCTTTGACAAGATGTGCCGGGATGTCGTTGAACGTCACGGTCTTTCGCCGTCCATCGCCCTCAGCGGCGATAGAGCTCAGGATTTTGGGCTCAAGCTTTGCCTCGTTTAACTGTGCATTCGCATCGCGGTCGCCGATCGCGGCAACGCTTTTTTGATCTTTTGAAAACTTTACCGACAAAGCATGAAAGACCTTTTGCCCGTCGATAATGCCGGTCATCCCTGGCTCAATGCCGAGCACATCGCCGTCAACGACATAACGGCTGCGCGACGCGTCAGCCTGATTGTTCCGCTCGATATAGCCGGCAGATTTGAGATAGTCGATCATCGCAGAAATCGTCGTCGCTTCGCCAACCTTGAGCGTTTTTGGTGCCGAATAGATTCCCGCCGACGCCGTATAGACTTCACCGCTGAGCAGCTTTTGATCGATGCGGTCAGAGAACTCAAACCAAAAATACGTCAACCCTAAGAACACGCCGAGCATCATTATCAACGCGATCGAGATCGTCCAGCCGTTAAATATCAGCCGCAATATCCGCCGAAAACGCGACGACGGCGGGGCTTGATAAGCCGACGCAGGACGGCGCGACTTTACCCAACCCTTGGGCGGCATCTTTGATCTGGCGGTCTTAATTGGTGCGTTATCCTGCATCGAAGGGTTGGAATTACGAAGACGAAGTGAGATTATCATCTTCGGCGGGAACCATTTATATTTTAGCGAGTTTTACGCCGCAATGTCGAATAAATTCTCTTCCTATGACCGTCGGTATCTTCACCACTCTTACCAGATTAACGCGTCGCAGACTGATCTTTGCCTCGATGATCGTGATAGCAATGATCGCGATCGGAGGTGCCGGATTCAGATATTTCGAGCAAGATAGCTGGCTTGACAGCTTTTATTTCGCCGCCCAGACCGTGACGACAGTCGGTTACGGCGACTTAGCACCAGTAACACCTGCCGGACGAATTTTTGCGATATTATTAATGCTAACGGGCGTCGGTACGGTCCTATATGCTTTAACGTTACTAGCTCAGACCGTCATCCAATCCGAAATGGTAGAGGTTTTTGACCGGCGGCGAAAAATAAAAGAGATGGAAAAATTAGAAGGCCACTATATTGTCTGCGGCGCGGGGCGCGTCGGGCGGCGGATCATCCGCAACCTACAGAATCAAAAGCTGCCGCACGTAATTCTCGAAACAGATGAGAAGCGACTCGCCGAGCTTGAGCCCTTCGATTCGCATCTGATCATAGGTGATGCGACGTTGGAAGAAAATTTGATCAATGCTGGCGTAATGCGGGCCAAGGGCCTCGCTAGCTGCCTGCCAGACGATGCCGCAAACGTCTATGTCGTTCTGACAGCACGCGGTCTCAACCCGGATCTGCACATCGTCGCGAGAGCCGTCGAAGAGCAGGCAGAACCGAAATTAATTCGAGCCGGTGCCAGCCGTGTCGTCGCCCCAACGATCATTGGCAGCCAATCAATGGCCAGAGCCCTGCTAAAACCGGCGATAGCCGACTTTATGGACTCTATAGTTGCAGAATCGTTAGATCTTGTCTTTGAAGAGATAACTATCGCTGCGGGGTCAATGTATTCTGATAAATATTTGAAAGATACCAATCTGATGAGCGAACTCAGCCTGATCGTTGTTGCGATCCGTCGTAAAGACGGCGGCCTCACCTTTCATCCAAACGGTGAAACGCTCATAAATGGGGGCGACCTTCTAATAGTGATCTGAAAAGCCGAATCAGTACAGCAACTCGTCGAAGCAAATACATAATGAAAGTCTTGGTAACAGGCGGTAGCGGATTTCTCGGCACGCATATCCGGCGTTTTTTTGAAGCCGATGACCTGTCGCGTCGTTCGGGCCTCGATATTTTGAATGTCCAGGATGCAAAGAAGGCCGGTGAATATGACGTCATCATCCATCTCGCCGCCGAACTCGATAAATCACCCGACAACGCCGAGAGCGTTTTTCGCACAAACGTTGAGGGTACGGTCAATCTGTTGCGTGAGGTGAAACAAAACGCCGTTTTTATCTTTGCCTCGACCAAAGATGTCTATGGCCGCTTTGCGGATAATTACGCGACCGTGCCGGAAACCTGTCCGACGACATACTCCGGCCAGTCCGCCCTAGAATGGTCCAAGCTCGTCGCCGAACGATACGTTGAATATTACGCAAACCAACGCGGCTTTCGCGCGTGCATATTCCGGCTCTCGACCGTGTACGCCCCGGCCACCGACGGCAACGTGTCAAATTTTGTCGGACATTATGTTGATGCAATAAACAAAGGCGAGCCGCTCGCCCTGCCCGCCAAAGGACTGCCAACAAGGGATCTGCTGCATGTCGATGATCTTGCCAGCGCCTGCCAAGCCTTCGCCGATTCGATAATCCGCCATGGGCTGTACAATCTTGGCGGCGGGCCGCGAAATGCCCTAACTCTACGCGAGACGGTCACGAAACTTGAAGAGGTATCTGGATATCAAGCGATAATCGATGAAGACGCTAACATTCCCGCTCCTGCACCGATGAATTATATAACCGACCTGAGCCTTGTCACTCAAGAACTCGACTGGTCACCAAAGATCCGCCTTGACGAAGGATTAAAATCACTTTTTTGATGAAAATAATTGTCCGCTGTACAAACTGGATCGGCGACGCGGTAATGTCCGTGCCCGCTTTGCGTGAGCTGCGGCGGATTTTCCGAGATTCGCACATCACGCTGCACACGCGGACGTGGGCGGACGGGCTGTTTCGCGATGCTGATTTTATTGACGAACTGGTCACTTTTGATAAGCACCGGTGGGCCATCAAGGATGTCTACGACAATTCGCAATTTCTGAAAGACGACGGATTTGAACTAGCTATATTGCTGCCAAATTCGTTTGAGGCAGCAATTACTTCATTATTATCACGTATTCCCCGACGCATAGGCTATAACAAAGATATTCGCGGGCTGTTACTCACCGATCCTGTCGCAGTTCCCGAATGGAAAAACCGCCGTCACGAAGTCTTTTACTATCTAAATCTGATCGGCGAGGTCGAACGCCGTGTTCTCGGACGTGAAACTGTAGTCAACGCTATTCCAAACACAGCCATTAACGTTTCCGAAAAGCGTAAAAATACCGCTCGTGAAATGTTGTCGGCGGCAGGAGCAGATGTTTCAAAAAAGGTCGTTGCTCTCGGCGTCGGATCGACAAATTCTCGTGCAAAACGCTGGCCCGCTGAGCGTTACGCACAGCTTGCCGATAAGCTTGTTTCTGATTTGGACGTTAATGTTATCCTTGTCGGGTCGCCGGACGAGGCAGACATTGCGGCAAAGGTCGTAGATCTATCCTCAAAACCGTTAATAAATATGAGCGGAAAGACCGATCTTGGCGAGGCGGTCGGAGTTTTGAGCGTTGTCGATCTGCTTATTTCAAATGATATGGGCCTCGCACATGTCGCACCGGCCGTCGGAACCGACACGATTACAATATTTGGCCCGACAAATCCCGGAAACGACTCGGCCTTTTGCCCAGAATGCTGAGACAATAAGAAAGGCGGTCGAATGTTCGCCGTGCATGCTTCGCGATTGTCCGATAGATCATCGTTGTATGACGCAGATATCGGTGGGCGAAGTTTTTGAGGTCGCCAAGAACAAGCTATTCCCCCCGATATCGATGATGTTTATGATGACAGACAAGATGAGGTTTTACCTGTAATTGGTTGATGCTAGATAGTTTATGAAAAGACCCGCCATATTTCTCGACCGAGACGGTACCTTGATCGAAGAGGTCAATTTTTTGTCGCGCGTCGAGGATCTGCGGCTTTTTCCATTCACCGCAGAGGCGGTAAAGCTGCTCAAAGACAGTGGCTATCTCGTGATCGTCGTCACAAACCAATCCGGTATCGGCCGCGAGATCTACACCGTGGACGATATGCACGCCATCCACGCGCAAATTCAGGTCGAGCTTGATAATGCTATCGATGCCTTCTATTTTTGCCCGCATTTGCCTGACGATGGCTGCAAATGCCGAAAGCCGGGTTTGGGAATGATAGAGTCTGCTTTGGCGGATTTTGATATTGATCTCGAAGGGTCTTGGATGGTCGGGGATAAGAAGATAGATGTCGAAACGGGCTTAGTTGGTAATATATCAACCGCTTTAGTATTAACAGGTTACGGGGCAGAACATCAAGCAACGCTTGAAACCTTTCCCACGCTTATTTCAACCAATCTCCACGATGCGGTAAAGAGCATTATTGACTCAACCCCAAAGGCTCGACCTAGCAGATTCGTTTAATTTCGCCCAAAATCATCTTCAAGCCGGACAATATCGTCCTCGCCAAAATAATCGCCGGTCTGTGTCTCAATAAAGACGAGCAATTCAGCGGCATGCGGGTTTTCGACACGATGGGCGGTTTCGGTTGGTATATCGATGGCTTCGCCTGTATTGACTAGTTTTTCAACACCGTTTAATGTTACTTTAGCAGTGCCGGAAACGACGTACCAATGTTCTGCCCGGCGGGAATGTTTCTGATAACTCAGACGCTTTTCCGGCAGAACCTCGATCCTCTTTACTTTGTAATTATCACCTTGGTCCAGGACGGTGAAACTGCCCCAGGGACGCGTGTCGAATAGGGCCGAGTTGTTTTGATCGTTATTAGTTTCCATATTCGAGACCTCCGCAGAATATGCCCAGTTTAGACGAAAAGGAGCCGACAGCCAATTCCCGGCAGATGCAACGCATCCAAACGCTGATAATCGGGCGTTTGATGGTCATCTTTCTGCTGCTTGTAACGAGCTGGATGTGGTCCAGCGGTACACTGCGGCTGTCGTTCGAAAATTTTCCGCAGGGTCTTTTTCTCGTTTTTCTGATATCCGTCGGCCTAACGATCGCCTATTTCTTTCTTTTACGACTAAGTAATAATTATGCGTGGCAAATACGAGCTCAGTTTTTCCTCGATGCTCTGCTCATAACGTGGCTTGTCTGGAGGACCGGCGACCTTTCCTCGCCATATATTACGCTCTATATCGTAATGATCAGCGTCGCCAGCTTTTTCATGCGGCCGCTGTCGACGATCTTTATGGCCGTCATGTGCGCGTTTTTGCTGGTTTCGATGTCGGTACTGACCGGCAGCGGCGTGATCGATAGCTATGGCACGACACAGACGGCGGGAAAGGCGGTGCAGATCGTCAGCTTTCATATAGTTGCTCTGCTGGTTGTTGGTTTGCTTGCGTCAAAACTGTCTGACAGGCACTCGTCGGGCGAAGAGCTTGCCGAAACCGCCAAAACGTTAGCGAATCTACGCGTCGTCCACGAGCGCATCGTCGAATCGATCCGCTCCGGCCTCATCACGACCGATCTCGACGGAAATATCTATACATTTAACGCCGCCGCGACCGAGATCACTGGCTATCGACTCGATGAACTGCAAGGAAAGCCGATCAGCAAGATCTTTGGTGATATTCATGAGCAAACCGATCTCTCCTTGTCCGCAGCTGGTAACGGCGAGCAATTACCGCGATTTGAGACCGATCTGCTGACACCTGAGGGATTTGCTGTTCGTATTGGTTTTAGCGTTTCCCTGCTATTTAGCGAGGAAAATGAAGCGTCGGGGTTAATCATCACCTTTCAGGATCTGACAGAGATACGCTCTATGGAGGAAAGTGTCCGGCGCAAAGACCGCCTAGCCGCCGTCGGACGCGTTGCCGCAGGGCTTGCTCACGAGATCCGCAATCCGCTCGGTGCAATGCGCGGTGCGATCCAGGTGCTCGAATCGAATACTGATCGAACACCGATCCAAACCGGCTTGATGGATATAGTCCTGAGAGAATCCGACCGTTTGAACAGCATTATTACCAACTTTTTGAGCTATGCTCGTCCTGCCGCAGTCGATTTTGCGGAGACGGACGTTTCTGAGGCGATAAAAGATACGTTAACGCTTCTCAAACACAGCCCTGACGTTCAGGAAAACCATATATTAAAAGATGATATCGGTACGGATCCAATTATCATCTCCGCAGATTCAGCTCAGTTAAAGCAGATATTCTGGAACCTCGCTCGCAACGCGATACAGGCTATGCCTGATGGCGGCGAGCTCAGCGTAAGCCTTTCACTGATTCCAAATAACCGCATCCGTATTATTTTTGAGGACACCGGCAAAGGAATGTCACAGGAGCAGGTCGAGCAGTTATTTGAGCCGTTTTCGAACTCAACATCAGGCGGCACGGGTCTTGGGCTGTCGATTGTCTATCAGATAGTCAAGGATCATAACGGTGCGATCAACGTCCGCAGCCTCGAGGGCAAAGGCACGACCATCACTGTTGAGCTGCCAAAAGACAACCGGCGTGCGGCATCTGACCCGAATATTGAGGTCGAAAGGCCAACGAAGTTGAAGCAGTTTTTGAAAGTTCCCGACGACGAACAATAATAAATACAGCTTGAATTGGCGGGCGTAATTCTGTGAAAATATAGTAAAGAGGCAACAAACGTGTTCCTCGACTCTTTTTCAGCCGACCAAACATCTAAATGGCAAATATACTGATCGTTGACGACGAACAAAGTTATCGACAACTCTTAAGCCTCGTGTTTGAGGAACAAGGTAATAATATCCGCACGGCGATGAATGGCCGTCAGGCTCTCGAAGCCCTAAAGGCTGAGCCGGCAGACATTATTATATCCGACGTCAAGATGCCTGATATGGACGGCATCGAGATGCTACGGGCAGTGCGTGAGACGTCACCTGATCTCGGCGTTATCCTAATGACGGCGTTTGCCTCGGACGAAACCGCCCGCGAAGCGTTCAAACTCGGTGCCGACGATTTCATTCAAAAGCCCTTCGATGTTGAGGAATTAAAGCTCATTGTCCGAAAGACGCTTGAAAAACAAGCGCTGATCGATGAGAATCGAGCCTTCAAACGTGCACAGCGTGATCGCGGCAGTATTAAGAATATTGTCGGTTCATCGTCAAAGATGACGGCGATCTACCAAATGATCGAAACGGTTGCCGAAGTGCAGTCCACTGTTCTTATAACCGGAGAAAGCGGTACCGGTAAAGAACTTGTCGCAAGGGCGATCCACGATCTCAGCCCGCGTGCCGAAAAGCCGTTTATTTCGATCAACTGCGGTGCATTTACCGAAACTCTGCTCGAGTCTGAGCTGTTTGGCTATATTAAAGGTGCCTTTACCGGTGCTAATACAAATCGTAAGGGCCTGTTTGAGGCTGCAAACGGCGGAACCATCTTCTTAGACGAGATAGGTGAAATGTCTCCTGCGATGCAGGTAAAATTGCTCCGCGTTCTCCAGGAACGGCGCGTCCGCCCTGTAGGAGCTCATGATGAGCTTTTGATCGACGCTCGCGTCATTGCGGCGACAAACCGCGACCTAAAACAGATGACAGAGGACGGGACGTTTCGCGAGGACCTGTTCTATCGCATCTCAGTCATCCCTATCGAGCTGCCGCCGCTCCGTGACAAACCCGAAGACATCCCCGAGCTGATCGAGTATTTTCTTAAAAAGTTCTGTGATCAGACCGGTAAGGATCTGTCCATCTCGCCAAAAGTCGCACAAATGCTTGAAAGTTATGCATGGCACGGTAATGTACGAGAACTAGAGCACACAATAGAACGTGCGGTCGCCCTTGAACGCTCAAACGAGATCCAGGCCGAGCAGTTGCCGGACCATATCTCCAATTACAACCCACAGCGTATAAAAGCTGAGTTCGACCTGCCCGACACCGGCATCAATCTCACGACACATCTCGACAACCTCGAAAAGACATATGTTGTCGAGGCTCTACGCCAATCAGGCGGCAACCAAACGAAAGCCGCCGATCTGTTACAGATGCCTGTGCGATCCCTGCGGCATTTGCTCGACAAACATAATATCCGGTCTCTCTCAGCTCAAATGCGCAGCTCGGACTAGTCGCACTTGCCAAATAACGGATAAATCCTGATAACAATGACATTTTTTGTCATTAGAAACTAACAAAAAACTGCTATTTGAGCTGCTACTCACATATTTAGTTCGTCCAGCCATAAAGCCCCTCACATCACCATACCCTTTGTTTACAGCATCTTACAACTTTTTTGAGGACTAAAATCCCGAATGGCACGCCGCTTGTAATGAAGACTGCGGCCTGGGAAAGGTACAAAGTTATTTCAAAAAATTTAGGAGATTGTGAACTACACATGAAAAATCAAAAAGGTTTCTCGCTTATCGAACTTCTTATCGTTGTTGTCATCATCGGTATCATCGCTGCTATTGCGATCCCGAATCTGCTTGCCGCACGTCGGTCGGCTAACGAAGGATCAGCCATCTCGGCTATGCGTACGCTGCACGGTGCTCAGATGACCTATGCTTCGACCTACGGCGGCGGCAACTATGCCGGTGCAACAGGTGCTGCTGATGGAACAGGCTTGACAGCTCTCGGAACACCGGGTCTGGTTGACTCAGTTCTTGCTTCAGGCACCAAGAGCGGATATGTTTTCGTCGGCGGCCGCACGGCTTCGTCAACGACTCTTCCTGCAACGTTCTTCTTCTCGGCTAACCCGACGACCACCTCTGGTGTAACCCAGACGGGTGCTCGCAAATTCGGTATCGGTACAGAAGGCGTCTTGGTTGCTGATGCAACCGCAGCCAGCTTGGCTACAGCATTCACGCAGGTAACGATCACCGCAGGTACACCGCTCAGCAACTAATCTCGCTGACATCTAACAAGACAAGCGGGGGACATATCAAACGATGTGTTTCCCGCTTTTCAAGTTTCACGTACAAAACAACCACACTCGAGCACAAATTATTAGCCACGAACGCAATTATCTTGAACACTTTTGTCTCAAAATTGAGTAAGGAGAATTAAACATGAAAAGCAATCAGAAAGGATTTTCGTTGATCGAGCTCTTGATAGTTGTGGTCATTATCGGAATCATCGCAGCTATCGCAATACCAAATCTACTCGCAGCCCGACGCTCGGCTAACGAAGGCTCGACCGTCTCAGGAATGAGAACGCTGCACGGAGCACAAATGACCTACTCTGCCACGTACGGCAACGGCAATTATGCAGGAACTGTTTCCGGTACTGGTGAGTCGGTGGCATTGGCAACTCTTAGAACACCGGGTCTGATCGACGCGGTTCTCGGAACCGGCACAAAAAGCGGATACCTCTTTGTTGGGGCTCGCACAGCCTCGTCGGCTGCTGTTCCAGCCACCTTCTTTTTCTCCGCAAACCCCACGACAACATCAGGTGTTACACAGACCGGAGCAAGACGTTTTGGCATCGCAACCGCAGGTGTAATGATGGCTGATGCAACCGCCGGCAGTCTGGCAACAGCTTACACTGCAACAACCGTCGCAACCGCAACGCCGCTGTCTAACTAGATATTTCTGAAAGCTTTTCGTAAGGGGAATTCCTATTCGGAGTTCCCTTTTTTGCTGAAATTTCGGTGTGTTACAATAACGCGGTCCTGTCGTAAACGCCCTGCCCAACGAGAATGAATACCGCTCCAATAAACACAGATTTGAGATCGCAAAACCAGGTTCCTATTACATTGGCATCGGTCCTGCTGGCGATCATTCTGCTTTCGTCTCTTTTCTCGACACCACGCCCACAAGCCATAGCTAATCAGCCTTGGAGGGTCGAACTCCTCATCGGGATTTTTGCGATCCCGTTCTGTGTTTGGGTCTATAAAAAGGCCGGTGGCACTCACATTAGCCTTGAGAGATCTAATTTTCGTTTTGCCATTATCTGCACCTTTCTTTTCGTCCTGTGGAGCGGAATTTCAGCCGTTTGGGCACCGCTGCCTTTGACCGCTCTCTTTCAAACATTAGTCTGGGCGATCTATGCGGCAATATTTGCCGCATTTCTGAAATTACTGCGGGCTAATGTAGGTTTTAAAGCAATTCTTATCACGTTTTCCATTGCCGGTGGCATTCTCGGACTCGTCGCGATCGTTGATTTCGCATCGATAACTGATTTTTCGATAGCCCAGGGCATAATTCGCGTCAGGTACGCCAAGTTTGCGGAACTCGCTCTGACTGCGGCCCCTCTGATCTGCATTGCGTCGATCTACGCTCGCGGTCGGAGCTCGTCAATTGGAACCGCTATCATCTGGTTGCTCACCTGGCTGGCCGTTATGCTGTCATTGAGCAAAGGCGCATTTGTCGCCGGCATTGCCGCTCATTTCATTTTATTTGGCGGAAGTATCCTCTTTTCACATAAGGCCTTCAGAAGAAAGGTTTTGGTCCGGGCAACGATCTGGCTTGTATTCACGATCGTCGTCCAAGTTGCATTTTCGGCATTTTCGACGATCCCGTCGACCGCAGATTACATCTCCGGTAAAGCAGACAAGACCCGCGATACCTCAATGTTCAGAGTATACGTGTGGCAGGTCGGGACGAAAATGGCGGCGGACCATTGGTTCCTCGGCGTAGGATCGGGAAATTTCGGTGTGGCATTTAATGGATCACGAGCTGCATTTGCTGCCGCAAGGCCGGATGATCGCACACCGGAGTACGGCCAGGATTACATGTTTGAAAGAGCCCATAATGAGGTATTGCAAATCTTTGCTGAGTTAGGCATCGTCGGAATAATGCTTTTTGCCGCTGTATTCGGCAGCTTTATCTTTTTGGCGGTTAAGGTGTTCATAAGAAAGGAGTTTAAGCTGTCACCAATGCTTTGGGCCGCTATTGCAGGCGTGTCGGGCTTCGCGATCAGCTCGATGGTAAGTTCGTTCTCGTTTCGGGCGGTGCAGAATGGGATTGTTTTCGTGATGGTAATTGCGGTGGCAGTAAATGAGTTGACTAAGGACGGCACGCGTTCAATTGTCTCAGCCTCAACCGCAAATTCGACGCAAACATTTTTTGTCCCGTCAATCATCGCCGCCGTGCTACTGACAGTCTTCGCCGCACCTAAAGCGGTTGCCGAATACTATTTATACCGGGCCGAGAGGACAGTCGACGCGGAGGCTGCCGCCGGCCTTTTTCGTACCGCTTTACGGCTCGACCCTGACAACGCGTCCGCCTACTATTATTTTGCCAATCGCAGTTACTTTGACAGCGACAATGAAACTGCGGCAAAGATGCTCAGGATCGGCATCGATAAGGGCATTGGCGTTACGGTGACATACTCGCTGCTTGCCAAATTCCAGTTACCATCCGGCGACGCAACCGCTACCGAACAAACACTTGCCGAAGCCGTTCGCATCTTTCCAAATTCCGTGTTTATGCGAGTCCGGTTTGCCACATTTCTGAGTGATCAGCGAAAACAGGCAGAGGCGGATCGTGAGATGGAATTTGCTCGATCGATCGACGCCGGACAGGCGAACGGGTGGCAGATCCTTATTCAAAAAGGCAGCACTGCGGCATTTTATGCGGCAAAACAAGATGCGAATATCGACCCGCCTGCGGAATTGATACCGGAAAATGCCGTCTACGAATATATCGACAAACCACCTCTCAATTAACTGCCCACAAGCTAGAAAAATTAGTAAAACGTGTTAAACTATTTTTGCTCGAATCCTTTATTCTACGAGAGTTAAAGCTACCAGTTAACACAAAATGGCGAACGAAAGTGCCCGTTTACCATCGCGAATTCTCACCATATCCAGGAACGCCTTTCGCGAGGCCGTTCGGGATAGGATCTTGTACAATCTGATCCTTTTCGTTCTCCTTATTACGGCTAGTGCGATATTTTTGAGTGAACTTTCCGCCGGACAGGAATCTCGCGTCATCGTCAATCTAGGCCTCAGCGTCCTGCTCATTTTCGGAACCTTTATTTCAATCTTTGTGGGCGTCAGTCTGGTGTGGAAAGAGATCGAGAAACGAACCGTCTATTCAATATTTTCCAAACCCATCGGCCGCGGCGAATTTATCATCGGTAAATACATCGGCCTGTGTCTGACGCTCCTCGTAAATGTCGCGATCATGGGTGTCGGTGTCTCCCTTGCGTTGCTCTATGTCGGCAATGCCTCGCTCGCAGGCAAGATATGGCCCGCCGTTCTGCTGATATTTTTTGAGCTGACCATTGTCACGGCTGTCGCGATAATGTTCTCGTCATTTTCCACACCGGCTCTGTCTGCCCTGCTAACATTTTTTGTATTTATCATCGGTAATTTCAGCACTAGCCTACGCGAGTTGGCACAAGGAATGAACTCTACCGTTGCACGCGGAGTCTTTGAAGGTATTTATTATCTGTTGCCAAATCTCTCGCATTTTAGCTTTATTACCGAAACGTCAAACGGCATGATGCCACCGGCGTCGATGGTCGGCGGCTCGATTGTTTATGCTGTGGTCTATGACATTATTCTGTTGACCATAACGGTGCTAGTGTTCACTCGGCGTAATTTTAAGTGATGCAAAAAAATGCACTTACCAGCATTGTGATGCCCGCCGTGATACTTATCGCGGGTTTTGCCGCTGTTATTTCGTTGACCGGATTCGTCGAGGCAAAACGTCCTCCGCTACCTTTTGGATACGTGGATGCAGATCTGAATATTAACGGCTCTGACCTTCGCGGATATGCGTTTGGAACCGAGGGGTTGATCGCCGATTATTATTTTATGCGTTCGCTACAATATGTCGGCGACAAACTTCTGAGCCAGGGAGATAAGACGATCGACCTAAACGACCTGCGTGGACTAAACGCTCGGTTGCTCTATCCAATGCTTGAAAATGCGACCGATCTAGATCCGCATTTCATAGCCGCTTATTCCTACGGAGCCGTAGTCCTGCCGGCGATCGACCCGCAAAAGGCCATAAATATTGCCAGCAAGGGCATCGTCAATAATCCAGATTATTGGCGGCTGTACCAACATCTCGGCTATATCTACTGGCGGCTTGGACAATTTGACAGGGCATCTGAGATCTACGAAAAATGTTCAAATATTCAAGGTGCGTCGCCCTTTATGCGAATGATGGCGGCCTCAATGAAGACCGAGGGCGGGAGCCGCCAAACGGCTCGCAAGATCTATAGTGAGATGGCAGCGACCAGCGAAGACGAACAAGTTAGGATCACTGCCGAACGGAGTTTACAAGGTCTCGACTCGATGGACGAGCGGGATGCGATCGACAAAGTGCTAGCTGACGCAAAGCTACAAAACGGCGGATGCGTAAACTCCCTCGTCGAGATATTGTCGATGCTTCGCAACGTTCGGCTACCGGAAGGACGTGAATTCAACGTTGACAACGCCAACCGGCTCGTCGATCCGACAGGGGCACCTTATCTGCTCGATAAGGAAAGTTGCCGCGTCAAACTCGACCCGGAACGCACGGGACTGCCCCAGAAATAGTATGGAATACGTTGTAGAGATCAGCGATCTGTCAAAAGACTATGAGACCGGCTTTTGGAAAAAGAAGCGGGTGCGTGCTCTCGATGGACTCAGCTTGAACGTACGCGGCGGCCAGATCTTTGGTTTTCTCGGCGGCAATGGCGCGGGCAAAACGACGACGATCAAATTATTGATGAGCCTTATCTTCCCCACAGAGGGGTCGGCAAAAATACTTGGTCACGATATCTCGGATGTCCAGATGCACAGCCGTATCGGCTACTGTCCTGAAAATCCCTATTTCTATGATTATCTGACCGCGGTCGAACTGATGGATCATTTCGGACGGCTATTCGGATATGACGCTGCCAAACGCCGGTCCAGGACCGAGGAACTGCTCACGTCCGTCGGGCTTCAGGAAAAAGATTGGAAAAAACAGCTTAGAAAATATTCCAAAGGTATGCTCCAGCGTGTCGGGCTTGCTCAGTCGCTCATCAATGAGCCCGAGATCGTCTTTATGGACGAGCCAATGAGCGGACTCGACCCTGTCGGCCGGCGCGAGATCCGCGAGTTGATCGCCGGACTACGCGAGAAAGGCGTTACGATCTTTATGTCCACTCACATCTTGTCGGACATTGAGGCCCTCTGCGACGAGGTTGCGATCTTACGCAACGGAAAACTCGCGGCAAGCGGCAATCTGAGTGACCTGTTGGAAAGTAGCGGCGAAGAGAGAGTGTTGGAGGTAAGCGTTCAGGGAGTCACGGCTGACACGATCCGCGAAGCGGTCGAGTTTATCGCGGGTGCGTCTATTTTCGCAAAACCAAATGGTGCAAATATTCAAATTCTTGATGAGAATGACGTCGACGCCGTCCTAAAGATCACCCGAGAGGCCGGCGGCCGCCTGACCTCGATCCAGCCGTTGAAACAATCGCTCGAAGAGCTATTTGTCAAAGAAACAAGCAGCGACCAAAAAGGTTGAAATAATCCTGGTCTCGATGTAATCTAGGGGCGAATCCATACAAAGATCTCGACAGGAACGATATATGCCATCCCAAATCCGGAGTTTTCGATCATTTAGAACTGCTGTGATGGTTTTTGCTTTAGCGAGCATCATTTCGTTGTGCGGGACGATGAGCACGTTGGCTCAAAAGCCAAAATCAGCGCCGAAATCCGCCGCAACAAAACCTGTTACCACCCCAAAGTCTAGTGCGGCGGCAACTGGAAAATGTCCGGGGTCGATACTCACAACCGATGAGGTAAACCAAGCACTCGCCGTACATAATTTCGACCGCTCTGCACACAACCTCGTTCCATTAAAATGGGACTGCAAATTGGCGGCAATGGCTCAGGATTGGGCTAACCGATCAGTTTACGAGCACCGAGATACACCTTATGGTGAAAACATTTTTGTCGGAGCGGATCCAAATTCGACGATGAATATGATGATCGATATGTGGCTGGCGGAAAAGGTATTTTGGACCAATAAAACCGGAAGTTGTGCCGCCGGAAAAGCTTGCGGCCATTATACACAGATAGTCTGGAAATCGACCGTCAGGGTCGGCTGCGGCGTCAATCGCAATGCGTCCGGCAAGTGGAAAGTGATGTTTGTTTGTAATTACGACCCCGCCGGCAACGCCAGCGGCCCCGCATTTTAACTAGCGGCCTTGATCGCCGTTACCTTCCATCGAATGTTTGCGGTCGTCTTCCTTAGAAAAACCATCGAGCGTAAGAGTTATCGGAATCGTCTGATCGGGGCCGAGAACCGGTTGCTGAACCGGCACGACGAGTATTCTCCGTTCGCGAAGAATATCGTTGAACTGCGTCACCACTGCAACATTTACCTCGAGAGCAGAGATAGTTTTGTTTCCCTTATTACGGATCTTGCCATTGATGTACATCGATATGGTGCCCATTCCTGTGGGTGATTGGACGGTTCCCTGATCGGTCGAGATAATGATGTCCTTGTTAAGTTCGGCAAATTCGGGCGAGCCCTCACGGAAAGAACCTTGCAGGATCTTAGCCGTCTGCTCTTCCATCGACGGCGTTCGCGACAGTAGCCAGATCGCTCCGGCGATCAGCACTAGTCCGACCAATATTCCGACGATAAATACAGGATTGCTCCCTTTTTTTTCTTTCTCTGTTTTGAATAGCTCGTCCATAAGATCTCCTCAGCTAAATTAGACACCAAGTTTCAGCAAAAGGTTTCAATAGGTTATCATTTTGTCCGAAGACCCAAAAATGTCCGCACACCAGACCAAAGTTTCACCGCTGCCAATGTACGTCGAGGCCGCTCTGCCTGTGCCTCTGCGACGTGTATTCACCTACCGCCTGCCGGAGGAAATGCGTGGTGTAATAAAGCTCGGGGCACGGCTCAAACTTCCATTTGGGCGGCGAAATGTGACCGGATACGCAGTCGGCTTGCATACCGAACTCCCCGCAGATGTCGATATCGACGAATCAAAGATCAAGAACGTGATCGAGGTTTCTGACGACGAACCGCTCATCACGCCCGAGATCCTCAAACTGACACAATGGACCGCCGACTATTACGCTAGTTTTTGGGGCGAGATGCTCAAAGCATCGCTACCCGCCGGGATCAATAACGAAAAGGTGCGTCCAAAACGCCGCAAAGCCGTCCGTCTGCTAACAAACGTAAGAGACCCGCTTGAAAAACCGCCTACAGAGCAGCAGCAGTGGATCATCGATCTACTCGCGGGCAACGGCGGCGAGATGCTCTTTACAGACGTGATCGAGCAGGGCGATGTCGGTGCTTCGCCGATCAATACGTTGGCAAAACGCGGTATCGTCGAGATATATGTTCAGGACCTGATGCGCGATCCGCTCCGCCGGGGCCGCACTACCGGGACGCGATGAATTGATCCTTACCCCAGAGCAGCAAACAGCATTTGATGCGATCACCGAGGCACTGCGGAAAGCGGATGAATTCAAAGCTTTTCTGCTCCACGGCGTCACCGGCAGCGGCAAGACCGAGGTCTATATCCGTGCAATGCAGTCCGCACTCGACACAGGGCGTTCGGCGATAATGCTCGTGCCGGAGATCGCCCTGACGCCGGTGTTTTCGAGACGGCTGCGAAGAGTCTTTGGTTCCGATGTCGCAATACTTCACTCAAATCTATCCATCGGCGAACGTTACGACGAATGGCGGCGCATCCGCCGCGGGGACGCCCGCATTGTGATCGGCACGCGTTCTGCGATCTTTGCACCGGTCGAGAATATCGGCCTCATCATCGTCGACGAAGAGCACGACCCGTCGTATCGCCAGCACGAATCGCCGTTTTACAACGCCCGCGATGTCGGTGTAATGCGTGGGGCGATGGCAGGAGCGGTTGTCGTTCTCGGTTCGGCAACGCCCGCGATGGAATCGTTTTATAACGCTCAGAGCGGTAAATACACATATCTCCGCCTGCCCGACCGCATCGGCGGACGCGGGCTGGCCACCGCCGAGCTGATCGACATGCGTGCGGTGTTCAAACAGGCGGGCAAAGATGTCCCTCTGTCGCCGCAGCTTTTGGGTGAGATCAAAGAAACGTTTGCGAGAGGCGAGCAGGTCATTATCTTGCTGAATCGACGTGGTTTTTCGCAGTTCGTGCTCTGCCGATCTTGTGGCGAGACCATAAAATGCAAAAACTGCGACATCACGCTCACCTTTCATCGCGGTGACGGCAAGCTGCTTTGCCATTACTGCAATTACCGCGAAAAAGCGCCGCGGGTCTGCCCGCACTGCCAGAGCGAATATCTCTACTTCGTCGGCGAAGGCACCGAAAACATTGCCGATCAGCTTGCCAAAAAGTTTCCCGAGATGCGGATCGCTCGCGTCGACCGCGACACGATGTCACACAAAGGCGAGATCGATGATGTGCTGCTCACGTTCGCCGACGGTGGCCTCGATATGCTTGTCGGGACGCAGATGATCGCCAAAGGGCACGACTTCCCTAACGTCACGCTCGTCGGCGTGATCTCGGTCGATATTGGTTTGGGCTTGCCGGATTTACGTTCGGCGGAGCGAACCTTTCAACTCATCACACAGGTTGCCGGACGCTCAGGCCGCGGCGAAAAGCTTGGGCGCGTCTTGATCCAGACGTATTATCCGGAACATTACGCTCTGCGGCACGCCCGCGAGCAGGATTATGAAGGGTTTTATAACGAGGAAATAAAGTTTCGCGAACGGCTCGCCTATCCGCCGTTTGTCGTGCTGGCAAGTATTTTGATAAAGCACCGCGACCTCGCATATTCGTCACGGCACGCCAATATTCTGCGGCGTTCACTCGATGCCGCAAACACGTCACGTCACGTTCGCGTGCTCGGCCCCGCACCGGCGTCGATCTCGCGTCTAAAGAACGAATACCGCTTACAGATCATTCTCAAAGGTGCGAGCCGCCGCTCACTCCGCGAAACGCTCGACATTGCCTTAGCTGATGCCGAAGCCAACGGCTGCGACTTACGCTCAATATTTGTCGAGATCGATCCGGTCAATCTAATGTAGGAGATCTTTGCCACGAATTACACAAATAGAACGAAATGAAGAGATCAACTCCCATTCGTCCTATTCGTGTAATTCTTGGCTAAAACTTCTTAGTTAACCGCTTTCGAGCTAAGCTCCGACTCTTTCAATTTGACCTGAGCATAAACCTCGGCGAGCGAGAGCTTACAGTTGATCGATTCGAGCGTTATGACGTCTTCGCGTTCGTTATAGATGCGATAGATCCACTGTTTGGCGTTCTGGCGGGCGTAATGCTCGATACGCATTTCGTTTTCGTTGACGAGCAGACAGTCCTTGATCTTCGGTATCGCGAGAAAGCCCTCGAGCTTTTGGGTGCGGTCAGGTGCCTGCGACAGTGAAGAAAATATTTCGATGAGCACCGTCGGATTTACCAGCAATTCAAAATTATTATCGGCAAAGGCTGGTTCGCCATTCACAACAACAACATCAGGAAAACAGATCGAGTTTTTGCCTAGTCTGACCTGCATATCGCTCGAATACACTTCACAAGTGCTGCGATGTACGCGGCTGCCAATGGCAACGGCAAAATTTGTAATGATCAGATTGTGCCAGCGGTTTGCGGCGGGTTTTGGTGTAAGCCGTCCGTCCAGAAATTCGTTTTTCACGACATCGCGTCGCTCTGAGGATTGGTAATTCTTAGATGTTTTTATTGCGGATTGGTCTGTTAAAGTCGGGTTCATATGCGATACTACTCCTGTCAAAAACTGCAAAAAGGAACGGGGAAAGAGGATTACAAAGACTTAAGACTTTGCGTGGATCAATTTGTTTGCTAAAAATAGTGTGACATACGCCGACACTTTCTATCAAGGAATTTTTCATGAAACTAGGGCTGCTTGCCGAAAAAACAGGCTCGACCATCGAGCTGGGGTCAAATGACATCGAGATCACCTCGACCGCGGGGCTCGACATTGCCGGCCCCGCCGACATAACATTTCTCGCCAATCCAAAGTACACCCCACAGATCGCCGGCACTAAAGCCGGAGCGATCTTCATCAACGAAGGCGTCGCTATCGATCGTAACGACATCGCTGTCCTGCGTACCAAGGATGCCCATGTATCATACACTCTGGCGATGCGGCTGTTTTTCCCTGAGCCTGCGTTAAAGCCTTTCGTCCATCCGTCAGCCATCATCGATCCGACAGCGACCGTCGCAAATGACGTTGAGATCCACGCAAACGCAGTCGTCGGTGCAAATTGCATTGTCGCCAGCGGCGTCCGAATAATGCCGAATGTGACGCTTTACGACGGTGTGAGCATTGGCGAAGGCACGACGATACATTCCGGCGTCTCGATACGTGAAAACTGCGAGATCGGACGTAACTGCACCGTTCACAATAATTCGACGATCGGTTGTGATGGTTTTGGTTATGCCAAAACCGAAGACAAACAGTGGCTCAAGATACCGCAGACTGGCAGAGTCGTACTCGAAGACGATGTCGAGATCGGGGCAAATACAGCTATCGACTCCGCTTCGGTCGGCGAGACCCGCATCAAACGCGGGGCAAAGATCGATAATCTCGTCCAGATCGGCCATTCCTGCACCGTCGACGAGGACGCCCTGATCTGTTCACAAACAGGCCTTGCGGGCAGTTCGCACATCGGCAAACGAGTGATCCTGACCGGGCAGTGTGGCATCGCCGGACACCTTAAAATTGGTGACGATGCAGTACTCACAGCAAAATCCGCCACCTCTCACGATATCGAACCAGGAGCAATAATGTCCGGCGTCCCGGCATTTGCAAACAGTGATTGGCTGCGGTCGATAGCCGCATTTCGCAAACTGGGAGAAATGGCGCATCGCCTGCGAAAGCTCGAAAAGCAGATACTAGGGTCAGAACCGCCCGCGTGAGTTGGTGGTTTCCGAGGTATCTCTATGGAAAAGAAAGAAAAGATCATCATTGTGCTCTGCGTGATCGTGACGGTCGCAGCGGGTGCTTTGCATTACACACATGCAAACGCTGTCGTCGCGTTTGTCGTCACAGCGGCCGCACTCGCACTGCTCGCGATGATTGTCGGCGACGCGACCGAGCAGCTTGGCAGCCGGCTCGGCCCCGGTGCAACGGGGGTTCTGCAGTCAGGCCTCGGCAATTTGCCAGAGCTTTTCGTATGCATTTTTGCACTTAGAGCAGGCCTCGACCAAGTCGTTCAAGCCGCCCTGATCGGATCGATCCTTGGCAATTCAGTGTTGGTTCTTGGTTTGGCGTTATTTTTCGGCGGCCTTAAAAATGGCACACAGCGGTTTAATTCAGAGCCGCCAAAGATGATCGTCACGTTGATGCTGCTTGCGTCAGCGGTGCTTGTTATTCCAACCCTTGCAAAACAACTGCACACCCCCGCCGAAGCTCACATTCTTAGCCTCGATATTTTTCTAGCGATCATTTTGCTCGTATTGCTCGCGGCAAATATTTACTTTTCGGTCAAAGGTGATCCGGCTATTTCGTTGAAGAACGACGACAAAGGCCACCCTAAATGGCCGATATCTCTAACGATCGGTGTTTTAGCCGCATCAGGCGTCGGAGCGGCACTTGTCTCAGACTGGTTTGTCGAGGCCCTGCAGCCGGCGATGGCAAGCTTAGGAATATCGGAAGCATTTGCCGGTTTAGTGGTCGTCGCCATCGCCGGAAATGCCATCGAAAATCTGATCGGCATCCAGCTTGCCTGGCGAAATCAGGCCGACTACGCCATCAGCGTTATCCAAAACAGCTCACTCCAGATCGCACTCGGACTTTTCCCGGTGCTGGTGTTGCTGTCTTACGTCCTGGGTGGTGCTATCCTAACGTTTGTGCTGTCGCCGATGCTGGTCGCAGTATTACTGCTCGCCGTTATAGTCAGTGCTTTTATCATCTACGACGGCGAATCGATCTGGCTCGAAGGCCTCGCTTTGATCGGCCTATATTGCATAATTGCGGCGTCGTTTTGGTGGGGATGATCAGAGATCCGATGTCAAATTTCACATTTCAAATTTTATACTTCAAGCAATATGAAAGAACTCTCAGATTCCGGCTACGACAACACACTATTAACCGCTGAGGCTATCGAACGCCTCGCGCAGGACCTCAACGAAGAGGAATATCGCATTTTATTAGACCACGGCACCGAACCCGCGTTTTGCGGAACGCTGCTCGATAACAAGATGGACGGTGTATACGCTTGCCGCCTGTGCGGGCTGCCATTATTTAGCTCGGAAAAGAAATTTCATTCGGGAACCGGCTGGCCCTCGTTCTACGCACCGTTCGACAAGGATCATCTGACCAACATCGAAGACAACAGCTACGGCATGCGCCGTATCGAGATCCGCTGTGCGAGGTGCGGTGGACATCAAGGGCACGTCTTTCCCGACGGTCCACCACCGACCGGACAAAGATATTGCTTAAATTCGGCTTCACTTGAGTTCTTTGAAGATGGTGAGGAGATTCCGCAAAAGTCATGACGCGGCAGAATGTGAATTATCACAAAATGGCGGGTTTTTCGTGAGTTTGCACTGACACAGTTTAGTACTTCCGTCTCGTTTTGACGTGCAAAGCAGCGGTTTGAATTTTGTTCCGTGGTGCGAGCCATCGCAAAACGGTTGGTTTTGGCTGCGTCCGCACCTGCACCAAAGGTACTTTTCACCCGACGCAAATTCACAAACAGCAGGCTCCAACTTCGTCGTCACGTCCTTTTTGAACCCTCGTGAGATCTCGCTATCCGGCTTGTCAGATGCAATGAGCGGGTAAAAATAACTTGCGGTCCATTTATCTTTCGGATCATTGACCAGGCCTATCTCAGTTGGAAATTGACGTGTAAATTTTGCCGTCCCAAACATTTGATCCCAGATCGAAAACATATTGCCATAATTACCGTTCGGGTCGCTGACACCGTCGATCATCGATTTGCCGTGGTGAGCGTAGTGAAAAGCAGGCGTGACGATTATCCGTTCGAGGACCGTCGCTAACGGGTTGAGAACCTTGTACTTATATAAAACCTCATCCCAACGTACCAAGCTGTGCGAACCGATAATGACCAATTGCTTTACGATCAGGCCGATCGCTACGGCCTTGGCTCCTCCCGCAAAAACGACTAACCCGACCCACCAGATATTCGGCATTAGCAGATAATACAAACCGGCGTTGCGATACGAAACAAAAAAACCCATCTCCTCGGCCTGGTGATGCGGTCGATGCAGTTTCCATAGCCAGCCGTACTCATGTCCAAAACGGTGATACCAATACTGCAAAACGTCATCGACAAACAAATAGATGAGAAATACGGCCCACAAATATGAATTTGCGACGTAATTCTGAACATTCGGGATCAGCAAACTACCCAAATAGAACGCTGAAAAAACGATCAGCGGTTTGTAAACAAACGAAAGAGCGACAAACCCGCCGGCCTCCTGGATCCAATCAGTGAAAGTCTTTTTTGATACCGTCAGGTAGCCAGCCACCGTCTCGATCAGGCTAAAGAGCACGACAATGCCGATCACGATGTAACCATCTAGATTTGGTATTCCAAAAAGTGGTTCGTTCATCAATTTAGTCTAAGGCCGTCAATAGTTCGAATCCGACCAAACGGACAGGTATCAAAAGAGAAAAGGCGGACAAAATCCATCATCTCGTCCGCCCTAAACCCAAATATTGACTTGCCGACGTTTACAAACCCGAAAGTACTATTTCCTATCCTTAAAGCTATCAAACAGCTCAGTATGTCTACTCGTAAGCGGGATCATCCGTCCGTTGATGAACATATACTTGATGTTCGTGGTTGGCTGCAGGATGTCGCCATCGGTGACGACCACATTCGCCACCTTTCCGACATCGAGCGAACCCATTTTATCGGCAACGCCTAGGATCTCAGCCGCATAAAGCGTAACAGATTTTAGGGCGTCTTCCTTTGAAAGGCCAAACGCACCCGCAAGCCCCGCGTGATAAGGCAGATCCCGAACCTCCGGCCCGGTGTCGCCCGTCGAGATACAAAATTTCACTCCCGCAGCGGCCATTTTACCCGGAGCCGCGAACAGATAATCGTAATCATCATCATCACGGACGGGCAGATTGTAAATATTGGTGTAGATCACCGGGATGTTGTTCGCCTTAAGAACGTCAGCGGCTTTCCACGCTTCTTGCCCACCCATGATAATACCTTTAACCTTCATCTCAGCGACAAATTTGGCAACTCCACGGATGTCGCGTTCACGCTCCGCCGTAAAAATGATCGGCTTTTCGCCTTTCATAAAAGGTGCGAGAGCCTCGAGCTTTTGATCGGTTGCCGGATAAGGTAAAGATTTGTCCTTGGCGTAAGCGTCTTTTGCACGGAAATACGTTTCCGCACTCTTAAAGATCTTTTTCAGTTCTTCGACCTGTGTGTCGCGTCGCCTGACCGCTTCGTTAAAATCGACGGCCGCTCCGCCGCCGCCAAAACCACCAAAACCACCGCCAAACCCGCCACCACCTGCGATCCTTGGGAAATTGATAACGAGCGCATATTCACGAACAACAGCCATCTCGTCTGGTGTGGACCCGTTGAGATTGATGATCGCAGCCTGACCTGACATCAGCCCGCCCTGCGGTGCGGAAAGCACTGTCGTGATACCGTTGACCCTCGTTACATTGACATGTGCGGAGTGGGGATGAATACCCTTGATCGCCTTAGTGTTGGCGTTCATCGTGCCGACCTCAGTAAGATCGACCGAACCATTTACCGCCAGCGTGATCTCTGCAAGGCCCATATTCGTGCCCGCATCGATCATGCCCGGAAAGACGCTCATGCCTTTACCGTCGATCTTTTCTGCTCCCGCCGGGATTTGAACATTAGCCCCGACAGCGGCAATCTTGCCGTTTTGGATGACGATCGTTCCGTTCTCGATGGTCGCACCTGACACGGTCACGATCCTTGCCCCGACGATCGCAAACGTGCCTGCACGGCCGGTCTGATTCTGCTGCGACCCGTCATTTTGCGCCGAAACTAAAGAAAATTGGCCACCGATGATCACAGAAAGAAACGCGATCAGAAATAATTTTGCATTATGCATTTTAAATTTTGAATTCATTACCGGTTGCCTCCGTCGCCGTGCTCGGCCTCGTCACGGTCTCCGCGTCGACGGTCAGTCGGTCTTTGTGGCGGCCCGCCGCCTGTTCCCGGAGCCTTGTTAACATCTAGCTTTTCAAGCGTTTCACGCTCTTTCGCAACATCCAGTCGCATCTGCGCATCGGTTGCCCGGTCAAAATAAGTAACGCCCTCAATGATTGTCGTATCGACGCGTGAAAACACGCTAAATGGATGGGCGTTCCAGATGACTACATCGCCGTCCTTGCCAACCTCGATCGAGCCCGTTCGCTTGTCGATGCCAAGCTGTTTGGCCGGATTGAGTGTGATCATTTGCAGCGCGTCTTGCTCAGGCACGCCGCCGTACTTTTCGACCTTGGCTGCGTCGAGATTGAGCCGACGCATACGTCCGTCGTCGTCGGAGTTTATCGATACGTTAACGCCGTTCTTCCACAAAATATACGCGTTGTAAGGTATGGCGTCATACGCCTCGAGCTTATATCCCCAGCTATCAGTAAATATCGAGACGCCCGTACCGCGTTTTGCGATCTCAGGTGCGATCTTGTACGCCTCAAGCCCGTGTTGCAGCGTCGCGACCCTAAATCCAAACTCATCTGCCAAAATCATTAAGTTCAAGTGCTCGTCAGAACGATATCCGTGAGCGTGAACCAGGCGTTTGCCCTCAAGTATCTCGACGATAGGCTGTAATTCCTGGTCGTTTCGCGGCTGTACCTTTGTCTTGCCAGACCTAAAATCATCCCACGATTGTTTATAATCACGTGCCCGGATAAACGCGTCACGCATGACTTCGATCGTACCTTGACGGGTTCGCGGGTAACGCAGAACTTGTCCCGGCTGCGGCGACTGTGTCGTGCGGCGGACGTTCTCACCCATAGCAAATTTGATCCCCGGCGGTGCATCAGCGATCGGATAATCCTCGACCGGATGCCCCCATTTGAACTTGACCGTCGTGCTCTGTCCGCCGATCGAATTTGCCGAACCGTGCAGCAATAGAGCCCCGGTCACACCACCCGCCAATGCACGGTAGATCGTAATGTCCGTCGGATTGAGCATATCGCGGGTCCGCGTCATTGATGTCACCGAAAACGAACCCTCGTTGATTGCATCAAGCATCGAGTGCGAGTGAGCATCAATGATACCCGGCGTTACAAATTTGCCGGTCGCATCGATCATGCGGGCGCCCGCCGGAGCCGCGATATTCTTGCCGATCTTCGTGATCTTGCCGTTCTGGATCAAAATGTCGGTATTTTGCAGCGTCCCTTTGGCCGCTGTCAACACCGTCGCATTTTTGATCAGAACGTCGTTCTTAGATTGCCCAAATATCAATGTAGGCGAGATCGCCAACAACGAGAGCATTAAGAGAGTAACTAAGGTCTTTCGCATTTCTTTATCCTTTTTTTACTTTGTATTACTTACGGATTCTTTGTACCTGAAAACGGAACCGCACCTTGCGGCGTGTCGATTGTGCCGCTGACCTGATTGCCGCTTACAGATCCTTGAACGGTGATTTCAAGATTTGCTCCGCCATACGGCACTGTCGCCGCAAAGCTAAATCCGGTCGGGGTCATACGTCCATCGCGGATCGCCGCCGTTCCCGCTTGAGTTATCATCGTTCCGGTCAAGGCCGAACCCGCCTGTATAAAGTTAAGCGTACCGCTGATCGGCGAACCGGGAATATCGATATTTATCGAATACGTTCCCGCAATGCTTGCCGCACCCGCCGTCGGCGGCGGTCCGCCTTGTCCGCTACCCGTACCGCGTCCACCAGGTCCTCTCGGTGCTTCTTTCTGTTCAAAAACCTTGCCGTCCACTATGATCTGCGGGACAAACTTGTCACGGCCGAACAGATCTCCTTTAACGATCGCGAGATTTGCAATCTTTCCAGTCTCGATCGAACCGGTTCGGTCGCTAACACCAAGAATCTCAGCCGCCCCCAGCGTCATAGCACGGATGGCTGTATCGCGATTAAGGCCGCCTTCGACCGCCTTACCAGCGTTTGCAAAATAGTCGCCGATCGCCGTCGCACCACCAGATTGAAACGCAAATTTCACACCCGCAGCCGCGAGTTTGCCCGCACCTTTCGGTGTTTCGGCACGCAGACGCAAGGTTTGCATACTCTCCGGGTCTGCTTCAGGATTCGCCGCGGTTGTCCGTTTTGGAAAATTGAGCGAGAGCAGAACCGCGACATTCTGTGCCTTGAGACGATCCGCTACCTTCCACGATTCTTGCCCCCCCGCAATTATGCCATTAAGCTTAAATTCTTTAATAAGATCTAAAGCCCTGATGATCTCGATCTCGGTGTTCGCGTTAAAAACCACCGGCATTTGGCGGCTTATCGCCGGATAAAGGGCCTCAAGCGATTTGTCAGATTCCGGACGCCGCATTCCTTTTGGGTTTGCCGCATATGCTTTCTGCATGTCCTGCAGACGTTGAGCGTCGTAAAACATCTGCCGCAGTGCCGAAAACGTGCCCAGCAGTGACACCGGATATTGTCCCGGCAGCGTCGCGAACGAGATATGCTCAGCAAACTGGGGCTTTACGACCATGCCGGAAACGGAATCACCCGCAAGGTTGATGACCGTCGATTGGCCGTTAAAAATGCCGGTCCGTCCGATCGTCAATACAGTCGTGATACCGGCATTTCGGACCGCTTCGAATTGAGCTTCGCCCGCACGAACCTCATCAAACGCCGCATCCTCGGGCCGCAAGCCTGCCGGATAATTTGAGTTTGACGTAGGCTGAGCTGCCGCGGCAGCCGCTGCTGCGGCCGCTCCACCACCACCACCACCCGGGCCTTGTGGCCGAGCTGGTGCAGATGGCAATCCGAGACTTGTCAACGTATCAATAAATCCCGGATAAACGGTCAAACCAGTCGCGTCAAAAACCTGAGCGTCCGCCGGCGACGTCACATTGGCACCTACCGCGTCGATCAGGCCGTTGCGGATGACGATCGTACCTTTGTCGATCGTTGCTCCGGAAACCGTCACGATCTTCGCATTGGTGATCGCATAACTCTGTGCTTGTGCCTCGGCGCCGCAAAACAGGCAGATAGCCGCCAAGACAAGCATAAATAGCTTTGATCTCATATCTTTAATTTTGAAAATAAACTTGAACTACTGTGAAAATGTCTTTACGCAGAGGATATAAGAAAAGTTTCCCATCTCCAAGAGCAGACGGGAAACTTTACAAAATTTTACAGAAGCATCGGTTCTTGCAGTTTACCGACAAATTGCGGTTCACCCGGCCTCGGCCGCAAGCAGCTTTTTCTTGCGTTCGATGCCCCAACGATACCCACTGAGTTTGCCGTCGCTTGCGATCACTCGATGACATGGGATGAGCAACGCAACGCGATTTTTCGCACACGCCTGAGCCACGGCACGGACTTTTTTCTTATCACCCATTTCCTCAGCAACCTCGCTATAAGAACGCGTCTCGCCGTACGGGATCTTTCGCAGAAAATCCCAAACCTGCATCTGAAACGCCGTCGCTTGCAGATCGAGCGGCAGCACGAGCCGCTTATTTTTTCCGGCGAGATATTTGATGATCGCATCGACCGCAGTTTTTAGATCGTGGTCGTTCTCTGCGATCTCTGCGTTTGGAAATTCTCTGTCCAACCCATCTCGCAATTCCTGATTATTATCGCCAAATGTAACGCTACAAATCCCCCTCGGCGTTCTCGCTACAAGTAATTTCCCAAGCTCGCAATCCGTAATTAGGTAATTGATATTCATTCCCTTTCCGCCCTTTTTATAAATTGCCGGGGTCATACCCAAGTTTTCCGCCGCCTTTTCGTACAAGCGGCTGCTCGAACCGTACCCAGCATCGTACATTGCGGTTAAAACGTCGCTGCCTTCGCGTATTCCCTCTTTGAATCGTTCCATTTTTATTGCCTCCGAATATTTTTTTGGACTCAGCCCGACTATTTCTTTGAAAGTTCGCTGAAAATGATACGTGCTCAAACCCGCCGTTCCCGCAAGCTCGTCAAGCGTCGCCTCGGGCATTTCCTCGATCTCGCGGCACGCTGCAACGGCCATCATTACTTGTGGGTCCGCCTCCGTTGCGTGCGTCGGCCGGCACCGTAGACACGACCGGTAGCCGCACGCCTCGGCCTCGGCCGTCTCGGTAAAAAAGAGCACATTCTCACGCTTTGGTTTCCTCGCCGAACACGAAGGCCGGCAAAAGATTCCTGTCGTTTTCACGCCGAAAACAAACGCCCCGTCAAATCTCGCGTCCCTCGCCTCGACCGCCCGCCATAAGACCTCAGTTTCCATGTTTTTGAGTTTATTCGGTTTGTCGGCTCATTTCTATCCGATAATTGCGGTAGAATTTTTATATGAGTTCGATCGTACTTTTTGACGGTGTCTGCAATTTTTGCAACGGCGCCGTCAACTTTATTATCCGGCACGATGCGGACAAAAAGTTTAAGTTCACACCGCTGCAATCAGAGGCTGGGCAAGAGCTGCGTGCAAAATTTAACATTGGCGAAGACATCGACTCAATAATCCTGATCGAAAACGATAAAGCCTATCTGCACTCGACCGCCGGACTACGCGTCGCTCGCGGCCTCGGCGGCATCTGGTCGCTGGGCTACGCATTTATTATCGTCCCCGTGTTCATACGCGACTGGGCGTACAAGCTGTTCGCAAAATACCGCTACCGCCTATTCGGCCGCCAAGACGCCTGTATGCTGCCGACGCCGGACGTACGAGACCGGTTTTTGTCAGAACCGCCTGCGTGAACGGGCGGCCGTTTTATCCACAGATGAACACAGATAAACACAGATGGGGAATTTCGTTTTATCAGTGTTTATCTGTGTCCATCTGTGGATAAATTTCCTGTTATGAGTTTTTCGCTCGACACATTGGAATACAGCAAGCTGCTCGAGCTTGTCAGCCGCCACGCCCAGACACCGATGGGTGTCGAACGGTTTGCTCGTCTGCGTCCGATCGAGAGCCGACGCGAACTCGACAATGCGCTAACGGCAGTAACCGAAACGATCGAGCTCAACGAAAAACAGGTAAATTGGTCATTCAGCGGCCTCGACGACCCGTCCGATGCGGTCGCCATCCTAAAAATACGAAACGCTGCTCTCGAACCGGTCGTAATGCTCGACCTCGCTCGCGTTTGCACGCAAGCTCTGTTTGTCCGTGCCGCCATCCAACCTGAAAAAGAAAACGCCCCGATCCTTTGGCAAACAGTCGAACAGATACCGCCATCGCTGTTGGTGGTGACCGAGCAGATCAGCAAAAAACTGCTCCCCGGCGGCGAGATAAATGACGACGCCTCACCCGAGCTTGCAAAGCTCCGCCGGGAGATCAACGCCCAAAAGGCCCGCCTGACAAAATCGCTCGAATCCGCAATGCGTGCCGCCGGCACCGCTATTCAGGACGAGATCGTCACCGTCCGAAACGACCGCTTTGTCATCCCCGTCAAAACCGATTTTCGCGGCAAGGTCGCGGGCGTGGCTCACGGCTTTTCTTCGAGCGGCTCGACCGTCTTCGTCGAACCGCTCGCAGCAATCGAGGCAAACAACGAGCTGCAAAACCTCAAAGGCAAAGAAGAACGCGAAGTCGCCCGCATCCTCTTTGCCCTGACAGAGCAGCTTCGCGAACAACTCCCCGCCGTGGAAACCGCCGTCGAAGCTGTCGCCGAACTAGATTTCATAAAAGCCAAAGTCGAATTCGCCCGCAAATTCACCGCCGTCGTCCCCGACATCACCGACGACAACACCCTGGACCTCACGGACGCTAGGCATCCACTACTCGAAGAAAACCTTAGGTGGGCAGCACCAAAGGCGGAAACCCGACCTGTAGGGAGGGTGCCTCTTGCGACGAACAACCAACAACGAACGACGAACAACGGCATCGTCCCGTCGAGTTTCACCCTCACAAAACACAACGCCGTCATGATCATCTCCGGTGCCAACGCCGGTGGAAAGACCGTCGTGCTCAAAACCGCCGGCCTGCTTAGCCTGATGGCGATCTCCGGCCTGCCCGTCCCGGCAGCCGAGGCAAAAATTCCTTTCTACAGGTCTGTCCTAGCCGACATCGGCGACCACCAATCTTTGAGTGCGAATCTATCGACGTTCTCCTCGCATATGTCTAACATCGCCGGCATGATCGGCCAATGCGTGCCGCCGTCGCTCGTCCTGCTGGACGAAGCCGGCACCGGCACCGACCCTGAGGAAGGCTCGGCACTCGGCGTCGCTATCGTCGACCACTTCCGCCAAAAAGGTGCTCAGGTCATCGCCTCGACCCACTATCGCGGCCTAAAAATGTATGCCGCAAACGACGAAAGCGTCATCAACGCCTCAGTCGAGTTTGACGAAAAGACGCTCCAGCCGACGTATAAACTGCTCATCGGTCTCGCCGGAGCGTCGTCCGGCATCGAGATCGCCCGCCGTTTTGGTATCGATCAAAATGTCATCGACAACGCACGCGAAAATCTCGACCTCTCTGCCCAAGAGGCGGAAAATTATCTCAAAAAGCTCCAAACCGAGACCAAGATCGCGACCGACTTGCGGCTAGCCCTCGAAGAAGAACGCGAAGCCGTCGCCCTAAAATACGGCTCGCTCGAAGTCGAAGCCGTCAAAAAAGAAAAGGCCCGTCAAAAAGAGTTCGAAGGCGAACTTGCCCAAGCCATCGACGAATTTGATCGCCAGTCAAAGGCGTTCATGCAAACGCTCACGGACAAAGCCCTAAAAAACAAACTCGACAAAGAACGCCTCTCCCGCAAAGCCGAACTAAACCGGGTCATGGTCTCCAAAGTCCAAGGTTCCAAGGCCCAAGTCGGCGGCATCCGTGTCAGTAGCCCGAAAGTAAGTAAGGGCTCGGCTGGCGGTGAGCATGCCCGTACTGACGTGCGAGCCACTGATACCATCACCGTCGGCTCCAAAGTCATCACATCTTTCGGCAACATCGGCACCGTCGAACGCATCGACGGCGACGTCGCCCAAGTCCTCGTCGGCAGCATTCACCTACGCGAAAAGCTGACCGATCTACTGCCCGCAGGGTCAGAACCGGGAGCGGCAGCGACTGGGTCTCAGAAATCCGCACTCCGCAATCCGCACTCCGCAATCGGACGCGACATCGACGGCCGCGACACCGACGCCGAGCTGAACCTGATCGGCAAAACCACCGCCGACGCCGAATACGAGATCGACCGCTTTCTCGACGAAGCCTATATGTCCAGCCTGCCCCGCGTCCGCATCATCCACGGCTTTGGCACCGGCGCCCTAAAAAACTACGTCCACCACGTCCTAAAAGGCCACCCCCACGTCGAAAAGTTCGCCTTCGCCCCATCCGAACAAGGCGGCCACGGCGCTACAATTGCAAAGTTGAAACAATAGCTCAGTAAGATCCTAAGTTGTTAGTTAATTAAGGCTCAGCGGGCGTAAAGTCCAGGCTCGTGACGTTGTCATTTATTGCAACGACGCGGGTAGCGTAGCTGAACCGACGCGCAGTAACTGTCACCGTATAGGTCGCCCCAGCCGGGACATCCTCAAAAGTAAATTGGCCGAGCCGGTCAGTCATAATGGTATGCCTAATACCGGCTGCATCGATCAAGGTCACCGAGGCATTGGTCGCGCCTCTACCCTCCAGACCAAAAACACGCCCTGAGACCGACACTCCAGCCGACGTTGGTGAGCTCGCCGCCCCGACAGTCCAGGTTCCCACGGGATCTACGCCGACCACCCTCGCCGTGTGCGTTGCTGGGTCGACGCATGCCGTACCCACCGCAGGAGAACCGCTGCAGTCCACAGGATATTTGAGAAAGGTGCCCGAGGTCCTTATCACGGTGTACCCGGCCTCGTTATTACCCGTGGGAAGATCGGTCGCCATGTATCCGAACGTAAGATCCGCCGTAATTCCGGAGCCTCCGGAAATAGTCCATCGTCGATTGAGAGCGTCGACCGGCATCGAGGGACTTGGATCACGGCTCTGCAACGGAGTCACGACGAGCGTTGTCGGGTTCGTAGTTAAACCCGTTACATTCAGCGTGACGGGTGAATACCCGTTCGCTGTCCCAACGGGAGCGAGGTAGGTGCCGGTTGCAGAAATTCGGTAACTCACTCCGTTCAGCACGTAACCATTGGTCCGCGTGACGGCCCCAGAGATCGTAAAGGTTCTGCCCGGGTGGTCAACAATGCCATTCTCCAGTTGCAGAACACCGGCTACGGACGTGTTCAGGTTCATCGTAAGACTTGTATCGTTGATTGTCAGGTTGTTGAAATTATACGGACTAGCCAAAGAACCGCTAACGCTCTGATTTGTCCCGTTAAATGTAACGGTGCTAGTATCGGCCACAAAGGGGCCGCCTGAGCCGCCGATATGCCCGGAAATATTGATAATCAATAGGGGCGACGAAACGAAGGTACCGCCGTTTATTGTGAGATCGCCGATATTCAGCGTGCTCAAGCTACCGCCGAACCTGCGAATGGCTCCCATGATCCTCATCTCAGTAAATGTCTGGATAGTGGCCGAACCGTTGACAAATACGTTTCCGGAACCAGAAAAATTAAACAAGGTTACGCCGCCTATGTATGTACCGCCGTTGTTCGTCCAATCCAGACCCGCTTGAACTGTTTTTCCCGTGGTGTTGAAGGTACCCGACGTCAGCAGCACGTTGCCATTGAGAGTTACCGTTGTAACGCTTCCGCCGACTGTAAGCGTCCCGCCACTTTTGTTGACCGTGAAATTGCAGAATGTCTGAGTCGCCGAGCTCCCGGTGATCGACTGATCCGTGCTTCCTGCGAAAACGACGGTACTGCACGCGGCCTGGCTTCCCCAAAGGAATGTGCCGTTATTCGTCCATGCTCCCGTAATGGTAAGCGTTGAAGAAGCCGGATTCAGCGTACCTGATATGGTTAGGCTGCTTGCGGATTGCGGGCCGCTGATGGTGACCGTATGTCCAGATTGAATACTGACCGACCCGGCCGCTCGTGGGCACGAGCGTTGCGGTTGTTGCGTCGGAAAATGTGCAGTTGGTGGAGGATTCCCACGTCCATTGTGTCCCCCAATCACCGGACGCTCGTGAACGAAAACAATCCGTTGAAAGGCTACCTCCCGAGGCGTCCGCCGCAACCGAAGTGTAAGCGGAAAGTCCGACAAAAGCCAACAGAACTATCAAAAGGAATGATCTACGTTTATGAGAGACTCTCTTCATCGCCTGACTCCTTACGCAATGGGGTATTGTAGTCAAAGTATTGCGCCCGATGATCGGCATGTCAACGAAAATACATTGCCGCCTAGCCATGCCACAGCCAGCGATTAGCCGGTTTTGTGCTTTAATAGAGGAAACGAAAAACCGCAAGTGACGACCTAGAAGGTAAATGCTCTACCCCCAATATTTCATCGATGATCTGAAAAACCGTGCCGATCTGGTGCGGATAATACAGCCGTATGCGCAGGATCTGAAGAAAAAGGGGCAAAACTGGATGGCTTGCTGTCCGTTTCATCAGGAAAAAACGCCTTCGTTTTCGGTCAATCCGGGCAAGGGGTTTTACAAATGTTTTGGCTGCGGCAAAGGCGGGACGGCGTATAACTTTCTGATGGAGATGGAGGGGCTCAATTTCCCCGAGGCGGTCAAGCGTGTCGCCGAGATCAGCGGCGTGATGTTGCCCGAACCGGTCGATGATGTCTCGTACGAACGCGGCAAAAAACAACGCGAAGAGAAAAAACAGATCGCCGAACAGGTCATCGAACTAAACCAGATTGCCCTCGAACACTGGGAAAAAGAGCTGCAGGGCAAAAGCAAAAAGGCAAAACAAGCGAGAGAATATCTCGAGACCCGCGGCATCTCAGACGAGATCCAAAAACAATTTCGCATCGGATATTCACCCGATTCTTGGGACGGCCTGCTCGGTGTGCTTCGTGATTTTGGAGCGGATGACAAGCTCATCATCCAGTCCGGCCTCGTCTCGGTAAACGAAGAAAAAGAAAGGACTTTTGACCGTTTTCGCGGGCGGATAATGTTTCCCGTTCTGGACGTTAACGGCCGTCCGGTTGCGTTTGGCGCACGTTCGCTCGACCCCGACGATCAGCCTAAATATCTCAATTCGCCCGAGACGCCCGCTTACACCAAAGGCGAGCATCTTTACGGCCTGTTCCAGGCCCGCGACGAGATCCGAAAAAAGAAATTTGCCATCCTCGTCGAGGGCTATCTCGACCTCATCGCCCTCGCTCAATTTGGCATCACCAACGTCGCCGCGAGCCTCGGCACGGCCTTTACGCCGGAGCAGTCAAAGCTGCTTTCGCGTTTTGCGAAAAAGGTGGTCATCAATTACGACGGCGACCCCGCCGGCATCAAAGCCGCCCGCCGTGCCATCGAGCACCTGCTGCCCCAGGAATTTGACATCAAGGTGCTCGTGCTGCCCGACGGCAAGGACCCCGACGATTTTATCCGCGAAAATGGCACCGACGCCTATAACGAGGCTCGCGGCAAGGCGACGGCGTTCCTGCGATTCGCCCTTGAGGCTGCGGTCAAAGACCGCAATATGAACAACGCCAAGCAAAAGGCCGAGGCGATCGAAGATTTTCTGCCCGTCATCGCCGCGATCCGCAACAACATCCAAAAACGCGAGAGCTTTGATCAGGGAATGACTTATTTTCACATCGAAGACGCAGCATTGCGTCGCGAGCTATGGTCATCCCTCGGCCCCGCTCACAACTCTACGGCGACAAACATCACGCAAAAAGTATCGCGTGCGGCGCGTGCAAAGATCACCGTCGCCGAACGCCAACTGCTCGAACTGCTAGTTTTCGACCAGGACCTGCGCGACGCGATATTGCCGCAGCTTGAGCCAAGCGATTACGAAAACCTCTCGACCGCCGAGCTTTTTGCGGCATTTAACGATATCCACGCGTCAAAACGAGACATCACGCAGGAAACCTTACTCGAACACATCGGCGACGATGAAGACTCCGTTGACCTCGCCCACAGCCTCCTGACCGGCACGCCGCGGCGGGCAAAAGAAGACGTGATGGACACCGTGCTCCACGAAGCCGAGAATTGCGTTTTTGCCCTGCGAAATATGGCGATCGCCAACCGCATTATGGAGATCAGCCGCGAGGCGACATTGGCCGAGCAATCCGGCGACGCCGAACGGTTTAACCAGCTTACCTACGAACAGCTCGAACTCGAAAAAATCCGCCGCGATCTGCAGCAACGGATCGTCGAATTGTGATATACTTTTCGGTTTAGACTTGACGCCCCGAAATGAAACATTTTTGGGCCGTAAATCGTTTATAAATATATTGCGAACAACGATTTACACCTATACACAATCGAATAACACTTATCACTGAATATGCCTGATTACGACGAAAAACAAGACCTGGTTGACCGGTTGGTGGCTCTCGGTCGCCGAAAGAAAGGCTTGAGCCTTGACCAGCTCCATCGCGAGCTGCCTGAAAACATGTTGAACGCGGACGAGATCGAAGACGTTCTCGAACGCCTCGAGGGTGCAAATGTCTCCGTTGCCGAGACCGACGCACAGTTGCTCGAACGCGCCTCCAGCATGGCACTCGACGACGAAGAAGAGGCCGCGGAGGAAGAGGAAGAAGATCTAGATCTCGACCTTTCCGCCGGCGTTCTAGACAAATCTAATGACCCTGTTCGCCTCTATTTGCGTGAAATGGGTGTCGTCCCTCTACTCAATCGTGAGGGCGAGGTCGTCATCGCAAAACGCATCGAACGCGGCCAGATCAAAACGCACAAATCCATCTCGCGTTCGCCGATAGCGGTCGAGCGTCTGCTCAAGATCTGCGACGATCTGATCGCCGGCAAAGCCAGCATTCGCGAAACTGTCGTCTTTTCTGAGCAGGCCGAGATATCGCTTGAGGAAGACAAGGCCGAAGAGTATATGCGGTGGACGCTCGAGGGGATGGAAAGCATCCGCGGGCACTTTGCCGTCGCCCTCAAAACCTGGAATCAGCTCATCGCCGAACAGGCCAAAGCCGACGGCAAAAAATCGAAAAAGCTGCTTACGCTCAGGCGTAAAACAGCCCGCCTGCGGCTCGAGATCGCACAGGAGATCAAGCATCTCAACCTTACCGAACGCTCGCGTCAGGTTCTGATCGCCGCGATCCGCAAGGTTGTCGAAGACATTCGCAAATCCGAGCGTGCGATCGCAAAGGCGCAGGAAAAACTCGAAAAGAAACCGCCAACCGCTGAAAAGAAAGAGCTTACAGCTAAGATAGCTGACGCTCGTGCTGCTCTTGCCGAGATCGAGGAGAAATACCATCTCCCCACGATCGAGATCAAGCGTTCGTATCAGACGATCAGCACCGGCGAGGTCGACACCAATAAGGCTAAACGCGAACTGGTCGAGGCCAATCTCCGTTTGGTTGTTTCGATCGCCAAAAAATACACCAATCGCGGCCTGCAATTCCTCGATCTAATTCAGGAAGGCAACATCGGCCTGATGAAAGCCGTCGATAAATTTGAGTGGCGTCGCGGCTATAAATTCTCGACCTACGCAACGTGGTGGATCCGCCAGGCGATCACTCGTGCCATCGCCGATCAGGCCCGCACGATCCGCATCCCGGTGCACATGATCGAGACGATCAACAAACTCATCCGCACCTCGCGTCTGCTTGTTCAGGAACTCGGACGCGAACCGTCGAGCGAAGAGATCGCAAAGCGGATGGATATTCCGGTCTCGAAAGTGCGAAAGGTTCTTGAAAATCGCTCAGGAACCGATCTCATTCGAGACACCGATCGGTGAAGAGGAAGATTCGCATCTCGGCGATTTTATCGAGGACAAATCGATATTAAATCCGGCCGAGAGCGTTACATTCTCAAACCTGCGTGAGATCACCGACGAGGTGCTCGCAACACTCACCCCGCGTGAGGAGAAAGTGATCAAGATGCGTTTTGGTCTAGGAAATACGGGCTCTGAGCACACGCTCGAAGAGGTCGGCCAGCATTTTGCCGTCACCCGCGAACGTATCCGCCAGATCGAAGCCAAAGCCCTCAGAAAGCTACGTCACCCGTCGAGATCGCGTCGGTTGAAAGCTTTCCTCGAAGGCAAACAGAGTTAAAGGCCGCGACTCGCCGCTAATTTACGGCACTTGGCCTCGGCGATTGCTTCGTCGAGGCCATTTATTTTGCCGTCAAGCTGCATCTCATATACGGCATCGAGTATATGTTTGAATTGCGGCCCCGGAGCTAACCCGAGCTCGATCAGATGCCGTCCCATCAATATTGGGTCCGGCGCCTTTTTCTCGACTTGCAGTTCCCGAACCTTGGTGATAAACCATTCCTGAGCTTTCGAATCGAACCATTTCTCTTTCGGCAGCCAATCCGGATTGCGCCCGAGGCTGTCAGCCTTAGCAACGCGATAGAGCAGATCGGGCTCGACCTTTCTCGCAAGCCGCCGAAACGCACCGTCGCCAACCGGCGTTTTTGAACCATAATACTCGCCGGGTTTTAGGTGATAGCGGACAAGTTGCACGATCTGTTCTCGAACATCAAACCCGTGCAACGTATGAATCCCAAGCGTATCCAAAAACGTGAGCGTTGGTTCGACACCGGCTTCGTCGTGGCCGCGTGAACGTATTTTCCCATCAATGAACTCAGTCGTTGGCGGCTTGCCGAAATCGTGTGCGAGCGCCCCGAGCATCACGGCAACTTGTCGCGGGTAGTCTATCTCATCTATCAGCTTCCGAGCCTCGTCAACGACCATTAAAGTATGTACATCGACGTCACCCTCAGGATGCCAATCCGGCTCCTGCGGCACATCTACGAGGCACGCCATCTCGGGGAAAAGCTGGTCAACGACTCCGAGATCGTACAGCCATTTCAACCCGATCGACGGACGTTGCGATTTTAGCAATAGCTTTTCAAACTCGCCCCAGATGCGTTCTTTCGGCAGATCCGTGACATCAATGCTCTGGCATACCTCGACCGTCTCAGCCGCTATTTCAAACTCAAACCTCGCCGCAAACTGTGCCCCTCGCAATACCCGCAAGCTATCCTCCGCAAACGTTTCACGCGAAACCATCCGCAACATCTTTCGTTTGATATCGCCCTGCCCGTCAAACGGATCAACGATTTCGCCCGTCAGGATGTCTTTGAGGATCGCATTGACGGTAAAATCACGTCGTGAACAGGCCTCTTCGAATGACATATCAGGGTCGCCCTCGACCACAAAACCGCGATGCCCGTCTGAAACCTTTCGCTCACGTCTCGGGATTGAAACGTCCAGATCGTCCCCGATCTTATACACCGCGAAAGCCTCACCGACGACATTTACGTCACCGATCCCGTCTAATATTTCCCTCAGTTTGACCGGCTCGACGCCATAAACCTCAACGTCCCAGTCCTTGTGAGGAATGCCCATCATCTCGTCGCGAACGCAGCCGCCCACAAGCATAGCCCTTCCGCCGTTTTTACGGATAGCCATTGCCAAATTAACAATATTTTGTGGTATTTCGCTCATCAGAAAGAAAATCTATTGTGCAATAGATACGATGGCGAATCAAAAGACAGACACTTACCGATCCTTATCTTCTATGGGAATTACATGAACGGCGGCATCCTTGACCTCGGCAAGAAAACGATTTATGACCGAACCGCGCCAGAAAATGTCCCAGCGGGTTCGGGCCGATTGGCCGAATATTACATGAGTGATGCCATTATGGCGAGCGTACCCGAGCAATGCGTCCGCGACATTACGAGCCTTAAGGCAAACCACCTTTGCACCGAGAGTTTCCGCAAATTTTATGTTTCCCTGAAGTGACGCGTGTGATTCGGGCGTGATCCTGCCCAATTCTTCGTCCGGCGTCTCGACATAAACCGCCGCCCAGTCTTCATTTGCGAACCGTCCCGCAATGCGTGCTCCCGTTCGTAATATCTTCTTCGCACTTCCTCGCGAAGCCATACACACCATTACCTTTTCAGGGATCACCGCGTGATCGAGGCCTTCACGCTCGCGATATTCGGTGTCCTGGATCGATTGCTGTTGGGCGACGTGACGTAGAGCTAATTCGCGTAGCGTCGCGAGATTTCCTTTGCGAAAGAAATTATTTAGTGCCTGTTCGATCTTTTCGACCGAATAGATCTTCCCTTGCCGCAGACGTGTCCGCAAAGTGTCGATCGAAATATCAACGTCGATCACTTCGTCTGCATTCTTAAAGAAGCAATCAGGCACCGTTTCACGCACCTGAACTCCGGTGGTGGTTGTCACAACATCATTAAGCGATTCGATGTGTTGAATATTGACGGCGGTGATGACCGAAATTCCATTTTCCAGCAGCTCTTTGACGTCTTGATAACGCTTTTCGTTTTTTGCTCCTTCGATGTTTGTGTGTGCGAGTTCGTCAACGATCGCAACTGCGGGTTTCCTCGCGATGACAGCAGCGAGGTCCATTTCGTCAAATGTGTTGCCGCGATATTCTATCTTTGCAGCCGGAATGACCTCGAGATCTTTGATCTGTTCTTCGGTCTCGACACGGCCGTGGGTTTCGACAACCGCAATCACGACATCAATTCCCTGATCTTTCAATTGGTGAGCGTCTTCGAGCATTCGATACGTTTTACCGACGCCGGCCGCCGCACCGATATAAACGCGCAGCTTTGCCCGCTCGTTCTCATGCAGTTTCTGCAAAAGAGACTCCGGCGAAGGCCGTACCGCTGCATCGCGGTTTGGCATTTCTGTTATTTCGGTGTCAACGAACATATTCTTACCGCTTTGTAACAAAGAGAAGAAGTTTTTCTTTGGTTAATAACTCTCTTCTCTCGTCAAAACTACTTCTTATCAAGAGCAAGGTTTAACATAAGCACATTTACGCGCGGTTCGCCAAAAAAACCAAGCTGCCGGCCCTCGGTAAACTTCTGTACGATCTGCCGGACATCGCTTTCGGCCATATTTCTTTCTCTGGCGATGCGAGCAACTTGAAACTCTGCCGCCTCCGGTGAAATATGCGGATCGAGGCCCGACGCACTTGTTGTCACAAGATCAGCCGGAATTTTTGCATCAGGATTTTCGGTCTGCATCGTTTCGGCATCAGCACCGATGCGGTCGATCAGCTTTTTGCTGGTCGGCCCAAGATTAGACCCGCTGGAAGCTCCGGCATCATACCCATTCCCTGCAGCCGATGGCCGTGAGTGAAAATACCCCGGCGAACTAAATGTCTGGCCAATGAGTTCCGAACCGACAACTTTCCCGTCTTTTTCGATCAGCGAACCATTCGCCTGATGTGAGAAAGCAAGCCGACTGACTCCCCAAACCGCGATTGGGTAGACAATCCCTAGCGCAACGGTCAAAACAACTAACATTAATACGGATGTAATTAAGTCTTTCATATATTTTTCCTTAGGCTAATCCCAACGCTGTGATAACGATATCGATCAGCTTTATACCTACAAACGGTGCGACCAAGCCGCCCAGGCCATAGATCAACAGATTTCGCTGTAACAGGCTCGACGCCGACATCGGGCGATATTTCACGCCACGCAAGGCGAGCGGGATCAACGCGATAATCACCAGCGCATTAAAAATAACAGCCGAAAGAATCGCCGACTGCGGTGTCTTAAGTCCCATGATGTTCAGGGCATTTAACACAGGAAATGTCGCCGCGAACATCGCCGGGATGATCGCGAAATACTTTGCGACATCATTGGCAATCGAAAACGTGGTCAATGCCCCACGCGTCATCAAAAGCTGTTTACCGATCTCCACAACCTCGATCAATTTTGTCGGATCACTATCGAGATCGACCATGTTACCGGCTTCTTTCGCAGCTTGTGTCCCGGTGTTCATTGCAACGCCAACATCGGCTTGGGCAAGGGCCGGCGCGTCATTTGTCCCGTCGCCGGTCATGGCGACAAGCTTGCCCTCGGCTTGTTCGCGTTTGATGAGAGCCATTTTGTCTTCGGGTGTAGCCTCGGCAAGAAAATCGTCAACCCCTGCCTCGCGTGCGATCGACGCGGCAGTGAGCGGATTGTCACCCGTGATCATCACGGTCTTGATCCCCATCCGCCGCAACTGGGCAAATCGTTCGACCATCCCGCTTTTTACGATATCTTTAAGATATATTACGCCGAGCGGTTTGTGATTATCTGCGACCACGAGCGGTGTGCCACCCGCCTTTGCGATCCTTTCGACGACTTCACGCAACTCCGCGGGCGATTGGTGTCCGCCGCTCGCGACATATTTTTCGATCGCATCGACCGCACCTTTGCGGATCTCGCGGCCATCGAGATTGACACCGGACATACGGGTTTGGGCTGTAAACGGGATGAACTCCGCATGATCGCCAAACAATTGGGCGGCACCCTTGCTGTCTAGTCCATAAGCTGTGTCGGCCAGACTGACTATCGACCTCCCCTCCGGCGTCTCATCTGCGAGTGAAGAAAGCTGTGCGGCATTAGCAAATTCCTTTGCCTCAATACCAGCGAGCGGAATAAATTCGCTCGCCTGACGATTGCCCAACGTTATCGTGCCAGTCTTATCGAGCAGCAGCGTATTTACATCACCCGCCGCCTCGACCGCACGACCGGACATCGCCAGCACGTTATGCTGTATCAGCCTGTCCATTCCAGCGATCCCGATAGCCGACAGCAATCCGCCGATCGTCGTAGGAATCAAACAAACAAGAAGTGATATAAGTACAAAGATCGTCTGCGTCGCGTTTGAATACATCGCAAATGGCTGTAGGGTAACGACGGCGAGTAAAAAGACGATGGTCAATCCGGCCAAGAGTATATGTAGAGCGATCTCGTTTGGCGTTTTTTGTCTCGATGCTCCTTCTACAAGGGCGATCATGCGATCGATAAACGTCTCGCCCGGATTCGATGTGATTTTTACTTTGATCCAATCAGACAGCACACGAGTTCCACCAGTCACCGCCGAGCGGTCACCGCCGGATTCGCGAATGACCGGGGCCGATTCGCCAGTTATCGCGGATTCGTCCACCGACGCAACGCCTTCGACAACCTCTCCATCGCCTGGAATAAACTCACCCGCCTCGACATAAACGACGTCCCCCTTACGTAATTCTGGTGCAGCGACCACCCGTTTTGTTCCGTCGGGCTCGATCAACGTTGCACTGGTCTCGGTCTTTGATTTACGAAGCGTATCGGCTTGTGCCTTGCCGCGTCCTTCGGCCATAGCCTCGGCAAAATTCGCGAACAAAACGGTGAACCACAGCCATAGCGTGATCTGGATCTCAAACCCAAAACTGCTCTGTGCCGAGGGTGTAAAAATGCTTAGCAGGAGCTTTATGCTTAAAAATACCGCACCCACCTCGACCACAAACATCACCGGATTTTTCAGCATCTTACGTGGATCGAGCTTTTGCACCGATCCTGCCAATGCCTGTTTGATTATTTTGCTGTCCCAAATTGAAATTGCGTTTTTCATATAACTAAAATGTCTGTCCGTTCACCATCTGAAAATGCTCCAGGATCGGCGATAGGCTTAATACCGGAAAGAAAGTCAATGCTCCCACTATCAGGATCACGCTGATAAGCAAAATGCTAAACAGCGCGGTGTTGACCGGAAATGTGCCGAGACTCGCAGGGACGATTTTCTTCTGTGCAAGATTTCCGGCTATCGCCAGCATCGGGATTATCATCATGAATCGACCAATGAGCATAGCGACGCCAAGCGTTGTGTTGTACCAAAGCGTGTTTGCACTGATCCCGGCGAACGCGGAGCCGTTGTTGCCGGTCGCTGATGTAAAGGCGTAAAAGATCTCCGACAGGCCATGTGCCCCTTGATTATTTAGCGACGTTAAGCCAAAGTCCGGTGAAATTGACGAGATCGCCGTAAAGCCCAAAATGATGAGCGGGAAGATGAGGATATAAAGCATCGCCATCTGCACATCGTACGCCTCGATCTTTTTACCAAGATATTCCGGGGTCCGTCCCACCATCAGGCCGGCGATAAATACCGTCAAGATCACCATTATGAGGATCCCGTACATACCGGCCCCGACGCCGCCAAAAATGACCTCGCCGAGCAGAATATTTACCATCGGAACGAGTCCGCCGATCGGAGTGAAACTGTCATGCATCGAGTTGACCGCTCCGCACGAAGCATCGGTCGTGACCGTCGCAAATAATGCCGAGTTCGCGACGCCAAACCTTGTTTCCTTACCCTCAAAATTTCCACCAACAACCGTTTGATCGACACTGTTTGGATAAAGCGGATTTCCCCGCGATTCGGCGTAGCAGAGCGTAAAGACCCCTGCGACCAGCAGCATCATCATGGCTGCATAAACCGCCCAGCCGTGGCTTTGCGATCTGACCATCCGCCCAAGCGTGTAGGTGAACCCGGCCGGAATAAGCAGGATCAGCAGCATCTGAACAAAATTGGACAAAGGCGTCGGATTTTCGAACGGATGGGCGGAGTTTGCGTTAAAAAAGCCTCCCCCATTAGTGCCAAACATCTTTATCGCAAGTTGCGACGCTACCGGCCCTTGGGCAATGGTCTGCGTATCGACAATTTGATCTTCTTTTACGTTTTCGCCTTTTTCATCCTTAACGACATTGCCATCGGCGTCTTTCTTATCAACTTGAACTGTCTGAATATCTGTCAGCTTTGCCGTGTCATAAGGTTTAAAGTTCTGTACAACGCCCTGTGACACAAAAAATACCGCTGCTAGAAACGAAAGCGGGAGCAAAACATAAAGCGTCCCGCGAGTCAGGTCAACCCAAAAATTGCCAAGCTTTTCGGTTTCGAAACGGGATATGCCGCGAATAAAAACGATCGCAAGCGCCATTCCGACAGCAGCAGATTTGAAATTCTGCACGGCAAGACCGGCCATCTGCGTTAGATAGCTCATCGTCGTTTCGCCGACGTAGCCTTGCCAGTTGGTGTTTGTAACAAACGAGACCGCCGTGTTGAACGACGAATGTTCGCTGGGCCCGGCAAATGATTGAGGGTTTAGCGGTAGATAAAACTGAAATCGCTGCATCGCGTACAACGCAAGCGACGAGACAAGGCTAAAGATCAGCATCGCGACGCCGTACTGCTTCCAGTTCATCTCTCGCGTCGCATCGACCCGCGTTATCTTATAGATAAGCCGCTCGATGGGCTTAAAAATAAGATCCAGAAATGTCTTTTCGCCGTTATAAACCCTTAGCAGAATGACGCCCATTGGCTTTGCCAAAAGTGTGAGGACCACAAGAAAGAAAAGTATTTGTAATAGTCCGTTATAAGTCATGGTTTTTAGAATTTCTCAGGGCGCAAGAGCGCATAAACCAAATAGATCAACAATAAAACCGCACAGAGTGCCGCCAAAATGCTTTCCCAGTTCATTTTTTTGCTCCTTTTCGCAGACTCTCACAAGCGGCCATATAGCCTATCGCGATGAGAAAAAATCCGAGAATTACGCCAATAAAGATCAGATCGGTCATGGTGTCTCCTAATTAAAGTTGTAGCCAAATTCGAACAAGAAATAATGATTGCCCTGTCTTGCCTGGCTGTTACCGATCGAATATCCCCAATACGTCGTAAGTTTTGGCGTCGGTTTGTAAAACACCCCGGGGGTGAAATATCCGCTAGCGTGCTTTCCGGTGATCCAGTCAGCGGCGACGGTAAATTTACTGTTGACGGTCTGCTCAATGCCAAACTGTCCGCCGGCACGCACTGCGTTAGCTGCGAACACATTCTTGCTCGCGACATAACCACCTGCGGTCAGCCGTGTTTTATTCATCGTCTTGCTAACTGCAATATACGAGTAAGTCCCTATGTTGTAAGTGCGGTTGCGCACTGGGATGTAAAAATTAGTTCCGGCGATCAACGCAATGTCTTTTTTCTTGTTCTGATAAAATTTCCACTTGACGGTCGGCACAAATGTGGTCGAATCGCTTCCTGGTTGAATATTTCCCGTAACGTTAAATCCGACCTCGACATTGCCGCCAACACCGACAACAACTCGAGGAACAAAACTGGAAAACCGGTTCAGAGCGATCTGGTTATTCGTCTTAAACGAAGCATCGAGTTCGAAATAGACCTTGCCTTTGTCTAAGACGTCGGTCGTCGGAACATTAAAAATAGTCTGCTGAGCGCGGACAAAAACGGACGTTCCAAGCAGGATCGCCACTAAGAATAATTGCTTTTTCATTTCTTTCCTTCGATCTCATCTAAAAAGATCGAGCCTATTAATATCATCGGGATGGCAACTATCAATAGACCTGTGCCAACCTGATTTAGAACAACGTCATGCGAGACCGCACCATGAACGATCACGCAAACGATACCGACAAACAGCGACGAGATGCCGCCGAACACACCAAACATCGCGAGTATCGAAAAGACCAGCGGCCGAAGCCGGGTATTCGACTTAGCTCGTCGCCGTTTCATGCCCGATAGCGAAGTATTTCCGAGGATCGGTGCAGTTGTTCCGGTATCGCCTTTCATTGCGTGATCTCCTTGTCGTGCGTTTGAGCAACCGACAATTAGAGATTAGCGACAGCGGAATAAGTGTGAAGTAAGGGTTTTATAAAAAGTTCGTAAAGATTTTTACGACTCTGGTTGGGTGAGAAAACGATAGCCGACCCAAGGTTCGGTGCGGATATATTTGGGTTGCGATGGATCTACTTCAACTTTCTTGCGGAGTTGGCCGACGAACACGCGAAGGTATTCCGTCTGCTCAGTAAAATTGCCCCCCCAGATTGCCGTGAGGATAGAGCGATGCGTCATGACCTTGTTGCGGTTGCGAAATAGGAAAACGAGCAGGTCAAACTCCTTTGGTGTAAGATGGATCGATTCACCATTTACGGCCACTTCGCGTGTGGATGGATTGATGTGAAAATCGCCGTCTTCGAGGATAGATTCCGAATCTTCGTGGGCGTCAGGCAGGCGGCGGAGTGCCGCACGGACGCGGGCAAGCAGTTCGTCGATACCAAATGGCTTGGTCACATAGTCGTCCGCCCCGGCGTCGAGGGCCGCGACCTTGGTCCGCTCTTCGCCTATTACGGACAAGATAATTATCGGCAAGGTCGAGGTCTTTCGCACTTCGCGGCAAAGCTCAATTCCGTCCATCTCAGGCATTTGCAGATCCGTTATTATCAGATCAGGATGCCAATCGCGAAAGGTATCGAGCGCCGATATTCCGTCTGCCGCCGTCCGCACGTCGTAGCGATGTGCCGTCAGGCTGTGACGTAAAACGCGTGTTATCTGCGGCTCATCGTCAACCACCAAAACTTTCTGCGGCTCGCTCATTCCTCTCCTATTGGCAGCGTCAACTTTACTTTCGTACCGGAGTTATTATCGCCAGACTTGATCTCGACTGTTCCATTTTGCGCCTCGACGATGCCGCGTGCGATCGCGAGCCCAAGACCAAGCCCATCTGTGCGGTCGCCATCGAGCCGGACAAATTTCTCAAATACTTTTTCACGAGACTCAACCGCGATCCCTTTACCTTCGTCCATCACCGAGATCAGCACGGCATTGCCGTGTGATGCAGCGGTTATCGTGATGGTCGTGTCCGGCGGCGAGTATTTCGCGGCATTTTCGACTAGATTGTAGATCACTTCGGCGATCGCTCTCGCATCAACGCGGATCAGCGGCAACTCCCTCTGGATGTTAAGAGTGAGATGATGCTGTGCAACAACGGCTTCGGCACGTTCGAGAGCAATGGTGATGATCTCTTCGACGTTTGCAAGCTTCCCGCTTGAGTTAGCAGACCCGGCCTCAATGCGAGCTAGCTGGACCATACCTTCGATAAAGCCGTTGAGGCGGTCGGTCTCTTCGTTAATGATGGCGAGGAACTCGGCGCGGCCTTCGCTACCCAGTTCGATCGTGCGATGACCACCTTCGCTGTCGAGCAGCGTCGTGACCGAAGCCTTGATCGAGGTCAGCGGCGTTCGCAGATCGTGCGTCACGGCATCGAGCAACGCCGATTTTAACTTCTCGCTCTGCTTCAAAGCCTCTGCCTCAGTTGCCGCCGCAAAGGCTTTTGCAATTCTTCATACAACTGCTCCGCTTCGCGTGCTCGACGATTTGCATAAGCCGAAAGCTCGCCCGCGACGAGAGCCGTTATCGTAAAAGCTGTCCAGGCTACTAGATTTTGCGGGTCCGAGATCGTCCACGTGTGAACCGGAGGCAGAAAAAAATAGTTAAAGCACAGCATCGCCACAAATGAAGCCAGCAATGCAGGGTTACGGCCAAAAAAAGTAGCGGCGGACAAAACGATAACCAAAAATGCCAACGCAACCGTCGTCGAATTAACCTTTTCCCGCAATTCGATCAGACCGATGGCGGCCAACAAAACCGCCGCGACAGATAAGCCGAAGCGAAGCAATTTCGAATTTAATACGCCGTTTTGATCCATTTGGAAAGCTTGATTTATATGTCGAAAGGACGGCTATTGATCTATTTTCGCATTAACGATCTCGATGATCGCGGCCTCTACCTCGATTGCTTTGCGTTCGATCTCAGCACCTCTGGCAAGTATTTCATCAGCGAACTCACGATTTTTTAGGCCTGCGGCGTTTATTCGGACGTTCATATATGCTCCGATTATGGCGGAACGGGCACAGAGGGCACCGACACCGGCGTCGGTAACGGAATTTGGGTTGCCGTCCTCGACCATCGCCCTTATGATCTCAAAGGCGTCAAATGTGCGCTGCATCGTGCGGAAAGGGATCTCAGTCGCGTATTTTGTGGCTTCCTGGATCGCGGTCGTCCGAGCCGCCTTTTCTTCGTCAGTGGTTTTGGCAGGCCAAAGGCATCCATCACCTTGTTAAATGAGTTGGTGTCTTCGTCAACCAGAAAGAGAAGGTCGTCTTTGATCTGCTGGCCTTTGACGGCCCAGTCGGAAAACTCTTGCCAGCGGTCGTCCCAACCGGCTTTGTGCGAAGACAGATTTGCGACCATTGTCGCGAGTGCCGCCCCGAGGGCTCCCATGTATGCCGCGATCGAGCCGCCGCCGGGAGCGGGCGACTCAGAGGCCGTTTCGTCCGCAAAGCCCCGACACGTCAGGTCGACAAGGCTGTCAGTTTTGTATTCAGCCGCGAGGACGTATTCGATGATCTTTTCCGCGGCGACGAAAGGTTTGAGATCGTCGAGGCCCATCGATTTGATCGCGATCTTGATCGTCTCTGCTTCCGTAATCCCAAGCGAACGCCCTTGTTTGGCGAGATAATATTTACCTGCGTCAATGATCGCCTTTTTCGGCACAAGTCCCACTATCTCAAGCCCCGTCACCCGCAGACCACGATTACGAGCTTTTTCGCGAACCTCTTCGAAAGCGATATGCAGCGGCGTCTCGGCGAGGTTGGTAATATTCATCGACACCTGAGCGATGCCGTATTCGGCGATGTACCAGCCGATGGCCTTTGTCCCCTTGAGCGTGCCGGGCAGCATCACAGGCTCTCCATTCTCGTCTTTTACGATCTTGCCGGTGATCGGATTACCCTCACGTTTTGTGCGGCCTTTTTCGCGAACATCGAACGCGATCGCATTGGCTCGACGTGTCGATGTTGTATTGAGATTAAAATTTACCGCGATGAGAAAATCTCTCGCCCCGACCGCAACTGCACCCGAACGAGCGACGCTCTCATTGAATTCCGGTGGGCCGAAATCAGGCTTCCAATCGGTCGACGCGATCTTATCTTTTAGACCCTCGTACTCGCCCTCGCGGCAATTGGCGAGGTTCCGGCGTATTTCGTGCATTGCTGCATTTTCGTAGAGATAAACGGGAATGCAAAGTTCGCCGCCTATCCGTTCACCGAGTTTACGAGCGTATTCGGCACACTCATCCATAGTCACGCCCGAGATCGGTATAAGCGGACAAACGTCCGTCGCTCCAAACCGCGGATGGTCGCCTTTGTGGCGACGCATATCGATCAGTTCCTGAGCTTTTTTGACCGCTTGAAACGCAGCCTCGACAACCTCGTCAGGTGTCCCGACAAACGTAACAACCGTTCGATTCGTCGAATAGCCGGGATCGACGTCGAGCAGCTTTACGCCCTCGACCCGGTCGATCTCGTCGGTGATCTGCTTCATCGCCGCCATATCGCGGCCTTCGCTAAAATTTGGGACGCATTCGATCAGTTTTTTCATGACTTTGATTCTGTCATCAAACGGCGGCATAGCCGCAAAGTTAATTTCCACTAACGGAAAAGCATAGCTTTTCCGCAAATAGAGCGGCAGAGCCGCAAGATATTACGACAACCTCTTCTGCAGATACTCTTTCAAAGAATCAAGCGACACACGTTCCTGTTCCCAAGTGTCGCGGTCGCGGACGGTGACGGCATTGTCTTCGAGCGATTCATGATCGACCGTTACGCAAAACGGTGTTCCGATCTCGTCCTGGCGGGCATACAGCTTTCCGATACCGCCGGTATCGTCGTAAACAGCACGCATCAATGGTTGCAGATCGTGCTTGAGCTTTTTGGCAAGCGTGACGATGCCTTCGTTGTTCTTTGCAAGCGGCAGAACGGCGACCTTGATAGGGGCGAGTTCCGGTTTAAGTTTTAGAATGACGCGGACCTCACCTTTGTCGTTCACTTTCTCGGTGTACGCATCCATCATCACCGCAAGCAGCGTACGGTTGACGCCGATAGATGGCTCGATACAGTACGGATAAAAACGCTCGTTCGTCTGCGGATCAAAATATGACAGGTCCTCGGTCGTATCAGGATTAATGCGTTTTCCATCCGCATCCTCGGGCTTTTTCGAGTGAACACGCAGGTCGTAATCAGTCCGGTTCGCGATCCCGAGCAGCTCGTCAAACTGCTTTTCTTTCTCTTCGCGTTCTGGGAAAAACCGATAGAGAAAATCGACGGTCCGGTCGCTGTAATGCGCAAGCTCTTTTTCCGTCTGTTCGTAATGAACGATGTTGTCACTCGAAATACCAAGCGTCCCGAGCCATTCGCCATACGCATCGATCCATTCCTGATGCACACGCGGAGCGTCTTCGGGGCGGCAAAAATACTCGATCTCCATCTGCTCAAATTCGCGGGTACGAAAGATGAAGTTACCCGGCGTCACTTCGTTACGAAATGCCTTACCGATCTGGGCGATCCCAAACGGCAGCTTTCGCCGCGAAGTATCGAGCACATTCTTGAAATTGATAAAGATCCCCTGTGCCGTTTCCGGCCGCAAATATGCGAGTGCCGTCGGATCGTCATCCGCCGACGCCGCACCGACCGTTGTTCTGAACATCAGATTAAAATCTTTCGGATCCGTCAGATTTTTAGAATTACAGTTCGAGCACATCGCTTTGCCATCGGCTGGATCGATATCAAGTTTGTCGAGCCTGAGCCGCGCGTTGCAATCGCGACAATCCACGAGGGGATCGCTAAATGTGTCTTCGTGGCCGCTGTATTTCCAGACATTGCGGTTTTGTATGATGGACGAGTCAATGCCCTCGATATCGTCGCGTTCATAAACGACCCAGTTCCACCAGCTTTTCTTGATATTATTGGCAAGCTCAACGCCGAGCTGGCCGTAATCCCACGAAGAGCCAAGCCCGCCGTAGATGTCGGAAGCCGGAAAGACAAATCCGCGGCGTTTTGAGAGAGAGACGATGGTTTCGATGTTTGGTGCAGACATATGAACAGTGAACAGTTAAAAGTGAATAGTGAATAGTTAAGAACTCGATTCTATCAATTTACGATTTATGATTCACTATTCACTGAACAAAAAAGGACGCGTCCGAAAACGCGTCCTTTTAGTTTAGTCAGTTTTCTGTCGCTTACTGTACGACAGGTGGTTCTGCCCCGGCGGGGACGATCCAGATCTCGTAGGCGGTCCGTGTTCGCGGACTTCCCTTTAGTATCTGAATGTTCCTCGGGTCAACACCGCGAGTCTTGACGAGATAGTCGAGCGTTCGTCGCGACAGGCGATCGTATGTATTACGTGTCGTGCTCACTCTGTCCGTTCCCGGATAGATGATGACGTAGAGTTTTGCGTCCGGCGTATTCTGAACCTGGATAGCACAGTTATCAAAACGGGCCTTGTCGTCATCCGCCGATTTGGCTTCAAACTGATCGCATCCGATCTTAGTGATCGGTGGCGGCTCTTTGATCGGCTCAACAAATGTCGGAACCGAGATGACCTGACGGCAGCGGTTGTCATAGACATCGTCATTGACATCCAGCTCAACATCGATCGTCTTGCCACCCAATCCTTTCGAATTCACGGTGATCGACGATGTTCCGAGCCCGCTCTCGATACGGCCGTTGGCTACACGCCACGCATATTTGATCGGTATCGGTGCTGTTCCCGAGTTGATCGCAGCAAAAGTGACGGTGTCACCTTCTGAGATGCGATCGGGCCCATCGAGACTAAATCTGTAAGGACATGCCTTCGAGGTGACTATTTCATTCAGCCTGAGACAGACGCAATGTTTTTGCTCTCGCTTGATCTCGATCTCTTTTGTAAACGACGTGCCGTTTGGCCCGGCGACCTCGACCGTGTGAAATCCTGGCGTGAGGTAAAACTCCGCTCCTGTTCCCACTCCGCTCATGCCGATATATTGGCCGTCGACCTTGATCGGATAAGAGACCGGCGTGGTCTTGATCGACAGCGTGCCCATATTTTTGGGGGCCTTATTCTTATCATCGCCGCCGTTTGCAAACGCGGTCGTCAGTCCCAGCGTCATCATCAGCCCGATCACGAATAGAAAATTGTATCTAATAGCTCGCATCTTAGTGTCCTCATGGTTGGGCGGGTTAAGCTCCCGCCCGTATATCTTTGTATCAGAGATATAGAGCCGAGGCGTCACCGGATTTCCGGCGACGCTCAGGCTCATAATAACTCTATTCTTCTTCCTTTTCATCTCCGCTCTCGCCCTTTTTGCCGAACTTACGGCGAGCGGCGAGACCGATCGATGCCAGACCCGTCCCAAAGAGCAGAATCGTCACCGGTTCCGGAACTGGCTCCGGCGGAGTCGGTGTCGGGGTCATCGGCGGTGTCTTATCCGGCGTCGGCGTAACCGTTGGTGTCACGGTCGGCGTCGCGGTCGGGGTCGGGGTCGGGGTAAATTTGGCACCGTCTGCGTCGGCGTCGGCGTATCTTTTTTGCGTTTGATCAAGATGAACGCAACTGGGATCGCTGCGAGGCCGAGGAGCCACCATTTTGGAAATCCACCTGCGACATCCGGTCCGGTCCAGTCACAAGCCTCGTCCTCGACGATCTCGGTTTTGGTCTCGGTGATGACGCGGCCGTCCTGCTTTTTCTTTTTGTCGTCATCATCATTGATGAGGATCGAGCTATAGTCGCCCGCGACTGCAAGACGCGAGAACGTTCCGGTCGTTGCCTTGCCCGGTTTTGCATTCACGACCTGTACAACCTGGTCAAAACGCACCGGCCCGGCTGATACCTGCGAAAAGCCCGCCAAAATCGAGACCATCACAATGGCCGAGAGTACTACTCTATAGTTAAAGTTTTTCATGTCTAATTACCTGACTAAACGGTATTACGGCGAAAACGAATTCGTTTTCACAGTTCGGTGGCACTCACTGTTGAATTGATTTTTGGGGCAGTCCGGCAAATATAGCAAAAAACAAATGTAAATGCACGTGTTTTTTTCTTTATTTTTGCCTTTTTTAGCCAAAAACACACAAATTTCGCTAATTCAGAGGGAAAAAATGCTCAATAGAACACCTATTCCAGAAAATATCGATTTTTTTTCAACTTTTATTTTCAACGCCGGCAATAAAAAACCGGCTATCACAATATAGTGATAACCGGTGTCTGTTTCCCGAATTATGTTCGCCTTTTCGGCGATAATTATTCGTCGCCTTCAGGCTCCCCTTTGCCCTTTTCCTCGGCAATTATCGCTTTTCTCGACAACTTGACCTTGTTGCCCTCCTTGCCGATGCACTTAACGAGGATCTGCTGGCCTTCTTTAAGCTCGTCACGCACATCTTTAACGCGTCGGTCCGAGATCTCCGAAATATGCAGCAGGCCGTCAAGTCCCGGCAGGATCTCGACGAACGCCCCAAAATCAACGATACGCGAAACCGTACCCATATACGTCTCACCGATCTCTGCTTCGGCTGTGAGGGCTCGGATGCGAGCAATGGCAGCCTCAGCCGCATCGCCGTCTGGCGTTGCGATCAAGATCGTACCGTCGTCCGAAATATCGATCTTGGCACCGGTCTCCTCAGTGATCGAACGGATCACCGATCCGCCTTTACCGATAACGTCACGGATCTTGTCCGGATGTATCTTGATGGTGATGATACGCGGTGCATACGGCGAGATCTCTTCACGCGGTTCCGCGATAGCCTTGTCCATGATCTCAAGAATATGCATACGGCCTTTCTTTGCCTGTTCGAGAGCTTCTTGCAGGATCATGGCGTTAATGCCGCCGATCTTGATATCCATCTGGAGAGCCGTGATGCCTTCCTCGGTTCCCGTTACCTTAAAGTCCATGTCGCCATAGTGATCCTCGGCTCCGGCAATGTCAGAAAGGATCGCGTAGCGATTGCCTTCCATCACCAGTCCCATCGCGACTCCGGCCACTGCCTTTTTGATCGGCACACCCGCGTCCATGAGGCTCAAAATGCCGCCGCAAACCGACGCCATCGACGACGAACCGTTTGATTCGGTAATGTCCGATACGATACGGATCGTGTACGGAAATTCTTCTTCGTCCGGCAGCACCGATTGGATCGCACGGCGTGCGAGATTACCATGGCCCGTTTCGCGACGCGACGTGCTGCCAATGCGGCCTGTTTCACCGACCGAATACGGCGGGAAATTATAGTGCAGCATAAAGCGGCGGTCGATCGTACCTTTTTCAAGATCGTCCATGAACTGCCCGTCCTGTTTGGTGCCAAGCGTCGTGGTGACGATCGCCTGTGTCTCGCCGCGTGTAAAGAGCGACGAACCGTGGACGCGTGGCAGCCAACCAACCTCCGCCGTGATGGGGCGGATCTCTGAGAATTTACGTCCGTCCGGACGACGCTTATTAGTTAGCATATCCTCGCGGAAGATCTTTTCCTTGAGTTGGCCAAAAGCCTTGCCTGCCGTTGCACGTGCACCCGGATCGTCCTCAGGATAGCTTTCGACAACCTCTTTCTTGAGAGCGTCGAGTCCGGCATAGACCTCGATCTTTTCGCGTCCGGTCGAATCCAGAGCCGTGCGGAGCTTGTCCGTCCACGTCTTTTCGACATCGGCAACGATATGAGCATCGAGCTCAGGTACGGTGAATTCACGCTTGGTGATATTCAGCGCCTTGCCAAGTTCTTTCTGCCACAAGCAGAGACGTTTGATCTCGCGGTGTGCGAGCATCAATGCCTCGACCATGATCGATTCTTCGACCTCTTCAGCCTCGCATTCGACCATGCAGATGGCTTCTTCGGTACCGGCGACGATGAGGTTTAGCTTCGATTCGCGGCGTTCGTCAAATGTCGGGTTAATGATGTACTTACCCTCGATCAATCCGATACGGATACCGGCGATCGGGTCGTTGAACGGGATGTCCGACAGATATAGGGCACACGACGCACCCGTGATAGCGATCACATCGGGGTCGTTCTCGGCGTCCGATGAAATGACCGAAGCAACGATCTGCGTTTCAAATCTGTATCCATCAGCGAACAGCGGACGGATCGGACGATCGATCAGTCGGCACGTAAGAATTTCCTTTTCGCCCGGTCGGCCTTCGCGGCGGAAGTAGTTTCCGGGAATGCGGCCGGCGGCAAACGAGTTTTCACGATACTCGACCGTGAGGGGGAAAAAGTCTAATCCTTCCCTGGCTGTGCGGGCACTGACCGCTGCAACCAGCAGCATCGTGTCTCCGTAACGTATAACGACCGAACCATCGGCCTGTTTGGCAACCTTGCCTGTTTCAACGATCAGATCTTGGCTACCCAATTTGATCGATTCACTTAAATATTTTTTTGTCATTTGTATTCCTTAAAAACAAAGACGAAAGAACCACTAACGTGAAGCCCTTTCGTCTCTGAAAAACTATTGATTTTGACGAAGATCCCAATTCATCCTTTGGCATTTCTAGCTGTCACGTTCAGCCGCCGCAGGTAATTTCTTCGAATGGATCTATCTTTTATTAAAGGCTCGAAGAAGCCACTTTGATAGTCTTGAGCGTCTCGGGAGTCATGAGAGTCGTGAGTCAAAAGCCTCGCGAGAATCTCTGGACTCGCCAGACTCTCGCGACTACCTTCTTAGTCCAAGTTTCTTAATGATCTCGTGATACTCACCGATATTGCGGCGTTTGAGATAATCAAGTAGTTTTCGACGACGCGAGACTAATATAAGCAAGCCTCTACGCGAGTTGTTATCTTTCTTATGAATCTTAAAATGCTCTGTTAATTCGTTGATCCGCTGCGTGAGCAGAGCGATCTGCACCTGCGACGAACCCGTGTCCGATCCGTGTGTTTTGTAGTCACCTACGATCTGTTCTTTTAATTCTTTAACTGTTGACATAAATTGTCTTGCTTAAATAGCCTCTCCTGTTGCTCGCAGTAACTCCGTTCTAACGAACGGTAACCACGAAGATTTAACTCCTAAAACGTAAAACAACTATTACTAATTGTTGCCTTAACTCTAACATAATCAAGCACTAAGGACAATTTAGACCTCGTACTTGAACTCTTCCATAAACTTGGTCGAGAAATTTCCTTTCTGAAAATTCTCATCCGCCATTATCGCTTTGTGCAGCGGTATCGTAGTTTTGATACCCTCAATGACCATCATATCCAAGGCACGCTGCATACGGGCGATCGCTAGTTCGCGTGTGCGGGCGTGGACGATCAGTTTAGCGATCATCGAATCGTAATACGGCGGCACGACATAGCCCGGATAAACCGCAGTATCGACGCGAACGCCGGGGCCGCCTGGGATATTAAACGCTGTGATCTTGCCGGGGCTCGGTGTAAATTTGACCGGATCCTCGGCGTTGATGCGGCACTCGATCGAGTGGCCGGTGATAACAACCTCTTCTTGCCGATAGCCAATATTCTCGCCGGTAGCAATGCGGATCTGATTTCGCACAATGTCCGCAAGCGTGACCATTTCGGTCACCGGATGCTCGACCTGGATGCGCGTGTTCATTTCCATGAAATAAAAACTGCCATCCTCGTCAAGCAAAAATTCAAATGTCCCGGCGCTAGAGTATCCGATCTCCTGGCACGCCTTAACGGCGACTGCCCCCATCGCTTCACGTTGCTCAACCGTGATCGCGGGTGACGGAGCTTCTTCAAGCAGCTTTTGATGCCGACGCTGAATTGTACATTCGCGTTCGCCAAGGTGAATTACGTTGCCATGCTCGTCGGCGAGAACCTGAATCTCGATATGTCTCGGACGCTCGATGTAACGCTCGATATAGACCGCTCCATTCTTAAATGCGTTTAGTGCCTCGGTCTGCGCTAACTCAAGACTGGTCTCAACCTCACTCTCATCGCGAACGATACGCATTCCTCGCCCGCCGCCGCCGGCAGCGGCTTTGATAATCACGGGCAATCCTATTCGCCCGATCAATTCAAGAGCTTCTTCTTTTGATTCGATCGCCTCGGGGCTGCCCGGTAAGATTGGGACGCCCGCCGCGGTCATCGTACGGCGGGCCTCTACCTTGTCACCCATCATCGCAATGACGTCGGGTGACGGTCCGATAAATTTGATATTGCAGTCTTCGCAGATCTTGGCGAACGTCGCGGATTCGGCCAAAAAGCCATAACCCGGATGGATCGCATCTACATTGGTGATCTCGGCGGCACTGATGATCGACGGGATATTGAGATAGCTCTCAGCCGACGAAGCCGGCCCGACGCAGATCGCCTCATCGGCAAACCGCACGTGCAAAGCCTCGCGGTCTGCCTCAGAGTGAACGGCGACGGTCTTAATGCCCATCTCCTTGCACGTCCAGATAATGCGGTTAGCGATCTCACCGCGATTTGCTACCAGTATTTTGCGAATTTCCCGCATAAAGATTTTTAGCCACGAATTACACTTATGTCACGAATATATTTCTTCTAATTCGTGCTATTCGTGTAATTCGTGGCTAATTCTATTTCTTTACTCCGAACAGTGCCTGTCCATATTCGACCGGCTGGCCGTTTTCTACGTAGATCCTGACGATCTCGCCCGAAACCTCGGCCTGGATCTCATTCATGAGCTTCATCGCCTCGACGATACAAACCGTGGACTCGGGCGAAACGTTGCCGCCCTCGCTGACATACGAATCTTTGTCAGGGCCGGGTGAACGGTAAAATGTACCGACGATCGGCGAAGTGATCTTGTGCAGACCGGCGTCAGGGTCGGCGGCCTCAGCTGCAGCCGTAGGAGTAGCGGCAGTCGTAGGAGCGGAGTCCGCTGGAGCAGCAGTTGATACTGCTGCTGCCGGTGCAGCTGCCACTGTAACTGTCTTGCTCAAACGCACACGGATATTCTCGTTCTCAAACTCGAAATCCGTAAACCCGTGTTCATTGACCAGTGCGGCAAGTGCCTGCAGCTCGTCCATGTTAAACGACGGATCGGTCACGTCTTGTTTTTTATCGCTTTTCTTCTCGGCCACTATATCTCCGCCCTGTGCTTTTGCTGATGCTGTGTTTTCACTCATCTCAACACGCCTCCGTTAGCATTAACTTAGCTTTAACCTTTAGCGGCAAGTTCCCGTTTGCTATCAACTAGCTCGATCACCGACATCTCAGCGTTGTCGCCCTGACGTCGTCCGAGTTTGATGATACGCGTATAACCGCCATCACGGTCTTTATAGCGCGCTCCGAGCTCATTGAAAAGTCTCTGAAGCGCTTTTACGCCGGCTGTACGCTCGATCGGCTCTTTAGCCTCGCCTTTTTCCGCGAAAACGGCTCTGTTCTTTCTTGAAAGTCCCATTACCGGCGTGAAAAAACGCGGCCGCCTGACGGCGAAGATGTACGCCCCGCAAAACGGTGTCATCACCCTCAAGATTAGCCGCTTTCTTAGCCAGCGTGATCGCTTTTTCGATGAACGGCCTCAGCTCTTTTGCCTTTGGCGTCGTCGTAACGATGTGTTCCTTGTCAGCGTTGATCAGCGAAGTCGCGAGATTCCTGAGCATCGACATGCGATGTTCGGTCGTGCGTCCTAATTTACGATGTGCTTTTAAATGTCTCATTTCTTTAAGTCCTGAAAGTCCGGGGCGTCTGGAGAGTCTTTGGGAACCTCTAAATCCCCGACTCACCGGACTCTCGAGACTCACTCGACTCCCTAGACTCTAATCTAGGTCGCGTCCACCCGATCCCGGGATCGGATTGCCCTGTTCGTCAAAATCCATTCCAAAATCTAGCCCCATGCCGTGCAGCATGTCTTTGATCTCGGTCAATGATTTTTTACCAAAATTCTTGGTGTGCAGCATGTCCTTTTCGCTGCGTTTGATAAGGTCGCGGATCGAGCGGATATCGGCGTTCTTCAAACAGTTGTATGAACGCACCGAAAGCTCAAGCTCATCCACCGACTTATCAAGCAGGTCGTTGCGCATTAGCGGCGGACGTGCGATGTCTTCAAATTTGTATTCTTCTTCTTCCTCTTCGAAATTGATAAAGATCGACATGTGATCTTTGACCAATTTTGCGGCGAGGCCGATCGAATCTTCGGGTTTGACCGAACCGTCAGTCCAAACCTCAACGGTGAGACGGTCATATTCGGTATTTGAACCCTGACGCGTCTTATCTACGTTGTAATTTACTTTCTTGATCGGCGTGTGGACCGAATCGATAGGAATATATCCGACCGACAGGTCTTCGTCGTTGTTAAGCTCAGCCGAGACGTATCCGCGTCCTTGTTTGAGACGCATCTCGATGTTGAGGCTGCCGCCCGAGCTGATCGTCGCGATGTGTACGTCGTCTTTGAGCACCTCGACATCACCGTCGGTCTCAATATCGGCACTGGTCACTTCGCCTGCACCTTTTTTGCTGATCGACAGGGTTTTTACACCACCGCCGTGCAGCTTAAAAGGAACCTGTTTCAGGTTTAGGATAACGTCAGTTGCGTCTTCGACAACGCCCTTGATCGATGAAAACTCATGCTCAACGCCCTCGATCTTGACCGCCGTAACAGCCGCTCCTTCGATCGACGAGAGCAATGCACGACGGATCGAGTTACCGATGGTCGTACCAAACCCGCGTTCAAAAGGCGATGCGTAAAATTTTCCGTACCGCTCGGTCAATGTCTCAGTATCGACATTTAGGCGGCTCGGCATTTGAAAATCTGTCCAATTATTGCTTGTCATATTGTTCTTGTTTTAAAAGGTCTAATGAGTTGGCTTTGTCCCCGGGGCCTCCCTAGCAAGAACAGACTCTTCGGCCACGGCTACTTCAGCCAACTCGTATTTATTACTTACTGTAAAGTTCGACAATAAGCTGTTCGTTAATGTTTGCGTCAATATCTTCGCGTCTCGGCGTTGCCGAAACGTTGACCGTAAACTCCTGTCCGCCGGCACTAAGCCACGCCGGACGTCCACGGCCCGCTGCTGTCGACCATGCACCTTCGACGTGCGTGTTGTTCTGCGTGCGGCCCTTGACGGCGATAGCGTCACCCGCTTTCACCTGAAATGAAGGGATGTCGACCTTGCGGCCATTTACTTCGATATGTCCGTGATTTACCAGCTGACGAGCCTGTCGGCGTGAGGTCGAAAAACCTGAGCGGTAGACGACGTTGTCGAGGCGGCGTTCGAGCATGAACAACAAGTTCTCACCCGTAACACCCTTTTGACGGCGTGCCTTTTCAAAATAGTTGCGAAACTGCTTTTCGAGGATAAAGTAAATACGTTTTACTTTCTGTTTTTCGCGAAGCTGCTCACCATAGCCCTGGAGCATCTTGCGGCGAGCCGCACCATGCTGCCCCGGAGGGTTAGTTCCGCGTTTCTCGATAGCACACGACGGCTTGAAACACCGGTCGCCTTTCAAAAATAACTTTCCACCTTCGCGGCGGCAAAGTCTGCACACCGCATCTCTATATCTAGCCATAATTTATATTCTGCCTCCGTACCTTATACGGAAAAGTTTACGAGCCGCAGCCCTTCATCCTTTCGATAACCACCAATTTCAAATTTCAAATCTGAAATTTCAAATTGATCCAAAAAATTCCAAAATCGATCAAACCCTACGCCGTTTCGGCGGCCTGCAACCATTGTGCGGGATCGGTGTCGTATCGCGGATCGACGTCACACGAATACCTGCCAGTGCGATCGCACGAATTGCAGATTCACGTCCTCCGCCCGGGCCTTTGACCCGAACCTCGACCTCACGCATACCGACATCGAGTGCCTTACGGGCAACTTCTGATGCCGCCTGCTGAGCCGCGAACGGTGTTCCCTTTCGCGAACCGCGAAAACCGCGTGCTCCCGACGAAGATTGACCAACAAGATTTCCCTGCGTATCGGTGATCGAGATCAGCGTGTTATTAAACGACGCCGCGATATGAACGATACCTACAGGTATATTCTTTTTCTCTTTCTTCTTATAAACCTTCTTTTTTGTTGCTGCTTTTGCCATTTATATGAGTCCCAAGCCCCAGGCCCCAAGTCCCAAGTCAACATACAGGACTTGGGACTTGGGACTTTGGACTTTATTTCTTCCCTGGTGCCTTCTTCTTCGCAACGGCTGCTTTACGCGGCCCTTTTCTTGTTCGTGCGTTAGTGCTGGTGCGCTGTCCGCGAACGGGCAGTCCGCGTCTGTGACGCAAGCCGCGATAGCATCCGATGTCCATCAAACGCTTGATGTTCATCTGGGTGAGCTTTCGTAGATCGCCCTCGATGTCATCCATACCGTCGAGGATCGCACGGATCTTATTTAGTTCGTCTTCGCTCAGATCCTTGATCCTGGAATCGATGCCGATACCGGCCTGTTCCAGGATCGCGGTCGCACGCGATTTGCCCACACCATAGATGTAGGTCATTCCAATTTGTGCCCTCTTATTGGGCGGTAGATCAACTCCTGCTATACGAGCCATAATTTCTCCGATTTATTAACCCTGTCTTTGCTTGTGCTTAGGATTCTCACAAATAACACGCACGATGCCCTTGCGATGGATCACCTTGCACTTGTCGCACATTTTCTTTACTGATGGCCTAACTTTCATCTTGTTTCACCTGTCCTACTTATAGCGATAAGTAATTCGTCCACGTCCTAGATCATACGGCGAAAGCTCAACTAGAACCTTGTCGCCCGGCAATATGCGAATAAAATTCTTACGCATTTTGCCCGAAATATGAGCCAAAACCTCGTGGTTATTATCGTCCACAGCAACCTTGAACATTGCATTAGGCAATGTTTCCAGCACTGTCGCTGTGACCTCTATCGCTTCTTCTTTAGACATACATACAACGCCAACTTGCTGAATAGTTGAGCAAACCAATAATATTAGCCTCTAACGGCCAATTTTTCAAGTCGCCGAAGCCGCATTATCTGCGCCGTTCGCTTGCCTGAGCCGTTTCTGCTCTTTTGTAAGCGTCAAAATTTCCGGCCCGTCCGGCGTCACCGCCAACGTATGCTCTGCGTGAGCCGAAGGTTTGCCGTCTAATGTAACTACAGTCCACTTGTCACCAAGCGTCTTTGTAGCGGCAGTTCCGAGATTGAGCATCGGCTCGATCGCAAAACAATAGCCCGCACGAATTCGCTCTTTTGTGCCCGGACGCCCGTAATTTGGTATCTGTGGCGACTCATGCATCTGGCGGCCAATACCATGTCCGGTATAATCGCGAACAATTCCGTAACCAAATTTCTCTGCGTGTTCTTGAACAGCCCAACCAATATCACCGATCCGGTTATTGACCCGAGCGGCTTGGATACCGTACTCAAGACATTCCTCTGTCACACGAATAAGCTGTTCCAGTTCCTCGCTTATCTTACCGACCGGCACTGTCATCGCCGTATCGCCGACAAACCCTTGATACGTTGCGGCCATATCGAGCGAGGCAATATCGCCTTCTATTAAGGGTGTAGTCTTCGAAAACCCGTGGACGATCTCGTCGTTAACCGACGCACATATCGCATAAGGAAACCCGTGATAACCAATAAATGTCGGCAGAGCACCCGCGTCGCGAATCATCTTTTCCGCCGCGTTATTGAGATCCATCGTCGAAATGCCCGGCTCGACCATCACACGCAAAGCCTCACGCACCTCGGCGATAAGCTCGCCGACGGCACGCATTTTATCAAGGTCTTTTGCTGATTTCGCGATGATCATATCTTTTCGATCTCAAGCCACGAGCGTTTCGAGCTCTGAATAAATATCTTCGACATCTCCGGTCCCGTCCACTTTCTTTAACCGTCCCGAACGCTCGTAATATGCCAGTAGCGGTTCGGTGTTCGTTTTGTATGTATCAAGCCTCGTCCGAACGCTTTCCTCGTTATCATCCGCACGATGATCGAGTTTTGCATCAGGATGATCGTCACAAAACCCGTCGTTCTTTGGCGGACGCGAATAGATATTGTAGATCTCACCGCACACCGGGCAGCTTCGGCGGCCGGTCAAGCGTTTGAACAATTCGTCACGCGGCACATCGACCTCGATCGCTTGTATCTCTTTTCCCTGCTCGACCGCAAGCCGCTCAAGCTGCTCAGCCTGAACCGCAGTTCGCGGATATCCGTCAAGCACATACGTTCCGGCCGTATCTGGTTTCGATGTCCGCTCCCGTACGATCTTATACGTAAGATCATCCGAAATAAGCTTCCCCGACGCCATTGTTTCCTGAACCTCACGAGCCAGCGGCGTGTCAGCCTTTTTCATCTCGCGAAACATATCGCCCGTCGAGATCTGCGGTATGCCTTTTCGTTCATCGAGCAGCCGAGCCTGAGTTCCCTTTCCGGCTCCCGGTGCCCCTATGAGTATGATGATCTTTTCCATTAAAATCTTTAGCCACAGAGAGCACAGAAGACACAGAGCAGGAAAACTTCCTTTCTCAGTGTTCTCTGTGCCCTCTGTGGCAAACTCTTATGATCTGCGACCGCGAAGTCTCGAACCGGCTCCCAAGAATCCTTCGTAATTACGCATCACGAGCTGTGCTTCGATCTGCGATACGGTATCCATGGCCACGCCGACGAGGATCAGCAGCGAAGTGCCGCCGAAATAAAACTGATATCCGAGCCCAGTTGGTATCCAGTTCAGGCCCGATGTCGAGGTCAGGAAATTATCAACCGCCGTACCAATAAACGGCAGACGTGCGACCTTAAAACCGCTTAGCAACAGCTGCGGGATAAACGCTATCAACACTAGATAAATAGCGCCGACCGTCGTCAAACGCGTCAGTATACCGTTTAGATAATCCGCCGTCGGAGCACCGGGACGAATACCGGCGATAAATCCGCCATGCTTACGCAGATTGTCCGCAACCTCATCCGTATTAAAGATGATGGTGATGTAAAAGAACGTGAAAATCACGATCAGCGACAGAAATACGAGCTCGTAATAAGGATCGCCACCGTGAAACTGCTGGAAAAATGTAAATACCTTAGACCACGCCGAATCAGGATTTGCCGGATCAGCCGGGAATGCCGAAAACAGCGTCTGCGGCATCGCGAGCACAGACGAAGCAAAGATCACGGGAATAACGCCGCCCATGTTGATCTTCAGCGGCAGAGCAGTTTCCTGTCCGCGAAATGTCTGATTACCAACCTTACGGCTGGCATAGCTGATAGCGATATTTCGTCGTGCAGATTCGACATAGACGATCAACGCGATCAGTGCGATGAGCACCGCGACGAGAAATGCAACACCAATAATAAGCGTCGTATCGCCCGAACCAACACGCTCCGAGATCTGCATCACGCCTCGAGGCAAACCGATAACGATACCGGCAAAGATCAACAGCGAGATGCCGTTGCCGACACCGCGTTCGGTGATCTGCTCACCCAGCCACATTACAAAGATCGTACCTGTCGTCAGCGTAACGACGATCATCGCCGAAGCCCACCACGTATCAGGAATGATCTGATTTCGCGAGAGCCAAGTCGATACAAAAAACGTCTGAACCGCACACAGAACAACGGTCGAATACCGCGTCCATTGGTTCATTTTCTGCCGTCCGACCTCGCCCTCTTCCTGAATTTTCTTCATCGCAGGCGAGAGAACAGGCAGGAGCTGCATGATGATCGACGCCGTAATATATGGCGTCACACCGAGTGCAAATACGGAAATAGTACGGAAATTACCGCCCGAGAACAGATCGAGAACGCCAAGCAGCGTTCCCGCCACTTCGCCCCAAACCCTTTCAAGCTGCGCGGAATTTATGCCCGGTGCCTGCACGTGGGCACCAAAGCGATACACAGCCAAAAGCCCGAGTGTGAAGAGTATTCTCTTCCGCAGCTCGGGGATCTTGAACATGTTTTGAACGGCGCCAAAAAACTTTTCCATAAATTTGGTGGTCGTTCGTGGTTGGTTGTTAGTTGCCCGGCGAACCGTAAAGCGGATGCTGCAACCAACGACAAACTACGAACAACGGACTAAGCAGCCGCTTCGGCTTCCTTGTACTTTTCGATGACCGTAGCAGTTCCACCGGCCTTTTCGACCTTGTCTTTAGCCGTTTTGGTAAAGCGGTGTGCTGAAATATTTAACGACTTTGTCACCTCGCCAGTTCCGAGGATCACAAGATCGTGCTTGGCTTTTTTGATCAGGCCGCGTTCGTGCAAAATTTCCGGCGTGACATCGTCACCAGCCTTGAAACTTTCTTCGATCTTAGCGAGGCTGATCTCGATCCATTGTTTCTTAAAGATATTGGTAAAGCCGCGCTTTGGCAGACGACGCTGCAAAGGCATCTGTCCACCTTCGAAACCGATCTTTTGGCTATAGCCCGAACGCGATTTCTGACCCTTGTGGCCCTTACCGGCAGTCTTACCGGTTCCCGAACCGGGACCGCGGCCAATACGTTTTTTCTTATGCGTCGAACCTTTTGCCGGACGTAAATTATTTAGTGCTAGTACCATATTGTTAATGTCGAATTACGAATTTCGAACGATGAATTCTTATGTTCATCATTCCATATTCAGCATTCATTATTTATTCCACTATCCTCAAAAGATGCGGGATCTTTGCAACAATGCCGCGTGACGCCGCCGTGTCCTCGCGGACAACCGTCTGGTTCAACTTAGTGATGCCCAGGCTCTTGACGATATCTTTCTGTTTCTTAGCGTAGCCGATCATGCTCCGGTAATACTGGATCTTGATCTGCGAGCTTTCCGAATTTTCTGTTTTCTTTGCCATGATATTTCAAATTTCAAATATCAAATATCAAATTCCGAATCAGATCTCCGATTCATCATTCGATATTCGAAATTCGATATTACCCAAGTTCTTCCACCTGCTTTCCACGCAATCTTGCAACTTCGAGCGGGTCCTTCATTCTCGTCAGGCCGTTAAATGTTGCACGAATGACGTTGTGCGGGTTGTTCGAACCAAGGATCTTGGTGCGAACATTGTGAACGCCAAGCGATTGCAAAACTGCACGCACGGCACCACCGGCGATAACGCCAGTTCCCTCTGATGCCGGCTTGAGCAAGACGCGTCCTGCACCGTATTTGCCGATCAGTTCGTGTGGCAGCGTGCCATCGATAAGCGGCACACGGATCAGACTGTTTTTGGCTGCTTCGACCGCTTTCTTGATCGCGTTCGGCACTTCCTTTGCCTTTCCTGTTCCAAAACCAACGTGTCCGGCCTCATCACCAACGACGACCAATGCCGCAAACGACATATTCTTACCGCCCTTAACGACCTTGGTGACTCGATTGATCGAGATCAACTGATCCTTGAGGAGCAAACCGCCCGGATTGATCTTCTTATTATTATTCATCATTACCTTCTTGCTTTTCTGCCTTTGCAGCTGCCTCGTGCTTGTTAAGTCCGGCCTCGCGGGTGGCGTCGATCAACGCTTTGACACGTCCGTGGAAAAGATATCCGCCACGATCGAACACAACGGTCGAAATGCCTGCCTTTTGGGCACGCTCGGCGATCGCTTTTCCTACCGATTTTGCCGCCTCGACATTACCGCCGGCTTTAATGCCAAGCGCCTTTTCAGTTGTCGATGCCGTCGCCAACGTCGTACCGCTCTGGTCATCAATGACCTGTGCGTAGATGTGGTTGAGGCTGCGGAAAACCGCTAGTCTCGGCCTGTCAGCCGAACCGCGAACTTTCTTACGAATGCGGCTGTGAACACCTGCTCTGATGTCTGCTCTGCTTTTCTGTCCCATAATCTTAGTTTCGAGTTTCGAATTCGAAGTTCGAATGTCTTCCCATTCGACATTCGAAATCGACACTCTACGAACTATTTACCTGTTTTGCCTGGTTTCAATCTGTAATACTTATCCGCGTATCTCACGCCCTTGCCCTTGTATGCATCCGGCTTACGCAGACGGTTCAATTCGGCTGCGACCTGTCCAAGCAACTGCTTGTCGATGCCGCTCAGCGTGATCGTCGTCTGATACTGGTTGATCGTCGTCTTTGAATTTACACGCTCTGCCTTGGCTTCAACGCCGTCCGGCAGAGGGTAATCGATCGGATGCGAATATCCGAGTGCAAACAGGATCTTTTTACCCTGAACGTCAGCCTTGTAACCGACGCCGACGATATCGAGATCCTTAGTAAACCCCTCTGTCACGCCGACAATGGCATTATTTGCCAATGCTCTCGCAAGTCCGTGAAACGCAGCGACATCGTCGCCCGAACGCTCGGCCGTTAGTACGCCGTCCTCTTGCTTAAAGCTGACGCCCTTAGGGATCGGACTACGCAATGTGCCTTTCGGCCCTTTGACTTCCATCTCCGATTCACTGATCGTCACGGTCACGCCGGACGGGATCGAGATCGGTTTTTTTCCTACTCTCGACATACCCTTTGTTGTTAGTAGTTGCGGGTTACGTTAGTCGCAGAAAGCCTAACTGACTACTGACTACTGCTAACACTGTTAATAAACTTCCGCTAGGATCTCGCCGCCGATGTGTGCCTGACGGGCCTGTTTGCCGCTCATAAGTCCCTGCGACGTCGAAACGATATTTACGCCGTAGCCGCCGAGGACCTTAGGTATAGCGTCCGAGCCGACATAAACGCGGCGGCCGGGGCTCGATACACGCGATAAATGCGTGATCGACGAAACGCCTTTGGCGTCGTAGCGTAAAAATACACGGATCATGTATTTAACGCCTTCGCCCTTGGTCGTGTAACTGTTGATGTAGCCCTCGTCTTTGAGGATGCGGGCCAATTCCATCTTTAACTTTGAGCCCGGGATATCAACGCGTGTATGATTCGCTGCAATTGCATTGCGAATTCGCGTCAACATATCGGCTATTGGATCTGTCATGTCTCTTTTACTCCGTAAACTAGTTTGGCCCTGGTTCAGGCCTCCATTAGTCATCTGCCGCCGTAAAGGCGAAACCCAACCTACCAGCTCGACTTAACAACGCCCGGGATCTGGCCTTCGAGGGCCAATTCACGCAAAGCGATGCGGGAAATACCAAATTTCCTCAAATAACCTCTCGACCGTCCCGTCTGCGAACAGCGGTTGCGGACCCTGATCGGGCTGCCGTCACGCGGCATCTTTTGCAGCTTGATAACGGCTGCATCGACCTCTTCGACCGTCGATTTAGGGTTATTGATGATCTTTTTTGCCTCCGCACGGCGGGCCGACCAGAGCTTGACCTTTTCCTTGCGGCGTTCGTTTGTAACTATTTTGCTTATCTTTGCCATTTTCTTATTGTCTGAACGGCATTCCGATCGCTTTCAGTAGCGAGCGGGCCTCATCGTCATTTCGAGCCGTTGTGACGATCGAAATATTCATTCCGCGGGTCTTGTCGACCTTGTTAAAATCGATCTCCGGAAAGATCAACTGCTCGCGAATACCAAGTGTGTAATTTCCGCGACCGTCAAAAGCCTTGCCCGAGATACCGCGAAAATCGCGAACACGGGGCAGAGCGACTGAGATCAGACGGTCTAGAAATTCGTACATTCTCTCGCCACGCAGCGTGACCATCGTGCCGATAGCCATTCCCTGACGCAGCTTGAAAGCCGCGATCGACTTTTTCGCTTTGGTAACGACAGGCTTTTGGCCGGTTACGACTTTAAGCTCTTCGGTTGCGACATCGAGGATCTTAGCGTTTGCCGAAGCTTCGCCGAGGCCCATGTTGACGACAACCTTTTCGATCTTGGGGATCGCCATCGGGTTTTTGATATCAAACTCTTTGGCCAAAGCCGGAGCTATCTCTTTTTTGTATTTTTCTCTTAATCTAGCCATTTTCTTATCTTCCGTTTATTTGGGTCCCGGAAATATTCCGTTTCCAAACGATAAAACTATTTCGCCTCTTCTGCCGGTGCTTCCTCATCCTCAACCGCTTTCTTGCCTTCTTTCTTGGCCCAAGCAGTTTCCGGGATAAGCTTGCCGCTCTTAGCAACACGCACTTTCTTTCCGTCACGGATCTCGTATTTGACCTTGGTCGGCTTACCCGTTTCCGGATCGATCAACGCGACGTTTGACGAGCTGACCCAAGCCTCTTGCTCAAATATGCCGCCTTCGCGGTTGAGCTGCGGTACCGGTTTGCGGTGACGTTTGACGATCATCGCACCCTCGACCTTGACCTTGCCCGCACGGGCATCGACCGCGATCACCTTGCCGCGATACGGCTGGCGAGTACCGGCGCTGTCATAACGGTTATATTCCTTGCCCGCTATAAACACGACCTGGTCGCCGCGCTTGATCCTGCTATTTACTGTTCCTGTCTTTTCCGTTTTCATTTCTTTATTCTTTTGACTGCCAACTGCTTACCGCTGACTGCCAACTGGTTAAATAACCTCTGGTGCCAATGACACGATCTTCATGAAATTCCTTTCACGCAGTTCGCGGGCCACGGGGCCAAAAACACGCGTTCCGACCGGGGTGCCGTCTTCTTTAATAAGCACGGCAGCGTTCTCTTCAAAGCGAATGTAAGTTCCGTCCTTGCGGCGAACTTCCTTTCGTGTCCTGACGATAACGGCGTTATAAACCTTTCCCTTTTTTGCAGTGCCATCGGGCGAAGCTTCTTTGACCGTCACCTTGATCGTGTCGCCAAGCCGCGCGATCTTTGCCGTCGAACCGCCGACCGGCATGATCATAACGACCCGCTTTGCACCTGAATTGTCTGCGACCGTTAACGAGGTCTGCATCTGAATCATAATCTTTCTCCCGTTTAGAGTGCGGGCTTTAGCCCGTAATTACGCGATACATCGCGAACTCTAATTTACAACTCTGCTTTATGAAGGATCTCAACAACACGCCAACGCTTTCTTGCCGAAAGGGGCCGCGTTTCTACGATCTTTACCTTATCGCCGATCTTTGCTCCGAGGTCGTCATGCGCCATAAATTTCTTGCGCTTTTTGACGTACTTGCGATAGATCGGGTGCTTGACGAGGCGGTCAACGCGGACGGTGACCGTTTTATCCATCTTGTCCGAAGCAACGATGCCGACCTTTTCAGCCCGCTTATGGACCTTTACCGTAGAGTCCGTACCAGCGTCAGCTTTCTTTTCAGCCTTTGCTTTCGGTGCCTTGGCAGCTTTCTTCTTCGGCTTTTCTTCGGCAGCAGTTGCTTCCACAACCGGTGCCGCTTCTTCGGCCTGAGCTTCGACTGCGATCTCTTCGACCACGGTCTCCTCAACGGCTGTTTCGACGCCTTCGGCTGCTATTTCTTCGTCTTTTTTCTTTCTTGGCATTATATTTTCCCGTGCGGACTAGGCTTTAGGGGCCTCGCCCTTCACATCTTTGTTATTAAGCAAGGTATAAACTCTCGCCAATGTCTTCTTTTCGCGGCGAATGTCATTGACCGTTTCGCCAACACCCAAGGTCTTGCGGAATTTCAAGCGGAAAAGCGACTCTTTGAGTGCATCTGCCTGATCTTTAAGTTCCTCAGTGCTCATACCTGTGAGCTGTTCGAGCTGTTCTTTGCGTTTCATCTTTCTAAACTACGCCTCCCTCGAGGTCTGCACGATTGACAAACCTTGTCTTGATCGGCAGCTTTTGAGCAGCGAGCCGAAAAGCTTCTCGTGCTAATGTTTCCTCAACTCCCTGGATCTCATAGAGTATGCGGCCCGGTTTGACCACGGCAACCCAGTGATCTGGTGCACCTTTACCCGAACCCATTCGAGTTTCGGCCGGTTTCTTGGTGATCGGTTTATCCGGGAACATTCTGATCCAGATCTTGCCGCCACGTTTGACGTGACGCGTCATTGCGATACGGGCCGCTTCGATCTGGCGGTCAGTGATCCACGCCGCTTCTAATGTCATAAGACCAAAATCACCAAAGCTGAGCTTTTCGCCGCGTGTCGCTTTTCCGCGCATACGGCCTTTCATTACTCTTCGGCGTTTGACCTTTTTAGGCTGTAACATAACTTCTCCAGTTGTCGGTGGTCAGTGGCAGTGGTCGACCACTCTCATCAACATTCACTGTTCACTACTAACCACTTACTGACCTCGCGATCGTCCCTACGCGGACGTCTTTCTCTCATCGCATTTCGGTCGACCTTGACCTCGTTCATCGGGTCGGTCGTCGTTCCGCGTGCCATCGAAGCATTTGGGTCGAGGATCTCACCGCGATAGATCCAAACCTTGACACCGATGATGCCAAATGTGGTCAACGCCTCAGCGAATCCAAAATCGATATCGGCACGCAGCGTGTGCAGCGGCAAGCGGCCCTGCAGCGACCATTCGGTTCTGGCGATCTCAGCACCGTTCAAACGGCCGGCGATCATAACCTTGATGCCCTGTGCTCCAAAACGAAGAGTTTCCTCGATCGTCTTTTTCATAGCACGGCGAAACATAATGCGTTTCTCGAGCTGCTGTGCGATCTTTTCGGCCTGAAGCTGAGCGTTAAGCTCAGGATGCTTGATCTCAAGGATCGAAACCATCACCTCACGGCCCGTCTTGCGTTCGAGATCCTCGCGAAGAGCATCGATCTCAGCACCTTTGCGGCCGATGATGATACCCGGACGTGAGGTGTAAATGACGATCTTCAAACGGGTGGCTGCACGCTCGATATCGATGTGCGAGACACCGCCGCCCGCAAATTTCTTTTTCAGATCGCGCTTGATCTGTAGATCTTCAGCGAGAAATGCGGCGTATTCCTGTTTCGCAAACCAGTGCGAGTGCCAATCTTTGTTGTATCCGACTCGAAAGCCGTATGGATGTACCTTCTGTCCCATAATTTACTGTTTTTCAGCGTCCTCGCTTGTTTCAGGTGCAGCTTCTTCAGTTGCGACTTCTTCGACCGTTTCTTCAACCGTTTCGACCAGCTGCTGAGTCTTCGACATTCTTCGTTTCTTCGGCACACCGGCGGTTTCCAACCGTTTCGACCGCGGCCGTCTCGACCGCTTCTTCAACCGGTCGGCTTGCCACGACCTCTTCGGCCACTGGCTTTTCTGGTCTCGACCTTCTTCGGTCTTAGCCTTCTTAGCATCTTTACCGGCTGCCTTGGCGGCAAGTTTCTTCCCGACCGGCCTGTTTGCCATCGACGCTTCTATTGCCAATTCTTTCTCTGTCTTAGGCTTTTCCTCGCTCGTCACGTGGATCGTGATGTGGCAATAATGCCTCTGTTCACGATATGCACGTCCCTGCGGAGCCGGACGCATACGGCTGCGATGTTTATGCGGCCCCATATCGACAAAACAAAGCTTGATCCATAGATCGTCAGGATCAATGGCTATGTTTTCTTTCTCTGCCTTGAACGTCGCGTTGGCAATTGCCGAATTCAGGCACTGAGCGATCGGATCCGCCGCTCGCTTGTCCGTAAATTTAAGGATCGACAAGGCTCTCGATACTCTCACGCCGCGGATCAGATCGATCACAAGCCGCGCTTTGCGAGGGCTGCCTTTCAGATATTTTGTTTTTGCTACAGCTTCCATAATCAGTTATCGGTGAGCGGTGAAGGTCTGCAGTCAAGAATCTCTTCTGCTGACTGCTGACTGCTGACTGCTACTTCCTCTTAGCCATCTTCTCCGCTTTAGTACCCGGGTGGCCCTTAAACATACGCGTCGGCGAAAACTCACCAAGCTTGTGGCCGACCATATTCTCGGTAACAAATACCGGGATGTGGCGTTTGCCGTTGTGAACGCCAAAGGTCAATCCGACCATTTCCGGCGTGATCGTCGAGCGTCGCGACCAAGTTTTGATCGCCTGCGGTTTCGGACCTCCGTCCGAGATACGTCGCAGCATCTTTTGAACGCTGAGATCGATAAATGGTCCTTTCTTTAATGAACGTGGCATATTTTTTTTGATTTCTGAATTTCGGATTTTGTTATCAAATCTGCAGAAATCAAATCTGAAATCTAAAATCCTTTTTTCCTCCTCCGGTCTTTAACGATCATATTATCCGTCCGCTTATTGCGACGTGTTTTATAACCGCGAGTCGGTTTACCCCAAGGGGTTACCGGATTACGTCCGCCTGATGTTTTACCTTCACCACCACCGTGGGGGTGATCGACCGGGTTCATGGCGACGCCGCGAACTTTAGGACGTTTGCCCATCCAGCGTGAACGTCCGGCTTTACCAAGCGAAACATTTTCATGCTCGGTGTTGCCGACCTGTCCGACAGTCGCCATACAGACGACCGGAACCTTGCGAACCTCACCCGAAGGCATTCTGAGCTGTGCGTGATCGCCCTCTTTAGCAACGATCTGTGCAAAACCACCAGCCGAGCGGACCATCTGGCCGCCTTTACCCGGACGCAGCTCAATATTATGAACCTGTGTACCGAGCGGGATATTTTTGATCGGCAAAGCGTTACCCGGCAAAATATCAGCATCTTCGCCGCTCACGATCATCGTTCCGACCGTTAATCCGACAGGAGCGAGAATGTATCGCTTTTCACCGTCGAGATAATTGATCAACGCAATGTGCGAGCTGCGGTTCGGATCGTACTCAAGCTGAGCGACCTTTCCCGGAATTCCCGATTTATCGCGTTTGAAGTCGATAATACGGTAATGACGCTTGTGGCCTCCGCCGCGGCGGCGGATCGTGATCCGGCCGTCGTTGTTGTGGCCTGAAATTCTCTTTTTCGGCTCGAGCAGTGATTTTTCGGGTACTGCCCCTTTTGTCAACTCATCGCGGGTCAGGTACGTTTGATAACGCCTGGCCGGTGATGTCGGTTTTAATCTCTTGATTCCCATAATTCCTATTTTGAAATCTCAAATTTCAAATTTCAGATCGCGATCTTTAGATCGCCTCAGCGTAATCGACCATCGGCTCGCCCTTTTTGAGGGTCACATAAGCCTTTTTCCAAGCCGGACGGCGTCCTTCGATGCGTCCACGCTTTTTAACTTTTCCGTCGTACTGGACAGTGCGGACCGCTGCGACCTTTACATTAAAGATCTCTTCGATCGCGGCCTTGATCGCCGGCTTTGGTCGCTTTCTTATCGACCTTAAAGGTCAAAACCTGGCCGGCCTTGCGGTCGCTGTTCTCGTCGGTCGAATCTTCCTTCAGAATTACGCTCTTTTCAGTGACGACTGGCGATTTCAAAATGTCCCAAACACCTAAATTACTCATTGTCAGTCGCCTCCTCGGTGGCTTCTACGGCCGGAGCTTCTTTCTCGGCCTTTGGAGCCTTTTCCGCTTTTGGCTTTGCCTCTTTCTTAACTTTTGGCTTCTCTTCGGTCGCTTCTGCCGGAGCAGCAGCTTCTTTCTTAGCCTTTGGCTTTGCTTCGACAACCTCAACTTCTGAGCTTGCTCCTTCACGTTTCGGATCGAGCAATGCGGTCAACTCTTCAAGCGGCTTTCGAGATAAGCAGTTTCTCGTGATAGATGATGTCGTAGATGTTCAGCCCGAAACTATTCGTGACCTTGGTCTTTTCGACATTTCGCGACGACAGGATCAGATTTTGATTATCAAGCGAATCGACGATCAGCGTCTTGACCGGCTTTTTGCTGGTCGCAAGAGCGAGTCCGCTGACTGCACCGACAAACTCACTGGTCTTTGGCGACTTGAATGTAAATTCGTCAATGATGATCAGGTTGCCTTCACGCAATCTTTCCGACAGAGCCGAACGCAATGCACCGCGGCGCATTTTCTTGGGCATCTGGTATGACCAGTCGCGTGGCTGCGGTCCGTGAACGTTTCCGCCGCCTTTCCACAAAGGCGAGCGAAGCGATGCGATACGCGCACGGCCAGTTCCCTTTTGCTTCCAGAGCTTGCGGCCCGAACCGGAAACATTACCGCGAGTTTTAGTCGCCGATGTTCCCTGTCGGCCGTTGGCCTGATAGTTCATCACAGCCGAGTGGATGAGGGCTTCGTTTAATTCGACACCAAACACGGCATCCAGAAGCTCTACGTCCCCGACCTCTTTATTTTTTAAGTTGCGAACCTTTACGGTAGGCATAATTTCTCACTCCGTTTCACTGTGTTCGTGGATCTCAAATCTGAGATCGCCAATCGCTCGCTTATAACTAGGCCTTCTTGACCATTACAAGTCCGCCATTCGGCCCCGGTACAGCACCGCGAACCATAATAAGGTTGTTCTCTACATCGACACGTGCAATGGTCAAACCCTGCACGGTGACGCGGGCATCGCCCATGTGGCCCGATGAACGCGTTCCTTTGATAACACGCGAAGGATAGGCCGACTGGCCGATCGATCCCGGTTCACGAACGTTCATCGAACCGTGCGACTCAGGGCCGCGTTTGAAGTTGTGCCGTTTGATCGTACCGGCAAAACCGCGTCCTTTTGATTTGCCGATGACATCGATCTTGTCGCCGTCCGCAAAGACGTCAACTTTGACCTGGTCGCCGACCGCCGCATCCGGCTCAGCCGTAAGGCGAAACTCTCTCAAAATACGGGTCGGAGGCGTGCCGCCGCCCGTTTTCTCAAAGTGCCCCTGCAGCGGCTTTGAAACATTCTTTAAGGCGGATCGGCTTGTCCTCAACGAGTCCAAGCTGGACGGCGTTATAACCGTCGCGGCCCGCCGCACTTTTCGTCTGGATGACAACGCAAGGCCCCGCTTTGATGACCGTAACCGGAGTTACTGTTCCATCTTCAGCAAAAAGCTGCGTCATTCCGACTTTTCTACCAATGATTCCACTAATCATACGAGTTCCTTGAGTTTTGAGTCTTTAAGTTCTTTGAGGATTTCTGGTTTCATTTTAAACAACGAACTCAATAAACTCAATAAACTAATTCTTACCAAACGCCTTGATCTCTACATCAACACCGGCCGGCAGATCCAATTTCATCAACGCATCGACCGTTTCGGCTGTCGGATCGAGAATGTCCATCAAACGCTTGTGCGTTCTGATCTCAAACTGCTCACGCGATTTCTTATCAACGTGGGGCGACCTGAGGACCGTCCATTTATTCTTGATGGTCGGTAGGGGGATCGGACCTGCGATCCTTGCTCCCGTTCTCTTTGCCGTCTCAACGATCTCAGCGGTGGACTGATCCAAAACGCGGTGATCGTATGCTTTTAACTTGATGCGAATCTTTTCGTTTAACATATTTCTATTCCACAATATCTGACACGGTACCGGCACCGACTGTACGGCCGCCTTCGCGGATAGCGAAGCGGAGGCCTTTTTCCATGGCGATCGGTGCGATCAGCGTGATCTCCATCTGGATGTTGTCGCCCGGCATCACCATCTCGACTCCTGCCGGAAGGTGTGCAACGCCCGTCACGTCCGTTGTTCTGAAGTAGAACTGCGGGCGATAGCCCGTAAAGAACGGGGTGTGGCGTCCGCCTTCTTCTTTGGTGAGGACGTATGCCTCAGCCTTGAACTTGGTGTGCGGTGTGATCGAGCCCGGTTTGGCGATGACCTGTCCGCGTTCGATCTCCTTTCGCTCAACGCCTCGGAGCAGCAGGCCGACGTTGTCGCCTGCCATTCCCGAATCGAGAAGCTTCTTGAACATTTCGACGCCGGTCACGACCGAGTTGCGGGTTTCTTTGATACCGACGATCTCGACCGGTTCGTTGACGTTGATCTGTCCACGCTCGATACGGCCCGTTGCGACTGTTCCGCGGCCCTGGATGGTGAAGATGTCTTCGACCGGCATCAGGAACGGTTTGTCTGTTTCGCGGGCAGGTGTCGGGATGAAATCATCTACAGCCTGCATCAACTCATCGATCTTTGGCTCCCAGGCAGCGTCGCCCTCGAGGGCTTTCAAAGCTGAACCCTGGATGATAGGTGTATCGTCGCCGGGGAATTCGTATGAGCTGAGCAGTTCGCGGATCTCCATGTCGACCAGTTCCAGCAGTTCGGCGTCATCGACCATGTCTGCCTTGTTCATGAAGACGACCATCGAAGGCACGCCAACCTGACGTGCAAGCAGGATGTGCTCACGGGTCTGCGGCATCGGTCCGTCCGTCGCTGCTACCACAAGGATAGCTCCGTCCATCTGTGCCGCACCCGTGATCATGTTCTTGACATAATCGGCGTGGCCCGGACAGTCGACGTGTGCGTAGTGACGGTTTGCCGTCTCATACTCAACGTGCGACGTCGCAATTGTGATACCACGAGCTTTTTCTTCAGGTGCGTTGTCGATCGAATCAAACGACCGAAACGTCATCTTTGCATTGTGCTTTGACATCACCTTTGTGATAGCCGCCGTCAATGTCGTCTTGCCGTGATCCACGTGCCCGATCGTTCCAATATTCACGTGCGGCTTGCTGCGATCGAATTTCTCTTTGCTCATGACTTTCTCCTAAACTTAGCTATTTCAAATTTCAAATATGAAATTTCAGATTTCTTAAGTACTTGCTCCTGTCCCCTTGATCTTTGCAATAACTTCCTCGGCGACATTTCGCGGAGCTTCGTTATAACGCTCAAAATGCATACTCGACGTTGCACGTCCCTGTGTCGATGAGCGGAGGTCGGTCGTGTAACCAAACATCTCCGACAGCGGCACAAATGCCGTGACGACCGAAACATTACCCGGACGCGGCTCCATCTTGTCGATCTGGCCGCGGCGTCGGTTAAGATCGCCGTTGACCGCACCCATATATTCTTCAGGCGTAACGACTTCGATACGCATGATGGGTTCGAGCAGGACGGGCTTTGCCTTTTTCACTGCGTCCTGGAACGCATACGAACCGGCCAATTTGAATGAAATTTCGTCCGAATCGACTTCGTGATACGAACCAAAAAGGAGCGTAACTTTGATATCGACCAGCTCATAGCCCGCAAGATATCCACGCTGCATAGCATCGCGAACGCCTTCCATCGTCGGTTTGATGAACTGACGCGGGATCGAACCACCGGTGATCTTGTCTTCGAAGACAAAACCTTCGCCCGGAGCCGGCTCGACCGTGAGCTCGACGTGGCCAAATTTACCACGGCCACCCGACTGTTTCTTGTAGATCTCTTTACCCGGTGCCGATGTCGTGATCGTTTCACGATACGCAACCTGCGGTTTACCAACGTTAGCCTCGACGCCAAACTCACGCTTCATACGATCGACAATGATCTCAAGGTGAAGTTCGCCCATACCGGCGATGATCGTCTGGCCCGTTTCGTGGTCGGTGTTGACCTGAAATGAAGGGTCTTCCTGTGCAAGACGATTGAGAGCGATGCCCATTTTGTCCTGATCCTGACGGGTTTTCGGTTCGACCGCGACACGCACGACCGGTTCCGGAAAGTCCATCGACTCAAGGATGATCGGTTTCGACTCGTCCGAGATGGTGTCGCCGGTCGTGGTATTTTTCATACCGCCGATCGCAACGATCTCGCCCGCCGATGCCGTTTCGACGTCTTCACGCTTATTAGCGTGCATGAGCATCAAACGGCCGACACGCTCTTTCGAATCTTTGATCGTGTTCGTCACATACGAACCCGACGAAACCGTTCCCGAATAGATACGCACAAATGCGAGCTGTCCGAGATGCTTGTCCGCCATCAGTTTGAATACCAAACCGGAGAACGGAGCCTTAGCATCAGGCGGACGGCTTTCAATTGCGTCTGTGTTAGGATTTACGCCTTCGATCGCAGGAATATCGAGCGGGCTCGGGAGAAAATCAATGACTGCGTCAAGCAACGTCTGAACACCTTTGTTCTTAAATGCCGAACCGGTAACCACGGGCACGATCTTCATCGCCAGCGTTCCCGTACGAAGAGCGACGCGGATCTCGTCTTCTGAGATCTCCTCGCCTTCGAGATATTTCATCATCAGATCGTCATCGATCGCCGAAACGGCTTCGACAAGCTTTTCGCGTTGAGCTTTCGACACTTCGAGTAGGTCTGCCGGGATGTCGGTGACATCGTAATTGGCCCCCATCGCCTCGTTGGTCCAGACAAAAGCCTTCATCGTGATCAGATCGACGACGCCTTTGAAATGCTCTTCGATACCGATCGGCACTTGCAGTGCAACAGCATTTGCACCGAGGCGATCAAGGATCGACTGAAAACTGCGGTCAAACGAAGCACCGGCACGATCAAGCTTATTGATAAAGCAGATACGCGGCACGCCGTATTTGTCAGCCTGACGCCAAACGGTCTCGGACTGCGGCTCAACACCGGCGACACCGTCAAAAACACAGACCGCACCATCCAAAACACGAAGAGACCGCTCAACTTCCATCGTGAAGTCAACGTGTCCCGGTGTATCAATAATATTGATACGGTGCTCAATGTTGTTGCGTGTCCAGAAACAGGTCGTCGCAGCCGAGGTAATTGTAATACCGCGTTCCTGCTCCTGCTCCATCCAGTCCATCGTCGCCGTTCCTTCGTGAACTTCGCCGATCTTGTGGGAAACACCCGTGTAATACAAAATGCGCTCCGTCGCCGTGGTCTTACCCGCGTCGATATGGGCCATAATGCCGATGTTTCTATATTTGTCTAAGCTGATCTTCGCCATTTAACTAAAACCTATAATGTGCGAACGCCTTGTTCGCTTCTGCCATGCGTAGCACGTCTTCCTTCTTCTTCATCGCTCCGCCGCGTCCGTTGATGGTGTCCATCAGTTCGCCGACCAGGCGATCTTCCATCGTTTTTTCGCTGCGGTTGCGTGCGTTCGTCACGATCCAGCGAATTGCCAGCGTGTTGCGGCGGTCACGCGAAACTTCGAGCGGCACCTGATATGTAGCACCACCGATACGGCGTGATTTGACCTCGAGGGTCGGTGCAACGCTATCGAGAGCGGCCTTAAACACTTTCAAAGGCTCGTCCTGTGCCTTTTCGCCCAATTTGACCATCGCTCCGTAAAAGATCTGCTCGGCAGTTGTCTTTTTACCCTTCCCACATCAGGCCGTTGATAAACTTGGTCACGGCGATGCTGTTATAGATCGGATCCGGTAAAACTTCTCTTTTTCCTGCAACTCTACGTCTTGGCATAACTTCTTATTTCGCTCCCTTCGGCCGTTTCGCACCGTATTTAGAACGCGACTGGTTGCGGTTCGCGACGCCTGAGGCATCCAGCGTTCCGCGGATAACGTGATAACGAACACCCGGCAGATCCTTTACACGGCCGCCGCGGATCAGCACGATCGAGTGTTCCTGCAAGTTATGCCCGATACCCGGGATATATGTAGTAACTTCGATCTGGTTGGTCAAACGCACACGTGCGACCTTGCGAAGAGCCGAGTTAGGCTTTTTCGGTGTCGACGTGTAAACGCGCGTACATACGCCGCGTTTCTGCGGGTTTGCCTGCAAAGCGGGACTCGCGGTTTTATACTTGATCCGCTTGCGTCCCTTACGTACTAATTGGTTGATAGTAGGCATCGTTTTCTCTATTTAAAATTCCAGTAGGCAAAACTACCGTCTTACCTGACTCTTGCTCGGATAATATCCGGCAGTTAGCTCAAGCAGCACTAAAGCTGAATGAATTAAATCTATGTTCTAACCCTTAAGAATTGTTACTTTGCTGTAGCGTGGCATATTAGATATGTGTAATTCGCCAGTGGACGGTGATGCCCACCTATTACGCTACAATCCGTGTTTCAATTCTCAAAAATCCTATCTGTAAACTCACGCGGAGCATATAGATACAACGAACGGTAAAGTCCGAAACTTTAGATATTATGAATTTGGACGATTCTTGTCAAGCCCGCTTTTGCCAAATCACGTATTTCTCTAGTAGAATCTCACCTTTGGATAAACGGGTATTTTTCGCCCTTATAAAATAAAGCATGACAAATCTCGAATCGTATCTAGCAAACTACACCGAAACCGACTGGCTCGCCGCTCTCGACGAACTGCTTCCCTGCATCCACGAGGTGGATAAAAATGCGATCCAGATCTGGTTTCGCTTTTATCCGCTGAGCCTCAAGCGTTTTATCGACGCCGCCGAGGATCGCGAAGCGACGCTGCACGGGCTGGCGATGCAAGGCGTTTTTGAGCTGAAAGATCAAATCGACACGTCGCACCATTTTCTATACGGCCACCGTTATTGGAAAACGGTCAAAGCCGCGATCGAGGCCGAGGCCGCTGTCTTTACCGACCAGAAGCATGATCTAAAAGAAGAGGTCAAACAGATCGGGATACTCGTCGCCGAAAAGCTCAAGGTCGAACGTTCGCTCGTCAACGCCATCGTCCTCGTTGGACTGATGACGCTCAATCAGGTCGGGCTCGAAGCGTTTAACGCCGCCACCGGCGAGGTCGAAAAGCCGAGCGGTATAATGACAAAATCGCCCGACGCCATCGTCGCCGAGCGTGCAAAAGACGATTCGCAGGGCGTTTTCGGATTCCTCAAAACCGTAAACAAAAAATTCTCTGTTACATATACTGCGGCAAATTCGAGCGGCAAATTCCCTTTGCTTAACGAGCAGGAGATCACCGCAGCGTCGGCAAACGACCGCTCACAGGACTGGCAATCACTCGACAGCCGCTGCTGGGAAGGCCCCGTTCCGGTCGAATGTACCGCTGCTTCATGCGGCACCTGCTGGGTAGGTGTGCTTGGCGGCCAAGAAAAGATGACCGAGGTCGGCCGCCGCGAACGCCGTGCGATGAAGGTCTTTGGCTACAACCAAACCGACGACGCAACGCCATTCATGCGTCTCGCCTGCCAAGCCCGTGCGATGGGCAACGTCACCCTCGTCATCCCGCCCTGGAACGCCGTCTTTGGCAAAAAGGTTTACAACAATATCGAAGAGGTCGAACTAGAACCAAACACGACTTCGGCCAAAGCCCTCCGCGAAACCATCGCCTCCGCCACGACGGGCGAATAGGATATTTAACGCAAAGACCGCAAAGATCGCAGAGATTTCTTCCCTTATCTTCCTTTGCGGCCTTTGCGGTCTCTGCGTTTAAATTGGCTTATTGCGGTAATATATCTCCGTGCCCGAAGACAAAAAACCATTTCCCCCCGTCTCCCTCGTCGTCATCGCCGTGCTTTTTTGGAGCACGGGCGGGATGTTCATCAAGCTCGCGACAAACCTCGATGCGTATCAAGTAACATTTTTCCGTAGCTTGCTCGCCGGCCTTACCGTCCTCATCATCACCCGCAAAAACGGCCTGCGGATCAATGGTTTTGGCGTCATCGCATCGATCATCTACGCCACGCTGTTGTTTCTCTTTGTCTGGGCGACCAAGCACACTACCGCCGCTAACGCGATCTTTCTTCAATACACGGCACCGATCTATATCCTTGTGCTCGCTCCGTTCGTCATCGGCGAAAAATTTCACATCCGTGACCTGATCACTGTCGTTTTTTGCATTGCGGGAATGAGCCTGTTCTTCGTCGGCGACCTGACGATCGGCGACTACCAAGGCAACATTGCCGCCCTCGGCTCGGGCATTTTTCTCGGGCTTTACATCATGCTGCTCAAACATCCGAAAGCAGCCGGTATGAACTCCGTCATCACCGTAATTTACGGCAACTTCCTGCTCGCCCTGCTTACTCTCTCAAGTGGTATTGCTGCGCTGCCGACCGCGACATGGCGCGATTACGCCGCAGTTGGATTTCTCGGCATATTCCAGATCGGCATCGCGTATATCTTATTTATTAAGGGCGTGACCGGCGGCACTCGCCCGCTCGATGCCAGCATCATCGGCTTTATCGAACCGCTCCTAAACCCCGTCTGGGTATTCCTCTTCATCGGAGAACGCCCGTCCAACTGGGCCATTCTAGGCGGCAGTATCATAATCGCGACGGTCATCATTCACACGCTCGCACAATATCGTGTTCAGAAGCGTTCCGCAGTTTGAATTTATCGCCTGTATTTCGCTACACTTCCAAAAAAATCCTATGCCCAAACACACGCTCCGAGAAAAGTTTCAATACCACTTCGAGAACACAATGTCCGGCGGCCCGATCGCGGTCATCAGATGGCTCGCGATCGTCTCAATCGTGTCGGTTGTCGTGCTTGGCGGGATAATTGTTTTGCTTGGGATCACCGGCACGACCGAGCCGGGTGCCGAGCCGCTCAGCTTTCTTGAGGGCACATGGAAAAGCCTGATGGCTACGCTCGATCCTGGGACGATGGGCGGTGACGAAGGCTGGGATTATCGCGTCGTTAGATTCACGGCAACACTGATCGGGATTTTCCTGATCTCGATACTTATCGGTTCGATCGCTTCTGGCATCGACCAAAAGATCGAAGAATTGAAACGCGGCCGATCTCGTGTACTCGATAGCAACCACACTCTCATCCTCGGCTGGTCCGAAAAGATCTTCACGATCATTACCGAGCTAGTCGAAGCAAACTCAAACCAAAAGCGCCCTTGCATCGTTATTCTGTCGGAAAAGGACAAGGTCGAGGCTGAAGACGAGATAAAGTCCCGGATCACCGACACGCGAAACACAAAGATCGTCGTCCGCAGCGGCTCTACTCTCGAATCGTCCGCCGCCGAGATGGTGAATATCAACGAAGCTCGCTCGATCATCGTGCTGTCGCCCGAGACCGCAAATCCCGACACATACGTCATCAAGACCGTGCTCGGCATAACGAACGGCCGCCGCCGAAAGTCGGACGAGTATCACATCGTTGCGGAGATCCGCGACGAGCGTAACCTCGATGCCGCAGAGCTAGTCGGCAACGGCGAAGCCGTTTACGTCCTCAGCGAGGACCTCATCTCCCGCGTGATGGCCCAGACTTGCCGCCAGTCGGGATTGAGCGTCGTCTATGCCGACTTGCTCGAATTCGCCGGCGACGAGATCTATTTCAGCGAGATGCCGGATTCTCTTGCAGGCAAAACGTACAAAGATTCGCTTTTCGCGTATGAGACATCGTCTGTGATAGGTGTGTTTACGCCGTCGGGCGAGGCACTTATCAATCCTCCGATGGACCGCACCTACAGCGACGGTGAATCCGTCATCGCGATCTCCGAAGACGACGACACCGTTATCGCCAACGGCCGGGGCTTAGACGGTATCGACACTTCACTTTTCCAGCACGGCGAAGAAAGCAGTCCCGTCCAAGAACATACGCTGATCATCGGCTGGAACGAGATCGCACCTCGCATCGTCACCGAAGTCGATAATTACGTAAAGGCAGATTCGATGGTGTTGGTTATCTCTCACGACCCGGCGGTCGGTGCCGAGGTTACCAAGCTGCAAGCCCAAGTCAAGAATCAGCGGATCGCGTTTTGCGAGGGCGACCCCGTCGATAAGAAAACACTCCTTGACGTCAATACCAAGGGTTTCGATCACATCATCGTCCTTTCTGATCGCAACATCGACATCCAGGAAAGCGACGCTCACACGCTCATCACTCTGCTTCATTTACGCAGCATCAGCGAGTCCGAAGGCGTCGATTACAGCATCGTCACCGAAATGCTCGATATGCGCAACCGCGAACTCGGCGTCGTCGCCAAAGCCGATGATTTCGTCGTCAGCGACAACCTCATCAGCCTGATGCTCAGCCAACTCAGTGAGAATCGAGAGCTGAAAAAGGTCTACGACGTCCTCTTCCAGGCCGACGGCTCCGAGGTCTATCTCAAACCAGCGAACCGCTACGTCCGCACCGGCACCGAAGTTGATTTCTACACCGTCGTCGCATCCGCCGCCGCCCTCGGCGAATCTGCCATCGGCTACCGCATCGCAACCGAGACCACCGACCCCGACAAACACTATGGAGTCCACCTAAACCCGAATAAGTCTGAAAAAGTGATGTTCGAAGACAAAGATTTCGTGATCGTCCTGAGCGAGGATTGATCTGCAACATTGCGAACCTATCGATTCTCAATTACTTACGGCCTTGCCCTAGGCCGGAAATCGGCATATCATCATCCCGTCCAGCAAAAGCTTAAATTGTTCAGTCACAAAGGAGAAAGATTATGCTTCCTTGGTTCCTATTATTCGGATTCGGAATTATCGTCGGCGTGGGAATGAACTCTCTAATGAACAACCGCGGCAACGGCCTCGGTGTCCCTCTGAGCGTCATAATCGGAGGCATCGCAAGCCTCGTCGGCGGCGTCTTTCTGGGTGCTGCCAGCCGATCCGTCGTCGGCGTCGGCCCGGACTTTATCGTCGCTATGATCGGCGGCCCCGTCATCGCCGTCATCGCGATCTTGTTGATCCGGGCCATCAAAAAATAGAGATTTACCGCCCACTGACTACTGACCACTGACCACTGACTACTATTTTCCTTATCTTGTGATAAGCTAATCAAATAACTGCTGAAAACGAGTCTTATTACTCGTTTTTTCCATTTAAGAATTCAATTAATTAGAATTCCCTTAGGAGAATCTTTTAAAATGACCGATCTAACGATACCTTCGAACATCACTAACGAAGAGCTGATACGCTTTGTCACTGAGGCTGTCACGCTGTGCAAACCCGATAGCGTCTATTGGTGCGACGGCTCGCAAGAGGAATATGACCGCATGTGCCAGGAGATGGTTGACGCGGGCACCTTTATCAAACTAAACCCAGAAAAGCGACCTAATTCGTTTTTGGCCCGCTCGCACCCTTCGGATGTGGCGCGTGTAGAGGATCGTACGTATATCTGTTCGCGGGCCAAGGGAGATGCCGGACCGACTAATAACTGGATGGCCCCGGTCGAGATGAAGGCCATTTTGAAAAAGAAATTTGACGGCTGCATGACCGGCCGCACGATGTATGTCGTGCCGTTTTGCATGGGCCCGATCGGTTCGCCTATCTCGCAGTTTGGCGTGCAGATCACCGATTCGGCATACGCCGCCGTAAACATGCGGATCATGACCCGCATGGGCAAACAGGCTCTCGACGCTCTGCAAAAGGTTGAGGATGGCGAATTTACCAAGTGTCTGCACTCGGTCGGGATGCCGCTTACGGCAGGCCAGGCCGATGTCGCGTGGCCGTGTTCGCCGGATCCAAAAGATAAATACATCGTTCATTTCCCTGAGGAAAATTCGATCGTCTCGTATGGCTCAGGCTACGGCGGCAACGCCCTGCTTGGCAAAAAATGCCTCGCTCTGCGGATCGCTTCGACCCTCGGCCGTGCCCAGGGCTGGCTCGCCGAGCACATGCTCATCGTCGGCGTCGAATCGCCCGACGGCAAGAAAGATTACGTCTGTGCAGCGTTCCCGTCGGCGTGCGGCAAGACCAATTTCGCGATGCTCATTCCGCCCAAGGCATTTCAAGAAGAGGGTTGGAAAATTACAACAGTCGGCGACGACATTGCCTGGATCAAACCCGACGAGACCGGCAAGCTCCGTGCAATCAACCCCGAGAATGGGTTTTTTGGCGTTGCTCCGGGCACTAATTATTTGACCAACCCCAACGCAATGGAGTCGATCAAAGAGAACACCATTTTCACGAATGTGGCTCTGACCGACGACGGCGATGTCTGGTGGGAAGGCATGGATGGCGACGCACCGGCCCACGCGATCGACTGGCAAGGCAACGACTGGACCCCCGCAAGCGAAGGCAAAGCCGCACACGCAAATTCGCGTTTCACTGCCCCGATCGACCAATGCCCGGTCGCTGACCCCCTTTTCAATGACCCGAAAGGTGTCCCCATTTCGGCATTTATCTTTGGCGGACGCCGGAACTCGGTCGTGCCGCTCGTTCAGCAGTCGTTCAACTGGGCATTCGGCGTCTATATGGCCGCAACGATGGGCTCCGAAATGACTGCCGCCGCATTTGGCAATATCGGTGAGGTTCGCCGCGATCCATTCGCAATGCTGCCTTTTGCCGGATATCACATGGGCGACTATTTCTCGCACTGGCTCAACTTTGGCCGCCAGATCCCTGAACCGCCGCGTATTTTCTCGGTCAACTGGTTCCTTAAGGACGAGGACGGTAAATTCGCTTGGCCCGGTTATGGCGAAAATATGCGTGTGCTGAAATGGATCGTCGAGCGTTCACGCGGCGTGTCAAAAGGCACCGAAACACCTCTAGGCTGGATGCCGCGATACCAAGACATGGACTGGCGCGGGCTCGATTTTACCGAGGAGCAGTTTAATAAGGTGATGAATCTCGACCGCGACATGTGGCTCAAAGAGATCGCAATGCACGACGAGCTATTTTTCCAGCTCTACGACCGTCTGCCAAAAGAGATGACGTTCATCCGTGAATTACTGGTCTCCAATCTGTGGCGGTCACCTGAACTTGGATTGGCCGCTCCGCGTGTCGAACCGACCGAAGCTGTCAAAGCTGCAAGCTAACCTAAACTCGATCACAACGATCAAAGGGCGGTCCATATTTGGGTCGCCCATTTTATTTGTAAACAGCGTCAATGCGTTATACTGTTCGAAATTCCGAATTAAGGAGCAAATCTAATGGATAGTTTTCTCGGTAGATACTCAGGCTATATTTACGCGATCTTTCGCATCGTTTTTGGATTCATGTTCATGCTTCACGGCACGCAGAAAATGTTTGGTTGGCCGCCGGCAAAACAAGCCGGGGGTGAATTAGCGGGACTTATCCTCGCCGCCGCGATAATCGAATTGGTCTGCGGATTACTAGTAATGCTCGGCTTTTTCTCGAGCTTTGCGGCGTTTCTCGCAAGCGGCACGATGGCCGTTGCGTATTTTATGGCTCACCAACCGCAGGGAGCTCTGCCGATCATGAACGGCGGTGAAACCGCAGTGCTGTATTGTTTTGCATTTCTTTATATAGCGGCCAACGGTTCGGGGATGCTGAGCGTTGACGGGATGTTGAAAGGAAGCCGTTCATCTTCGAGCGAGAATTAGACTAAGAAAATATGGCTGGAAATTATGCACCGTGTCCCCAATGTGGAGACACCAACGCTCAATTATTAAGCTTCACGTGGTGGGGCGGGCTCATCGGGCCCAAATTGTTGACGCACGTCAAATGTCCGGCGTGCGGCAAAAGGTTTAACGGCAAATCGGGCAAGGATAATACGGTCGGGATTGCGCTCTACATGGGTGCGATCAGTATCTTTGTATTCGTGTTGGTCGGAGCGATCGCCGTGATGGTGGCGATGAATTAGTCACGTAGGCTGTCAGGTTCGATCTCTTCGGCGGTAAATCCACCGTCGGGGCCTTTCATCAGTATCTCGATCCGGCGCTCAGCGTTAGTCAGCCGCTCGCGGCAAGATCGCGAAAGGCTTATCCCCTTTTCAAAAAGCTCGAGGCTTTCTTCCAAGGGTAGATCGCCTTCTTCGAGCTTTGTTACTATCTCTTCTAATTCGATCAGCGATGTTTCGAAAGATTTTTCCATAACTACCTTACAAGTTCCTCGGCCTGTCTGAGCAGGTCCGCCAGATTTCCGACACCAAGCGTTTCCGCTGATTCTTTATTCAACCCGCCGATGGCGATCGTTATGATCTGCTGTCCGACGGCACGGGCGATGTCTGTCGCAAGCTTTTCGTCTTTGACCCCGGCGATCTGCCACCGCCCGTCAATTCGCCGCATCGTCATCTCAAGAGTATGTTCGGGCAGTTTGCTTTTGACGAGCGCGGTATCGCCGGTCACGGTGATATTGAGGTATTTCTCGGCTCCAATCACCATTGCAAAAAACGGCACGTTGCCAAAACGTGCTGTGCGGTCGCGTATCACCCGCGGCAGCTCGGCTCTTGCACGTTGCTTTAATGCCGGGAACAGCGGCGTTGCAAGCTTGGCGACCTTGCCGATAATTGCCGGCGGCAACCCGCGGCCGTACATCTCGACAGCCTTATTCGTTATCTGCGGGACAAAATCATCGACCACCGTATCGATATTAACGAGCTTGTCGATCACCGGCTTATCGTCCCGTTTCGCAGCGTCAACAAGCAGAGCGAGCGAATACTGCGGCGTGTCTTTGAGGCTCTGATAATACAAAAAACTGCCCAGCCCGACGACCGCCAGGATCGACAAAAAAACAATTCCGGCGATAGCGAATAAACGTTTCGACATTATTCTTCAGATGACAAAACCTCGGCGTCCAGTTTTCCACGTTTGAGACGAATTTTCAATTTATCACCCTTTTTAACTTGTCCGGCGTCGAGCAAAACCTGTCCGTCCGCCGTCTGCGTGATCGAATATCCGCGTGTCAGCACCGCGAGCGGCGACAGAGCATTGAGCTTTGCCATCTGAACATTAAGAGCCTCGGTCTTAGTCTTGAGCGAATGCTGCGTCGCGGTAATTCGGCGTTGATCGAGCACTGCGAGCGAGTTTGCCGCAGCGACCGTCTTTGCTTTCAGCGTCGCCGGAGTCAGCCGCGATGCAACGTTCGCAAACCGCATCTGTGCTGATTGCAAACCCGATGTGAAACTCGTCCGCAACCCCGTCGAGGCGTTCTCAACCCGGATCGCAGCTTCATATATTTGGCGCTCGATAAAACCTGCCAACCGGTCTTCGCAAAGATGCAGGCCATTGATGATGTCTTCTTCGCGGCCCGCAACCATCTCGGCAGCCGCCGATGGCGTTGCTGCCCGCAGATCGGCGATCAGATCGGATATCGACCAGTCGATCTCATGCCCGACAGCCGATATCACCGGTATCTCACTTAACCTCAATGCCCGGGCCAAAGCTTCATCGTTAAAAGCCCACAGATCCTCGGGCGACCCGCCGCCGCGTCCGACGATAAGTACATCGATCTTATTTGCTGAATCTAGCGTAAGGTTGTACGCATTGAGATCGGCGACCGCCTGACGAATACTGTCCGCCGAGCCTTCACCCTGCACAAACGTCGGGGCAAGCGCGATGCTTACGGACCTCGCCCGCCGCGTCAGCACATTAAGTATGTCGTGAAACGCCGCACCGGTTGGCGAAGTCACGACACCAACACGTCTCGGCAAAAACGGTATCGGGCGTTTTAGCTCGGGAGAAAAAGCCCCTCGGCGTCGAGCGTCGCCTTGATCTGCTCAAACGCCGCACGCAGAGCCCCTTCGCCCGACGGCTCAAGCGACTCGACCACCAGCTGGCACTCGCCCCTCGCCGGATAAAGCGTCACCTTGCCGCGAACCCGCACCGCAATACCGTTTTGCGGTTTAAATCGGATGCGAAAGTTAGTCCCTTTCCAGCAAACCGCCCGGATCTGCGACGTCCCGTCATTAAGCGTAAAATACCAATGCCCCGACACTGCCGCAACAAACCCCGTCACCTCGCCCTCCACCCAAACGCCCGAAAACCCTCGCTCAAGCACCCCCTTTACCTCAGAGTTCAACTCCGTCACCGTCAAAGGCCGCCGTTCGGTTTCGTCAAATAATGTATGTAATATCTCGTCGGTCAAATCAGGTTCAATTTGAACACAGGTAGATCAAGGTAGCCAAATGTCCGGTCTAGTAGCTTATCTAACGGCTAACATGGGACTCAAGAAAGTGTGACTTTGCGGGTGACGCCGTTGATGCGGACGAACATACCGGCGTCAGTCGTCCACACATCGCCATTTTGCGGTTTTGTAGGCGGCCCCCACGTTTGCGGAGCAAGGTTTATATTGCCCCGTACGCCATCACCGCTAAAAATGCCCGTTTCGAAAGTTGTTGCACCGCTCATCTTGTTTGGCGTTGTGTAATGGCCGGCCACAAAATGGTTCATTGCGTTTTTGAGGTTTGCGATCGGAATAGGGCTTTGCAGATCATTTCCTGTTATCGAAGCTCCAAACGTAAATCCAGATGTAAAATCAATACAAATTGGTCCCTCGATACGGTTTCCGGTAATGGTAACGCCTTGATTTCCTTTACCTAACTTGATCGCAGTGTCGCGGGGATCGGTGCCTGCCGGCCCCATTCGATTCCCGATTACCGCAAGACCTAATGCCGGGCCGCGTAATATCGAGCCAGCATCCACCAGGCTTATTAACATCTCCCATCCAACATCCAATAATATTTAAGCCATATCCTAGTACACCTTGACCCTGTAAATATGCTCCGGCCCTTCCGTTTGTAAGAGGTTCGAATGTGCACCCGGAGATAAGCCAGGATTCTCCAGCGCTCTGGATCGCAACTTCGTTTAGATCGCGAAAAGCCGAGTCGGTGATCTGAATTACGTTTGAATAAATTCCCCTGTTTGGCGTTACCCCACTACCCCCGTGTTTGCAGTCTGAAATTCGCAATTTCTGACGGTCGAACAAATCGCTAATGATAAATTCAACAAATATTCGGCGGCATTCGCTCGACCGCTACCCATGAAACGACAACGATCAAACATCAGGTACCCGGAATCCGCCTTTGCCTTGACGCTGTGCCCCGTCTCGACCAGAGACCCTCTGAATGAAGCATTGCTATAACTGATGCTGATAGTTTCTAACGAGACTGAAAAACATGACCTCATTGAAATAAACGGCGAGGCGGTGCCGGTATAATTGAGTTGAGCCGACGCTGCCCCCTGTCCCCCTTGAACATTTGGCCCGGCGTTCCCGATAATTCGAACCCCGCGTTTTTCATCAAGCGAGATCTGGCCCGCACATTTGAAATCCCTGCCAGCACTCCCCTCTAGATAGACCGTTCCCCCACCAAGTTTATAAGCCGCATCTATCGCCCTTTGGATCGCCGCGGTGTCATCTGCCGTGCCATTGCCGACCGCGCCAAAATCGGCTGCCCTAAAAGAATTTCGATCTGATGTATCCGCCGGACCCACCGGATGTGCTGCCTCCGGTATAGCCGCAACCGTGCCTAACTCTGCCGCACCCATTCCAAATTTACCTAAAAAATTTCTGCGTTCCATAAACTCAATATTCCTCATCTAACGTCAACTATTGAGACGCAACCACCGACGTGACCGTCGCAAAAGTATTCTCACGCTTACTTTTTATTTTCAAACGCAGTGAATTGCCGCTCGAGGTTTCTGATCGGAAAGTGATGTTATAAGCCGAGCGGAGCTGAACGACGATGTCCTCATAGGCTTTTTGGATCTCGGCGATCTCTTTGATCGGATAATAGACACCGCCAGAAACGCGTGCGAGCCTTTCGCCCTCGCCCTCGGCTTTTGCCGACACCGACATATATTTACGGCGAACTGGATCAATATCGGCGTTAGGATTTGCGGCCGCAACCGCGATCAGCCCGGACGGCACGTAAAGCGGGTAGATCAAGGCACCGCTTTCCTGTATCGACCCGGCTAGTGAATCAAAGGCCAAGAAAGAGCGGTTGTCGTCGCCGTCCGTCAGGATGACGATGGCAGTGCGTGCACCCCTAAATTGACGTAAAGTATCGCTCACCGCGTATGCAAGTGCATCGTAATACGCCGTCCCCCCGCCAGCGTCAAAGGTGTCGAGGCTCTCCGATAGCTTGCCTTTGTCGGTCGTAAATTTTGACAGCACCTTAACATCGTCGTTAAAGATCACGATCGACACGCGGTCCTTTTCATCGACCGTATTCACAAACGCCCGCGCCGCCTTGCGGATAAAATTAACGTAATTCTCTACGCTGCCCGACACATCCAACAGCAACACGAGGTTGAACGGTGCCGTAGATCGTTCGACCGACACGATCTCGCGGGCAGTCCCGCTCTCTGTGATCTCGAAATCACTGGTTGTCAGACCAGCGATTGAGCGATTCTTGAGATCCGTCACGCGGACCAAAGCGGTTTTAAGCGAAGCGTTCGGATTCTCGGTTTGGGCTGATTTGGCCGAAAACTTTGGCTCAAACATCATCGGCGGCAGACTGCGGGCGTAATCGCCGTAATATTTCGGTGCCGCCCTGCGGATCGCCTCCATCAGTAAGCTGTCACCGCTGCGAACGATCGCCTTTGCCGCATTAGTCAAAGGCCGCTCGCGCAGATCGCTCATCACCTCGTTCGGCGGGACATTGATCAAAATGATCCCGCGAGCAGTGGTCAGATCGAGTCTGACAGACTTTGAGATCTGTCGGCTCAAGGCTTGGGTCCCTTTGGACTTTGCCTTTGACTTGTTACTTGCTCTTTCCCCTTGGATCTCAAACCGCCCCGCGTTCTTTTCGTTGATCGCCGCGAGGTCAAAATCAGCGACAACACGCGGTTTTGATTCGGTCCAGAGCAGGTTGTAGGTAATATCTTCGTCCGGAACATCTACGGCTACCGTACCCGTATCGGTCGTCGCCGCAACGGAGGCAAAATTGCCTTTCACCTCAACAGCACCGGCGACAGTTTGGACTATGATGTTGGATCGTTCTGGCACGGTGAGAACGAGATCGATGCGTTTTCGATCATCGGCGGACACGACGGTTATAGTCGTTTTTCCACCGGCACTAACGATCTTGATCTCACCGTCAGAAACACCTTTTGGCGACGAAGCAACGAGCTTACCCGACGGCGTTTTTTCATCCACTACGGCCTCAGACTTAACGCCGACACGGCCATAACGATTAACGATCTCGATAGTCGAACCCGAAGTTACCTTCAACTCGCGCGTCACATCCTGCGCGGGCGTAGTTAGCCAAAACGCGAGGGTAACAGCGGTAATTAGAAGGGATCTGGTTATCGCAAGCCGCATCTGATCATGGTTTGCTCGGTATCCGGCCGGACTGGATCAGGCGTGCCCGGACGCGTTCCTGCCACTTTTTACGCGGGCGTTCGTCGTCTTCAAATCGTTCGAGCAGATCGTTCATCGATTCACCGCCAGCCAGCCGGGTTTTCAAATAGAGCAATGCCACTATGATAGCAGAAAACGAAAACACGAGGATCTGCATTGGCAGCCAGAATATTTGAATGAGCGATTCGAGAATGGTGTATTTTACACGCGTCCTCATATCCATATCCTTGCCGCGAACTTTGGGGTTGCGGCATTGTGAACGAATTCAACCTGTCGTTTTCTTCCCTTTTCTGTTCGGCCACAGGGGCGTCTGGCAGGTGGCGGCAGCAGTGGCTCGGCGGACTGTGGAGGGACGTGTCTCGGTCCGGTTTTGGTTTTGGATCAAACGCCTTGGCAGAAACGTTAACGACGTATGAGATCGTCCCCGCGATGATGCCGGGAATTAAGATCATGATGCAAATCGCCCCAAACGCCGTCCAAAACGACCGTTTGACGAGAGCTCGTGACCGCTTTAAAGCGGCCCTGACCCCAACATCCTCCATCATCACGACCGGCGGCACGAGTATGAACGAAATATAAGACCAGAAAAATCCTAGAAGTCCGGAAAGAGATCCGAGTACAAACCCCATCACCGGGATCGGAGCGACCGATTTCGTCAGCGGGTAAATGATCAATCCCAGCATTGCTCCGACCGCGAAACCAAGTGCCCCTGCGACACCGGCAACGACAAACGGCAATATCGCCGTCAAAAATGCCGTTCCCGCGATACGTTTCCATTTCTTTCGGGCCTCAACAAGCGCGGGCCGCAGCCGCACCGGCCGCAACGGAACGGAAAGATACTGTGTGACGATCCAAGAGATGGTGCCAACGATCAGGCTCGTACAAAATGCGCTCGCTAATGACAAGGCAAACCCATCAATGGCGATCGAGACGCTGCCGACCGTTTCAGAGATCATATCGCTCACCCTGAGGAACGATAGAGCCAGCAGGATCAGCGTCAGCACGATCATCGGCAGCGAGAAAAACGCCGTCAGCGACAGGAATTTCGGAAGATGTTCGCTCCAGATGACGAGCGCTCGTCTGAGCAATCCCCAGATCCCTCAGATCTCGCACGCAATTTGCTTGCAAAAGCCTCTGCCGTCTGTGGGCGAAACTCCGGGTCTTTGTGCAAAGCCAAATGGATTCCCTGTCTCAGCTTGCGGCGTGCGTTTTTGGCCTTAAGCGGTTTTGGTTGGATGGTCTTGTGCGATTCCATCACGTCCTTAAAATCACCCTCGAACGGCGTCCGGCCCGAAAGCATCTGATATGCGATCACGCCGAGGCTGTAGATGTCCGAACGCGGATCGAGATGCTCGCCGCGGCATTGTTCCGGCGACATATAAAGCGGCGTGCCCAAAACGGCCCCGACACGCGTCAGTTCGGCCGAGTTTTTCGAATCGTAAAGCGATCTGTTGGTCGTCGGATTTTCACGCTGCGGCGTGCCACCCGGGCGAAGGTATTGCCCGCGTCCCGACCGTGTCCTGATAGTCATCTGAGATATCGCCGTCATCAAGTATCGCCGTCTCATTCTCGCTCGCGATCGGCGACAGATTGATGGTTCCCGCCTCAGACGCGATCGATGCTCGCTCTTTACCGCCAGCAATTGTCGCGGCCTCGGCAACCTGTGTCGAGATAACATGGCCGTCAACCTGCGTCCCGTCTATCTCGCCTCCGGCAAACGTCGCTTTCCCGCTGGAGCTGTACGTCGGCGTCGCGCTGACATAAGCTTCATGTTCACCCGTCGAGGCCACGTCGTCGTGCTCCTCAAGCTTGGCGATACCAAAATCGAGCACCTTGACCGTGTAGCCGCCGCGTTGATTTGGTTCGAGCCAGATGTTGTCGGGTTTTAGATCGCGGTGGATGATGCCCTGCGTGTGGGCCTCGTGTACGGCGGAGCAGACCTGTTCGAGAATATCGAGCGTCCATCCGACCGGCAGATTTCGCTCCTCTTCCAGTATCTCGCCCAGCGTACAGCCGTCGAGATATTCCATCACAAGATACGCGACCTGGCCCTGATTCGAATCCGCAAAGCCAAAATCCGTAACGTTGACCACGTTAGGGTGACGCAGACGCCCGGCAGCGCGCGCCTCGCGGCGAAAACGTTCGACAAACTCGGCGTTTCATATACTGCGGAGCAATGATCTTCACCGCCACCGGCCGCTCCGTGCCGAGGTGGGTCGCAAGATACACCGTCCCCATACCGCCGCGTCCCAACTCGCGTTCGATGTGGTATTTACCGTCCAGTGTCTGGCCTAAAAAATCGAGCTGATTCATGTTGTCTATAACTGCAAACTCTAACCGTTTTCGCTCTACCTTTGCAAGTATTTACGACAGCACTCTCACTAATGTTTTCTGTTTGTCGTAAGGGTTTGTAAATTAGGGGAAACCTAGTAGCACCAAGTACCGACGTCCTATTTGAATCAAATCGACCGGCTGGCTAATTTCGGGTTGATATTTGGCTAAAGTTGATCTAATATTCCTGACAAAACTAGCTTGATTGACGGTTTTATTGCTTTTTTCTCATTCAAAGGGCATTATTGTGTTGCATCCGTGAAACATTGTGTGCTACAACTACACCTATGTTGCATTTGTGCAACGGATAAATCAAATGTCTTGGTCGTGAGAATGGAGCAAACACTATGGACGGGAGAGGAAATGGTATGAGTCTAGATAAAGGAAAAGCGATCGAATCTGCGTTGCAGCAGATCGAGAAAAAATTTGGCAAGGGTGCGATCATGCGGCTCGGCGAGCGGCCGCACGAGGATATCGGAGCGATCTCGACCACTTGTCTGAGCCTCGATTACGCCATCGGCGTCGGCGGATTTCCGCGCGGCCGCATTATCGAGGTCTACGGGCCGGAAAGCTCGGGTAAAACGACTCTCGCTTTGACGGTCGTTGCCTCGGCTCAAAAGACCGGCGGCGTCTGTGCCTATATCGATGCCGAACACGCGATGGACCCGGAATACGCGACCAAGCTCGGCGTCAATATCGACGACATGCTCATCTCGCAGCCGGATTCGGGCGAACAGGCTCTTGAGATCGCCGAAACACTGATCCGTTCGAACAGCGTCGATGTCATCGTCATCGATTCGGTCGCCGCACTCGTGCCGCGTGCCGAGCTCGACGGCGAAATGGGCGATTCCCTGCCGGGATTGCAGGCACGTCTGATGTCGCAAGCCCTGCGAAAGATTACGGCGATCGTCGCGAGCTCGAACACAACGTTTATCTTTATCAATCAGCTTCGTGAAAAGATCGGCGTGTTTTTCGGTTCACCCGAAACGACGACCGGCGGCAAGGCCCTCAAATTCTACGCCAGTCTCCGCCTCGACATCCGCCGCATCGGTGCGATCAAAGACGGCGACAAGGTCGTCGGCAACCGCACCCGCGTCAAGGTGGTCAAAAACAAATGTGCACCGCCGTTCCGCGAATCCGAATTCGACATCATGTACGGCGAAGGCATCTCACGCGAAGGCGACCTGCTCGATCTCGCGGTTAACAATAACATCGTCGAAAAATCCGGCGCGTGGTTCTCATTCAAAGGCGAACGCCTCGGCCAAGGCCGCGACAACGTCAAGAATATGCTCAAAGGCGATCTGCCGCTCCTCGAACGCATCGAAGCCGACGTCAAACAGGCGTTAGGTTTCGTTGTAGTCGCTGAACCCAAGGCAAAAGCCGCCGCAGCCGGAAAGGCCGCAAAGGCAGAAATCGAGGAAACGGAAGAGGCACCAGAATAAGAGATCTTCACCACAAAGGCACCGTCCGACTCTCAGTGTCCTCCGTGCCTCTGTGGTGAATTTCCAGCGGAATTTGACATACTCTGGCCACTTATTTACACTTACAAATTCGCATCCAATACGGTTTGGGTGCGTTTTGGCCAGATAGCTCAGTTGGTAGAGCAGCGGATTGAAAATCCGCGTGTCGGCGGTTCGACCCCGTCTCTGGCCACCACATTTTATAGATAGGCGGCTTATCACAGCCGCCTTTTTTATTTGCGGTATAGTTTAGATTATGGAACCGCTCGCAAACGAGATCAGGCCAACGAGCCTCGACGAATACGTCGGCCAATCGCATCTGGTCGGACCGGACAAACCCGTGCGTTTGGCCATCGAGCAGGGCCATATATTTTCGTTCGTATTGTGGGGCACTCCCGGGACAGGTAAAACAACGCTCGCCCGCATTTATGCCAACGCGATCAAAGCTGATTTTTACGAACTCTCAGCCGTCTCCGCCGGCAAAGAAGACATTCGCCAGATCGTAAAAACACCCTCGATCGACGGCCGTCCGCGGGTGCTGTTTCTCGATGAGATCCACAGATTTAATAAAGCCCAGCAGGACTTTCTACTACCCTTTGTCGAGAACGGTGAACTCGTTCTGATCGGAGCAACGACCGAGAATCCGAGTTTTGAGGTGATTCCGGCGTTGCTTTCGCGGCTTCGTGTGTTTGTTCTCGAAGAGTTTTCAGACGCTGATATGGGTGCGATCATCGACCGGACTGGTTTTGAACTAGACGATGTTTCAAAGCAGTGGCTGATCGAAATGGCAAATGGTGACGCCCGCCAAGCGATCACGATGATCGAGAACACGTCTCGGCTCTATGACTCGATCACACTCGAAACGCTCAAAGAAACGCTACAATCAAAATTTCTCCGCTACGACAAAAAGGGCGAGGAGCATTACAACGTCATTTCGGCGTTTATCAAATCAATGCGTGCGAGCAAACCTGACGCCGCGATGTATTATCTCGCCCGCATGCTCGAATCCGGCGAAGATCCAAAATTCATCGCCCGCCGCATGGTGATCTTCGCATCCGAAGACATCGGCGTTGCACAACCCACCGCCCTCGTCGTTGCAAACGCCGTATTCCAGGCCGTAACGACCATCGGCATGCCCGAATGTGCGTTAAATCTTGCCCACGGCGTCGCTTACTTATCAAACGCCGCAAAGGACCGCTCGGCAACGAACGCCATCGGTGCGGCAATGGAAGACGCGAAAAAGCTCGGCAACCTACCCGTTCCCATGAAGATCCGTAACGCACCGACAAAATTAATGAAAGACCTCGGCTACGGCAAGGACGAAGGCAACGATCCCGATGGCGATCTGCTGCCTGAAAAACTGCGAGGGCGGAAATATTTTGAATGAGGCTGTGTAGAACTTTACAAAATCTTCTTTTAATATTATGACCATAAGACGATTTTGGTCATTGGTCATTTATGAAAGACGCCGTTCAAACAAAGGATACCCGCGAAGCCGATCCTTGACGCGACAGACAAGCTCCTTGCCCGATACGGATATAAAAAAATGACCATCGATGACCTCGCCCAAGAGGTCGGCATCGGAAAGGGCAGCGTTTATCTGCATTTCCCCAGCAAAGAAGAGATCGCGCTTTCTCAGATAGATCGCATTATTGACAGGCTAAAGAGCAATTTACGGGATATCAGCAGCGGATCGGCAAACCCGGAAAAACGTCTACGCGACATGCTCGTCGAACGCGTGATGTTTCGCTTTGACAGCGTTAACCACTATTCGCAGAGCCTTAACGAGATGCTGTCGTACTTGCGGCCAAAGCTTTTAGAGCGTCGCAAAAGGTATTTTGACGAAGAGGCCAGCATCTTCGCAGAGGTTATTGCCGATGGCCAAAAGACGAAAGTTTTCGGTACGGGCGACCCGTTCGACTTGGCCCAAACCCTCGTGACAGCGACCAATTCACTGTTGCCATATAGCCTGAGCGCGTTTGAATTGGGCGATCGCAAAGACGTTGCGGAACGCACGAAGAAAACCGCTGATCTGTTGATAAACGGATTGAAGAGATTAGACAAGGACAGGATAGGGGCAGAGTATGAAAACTATAATAATTATTGCCCGCGTACTCGCAATATTTTTTGTGGCTTTACAGTTATTTAGGCTGATCGGCTAGGCCTAACGCCGCCAGTAATTTTTGATCTTTAGATCAAGGTAAGGAAACGCGCAGTATTCGACGTTGCGGCCGGTTTCCCTTAGCTTTTCGACCATCGGCCCTCCGGCATCGGCATTGCGGGTATGCACGATCACCTTTGCCCCGCGTTGTAATTCGGGCCGCTCGCTCAGCCATTGGGCGATCGCATAGCCGGTATTCTCAACGTCGCCGTGGCTGTTCGAATCGTAATGATGCGGCAACAGATCGTGGTCGAGAAAGATCGCATCGTAGCTGCCAGTTGATAAGAGTTCTTTAGCCTCCGCTACATTTTCGGCAATATCAAGAAAATCACCCTTAAATCGTTTTGCAAACCACCGATGCCGCCGCGTGTCGTCATCCAGCAGCATCACGCTGATCGATGCCCGCTCAACGCTCAGATCCGCTAACCCAAATCGTATCAACAAACTGCGTAAAATACTCATAACTATCGCCGTCAAAATAATATCATAGCCTCGCAGCCGTGCCCGAAACTCAAACTTGAATTCGAAATGGGCGGTGCTATAATCCAACTGTCCGGTCCATCAAATACAAAAAATGCCGAAGGGAAAAGTACATAATCATAAGCTTGAAGTTGTTCCAAAGCTCGTTGAACAGGACGATTTATCTGTAGACGAATTAGGCGATGAATGTCCCCTTTGCTTTGGCACAGGGATGGAGATCGTTCCCGGCAAAGGTGCAAGAGCTTGCTCTTGCAGAAAGCTCAAAGTCGCAGCCAAAACGAATGATACGTTTCCTCCTAGATACGATAAATGTACGTTCGAAAATTACAATGCCATAACATCGTCCCAGAAAGAAGCTAGGCATTTGGCCTTTGTTCTCGCTACTCAATACCCAGCTGTTGATCAAGGGCTTTTACTAATGGGTGATGTCGGCGTAGGAAAAACCCATCTTGCAGTTTCCATTGTCAAAGGCCTTACGGACAACGGTTTTTCATGCCTGTTTTATGAATTCGGAGCATTGTTGAAAGAGATCCAGGGATTCATATAACCCAAATACTCTCTTCTTCCGAGCTGGCGTTCTTGCTCCCGTGTTAACTGCCGAAATTCTCGTACTTGACGAATTGGGAGCATCAAAACCAACGGACTGGGTGAGGGACACGCTCTATCACATCATCAACAGCCGCTACAACCAAAATAAGACCACTATTTTCACAACAAATTTCCTTGATACTCGGGTTGATCCGACAATGGATATTCTCGAAGACCGCGTGGGCGTTTCGATCAGGTCGCGAATCCATCAGATGTGCAGAACGATAGTGATAAAGGGAGATGACTTCCGTGAAACCTTCGATCAGCCGCGTCGAGTGTGATGTTAATAAGTCCCTGCGACAATAGTTGATTTGATTCCGCTTGCTTCCTGGGCTATCTTGACGCCGACCGATGCTCCGATGCGTGTTGCTCCGGCCTCAAACATCGCTCTCGCGTCTTCAATCCCCTTAACACCGCCCGAAGCTTTTACTCCCAGAGCACTACCGACCGTACGGCGCATTAGTGAAATGTCATCTGCTGTCGCTCCGCCTTTGGCAAAACCCGTGGAGGTTTTAACGAAATCGGCTCCGGCATTCTTGGCGGCAATACAAGCTCGAACCTTTTCATCGTCGGTCAGCAGAGCGGTCTCGATAATGACCTTACAGAGAATATGATTTTCGTGAGCGGCATCCACCACGGCGCGAATATCGTCTTCGACCAGGCAATCATCGCCCGATTTGAGAGCTCCGATATTGATGACCATATCAACCTCCTCGGCACCGTTAAAGATCGCACGACGGGCTTCGTAAGCCTTTACATCGGGCAGCGTCGCTCCGAGCGGAAAGCCGATAACCGTGCAAACCGGAACGCCGGTTCCCTTTAGAAATTCAGCCGCACGTTTTACCCAGCCGGGATTTACGCACACGGAAGCGAATCCAAATTCAGCCGCCTCCGAACAAAGTTTCTTAATATCCGAATCGGCCGCCTCCGGTTTTAGCAAAGTATGGTCGATCAAACTGGCCCAATCATGTGCGGTCGCTGTCTCGCCAAGCACGATGCCGATACGTTCGGCACCGGCGTCAACAATACGCTCGACATCAGCACGGCAAAACGTCGGGCAATCTTCCTCACCCGTGAGTTTTGCCAGCACCATATTGGTGATCTGGTCGATAAGCTGGTCGTAATTTCCGTTCTGCTGCATGAATAACTATATTATCACTTTCTATATTGCCGCTCGATATTATCGATCTTACCTACCCGTTTCATGTGCCGCTCTTCAGAAATGTCAGTCGAGATAAAAGCCTCGACGATCTGTTTTACTTCCTCAAAAGAGTTTTGGCCCGCACCGAGCGTCAGCACATTCGCACCGTTATGCTCGCGGGAGTTTTTCGCGAGAGCCGTCGAATAACACGCCGCCGCACGCACATTTGGCACCTTGTTCGCGGTCATTGCACTACCGATCCCGGCTCCGTCGATGATTATGCCAACATCGACCTGTTTGCCGCTGACAGCTTTGGCAACCGCGTGTGCGAAATCTGGATAATCGACCGCGTCTTCGCTCTCAGTGCCAAAATCGCGGACGTTCAGGCCAAAATCTGTCAGGAACGCTTTCAACTGCTCTTTCATCTTAAACCCGCCGTGATCAGAACCGACCGCAACCGAACGGACCTTAGCTGTGCTCTTTCGAGCCTGTTTATGGATCAGTTCGATCTTGAGGTCGTTAACGATATCCTGAGCAAGGGCGGTAAATTTTACATTTTCGGCGACACGCAGCTTCGAACCCGGTTCGAGTCCTCGCAGATCGTCTTCGGTAATAAGCGTTTTAGACGATTCGTCACGGTCAAACTCCTTGCCAAATTTACCCTGCAGAGAATTTACAACGACATGCTCAACTTCCGACACTGCTACCTGCCGACTGGTTTTCACCCTCGGTTGGCACGGTCGCCAAAACCTGTCTTACTAATTCCGCGAACGCGGTCGCGTGTATCTTTATCAGCGTCAGCCATAATTTATGCAGAAGCCCGCGTGAGCAAGGGCGTAACGCTCAAGCTGGATGTTACGCCCTTACTAACGTGCAGGCTTCTGCAAAAGAACATCCAACTTGAAAGTTAGCCTATGTTTGAATAGTATGTCTAAAAACCAATTCTTTCAAATTTGCGAGGAACCCATGGCAACCGGATCAACCAAAATGGCAACTACCGAATTCACCAACTCTAACCTCGAAGTGATGTATTCTGAGGCCGATATCAAGGCTCGCATCAAGGAGCTAGGCACCGAGTTAACCGCCGAATACGCCGGCAAAGACCTCGTTTTAGTGGGCGTTTTGAAAGGCTCGTGCGTTTTTATGGCCGATCTGATGCGCGAGATCGACCTGCCGCTGACGATCGATTTTATGTCCGTCTCGAGCTACAAAGACGGCACAAAATCTACCGGCGATGTCGAGATCCTCAAGGATCTGAGCAATTCGATCCGCGACAAACACGTCCTCATTGTCGAAGACATTATCGACACCGGCCTGACGCTGACACGCCTCGTCGAGATCCTCGATTCACGCGGTGCAGCATCGATCAAGATCGCGACATTTCTCGACAAACCCGAGCCGCGAATAAAAAAAGAACTCGTCGTCGATTACACAGGATTTGTCATCCCAAACAAATTCGTCGTCGGCTACGGACTCGACGCCGCCGGACGCTACCGCAACCTGCCGTTCATCGCGGTCGTGATCGATCCGTCTGTAGCCTGACCTATCTCGCAAATGCGGGTGAGACGGCGACGCGGTGGAGCGGAGATTTACCGGTTTACGGGTGAAGCGGTGACGTGGAGAAATGCGGGCGGAATCGTGGCAACGATATCCTAATGACCCACATTTTTCCCAAAAACTACCGTTTTGGTCATTTTGATACGACTCGATTCGTTCATATTTGGACACGCCGCTAATTTTCTCACTACAAGGTTGACCACCCCCGACGTTTTCCGTATAATCTGTACTTTTCGATTAACTAAGCAAATGCCGTCAATCGAGAGGAGCTAAGATAAGAAATGAGTTACGCAGTTATAAGAACAGGCGGAAAGCAATTTGCGGTCGAGGGCGGCGAGACACTTCGTGTCCCGACCATCAATGAAAAGGCCGGTGCAAAGGTCGAAGTCGAAGCTCTTGTCCTTGGCGACAAGGTAGGCGCAGCAACGGTCAAAGCGACCGTCGTCGGCCACGGCAAAGCGGATAAGATCATTGTTTTCAAAAAGAAACGCCGCAAACAGTACAAACGCAAACAAGGCCACAGACAAGGCTTTACGGAAATCAAGATAGAAAAAATCTAAGTCGAGTTGAGAGTTGAGAGTTGAGAGTTGAGAATTTTTTCTCACTCACCACTCACCACTCACCACTCACCACTCAAAAAAATGGCACATAAGAAAGGTGTAGGTTCATCCAGAAACGGCCGCGACTCAAACGCACAGCGGCTCGGACTCAAAAAATTTGGCGGCGAGCACGTTCTCGGCGGCAACATCATCGCCCGCCAGCGCGGCACCAAATGGAAGCCGGGCAACAACGTCGGCCGTGGTAAAGACGACACGCTGTTCTCGCTGATCGAAGGCTTTATCAAATTCGAAGACAAAGGCCGCAAAGGCAAATTCATCAGTGTCTACGCCGCCGGAGCACCTGAACTGGCCCCGAAGGTCGTCGCAGAAGTCAGTGCCTAGGTCACGTTAGTGCCACCTGCCGTAGCGGGCGGTTTATAAAATACTTCACAAAATAAAGAGCATCCGTCAGAAATGACGGATGCTCTTTGACATCTGCCGCTCATTTCAAGGGTTGCTCTGACCTCCAAAAACTCTTGCAAATTAGCTGTACTTGCAGTATCGTATCCTTGCTAAAAGCTACTAATAACAAGGAACAATATGCGGATCGGCAAGCTGCTCTCGGAGCTTTATTTACCGGCTATCTTTACAGCGATACTCAGCATGGTGGTTTTGCTTTCAGGGTGTGGCGAAGCCGCTTCTAATAATGCGAACGCGAATGCCAATAAGCCCGTTAACGCGAGCGGTAACGCAAATAACGTTAACACTGCGGCCAATACGCTGAACAGCACCTCGACCGCGAATACGGGACCACCACCCGTTGTCATCACACAAGATACTTTAAAGGCTGCTCTTAAAGCGCGTTTGATGCGTGACCATCTGAGCATTCTTAAAATTCGGGATTGGGACAAGGACGAATGGATCGATCTTTAGTTGGTGACTTTTATCGTAACAATGACACTGTCTCGAAACAAAAGATAAGCGATACGACCGCCGAAGTGCTACGTACAGCGAATAGGGTGATGACGAGATCCGCTCAGCAGCGGCTCGAGGACAGCGTGACGAGTCTGACCAAATGCAAAGCCGCGCTTGAGCTGATGCACACCGCCACCCGCGACAGCAACACAACTGAAATCGTTTTCTAGTTTCCCCGTAACAATATGAAAGAGCTAATTTCGAGATCATTCTTACTGGTCTTGCCGGTACTTATTTTCTGCATTACGGTAACGGCACAACGCTCCGACGAAAAGGGTTCGGCGGTCGTGTGGCAGGATGGCGATACCGCGACGATCGAGGCAACTGTCACCGCTCAGCTTGTGCCGGGCAGTCAGGTTGGCATCAAGATCTACAGAGAAGAGTCAAAGGTCTCGAAGCTCATAGCAAACAAAGAAAATGTCGCCGATTGCGACCCCGCTCCGGCTACAGGTGATATTTGCAAGATCGTCACAGCAGACGGCAAACTGCAATTTAGATATCGCACCGCTGTCGGTTTGGGCACGGCGAAATATGAGCTTGGCTATTTTATTTCGGATGTAAAACGCGGCGATATCGGGCAGATGATCAGGGTCAATGAGATGTTTGCCAAAGACAAGCCCGAGGTACGCACCCTGTACAAATCTGAGAGGCAGGAAGAATTTCGCACGAAGATCGATGGCCGCCCAAATGGCGAAATCAAGGTGACGGTGCAGCTCGCGCAAGCCTTTGACACACTTAGCCCCGAGGCTCAGGAGTATGTTGAGGGCCGCATACGCGAGATGTATCTGTGGCTCGATCCAAAAACCGTCAGCCCGGATGGCGTTGCGACCATCAGAGTCGAGCCGCAGTCGCAGGCTATCCCGCGCAACGAGCCGATAGTCTATAAGGTCGTTGCGATGCGTTTGGCCCCGACAGGAGCCCGCCAGATGGAGGGCGGCCACATGATTGACATCATTCTCGTCACCGACAAGAATTTTCCCGTTGGAAAATACGATCTCGAGGTGGTGTTTGCAAAGGACGCTCCACGCGAGCTTGCCGGACGGCTGCTCAACACACAAACCGGCACCTCGATAAAGAAAGCCGATATGGTGACCGCCCTCACCGATAAAAATATGGGACTGCGGGAACTAAAGACCAACCTTGACCTCGCTCTTTCGTACACCAGCTCGGTCGAAAATGTGAAGGTCGGGACTAGAATAGTCAGGCAGCGAACGAACAACGGAGTGCTAGATCTGCGCTTTGCTCCGCTGCTCAATTATCACCGCGACGCCGACCAAGCCAATTTTTTCACGCCATTTTTTATTGACGCAAAGATCTCGACCGGAAAGATCGGCCAAAAAAACCTTGCCTTAAACCGTGTGCTGATCGGCACCGAATACACACGCCGCTGGCGTCCGAGAAAGGCGGACGGATCAGGCGGCGAGAATGTGTATGCGTTTATCTTTCGCGGCATAAATGCGTCTGACCGCGATTTCAAACGGGCCGAGTTTAAGGCAAATTTTGAGTTTCGCCCGTGGATCTACGCCTTAAATAACCCGCTGACCGCCCGCTATGTCGAGCCTTTTCCCGACAGCGTCCTGATCGAGTCTAACGGCAAGAAACGGATTCCCTGCTGCTCATTCGGCTATCAAATACAGCCGATCGTCGGCGTCGAAGCGGGACGTATTTACCGCTCGCGGCCAGTAGGCTTTGACATCGAGAGCAGCCAAACGAATATCCGCCGTGCGTACGTAGGCATCGATATGCTCTTTAACCTGACGAAATATATGAATCTCAAGGTTACGGATTTTTTTTACGTCCGTGGCGAAACGCCGTTGCATCGAACACGAAACTATTTTTACAGCGAGGTACAGGCACCGCTAATGATCTCGCCAACCACATCCCAGAGCCTATTTTTTAGCTTTGAAAGCGGTCAACAACCACCTTTCGCCACGCCTGCGGTAAATACTTTTAAGTTTGGCTATCGTATTACGTCGAATTTATTTGGAATCAACCCGTGAATAAAAAATATTTTATTTTTATTCTTGGTCCGGCGTTCTTCCACCCGAAATTTTTCGGCAAATCGTAAGTAAATACATGCAAACCACTTGCCGGATTTTCCACAATCTTATCCACATTTTTTGCACAGGCAAATCCACAAGATTTCCACAGAAAGCCCGTAACATAAGGACAATAGTTAAAGTGTTTTCTACTTGACTTCGGATTTTTTGGGTGTAAACTGGTTTCACAGTCGAGGTTGCTAAGGGAACTTTGACCGGCACCGAGAGGTGGAGCGGACGCGGTGACGCGATCGTTTGAGAGCAGAAGGAGCGGAAAGCCGCTGCTTGGTACGCTCGGAGCCGAAGCCGAAAGGCTTGCTAAGGCCGGACGAAAGAAAGGCCAAGTTGTTCGGATAAAAACGGACAACGCCCGACGGACTTGATCAGCCAAAGGGTGCTATGTCGCTCACGTCGAAAGACGAGGGCCTCGTTGCCGGGAACGTAACCGGTGGTGGAGGAAAAGCCACCAAAAAAAGACCTAACGGCACCGTGCTTTCGAGCACAACAGTCTGAATTTATTCATTTTGGGTGCTGACCGGGGAGAGTCCTCCGCAGGAAGCTCATCGGGATACAAAATCGGTGGTTCGAACGTGTGCATGCGAGAGCCACCAAACCTTTACCCTACACTTCGGTGAAAGGCAAAGAAAATAAAAGCATCGAAACGGGCAACCGGGACGATGCTTTTGTTTTTTTGGCGCGACTGGAAATGCCCTTACTTCGTGCGGGCTTCCGCCTTCAACTTCCCCTATCACCGCCAAAGGCTTAGAATAGAAAGTTATGTTCATTGACCGCGTAAAGATCAAGGTAAAGGCAGGTGACGGCGGCAACGGTGTCACGGCTTTTCGGCGCGAAAAATTTATCCCTCGCGGCGGACCCTCTGGAGGCGATGGCGGTGTTGGCGGCAGTGTGTATATGGAATCGCACGAAGGGCTCAACACTCTGCTGCACCTTCGCTACAACCCCGAGCACAAGGCCGAACGCGGCCGCCACGGCGAAGGCTCAAACCGCTACGGCAAAGACGGCGAAGACGCTCTCGTCAAAGTGCCCGTCGGCACGCAAGTGTTCGATCCGGAAACAAACGAACTGCTTTTTGATTTCACCGAGCCCGGACAGCGTTATATGGCGGCCAAGGGCGGCAAGGGCGGTTGGGGCAACTCGCACTTTGCGACCGCAACGCGTCAGGCCCCGAAATATCATTACAACGGCCGCCCAGGCGGCGAACGCGAGCTGCAGCTTGAGCTAAAACTGATCGCTGATGTCGGGCTGGTTGGCTTTCCCAACGCCGGTAAATCGACGCTGATTTCGGTCATCTCCGCCGCAAAACCAAAGATCGCCGATTACCCTTTCACAACTCTTGAGCCCAATCTTGGTGTTGTTGATATGGGAGATTTCAGGACGTTCGTGGTCGCGGATATACCCGGCTTGATCGAGGGTGCGTCTGACGGTGCAGGATTGGGACACCGTTTTCTTCGACACGTCGAGCGCACAAAATTGATGCTGCATCTGGTCGATGTCTCGTCGCTGTCGGGCCGCGATCCCGTTTCGGATTACGAAATCATCAACCGCGAACTGGCCAACTACGACGCCGATCTTGCAAAAAGACCGCAGATCATCGTCGCAACCAAAATCGACGCCATGGACGAACCCGAACGCCTCGATGCCCTAAGGAAAAGGGCGAAAAAGGATAAAAAACCTTTCTTTGAAATTTCATCGGTAACGAACAAGGGCGTCAAAGATCTGGTGAGTGCAGTTGCCGTCGCTCTCGACGCCGAAACGGAGCGACTAAAAGAGGTAGCGGCATTGGCAATGTAAATTTTGATGAGTACGATCCCCGTCGACAATCATGGCGAACGTCACCGCGTTGCGTATTACGGCGGCAGTTTTGACCCGCCGCATAGCGGACACCTTGCGATCGCTGATGCGTTGGTCGATCAATTTGGGCTGGACTCATTTGTTTTCATACCCGCTTTTCACGCCCCGCACAAGGCCCGGCTAAAACCGACCTCCGCCTACGACCGTTACACAATGCTCTGCCTCGCAACTGAGAGCGCTTCAAAAATGCGTGTTTCGCGAATGGAGATCGAGATGCCCGAGCGGCCGTATTCGGTCGAGACTTTGACACGGATCGTAACGGTTCGGCCCGACGACGAGATCTATTTTGTTATTGGTGGGGATTCGTGGCGGGACATCCTGACTTGGCGCGAATGGGAAAAGGTCCTTACGATGGTCAACATCATCGTCGTGACGCGGCCTGGGGTCGAGATTGGGTTTGACCATGTGACTGACGAGATCCGAAATCGGATCGTGGATATGCGTGCCGGAACCGATTCCGACCGCATCGAACAACCAACAACCAGCATCGAACCATCGATCTTTATCACCGACGCGGTCAATATGGACGTTTCCGCGACCGAAATTCGTCGCAAGATACGCGAAGATGACACAACATGGCAAGAAGATGTAACCGACGAGGTTGCAAATTACGTCGAAAAATATCATATTTATAGCTAATGGAAGAAACACAGGAAAGATCGCTTCAACGCGAAGCGGTCAAGATAGAAATAGCAGAAACGCCAACCAAGTTTGCCGACCTCGACCCCGAAGTAAAACTCGCGATCCAATGTGCCAGCGACAAAAAGGCTTTTGACCTGGTCGCTCTCGACCTGCGCAGCATCGCCAGCTTCACCGAGTTTTTTATAATCGCAAGCGGTGCCAATCAGCGTCAGGTACAAGCCATCGCCGACGAGATCAAGGAGCAGTTAAAAGAGCAGCTCAATTCCCGTCCGGTGCGTATCGAGGGATACGCGAGCGGCGAATGGGTGCTGGTCGATTACGGCGATTTTATCGTCCACGTATTTAATAAAGAGGCACGTGAATTTTACGACCTTGCTCGGCTGTGGCTCGATGCCCGCAAGGTCGAGCTGCCTGAAGGCCTTTGATGAAATTCAAATTTATTTGGGTCGGTAAGACCAAAAATAAAAATTACGCGGCGCTGCAGGACGAATATCTGCAGCGTCTTTCGCATTTTGTGAAATGCGAGACAGTCGAGGTCCGCGATTCTGCCCCGCACGAGGGCATAGAAATTGAGGGCAAACGAATTCTCGAAAAACTGAATCATAGCTCTTTCGTCTGTTTGCTTGATGTAACGGGGCGTGGTATTTCGTCACCGCAACTGGCCACAGAGATCGAGAAATGGCAGAACGCGGGACACAAAGAGATAACGTTTGTGATCGGCGGCCCTGACGGCATCTCGCAAGAGGTTGCTGTTAAGGCGGGGCTCGTGCTATCTTTATCGTTTCTCACTTTTACCCACGAGATGGCTCGTGTCGTCATGCTAGAGCAGTTATATCGAGCGTATACAATTATTAGGGGCTTCCCTTACCAAAAATGAGTAAATCGAATCTAAAAGAAGTAAAAGAAAAGCTACTCGCTGAAAGAGAGCTGCTTATCGAGAAGCTAAAAGGCAACGATCTTTCGATCGACGATGCCGAAACGCCTGATCCGGTTGATCTGGCGGTCCGCAATTATTCCAAAAATGTGATGCTTGCCGTGTCAGAAAACGAAAGCAAACAGCTCACACTTATTGACGAAGCTCTTTTGCGTATCGAAGACGATGAATACGGCACGTGTCAAAACTGCGAAAATGACATTAACCCCAAGCGTCTCGCCGCGATCCCCTGGGCAAGATATTGTCTCGATTGTCAGGAACTGCTTGAGAAAGGCCTGCTCGACGAAGACTAAGCGTTGACTTATGCTCAAGGAGCTTAAAAACTCCCTGCTCTCGATCATATATCCACAAGAATGCCGTGTCTGTTTTTCTCAAGTCGAGAATGCAGACGACGGCATTTCTTGCATCAAATGCTGGAACGAAACACGGATCTTTAGGGGCGACGAAATGCTCTGCGATAAATGCGGAGCGTTCTTTGGTGACAAAGCGGCTCCGGTGGCCGTGTTTTGCCACAAATGCGACGACCATTTCTACGATAAAGCTGCTGCTGTCGGAGTGTATGAAATGGCGATGTCCGCGACAGTCTTAACTCTAAAAGAACAACCAGTCATCCCAAAACGTTTACGCGAGCTTATTCCGGCGGCGATCGAATGCAATGGTTTTTTCAATACTGACGTTATCATCCCGATTCCCCTCTCAAAACAGCGCCGGCTCGAGCGCGGTTTTAATCAGGCGGAGGTCATCGCAAAGGAGATCTCACGGGCAACACGCATTCCTGTGGATAAGGCTAGTCTCGCACGAAAACTCCAAACGCCGATACACCGCGTCGGGATGGACAAGCGTGCGAGGGAACTCACCGTTCAAAATGCATTCGAGGTACTGCGACCTAAACTGATCGCAGGGAAGAAAATTCTATTGGTAGATGATGTTTTCACATCAGGAGCGACAGCATCATATTGTGCCAAGGCGCTAAAGAAAAACGGCGCAGTCGAGGTAAATATGTTTACACTCGCTCGCGCCGTTATGAATTAGATACGAAAACACTAGGGATTCTTGCGTGCTCCACCGCCTATTTCAACGCTCTCCAAAGACCTGGCAGCACTTCCGACCATCTTTTCAATCGTGCCGCTTTGACCAATTAGAAAGAGCTCGCCAGACTGGTCCTCAGCAAAACCCACGATGCTTCGTCCTGAGCTTAGAAGGACCGTCTGAGTATTGTTGTTCCACATTAAGACCTCACCGGAACAATAATCCCCATAAATGTAACTACCCTCAGGAAACGTTCCTTGCCTTCCGCGATACACGTAACCGCCTGTAATCGAGCATCGGGTATTACCCGCCCCGGCGCTGCTGTATTCGAATAGCGGCGACAGATAGTTTGTCGGCGTGCAAAGTCCCGCGTCGTTGCCGGTACAATGTAAGCCCTCATATACACGCCAGCCGTAATTGCCGCCGAGAGTGATGATATCAACTTCTTCCCAAGAAAACTGACCCACATCAGCCGCCCACAATTGCCGCGTACCGCGCCGGTCAAATGAAAATCTATATGGATTGGCATGCCGATCGCGTAGATCTCATCGGCACCTGGGATGGCTCCTGCGTAGGGATTATCGGGCGGTACGTTGTATTGCGGCACTTGGCCGACAGGCACATTATCAACATCCAAGCGGATGATCTTTCCTAGCAAAGAATTGATATTCTGAGCGTTGTTTGGAACATCGTTCGAGCCGCCACCATCTCCCGGACCAGCATATAAATAACCGTCCGGCCCAAAAGCCACAGTACCTCCGTTGTGGTTTGAATTAGTCGAGTGGGGGATAGTGAGAATGTTCTTTTCAGTCGTGTCAGCCACATTTGGGTTAGTCGCCGACACTTGGAACTCAGAGATCTTTATCGCTCCTGCTGGAGTGTCGGCCGTGTAATATACGAAAAACCGTCGGTTGGTCCTGTATTGCGGGTGGAACGCTAGGCCTAAGAGTCCACGCTCACCACCAGCAAGAACCGGCCCCGATATATCAAGAAACGTCGTTGGCGTAGTCGAACCCGGTTGGAGCACGCGGATCAATCCCCCTTGCTGAACAATAAACAACCGCTGACTGCGGTCCGTTGCTCTTGTCATAAAGACAGGTGAACTGAGGCCGGAAAGAAACGGCTGGAGTGTGATCGCGGCCGGGCTTTCGTCCTTTGTGATCGCAATACTACGTTCGTTCTGTCCAAACGTAACGTTGAAAAATGCCCCTGCCAAGAATGCTATAACGCCAATACCCCTGATTCTTTTCATATCAATTATCGTTAAAACTTTTTGAAACTTTACCTTCATTCTAATGGTTCGGCAGGTGTAAACGCAAGAAAATTATAGCCGGTACTTTACGTGTCGTTGCCTTAATTCCGCTTCCTCATTATCCACGTTCTGTAGCCGCATTGTCACGTCGGCGGTCAGATCCAGTTTTGCGTTACCACCTAGCACTAATTGCGGATAACCCGCCGCCGCGATCATTGCAGCGTTGTCAGTCGAAAGATGTTTTGAAGGAAAATATACCGGCATACCAAGCCGCTTTCCGGCGTCCTCGGCGGCGGATCTAAGAGCAAGGTTGCATGCGACCCCCCCGGCAACTATAAGAGTTTTTGGTTGTAATTCATTTGCCAGCTTTTCGAGCGTTCCGACAAGGGCATGTACAACCGCCGCCTGAAAACTCGCCGCGAGATCCTTGATCTCCCGTGACGGCTCGTCGCCGTTAGTCATAGGAGCGATGCTATTTTCCCGCACATACCTTGCGACAGCTGTCTTTAGGCCGCTAAAACTCAGGTCGGGACGCCCGTCGGAGATCTTAACTTTTGGAAATTTCACGCCGCTCTTATCGCCTTCGAGAGCAAGTTTCTCAATTATTGGGCCGCCCGGATAACCGAGCCCAAGCATCTTCGCCACCTTGTCAAAAGCCTCGCCCGCCGCGTCGTCGCGGGTTCTCGACACGACCTTGTACTGTCCTTCTTCTGGTATATGAAAGATGTTCGTGTGGCCGCCAGAAACGATCAGTCCAAGAGCCGGATATTCGACAGGCGGATTTTCGAACGCAACCGAATACACATGTCCCTCGATATGATTAACACCGACGATCGGCACCTCAAGCGAATACGCAAGCGATTTTGCATAGCAAACACCGACAAGAAGTGAACCGATCAATCCCGGTCCCTGCGTAACGGCAATGGCGTCGATGTCGGAAAACGGAACTCCGGCCTGAGCGATAGCCTCGGCGACGATGGGCTCGATCTTTTCTAGATGTTCCCGTGACGCAAGTTCCGGCACGACGCCGCCCCAAGGCTTATGCATCTCGATCTGCGAAGCGATCACCGACGACATGATCTCACGGCCATCCCTTACAATAGCCGCAGCCGTCTCGTCGCACGAACTTTCGATGCCCAAAATAAGCATGTTTATAGATTATCAGATGGCGGTCGAGATTCGGATTCTGTGGTCACGGAGCGGGAAATAATCCGACGATATCGAGCACCTGACGAGACACTTCAATGCCCGCTGGAAAATGCTTTGCAAAATCTTCTCGGAGCCGCTCAGCGTCATTCGCAATATATGCATCAAACAGCTCCTGCGAATCTGCGTGATAACCGATGCGATATTGCCCGCCGTTCTTTGCAAAGAACGCAGCGGCGAAATATCCGGTGGCGAGTATCTCCGGAATATGCCGCTCTGTCATGTAACTCTCGTAATCGACGGCGATTTCAGCCTCGACAGTTGCCGTGACCTCGTAAATAAGCATTATCTCTCCCCCGTAAACAGCGTCTTTTCATCGACAAAGCAGAGCCCGTTACCAAACGGATCGCGGGCATAGAACGACCGTTCGCCCCACGGTCGTACATTTATCTCACCAGACGGCGAGCCATGTACGCTGTCACTTTCCAAACACTCAAGTTCTTTTGCCCGTGTAAATACGGCTTCAAGATTTGGAACCGAAAAATAAATATGGTCGCCGATCGGCGTACCGCTGTTTTCGATGACGGCAAATATCACTGGCCCGCAATTGAAATACTGACGCCCGCGATGAATTGATCGCCCCTCTGCGTCAAACAATCGCTGATAAAAAGCTATCGCCTTGTCAAAATCCGTAACCGGGATAAATATCCTAAATAATGCCGGGGCTGCACTCATATTTCGCTACTCCTTTTGTCGATCAATTACGCTTTGAAAGTAAAATACCACGATTCCCAGCTCTCATAGAACTCGTCATCATACAGTTTTCTGTCCGAAATAAAATGTTAATTGTCTTTGCCGCCATCATCAGGCTAAAATATGCCAAATACGATATGTCCACACACGGCGTTACAGACCTTCTGATCAAGTTATCCAGCGGCAAACGAGAGGTCGTGGATGAGCTTTTGCCGATCATCTACGACGAAGTAAAGCGTATCGCCGCTAACTATCTCCGCCGTGAGCGATCTGATCACACGCTCCAGCCCACCGCTCTCGTTAACGAAGCCTACATGAAAATGATCGACATCACTCAGGTGTCGTGGCAAAACAAAGCTCATTTTATCGGCGTCGCAGCCAATCAAATGCGGCGGATACTGGTCGATCACGCCCGCTATCATAATGCTCAAAAACGCGGCGGCGAGTTTCAGATAATGACGCTTAATGAAGAGATCGATGCATCCGACGAACAAAGCGCCGATCTTATCGCCCTCGATGACGCTCTAACCGAGCTTGCCAAAATGGACGCGGTTAAGGCAAAGATCGTCGAGTTGCGATACTTTGGCGGGCTCTCAACCGATGAGACCGCCGAGGTGCTTGGCTTGTCTTCTATCACCGTCAAACGCCACTGGAAAATGACCAAAGCTTGGCTCTACGGACAGCTCGCGAAAAAATATTGATACTTTTCTCCTAGCGGTTTCGCCTTAACAGAAGACGGACGATATACGTTCGAACTCATATTAAGGAGAAACTGCAATGATCAATCATATTTCAATAGGTGTTAATAACCCCGAACACGTCGCCAATGTACTGGCCGAACTCTGGGGCGGCTACGCAATGCCATTTCCGCCGAGCCCCGGCGGATACGTTGTCTTTGCCGATGACGGACGCGGCACGATGGTCGAGATCATCCCTTCGGATGTTCAGCTTGTTCCGGGGATTGGACTGCCCGACGAAGAAGGTTTTAGCCGCGAGACCGCAACGGATGATTTCGAGGCGACGTTTGTCGCCGGCAACGAGCGAGGTCTTTTTGGTTCTGTGCATCTCAACATCAATTCCCCGCTTGACGAAGAATCGATCAAAGCCATTGCAAAACGCGAAGGCTGGCGCTGCTTTACGGCAAATCGCGGACGCGGGCTGTTTCAGCTTATCGAGTTCTGGGTCGAAGACCGCTTTATGCTCGAGGTCAACACGCCGGAGATGACCGAGGTTTACGTAAATACCGTCACGCCCGAAAATTGGGCTAATTTCCTCAATTCACCTTTGCCGCCGAAGTACGCAAAGAACTATCAGGGTCTGATAGCGTAAAACCTGCCTTCTTTTCCTCCGAACGGGTCATGCATTCATTTGCGTGGCCCGTTTTCCTTCGCGAGATAAATATTTTCATCGCTGTGATACTTTTTCCGATTCCCTTTCGCCTTAACTGTTGACGGCGGTTATCGCCGACTCAATTCATAACGGAAACGGAGATAAATATCATGAAAAACTTAATTCTATTTGTAATGTCGGCAATACTAACCATCTCGACGACCGCTTTTGCAGACGTCAAGATCAAATCAAAACAAACGATGGGCGGTCAGACCAGCGAAAATACGACCTATATCAAAGGCAAACGTCAACGAACCGAGATGATGGGTGGCGTGATGGTAACCATCACCCAATGTGACATCGGACGCGATCTGCAGCTCGCACCGCAAACGAGGACCTACACCGTCTCTTATTACGACGACGGCACCGGCACGCCCGGAGCGGTCAATGCGAGCCAAACCGGCCCTGCGACCAAAGGCGGGACGATGTATGTCACGACTACGATCAAGGACACCGGGGAACGCAGGCAGATGTTCGGGTTCACCGCACGTCATATCATCCAGACCGTCGAGACAGAATCGTCGCCCGACTCATGCAATCCGACTAAATCAAAGATGGAAATGGATATGTGGGTCATCGACGCCGAGTTTGGGCTCGCTTGCACACAGACGCGTCAATACAACGGCAATAACGGCGGCAAGGCCGCGGGATGTCACGACAAGATCGTGCCTAAGACGATCGGCTCCGCAAAATCAGGTTATCCGCTCTATCAAAAGATGACCTCGTTTGACGCGAACGGCAAAGAGAGCTTTTCGATGGTCCAGGAAGTCGTCGAAATGTCGAAGGCAACATTGGACCAGGCTTTGTTCGAAGCACCTGCAGATTATCGCGAGGTCAAAAATGCTTCGGAAATGTACACCGCCGGCGGCGCGTCGGGCTTGTCATACACCGCTCCGAACAGTGGTAGCAGCAACAGCGGCAGTAATTCGTCGGCTTTAGGTTCGTCGCTTAAGAATGCTGCGACACCAACGAGCAACGCTCCTGCGACGGTCGGTGCGAAAAAAGCGGGCACGATCAGGCTTGGGCTTGCGAGTGTGAAAACCGGGGCTATTGGCGAAGGCTTGAATGCCGCGGATCTAAGTGCCGCTGTCCAAAATACTCTGAACGAATTCCTCAAAGGCACCAAGGTCGAGGTCGTCCCACTTGAGGCAAAGCTCGCTTCGGCACAGGCTGAGGAAGCAAAGCAGAAAGAGTGTGATTTTGTGATCATCGCGACCATCTCGCACAAAAAAGGCGGCGGCGGGTTCGGCTTTGGCAAACTGCTCGCCCAAACCGTAGGTCAGACCGGCATCGGGCATACCGGTAGTGCGGCTGGCAACATCGCCGGACAGATCGCAACAAATACGATCGTCACGGCCGGTTCGTTCTCAGGCAATGTTAAATCAAAGGATGAGCTGACACTCGATCTCAAACTGCAATCAACGGCTAACAACAGCATGCCGCTGGCAAAGCAATTCAAAGCAAAAGCCAAAAGCGACGGCGACGACATCGTCTCCGCCATCGTCGAGCCTGCGGCACAGGCGATTATTGATACTGTTGGTAAATAGAGATCTGCTAATCAAATCAGTTTAGGCGGTGAAGAAATTCACCGCCTTTTTTTTTAACCTATGATACTTTTCTCGCTTGAAATCCGCTTTAACAAATAGAGGTATTTTCAATATGCAAAGCGGATTAATATTTATACGGCAAATAACGGTTTTACTAATAGTTCTCAGTTTTTCACTCGTTGGCAGTGGGTCAGAAAAATCCTACGCCAGTGGCATCAAGGGCCAAATGCTCGGGAGCGTGGACTGGCACGATCACATACACAAAAACGCAATCGATGACCGATAGCAAAACCGTCGACCGGGTTTCAGCACGTGGCCAGGACCGGCGGCAGTTTGAGATGAAACTTGATTACAAGGCGTCGGTGGTCGTAATCGAATCGCCCGAAAAAAACAATTCGAGCATTGGCAAAGCGACGATAGATCACAAATATTCCACCAGCGAAACTAGCAAAGCAACCGAAAAAAATTCGTGTGACAAAGGCAAGACGTGGCGCGAGATGTCCGGTGTATTTACGAGTAAAAGCGAGATCACCGGAAACGGAACAGGCGAGGCAAATGTTTCAGTTGGCGTAAATTCTGACGGAACATACACCGTAGGCGTTGGCTTGCCCGAGATCAAGGGCAAAATTACGGGCTCAGAAACCTCAGTTTTTAGCGGACAATGCACCTCGAAAGAGGGTAAAAATCTATCTTTACCCACGACTCCGACCAATATTCAAGGCAATTCTCTCTCATCAATTGGCACAGACCGGGTCAATCCGTCTGACCCAAACCGCATTTCGGGCAGCTATTCGCAAACGGTTGTCGGCATTACCGAAACGATCACATGGAACCTGCAAAGATGCGGTTCGCCGCTTCGCATTACCGATATGATGTTTGAAGATATGAAATTCCCAACATGGAATGATTGGCACGAAATTAGCGAACTAAAAGGTACGACCGACGGTAATCTCGTCCGGATCAAAGCCAAGGTTTTGAATCTGTCAGGCGAGACAAAATACGGCGATGTCCGGTTTTTAGAAACCTACAAAGGTGACAAATGGGACGGAGCCAGGAAAGACGAACCGCTGCGGGACATAGTTGTTTCGGTCAAGGTTGATCCGGGCGAGGAGAAAGAGGTCGAATTTGTCTGGAATTCGAGTGGTTACGCCTGGTTTGATGATGGTCGTCCGAGACTCGTCCAACGCATCAAAGCCGAACTCGAAGAAAGCGGCAAGAAAATTGACGAAATCACCAAAAATATCAAGGTCGCCCCAAAACCTGTCGTGCTGATCCACGGTGCGTGGAGCCATTGGAAGCAGTTTGAAGCGTGGCAGAATATTTTCACCACCGTCCACTCTTATGATTGGAAAGCATTTCCGGTCGGCGAACGAACCGATGTTGGCATCATCAACACCGGCAGGGATCCGCTTTCTGATGAACAAACAAATTCGACGCCTCAAAATGCGGAAACGCTAAAGAAATACATCAAATACGCACAAGAGGACCGCAATGCGTGGCAAGTAGATGTTGTTGCTCATTCCATCGGCGGATTGATCGCACGTTATTACATTAACCAGTTGATGCCGACGACTTTAGAAAATGGCCGTCCGCAGATCGCTCATTTATTGATGCTCGGAACGCCAAACACCGGAACTCCGTGTGCCGATGTGATGAATTTTGCCTTTTCAATGACAGGCACGAGCCCTCGGGTTGTTCAGGAAATGACCCAAGATGCAGTTGCCGCGTTTAACCAAACAAATCTGTCCCGGAAAGGCGTAAAGTTTTCCGCACTTGCGGGAAACCCATTGCCTGTAACGTGCAAAACGCTCGTCCCCAATGACGGTTTTGTGCCCGTTCCGTCGGCTCAATGGAAAATTACTGATACGGCGCTAACGGACAGTTTGCACTACGAAATGACTGGAAGTTCTGAACTTTCAAATTACATAAGAACGTATGGCCACAATACTAAAGGAGCGGCTGTTTTTTCAAGCTTCGTAAAACCACATTTGGCTATCGGGCCGAAGGGCAACCACGATCCAGTACCGCCAAGCCGGGATGAATTTCCCAGCGGCCCGATAGCTTCAAATCAATATGGTGCATTTTTCATGAATGCTCGTTACTCGTCGGAACCGCAAGCGATCGCGACCGGGCCAAACTCCACGTCTGACTTTCGTCCTGATTTTGCCAAGAGATTAACGCTTGCTGCAAAACAATCGATAGAGATCGAGATTCCTATCGAACAGGCAAACAATTTCGGACTGACATTTATGGCACCGAGCGACATTTCTTTTACGCTTATCAACGAAAACGGTGAGATCGTGGGCAAAAATCTGGCCAAAACAGCCGAGGCAAACGGATTGTTTCGTTCAATTTTCTACGACAAACTGACTGTAAAATCAGCTTGGAAATTAAGGCTGGAGAATACTTCGGACATGGACTTGGGTGCTCTCATTGCAGCTTGGAAAGACGCTGCTCGCTAGCCAAAACTTGGCTAGAAGCCAATGCGTTTGAGTAGGTCGCCAAACCTCGGGTCGCCGTGAAGATTTTTCATACGGCGGCCCACTTTTAATAACGTTAACCAATTGGATCGTTCTTGATAGGCGCGTTCGAGCCAGTAAAATGATTTGTCCTTTTCATTTAGCCCGGCGTAAACAACTGCGGGCAAAAACGCCGAAACTTCCTTTTTCATTACCTTAGCTTCGAGTTCCGCAGCGATCTTCTTGGCTTCCGCTGATCGCCCCGCAACCCCGTATGCGTGTCCGATCGCCATATCGGTCAGCGGGTCGCCCGCTAGTTGTTTAGAGTTCTGAAACGAAGAGATCGCAAGGTCATACTTTCCTCGTTCGAGGTAGATCTCTCCGAGTACTAGGTGTGCTCGAGCGAAATTTGGGTCGCGAGCAAGCACCTGACGTATCTGTGCCTCCGCCTCATCCAGGCGGTCGGCGATGTACAACGCCCACGCAGTATTCGATGCGATCGTGTTTGACAGTGGATCGAGCTGTTGGGCGATCCTCAATTCGGTAAGAGCATCATCTGCGCGGCCCAATGCCACCAGAGCATTGCCGTAGCTGTAATGGGCCTCGGCGTTGTTTGGAGATAGCCTGATCGCTTCTTTGTACTCGGCTTCTGCTCCGGCAAAGTCCCAATCCCACACAAATTTGATCGACGCAAGCGGAACATGTGCCGAACCGAGCGTAGGATCGATCGCTAACGCTTTCATCGCCCAATCTTTTGCTGCGGGATAGGCCTCTTGAGGCGTGTGCGTGCCGTACGCCGGGGCTATGCGATAAGCTAGAGCCAGCCCCTGGTACGCCAGCGCATAATTGGGATCGAGTTCGATCGCCTGTTTATAAAACTTGATACTTTCGGTCGTCCCGGCCGGCGTGCCCTTCTGGCGGCTGAATTCACCCTTCAAAAATTGAGAGAACGCCTCATTATTTTCAGTATAACTTTTGGGTTTAGACGCGGCTCGATCATCGGCTTTTAGCTCGAGTTTGTCTAGCGTCAGCGAGATCAGTTGATCTTGGAGATCCAATATCTTATCTGCCTTATCGGAAAAGAACATCGAATAAAGCTGCTTTCCGTCAGCGACGTTGATCAGCTTTGTATTCAACGTAAATTCATCGCCCTTGATCGTAAGTGTTCCGGTCAGCACGCCGTCTACGCCCAGTTCCCGTCCGATCGCTCGCGGATCCATCTGTTTGGATCTATAGATAGATGTCGATGCCCGCGTGACGTTGCGTATCTCAGGATAGCTGACCAGCCGGCTGATCAGCCCATCACTCATACCGTCGGAAATGAAATCGTTTGCCGCGTCTCCGGTCGCGTTTTCGAACGGCAGTACCGCGATCGTACGCGCTGCAGCTTGGGTCTCGCTAAGTAACCTGCGATCACCCCGACTTACCGAGAACTGAATTATTCCCGCAAGGTGCCCCGCCGCGAGCAATACTGCGAGGATCGCCGAGACCGCAAACTTTATCCGATGCCGACGTGCAAAACTTTGAGGCAGGTCGCCGGTTGGCATATCCGGACCCGGTATGGTCGGAGCTTCGTGCAGACGGCGAGTACCGCCCGTTATACGGCTGAGCCGACTGTCGATCGCGATCGCACCTTCGTCGATCTTTGTCCTCGCGACTAGCTCGGCATATTGGAGGTCCGACCGGATCGGCTCAAGCTTAGGCTCGCTCTCAAGCCACACGAGCCAAGGATCAAACTCGTCCACGGCGGCACTCAAGTAAGGAAACGCCTTGTCGTATTCACCGGTCGCAACCCGTGACAGTCCGAGAAACATCGGTTTAACATAGCCGGTCGCAGCCGTGGCCTCCATTTCATCGGCGAGTTTAACAGCCTCATCGTGACGCCCCGCAGCCACGAGGGCAAAGCATAGGTAATATTGGACCAACGCCGAACCAGGCATAAGTTCCAACGCCCGCTGTATCTCTCCAACTGCCTCGTCGGCCCGGCCCAACTCGATCAGGATATTCCCCCGCTGCAGATGGCCTTGTGGATAGGTATCTTCGAGACTGATGATCTCTTCGGCCTTAGCGAGAGATGCCTGCAGATCGCCGGTCTGATATATCGTCCAGGCGACGAGGGTCTTCGTACGTAGCGATAAAGGGTCAAGATCTTCGGCCTTACGGACGGATCGGATCCCTTCGTCATAGCGGCCGGATGAGATCAGCAGAGCACTATACCATTCGTATGTATGTGGATAATGGGGTACAAGGTCCAGGGCTTTGAGCATCAACCGTTCGGACTCGACACGACGAAAGCGATTGTTCATCACGAGCGCCAACGAGGCGTAGGCCTCACCTAATTGATCATCGATCGACAACGCGCGTTCGAGTGCCCGGTCAGCGTTCTCATAATACTCTTTTGCCGGAATAAGCCCGTAAATATTACCCCAAATATAAAAGTCCGCGATCCCTACATGGGCAAGGGCATAATCGGGATCGAGGGTCGCCGCCTCTTTAAAAGATTCGATCGCTTTACCAAATGATTCGACGGTAAATTGGTTCCAATAGAAACGTCCCCGCAAATATGCCTCATACGCCTTCGGGTCGTTGGTGCCTCGTTTAGCAAGCTTTTGTCTGTCCTCACCTGTTAGTTGAGGTATCAGAGCTGCCGCCACCTGTTCCGAGATCGCGTCTTCGAGTTCGAGGACGTCAGTCAACAGTTCGTCAAATTGCCCTGCCCAAATCGCGGTAAAATTCTTTACATCAAGCAGCTGGAGCGATATACGTAAGCGGTCGCCGAACCTCCGAAGCCTGCCGTCGAGTACGTAATCGACCCCAAGCTCCATGCCGGCTCGAAACGGATTTATATGATGTTCGTGGTACCGTGTGATCGAGCTTGTCGGCCGGACTGTCAGCTTTCTGACGCTAGTCAACCGAGTAATGATCGCGTCCGCGAGTCCGACCGTGAGATAAGCTTCGTCGGTGCTTTCTCCGCTCGGCCCATTTAGCACGCTCAACGGCAGGACGGCGAGCAAGAGTTGAGTCATCTCTATCCGCGGCTCGGCGTTTTGTCAGGCGAGGAAATTCAATCGGTATTGCGACGGTCTCACCTCTGAGGTGACACTCGATGTCTTGGCGAAAATCAGCGACCGACGAATAACGCTCATCCGGCGTTTTGCTCAAGGCCTTCAAAATGATGTTATCGAGATTACCGCGAAGCTGAGCGGCGAGTTGCTCCGGCGTCCCAAGATAAGGGCCAAATGAACCTGTAAGCGTCGGTGCGGAGGGATTTACCCTGACCACGGAAACTTCGTTTTCTACCGGACGCTGCCACGCTTGGCAGGATCGGCTCATCGTCGCAAATCGCTCTGGCAACATCATGCGGCGAGCGGCTCTGCAATCTATAAGGCCGATAACCCGTGCGCAGCTCCAAAAGGATGACGCCGAGACTATAAACATCGGTCGAATATGTAACTCTCTCTCCGCGAACCTGTTCGGGACTGGCATAGTCAACGGTCATCATCCGCAACGCTGTTGCGGTCGGCTCCAGAGTGTCCGAAGCCATATCCGGATCGAGCAGCTTTGCGATTCCAAAATCCAGCAGACGCGGCGAACCGTCGTTCGTGATAAAGATATTTGACGGTTTGAGGTCGCGGTGTATGATCAGTTTTTGATGGGCGTACTCGACCGGCTCGCAAATGCGGCAAAATAGTTCGAGCCGTTGATCGATCGAAAGACGATTTTTATCGCAATACCGATAAAGCGTCTGGCCGTCGATAAACTCCATCACAAAATACGGCCGCCCGTCCGGTGTCGAACCGCCATCGATCAGCCGCGTGATGAACGGGTGGTCAAACGCCGCCAGGATCTGCCGTTCGTTCCGAAACCGCCGCAAAACAAAGTCAGTATCGACGCCCCGCTTTACTACCTTTAACGCAACCCGCAGCCGAAACTCACCGTCCGCACGATACGCTTCGTACACGGCGCCCATGCCCCCGCGGCCGACTTCACGTTCGATGCGATAGTTTCCAAGCACGGTTCCGACCATCGGGTCTTCATCGGTTTCATCAAGCAAGGACGAGAGAACGGCGTTTTTGGCGCTGTCGTAGAGCGGCTGTTCGATAAAACTGCTAGCCTCGTCAAACTGCGACAACAGTCGTTCGACCTCGGCTTTCAGTTCCGCGTCATCGCCGGCTTTCTTTTTTATGAATTTTGCGCGGGGTCCCCCATCGAGGTCTAAAGCCTCGTGAAAGATCTCCTCTATCTGGTGCCAGCGTTCCGGTGTCATCGATAGCTCAGGGTACTAGGTACAGACTTATCACTTACGAAAAATATTTTATATTGTTTGCCGAACCAAAACCACACCTATTGCCCATGTCCTGAAATGCTTGACTTGCGAGGTTGTTTGGGTATAAATAAGAGCGTTCGTTGTTAAAGTCGATCTATCCACCGGAGGTAAGTATGGGACGTAAAATTTTGTCCGTAGTCGTCGCCCTGATCGTTTCGTTCGGCATTATGATGATCGTCGAAATGGTCAATACACTTGTCGTCATGCCGCCCAGTGCTGAGATCATGGAAGACTCCGGTCCGGCTCCGAGATTTTATGGCACACGTGCCGCCGCTCGGTTATGTGATCGTGCTGATCGGCTATTTTCTCGCCTCTTTCGCGGGGGGATTTATCGTTACAAAGATGAGCCGGCAGGTTTCGCAAGGCATTACGCTGCCGGTTATCGTCGGCACGATCTTGACGCTGGGCATGATCGGCAACATCTTTATGCTACCCGGCCAGCCGATTTGGTTCATCATAATCGGCCTGTTGATGTTCGTTCCCGTAACGCTCTTTGGCCACCGCCTCGCTAGATAAGAATTTTCCCGCGAAACACGCGAAATCCACTAAAAATAAGAACTTCTTTATTTCGTGACTTTCGCGTGTTCCGTGGGTAATCTTACTTACGGCTTTTTGCCTTCGTTCCATGTTGGTTTGAAATTTGAATTTATCAGCCACTCCACCGGTTTGACCATCGAATTGATCGACCGAGTCATGTGGCTAAAATCGATGGTCTTTGCCTCGTCGCTCGCCTTGTGATAGTCGGTGTGTAGCCCAAAACTCGACACCGTGTGAGCAATGATCCCCGCCTTTGCCAGCTGGATATTATCCGAGCGAAAAAAGAAATTCTGATCGGGATGCGGATCTTGCACAAGCTTTGCCCCGCGCTTTGCTAGCTCCGGCCCGAGGTTTGAGCGTTCATAACCGGTCAGCCACAGTTCCTCGGCTTTAACTTTTGCGTCCGGGCGACCGATCATTTCAAACTCGAGATTCGCGACAAGTTTCTCTTTCGGAAACGGCATATTGTTGACGAAATAGGTTGCGCCGTAACCGCCGGCCTCTTCAGAGCCAAAACAAACAAAATACACCGTCCGTTTTGGACGCTTACCGCGGCCCAGCACCCGCGCAAGTTCCAACACGGCGACCGAACCGGACGCATCGTCATCCGCACCATTAAATATCTTGTCCTCGCCGGGTGCATTATCTCGCACGCCTAAATGATCGAGATGCGATGTCAGCAGAATGACCTCGGACGCCAAAGCCTTATCGCTACCCGTTATCTTGCCCATCGCGTTCCACGTCTGAGTGCCTTTTCCCGTAGCAAATTCGGTCTCAAATTCTACCATCGTTCCGTCAGTGACGCCGGACAGAGCCTTTACAGCGTCACTCGAAACTGCCATCAAGCTTGCCCCGCCACGTCTCGAGACAGGCGAACGCCTTTGTGCGACTTCGCTCCAGTTTTCGCGAAGCTCTTTAGTCTCCACCATAACTATGGCCGCTGGACCCGCTTTCATCATATCGGCGACAGATGGTTGGATCTTGTCAAATTCTTCATCCGGCCCGAGCATAAGCAGCACGATCGCTCCTTTTTTCAGGGTATCTCCCGGCTTTGCCCGCTGGAGTTCACCGCTGATCTGTTTCGATGTAAGGGCAAAAACTACGAGATCTTTGCCAAAACGATGGACCGTCCCGCTTCGCCCTTAATTCGGATCGTCTTTAGCTCTTCGCGGCCGGGAATATTTACCGTTTGAACATACGTTTGTTTGCCGTCGAGGCCCATTTCGCCTGCCGGATCCAAACCAAACTGCATAAACTGCGACCCGATATATTCGGCGGCGATACGCTCGAACATCGTCCCGCTCCCGCGTCCTTGCATCGCATCACCTGCGAGAAAGTTCATCTCCGCTCGAACATTTGTCTCGTCGATCGTCGATTTGCCGTCTGATTGAGCCAGGCTAAATATGTTCGCCGCCAGCAGCAGAGCAGCGATGGCAATGGTTCGTTTGAAATAATTGTGTTTCATAGTTAGTTTATTTAACGCAGTTCTCTGCCAATTTGTTTTGCAATTCTCGTTCTATTTTCTGATCCTAACCGTATACATCCTGAGCTTCGACAACCTTGTATACGATAATGCATCTAAGACATTAAAAATATTTCGGGATCTCGTCATTATGTTAAAACAAACGATGTTATTTGTGGTTTGTGCGTTCGCACATTTTCTCTTGCTGTTTGTAGGCCTAATATTCTGTGGCACTGCCAATGCACAGCCTCAGCTTGTTGCGAGCGTCGTCCATACGCGATACAAAATAAGCTCTACCGTCTTAAACGAAGAGAGAACCATTCTCGTCCGCGTGCCCGCTGACTATGAGCGGGGGATAAGCAGGTATCCCGTGGTTTATATGTTAGACGCTCATCCGCCCCAGAACGCGATGATGGCCGGGATCATCGAGCAACAGGCATGGAGCGGAATGATGCCCGAAATGATCCTTGTCGGCATTCAGAATACTGATCGTTCACGTGATCTCACGCCGACGGACGACGGCAAAGGCGGGAGAGTGGGCGGCGGGCCAAAATTTCTTCAGTTCATCGAAACCGAGGTCATACCTCTGGTAGAAAAAACCTATCGCACCCAGCCGTACCGGATATTCGCGGGACATTCGCTCGGCGGGTTATTTGCGATGTATGCATTTTTTTCGCGGCCCGAGCTATTTAACGCCTACATCGCGGCAAGTCCTGCTCTGGCGTATGACGACAGTTACGTCATCAAACGTACCGAAGAGATCCTCAAGCAAGATAAAAAGTGGAACAAAACATTCTTTTTCGCCGTCGGAGATGAGCCGACATATCTCAAAGCCTTTAACGCTCTACAGGATCTGCTCAAACGGTCAAAGCCCAAAGACCTAGAATACGAGTTTCGACAGTTTAAGGATGAGAATCACGGCTCCGTCATTTTGCCTGCGTATTATGCGGGTATGCGAAAGATCTTCGCGGGTTGGCAGCCTGCCGGCGGTACTGTTGCAGAACTGCAAAGTCATTACAAAAAGCTATCTGAGCGGTTCGGATATAAAATTCCGATCCCTGAGACAACTCTAAATCAAATGGGACATCAGTTGCTCAAGGCAAATCGGATCGCCGAAGCGATCGAGGCATTCAAAATAAACGTTGAAAGTTATCCGTACGCCGCAAATTGCTACGACAGTCTCGCCGCCGGATATGAAAAGAACGGCGACACTAAACTAGCAAAGGAAAACTACGAGAAAGCCTACAAACTTGCCGAGGACCACGGCGAGGCCGATCTTGCCAAATCAGCCAAAGCCAATTTCGAGCGCGTTTCGGCGAAGGTAAAATAATCCTTCGCTAATTTAGTTTGTAATACCGCCAATTAGCCTTGTAATCCCGCGTAAGTTTTTAGTTCGTCAATGCGGCCCGGACCATCTCTACAGGGATAGGGCCTTCTTTAGAATGGCATCGTGAAACTGCCTGTCCGTCATCTTTTTAGCATCAACGAGGTCGCGGTGCATCTGATGAAACTGCAGCCCGCCCATCATATACGCGATCTGATATAGCGGGCCGTAATCTCCCGAGAACGACCGCCGCACTTCGCCGAGAGCATTGTCGCGTTCATGACCGACCTTGTTGACGAGCAGATCGACGCACTGCTCCGGCGTCCAGTTGCCGAGATGAAAGTTTAGGCTAAATATAATGCGTGCCGCACGGTGCGAACGCCAAAACAACGCGCCGATCTTGTCCTCAGGCGTTTTGTTAAATCCGCGATCCCACAGCAAAAACTCCCAATACAAAGCCCATCCCTCGGTGTTAAAAGGGGTGCGGAAATCGCCGCGATACGCACGATGACGCTGTGCCATAAATCCTTGCAAGTGGTGTCCGGGGATCAATTCGTGATGCGTCACGGCGCGGGCAAAATGCGGATTGTTGCCGCGCATAGACATCATCTTTTGCTCGTGGGTCATGCCGTCGGTCGGATATGATACGAGGATCGTTTCGCCGCCGAGAAAAAACGGCGCGACAAGCTGGCGTTCGGGCGTCATCATCTCCATCCGCCAACCGTCGCGTGCGATCTTTGGCACGGTAACGAGATCGTTCTTTTCGACGTATTCGATCGCCTCGTACGCAAGCTTTTTGATCAGTTCCGGCTGCTTGCCCGGCTCGACGTATTTCTGCTTGACGGCCTCGATGGCCTTCATATAATCGTCGCCGTAGCCCATCTCACGCGACGCCTTTTTAAATTCCGTAACGCACCATTCGAATTCCTTATTGGCGATCTCGATCAGCTCCTCGGGCGTGTACGGGATCATCTCGAATTTCAGTTCCTGAACGAGCGCTTCCCTTCCGATCGGGTCGCCGATGATCGTCGTCTTATCATCCGCCGCGATGCCGACGAGCCGCGAAGTTATAAACCCCTGATACTTTGCCAAAGCATCGTCGGCCGCCTTAAACGGAGACTCGCACCACCAAGTGAACGTCGGGTCGTACAAATTGTAATAGCTGTACCAACGCCGCAGCACATTACGCAGCTCGCCGACAGTGCGGGCGGCACGATTGGCGACGGTGCGTTTTGGGCTCGGCAATTCTTTCTGCTCGAACGACCGCTGCACTGCGGCGATGCGTTTCGCAAGGTCATTGAGCAACGCCGCCGACTTTGCCGCATCGATTGGCGTAAGCTGCCGCCGCGCATCTTCAAGGTCGCTGATCGTCGCCGCAAAAGGCATCAGCGACGCCATCTCCGCAAGCTGTGCCTCCGTACGCCCAAGGCCTCTTTGCTCATGGTGCTCGAGGTAATTCTGAAAAAGTACATAATCGACCTGCTCGTCGTGATTCAGCGTCAAAGCTTCAGCCCCGCCAGCACCCTTAGCCCGTCCGAATAAAGCTGCCGAAACCTCGCCGCCCTATTGGGCGAAGTCCCCGCCGAATAAAACCGGTTCAGTATCCCGACATCCGCATCAAAACGCTCGATCACCGCACGCAGCCGCGACGGCGGATCGTTATACCCCGCCAACTCGTCCCGCTGCCCGACCGCCATCTGGACAAATATCGACAAAACAACAAAGAAACAAACGAACTTAGCTTTCATATCCCTCTCCACTTCGTTCCGCTAAACAATTGTTCTAGCCTAATTCACATTTCGTTAACTGAAAATTCCTGGTAAGATCTTAACCCAATCCGCCGAGACATTTACAAAATCGCCGTGGAATAGAGAATGCCTCGCGGTGTTATCATCGTAGATAAAGGTGCGGATATGTCGAACTTTGCCGGGGTGATTTTTATTGTGCGGCTGAAAGATCTGACGCGTTTTCGGGAGCGGGGCCTTTGCTGTTCGAACAAACTGACCCTTAAGTACTACTAGTCTGGGCGAACGCGGCAAACCGCCCGCCACCGGCGAAGAGCGCCGCCGCCTGCATCAAGAAGAACTAAAGCTCCGTGCCCGTCAGATCGAACACGCCCGCCAAAACCCTCCCCGCCCGCGCAATCCCAATTTCTGGGACAACAAAAAGGTCAGGTGATCACTTTCTAACAATCACGTGGGATAAGTTTTACGTACTTGTTCGTCGCTTTCGGCCGTAGAACTCTAAAGCAGCGATCGACGTTACCAGCCCGAGCGATGACGACGATGCGCATGTATTCGAAATTGACCCACGTCGTCACTTTCGCTTGTCTTGAGTTCGACACGCTCGAAAATTGGTCGTCGAGCCGACGTAGATGTTGATCGATTCAACATGGCAGATGATAAAGGTTCCCGCCATTAACGATCACCGAACTAAAACGGTAATGCCGGCAAACATACGAACCTTTTCTTTGCGAAAGCGAGACCGCAACAAACGTCACGAGCGAAAGCAAAAGGCACCCGAACTGGGCGATCGAAAAGAAATGAGAGGGCATGCCGATACGGATGAAATCAACGTAACGGACCACATCCGCAACCTCGCCCGACTTCCAGTTTGGGACAAGCACCAACATCTCGTAGATGTGTCCGGTCAGGTTTGTTGGTAAGGAACAAAACCGTCGCAACAGCAGTATTCCTTGATGGCGAGTTGGCATCCGCCCGCCACCGGCAATATGTATTAGCGCAGGTACTCCGTTCTCGCCACATCGAACACGCTCATATTAAACAATCCGGATCCAAACTTTGGGCAACAAAAAGGTCAGGTAAGCAATCAGATTCACCCAGAAAGCTAACCAAAGCTAACGCCGTCCGCGATCTCACGCCGAAATTCTCCGCAATTGTCTGGCTGATGTCGGAGAGGGATTGACGCGTGCCGAGGGCGACGCTTGGTTGGCGGTTTTGCCAGACAAGCAGCGGGACGTATTCGCGGGTGTGGTCGGAGCCGGGATAGCTCGGGTCGTTGCCGTGGTCGGCGGTCATTATCAGCAGATCGTCGTCGTTCATGGCGTCGATGATCTCGGGCAGGCGGCTGTCGAAATGCTCAAGCGCCTTTGCATAGCCCTCAACATCGCGTCGATGGCCGTAGAGCATGTCAAAATCCACGAGATTGCTGAAAATAATGCCGTGTGAATCATTGTTGAGAGCCCGGAATGGTGACATCGATGATCTGATCGTTGTTCTTGGCGGTCAGCTCCTCCGTAACGCCCATTCCGTCGTAGATCGACGCGATCTTGCCGATGCAAACAACGTCGAGCCCGGCGTCTTTGAGCAGCGGCAGCAGGTTCCCGCTTGGCGGCGGAACGGCGTAATCGTGACGATTCTCGGTGCGTTTGAAATTCTCAGCCGTCGAGCCTAGGAACGGACGAGCGATGACACGTGCGACCTCGTCATCGCCGTGAAGAATTTTACGAGCGATCTCGCAGATCTCATAGAGACGGTCGATAGGCACGATCTCTTCGTGGGCCGCGATCTGAAAGACCGAGTCCGCCGATGTGTAAACGATCGGCTTGCCCGTGCGAATATGCTCTTCGCCGAGGTCTTTGATGATCTCGGTCCCGCTCGCCGGCACATTGCCCAGCACGCCGGGCACGTTAGCCTGTCGGACGAACTCATCGATTATACGAGGCGGAAACCCATCGGGAAACTTTGGAAAACCCTGTTTCAAGATTATCCCGGCCATTTCCCAATGCCCCGTCGTCGTATCCTTGCCGTCAGATTTGAGCGTGCATTTGCCGCATGAGCCGGTCGGATGGTCAACACCCGCGAGTCCCTTCAGCGGAGTGATGTTGCCAAGGCCCATCGCTTGCAGATTGGGAATATTAACGGTCCGCGACTCTAAGATATGCCCAAGCGTATTCGACCCCGCATCCCCCCACGCCGCTGCATCCGGCATCTCGCCAATACCAGCGGAATCTAAAACCAATAAACAAATGCGTCCAAACTTACTCATAAAACAATTTTGCCACGAATTACACAAATGTCACGAATGAAAGATCTCTGATCCGTGCGATTCGTGTAATTCGTGGCGAAAACTCTTAATTCGACGGAGCCGTATAGCCTTCGCGGGCACGAACCGTCGTGCCTTTTGGCAGGCCCGTAACCTCGACCTTTATCTTTCGATAAGTGCCGTCGCGCTTTTCGTTCGACGGGTAATAGCCGAGCGTGTATTTCGTTCCGATCTCATCAGCAACGCTTTTAAAAGCACTTCTAGCCTCGCTCAGATCCGCCGCGGGAAATACCTTCCCACCGGAACTTTTTGCAAGCTCATTCATCTCAGCATCGGCGATCTCATATAGTTTTTTGCTGATCGCAAGCCGCTCAAACTCGCCAAGCCCACAAAAATCGACCGCCTTTTCCATGTTCGCTTTTGGGTTAAAGCTCTTGTAATAGCGGCGGATCTGAGCCTGTGAAAAACGTGTGGCGGCCCGGCAATCACCAAGCAGGTTCGACTCAAAATACTCGCGCGTATCTACCTTGATAAAAAACGAGATGACGCCGGTCTGTCCCAGCATTTCCTTAACCGTCGCAAAGTTTTCGGCACTGGTTGAATCCACGCCGTCCGTTAACGCAACCAACGCTCGCCGTCCACGAAACTCATCCTTTGGCTTATCGCGAAAGACCTTTTCGACAACCTGTATCAACGAATCGTAATATGGCGTACCGTTGCTCGTCCTAAGGTTGTCGATCGCACCGCCGAGCATGTCGCGGTCACTCGTCAACCCCATCAAGATCTCACTCACGGCAAATGCCTCGGTGCTCGTCCTGCTTGTATTATAGCCAATGATGGAAACCCGGTCTCCCGGCCTCAGCCCCGCAATAAAGCTTTTCGCCGCCCGCTGGATAAGCGTCAGGTCATTTCGAGCCGATCCGGATGTATCTAGCACGAGAGCGACTTCGAACGGAGCCGCAGTCGCTGAGAAATCAACCGTTTCCTGTCGCTTGCCGTCCTCGAAAATGATGAAATTGGACTTTGTGAGGCCTCGTAAAGGCATACCGTTTGCGGAACTTACAGCTATCGGCACATCGACAAGCTGAGTATCCACACGGATTATCTCTTCTTTGCCTTGAGCAGCAATCATCGCCGCTGTAGCAAACAAAACCGTTAAGATGAAAAACAACTTCGCCGTCACAGTAAAACCTCTCTGAGTATTAGCAATTGTAACAAAATTGACACGGTTAACCGCACAAATTTAAACTAGAAAAGGCCGGAGCAATAGTCCGGCCTCTTCGATCCAAATTGCGTCAGCTTAGACGTATTTCTCTATCACCTTGGCGATCGCTTCCCGTGAAACCGCACCGACAATGCGTTCCACTTCCTGTCCGCCCTTAAAGAGGACAAGCGTCGGAATCCCTCGAATACCGTATTGTTGCGGCACGTTGAGGTTTTCGTCAACGTTCATCTTAAAGATGCTTGCCTTTACCGTCATATTCCTCGGCGACCGCCTCAACGGACGGAGCGATCATACGGCAAGGCCCGCACCATTCCGCCCAAAAAATCGACCAAAACCGGCTTATCCGAACCAAGCACATCCGTTTCAAATGCTGTATCTGTTACTTCTTTTGCAAAATTTCCCATTATAGCTCCTTAAAATTGTCTGCGGCCGATCGCCGCAAATTTGTGTTTATGTTAACTCTAGTGCGTAAATACACTATTTCGCAAGCTCAGCCTGCACGGCGGCAACAACGCGTTCATCTTCGGCGGTTACATCCGGTGCAATGCGGGCCGCGATCGAGCCGTCTTTGGCGATCAAGAATTTTTCAAAATTCCACAGCACATCGTTTGCTTTTTCACGCTTAGAGCCAAAACCGGCAAGCTTTTCTTCGAATGCGTTGCCGTCCGTAATATCAGCCTCAGCCTTTTCGTCTGTCAGATATTGATAGATCAAATGCTGGTCGTCACCCTTGACTGATATTTTCTCGTAAAGCGGAAACGACACATTGTAATTTGTCTGGCAAAAATCCTGGATCTCTTCGTTCGTACCCGGCTCTTGAGCCAGAAAATTGTTCGCCGGAAAACCTAGCACCTCAAATCCCTGATCTTTATATTCTTTATAAAGACTCTCAAGCCCCTCATACTGCGGCGTCAATCCGCATTTCGAAGCCACATTAACCAGCAGCAAAGCCTTGCCCTCAAACTCACCCAATGTTGTGTCTGTGCCGTCGATGCGGCGAACCGGTATCTCGTATATTTTATTAGACATATTTTTATTATTCCCCTATTTTCACTACGATCTTGCCAAAATGCGACCCGCTTTCCATATAACGCAAAGCGTCTTTCGCCTCATCAAATCCAAACGTGCGGTCGATCACCGGCTTGATATTTTCTTTGACGATAAAACTGTTTAAATCTTCAAACATCGCCCGCGACCCGACAAAAAATCCCTGCACGCGGACGGCTTTCATAAATACCGATCGGGTTAAATTCCCCGGCCATATCAAGCGCTCCGATCAACGCAATATGCCCGCCAACACGAACCGCTTTTACCGACTTTGCCAGCGTGCCTGTGCCGCCAACCTCTACTACGTGATCGACTCCGCGACCGTCGGTCAGCTCAAGCACAGCCTTGTCCCAATCTTCACGAGTCCGATAATTGATCGTCTCGTCAGCACCAAGTCCCCTGACTTTCGCAAGCTTCTCGTCGCTGCTCGATGTCGCTATCACCTTTGCACCAAACGCCTTGGCGATCTGGATAGCAAATATCGAAACACCGCCTGTCCCAAGCGTCAACATAGTGTCACCCGCTTTCATATTTCCTGAGACAACCAAAGCATTCCACGCCGTGACCGCAGCACATGGCAACGTTGCCGCCTCTTCAAAAGACAAATGTTCAGGTAAGCTGACAATCGAGTTTTCACCAAACACCCGATATTCGCTCAAAACGCCATCCGAACCACCCGCACCGATCGCGGTCTTTGCCGTCTCCGCTGACGCCCCGCCGTTTATCCATCCTGCAATAACCGTCGAGCATACACGGTCACCAACGCTCCACTTTGTGACCTCTTCGCCGATCTCGACGATCTCGCCTGCACCGTCGGAAAACGGAATAGCGGGCAGTTTCATTCGCGGATTATACGTTCCGCTGACGACCATCACATCGCGATAATTTAGCGATGCGGCATGCATTTTTACCATTACCTGCCCATCGGCCGGTCGCGGCGTTTCTCGCTCGACCATGTGGAGGTTATCGATGCCAAATTGTTCTATTTCGTGCGCTTTCATGCGTGTTCGACACTCTCCATCACGTCGGCTAACGTATAACGCGCCAGGGCGACAGTTACGCTGCTGTCGACCTCTTTCTGCAGGTTACACAGCACGGCCTCAATACTTTTGCCGACCGGACAATCCTGATTTGGCGAACCGTGCAGAGCAAATACTGCGCCGCAGCGAACGGCTTTATAGACATCGACCAAGTTGATCGCGTCAGGCCTTTTCGCCAAACGTGTCCCACCAAATGCCCCAGTCTGCGAAGCCACGAGGCCCGCATGGTTCAACTGGCTCAAAAGCCGACGTATCACGACCGCATTGGTATTTACGCTGCCCGCAATACACTCCGATTTGACCGCAGCCTCGCCCGAGCGGGCAAGCAGAGTCAAAACGTGTATTGCCATTGCAAATTGACTATTAGCCGCCATAACTGTAACAAGTATAGTTACAGTTCAAGTCGTTGTCAAGCAAACGCAATAGGATGCGTTATTAAATAAGCCCAACGCACTTATTTAATTATTTCTTGTTTCAAAAAGGCGTAGAATGATTCGACCCAATTATCGCTTGGCAGATTTTGCTTTCGCATGCCAAACCCGTGACCGCCTTTGGAGTATATGTGGATCTCTGCGGTTCGTTTCACAGCCAACCATTTTTTATACATCTCGATCGCATCGGCCGTAAAACGAAGGCCGTCATTTGAGGTGGCCGCTATAAATAAAGGCGGTGCATCAGCCGGAACTTTTGCATCCCTCAGAGTGCTAATACGAGGCATATTTGTTCCTTTGACAGAACCTAACAGTGGGTAGATCGGGGCTACAAAATCAGGCCGGTTGGCAGCAGTATAGTAAAATGCCATGTTCGCAGCGATCGTTCCGCCGGCTGAAAAGCCAATAATGCCTAGTTTGTTAGGCAAAACGTTAAAGCTTTTGGCATTTTTTCTCACATATTCGATCGCCGTCGCCCCATCTGAAATTGCTAGCGGTACATACGGATACGAAGCTTCCTCATATTTCCCGTTGGTGACGTCGCCAAAAAGTATCGGGGACACTTCTTTTACCGCATCATTTGTCTTACTTGGCACGAGCCGGTATTTCAGGACAAACGCTGCTATCCCTCTTTCGTTCAGCCATTTCGCGAGGTCGATTCCCTCGCCATTTATCGAGAGAGCCCAAAATCCGCCGCCGGGACAGATGATCACGGCCGTCCCATTGGCGATCTCGCGTTTTGGAAGATAGACGAACAAGCTCGGCTTGCTCACGTTGGTAATAACCTCAGATTGCCAGCTTTCGGAAACGTATCTGCGTTCCGGCTGGGACCATTTCGAGAGATCCGAGGCCAGCGGTGTCGGCAGCAAAATTTCCTTTTGCGCGGTTGCCGATCCCGTCAGTACCAACAGAAACAATGCCAAATACTTGCTTTTCATATTCGATTCCCTAACTCTACGTTCTTTAGCCGGGCCCCAGAGCTGCCAAAGCGTCGGCGATCGCCCCGGCATAAAGAACAATGCCGGCCTCATTTGGATGCGTGCGATCACGATGAAGGATGTTGGGTGTTTTCTTCACGACCGAATACCAGTCTGCCACGATCGTATTAGGATATTCCGCGCTGATTTCAGCTAGTCTCGCATTAGCATCGGGTACCCAATAGCTGACACCAACCGTGTTGACGAGCACCACCGCGGCGTTTTGGGCCCAGCATATTAAGGATATCGCGCAGGGCTTGCTCGGAAGCAGGCTCCTTAAACCCCGCGTTCGTGCCAAAATTTAGGATAACGACTCGACGCATGGTCCCTTTGTCGATCATATCCTTAACTAAACCGGGCGCATCGGCCCACTGGAGAATAGGCCTGGCGTTGACAATAATTCCGGGAAAACGCTCGTACACAGCCGGGGCCGCCCCGGACATTACAGAGTCTCCAAAACCGACGATCCTGTCACCCGTCGGTATCTTTTGGTCCCCGGGCCATGCGGGTTCCGAATCTAAATTCGCGGAACCATTCGGAGCCGTGATATTTTGCGGAAGATTCTTGGAGTTTTGCTCTGCGATCGCCTTTTCACCAAGCTCAACAGCGATCTGGGCCCGTGACTTTTCCGGAGCATTAACGAGACCGAGCACAGCCATGATCAAAGCCGCGAACACACAGGCCGCAGAAATACCCGGCACGCCAAAAATTCGGCTGATCGGCTGAAAAGAGCCTCGTATAGCGGTCCATGTAGCCTTAAATCCGTTGTTGCGGATCGGCACCTCGATCCAGCGAAACGACGCCGCGCTCAACACAAATGTAGTGAAAATTACAATAGCTACCGCAACCCAACCTGATCCAATGCTGTCGGCAGAGGCAGGAATAAAGGTAAGAACTACCAGCAAAACCGGCCAATGCCACAAATAGATGCCATACGAGCGCTCACCGACCCACGCCAGTGCACGGATCTTACAAAGCTTGGTAAAAATGGTCGCATGGCCGGGCAGCACCGACACAGTAGCCGCACTCAATATTGACGCCAGCAAAAGTCCACCGTGGTAAGTCCAAGGGGCTTCGCTCTCGACGAACACCACTAGCACCATCAGCCCTGCCAGGGCCGCAAAGCCGATCACGGGACGCAGAGCCGACCACAACTTATTTGAAAGCAGCCTATCCGAATCAGATAATGCAAAAGCCAACGCAACGCCTATCATTAGCCCGAATGAATGCGTGTCCGTACCGTAATATACCCGCGTGGGCGATTGCGGGTTATACAATACCGCCATCAGTGCCACCGATGTCGCGGCAGCGATCAAAGCGGCAGTCAATCGTAAGCCGCGAGAGGTAGTCAGCGTGATCAATCCGAGGAGCAATATTGGCCAGAACAAGTAGAACTGTTCCTCGACCGCGAGTGACCAAAAGGTAACAAACAGCGATCGGGCAGAATCAGCAAAATAATCCGTTCCCGCCACGATCTCGACCCAATTTGTACTAAATGTAAGAGCACCAAAGACTTGCCGCCTGATATTCACCAGCAGATCTTCATTCACGAGCCACGCTGCTGCGACGGCAGAAACCACCACCAGCACTAGAGCTGGCAATAGTCGACGGGCACGGCGTATCCAAAAAGCCGACAGAGTGATACGCCCGGTCTTCTTTTTTTCCCTCAAAAGCAGCGTCGTGATCAGATACCCGCTTATCACAAAAAAGACATCGACCCCCAAAAACCCGCCCGGGAGCGTCGTTGGCCATAGGTGAAACACCAACACGAACAGCACCGCAAACGCCCGCAACCCGTCCAGCCCTTCAATACGTCCCCCGCCCGACACGGCCGGTGGCACATCGATACTCTTAGAACTTTCGTCCGTTAAACTCAAGATTAGATCTCCATTTGTATTGTTACGAAACTAGTCCCGGACACACGCGACATCGTAATTAGCATTGTCCTAAATGATAGGCAGAATTTCTAAGCTGTAAGTTGTATTTTTTTGGCGGATCCGAGTGAGAATTGTAGAAATCCCGCTATTTCAGATCAATATTCTGAACAACCACCTTCATCACGGCGGCGGCCTCGATCTTTCCGCCAAAATTAGTCACATGCACGCCGTCGCCTTGGCGGGCGACCTGCATCTTTCCCTTTTCGTCAGGAAGAGATCTGCTATAAACGCCTTTCAGCGCCAGCGAATCCCAAGTGTCGACATATACTACGTTTGGAAACTTGGCGGCTTCGGCTTCATATACCGGATTCATCGCCGAAAACTTTTTAACAAATTTGTCATTGCCGGGAATCGGGTGTCCGACCCAAAATATTTTTTTAACCTTGGGAGCGATCCTTGTCAAAAAACGGTTGACGCGCTGAGCATAAACTTCTTTCCAGCTATCGGTTCCCAGTTCGTGTGCTTTACCCTGATCGTCGAGTATTCCCTGACCGTCATTTGCCCCAAAGGTTACGATCAAAACGTCTGGTTTATTTTGCCCTATCATTTCATCTGCTCTCGCCGTCCAATCAAAAAAATGTTGAATAAAGACCCTCTCTTACCACACTGACATCCTTAAAACCTGTCAGAGCCGTTTCGAGACCTGGGCCAAATCCCTCGCGCATCAGCGAATCCCCGATAAGCAAAAACTTGAGCGGCTGGGTGAGCTTTTGAGCATTGGCAGTCAGTTCGGTATTAGAATTTTCCGCAGTCTTGTTAGCCGCTCCATTTTCGGATGGTTTGGACCCACACGCTGTAATACCGGCCAAACAGGCGACAATACACACTATTGTAGCGACTTTTAGATTAGTGATGGACATACTCATTGACATAATTCGCAGTAAAATACGAAAAATTTATATCTGCTTTATAAAATTTAGATCGGGTTTCAATAACGCAAATCTTGCTCTAAGCAGGCCTGTTCGTGATAAGAAAATCAACGGCCTGCGGCAAGTTTACAATTATTTGTGATTATGTCAACAAAAAAGCCGGGCAATAGAAAATGCCCGGCTTGATCCGATAAATGTCACCAAATATTTATATTATTTGGCCGGTATTTTGATCTCGCGGCCAGCAGTCAAAACAGAGTTTGGCAGCAAACCATTGTACTTAGCTACCACGGTCGCGTCCGCTCCGGCACGCTCCGCAACTTTCTGGACGGTATCACCGGCTTTTGCCTTAACGATCCGAACCGCGCTCTGCGATGCGGCCGCACCTGAGGTTGTCGGACGCTGATAGACGATGTTATTTACACCGTTGCCGGCAACCGGAACAAAGACCTTACCTTTCGGCGTGGCCATTCCTTGATTTGCCGCCATCAGATCAGCAACGCTGACGCCGGTGCGATTTGAGATCGTCTGCCAAGTCTCGCCGGACGAAGTATTAGCAAGGTTGGTATTGTTAACCTTAGACGCCGGAATACGGCGAAACACAGCAACGACCTCATTAGCCTTTCCGGCCGGGACATTAATGATGTACGGCACTGGCGGAGTCGTATTGCCCCGGAGATGCGGATTAAGGTAACGAAGATACTGAACAGTGGTGTCCGACGACTGTGCGATCAGACCAAGATTTGTCGATGCGGGTATGCGGACCCGGTCGTAAATAAGCGGAGCCGCTGGTCTGATATGCCCAAAACCATATTCGTTAGGATTATTAGCGACAAGTATCGTCGCAAGGATCATAGGCACATAAACTCGAGTTTCTGATGGAAGGTAGACATAAGCAGCCCAAAAATTCGTGACTCCCGCACGCCTGATCGCTCTATCTACATTGCCCTCACCGCAGTTATAAGCGGCAATGCCGAGCTCCCAATTGTTGTAGCGGTCATGAAGAAATTTCAAATATCTTGCTGACGCACGCGTAGCTTCCTCAAAACTATTTCGCTCATCTACGTACGCATTACGCTGCAACCCGTAACGAGCCCCGGTTCCCGGTATGAACTGCCACAGTCCAGAAGCCGCAGCCGACGAATAAGCGCTTGGTTTCCAGGCACTCTCGACCTGGCCGAGCCAAGCTACATTTTCCGGCACACCTTCTTCCTTAAAGATGCGGCGAGCCATACGCATAAACATTCCGGAGCGGTAGAGGCCAACCTCCATTGTTGTGCGTCCGCGGCCGCGAAAGTAATTGATGTATTGCTGGATCAGCGGATGAACCTGAAAGGCAAACCCGAGCGATCTATTTGCGACCGCCGTCTGAATATATTGATACTGCTGTTGGGCGACCGGGTTATTTTCGATCTGAAGTTCATCCGAGGTAAGTTCTACCTTTGAAAGCTCATCAAGCGGTGAGGGTTCAAATTCTTGTGAATTGAACCCTGTTTTCGGCCCGCCGGTCGACCCTACACCATTGACCGCGGTCATTGCGACCGTTGCCCCTGTACCAGGCTTTGCTGCCGCACTCTTGGCAACCTTAGCGACCGTATCGACTAGCGTCGCGTCTATATTCCAACCGCAAGTCAAAGCCAGGTTATTCACTTGTGGCAACTGCGACTCGAATGGAAACTCAATGCGATAGACCGTCTCGATCAACTGGTTATAACAACCTTGCAGTTTAGGGTCTTTTTGGATATTCAGAGCCGAATATAAAAACACCTCGACGGCCTTATTAAACTTCTCACCCGCAACCGGACGATTGCCATCGGTGTATGCCATCAAGCCTTCTTTAAAGGAAACGCCCGCATCAAAGAGAACCTTATTTGCCGCAACCTGAGCCGCGTCGATCTGCGAGGTGGATGTATCGTTATTCGAACGCGAACTCGTGATCTGGCCATTCGCAAATGAGCCAAATGCTAAAAATATAAATGCTGTAAAACTAAAAACTTTAATAAATCTCATCAGTTAATTTTAACGCTGCTAAAAACCAAAAGTTCCGGCTTCTCTGGCTGACAGAGAAAACGGCATCTTAACTTATTAAGAATACCATCCGCCGAGAACCTATGTCAACGCCCAAACCCTTTGTAAAATAAGGACATCCGCCCATTCTACGACGCTTTTTGCGTCTTTGCCTTGGCCTTTTCACTGGGCAATTTACTTTCGCGAAGTGCCGCCTCAAAAACCTCGAGCACGTTCTCAACAAATATAAACGTCAAATCGTCACGAACTTCCTGTGGAAGATCCTCAAGATCACGCTCATTTGGCGCAGGCAAAATGACCGTTTTGATCTTTGCACGCCGCGCCGCGAGTAGCTTTTCTTTGACGCCGCCGATCGGCAGTACGTTGCCGCGCAAAGTGATCTCGCCCGTCATCGCCACGTCTTTCCTCACCGGACGCTGCGACAGCACCGAAACCATCGCCGTCGCCATTGTGATGCCCGCACTTGGACCATCCTTTGGTATCGCTCCCTCAGGCAGATGGATGTGGATGTCGTATTCGTCAAATATCTTTTCGTCGATACCAAGCTCGGTCGCACGCGCCTTTGCATACGAAAATGCCGCCTGAGCAGACTCTTGCATCACGTCGCCGAGTTGGCCGGTAAGCTGCAGCTTGCCCTTACCGCGAGTCTTTAGAGCCTCGATAAAGAGGATATCGCCCCCAACAGCCGTCCAAGCCAGCCCAGTAACGGTTCCGATCTGATCTTTCTTAAGTGCCCCTTCGTTAAAGATCCGCGAAACCCGCAAGTAATCTTTCAGATTATCTGCCGTAATACGAACCGGTTTGAAGCCATGTTCTGTCCTCCGCTTTGCTCGGGCGACCTTGCGGCAGACCTTGCCGATCTCGCGTTCCAGTTGCCTCAGACCGGCCTCTTGCGTGTATTCGCTGATGGTCTTTGCGATGGCCTTACGGTCAAATTTGACGTCGTCTTTTTCGAGTCCATTTTCCTCGATCTGTTTAGGAATAAGGTGCCGTTTCGCGATCTCGACCTTTTCTTCCTCGGTATAACCGGACAGCGAAATTGTCTCCATGCGATCGCGAAGCGCGGGCTGCACCGTGTCGAGAATGTTCGCCGTCGTCATAAACATCACGTTCGAAAGATCGAACGTAACGCCAAGATAATTGTCGCGAAATGTCGAATTCTGTTCCGGATCAAGCACCTCAAGCAACGCGCTCGATGGATCGCCGCGAAAATCAGCTCCGACCTTGTCGATCTCATCGAGCATGATAAGCGGGTTGTTGGTCTCCGCCTGTTGGATCGCTTGAATAATGCGGCCCGGCATCGCTCCCACGTAGGTGCGGCGATGTCCGCGGATCTCGGCTTCGTCGTGGAGGCCGCCGAGACTGAGACGAACAAATTTTCGGTTCAAAGCCCGAGCAACCGAACGCCCAAGCGATGTCTTACCCACGCCCGGAGGTCCGACGAGACAGAGGATCGAGCCTTTTGGCTTTTCACGGAGCTTGCGGACGGCTAGCGATTCGATGATCCGCTCTTTTACGCGATCCAATCCAAAATGATCCTGATCGAGTATTCGCTCAGCTTTCTTCAGATCAAGATTGTCTTTCGACGCATTTGCCCACGGCAGATCGGTCATGATGTCGAGCCAATTTCGCAGCGTGGCGGTCTCGGCGGTGTCGGGATGCATCCGTTCGAGTTTCTTTAGCTGACGAAGCGATTCTTCCTCGGCAGCCTCAGGCATTTTGACCTTGAGGATCTTGTCGCGATACTGCTCGATCTCTTCGAACAGCTCATTTCCCTCTCCAAGCTCACCTTGGATCGCCTTTAACTGCTGGCGCAAAAAGTACTCTCGCTGAGATCGATCAATATCGGCACGAGCTTGCGAATTAATCTCGGCCTGCACCGTCAACACGTCAATTTCCTTACTCAAAAGCTCATTGACACGCCGCAGACGTGGGATTGGGTCTTCGATATCAAGCACACTTTGAGCGTCCTCGACCTTAAGTTCTAGGTTCGATGCGGCAAGATCGGCAAGGCGTCCTGCATCGTCAAGATTTGCGATTATTGCCAAGACTTCCGGCGAGATGTTCTTGCCGAGTCCTGCGGCACGATCCATCGACCCGCGAACATTGCGTATCAGAGCCTCGATCTCCAGCGAGTTATTTTCTGCCCCAAGCGGCTCGATGATCGGCGTCACGCTCGATGTCACGTATTTTCCGCCGCCGTCGATCTTATTGACACGGCAACGCGATAGGCCTTGGATCAGGATCCGGATACGCCCGTCGGGCAGCTTGAGCATTCGCATGATGATAGCGACCGTACCGACGGTATATAGATCGTCCTGCTCAGGCTCTTCCTTGTTCACGTCTTTCTGCGAGACGAGCAGGATCATGCGGTCATTATTGAGCGCCTCTTCGACTGCGCGGATCGAGCGGTCACGCGACACAAAGAGCGGCACGATCATAAAGGGATAGATCACAATGTCGCGAAGTGGCAGCACCGGCAGCACGTCAGGAATCTGAACCATAGGTTCGATCGCCTCGGCTTCGGCTAGAGCGACTGGAAATTCGTCGATATCAACCATAGTTCTATGTTAGGGAAATTAAAATGAAAGGGCAAAGAGGGGATTTCACCGCAGAGACGCTCGGTAGCAGCGGTTTATTTCTTCTTTTTCTTTTTCTCGGCAGGGGTTGCGGCCGTACGGGATGTGACTAACGATTTTAGCTCGGACATGAAAGCTCCCACGTCTTCGAATTCTAGATAAACAGATGCAAAACGCACGTAAGCGACCTTGTCCAAAGCCTTTAGCCGACGCATGATGATCTTGCCGATCTCGGTGGTGGCGAGTTCGCGGTCGAGCGAATCCTGGACGTTTTTCTCGACCTCATCGACGATCGTTTCGAGTTGGCTGGTCGAAACGGGGCGTTTCTCGGCGGCTCGGAGCAGGCCCGATAGCACCTTGTCGCGGTAAAAATGCTCGCGCTTGCCGTCTTTTTTAACGACCATGTATGGGATCTGATCGATGCGTTCGTACGAAGTAAAACGCCGTCCACACTCGAGACACTCGCGCCGGCGGCGGATCGAATCGCCATCCTTGGCCTCTCTCGAGTCAACGACCTTATCCTCGATATGTGAGCAAAATGGGCAACGCATAAGCAGTAGTCTGTTGTCAGTGGTCAGTTGCCAGCAAAAGCCAAAAACCTAAGACCTAGGACCCTAGTCTTATCGTTCAAAATCCGGCGAATCCGACTCGATCTCGCGCTCGGCGTTTTCGCCGGACAATAGGCTGCGAAAACGTTCGATGCTGATATCTCCGTGGAGAAGATAGTATAAACCAAAAACCACAGCCGGGGCGAAATAAACTAGGTGCATGACGATCGAAACGGCGGCGGCCTGGTCGCGGTCGACGCTCAACAGTATCAAACTCCCCGCCGTTGCTGCATGAAAAGCACCTGCCGCGCCGCCCGGAGTCGGTATCAGCGACCCAAGGCTCGCGACGCCCATCACAAACGTCGAGTCGAAAAAGCTCATCTGCAGCCCAAAAGCCTTGAGCACGAACCACGTCGGCACAGCGATCGCCAGCCACAGGGCGAGCGTCCAAAACATCGACCAGAATATACCGCTTGGGCTTTTCAGGATCGCGAGCGACGCCTCAAGCTGACGCAGCAGGCTCATGAATATTGCCCGCAGCCTGACCGGCACAAATTTGCGGTCCGTCAGGCGTTCAAAAAAACCAATGATCGCCGCCGACTTAAAATGATAAACCACCAGCGACACCACGCCGGTGAGCGTCACGGCCAGCAAAATATTGCCCGCAAGCTTGACCGAATTAAACTCTGATTCCATCCCCGGCGGCGGTTTGAACCAGATCAGGCTGACGGAGAAAAAAATGATCAGCGAAGCCAGATCAAATACTCGTTCGACAAATATCGTCACCAGGGCGGCGCTCGGACGCACGCGTTTGTCACGCATCGGCAGCCACATCGGCCGGACGATCTCGCCCGCACGCCCGACGATCAGCACCGCCGCATAACCGACCGTCGTCGTCGCAAACAGGTCACGCAGACTGGCCGGAGTGATCGGTTTGAGCAGCACCTGCCAGCGTATGGCCCTGATAAAATAACCCAACGAGATAACCGCAAAAGCCAATGTCAACCAAAACGGATCGGCAGCACGCAGACTGGCGCTGACCTCTTGCCAGTTGAGATTCCTGCCAAAGAACCACAATATGAGGATCGCGACAGCCAGCAGGATCAAAAATTTGATGTATTTACGCAAAGTGCTTTTCGGTTACCGCCCATCAGGACAATAAACACAAAAGATACAGCATTAGCCGCTCTCACGCCAATGATACCGACACATCACCCCCCCCTCCCCCTCCCCCCCCCCCGTGGCCGGGCCGCCGCCGGCCTCGTGAGCGGTTGATGTATACTAGTTACTAGGTGCCAAACCTAGTTTCTTAATTGAAACGAATCGGCGGACTCTTTTAAGGGTTCGCCTTTTTCTTTTCTTTACGGGTGTTCATGGAGGTCTTTGGCGTTTCTATGATCTGTCATTGGTCACTGTGAAGAACGAAAGGACATGGCGAAGCCCCGGAGGGCGCCCCGATCAGCAAAATCAGCAAAATCAGCAAAATCCGCATAATCCGCAAAACCCGCAGAATAGGGTTTACATTTTGACGCATTGATAATATCTTGTCCTATCTATGCGACTAAAAGAGACTGAAGAATGGAATGTTTTTACGGGTAAGCAGTTTGGCCAGACGGTCAAAAAAGAGGCTCGGGTCACTTTGGGCAGTTACGGCACCTTATATCTTAACTCGCAGGCGTTTATCGAGCTTGGCAGCCCGGCGGCGGTCGCGATGCTGTTTGACACCGGGCGCCGCAGGATCGGACTGAGACCGGTCGCCCCGATGGCTCCGCACGCCTTCAAGATCGTGCCGCACACCAAGACCGGCTATCATCGCCTATCCGCCGCCGCCTTTTGCCACCACCACGGCATCTTTCACAAAGGCACACTCCTCTTCCACGACATAACCATCGACGACAACGGAATGATGCGGCTCGATCTCGTCAACACCACGATCGTCACCCGCGGAGCGCGATAACGGGGTTTTTGGTCTGGGTCACAACGGGGATCGATAGCGACTGGATGTTTGCAGGAGAAAGATCGAATGAAAAATGCTTTAGCTCGGTTCTTGACCCCGTTCCTCTGCTCGACTTAAATTCTTATCTTATGGACACCGACGAGCGGGAAATATTAACTGAGATCGAGCGGCGGGAAGAAGCTAAAGAAAAGCCGTGTGAAATGTGTAACGGTCATGGAGTCATTCGAGGACACGTTTGCCACTTTTGTTTAGGCCGGCGGATCGAATTGACCGAGACCGAATATAAAACACTCATTGCCGTAGCCGATGACAACAGGATCTTGAATGAAGAGTTTATTAATTAGTTGTGGTTAATTGGAGCAGCCCTGCGATTCTCTCACACCCTTGAAAATCGCAATATCGCAGGCCTGACCCTATTTTCTTCGCATTAACATTCGCAACAACAGACATCATCTGTCCGACTTCAGACATCAAAGAATCTCCTTAGTTAGTAATATAGGGGAAGGAGAGACGATGTAGGCTGGCTGTTGTTACCGGTTGGTTAAAGTTAAATGGAATTAGCCGCTTGACACTCTACGTATCAGGCGCTAGTATCGCGGCTTATCAATGGCATGAAGCCAGAAGCCGAAGCGAGTCCACAAAGTGGAACATAACAATTTAGGTGCGTATAAATCTAGAGGAGGCTCAAATGCAAATTTTTCAGTAATTTTAGTTCTTTCATCTATCGTGCTCTTTCCCATGCTCGTTCAAGCGACGATTGCAGTACTCGAGGCCGTTGAGCCTGAGAAATAATCACTTTAGAAGTCGGTCGTTTTTTTCCGACAAAGCTTAAACTAGCGTGGTGCGCGTTTAATTGAATGCTCATCACCAACATTCGAAAAAATGCCTTTTGGCTCTTCGGCGTAATAGTCGGTTTAGCCATTAAGGATGCGATTACCGGCGTAGTTCCGCATTTATACCGCACTCCCTTAGCAATTTAGGGCCGCATTCTGAACTTTATCGCTTAGCTACCTTCTTGGTTCTTAGCATCCGCTTATCTCGGCCGCAGCCTACTTTGATGAGGCTTATGAGGCCGAGTCCCCGATGAGCGAAGGCCGATTAAGAAGAGTTAT
>JADJRV010000006.1 GCA_016712045.1 Chloracidobacterium sp. | reverse complement strand
ATCAGTTAAGAGACGCTCGATGTCGCCCGCGTTTCAATATCCGTTTCATCTATTCGGTCGAGACGGCATCACTCGCCATAGAGCGGCATTGGTGGCGATATTGCCAGCTAAGTGACGCACATTTGACGCGTGCCGGAAACTCTAAAACGCCCGAAAGATCCGCAGTTTTCGAGATCGTTTCGTCCGTCTCGATGTCGAGTTCATAAATGACCATTTTGTGAAACTCGTCCGTAGCCTCGACCTCTTTACACGGGTTTTGCCTTTGACGGCGTGGGTCATCATCGACGCCGAAGCTTTGAGATCGCACAGCCCGAAGTAGTGAAATGCGACATCGGCGATCTGGTCGCCGTCCATCGCCACATAAACGCGTGGAGCGTCGCCGCAGGCAGTTTTTACCGTCAAGCATACTGATCGGCATCAGCGATCTCGCGAAAATTTCATAGGGTTTTTGTTATTGCTCTAGAAATTACTTCTTGATACAGGTCAGTAAGGTTCCGGACATAGCCGCATTTTTATTATGTCCGAACCGATTAACCTGGATTAGAAAAGCCCGACCAATGTTGCTGTCGTCGTCGATATCGATCCGTTCGGCCGCCGGATGCTCGGGCAAGGCCGGCATCGTGCGCATATCGCCGCAGATCGGATAGATGAAGCCGGCACCGACGCTCGCACGGACCTTCGCGGACCGGGAAAGTGAATCCCGTGGGCGCGCCTTTGAGCGTCGGGTCGTGGCTCAAACTCAGATGCGTTTTCGCCATACAGATCGGCAGCTTGCCGAATCCATTCTCTTCGTATGGACTTGATCTGGCTCGCCGCCTGGGTCGAAAACTCACTTCGCCGGCGCAGTAGATCTTGGCCGCGATCGCTTCGATCTTCTTCGCGATCGGCAAGTCGAGATCATAGAGAACCTTGACCTCGCTCGGCTCGTCCGCCGCCGCGACGGTCATTTCCGCAAGTTCGATCGCGCCTTTGCCGCCGTCGGCCCAGTGCCGCGAAACCGCCGCGCCGAGCGCTCCGGCCTCGATGGCGATGCGTTTGATGGCGGCGATCTCTTCCGGATGATCCGTCTCGAAGGCGTTGATCGCAACGACTGGCGTGACGCCGTGGATCTTGATGTTCTCGATCTGTTTGATCAGGTTCGCGGCGCCGGCTTCGACATCCGCGACGTTGTTTTCAAGCAAGGCCGGCGGCAGCGGTTTACCGGCGACGATCTTGTACTTGCCGCTGTGTGCCTTGAGCGCGCGAACGGTTGCGACGAGAACACAGGCGTCCGGCTCAAGCCGCTGTAGCGGCATTTGATGTTGAAGAATTTTTCCGCCCCGATATCTGCACCAAAGCCGGATTCGGTCAAAAGATAATCGCCGCATTTGCTCGCGATCAGGTCGGCGAGAATACTGCTGTTGCCGTGCGCGACGTTGGCGAACGGCCCGGCGTGAACAAGCGCCGGCGTGTTTTCGAGCGTTTGCATCAGCGTTGGCCGGAATCGCGTCGCGCATCAACACGGTCATCGCGCCGGCGGCGCCGATCTCTTCGGCCGTGACCGGCGTTTTGTCGTTCTTCATCCCGACGACGATCCGTCCGAATCGCTCGCGCATATCCTTGAGCGAAGTCGTCAGCGCGAGAATCGCCATCACCTCGGACGCCACTGTTATGTCGAATCCCGTTTCGCGCGGGACGCCGCCCTCGAGCTTGCCGCCGAGACCGATGATGATGTGACGCAGCGCGCGATCATTGGTGTCGAGAACACGTTTCCAGGTGATCGAATAGGGATCGATGTTGAGCGAGTTTCCGCGCATCAGATCGTTGTCGATCATCGCCGCGAGCAGGTTGTTCGCGGCGCTGACGGCGTGAATGTCTCCGGTTAAATGCAGGTTAAACGTCTCCATCGGCACGACTTGCGCGTATCCGCCGCCGGCAGCGCCGCCCTTGATCCCAAATGTCGGCCCCTGCGACGGCTGACGCAGAGTGATAACGGCGCGCTTGCCGATATGCTTCATCGCCTCGCCGATTCCGATCAGTGTCGTCGATTTCCTTCGCCGAGCGGCGTCGGCGTGATCGCCGAAACATCGATATACTTCGCGTTCGGCCGATCCTTGACCTTCTCGAGCACGCTCAGCCGCAATTTGCCGATATGCGGACTTCCGTAGAGGTCCACGTCGTCAGGCGTCAGACCGCGCCGCTCAACGATCTCTCCGCACGGGCCGCATTTTTGAGTGTTGTGCGATGTAAAGATCTGAATACATAGGCGTGAGTATTTGCTAAGTCTCAGTTAAATGCTGTGACAGTTCTCACAAATCAGCCTATCTCGCGGGTTTTTGTTGTGTTCTAAAATTACTTCTTGATATAAATCGCTCAGTTCTGACATAATGCTTTTCAATATTCTATAAAATATAGATGAACCTATAAACTTACATTCCTCGTTTGCTTGAGGTCGACGCCATGAAACATTGTTCGCTAAGGTTTCTTTTTTTGATATCAATATTAAGCATCTGCCTTATTTTTCGCTGTCACCGCTTCGGGCGCAAGTGCCGATTCCGTTGCCCTCACCCACTCCTTCGCCAACGCCTACCGTTCCCACACTGGGCGAGGCTTTAGATTGGTTGAATGAAAAGCTTGAATTTCAAGGCAGTTTTCGCTACGTGACATATGAAGAGAAAAAGGATGGAAAGCTCAAGAAATCGCTTGAGACCAAGGTAATTAAGCAAGAACTTGTCGATATTAATGACTGCAACCTTAAAGTCATGCATATTTTTATGGCGACGACGACGGAAAATGGAAAAGGAAACCTGTTCCCGCTTAAAGAACTGGATGTTTCGAAGGTTCAGATTAGCCGTCAGGTCCAAGGACCTCCATCGGATTGGTCTTATGCCGTTGTCGTTGTGGTAAAAGACCTCCGCCCGCTAATATCGACTACATTCAGCGGCTCTGTGAACGGGCAACGCGACTGGAAAGTAAATGGGACGGATTTTCTCATATTTTCGGATGAAGATCTCGCAAAACGAGCACTCAAAGCCGTCAGTCACGCAATCACACTTTGTCAGAATTCGACGAGAAAAGAGCCTTTCTAAAATCAAACTGCTAAACTATTTATCCAAAATCCGCCGGTGGTAATTGATCTGGCCGAGGTGATAACCAAGGTGCGTCGCGAGATGAGCCAAAAACCATTCGGTCGTCATCGGCTCCGTGCGGTCGGCAAAAACGGCGATCGGATACTCGGCCTCAAGTTGCTCCGGCGTCATTTTATCAAGACCCACCGCGACATCCGCTATCGTCTCGTCGATCATTTGCAGCAACTCGGCTCGCGGCGTGCCGTTGGTTGCAAACTCAAGATCACGCTCCCGCACATAACCCGAACCGCCCAACACAGTGCCGATAAAATGCTTTAGATTGCCGACGAGGTGTAGTGCGAGATTGCCGCCGGAATTTGAATGTCGGCATCGACGAGCCATAAATTAGCTTCGTCGTGGTAACTTTCGATCTCGGTTTTGAGTTTGTTGAGATCGCGGTCGAAAAGGTCTTTTAGGGTGTTGATTAGCATCTCTTAAGAACACACTCCCGCCGGTCGTGTTTCCGCCTTTTAGGCAAAAACCTCAATAACTTTCTGAACGGCGTCGGCGAGTTTATCGACCTCTTCGCGTGTATTGTAAAACGCAAAACTAGCCCTCGCGGTTGCAGGTACGTCAAAAAACTCCATCACGGGCTGGGCACAGTGATGGCCGGCGCGGACGGCGATGCCTTGTTGGTCGAGGATCGTGCCGATGTCGTGCGGGTGGATGCCTTCGATTGTAAACGACAGCACTGAGGCTTTTTCTGCGGCGGTGCCGATGATCTTGACCTCAGGGATGTCCGATAAACGCTCGGTCGCGTATTCGAGTAGCTCGTGCTCGTAAGCGGCGGCGGCTTCGAAATCGATGGCGTTTATGTAGTCTATCGCTGCTCCCAGGCCAATGCCGGCGGCGATGGCCGGAGTGCCGGCTTCGAATTTGTCCGGGATCGGCGCAAACGTCGTCTTTTCAAACGACACGGTGCGGATCATACCTCCGCCGGTTTGATACGGCGGCATCTCGTCGAGCCATTTTCGCTTGCCGTAAACAACGCCGCTGCCCGTCGGGCCAAACATTTTGTGTCCCGAAAAGACAAAGAAATCCGCATCGAGATCCTGCACATCGACCGGGAAATGCGGCACGCTCTGGGCCGCGTCAACACAGACCGGAACGCCGTATTTATGGGCCGTCGCGATCATTTCTTTTACAGGATTGACGGTCCCAAGACTGTTTGAAACGTGCGTGACCGCGACCATTTTGGTGCGTTCACTGAGCAGATTTTCGTATTCGTCGATGATCAGCTCGCCACGATCATTCATCGGGATCATGATGAGTTTGGCTCCGCGTTCCTCAGCGATCATCTGCCACGGGATGATGTTCGAGTGGTGCTCCATCTGGCTCACCAGTATCTCATCGTCCTCATTGATAAATTTTCGCCCGTACGAATGCGCGACCAGATTGATGCCCTCGGTCGTCCCGCGAACAAAGATACACTCTTTGACATCAGGTGCGTTGATAAATCGCTTGACCTTTTCGCGGGCGGCTTCGTATGCGGTCGTCGCGTGCTGTGAAAGGTAATGCACGCCGCGATGAATGTTAGAGTGTTCCTCGGCCAGATATTTTGACGTGCGGTCGATCACCGACTGCGGCACCTGTGACGAAGCTCCGTTGTCGAGATAGACCAGCGGCTTTCCATTCACCGTCTGAGACAGCACCGGAAAATCGCGTCGGACCTTTTCAACGTCCCAAGTACTCACGGGTTTTGCTGCGGCCATGTTAATGCTTTTTTGCCGGCGTCTTTAGCGTTGCGGCCACCTTTGCTTTTGGCTTAAGCTCTTCGCGGGCGATGTACTCGCGCAGGGCGGTTTCGACGACAATAGCTCGGCGATGTTTTTCACCCGCGATCTCGTCGATCTTTTGCATGATCTCGTCTTCGATAATTAGTTGTGTTCTGATCCTCATATTCTTATACTTCCAGTTTGACGCTCAGCCGGTTTAACACCGCTGCGTCGAGGTCTGACTTGATCGATTCAATACCGATCTTTCGGATGATTGCCTCCGCAAACCCATAGGTTAACAGATTTTTTGCCAGAGTTTCGGGTAAACCGCGCGTCAGCAGGTAAAATAGCTCCTCTTCCTCAAGCTGTCCGACCGTCGCTCCGTGGGCACATTTAACATCGTCGTTAAATATTTCAAGCTGCGGCTTGGTATCGACGCGGGCATCGTTTGACAGCAGCAGATTCTTATTCGACTGCTGAGCATCGGTGCCGTGAGCATTTTCTCGGACAAAAACTTTGCCGTTAAAGACGCCGCGCGAGTGGTCATTGAGCACGCCCTTATAAGTTTGATGCGAAACGCAATTTGGCACAGTGTGGTCGATCACACTATGCGTGTCGCTGTGCTGGCTGCCATTTAGCATATACAGCCCGTCAACCCACGCTTCGCCGCCCTCGGCGGTAAATTTTAGGTCGATATCATGCCGCGAAATGGCCGCCCCGAGATTAATATTCGTCGAATCATATCGACTGTCGCGCCCAAGCGAAACCTCAGTCGTACCGACATTAAAAGCCTCAGGCCCATCTTTTTGAACGCGATAATGCGTCACACTTGCATTGTCCTCGACGATGACTTGGACCGCCGCGTTGGTAAAACTTTTCGTGGACGAAGCGTAACTCTCAATGATCGTCGCCTTGCTGCCTGTCTCCGCAATAACAAGTACGTGCGGAAAGATCGCAGTGTTCTCCGCTGCGGAAAAATTAAGCTCGAAAGGCTCGTCAACGCTAGTGTCTTTTGCAATGCGAATGACCTTGATCTCGCCAAATGCAAGATTTAAGGCCGCAAAGCCATTGCGGTCGATCGCAAATCGTCCTGCAATTCCGACATCCGCCGCCGCCAGTTCCTGACTCTGACCACCGGCCACTGACCACTGACCACTAACAAGCGAAGCGACATTCGTATATTTCCAATCCTCGTTCTTAGGCGTCGGAAATCCCGAGGCTGTGAACGACGCGAATGCCTGTTCGCGCAAAGGCGCGGACGGCGTCGTTGGTCTCGCCCTTGATAAATTCTCTAAATTGTTCCGCAAACACGGTCTGCGTTGTTGCTGTCGATGAGGTCATCAGTTAGTTCGCGTTCGCGGCCCCCTTGACCCAGTCATAGCCTTTATCTTCGAGCTCGAGCGCCAGCTCTTTGCCGCCCTCTTTGACGATGCGGCCGTTAGCCAGCACGTGGACCATGTCGGGCACGATAAAATTGAGCAGCCGCTGATAATGCGTCACCAAAATAATCGCGTTATCAGGCGAGCGGAGCTTGTTGACGCCCTCGGCGACGATACGCAGAGCGTCGATGTCGAGGCCGGAATCGGTCTCGTCGAGGATCGCGAGCTTTGGCTCAAGCACCGCCATCTGCAATATCTCGTTACGCTTTTTTTCGCCGCCAGAAAAACCCTCGTTGACCGAGCGTTTGAAAAATTGCGGGTCCATATCGACGATCTTTGCCTTTTCTTTCAGGTAGTCGTTAAATTCGAGCGGGTCGAGTTCTTCGAGGCCGTGATGTATCGCTTTTTGGTTGTAGGCGAGCCGCAGAAACTGCGAATTTGACACGCCCGGAACCTCGACCGGATACTGAAACGCCATAAACACGCCTTCGCGAGCACGTTCGTCCGGTTCGAGATCGAGCAGGTTTTTGCCTTCGTAAAGTACCTCGCCGGAGATGACGCCGTAGCTTGGGTGGCCGGCAAGCACCTTAGACAAGGTCGATTTGCCCGAGCCGTTTGGCCCCATGATCGCATGGACCTCGCCCTTTTTGACCTGTAGATTCAGGCCTTTTAGTATTTCTTTGCCGTCGATACCGGCATGTAGGTCTTTAACTTCCAATAGCATTTAGTTTCTTTCCCTCTAACTTCTTATCCATTTCAAGGCCCGGCACGCCGTACCATTCTTCGGCGGTGGTATCCCGAACCCAAGCATATCCATGCTTTTCGTAAAGCTCTTTTGCACCGGCTGAGAAATACGTCGTATACAAAAATATACGCTCAAATTCCGTCCCCGCGGCATATTCGTCGATAGCGTCGAGCAGCTTATGCCCGACTCCGCGGCCTTGAACCCCGGGTGCAACAGCCATGCTGCGGACATAAAGATCACCCTCTTCGACTGTTACCGACACCGTTCCGACAACGCTGTCGCCGATCGTCGCGACCCACTGTGGCCCGTCTTCGAGCCGCCTAGTTATTTCATCTGCCGCCGGCGTCACTATCGCAAAGGCCTCGTCAGTATAATCTTCGCGATACGTCCCAAATGCCTTGCCAAGCACTTCGGCGATCGCTGCCGAATCTTCCGGTTTTGCAATGCGGATCTCGACCATTGCTTATGCGGCAAAACTCTTTTCGGCTTCGACGTAGATCTCGCCTTTCAAATACAACACCGCATCGCCGCCGATCTTTACACGCTTGTCGTCGAGCGAGCAAAACAGCTCGCCGCCGCGTGGTGATACCTGGCGGGCAAAAAGCTTGTTTTTCCCGAGCCTTTCTGCCCAATATGGGATCAGCGTGCAGTGCGACGAACCCGTCACCGGATCTTCGTCAACGCCGACGAGCGGAGCGAAGAATCGCGAGACAAAATCGCTTTTCTCACCCGGTGCAGTAACGATCACGGCGTGAACGCCGAGGTCGATGATCGCCCGAAAGTCGGGCTTGAGCGCCAACACATCGGCTTCGGTCTCATAGACCGCGAGAAAATCGCGTGACTTTAGCACCTCGGTCTGTTTAGCACCGAGGGCATCAGCGAGGCCAAACGGTATCTCGGTTTCGGGTGGCGGGCCGCGACGGAAAATCCATCACCATCCGGCCGTTTTCACGAGTTACGGTGAGCGTACCGCTGCGTGTTTCAAAATTCAGCGTCTCGCCCGTGTGGCCGAGTTGGTTCCACAATACGTACGCCGAGGCCAGCGTGGCGTGCCCGCACAGGTCCATTTCGACCGTCGGTGTAAACCATCTCAGGTCAAATCCTTCGCCGTTCTTTACAAAAAAAGCCGTCTCGGCGAGATTATTCTCCGCCGCGATATCGAGCATCGTCTCGTCCGGCAGCCACTCGGTCAAAGGCACGACCGCCGCCGGATTACCGTGAAACGGCTCACTTGTAAATGCGTCAATTTGAAATATTTCTAACTTCATTCCTTCACCGCCGCTATAGCTTGTATCTCGATCTGCGTTCCAAAATGCAATTCCTTGACCGGTATCATCGCCCTCGCCGGCCGGTGGTCGCCCAACACGCGGGCATAGGTCTCGTTAACCCGTCCCCACAATTCCATATCCGAAACATATATCGTCATCTGTAAAACGCGGCTCAGGTCGCTGCCGGCGGCTTTGAGAACGTGCTCCACATTTCTGAGAGCCAACTCCGTCTGCTCCTCGATCGAACCGGTAAAAGGCTCACGCGTGTCCAGCGACATCGGCAACTGGCCGGACACATAAACAACGCCGTGATGCTCGATGCCGGGTGAATAGTGGCCCTTCGGTGTTGGCTGGTTTTCTGGTTGAATTACTTTCATAACCTAAAGAAATTTGCCACGGAGTTCACAGAGATCACTGAGTTAAGATCTTTCTCGGTGTTCTCTGTGAACTCTGTGGCTAAAACCTATCCGACACTTCCTTCTAATTTCAATCCCAAAAGCTTCGTCGCCTCGACGGCGTATTCCATCGGGAGTTCGCGAAAGACCTCTTTGCAAAAGCCGTTGATGATGAGCGAAACGGCGTCTTCTTGCGAGATGCCGCGTTGCTGTAAATAAAACAACTGATCCTCGCTGATCTTCGAAGTTGTCGCTTCGTGCTCGACTCGGGCGGTGTTGTTCATCACCTCGATGTAGGGGAACGTGTTCGCCTCGCTACTGCCGCCGATGAGCATCGAATCGCACTGGGTGTAATTTCTCGCACCCTCGGCTTTTGGCATTATTTTTACAAGCCCGCGATAGCTGTTGTTCGACTTTCCGGCCGAAATGCCCTTTGAGATGATCGTCGATTTTGTGTTTTTACCGAGATGGATCATCTTGGTGCCGGTGTCGGCGATCTGCGCGTTGTTTGTCAGAGCGACCGAGTAAAATTCGCCGATCGAATTGTCACCCTGCAAGATGACGCTCGGGTATTTCCAAGTGATCGCGGAACCTGTCTCGACCTGTGTCCACGAAATTTTTGAGTTTGTCCCGCGGCAAGCACCGCGTTTGGTAACAAAGTTATAAATACCGCCTTTGCCGGTCTCGTCGCCAGCGTACCAGTTTTGCACGGTCGAATATTTGATCTCAGCGTCGTCCATCGCCACAAGCTCGACTACCGCCGCGTGCAGTTGATTAGTATCAAACTGCGGCGCCGTACAGCCCTCGTTATAGGCGACATAACCGCCTTCTTCGGCGACGATAAGCGTGCGTTCAAACTGCCCGGCTTCCTGCGTGTTGATGCGAAAATAGGTCGAAAGCTCCATCGGGCATCGAACGCCGTTTGGGATAAAGACAAATGAGCCGTCCGAGAAAACTGCCGAGTTCAGCGCGGCGTAATAGTTGTCGCCGACAGGTACGACCGACCCGAGGTATTTTTGGATCTTGTCCGGATAAAGCTCGACCGCTTCGGTAAAAGAGCAAAATATCACGCCCGCCTCAAGCAGTTTTTTCTTGTACGTCGTTGCGACCGAAACCGAATCAAACACCGCATCGACCGCCACATTTGCAAGCATTTTCTGCTCGGTGATCGGGATGCCGAGTTTTTCAAATGTTTTCAACAGCTCAGGATCGACCTCGTCCAGGCTCCCCTTTTTCTCCTTTTCCCTTTGGAGCTGAGTAGTACGAGATGTTTTGAAAATCGATATTTGGATAGTCAAAATTTGCCCAGTTGTCAGGCTGCTCCATCTTTAGCCAATGGCGGTATGCCTTGAGCCGAAACTCGAGCATCCACTCGGGCTCATTTTTTTTAGACGATATCAGCCGGACCGTGTCTTCACTGAGGCCCTTGGCGATCGTCTCGGTCTCGATGTCCGTGACAAAGCCGTATTTGTATTCCCGATTTGTGAGTAATTCTGCTGCTGTCGACATAAGATTTTTAGCCACAGATACACACAGATACACACCGATAAGAAATCGGATGGCTTTTCGCAATTTCTGTCAAAAATCTGTGTTTATCTGTGTTCATCTGTGGTTAATTCCTTCTTTAAACTCTCTGAGGTTCGATGACCCGATTGATCCCTTTTATACTGTGAAACATCGCATCGACCGAGCTTTCTGTGCCGACGATCTGGGCGAGCGTGATCTGCGACAGGGCATTTTCGACGATCTCGTGCAAGCCGACGATGACGGGGCGTATGCCGCAGTCGCCTTTGTGCACACAACTGTCGAGCACGCCGGTGTAGCTCTCGCAATGTTTTGCGACCGCTTCTTCGCCAAGCACCTTGATGATCTCGTTGAGATGTATCTCGCCCGCGGGCCGAGCCAGAAAATAGCCGCCCTTGGTGCCGCGTGTCGATAGGACAAATCCGGCCTTGTTGAGCAGCCACATCAATTTCCCGGCATTAGCCGTCGAGATGCCCTCAAGCTCAGCGATCTGCGGCAGCGTCAGGCTGTCGCCCGGCCGCAACCCGGCCAGTTGTACCAGGCATCTCAGGCCGTATTCCTCTTGTGCCGAAATTTTCATAAACCAGTCCTAGACAATAGTTTTGGGCATTACCGTAATGTAAATACTCTCAAATCGTTACTTTTTTGTCAAGATTGGAGATAGGAGGTTTTCGCCACGAATTACACGAATGGCACGAATCAGAAAGGACAATGGTTAGGGAGCTTTCTTAGGTCTCGCAATAAGCGAAGGCTGCCGAAAGAAATGATCCAATTTTAGGCACCAAAAAAATTCGTGCCATTCGTGTTATTCGTGGCTAAACTTCTTTCTTATCTTTACGGCCCGTTCGATCAGATCGACGTTTTCTAGGATCTTTAGCCGCAGGTCGCGGTCGAGGTTGGGGGTGTCGGCGAGAAATTTGTTGACGATGGCGAGGGCGGCTTCGCTCTTTTGGCCACCTATAAATGCTCCGAGCCAGCCGTTGACAAAAAATATCTTGCGGGTGCGTTTGTGGTTTGGCAGCTCGGCGAGGGCACGCTCAAGATATGGCAAGGTCAGGTCGCTGTGGAGGACTGAGTTGAACGGGCCAAACGCCGCCTCGATCCAGCTCTCGCTGATGTCTTTGTTTGCGGTAAAATCGCTCCAGTATTTTGCCTTATTTTCGGCGGTTGCGATGCCGGCTCGTGCGGCATAAGCGTAACGCTTGGCGTCATCGCCTGTTTCGGTCTTTTCGAGTTGGGCGAGTAGCTTTGGCACCTCAGGGTCGCCGAGGATAATGAGGCGTGTGACGATGTCAAATCTGTCCTTGGTGCGGAGCGGCACGTCGGAGTGTCGGCTGCCAGCCGACACAGCGGCCGCAGGACGCTGACTGCCCGACGAACCTTGACTCAACATTTCTTTCAATACCTCGCGTCCCTTTGCGGTTGATGCAGTTGTGACAAACGCCCGGTAAAACGTGATCCGCTGTCCGGCGGTCGGGGCGTGCTGGAGCTTGTCGAGCAGTACGGACTCGAGTCGGGCACGCAGGTCGTCAGTTGCGGAGGCCCGCGCGTTAGCAAGGGCTTTACTCGGACGTTGAGTGTTAAGCCCTTGCTCACGCGCGGGCTTCTGCATAGGACCGCCCGCGTCGGGCAGATAGTAGTTCATCGCCGTGCCGACGCGGCCGAGGAGCGACTGGATGATGGTCTCGTCTTGCTCAGTCGTTAAATGTTTAATTACTAGCTCACCATCTTGTCACCTTTCCACATAAGAGTGAGAAATCTCGAATCCCAGAAATCATCGTCTCCGAGTACATTCTCTGCGTTTACTCTACAGCCGGGTGTTGTAAATCTTGAATTACGACTATCTCTATTTTTTATGATTTCGACCCTTATTTTTGCGAGTCCCCGTTTTGTAATCCAGTTTTTTGCCCAGAAGTTAAGGGACCGACCAGTGCCGTTGTCATACTTCATTATTTTCTGGATCTCATTTATCAAATCCGTCCATTCGGCATTGCGAAATTCGTATTTCTTTAAGAAGGCCCTCACACCCGTCTGAAAGTAATCCGGACCAAGATAAAACTCGGCTTGGCGTAGAAACGAAGGCCTTTCGGAGAATAATGTTGCCGTAGGCGGATTTTGCGGCGGAGAGGTTGTCTATTTTTTGGTAGATCGGCGTCGTGCCTTTGGTCGAGTCGGTCAGGTAGGCGGCCTGTTTGTTGCGTTCGTAAAAGACCTTCCACGCGTTGGCGTCGGGCATCACTTTCTCTCAAGGTCTTATACGCCATAAACTCGGCAAACCCCTCTTTAGCCACAGGTCGTCAAACCAACGCATCGTCACCATATCGCCAAACCACTAGTGCGCCACTTCGTGAAAGATCAGATTCGCCCGCAAGATGTGGTCGCTCTTGGTCGGCTCGGTCGGAAAAATGATCGACGCCTCACGCAAAAAAGTCGCTCCCGCGTGCTCCATCCCGCCAAACGGAAACCTCCGGGATCAGCCCCAGATCGTATTTTGGAAAGGGAATTTGTAGTCGAAATAGGTTTCGAGATATTTTATGCCTTCGCATTAAGCCGAAAGACCTCTTTGAATGTGGTTCAAATTTCTTAGCCTGAGACTTCGAACGTAAATGCGATGACAGGGCGTCATCGAGGCGGAAACCCGACCAGGAGGGTGCTTCGTTGGATGGTACGCGCGGGCGCCTCGCTACCGCTCCGGTTTCCGCCTTTGTCCGAACGCCTAAACGGCCCGGCCGCGAATGCGAAGAGTAGGTGCTGATGGGTTTGGTCTCTTGAAACGACCAGTCGATTGTCCACCAATTTACCAGCGTAACTTTGTTTGGTTCACTAGGTGCCTCTTTATCTTCCCGCCCAATGTTCGACCCATTCATCTGGAGAAACAGCAAATATTTGAAACAACAGACCAATCCTCGTGGGGTAGAAATCTGTACCGTAAACCTCGCCTTCAGATCGGGCTGGTCAAAGACGGGGAACGCGGTGCTGGCGTCGGACGGGACGAAGAGCGAATAGATGTATTCGGCGCCGTCTTCTTTATCGACATACCGCGTGATCGCCGACCCGCTGGTCAGTATCGGCGAAGTGAAATCGAGCTTGATGATCGTTCTCGCCGGGGACGACGCCGTCGCGGAAGATCAGATGTTCTTGGTCTGCGATCACATATGGAGAAACGATCATATCGAGGTGATAAGCCTCACTTCCATAAACACAGAAGTTACGCCCGTTAATTGTTACGTTTGAGA